>NZ_LDES01000072.1 GCF_001015195.1 Sphingomonas sp. Y57 | reverse complement strand
GGTCGACAGCATCAGCATGGCGGATAATCCGGAGAGGGCGCGATCGGCCCCTTTCTTCCTTGCCAAAGTCACGGTCTTNCCTTTCTTCCTTGCCAAAGTCACGGTCTTTCTCCCTTTGCTCTCTCGCGGTCCGGGAGCGACATCCATCCGAAGCGTTCTTCCCCCTTCCAGGAAACGCGGCTTCCGGCCCGGAGGGACGAGGCTGTGACGTTTCGGCGGGGCATTGTCAAGTTGCTGAG
>NZ_LDES01000071.1 GCF_001015195.1 Sphingomonas sp. Y57 | reverse complement strand
CCAGCGGCGCGAGCGCCGCCTCGCTGCTCGACGGGCTCGGCGCGGCGCCGGTCGGCGGCGCCTATCGCATCGGCGCCGATCCCTCGCCGGCGGCGCGCAAGGCCGGGCTGCTGCCCGGCGACGTGATCGAGCGGATCAACGGCCTGCCAGCCACCGCCGTCACCGCCGACCGCCAGCTGATGGCCCAGGTCATGGCCGGCGGCCCCGCCCAGATCGACGTGCTGCGCGGCGGAAAGCGCGTCTCCTTCTCCTTCGCCCTCCGTTGAGGAAGCCCATCGTGTCCCTGTTCGCCCGCACCGCTCTCTCCGCCCTGGTCGCCGCCGCGATGGCCGGCACGCCGATCCTGGCGCAGAGCGCCGGGCAATCCTCCCCTCAGGCCGCCGACGTGGTCGTCAACATGCGCGCCGTCGACATCGCCGACGTCGCCGAGCAGATCTCGCGGATCACCGGCCGCACCCTGATCCTCGACCCGGCGGTCAAGGGCACCGTCAACGTCACCTCCGCCGAGCCGCTGTCGGTCGACGGGGTGTGGGACCTGTTCCAGTCGGTGCTGCGCGTCCACGGCTTCGCGGCGGTCAGGTCGGGCCGGTCGTGGCGGATCATCCCGCAGGCCTCGGCGATCCGCGACGCGGGATCGGGCGGGCGGCTGTCGGGGCAGGACGTCACCACCCGCATGGTCCGGCTCCAGAACGTCTCCGGCGAGCAGGCGGCGCGCGTCTTCCGCCCGCTGGTCGCGCAGTTCGGCAGCATCGAGGCGATGGCCAGCCCCAACGCGATCATCGTCACCGACTATGCCGAGAATGTCCGCCGCATCGAGCAGCTGGCCCGCGCGCTCGACAGCGGCGGCGGCGGCCGGTTCGACAGCATCACGCTGCGCTACGCCAATGCCAGGGACGTCGCCGCCGCGATCCAGGGGGTGATGGGCGACGGCACCGCGACCGGCGGCCCCCGCGTCGTCGCCGACGAGCGCAGCAACATCGTCCTCGTCCGCGGCGAGCCGGCGATGGTATCCGAGGCCCGCCGCCTCGCCCACACCATCGACAAGCCGGGCGCGGGCGTGCCGATCACCCGGATGATCCGCCTCAACAACGGCGACTCCGAATCGGTGACCGAGGTGCTGCAGGGGGTGCTCGGCGAGCAGGGCGCCGTCACCAACCCGGCCGCCCGCGCGGTCGCCGGTGGCCGGGCGCGGATCACCCGCCAGCAATCCAACGCCGGCGCCCAGGCGGCCGGCCTGTCGCTCGGCTCCACCCCGGCAACGCTCGGCGGCGGTTCGGCCGACATGGCGACGCTCGGCACGGCGGCCGGCGGTGGCGGCGGTGGCGATGCTACGCCCAAGGGCTTCTCGACCCCCGACCTTACCGTCCAGCCAGCCCCCGAACTCAACGCGATCGTGCTGCGGGGCACCCCGGCGGCGATCGCCGAGGTCGAGCCGCTGATCGCCCAGCTCGACGTGCGCCGCCCGCAGGTGCTGATCGAGGCCGCGATCGTCGAGATCAGCGGCGACCAGGCCGAGCAGCTCGCCGTCCAGCTCGGCATCGGCGCGGCGGCGATCGACCGGGCGAGCGGAGCCGCGACATCCTTCACCAGCCCCGGCCTGCCACTCCAGTCGATCCTGACCGCGATCGGATCGCCGGCGGCGGGCGCGGTGCTGCCCAATGGCGGCTCGGCCAATATCCGCTTCGGCGACAATTTCAGTATCCTGCTCCAGGCGATCGGCCAGTCGACCCGCTCCAACCTGCTGTCGACGCCGAGCCTGACGACGCTCGACAACGAACCGGCCGAGATCGTCGTCGGCCAGAACGTGCCGTTCCGCACCGGCAGCTTCTCGACAGACGGCAACACGATCAACCCGTTCACCACCATCGAGCGGCAGGACGTCGGCCTGACCCTGCGCGTCGTGCCGCGCATCCATCAGGGCAACGTCGTCCGGCTGGAGGTCGCGCAGGAGGTGTCGTCGCTGACCAGTGCCGTGAGCGGAGCGGCCGACCTGATCACCAACCGCCGCAGCATCCAGACGTCGGTGCTTGCGGACGACGGCCAGACCATCGTGCTGGGCGGCCTGATCAGCGACGACCGCACCCAGACGCGCAGCCAGGTGCCGATCCTCGGCGACATCCCGATCGCCGGCGAGCTGTTCAAGTCGCGCAAGGAAAGCCATGTGAAGCGGACGCTGTTCGTCTTCCTGAAGCCGACCATCCTGCGCGACCGCGAGGCCGCCAACAGCGTCACCCAGGCCAAATATGCCCGCACCCGCTATGACGAGGCGATGCTCGGCAAGGGCCCGCCGCTCCTCCTCGAACCGCCGGGCCGCCGCCTGCCGGTCGAGATCTCCGGGGTCTATTGAGGGCTCTTCCCGACGCCGTCATCCCGGCGAAAGCCGGGATCTCCCTTCTTTCGCCCCGGAAAAGGCAATGAGATCCTGGCTTTTGCCAGGGTGACGCCGAAGTGGGGGCCTACTGCCCCTCGTCCTCGCCGGACACCGCTTCCGCCTCCGGCTCCGCCGCCGGCAGGAAGGACCGCACCCGCCGGCTGCCCTTGCTGAACATCGCCGCGTCGGGCGACAGGCTTTCGAGGCGCCATCCTTCGAAGCTCTCGCCGGGCGACAACACCTTGCTGGTGCCGTCGGCGGTGCGGACCATCGCAATCGCCTTGTCGGGCAGGCGGCCGGCGATGCCGATCAGCCTGGGCGCGTCCTCGGCCGCCGGGGCGTTGGCTGGATCGAGCGGATCGAGAAACAGGCGACGGCCTGCGCCCTCCTCCGCGGCCTCCACCGGCACGGGCTGGACCGTGTCGCCGCGGGCGGGAATATCCGGCAGCGGCGGCTGCGCGCGCCACAGCAGCGTCGCGGGGACGGCCAGTGCGACCAGCACGGCCCCCGCGATCCACAGCGATCCGGCGGGCGGGCGGCGCATCAGCGCGGCTCCCATATAGCCATCGCCCGGGCATCGAGCCGGATCGCGGTCTCGGCAGGCCCGGTCGGTCCGATCCGCCAGCGCGCGAAGCGAATCGCGGGGCGCGCGGTCTCGATCGCGCGCGCAAAGGCCAGCACGTCCGCCTCGGACCCCGAGACGGTGACCTCGGCGGCAAGCTCGGCGGGAAGCGCCCGATCGGCGGCGATCGGCGCGACCCGCTCCAGCAGCAGGCGCCGGTCGGCCGCCGCGCCGCGGATCGCCGCGGTCAGGGCCGCCTCCGCCGAGCGCCGGTCCTCCTGACCGTGCGATGCCTCGGCGGGCAGCAGAGGTTGCGCTGGCACCACCCCCGCGCTGGCACGCGCCTCAACCGCCCAGAGCCGTTCTCGCGCCTTGGCGAGCGCATCGAGCCCGGCCCAGGCGAGCCCGCAGGCGAGCAGCAGGGCGAGACCCGCGCCGATTCCGGTCGTCGCGGTCCAGCGAAGGGCGGGCCGCATCGTCAGATCCGCCCCCGCAGCGTCACCCGCATCGTCCCGCTTTGGGTCATCGCCTGCCCCACCTCGCGCAGCGAGCCGAGCAGCGGATCGGCGGCGAGCGCCGGGCGGAGCCGGTCGGGGTCCGGGGTTTCGATCTCGACGGTCAGCTCGCCGCCCGCGGCCAGTTCCATGCCGGCCAGCCCAGCCTCATCGGGCAGGACGGCGCGCAGCCGGTCGGCCAGCGCGCTGACCGGCGGCGCGGCCATCACCGCGTCGATGCGGACGCGCGCCGCCTCGGTCGCCGCGCTGCGCGCATAGGCGGCAAGCGCAGGCGCCTCTCGCCGTGCAAGGCGGGATGCCTGCCAGCGGTCGAAGCCGGCCAGCCCCCAGGCCGCGACCGCCGTTGTCAGCGGAATGGTCGCGAGGATGAGCAGCACGGCCGTGCGGGCCCGTCCCGCCGGAAGCGCCAGTCCGGGTGCCAGGGCGGGCCGCCAGCGCGGCAGGCGCCAGCCGCCCCGCGCGATGCGGTCGCCCAGCCGATCGAGCAGGCTGGGGCCGATCGCCTCGACACTGACCGGGTCGAGACCGGCCGCCGCGAGCCGAGCGCGCGCCGCCGCCGCATCCTCGGCGCGGACGATCCGGATTTCGGACGCGCCGCTCCGCCGCAGCAGGACGCAGCGATAGCGGGTCAGGGGCGCGGCCGGCATGGGCGCGGGGGTCCGCTCAGTCCTCGACGCCGTCAAGTGCGGCGGCCAGCTCGTCGAGCCAGACCGTCGCCGTTCCGTCCGACGGCGCCCGCCAGTCGCCGCGCGGCGACAGCGCGCCTCCGCCCGACAGCTTCGGCCCGTTCGGAATGGCCGATCGCTTGAACTGGCTGATGGTGAAGAAGCGGAACAGGAATTTCTCGAGCCACGACCGGATCGTCGCCAGGTCATAGGCATTGCGAAGCTCGTCGGGGAAGCCGGCCGGCCACAGCCCGGCCCGGGCATCCTTCCAGGCGTGCCAGGCGAGGAAGGCGACCTTCGACGGCTTCAATCCCAGCCGTGCGACATGATGGAGGAAGAAGTCGTTGAGCTCATAGGGCCCGACCTTCGCCTCGGTGCTCTGGATCGCGCCCGACGCGTCGGCGGGGACCAGCTCGGGCGAGATCTCGGTGCCGAGGATCGCCGTCAGTATCTCGTCCGTGGTCGGATCGAACTGGCCGGTCCGCACGCACCAGCGGATCAGATATTGGATCAGCGTCTTGGGTACGCCGGCATTGACCGCATAATGGCTCATCTGGTCGCCGACGCCATAGGTGCACCAGCCGAGCGCCAGTTCGCTGAGGTCGCCGGTGCCGACGACGAAGCCGTCATGCTGATTGGCGAGGCGGAACAGATAGTCGGTGCGCAGGCCCGCCTGCACATTCTCGAAGGTGACGTCGTAGACCGGCTGCCCCTGCGCGAAGGGGTGGGCCATGTCGGCCAGCATCTGCTGCGCCGCCGGGCGGATGTCGATCTCCCCGGCGGTGATGCCGAGCGCGCGCATCAGCGCCCAGGCATTGCCCTTGGTCGCGTCGCCGGTCGCGAAGCCGGGCATGGTGTAGCCGCGGATCGCGGTGCGCGGCAGGCCGATCCGGTCGCAGCTCTTTGCCGCGACGATCAGCGCATGGGTCGAATCGAGCCCCCCAGACACGCCGATCACCATCGCCTTGCCGCGTGTCGACCGGAAGCGCCTCACCAGCCCGTCGACCTGGATGTTGAACGCCTCGTAGCAGTCGGCGTCGAGTTCGCGGGGGTCGGCGGGGACGAAGGGGAAGCGCGCCACTGCCCGCCGCAGCCCGACGTCGGCGCGGTGCGGGCGATGGTCGAAACCGATCGTGCGGAAGCGCGTCTCGGGATGGCCGTTCGCGGCCGCGCAGTCGTTGAACGTGCCCATCCGCATCCGTTCGAGCCGCAGCCGTGCGACGTCGATGTCGGCGGCGATCAGCTCCGGGTCCATGCCGAAGCGGGTCGATTCGGCGAGCATCTGACCCATTTCGTGGATCATCGCCTGCCCGTCCCAGGCGAGGTCGGTGGTGCTTTCGCCCGGCCCGCTCGCCGAATAGCAATAGGCGGCGATCGCGCGGGTCGACTGCGACGCGGCGAGCAGCGCCCGGTCGCGTGCCTTGCCGATGATGATGTTGGAGGCGGACAGGTTGCACAGGATCAGCGCGCCCGCCATCGCCCCCGCCGTCGACGGCGGCAACGGTGCCCAATAATCCTCGCAAATCTCGACATGGAAGGTGAAGTCCTCGAGGTCGTCCGCGCCGAAGATAAGGTCCGGCCCGAACGGCACCTCCTGCCCGCACAGCCGTATGGCGAGCCCGGTCAGGCCGGCGCCGGGCGCGAACCAGCGCTTTTCGTAATATTCGCGGTAATTGGGCAGGAAGCTCTTGGGCACGACGCCGAGGATGCGGCCGCGCGAGACCACCACGGCCGTGTTGTAGAGCCTCCCGTTACGGCGGATCGGCGCGCCGACCAGCAGCACGGGCCCGAGGTCCGCGCTTGCCGCGACGATGCCCGCCAGCTCGGCCTCGACCCGATCGAGCTGGGCGTCCTGCAGGTGCAGATCATCGATCGCGTAGGAGGACAGGGCCAGCTCGGGCAGGACCAGAAGGTCGACGCCCTCGGCATCGGCACGGCGCGCCAGATCGAGGATACCGGCCGCGTTCGCTGCGACGTCGCCGACGCTCGCCACCGGCGTGCCGGCGCCGACGCGCACGAAGCCGTGACGGTGGATCGAACGGAAGGGGGCGGCGCCGGGCATTCGATCGCTCTCGCTGAACTGCTGATGCCGCTCCCATAGAGGAAGCGACGGCCGAGCGCCAATCCCGGCCTCCCGTCATTCCGGCGAAAGCAGGAATCTCAGCGCCTTGCCGCATCGGCTGGAAAGAAGAAAGGGAGATCCCGACTTACGCCGGGATGACGCCAAAGAGAAATCACTCCGCCGCGCGGATCCGGTTGCGGCCTTCCTGCTTGGCCCGGTAGAGCGCGGCGTCGGCGCGCTTGAGCAGCGAACCCGGCGAATCCTGGAGGTCGAGCGCGGCAAGCCCGCCGGAGAAGCTCAGCCGGCCGAGCGACTGGCCGGTGTGCGTCACCTTCAGCTCGCGCGCGGCGATCGCGGCGCGAATCTTGTCGATGGTCGCCATCGCCTTGCCGGCGGCGGCACGCTCGAACACCATCACGAATTCCTCGCCGCCATAGCGCGCGACGAACACGTCGCTACCGGCGACGCGGCCGAGCGAGGAGGCGACGAACTTGATCACCTCGTCGCCGATCTGATGGCCATGAGTGTCGTTGAACTGCTTGAAATGATCGATGTCGCAGATCGCCAGGGCGAGCGGCGCCGCGGTGCGGCGGGCATTCTCGAAAGCGCCGCGCAGATGCTGGTCGAGTGCCCGGCGGTTGGGGAGGCCGGTCAGCGGATCGCTGTTCGCCTTGCGATGCGCCGCGGCGAGATCCTTGCGCATAGCGCTCATCTGCTGCTCGGTGCGGCGCAGATCCTCCTCGGCGGCCTGGGCCTTGTCGATCATCGTCCGGGTCAGGCCGACAAGCTTCTTCACCGCCAGAGCGGGCGACCCGTCGGCTTCCAGCCCCTCGGCTTCATGGGCCAGCGCCTGGCCATAATCACGCGCATCGTCGCCCGAACGGGCGAGAATCGTCGTCATCTGTTCGAGATAGCCCTGCGCCTCCAGCGCCATGCGCGACAACTCGTCGGTCGACAGGCCGGGGTCCAGCCGGGCCGCGATCGTCCCGGCGACCGCGTCGGTCAGCCCGCCATCCTTGGCGATCGCGCGGTCGACCGTCGCGTTGAGCCCGGCATCGCGGCCCGACAGATAGCGGTGGCACAGTTCGAAATTCGCCGGGGACGGTTCCAGCCCGTGATCGAACAGAAGTTTGCCGATCATGTCGTACAGACGCCGCCATTCGGCGCGCGCAGCAGACTTCTCGGCTATTCTTTCTTCTTTCACCGTGACACCCCTGATCTCAGGGGTCGGCATAGCGCGAGATTCGATACATCCGGTTAATGCCCCCCGTATTTTTACGAGGTTCAGCGGCGCCAGCGGCCGGTCTCCATCCAGGCAAGCAGCGGCTTGAGGGGCAGGATCCAGACGATCCCGGCAACGATGTAGACCGGCGCCTGGACCAGCGCAGGCAGCGTCCCGATCCATGGCGAGGCCGTAGCGACGATCACGGCCCAAACCAAAATGATGAGCAAGATCAGGAAGATGCCGGCGGGTTTCCGCCAGCTCGGTTGGTTCGTCACGCGCTTTTCCCTTCGATCACGCCCGCCTCGGTGACGACCGCGTCGAGCGGCACGTCCCACGGATCGCAGCCTATGGCGGGTCGTTGCTGGATCGACCAGCCCCACCCGATCCGGCGCGCCTGCGGCAGCGCGGCGAAGGCGCGATCGTAAAAGCCAGCGCCCTGCCCGATTCGGTTGAACGCCGAGTCGAAGCCGAGCAGCGGCGCGACGATCAGATCGGGGCGCAGCTCGACCGATTCGGGGCCAGGCTGCAGCAGCCCGCGCCAGCCGGTTTCGAGCGGATCGCCCGGCGTCCAGCGCAGGAAGCGCATCGGCGCGGACCGCGACTCGACATGGGGCAGTGCGACGGCGATTCCCCGCGCTGCCGTAGCGGCAATTGCCGCCGCGCATCCCATCTCGCTGCCCATCGCGACATAAAAGGCGATGGAGCCCGCGCCACCGGCGATGCGCAGCAGATGGTCGGCCGCCCGCGCTTCCAGCCGGGCGCGCTCGCCCGGCGCCAGATCGAGCACGAAGGCATCGCGAACAGCGCGCAGTTCGGCACGCAGCGCCGGCTTCGACGGATCAGCGTCCATCGACGGCTCGGCGGGGGTGGGAGGAGGTGGCGGGACCGCCATGGTCGTTTGCTGGAATATCCTCTGACGCCATAAGCATCAGGTGGGGACCATGTGCACCGGACCAGGATCCGGGCAGGGACAGCCCCCTAGGAATGTGAATCGCCTCAGGGATGTTCTCTGCAGCTCGTGCCGGGCAGTACCCGCCATGATCATATGTAGGTGCAAAGCCGGACGGGCTCAAGGGAGCGGCGGCAGTGCGAAGCCTGTCGTGCTGAAACAGCTTCAGCATGACCAGGACATTACTGGCCGTCCCGCTCCATGCGGTCAGCGAGTCGCTCGACGCGTTCGGCGATGCGTTCGATCGCGACGGCATAGGCGGGATCGGGCTCGGCGGCGACGGTCGAGGGCTCGGGGTCCTTCCGGGCGACCGCGGCCGCGCCGCGCAGGTCGTTGAGCTCATCGGCGAGCAGCAGCGCCGACAGCAGCAGGGTGCGCGCCTCGGTCATCTCGCCCAGCGCGCCGGTCAGTTCCTCGGCCTTGGCGCCGACCATGTGGACGAGCGCACGGAGATGGTCCTCCTCGCCGTCGCGGCAGCTCAGGCGGTAGCGGCGGCCCGCAACGTCGACATCGACATCCGCCATCAGTTCGCCCCCAACAGACGGTCGATCCGCTCGATCGCCGATTCGGTCGCCTCGCGCAGCGTGCGATGCCGTTCGGCGAGGCGGAACAGCGCCTCATTCTCGTCATGGCCGAAAGAGGGCGCGGCATCGACCCCGGCTTCGAGCCGGGTGATCGCGCGTTCGAGGCGGCCTAGCGCCAGTATCAGGCGGTGATCGGTCATCGATTCGGAGGAATAGCAGCCTCGTGACGGCCCGCAAGCGCCCCGAACCACAGCCCCAATGGTTGACGATGCCGCTCCGGCACGACAAAGGAGCCGCGCGAGCAAGGAATATGGCCTTGTTCGATCGATCCCGCCGGTCTGCAGAAGGTTTCCTATGACGATTGCATCGAGGCAGCTTGCCAATGCCATCCGCGCGCTCTCGATGGACGCGGTGCAGGCCGCCAATTCGGGCCACCCCGGCATGCCGATGGGCATGGCCGATGTCGCGACCGAGCTGTTCACGAAGCATCTGAAATTTGATCCGACCCAGCCCAAATGGCCGGACCGGGACCGCTTCGTCCTCTCCGCGGGCCATGGATCGATGCTGATCTACGCGCTGCTCCACCTGACCGGCTATGCGCGCCCGACGATCGAGGACATCCGCAATTTCCGCCAGCTGCACAGCCCGTGCGCCGGCCACCCCGAGAATTTCGAGCTGGCGGGCGTCGAGGCGACCACCGGCCCGCTCGGTTCGGGCCTCGCCACCGCGGTCGGCATGGCGATCGCCGAGCGCCACCTGAACGCCACCTTCGGCACCGACCTGGTCGACCACTATAGCTGGGTGATCGCCGGCGACGGCTGCCTGATGGAAGGCATCAACCATGAGGCGATCGGCCTCGCCGGCCATCTGAAGCTCGGCCGCCTGATCGTGCTGTGGGACGACAACAGGATCACGATCGACGGCTCGGTCTCGCTCAGCTCGTCGGAGGACGTGCTCGCCCGCTACGCCGCCACCGGCTGGCACACCGTGTCGTGCGACGGCCACGACCCGGACAGCATCAACAGGGCGCTGGAGGCGGCCAAGGCCGATCCGCGCCCGTCGATCGTCCAGTGCACCACCGTGATCGGCTATGGCGCGCCGAACAAGCAGGGCACCTCCGCTACCCACGGCGCCGCGCTCGGCGTCGACGAGGTCGCGGCGGCGCGCGAGCATCTCGGCTGGACCGCCGAGCCCTTCGTCATCCCCGAGGACATCAAGGCCGCCTGGGCCGAGGCCGGCCATCGCGGCACGGCGCTGCGCAGCGCCTGGGAAGCGCGCCTCGCCGCCTCGAAGGACCGCGCCGAGTTCGAGCGCCGCATGGCGGGCGCGCTGCCGGCCGGCTTCTCGCTCGACGCCTATATCAGGGAACTCGCCGCCAACCCGCAGAAGGTGGCGACCCGCAAGGCTTCCGAGATGGCGCTGGGCCCGATCAACGAGCAGCTGCCCGAGACGATCGGGGGCTCGGCCGACCTGACCGGATCGAACAACACCAAGACCAAGGGCCAGGCGCCGCTGACCGCCGAAGATTATGCGGGCCGCTATATCTATTACGGCATCCGCGAATTCGGCATGGGCTGCGCGATGAATGGCCTCGCCCTGCACGGCGGCGTCATCCCCTATGGCGGCACCTTCATGGTCTTCTCCGACTATTGCCGCCCGGCGATCCGCCTGTCGGCGCTGCAGCAGCAGCGCGTCGTCTATGTGATGACGCATGATTCGATCGGCCTGGGCGAGGACGGCCCGACCCACCAGCCGATCGAGCACCTGATGAGCCTGCGCGCGATGCCGAACCTCGACGTCTACCGGCCGTGCGACGCGATCGAGACCGCCGAATGCTGGCAGCTCGCGCTGGAGAAGGCCGACGGGCCGTCGCTGCTGGCGCTGTCGCGCGAAGGCCTGCCGCAGGTCCGCACCGACATCAGTGAGAATTTCTCGGCGAAGGGCGCCTATCGGCTGAAGGCGGCCGAGGCCGCCCGCAAGGTGGTGCTGATCGCCAGCGGTTCGGAGGTCGAGATCGCGCTCGCCACCGCGAAGAAGCTCGAAGAGGCCGGCCATGGCGCCGACGTCGTCTCGATGCCGAGCTGGGAACGCTTCGATGCGCAGCCCGAAAGCTATCGCGACAGCGTCCTGCCCGAGGGCGTGCTGCTCGTCTCGATCGAGGCGGGCACGACGATGGGCTGGGAACGTTATGTCGGCCGCAAGGGCCTGCGCTTCGGCGTCGACGGCTTCGGCGCCTCTGCCCCGGTCAAGGCACTCTACGATCATTTCGGCCTGACGGCCGACAAGCTCGCCCCGCGGATCATCGGGGCGCTCGCCAACTAAAGGAGTATCGGCACATGGCTGTGAAGGTTGCGATCAACGGTTTCGGACGCATCGGGCGCAACGTCGCCCGCGCCATCCTCGAGCGCCCGGACTGCGGCCTTGAACTGGTCTCGATCAACGACCTCGCCGACGCCAAGGCCAATGCCCGGCTGTTCAAGCGCGACAGCGTCCACGGCGCCTATCCGGGCACCGTCGAAGTCGACGGCAACGACCTGATCATCGACGGCAAGCGCATCGCCGTCACTGCCGAGCGCGATCCGGCCAAGCTGCCGCACGCCGCGCAGGGCATCGACATCGCGCTCGAATGCACCGGCTTCTTCACCGATCGCGAGGGCGGCCAGAAGCATCTCGATGCCGGCGCCAAGCGCGTCCTGATCTCGGCCCCCGCCAAGGGCGTCGACCTGACCGTCGTCTATGGCGTCAACCACGACGTGCTGACCGCCGACCACAAGATCGTGTCGAACGCGTCGTGCACCACCAACTGCCTGGCGCCCTTCGCCAAGGTCCTGCACGAGGCGATCGGCATCGAGCGCGGCCTGATGACGACGATCCACGCCTATACCAACGACCAGAAGATCCTCGACCAGATCCACAGCGACCCGCGCCGCGCCCGCGCCGCCGCGATGTCGATGATCCCGACCACCACCGGCGCCGCCCGCGCGGTCGCCGAGGTGCTGCCGGCGCTCAAGGGCAAGCTCGATGGCTCGGCGATCCGCGTGCCGACCCCGAACGTCTCGGTCGTCGACCTGACCTTCACCCCGTCGCGCGACACCACCAAGGAGGAGGTCAACGCGCTCCTCAAGGCGGCGTCGGAAGGTCCGCTCAAGGGCGTGCTCGGCTATACCGACGAACCGCTGGTCTCGATCGACTTCAACCATGACGCGCATTCGTCGACCATCGACAGCCTCGAGACCGCCGTGCTCGAAGGCAAGCTGGTCCGCGTGCTGAGCTGGTACGACAATGAATGGGGCTTCTCGAACCGGATGGTCGACACCGCCGGGGCGATGGGCAAGCTGCTCTGAGAATGACGGCCGCCCTCTTCTCCCACGTCGCCCCGGCGGAGGCCGGGGCCTCAGGAGATGAGGGCGCGCCCTGGCCTCCCGAGATCCCGGCCTTCAGCCTCCGGCTGAAGTTTACCCCGAGCGCCTGCCTTGCAGGCAGCCGAGGGGCCGGGATGACGGATTAACAAGATGCCCGGTCGGCTGATCGGCATCGCCCGGAAGGATCGCCCCCACGGCCCGATGGAGCTGCTCGATCGGGTGTCGATCGGGCTCGACACCGGGGTACATGGCGATCATCGTGGTGCCATCCGCCCCGGCAAGTCGAACCGGCGCCAGGTGACGATCCTGATGGCCGAAGACTGGATGGCGGCCATCGCGGATCTGGGCCGTCCCGTCTCATGGGAACAGCGCCGCGCCAACCTGCTGGTTGAAGGCGTCATCCTGCCGCGCGAGGAAGGAGCACGGCTCCGCATCGGCGGTGCGACGCTGGAGATCACGGGCGAATGCGACCCGTGCCGGCGGATGGACGCGGTGGCGGACGGGCTGCAGTTCGCGCTGCGGCCGGAATGGCGCGGCGGACGCATCGCGCGGGTGATCGAAGGCGGCGCGATCGCGCTGGGCGACGAAGTGGAGGTTGAAGGATAAGCATGGCTTTCAGGACGCTCGACGATATCGGTAATGTGCGCGGCAAGCGCGTCCTCGTCCGCGAGGACCTCAACGTTCCGATGGAAGGCGCCACCGTCACCGACGACACCCGGCTGCGCGCCGCCGCCCCGACCGTCGCCGAACTGGCCGACAAGGGCGCGATCGTCCTGGTCCTCGCCCATTTCGGCCGCCCCAAGGGCGAGCGCAATCCTGAGATGAGCCTCGCCCTCGTCACCGCCGCCTTCCGCTCGGTGCTCGGCCGCGAGGTCCGCTTCGTCGGCGACTGCTGCGGCGAGGAGGCCGAGGCCGCCGTCGCCCAGCTCCAGCCCGGCGACATCGCGCTGCTGGAGAACACCCGCTTCCACAAGGGCGAGGAGAAGAACGATCCCGCCCTGGCCGAAGCGATGGCGAAGCTCGGCGACCTCTACGTCAACGACGCCTTCTCGGCCGCCCACCGCGCCCATGCCTCGACCGAAGGGCTCGCCCGGCTGCTCCCGGCCTTTGCCGGCCGCTCGATGCAGGCCGAGCTGGAGGCGCTGGAGAAGGCGCTGGGCAAGCCCGAGCATCCGGTGGCGGCGGTGGTCGGCGGCGCCAAGGTCTCGACCAAGCTCGACGTGCTCCAGCACCTCGTCGCGCGGGTCGACCATCTGATCATCGGCGGCGGCATGGCCAACACCTTCCTCGCCGCGCGCGGCGTCGACGTCGGCAACTCGCTGTGCGAGCACGACCTTAAGGACACGGCGCTCGCCATCCTCGATGCCGCCGATGCCGCCGAGTGCATCGTCCACCTGCCCTATGACGTGGTGGTGGCGAAGGAGTTCAAGGCGAATCCGCCGACCCGCACCGTCAACGTCCACGAAGTCGCCGCCGACGAGATGATCCTCGACGTCGGCCCGGCCGCTGTCGAGGCGCTGGGCGACGCGCTCAAGACCTGCCGGACGCTGGTGTGGAACGGACCGCTCGGCGCGTTCGAGACCCCGCCCTTCGACACCGCCACCGTCGCGCTGGCCCGTACCGCAGCGGCGCTGACCAAGGGCGGCTCGCTCGTCTCGGTCGCCGGCGGCGGCGACACCGTCGCGGCGCTCAACCATGCCGGCGTCGCTGGCGACTTCAGCTTCGTGTCGACCGCCGGCGGCGCCTTCCTCGAATGGATGGAAGGGCGAGAGCTGCCGGGCGTGAAGGCGCTGGAGGCCTGAGCTCCCCAGTGATCACGATCCGGGACATCGACCATGTCGTGCTGCGCATCCGCGATCTCGATCGCGTCGCCGCCTTCTACATCGACGTCCTCGGCGCGCGCTGGGAGAAGCGGCAGGAAGCGATCGGCCTCTACCAGCTCCGCGTCGGCAACAGCCTGATCGACCTGGTGCCGGTCGACGGCGAACTCGGTCGTGCCGGCGGTGCCGCACCAGGCCGCGAGGGCCGCAACGTCGACCATGTCTGCTTCCGGGTCCTGCCCTGGGACGGCGAAGCGGCGCTCGCGCACCTCGCCGCCCACGGCATCCCCGGCGAGATCGTCTCGCGCTACGGCGCCGACGGCGACGGCCCGTCCATCTATCTTTCCGATCCCGAGGGCAATTTGCTCGAGCTCAAGGGGCCCCCATGGGCGCCCGTGGCGGGATCGTCCACCCCACGCCCATAGGAGACCAGACGATATGATCGACCAGAACGCGGCCAGGAAAATCGCCGAAGGCAACGGCTTCATCGCGGCGCTCGACCAGAGCGGCGGATCGACTCCCAAGGCTCTGAAGGGCTATGGCGTCGAGGAAGGCGCCTGGAGCTCCGAGGAGGAGATGTTCGGCCTGATCCACCAGATGCGGACCCGCATCATCACCTCGCCCGCCTTCACCGGCGACAAGGTGATCGGCGCGATCCTGTTCGAGCGGACGATGGACGGCCAGGCCGGCGGCAAGCCGGTCCCGCAGGCGCTCAACGAGCGCGGCGTGGTGCCCTTCATCAAGATCGACAAGGGCCTGGAGGACGAGAAGAACGGCGTCCAGCTGATGAAGCCGATGCCCGAGCTCGACACGCTGCTCGCCCGCGCCAAGGGGCTGGGCGTGTTCGGCACCAAGGAGCGTTCGGTGATCAACCTCGCCAACCGCGAGGGCATCGCCGCGATCGTCAAGCAGCAGTTCGAGGTCGGCAAGCAGGTGCTTGCCGCCGGGCTGATGCCGATCATCGAGCCGGAAGTGAACATCAAGAGCCCGGAGCGCGCCGAGGCCGACCAGATCCTGCTGGAGGAGCTGACCAAGGCGCTCGACGCGCTGACGGGCGACGACAAGGTGATGCTCAAGCTGTCGCTGCCCACGCAGGCCGGCCTGTTCGATCCCCTGGTCGATCACCCGCGCGTGCTGCGCGTCGTCGCGCTGTCGGGCGGCTACAAGCGCCCCGAGGCCTGCGTCGAGCTGGCCAAGAACCGCGGCGTGATCGCCAGCTTCAGCCGCGCACTGCTGGAAGACCTGCGCGCCCAGATGAGCGACGACGAGTTCAACGCCTCGCTCGGCTCGGCGATCGACGAGATCTACACCGCGTCGACCAAGAAGACCGCCTGACAACGACCGCGGGGAGGAGGAACACACGCCTCCTTCCCGTTCGGACGAGAGCGAACGCCTCCCTCCGGCGAGAGCCTTTTGCGATTAGTTCGACGCATATCCCGAGTTTCTGAGGTAGCTGCTGCATTCGTTTTGATCTTGGCGAAGACCTGCTCGATGGGGGTTGAGGTCGGGGCTGTATGGCGGCAGGAAAGCAGCCTTGCACCTGCCGCGCGGATGACCTTGCGGACCGCCTCGCCCCTGTGGTTGCCGAGATTGTCGAGGATGACGATATCGCCGGGTTTGAGCGTCGGGATCAGGAACTGTTCGACATGGCCGAGGAAGGTTAGCGTCTTCCAGTGGCCCTGCGCACCTTGGCACACAGCCGCTCACCTCGCGGGCAGCGGCCATGGGTACGGGTCATATTGGTCGGCCCAGGTCTCGTCGATGAAGACAAGCCGCCGGTGATCAAGCCGGTTCCAATAGCGCTTCCAACTCGCCCGCCGGCGTGCGACGTCGCGCCGATCCTGCTCGGAGGGCAGCACACCTTTTTTGAAGCCGATACCCTCACCCACAAAGAAGCGCGACAGCATGCCCGTGTCCGCACGTACCCGCGCTCGGCCAGCAGCTATGCCGACAAGGCCGCCAGAGCAATGTCGGGCTCGATTGCGATCGCCGCCACAGCCAGTCGCGCTCGGGCTTCACCTTCGATGACCGAGGCCCGCCCGTGCCCGCACAGCACCGGCCAACGGCACGCTCGTAGCGCTGCACCCATTTGATCGCCGAGGCCTCGCCCCCCAAGGCAACGCGATGCCGAACGACGGCTCTCGCCTCCACGAGGCACCCCATCGATCACCCGGTCACGTAAATCCTGGGAATAGGCTCGTGGCATAAGATCTGGCCTCCAAACCCAGCTCCAAGCTTGAATCACATCTCAGCCGCAGTGGGAATCACTCTCCGATTCAAGCTATTCGCAGCGCGCTCTAGGAAAACCGGGTCATGTTAAGGGACGCCACCAGAGCATCCACGCGCCCTCACGGGCGCCTAGCGTCAGGTCAGATCAGTTTAGCGCTTGTCCAAAAATCTCGCACCACCTCACCCGACGTCAACGCCCAATTCTCGTTGCCGCATATACAGCATCCTACGCACGATCTGCAGCGACCGGAGACAGACTAGATCCTTCCAGTCGTCGTCGTCCGGGTAGAAGAAGTCCTGCAAGCGTCGGCGAACGTCTTCGGCAACTCCTCCAAACTCCTGCAACCTGCAATCTTCGACCTGCAGCGCCAATAGTACTTCCTCCTCGTACGTGCCGAACTCGGCAAGCAGCGGAATAACGGAACGCGCTTTCAATTGCTGTGCCGCGCCGCGACAGAGGTCTCCGCTAAGGGGATAGGGCATGTGGGGGCTGTCGTCGTCGAACATGATGACGCCCGGGCCAAGCAGGCTCCGAAGCCGCGCCGCACGCGCTTCCGGCATCGCCCCCATATGGAGGAGCGTGGCATGACCATAGGGGCCGATTCCCGAATGCAAATCGATGATGACGACGGATTCCGAGTGACGGGCATATTCATCCAAGATGGCCCGCAGCGTGCGGTTCGACCAGGTGGGCTGATCCCCGCCGTAGCCGATCCCTGCGGCGTCGACATACTGGCCCTGAAACAATGCCGAGGCAAAAGCGCGCGCGCCACGTTCCGCGCGAAAGGCGTCGATCGCCTCACCTGCCAAGGCGTAATCGGGTTCATGGATCGCCGCACGCAGCGCGTCGTAATTCGGGTTTTCAGGCAGCGAATTTTCGAACTGCCTAAAATTGCGGTTTAAGTCGACATTATTCTCGGTTTGACGCCGCCGCCACGCCGTTCCCCAGGGATTGATAAGATGGACCAGCAGCACCGCAGCATCCACCAAGCCTTTGGCGGCCAAAGCGCTTGCGATCCGGGTCTGGCACGCTGAACCCATCAACCCTTCCGGTCCATGGGTACCCGAGATCACGATAACGAGGTGCCGCGCCGTGGCGCTGCCAAGCCATGCGACGTCGGTCGATAGAGTTTCGCCATTTGGCCCGGCGAGTGGATGAACGATGCGGTCCGTGACAATATCGTTCACCGAGCAGGCGGCGAGAAAGCGCTTGCGGGCGTCTTCGTAGTCCCGGGGATAATCGCCGTTAGAAAACCTCTGCCGCATTGATATCTTTCGCTATGATATAGAGTGTGGACCCATTGAGCTGCCGGCATTCGAGGTCTTCGTAGCCGAGCTTGTGGTAGAGCGAGTCCGGACGCTCGGTGGATGAGTAGATTCTCGAAGCGCCAATCATCTTAGCCTTGCCCTCAAGCGCGAGGCTGAGCCGAGAGGCGAGCCCTTCACCGCGCGCCCAAGGTTCGATCCACATGTTGCTCAGCCAAGGTCCGGCCCCCGGCAGGTAGGCCTCAGGATGAAGAACTGCGCCCATCGTTTCGGCTCTAAGGCTGACAAAGCCCGCCAGCCGTTCGCCTTCGCTGGCGACAAGCGTCATCGGGAGTGTCGCCGCCACCTCACGATCCGGATTGAAAAGCTCGGTCATCGCTTGACGATTGAGATCGGTCAGCGCCGACCATTGCGCCACACTCGCATCCACGAGCGCCCCGACAAAGTGTCGAACGCGTGGAAGTTCTTGGATTACGATGGTCATTTGCTTCACTCCTACACGTCGCGGGTGTCACTGAAGATGAGTGTCGCGCACGTGCTGAAAAAGCCTCCCCAGCCATGACAGACAGAGAAATGAACGTCCGGGAGTTGGGCGGCAGCCGTGCCACGCACTTGCCGGATGCTCTCCTGCATCGCAAACATCCCGTAGTTGCCGGAATGAGCGTAGGAGAGCCCGCCTCCATTGGTGTTCATCGGCAACACGCCGCCCGGACCGACGTTGCCGTCGGCGATGAAACCGCCAGCTTCGCCATAGCCAACGAAGCCAAGCCCCTCGAGTCCGTAGAACGGATTGTGCGCGAACGCGTCGTAGATCATCAGGTGGTCTACGTCGGACCGCGCAATACCGGCAGCACCGAATGCGAGATCCGCAGACCGTCGGATGAACTCCGGCCGAAGCGGATCCTCCACTCCGGCGATCCCGAACAGGCGAGTCTCTCCAGCCTCGCCGGTGCCAAGTCCGTAAACCGGGCGGTTCGGGAAGTCGGCTGCCCGATCCGCCGCGCACAGTATGAGCGCCCCGCCCCCATCGCTGACGAGACAACACATCGCGCGACGAAACGGCCAGGCGATCATCGGCGAGGACAGAACTTCATCAACGGTCGTCGGATTGCGCAGCGTGGCGCGCGGATTGCGCGTCGCCCAAGCACGCTGATCCACGCAGAGCCGCGCGAGCATCTCTTCGCTGACCCCGAATTCACGCATATAGCGTACCACCGGCAGCGTGAACATGCTCGCTGCGCCGGCATAGCCGAACGGTGTGTCGAACTGCTGCGTAATACTGCCGGGCGGCGCGAAATCGTAGAACGGACCACCGACCTGAGACCGGCCGCTCTCCCCATGTGCTACCAGCACGGTCTTGCACAAGCCCGCCTCAATCGCGGCGCAGGCATGGCGCACCAAGATCATCCAGGAACAGCCCCCAACGCTGGTGCCGTCAATCCATTGTGGACGAATGCCGAGATAATGGGCGAGCTCCTGCGGCTGCTCATAGGCGGTTGCAATACCATCGATGTCGCTGGGCCCCAGCCTCGCGTCAGCCATCGCGTTGAGCGAGGCATCCGCCTTGAGCTGAAGGCACGACATATCGGGAATGGTGCCGAGCCGCGTGGTCTCCGCCGCCCCCACCACCGCCACGCTAGAGCGACTCACGCTCTCGACTCCGCAGCTGGCCGGAACACGGGCAATCTGTTCCCCGTCAGCGCCA
>NZ_LDES01000070.1 GCF_001015195.1 Sphingomonas sp. Y57 | reverse complement strand
ATTGGCGCTGACGGGGAACAGCTACCGCCAAAGCACCATACGTCGTGCAAACCTGATTGATCGCGGCTCCTTTGAGATGCTCGAGCGAGCGCTCGAGGCTGAGCTTGTGCTTCGCCTGTGAGCGTCGAGCGCGCTCCTCGAGTAATTCTCTATACAGAGGGCGCGACGTTGGTCTGCCTTGGAAAAACTGGTCCAATTCTAGAGAGAGCCGATTGTGGCGAAAGAATTGGAGAAAGTTATGGGACGTCAACGTTTTACGCCGGAGCAGATTATCGCGAAGCTGCGTGAGACGGATGTGCTTGTGGGGCGAGGATCGACGGCGGTCGAGGCTTGCCGCCAGATCGGGATATCCGAACAGACGCTGTATCGGTGGCGCAAGGAATATGGCGGCCTGAAGGTTGATCAGGCGCGGCGGATGAAGGATTTGGAGCGGGAGAATGCGCGGTTGAAGCGGCTTGTTGCTGACCTCGCGCTGGACAAGGCGATCCTGCAAGAGGCGTCGAAGCTGACTTTTTGAGCCCCTCCCGTCGCCGCGAGGCGATTGAGCAGGTTCGTCGTGCGTTGCCGGTATCGGAGCGACGGACCTGCCGCGTGCTCGGCCAGCACCGCTCGACACAGCGGCATCCTCCGAGAGATGATGCCGACGAGCGACGCCTGACGGCCGACATCATCGCGCTGGCGAAGGATTATGGCCGTTACGGCTATCGCCGTATCCACGCGCTGCTCGGGCATGCTGGTTGGCAGGTCAGCCTGTCGGTGGTCGAGCGCATCTGGCGGCGGGAGGGTTTAAAGGTGCCGAAGAAACAACCGAAACGGCGCCGGCTCTGGCTTGGCGACGGGTCGTGCATCCGGTTGCGCCCGCTGCACCGCGGGCATGTGTGGTCCTACGACTTTGTCGAGGATCAGACGCACAACGGCCGGAAGTTCCGGATGCTCAACATCATCGACGAGCATAGCCGGGAATGCCTGGCGATGGTGCCGCTGCGGCGATTCCGGTCGAACGATGTCATCGACGTCCTCGCAGATCTGTTCATCGAGCATGGGCCACCCGAGCATATCAGGTCCGACAACGGCCCCGAGTTCGTCGCCCATGCGGTGCGCGAATGGCTCGGGCGGCTCGGCGTCACCACCCTTTATATCGAGCCCGGCAGCCCTTGGGAGAATGGCTATATCGAGAGCTTCAATGCCCGCCTGCGGGATGAGCTGCTCAATGGTGAAATCTTCTACAGTCTGGAGGAGGTCCGGTGCGTCACCGGCTGGTGGCGCGATCATTACAATCGCCTCCGGCCGCACAGCAGCCTCGGATATCGACCTCCGGCTCCGGAAACGATCAAGATGCCAGCCTGGCCGCTCGGCTCCGCTACGCTCCGCCTCCCGCCCACGCTGGCATCCGAGGCAATCTTCAACTAACTATGCAAACCGACCAGTCATCGCGGGCAGTCCACCGACGCGAGGAAGCCGCCATATGGTTAGCGTGTAGAAGCAGGTATCCCGATATTTAGTCTGGCGGATTCTGCCTGGCCTCTAACTACAAATATCATTTGTTCGTTATCGTCGATCTTCGTGTTTTTGCCTCGACCGGCTGTGCCTTAGCTTCCTCCTCGTCCGGCGGAGAACAGCTGGTGATAATGGAGGGGAGCATGAGAAAAGCCTTTAGGCCGTGGATTTTGGCGAGTCTGTCTTTGTCCTCGATCGCCGTCTCACAAATCGCGATTGCCAGCGACGATATTGCCGCCGCCAATTCCGATTATTCAGAGATCATCGTCACGGCGCAGAAGCGCAGTGAGAGCGTCCAGCATATCCCGCTCGCCGTTTCTGCGGTGACGGGCGACAATCTTGCCCGGTTGGGGGTGAGCAGCCCGCTTCAACTTGGTGCCGCGGTTCCCAATCTCAACCTGCAGACCAACAGCGGCGTGACCTACATATATTTGCGCGGGGTGGGGAATAACTTCCTCGGCCTCGGTACGGACAGCAACGTCGCCTATCATGCGAACGGTGTTTACGTTGCGCGTCCCCGTGCACAGGTGGCGAGCTATTTCGACGTCGATCGCATCGAGGTGGTACGCGGTCCGCAGGGCGATCTCTATGGGCGCAACGCGACCGGCGGCTCCATCAACATCATCACCCGCAAGCCGACCCAGGATTTCCAGGCCAATGCGACGTTGACCGCGGGCAATTACGGCTTGTTACAGGGGGAGTTCGGGATCGGCGGAGCGATCATCCCCGACAAGCTGGCGGTGCGCGTCGCTGGTTTCGTGATCGACCGCAACGGCTATGGCAAGAACGAGGCCACCGGCAAGGATATCGACACCCGCAAGGAGCAGGCGGGCAGGATAACAGTGGAGATCACGCCCACCGAGAATTTCTCGGTCGAGCTGATCGGCGACTATTTCCACGGCGGTAACGACAGCTGGGGCAGCGTGCACCAGGCCGGCAGCGCGCTGCCGGGCGCCCTGACTATCGCCGAGCAATTCGGAAACTTCCCGACCAAGATCCGCAACACCATCTCGAGCGTGAATCCGCGTCGCAACGTGCGCGTCTGGGGCGTGGCGGGGACGACGACGCTCGATCTCTCCGAAACGGCCTCGTTCAAGACGATCACCGCCTACCGCCGTTCGCGCTTCAATATGCTCGACGACCTGATCGGGACGAACCCGACGCTTCAGCCGATCCGGCAGCGCGAGGCGCAGCACCAGTTCAGCGAAGAGGCGCAGTTCCTCGCCAATGGTGGAAACTGGGACTTCATCCTGGGCGGATATTATTTTACCGAGAAGGTAGACGGCTTCATCAACATCCCGATCTTCTTCGCGCCGAGCGCCCTGTTCGATCAGCGCGGCACGGGCAAGACCAAGGCCTATGCGGTTTTCGCGCATGGTTCCTACGCGATGAGCGATAAGCTGAAGCTTATCCTCGGTGCGCGGTACAGCGATGAAAGCCGATCCTCGACGGGATCGACGATCCTCGGCTTCCCGCCTTCGATCCCGACGGGCGGCAAGAAGCACTTTACCGCGTTCACGCCGAAGGTGACGCTGCAATATGAGCCGACGAACAATGTCTCGCTTTATGCGGGTGTTTCGAAAGGCTTCAAGAGCGGCGGCTATACGATCGGCGTGCCCGGACCGGGCGTCGATCCGGAAAAGCTGCTGAGCTACGAAGCCGGTATCAAGGCGCAGCTGTTCGACCGGCGGCTCACGGCCAATATCGCGGCCTTCTGGTATGACTACACCAAGATGGTCGTGACCCGGATCGTCGGCCCGCAGACCATCGATGAGAATGCCGGTGCGTCGACCGTGAAGGGTATTGAGTTCGAGCTGATGGCACGCCCGGTCGACCAGCTCCGCCTCACCGCATCGCTCGGCCTGCTCGACCCCAAGTTCGATAGCTATCTCTCCACCGATCCGGTCAATCCTGCGGCCGGGGTACAGTCGCTCGCCGGAAACCGCCTGCCCGGCGCGGCGAAATATTCGGGCCGCATTGCCGCGGACTATGACATTCCCGTCGGTGACGGGGCGAAGTTCACCCTGAGCGGCGATATGTCCTTCTCAGGCAACATGTATTTCGATCCCTATGAACACCGGACATCCTATCAGGGGGCGTACGAGATCTATAACGCGTCGCTCACCTATGACAGCGGGTCCTGGTGGAGCGTCACGGGCTGGGGACGCAATCTGGCCAACAAGACGATCGTTTCCAATCAGCTGATATCGTCTGACTTCCTGCTGTATCCGAGGCTCACCTATCTGCGTGACCCGCGTACTTACGGAATTGATTTCAGGGCAAAATTCTAGGGTAGCGCGGATGTCTATCACAGGTATCGAGTCCCTGGTCTACGGCGTCGACGACGTCGCGACCGCCACGCGTTTCTTCGAGGATTTCGGACTTCCCATCGCAGGGAAGTCCGAGGCCTCGGCCCGCTTCGTCCTGGCGGAGGGATCGAGCGTGGTGCTTCTGCATCGCGACGATCCGGTTCTTCCCGTCACCACGATGGTGGGGGGCGGGGTCCGCGAAATCATCTGGGGCGTCGATAGCGCCCAGGCGCTCGATGCCTATGTCGAGCGGTTGCGCGGCGTGGTCGAGGTGCGGCGGGACGACGATGGCACGGCGCATTTCGTCGCGCCGTTCGGGGTGGCGATGGGCCTGCGCCTGTGGCGCCGCAAGCCGGTCTTGTACGCCCCCGATCCTGTCAACGCGCCAGGACGGGTCAATCGCTTCAACCAGCATCGCAAATGGCGCGAGCGGGCGCGGCCGAAAGTGATCAGCCATGCCGTCTGGGCGATCCCGGACTTCGAGGCGGGCTACCAGTTCATGCGCGACATGCTGGATTTCAGGCTCGCCGACCGGCAGCGCGGCGTCGGCGTCTATCTGCGCGCCGACGGATCGAACAACCATCATTCGATCTTCTTCATCAACGCGAACGCGCCGACACCGGGCATGGACGGCCAGGTCCGCTTCCATCACGCGAACTTCGGCGTGGAGGATATCGACGAGATCATGACGGGCGCCAACCATATGGTTCGAAAGGGCTGGGAGGCTTCGCATTGGGGGTTGGGCCGGCATCGGATCGATTCGGCGCTCTTCTATTATATTCCCTGCCCGGCGGGCGGGGAGGCGGAATATGGCGCAGATTCGGACTATATCGACGACTCCTGGGTTCCCCGCGACTGGACCAATCCGCTCTTTGGCGTGGCCCACTACATGCACAACTTGCCGCCTTTCCTGATCGATGCCCCGGAGTGGGAGTTCCGCTACCTGACCGAAGAGACGGCTACGGCAGGCGGGGGGCACTGAGGATGCCAGCAGTTTCCAATGTGCTGATCGTCGGCGGCGGAATCGGCGGACTGGCGGCGGCGCGCGCGCTTCGGCTGCGCGGCATTGCGGTTGACCTGATCGAGAAGGAACCTCGCTGGACCGTCTATGGGGTCGGCATCATCCAGCCGAACAACGCTTTGCGTGCGCTCGAGCGGATCGGGCTCGCCGAGGCGTGCCTGGAAAATGGCGGAGCCTTCGACGGCTGGCGAATTCATGATGCCGTCGGCAACGTGCTGTTCGATCCGCCCGGAAATCGCGCCGCGGCGCCGCACCTCCCCGCGCATAACGGCATCACCCGGCCCAAGCTGCACGACATATTGATCAACGGTGCTCGCGAGGCCGGGGCCGTCATCGAACTGGGCACGACCGTCAGCGCCTATCGCGACCATGGCGATCATGTCGACGTGACCCTGAGCAATGGCGAGGAGCGGCGCTACGATCTGGTCATCGGCATCGACGGCGCATTTTCGGAAACGCGCCGCATGTTGTTCGGCGAGCGCTATCAGCCGCAGTTCACCGGGCAGGGCGTCTGGCGCTATAATTTCGCGCGCCCAGCCGAAGTCGACACCGGGGCGGTGTTCTTCGGCCCCGGCAGCAAGGTCGGCCTGGTGCCGCTTTCGAATACGCTGATGTACATGTTCGTCGTTACGGCGGAACCGGATGACAGCCGGATCGATGACGTCGATATGGCCGCTGCCATGCGTCGGCGGTTGACGGGTTATACCGGTCTTGTCGCGCGGCTGCGGGAGCAGATCACCGATCCCGCCGGCGTCGTCTACCGGCCGATGATGAACATCCTGGTAGATTCGCCGTGGCGCAAGGGCAGGGTGATGATCGCCGGGGATGCCGCGCACACGACCACTCCGCACCTTGCGCAGGGTGCGGCGATGGCGCTGGAGGATGCGGTGCTGCTCGGCGAGGTGCTGGGCGATGACCGCGATCTCGATTCCGCGCTGGACGAATTCATGCGCCGCCGCTTCAATCGTGCGAAGTTCGTCGTCGATCAATCCACCCAATTGGCCGTGTGGGAGCTCGAGGAATGGAGCGGCGTGGTCAATCCGGAAGCAAATCCCGGCCGGCTGGTCGATTTGGCGACGGCTGAGCTGATGACGGAATATTGACGGAGGCGTACATGTCCTTTCTGCGCAACTGCTGGTACGCTGCGGCATGGGACGAGGAGGCACCTGCCGAAGGCTCCTTCAACCGCCGGATATTGAATGAAGATATTCTATTTGCGCGCGATGGCTCTGGGGAGGTCCGGGCCATCCGCAATCGCTGCTCCCATCGTTTCTCCCCGCTCAGCCTTGGCACACGGACGGGCGACATTATCGAATGTCCCTATCATGGCCTCCGGTTCGATCTGACCGGCCGGTGCGTGTTGAACCCGCACGGGAACCAGCAGATCCCTTCCAATAGCCATATCAAGGCCTATCCGGTGGTGGCGCGTCACATGCTGATCTGGATCTGGATGGGCGATCCGGAAAAGGCTGACCCTGACATGATTCCGGAACTGCTGGGGCTCGATCCGGAGAAGTACAGTATCAACAAGGGCTATATGTATACCCCGGCCAATTACGAATACATGACCGACAACATCATGGACCTCGGCCATATCGATTATCTGCACAAGGGACTGCTTGGCAGCGAAGCGATCAACAGGGCCGAGGTGGACGTGAAGCAGGCCGGGAATGTCGTGCATTCCAATCGGCTGGCGCGCAATGAGATATTGCCGACCGCGCTGGAGGCCGTCTTTCAAAGTGGTGGAAAGCCGTGCGACCGTTGGCTCGACGTATCATGGCATCCGCCCGCCAACATGGTGCTGGTCGTCGGCGTAACCGAGGCGGGTGCGCCGGAACGCATCGGCCGCACCAACCCCGGCGCGCATCTGATGACTCCCGAAACCGATACGACGACGCATTATTTCTGGTCCAACTCGCGGGACTTCCGTCGCGACGATCATGAGCTCCACGCCATGATGGACCAGGGTTTCGAGCTGGCGTTCGAGCATCAGGACAAGCCGATGATCATCGCGCAGCGCGACGCCATCGGCGGCGAGGATTTCTGGGATCTCCATCCCGTCATTCTGGAGGGCGACGCCGGAGCGATCCGCGCCCGCCGGATATTGCGCAAGCTCATCCGCGACGAGCAGGCCGCGAAGTCCTGACCATCATCACTTTGTCGGCGCTGGCGCGCCGGATTGGAGCTTCAAAATGTCCCGCAAGATTATCGACCTCTCGATCTTCCTCGAGAATGACGTGATTTCGGATCCGCCCCCGCACCGTCCGAAGATCGAGTATTTCGGTCATAGGGAGTCGGTTCCGGGGCTGGCCGCCTTCTTTCCCGGGTTGCAGCCGGAAGACCTGCCGAACGAGGAAGCCTGGTCATATGAGAAGATCGAACTGATCACCCATAACGGCACGCATCTCGACGCGCCCTATCATTTCGCGTCGACAATGAACAAAGGCGAGCGCGCGATCACGATCGACGAGGTTCCGCTGGAGTGGTGCTTTCAGCCAGGCGTCAAGCTCGACTTCCGGCATCTCACCGATGGTTATGTGGTCACGCCCGACGATGTCGAACGCGAATTGAAGCGTATCGGCCACGATCTGCAGCCGCTGGAGATCGTGGTCGTCAACACCTCCGCGGGCAAGCGATATGGCCAGGATGACTATGTCGATACCGGCTGCGGTATGGGCTACGAAGCCACGATGTACCTGCTGGAGCGCGGGGTTCGGCTGACCGGAACCGATGGCTGGAGCTGGGACGCGCCGTTCGTCCACACGAAGCAGAAATATGCTGAAACGGGCGATCCCAGCCTGATTTGGGAAGGACACAAGGCGGGGCTCGACATCGGCTATTGTCACCTCGAGAAGTTGCACAATCTCGAAGCGTTGCCCTCGACCGGATTCACCATAGCATGCTTTCCGGTGAAAATCCGCGGCGCCTCCGCCGGCTGGACGCGAGCAGTCGCGATTCTGGACTGAGCGGCGGGTCAAGGGCGCGGCATCGAGCCGACAGGGGCGATACATGGGCTTTCTGCGCCAGAAATGGTACGTCGCGGCGTGGGCCGACGAGCTTCCGGCGGGGGGGCGGCTTGCCCGCACGCTGCTCGGCGAACCTCTGTTGATCTGGCGGGCGGGCGATGGCCGGGTGGGGGCGTTGGCGGATCGTTGCCCGCATCGTTATGCGCCGTTGAGCTTGGGCCGATGCGATGGCGACACGATCACCTGCGGCTATCACGGGCTGCGCTTCGATCTGGCGGGTGCCTGCGTCGAAAATCCACATGGTCCGATCACAGCTGCGCTGAACGTGCCGTCCTTTCCGGTGGTGGAGCGTCACCGGGTGCTCTGGATCTGGATGGGCGACCCCGATCGGGCTGATCCCGCGACGATCCCCGACCTGTGGTTCGTCGATGCCGCGACCGAACATAGCTGGAGCAAAGGCTATATGCATACGGCGGCGGGCCACAAACTGCTCGAGGATAACATTCTCGATCTCAGCCACGCCGATTATCTGCACCCCGATACGTTGGGCGGCGGCGCCCTGACCCGGACCAGGGCAAGGGTCGAGGAACGGGGCGAGACGATTTTCGTCGAATGGCTGGCGGTGAACGAGCGGCCGATGCCAGTGTTCGCCGCCCTGATGCCCAGCCCGGAAGCACCCGTCGACAGTTGGACCAGCGTCCTTTGGCATCCCAACGGCGTGATGGTCTTGCGCGCTGGGGCGACGCCCACGGGCATGGCTTGGGAAAGCGGGTTGGACAGCTGGAACGCGCACATCATGACGCCGGAAACGGCAACGACGACGCACTATTTCTACTGCAATTGCCGCCAGTACCGAACCGACGATGCGGCGTTGAATGCGGCGATGGCCGCCGGGCTACGCGCTGCTTTCGAACGTGAAGACAAGCCGATGATCGAGGCTCAGCAACGCCGCCTCGGCGCGCGCGAACTGTTCGACATCAGGCCCGCGTTGCTGCCGATCGATACCGCCTCGGTCCGCGCGCGGCGGCTCTTCGATCGATTGTGTGCCGACGAGGCCGCTGCGGCCGGCACGAACTGAGGGGACATCCAATGTACGAACCTTTTCCCGGCAATTATGTCTGGAATCTCTCGGTGAACATCTGCCTGTGCATGGGCGGTGCGATCGGCGAGATCGACCGCGCCAACGCGGCGGTCCGCGCGATCGCGCTGGAAGGCGAAGACAAGGGTACCGAGGCCTTTTTCGAGAGCTGGGGCAAGATGGCCGATCAACTCTTCCATCTGGGCCGTGAATGTGAAGCCGCAGGACACGGCACCAGCGCGGCGGAGAAATATATGCGCGCGACCGCCTATTATATGTCGGCGGAGCGCATGCAGAGCCGCCATTATGCGCCGCGGTTGGCGATGTACCGGAAAATGCTCGACACAATGCGCGATGCGGTCCGCGTCGGCGATCTGAACTGCGAGTTCGTGGACATCCCCTATGGCGACACCAGCTTTCCGGGCCTGTTCGTGCGCGGCCATGGCGATGGCCCCCGGCCGACGATGGTGTTCTGTAACGGCTTGGATAGCATCAAGGAGGCGATCTACCTGGCTGTGCGCGACTGCTTCGCCGTGCGCGGGATATCAGTGCTGATGGTCGATCAGCCCGGCGTGGGAGAGGCGCTGCGGCTGAAGGGGCTGCCGGCGATCCACGACAGCGAACGCTGGGCGGCGGCGGCGGTCGACTATCTCGAGACGCGGTCGGACGTGGATCACGATAGGCTCGGTATCATCGGCTGGTCGCTTGGCGGATATTATGCCCCGCGCGCGGCCTGCTACGAAAAGCGCTTCAAACTGTGCGTCGCTTGGGGCGCCAATCATGATTGGGCGGAGCTGCAGAAACGCCGGCTCGCCCGGGAGGGGGATCGCCCCGTGCCACACTATTGGGATCACGTCATGTGGGTGTGGGGAAAGGAGTCGATGGACGAGTTCATGGAGTATATCCAGCGGGTGACGTTGGAAGGCCATATGCAGAATATGACTGTCCCCTACCTGATCACGCACGGCGGCAATGACCGGCAGATCCCCCTGGAATATGCGTATAAGAGCCGCGACCAGGCGGTGAACTGCCCCGATCTGCGCTTCAAGATATTCACCGAGGAAGAGGGCGGCGTCGAGCATTGCAGCGCTGACAATATGGAGCCTGTGCGCAGTTTCATCGTCGATTGGATCGACGATCGCTTCGCTGCGATGGCCTGAAGCAACAAGCCGACATTTTGGAAGAAAACGGAGCAAAATTCGATGACGGGCAAATTCGATGGCAAGGTCGTTCTGGTGACCGGCGGGAGCAGCGGCATTGGTCTGGCTGCGGCAAAGCGGTTCGCGGCTGAGGGCGCGCTTATGGTCATCGCAGGCCGGCGGCAGGAGCAGCTTGATGCCGCCGTCAAAGAGGTGGGCGAGGGGACGCTTGCCGTTCGCGCCGACGTTTCGAGCCTGAGCGACCTCGATGTGCTGATCGATCGAATCCGCGAGCGTCACGGCCGTCTCGACATAGTCTTCGCCAATGCAGGCGCGGCGGGCGCCCCGACACCGATGCAGCAATTGACCGAGGCGGATTACAACGAAATATTCGATCAGAATGTGAAGAGCGTGCTTTTCACCGTCCAGAAGGCGTTACCGCTGCTCGCGGATGGCGGCGCAGTGGTCATCACCTCGTCGATCGCGCACATCAAGGGTATCCCTGGCGCTACGCTCTATGGAGCGAGCAAGGCCGCGATACGCTCTTTTGCGCGGACCTGGTCGAACGAGTTCAAGGGGCGCCGCATTCGTGTCAACGTGATCAGTCCGGGACCGACCAAGACGCCGCTTCACGCCGATATCGAGGCCAATCCCAATGCTGCGGAAGCCGTTGCGGGAATGCTGCGCATGATTCCCGCCGGTCGTATGGCGGAGCCTGAGGAAATCGCGGCCGCCGCTGTTTTCCTGGCATCGCCGGACGCCAGTTTCATCACGGGGGTCGAGCTCTATGCGGATGGCGGGCTCGCCCAAATCTGATCAGTCTCATGGAGGCGGAGAGGGTGTCGAAATCGATGTCTTGCTCCGCCTCGCCTTGCGTTTCATGACAGGCAGTGATGGAAATTGTGGGACAGCGCCCGATGAAGGACGAGACGGCCGATGAGAGTTTTCAGCGCTGGGTGTTCGATAATGTTCGTTATGCGGACACCGATCGGCAGGGACATGTCAACAACGCGATATTCGCCACCTTCTGCGAGACCGGAAGGGTCGAGCTCATTTACTCCTCAGAGGCCGGCCTGATCCTTCCCGGCACCGAGTTTGTGATTGCCAGGCTGGAGATCGACTATCTAGCGGAGCTGGGCTGGCCGGGCCAGATCGCCATCGGCACGACGGTGGCTTCGGTCGGGCGGAGTTCACTCACCTTGAGTCAGGCGCTGTTCCAGAACGGCAAATGTGCCGCGCGCGCCAAGTCTGTGATCGTTCTGATCGACCAGCGTCTGCGCCGATCGGCGGCCTTGCCGCCGGGCGCGCGGGATCGGCTCCTCGCGCTCCCATCCGTCCCCATGTCCGATCCCGCCAGCGGAATCCGGTAGGATCAAGCGCGCATGATCTCGCTGGCGATGGCGCTACCGAACTCGTCGGTGGTGGCGCGCCCGCCTATGTCGGGCGTGCGGGGCGCATCGCTCCGCGCGAGTACGGTTTCGATCGCGCCGAGAATGAGCGAGGCAGCCTCCGCTTCACCCAGATGGTCGAGCATCATCGCCCCCGACCAGATTTGACCTACCGGATTAGCGATGCGGCGACCGGCGATATCGGGCGCCGAGCCGTGGACTGGTTCGAACATCGAGGGGTGATTTCGCTCCGGATTGATGTTGGCCGACGGCGCGACGGCTATCGTGCCTGTTATCCCTGGGCCGAGGTCGGACAATATATCGCCGAACAGGTTCGATCCGACCACGACATCGAAGCGTTCCGGGCTCATCACGAAGCGCGCCGCAAGGATATCAATATGATATTGGTCCGCGGTGATATCCGGATATTCGGCGGCCATCGCCGCGAAGCGTTCATCCCAGAACGGCATCGAGTGGTAGATGCCGTTCGACTTGGTAGCCGAGGTTACATGGGGTCTTTGCAGGCGCTGAGCGAAATCGAACGCGTATCGCAGGATACGATCCGTGCCGCGCCGCGTGAAGATCGCTTCCTGCCGGACATATTCGCTCGGTTCACCTGTGTCGTAACGGCCGCCAAGCTGCGAATATTCGCCCTCGCTATTCTCCCGAACCACCCAGAAATCAATGTCACCAGGGCGCTTGTTCGCCAAGGGACTGGCGATACCCGGCAACAGCCGCACCGGACGCAGATTGACATATTGGTCGAATTGCCGGCGGATCGGAATCAGCAAACCCCACAGCGATATATGATCGGGAACGCCTGGAAACCCGACGGCCCCCAAAAAGATCGCATCATGATCCGCCAACTGCGCGATGCCGTCTTCGGGCATCATCCGTCCGGTTGCCTTGTACAGCTCGCACGACCAGTCGAAGTGACGGAAGCTGAGTGAGAAACCGCAGACGGCTGCGGCCGCCTCTATGGCGCGAAGGCCTTCGGGCATCACTTCGGTGCCGATGCCGTCTCCAGCTATCACGGCGATCTCGAACTTCTTGGTCATTGTTCAAAGGTCCTGGGAATATTGGCTGTGGCGGGAGCGGGCGGCCCACACTACGGGGCCGCCCGCTCGGGTCGACGATGCTGTGTGATAGCGAGGGCGGTTGTCAGCCTACGATACGGATGACAGAATCGCTCATGCCAAAAGGCATGTCGCCATTGGCGTCGATGGCCGCCATGCGAACCCGTTCGCCATCGCGCAGGAAAGCGGTCCGCATCTCGCCATGGTCGATCATCTCGATGGCGCGGCGTTCGAGGATGCAACTCGATCCCGCCCGGCGATAATCGGCGTTGGCCACAGTGCCGGATCCTATGATCGTACCGGCCGGCAGGGCGCGCGAATAAGCCGCATGAACGATTAGCTCGTCGAAACCGAACGCCATCTCCACGCCGTTGGCCTGACCGAAAAGTTCGTCATTGCGGTGGATGTTGAGGTTCAACGCGCAGCGGCAATCGCGCCAGGCATCTTCCAGCTCGTCGGGCGTCACCATGATCGGCGCCAATGTGCAGGCGGGCTTGGTGAGGATCCAACCATAGCCTCGCTGCATTTCGTCGCGTCCGAAGCTACGGAGCGACCAGTCGTTGATCTGGGTCAGGAGAATGATTGACTGACGGGCCTGTTCGACCGTAGCCCCCATCGGCACCGCGCGCAGCACGACGCCGAACTCGCCTTCGAAATCAACGCCGTCATCGGCGCGGGGGAAAGGGACCTCGCCGATTGGCGGCAGGAACTGGTGCGACATTCCCTGATACATCAAGGGGCCGTCATACCAAACGTCCGGTATGCCATAGGCGGCGGTGCCAAGGTCGACATGGGTCTTGTACACCGAGCCGTCGAGCCATTGCCAAGTCCTCGGCAGTGGCGCGACCAGGCGATCCATCGCCAGTGGCGCAAGCTGCGCCGCCGTGCCCGCCGCCACGGCGGCCGACAGCTCGCGAAGATCCGCTTCGACGTCGTCCCAGCGTTCGATCGCGTTGAGCAGATTGGGCGCGATATGGTCCGCCGGGGCGGCGAGGGTCAAATCCGTCGATACGACCACGAGCTGGCCATCCGGCCTTCCATTAGCGAGCGATGCCAGTTTCATTCATTTCCTCCCATCAACAGGCTTCGCCGACGAGCCACTTCGTCACGCAGCGATGATGTCCATTCGTAAAAGCCGCGGCCGACACGGGCGCCGGTGTCCCCGCGCGCTGCCATGTCGGCCAGGAGCGCCGCGCCCTCCTGCTGATTGGCGAGAACCGGGAACAGCAGCGAAGAGACGGTCGCGAAGATATGGATTCCCCCCAGATCGGCGGATTCAAACGGCCCGGTGACGCTCCATCGCCGTCCGATGGATGATCGAACGACTTCGTCGATGACGTCCGCGGTCGCCACGCCGCTCTCGAGCAGGTGCAACGCCTCGCGTACCAATGCCAGCTGCAGGCGATTGCCAATGAAGCCCGGTACGGCGCGATCCAGGACCACCGGCTTCAGGCCCGCATCGGCGAGCAATGATACCGTGGTCGCGAGCGCAGCGGGATCGGTCCGCGATCCGCTGAGGACTTCGACGAGCGGCAGGAAATAGGGCGGGTTCCAGAAATGCGCCACGAGCAGCCGACGGGCGAGATCATCCGGAAGCTTCTCCGCCAACAAGTCCGGCGGCAAAGTGCTGGTGTTGCTGGCGATGATAGTATCGGCGGGCAGTATCGCGAAGAGATCGCCATATAATGATCGCTTCAGATCCAGATTTTCCGGAACCGCCTCGATGATGAACATGGCAGACTTCATCGCAGCCAGGTCGTCGCTGACCTTCAAACGGTCGCGGACAACGCGAAACCCCTCCGCTGCGATCGCATCCAGCCGCCCATCGACCGACGCGCGGACATCCGAATTGGGTTCGAAAAGGGTGATGTCATGCCCCGCGCCCGCCAGTGCTACGGCGATGCCGAGCCCCATGGTGCCGCCGCCGATGATGCCGATCATGTTAAGCGATCCCATGTGGTGACATCTGTTTGGCGCTGTTTTCTCGAATTTTCACAGCGAGCTCTCCTTCCCGGCTATGGTCCTATCGGTCATGTTCGGCGTTCAGAAACAAAGATCGCAGCCACCGGGTACAAATGTGTTTTGTACTAGCGACCGCCGTTCAATACCGCGGCTGCTTCCGCAAACACGCTCCTCATGAAGCTGTGGGCGGGGTTGGAGTCGTTCCGACCATGCCAGTTGAGCGTTTCGTGGAGCTGCTCGATCGGGATCGGGCTTTGCAGAACCTTGACATCGATCAGGCTTTTCAGTGCGTTGGCGATGCGGCGTTGAACGGTGGCGACCAGCCTGGTGCCGGGCAGCATGAAGACGAGGCTGGCAAAGCTTGCGGCCCTGATCGCGACCTGGATGTCAAGTTGGTGCTTGATCCAGGCGTCCTGAATGATGGTCATACCCCGCGAATTGAATTGCACGACTGCATGCTTCGCCTGGCAATATTGATCGAGATCGATCGTGTCGCCGATATCGGGGTGGTTCTTATCGACCACGCACACGAACTCATCAGAAAAGAGATGCTGCGAGCGAAACCATGGCTCGATCGTCTTCAGCCAGGGATGCGGATTACGTGGCATTACGCAGAATTCCAGATCGCCGCGTTCCAGGTCGCCGAAGACATGTGGATCGATAGAGTAGAAGTCGCAGGATAGATTTGGTGCGCGCTCTGCCAATATTTGAGTGATCTTCGGCAAGATCGTTAGATGGCCATAGTCGGTCATGGCTATGCGAAAGCGATGCGTATCGACCTCGGGATTGAAGATCGGCCGGGTTTCCAGTGTGGTCGAAATCTGCAGCATCAGTTCGCGGATGGGGATTTCCAGCGCTACCGCCAGCGGCGTCAGTTCGAAACGCCGACCTACCCTGATCAACAATTCGTCCTGGAAATGATCCCGCAGTCTTCGCAGGTTGTGGCTCATCGCCTGTTGCGTCGTGTTCAGGCGCTCTGCCGCTCGGGTCACGTTTCGCTCCGCGAGAAGTGCCGAGAGACACTTTATGAGATTGAGGTCGAAAAGATTCAGCGAGATCATCTTGGGCGACAAGGTCCTGTCCTATTCAAACAAGGCCGTGCCATCGCCACTCTAGTCGTTTCGGAGACGAGAACCTCGACCGCTTATCAGGGTAACATGCAATATTCCGTTGGGGTACCAACTCGATGCGCTACCATCGATATGTTCTTTGTGGGCCGGCCAAAGATCCCGGGCCGCTCGTCCCGGTCCTGCAGTGTTCTCACTCCTGCAGGTCATACTGGAAGACCTGAGGATGGAAATCATATGCGCCATTGGCCCGCGCGAGCCGGACAAAGCCGGGAAAGGGGATGTGCATCCCCGCGATCATGATGTCCTCCTCGACGGCGCGTTCGATGATCGCGCGCCGGCTTGCCGCCGCCGCCGCGGGGTCCACGTCAAATATTACCGTTGCTTCCGGCCGGCGGAACTGGATCTCGGGCGCATGGACCACATCGCCCCAGATGATCAACTCGGGCTGGTCGCGGCCGATTGCGTAGCCGGTGTGGCCCGGCGTGTGACCGTTCAGCGGCACCGCCTCGATTCCCGGCACGATATCGGGCAACCCGGTGAAAGCTTCGATGCGGTCGGCATAGGCGTCCATCACCCGCGCGACGACGTCGAACGTGTCCTGGGTAGAGGGTGGGGAGCCTGGCCGGTTGTCCATATTTGTCCAATAGGCGAGTTCCCGTGCCTCGATCAGGACGCGCGCATTCGGATATCGGCGCGTGTCATCATCGGTCAGGAGCCCGCCAACATGATCGATATGCATATGCGAAACGACGATCACGCCGATTTCCTCCGGCGCCACGCCGGCAGCTCGCAGGTTGATCGGTAGTTTGCCGAGCAGCGGTCCCATGAACCTGCCACATCCCACGTCGATCATCACCTTGTGATCGGGTGTCTCGACCAGATAGGCGTTGATCGCGGTGGCGAAGGGAGGGCGGCGGCCCTTGGCGCGGAACAGTGCGTCGGTCTCCTCGGCCGACATGCCGTGGACCGCTTCCACCGGCAGCATGATATATCCGTCGTTAAGCGCGGTCACGACAATATCGCCGAACCGGCGCCGCTGGATGCCCGGAACCTGTTCCATCTTTCTCTCCATCCTGTCCTGCGATGCCGGAAGGCTCATTGGCTTCCGCGCCGGGGGATCGACCACCGGGCGCGGAATGCCGTCATGATCAGGGATAGGAGCCCTTCAGCGGCGCGAAGGGCGGCTGGTCGCCAGGGCAGCGATGGATGACTGCGTAATCGACGCACAGCCCCTTGAGTCGGAAATTCTCTTCCGCGCCCGGCGCGTCGTAGAGGCCGACGAACACCTTGTGCGAAGGATACCAGCAAGCGAGGATTTCGGTGATCTTCTGTTCGCCAACAGCCTGGCTCAGCACCGGCATGCGCCACAATATCTTGCCGCCGCCGGCGCCATCCAGAAACGGCCCCAGGCCTTCGATATATTGCTTGTAGAGGCCGCTGTCGGGATATCCGCAGTCCTCGCGATAATGGTTCATGTTGAGCATGAGCACCGGCCGGTCCTCGTCGGAGCCGGCAAGCGCGCGACAATAAGCGAAATCCTCGGAATTGCGCTGCAGAACCGGCGGTTCGAGCGGCGTATCGAAAAGCTCTGGCATATATCCTCCCTTGAAGTGCGGCAAAGAACGCCGCCAAGCCAAATGGCTGTGCTGAAATTGGATTGATCGATCTAAAATTGCATGTCGAATTGGAGCTGTCAATCGCGATAAGGTGGATTGCAGAAGGAGCGACGATGGGCGCCGCTCTTCGCGCGAAGCTTGATCAGTGCGTGGAGGGGGCGAGCGCGGTGAGTGCGACCTGCACGAGCGCGCGCAGCGAGCCGGGCTCCGGCCGTACGCGCGATAGCACGCGCAGGCCCATGAGAACGCCGAGCAGATGGCTGGCCAGGTCTTCGGGGGCGGCTGATGAATCGATAGAGCAGTCGGCTTGGCCAGCCCTGATCATGCGCTCGAAAAAGCTTTCGATCCGGCGCAGCGCAGCCGCGACGTCACGCTGAATTCCCGCGTCATGCGGCGCTACTTCGAGCGCCGTGTTCACGAGCATACAGCCCTTGTGCTGTCGGTCTTCAAGCGAACGGCCAACAACCTCTTCAAAGAAAACACGGATCGCCTCGCGAGGGGCCATTTCTTCGCATCGTTCGATGCGCTCGTAGATGGTCTGGCCGATGAAGTGATTGAGCGAGGCCTGGAACAGCGCCCGCTTGTCTCCAAACGCATTATAAAGGCTGGCGCTGGTCAATCCTGTGCGATCGATCAGGTCGCGCATGCTGGTCGCGCAATAGCCTCGTTCCCAGAAGCAGTTCGTAGCCGCATCCAGCACGGATTGTTCGTTGAACTCCCTCGGCCTCGCCACGGTGCTGGTTCTTCCCTTTCGATGCGACTTGCGCCCTTGAGGTTGCAATTATAGAACGAACGACAAAAAATCAACGGCGCCATTCGCAGACCGCGTATCCCCTGCGTCTTGCGAGGGCTGCTGACGGCCGCCCCCCTTTTCTCTCTCGGAGTTCTAGCGATAATGCCTGCCAACGACCAGCATAGCGGCACCACCACGGTCAACCCGGCGACCGGCGAAGTCTTCGCCTTTCATCCTTATGCGTCAAGCGATAGCATCTCGAACATCCTCGATGCGAACCTGGCGGCCTTCGCGCGGTGGCGTGTGACGCCGCTGGAGGGGCGACTGGGCCTGTTCGGCCGCCTTGCCGATATCTTGCGGTCGCGTTGCGAAGCGTTCGCCGTCACCATTACGAGAGAGATGGGAAAGCCGGTCACGCAATCGCGCGCCGAAGTGCTGAAATGCGCGACGGCCTGCGAATGGTACGCCGTCAACGGGGCGGCGATGATGGCGGACGAGCGGGTCATGGTGGACCAGCAGACCGCCTGGATCAGCTATGAGCCACTGGGAACCGTTCTGGGCATCATGCCGTGGAATTATCCATGCTGGCAGGCGATCCGCGCGATCATACCGGTTCTGCTGTCCGGAAATGCCTTTGCGCTGAAGCATGCGCCCAACAGCATCTCTACCGCATTGAACGTCGTTGCGGCCTTCGAGGAGGCCGGCGCACCGGCTGGCCTTGTGACCTCGCTCAACATCGACAACGATGCGGTGGCAAATGTGATCGCAGATGATCGCATTGCCGCGGTCACATTGACCGGCAGCGTGCGGGCTGGTTCGGCCGTCGCGGCGCTGGCCGGCAGGGCGATCAAGAAGACGGTACTCGAACTTGGCGGATCCGATCCGTTCATCGTGCTGGCCGACGCAGATGTCGACGCTGCGGTTGAAGCGGCGGTCTGGGCGCGATTCCAGAATTGCGGCCAGACCTGCATCGCCGCCAAGCGGCTGATCGTCGATGCTGCGATCGCCCCGGATTTCACCGCCAAGTTCGTCGCGGCCGTGGAGCGACTCGCGATCGGCGATCCTATGCTTGACGACACGCTCGTGGGGCCGATGGCGCGGGCGGATCTGCGCGCCGAGCTCGAGGATCAGGTCGCCCGCAGCGTCGCGGCCGGGGCCGTGACCTTGCTCGAGGGTGGACGGTCCGGCCCTGCAGGCAGCGCCTATTTCCGGCCCGTGGTTCTCGGCGATGTGACTCCGGGCATGGCGGCTTTCGATGAGGAGACCTTCGGCCCCTGCGCCGCGATCACCGTGGCTGGCGACGTCGAGGAGGCGGCGCGTCTCGCCAATCGCAGCCAATTCGGCCTGTCGGCTGCGCTCTGGACCAGCGATATCGAAAGGGCGCGCGACCTTGCTCGACGGCTGGATACGGGCAGCGTGTTCATCAACGGCATCTCGCGGTCTGATCCGCGCGCACCGATCGGCGGTATCCGCAAGAGCGGCTATGGACGCGAACTGTCCCATTTTGGCGTGCGCGAATTCACCAATGTGAAGACCGTCTGGTTGCCGTGAGTCATATCGACGGCGGCTTTCGCCGCGATGCGGCTCTGGCTCGGCACCGCCAGAAACGAGGTCATGGCTCGAGCTGTGGCTTCGGGGGGATCCCGCCAGCGTCGCCGGTTATTGCGACGATCCCGGAGCCGAGCACGGAATCTGGATCGACACCTGGTTGACAAGTCGAATTAATTCCCTAAAGGAGGATTTATATTTCCTTATAAGAGGAAAATAACGACATCATATGTAAGGGAGGGGTTCCATGAGGTTGAAGCGATATTGGCTGGGTTCGACAGCGTTCGCCGTAGCGATCACGTTCGCACCCGGTTCCACATCTGTGCAGGCGCAGGCGCCTTCCAATGCCGAAGGCGCGACCGGGATGAGCAGCGCCGAGCTGGAGGATATCATCGTGACGGCCGAGCGGCGCTCGACCGATGTTCAGCGTACCGCACTGGCGGTCACGGTGCTTTCGGGCTCGGAACTGATCCGGGCCGGCGGAACCAGCGCAACGGACCTCGTCTCGGCTGTTCCCGGCCTGTCGGTGACGACGGCGACGCCGATCCAGAATGTGTTCATCCGTGGCGTGGGCGGCGGTGTCATCAATAACTATGGCGACCCTGCCGTGTCCTACAATGTCGATGGCGTCTACATCCAGCGGCCATTCGGCGGCCCGATGGGGACCTATTATGATCTGGACCGGGTCGAGGTGCTGAAAGGCCCGCAGGGCACGCTATATGGCCGCAACGCCACGGTGGGCGCCATCAACGTGATCACCAACGCGCCGAAGTTCGAATTCGCTGGCGAGGTCGGCGCGGAAATCGGCAATTACGGCAATCTCCAGACCAATGGCATGTTGAACGTACCGCTGAGTTCTACAGTGGCGGCACGCGTGGCGTTCAAGACCAACCAGCATGACGGTTATCTGACCAACGGGTATAACGACGCGAAGAGCGTCGCGGGGCGGGCAAGCATCCTGTTCAAGCCCGATAGCGGCCTTTCCTTGCGTCTGACCGCGGATTACTTCCACGACACGTCGAAGGGCCCGCAGACGATCTATATCTATGCCCAGAACGACAGCCAGAAGTACACCGATCCGAGCAATCCGTGGTTCGGCCTGGAATTGCCGCCATGCGCAGTGGCCGTGCGGTGCCCGACCATTCCGACGACCTATCTGGCTTCGCCGATCCCCGTCGCCGGCCGCGATGGATTCACCAACAACAAGATCGTCAGCCTCAAGGCAGAGCTGGACTATGATTTCGGACCGGCGACCCTTACGGTCATTCCGGCCTTCGTGAACTCGGACATCGCCTTCCGGACCTACACCGGAGGCTATGTATCGAACACCGACTTCCTGTCTCGACAGTATAGCCTGGAGGCACGGCTCGCCAGCAATGGCGACGGGCCGCTCAAATGGGTGCTGGGCGGCTTCTTCTACGCCGAACAGATGCGCGCCTATAACGACTTCTCGCAGCCCCAGGGCTTTGTCGTGTTCAGCGTTCCGCATCAGAACGACACCAGCTACGCTGCGTTCGGCCAGGCGACCTATTCGATCACGCCCGAGTTCCGGATCACCGGTGGTCTTCGCTGGACCGGCGAGAAAAAGACCCAGGACGGCTATTCGCTTATCCCCAACGTCCCCGCCGCGTCTTGCACGAGCGGAGGCGCCACGCTTGAACCGGGACCGGAGGTTCCGCTGCGTTGCCGGCTCGTCAACACGGGCGGCGTCAAGGAGAGCAACGTGACATGGAAGGCGGGCGTCGAATATGACGTCGGGCAGCGCAGCTTGCTCTACGCAAATGTCTCGACAGGGTTCAAGGCCGGCGGCCTCTTCCTGGGCGCTCCGCCCAACAGCTATCGCCCGGAGCGGCTTACCGCTTATCAGATCGGTTCGAAGAACCGCTTCTTCAACAATCGGGTGCAGCTCAATCTCGAAGCTTTCTACTGGGACTATAAGGACCAGCAGATCTATTCCTTCGCCAATGTCCGTCCGGCGGGCTTCGCCAATTATCCCACCAACCAGGATGGCTGGCTCAGGGGCATAGAGGCCGAGCTGGTGGTCGCACCGACCAGGAACGATCGCTTCTCGGCGACGATAGTTTATGAAGAGGGTGAGTTCACGCGCTACACCAACCCGGGCGCGACCTTGTTCATCCCGCCGTCCACGACGATCGTCGTGGTGCCGGCGTCCACTTTGCGGGATGTGAAGCGGGCGGCGATTCCGAAGTGGAATGGCACCGTTTCCTACCAGCATACCTTCGATCTCGATAATGGCGCGAACATCATCTTCGGTGCGCGATCGCACTTCGAATCCGGCGCATGGTTCGATCTTACCCGTCGTCGGAATTCGTACCGCAAGGGTTTCGCGATGGCTGATGCACAGCTGACCTATCAGGCGCCCGGCGACAAATGGAGCATCGGTGCGTTCGTGAACAACATCACGAACAACGCCGTGATCTACGGCGGCACGTCCCTCGTCTACAACAAGTCGTCGGCATATGCGCCGCCGAATTCCAACGCATGGACCGCGTCGATCTACCCGCCCCGAACCTATGGCGTGCGGATCAGCGGCCGGTTTTGACCATCGCTGCGGACCGTCCTCGGGCGGTCCGCAGCACCCATATTGTTCAATGCCGTGATTGCGGAACCCTGAATTTATGGAGCGAGACGTGGTTTTGGACAATGGGGTTGCGCGTGTGCTCGTCGTCGGCGGCGGAGTGGGCGGCATGTCGCTTGCCATCGCGCTGCGCCATGCCGGCGTCATGGTCGACCTCATCGATATCGACCCCGATTGGAAGGCGGCGGGCGCTGGCCTGACCTTGAACGGGGCGACCCTGCGGGCGCTGGGCCAACTCGGCGTCGTTGATGAAGTGGTGGCGGGCGGCCATGTGCATGGTGGGCGGCGGATATTCCATTCCAGTGGACAGCTCATCCGCGATATCCCGGCATACCGGCCCGCCAGTGACGATCTTCACGCCATGGGGGGGATCGTCAGGCCGGCGCTGCATGCGATCCTCGCGCGCCGCGTGAAGGAACTTGGCGTGACGGTCACGCTGGGGGTGACAGTCGAGCGCCTGGAGCAGGATGGTCGCGGTGTCGATGTCGGCTTCTCGACTGGCCGTGAGGATCGCTACGATCTGGTCGTAGGCGCCGATGGCCTGTTGTCCAAGGTTAGGCAATTGGTGATGCCCGAGATCGGGCCGCCGGTCTTCACGGGGCAGGGCTGCTGGCGTGCGATTTTCCCGCGGCCGAGCGAGGTGGAGACCAACTGGCTGTTTCTCGATCCCCATCGGAAGGTCGGCCTGAATCCGATCTCCGAGGAGGAGATGTACATGTTCATGCTGGAAAGCGCGCCCGGCAATCCATGGCAGGAGCCCGCTGACTGGCAAGCCACGTTGGCGGCGAAAATGCGCGGTTATGGTGGACTGGTGCGGGAGCTTGCGGACGGGATTTCCGACACGACCAGTACAAACTACCGGCCGCTGGAAACGCTGCTCGTTCCGCCGCCCTGGCATCGTGATCGGGTGGTGCTGATTGGCGATGCCGTCCACGCGACGACCCCGCACGCCGGCTATGGCGCGGGACTGGCTATCGAGGATGGCATCGTGCTGACCGCGATGGTGGTCGAGCGGGACAGCGTCGAAGCCGCGCTGGAAGCCTATGTCGATCGTCGTTTCGAGCGGTGCCGCGCCGTGCTCGAAGGTTCGGTCGGTCTCGGTCGTCTGGAGATGGAAGGCGTACCGATCGAGCAGCAGCTCGCCGCCAGCGCCAAGCTGTTCGAACTCACTCGCCAACCTTATTAGCCGGTGACCGCCAAAGCGGAAGGTGGGGTGGTCTCAGCCGTGTTTACTCAGGCCGTGCATGAAAAGCTCGGTGAGGAAATCCGTGTAGCGATCACGCAACGTGCGGATCGTCTCCTTCTGATCGAAAACGTCGGCGACGATCTCGGCGTTGCCGCCGAAGAACTCGGCGACGCCGATCAATGTCAGCTGCAACATCCGCGGATCGACCCTGCGGAAAAGGCCTTTCTCTACACCCAGTTCGATCATGGCATTGGTCTGTTCCACCGACTTTCGCAGCGAAACGATCCAAGCGGCATGCTCCGTATCGCTTCCATCGCCATACATCACCTGGCGGATGAGCCGATGGTGAAAGGGATACTCGATAAACAGGTCGATCAGCAAACCCAGCCTGGTACGAAGCGCCTCTGCCGGATCGCGCGTCGCAACGATGTCGAGCACTGATTCCCGGATGCGCAGATGTGTGTCGACGACGATCTCGGCAATGAGGTGGTCGACGGTGCCGAAATAATAGCGGATCAAGCCGGGATCGACATTGGCCTTTTCGGCGATCATCAATCGGGTGACGGTTTCCGGTGGCGTCGTGCGCAAGATCTCCCGTGTAGTCGCAAGCAGCGACTCCCGCCCGACATCATTGGCGCCCGATGGCGGACGGCCACGGCCCTTGCGTGGCTTCTTGCTGCCCGCGACCCGGGCGGTTGCGACGGTGGCTCTCGGTCGTGTCTTTACGGTTTTGGACTGCGCTGACGCCATGCGCTCGTTCTTCCCTGATATGAGCGGTCGCTGATATTCCTTCACCTGCAAATCCTCAACTGGGGAAATAAGGGAACCAGCCCGGCCACAGCGCTCATCTCTGGTTCGGCAGTCGGGGCCCATTGCCGGGAAGGGGCTTGATATCCATCTCCCAGGCCTTGGTGTTCTCGGGGACGAACTCCCACTCGCCCACCGTCCAGTCATCGTCGGCGCGATCCATGTCCGCCGTGAGCTCCATCGCTCCGCCGCACGGGCTTTTGAAGTACCAGAAATAGTTTGATCCAATTACATGCCGGCCGGGGCCCATGCGCGTTTCCCACCCGGCCCGAAGCATCGAATTGCCACCCAGCACGACATCGTTGAAGTCTGTCACCGCGAAGGCGATATGGTGCAGCCCGCGTTCGGCGCCGCGGATCAGAAACAGAGCATGATGATAGGGAGATCCCGCCGGCCGAAGGAAGGCGCCCTGGCCATTGAGAAAGCGGTCCGTGATCCGAAAGCCTAGCCGCTCGGTGTAGAAGGCGACGGCGCGATCCACATCGGGCGTCATGACCACCACATGGGCGACCGATGTCGGCCGGATCGCCTCGAAGAAGTCGATCCGGCTGTTGATCGGGCGGCTTGGTGGCGCGCCATAGATGTTGAGCCTGTTGGGCGCAGGCTCGATGGCCTCGCGCCGGCCCACACGGAATGCGATTCCATAACCGTCGTCATCAAGGCTGTGCAGCGTGCCATCGCTGTCAATGGTCACCGGGCGATCTCTGGTCAGATAGGCTGCTACGGCATCGACGGTCGCCCGATCCGGCGCCGCCCAGATGACTTCGCGGATGGTCGATCCGCCGGTTACGGCCGGGGGCAAGCCGTTATCATCGATCCGTCGCAGGTCGATCGTCGTCCTGTCGCGGGTTCCGAAGGTCGCTCCGGTGTGCCCGGACTGCAGCCTGTCCAGGCCGAAATCGTCATAGAACCGGCCGGCAATGTCGAGATCTTCGACACCCAGGATAACACCATCGACGCCGCTCAACCGCATAATTTCCTCCAAAAGGCTACGGCTCCATATAATTCCTTACCAAGAGAAAATTCAATATCGAAGCCTGGTCGCATAATTTCCTTTATTGGGGAAATATGGCTTGCCATATATCGAACCTCGTCATAAATCCCCGGAAGGAGAATATCTCCGGCCAGGAGAGGGCGAGTAACCATCATGTCCACACGGGAAAGGGGGCGCGAATCCATCGTCGATTCGGCAGGCCCGTTCGCCCATCCGCGGCAAGGGCAGGAGGGAGGGCATGCAGTCCGCAGCCCCTGGGTGATGGTCGCCATCCTTGCGTTCTTCGCGACGCTCGCCGCGGTCGACAAAAATTTCCTCACATTGGTCGTGCCCGACATCAAGGCAGATTTCGGGATCACGGACGTACAGGTGGGCCTGCTGATCGGCCTTGCCTTCGCCGTCTCCAACGTGGCTGTAAGTCTTCCGGCAGGCTGGGCGGCCGATCGCGCCAACCGACGTTTGATCATCGCCGGCGGTGTGATGATCTGGTCATCGATGACGGTGATGTGCGGCTTTGCTCGTCAATTTGGTCTTCTGTTCGTCGCGCGGGTTGGCGTGGGTTTCGGCGAAGGTATCAGCCCTCCAGCTTCCTACTCGCTCATCCGCGACGGCGTCTCGCCCGAGCGCCGCGGCCTGGCCTATGCGATTTTCAGCATCGGCGGCGCCGTCGGTAGCGGGTTCGCTTTCCTCGTCGGTGGATTCCTGATCGCCTGGATTGCATCGCTCGATCTATCCGGGATGCCCTATCTCGCGGCCCTGCCGCATTGGCAGGTCGCCCTCGTCCTCATCGGCGCCGCCGGGCTGCCCCTGGCGCTGCTGGCGTTCGCTTTTACCGATCCCGGCCGCGCCGCGGATGACAGGATCGTGCAGGCTTCGGTGGCTCAGACATGGGCGATCGCGCGGCAGCGGTGGCGGATCCTGCTGCCGCTCATGATCTTTTCGGTTGTCCAGACGATGTTGACCATGGGGCTCTCGGCCTGGGTGCCCGCCTTGCTGCAGCGGACCTTCCATGTCGAAGCGCGCAGTTTCGGACCGATGCTGGGCATGGTTCTGATCATAGGCGCGCCGCTTGGCCTCGTCGGCGCGGGCCTGTTGATGGACAGGCTCGGCAAGAACGGGCCAGCAATTGCCGCGGTCATCGCTTCGGCGGTGGTCGCGATCTCTGGGGCCATCGGGCCGCATGTGCCGGCGATCGAGCTATATTGGCCGTGTCAGGCCGCGATCATCATGGTCAGCACGGTCTATCTGCCTGTCACCTCGACGGTCGTGGCGCGGGTGATGCCGGCAGCGACCATCGGCACGACCATGGCGGCGTTCCTTCTGGCGCAGGGAATGATGGGAGCGGGGCTGGGCCCCCTCGTGATCGCGCTCTTCACCGAGCATTTATTTTCCGGCAGCGGGCGTGCCATCAATTCCGCGATCACGTCCGTATCACTGCTCCTCGGCGGCGTCGCTCTGGCTGCGGCGATTCTCATGCTGCTCGGTTCGCGACGGCCGGATGGAGAGCCATTATGATCATAGATGTCCACGCTCATCTTTATCCCGGGCCCTACCATCAGCTTGTCGAGCCGCTTGGTCTGGGCGGGTCGCTCTACCGGCCAAAGGGTGCGGCTGGCCCGTCCACGCCATATCCGCGCCAGCCGGAGGATGTCGGCCGCCGTCTGGCGGCGATGGATGCGGCTGGCGTCGAGCGGCAGATTCTCTCGATCAACATCGCGCCTTATCTCGAAAATGAGGCGGATGCGGTGCGGGCAGCGCGCCTCGCCAATGATCTCGCGGCGGAGTTCTGCGCGGCGCATCCCGACCGCTTCTCCTTCTGGGCTTCGCTTCCGCTTCCACATGTCGACGAAGCCATAGCCGAGGCTGGGCGCGCGATCGATGAACTGGGTGCGGTGGGTGTCACCATCCAATGTTTCTGCCTTGATGAAAGCATCGCCCGCGAGGAATTTGATCCGCTCTATGCCGAGCTCGACCGGCGTGGGATCGTGGTGTTTCTTCATCCCGGCCAGAACGCGCTCCAGGCCCCGCTCATCGGCGACTGGGGGCTTACGACCTGCGCAGGCGCCTCGATCGAAGATGCGGTCGCGGCGATGCACCTCATCGCGCGCGATCATCCCGGACGCTATCCCGCGATACGCTTCATCGTCCCGCATTTTGGCGGCATTCTGCCGATGCTGCTGCAACGTCTCGACGGCCAGATGCCGCGTCAAGACTTGCCTCGGCCGCCGAGCGAAACCGCGCGGGGCTTCTATTACGACACGGTCGGATGGGGATCGAAAGCGGCGTTGGTCGCAGGAGTCACGGCCTTCGGGGTCGACCAGCTCGTACCGGGCAGTGACTGGCCGATCCTGCTGCGTTGGGAAAGCTACACGCAGACCTTCGCGCATATCAGGGAGGGCGGTCTGGATCCGGCCGACGCGCACCGCATCCTCCATGTGAACGCCCAGCGACTGATGACGCCGCATATACAGCGGTCGACGCCGATACTCGAACGCCTGCAGAGGGAGAATCACAATGGGGCGTAAGCTCATCGATCTGTCCGTCGCGATCCAGAATGGCATCGCATCGGACCCACCGGGCCGAGAGCCCCGCATCACCTATTTCAAGCATGACGAGACGGTTGCCGTGCTGGCGAAGTCATTCGAAGGGCTGCTGCCTGAGCATCTTCCCGACGGCGAAGGCTGGGCTTCCGAGCGCGTAGATCTGGGGACGCACAACGGCACCCATATGGATGCGCCCTACCACTACCACACTACCCAGGACGCGGCGCTTCCGGGCGGCCCGCGCCGATCGATGACGATCGACGAAGTGCCGCTCGAATGGTGCTGGGGGCGGGGCGTGAAGCTCGATTTCCGCCATTTGCCGGACGGGCATGTGGTCACGGCCAATGAGGTGGAAACCGAACTCGCCCGCATCGGGCATGAACTGAAGCCATTCGACATCGTCGTGGTGAACACCGCCGCCGGCGCAGCGTACGGCAAGCCCGAGTTTCTCGATACCGGTTGCGGCATGGGCCGGGAGGCGACGCTGTATCTGACATCGCGCGGAGTTCATGTGGTCGGCACCGATGGCTGGTCCTGGGATGCGCCGTTCGTCCATACCGCCAAGCGCTGGAAGGAAACTGGTGACAACTCGATCATCTGGGAAGGCCATAAATCGGGCCGTGAGATCGGCTATTGTCAGCTTGAGAAGCTGCACAATCTCGAAGCGCTGCCGTCGACGGGGTTTGAACTGATGTGCTTCCCCGTGAAGGTGAAGGGGGCCAGCGCCGGCTGGAGCCGCGTCGTCGGCATCGTCGAGGACTGAGGCGCTGCTATCAACGGGGCGTGCCAAGGTGGCAGCCCCGCCTTCCCTTGCGAGGTTCTCAGAATGTTTGATATCGACGAGACGCATGACCCCGCGCTTAGCGCCTGGGTCGCGGGGGCGGATGGTCACCGCGATTTTCCGATCCAAAATCTCCCGCTTGGCATCTTCAGCACCACTGATGGCGATCTGCGGCCCGGCGTCGCCATCGGCGACGATATTGTCGATCTGCGCTCGATATCCGGTCTGTTGCCCGAAGATATCGCCGCCACGCTGCAGCAGGGCAGCCTGAACGGGCTGTTTGCGCTGGCTCCTGATCGGCGAACGGCGTTGCGCCGTCGTCTGTCTGCGATATTGACGCAGGAAAGCCATCGCGCAGACGTGGCGCCGCATATCCATAGAGCCGCGAATTGCCGCATGCATCTACCGGCAGCGATCGGGGATTATTCCGATTTCTACGTCGGCATCCATCATGCGTTCAATGTCGGCTCGCTATTCCGGCCGGATAATCCACTGATGCCCAACTATAAATGGGTACCGATCGGCTATCACGGTCGTGCCTCGTCGATCCGTCCATCGGGAGAGGCCGTGGTGCGGCCGAGGGGGCAACATATGGCACCGGG
>NZ_LDES01000007.1 GCF_001015195.1 Sphingomonas sp. Y57 | reverse complement strand
ATTGGCGCTGACGGGGAACAGTTCCAAGTCCAATTGGCTCTGATCCCAACCGTGCCGCCGATGCGGAGCATTGGACAGCGGCGTTCGAGCGCGCCGACGGCCGTTGGCCTCTGCTCGTTGCCCACCTGCAAGGATCGAGAGCTTTTGGGTGCGACTATCTCTCCTTTGATAGTGAAGAGGATTGCACCGAATTCCAGAGGGATCCGGATCGGATCGATCTGGTCAGCCGGTTCATCGAGACGAAGTCCGGCAGCGTGCGTTTTTCGGACAACGAATGGGTAGCCGCCAACAGTCTTGGCGAACGATATCACATATACAGAATCAGCTTTAGCGCGGCAGGGCGCAGTCAAGCCCAACTGACTATTGTGCAGAATCCGTCGGCACGAGCAGAGGCAATAAGGACCGAGAGAGAGTTGTTGGTCGACAAGGTGAAGGGCCGAGAGGAGTTCGACCTAGTTGCCGTCGCCAATCCCGCAGAGGACGGGCGTTCTGGAGAGCACGTGGCCACTGTCGCTGCGACATGAGGCTGGAGAAGGCTCGACGTCAGGCCTACGGCCCCTCGGCACTTCCACTGTTGTGATCGATCGGCGTGCCGGAAAAGTCGCCGGCACGCCGATCTGTGATGCGGGAGCTTGTGGTGCTTCCGCGGGGCGGCTGGACCTGATGGCGGCCAGCCTGGTGGGCTTCCTGCGGGTTCGCCGCCATTCCCACCACCATGCTCGATCCGCCCCACAGTGCGGCGTCTCCCATGGTCCCCGCGCTTATCGGGTCCGGGTCCCCATTGCTTGCTCAGGCGTCCGGTTCGGCGATCGGCGCCAGCGTGTCAATTTCGGCGATCTTCTGGAACTCGCCGAGATATTCCTGGCGGTGGCTGGCGAGCCAGCGCGCCACCCGGCCATTGGCCAAAAGCTTGGCGACATAGCCGCGCGCCACCGTCAGATGCAGATTGTCGATGCCATAGGTTTCCTCGACCGATTTGACCTGCGTCTGCAGCGCCGCCAGTTCGCGCTCCATGCGCGCGATCTGCTGGCCTGACGGGGTCGGTATGCCCGCGCCTTTACCTTTCCTGGCTGTCGCCAGCTGATTGTCCGGGGTCGCCGCGCGAAGGGCGCGGGCGAACATGATCGAAAAATTGTTCTGCCCAATCATCAGGTCCGCCGCCTCGATCTGCCGCACCGCCGACATTTGCCGCAAAATGTCGAACACCTTCATCGAGCAGGGCGTGTCTTTCAGCATCTCGGCCGCTTCCGGGCTGATGCCCTCGAGCAGGCGAAAGCGCCGGATGACCGATTCCACCTGCAGGTTCAGCGCCTCGGCAATATCGGTCGCCGCCACGCCGCGATCCATGGCCCGCGCGATCATTCGGTGTTCCTGGATCGGCGGGATCCGGTTGACCCGCTTGTTATAAGTATAGGTGTCGTCGTCGGTGGCGATCAGGCATTCGACCTGGTCGATACCAAGCTCTTTCAGCGCTTCGATCCGCAAATGCCCATCGAGCAGGAAATACGATCCGGCCTTGGCCGTATCGGCCATGACCGCCGGGGCTTCGATCAGCCCGACCGCCTTGATCGAGGAAAGTACCTGCGCGAAGGTTCGGCCCTCGCGCGCGCCATCGGGCAGCGTCTTGAGCGGCACGATGCTGGAGACGGGTATGGTCAAAAATTGGCTTTCGAACGCCTGATGGATGCGCTCGCCAGGATCGTCGTTCCGTTCAGCCATCGTGCTCTCCCGCAATCCGCATCGCCAGCGCGCGCGGCATCGTCGCCAAGCCCTCGGCTCTGAGCAGGTTGAGGAATCCCTCATCGCCGAGCAGGTCTTTGAGCGCCTCGACGATGAACAAGAGCCGCGTCTGCGTGAAATCGGACTTCTTGACCAGGAGCCGCTGCTTTTCCGCCTCGCGCTGGTAGACCTGAATGAGATCGTTGGCGGTCATCCGCCTGCCGCTGCCCTTGCGGCCCAGTCGCCCCGAAGGCAGCCCCTTGCCCTGCGCGCGCATGCGCATGTCGAGCATGCGCCGCGCCGCCGCCAGCTTCTTGCCTCTGAGCTTGCCGGTCTCATAGGCGTCGAGCAGCAAGGTCTGGGCCTCCTCGCTCTCGGCCTTGGAAATCTCCATCGCCAGCGTGATCGGGATGACGCCGGTTTCGACCGCGGCGACCAGACGCTCCTCACCGCGCTCGAGCAGCGAGGCGATCATGTTGACCCAGGACGCGCCCACCCCGAGTTTTTCGCCAATCGCCGTGTCGTTAAAGCCGCGGGCGCGCAAGACGCCGATCTCGCGCATGATATCGATCGGACGCGGCGTGCGCCGGGCAATGTTTTCAACCAGGCTCATCACTAGGCATTGGCTCTCGCTGGCCTCGATCACCACGGCCGGGATTTCGCTCTGGCCGAGCATCTGGAAGGCCTCAAGCCGGCCTTCGCCGCAGACCAGATCGTAGCGCGCGCCGCCCGGGCCATCATGGCGCGCCACCGTGATTGGGCGCTTGAGCCCGATCGCCTCGATATTGTTGACGATCTCGCGGTGCTGGCGCTTGTTGCGCGCCCGCGAATTAAGAACCGTGATCCGCGAGATCGGGATCATTTCCACCTGTGTCGAACGCACGGCAGGCATCAGGCAGCCTCCGGTAAGGGGATGGGAGCGGCGATGGTGTAGAGAAGATCGAGGTCGTCGAAGCGGTAGGCGTCGAGGACAAGCGCATTGTCTTCGCTCAGCCGGACCTTCTCGGAAAGTGTCTCGATGCGCGGGAAAAGATAATAGTCGAATGGCGCGCGGTTGGCACGATCCATGCGCACGACCACGGTGATGTCAGGCGCAAGCGAAGCATCGAAACGCAGCTTCCAGCGCAACAGCCCGGTCGGGGTCTCGAAACAGCGCGCGATCACGACCGAGACGCTGAATTCGCCATTGACGATCACCCGGTCAGTCTCAAGCTCCTGCCAGGTCTCGCTGCCCGTGGCCGCAAGCCCCGTAACCAGCTCGGTCACAATGCCGGGATGAAGCTGGCGCAGCTGCCGGTTGATTTCGATGTAGCGATAATCCCGCTCTGGCGTGAACCCGACCAGACTATAGGCCCTGAGCAGACTGCCGAACCGCGAACTGTAAGCGCTGCTCGAGGCCATGGCTTCGCATTCGTCGATGATGATGCCCGAAAGCATGCCCTGACGCTGGTAAAGCTCGGCCAGGGCCTCAAGCATCTCCTCATCGCTCAAGCGGAACGAGCGCGCGGCGATGATCGTGCGCGCCGCCTCGAACAATTCGCGTTCGACAATAGCTTCGAACGCGCCATCGGCGCGGATCCACATCTCCGGCGCATTGCGGACCCGCTTCTTCTTGAGCTTGAACGAGCGGCGGTTCCAGACATTGTCGCCGACATATTTCTCATTGATCAGCAGCTGATGGACCGTGCCGCGCGTCCAGGGCCGGCCGAGATCGGTTGCAAGACCGCGCGCATTGAGGTCGGCCGCGATCACGCTTTCGCTGCGTCCCTCATGGACAAAGGCGCGGTAGACATCGCGCACCAGCGCGACCTCTTCGTCCGGCCCGGGCGTGAGGATCACCCGGTCGGTCTGGATGCTCTTGTGCTCGCCGCGGACCAGCACCCCCTTGATCGCGCCATGCTCGTCGATCAGCGTGCGCCTCAGGCCGAACCCGGCAGGGCCGCCCTGGCGAAAACCCTTTTCGATTAGCCGGCCTTGCCCGGCAAACACCTTGGTCGAGAGCTCGCGGCTATATTCGCCGGCCATGGCGCGTTTGACGCCCTTGACGATGGTCGAGACCGGGCTGCCATCATTGTCGAATTGCTCGGCGCAATATTGCACGGCAATGCCGGCGCGCCGGCAGATATATTCGTAGTAAGCGCTCTCATCGGCATCCTGAAAGCGGCCCCAGCGGCTGACATCATAGACCAGCACCAATGTGAAATCGGCCGTGCCGGCCTCAACATCCTCGATCAATTGCCTGAGCGCATCGCGGCCCTCGATCTTGAGCCCGCTCTTGCCAGCATCGGCATAGGTGCGCACGATCTCAATCCCGCGCGCCTCGGCATAGTGCCGGATCGCGTCGGATTGGTTTTCAGTCGAATATTTCTGATGGTCGGTCGACATGCGGACATATTCGGCCGCGCGCACCGGAGGTGCCGGCTCGGATCGGTCGTCGTCGTTAAGATCCCATCTCGGCAAACTTTGCCCTTTCCTGCTTTTGACTAAGGCGGTCCGGGCAACCCACCGCCTCAGCACGTGGCCTCGCCACCGCTTTCCGCACCTCGACCAGTTTAACTGCGGAGAGACCGGAAGATGTTGCAGAAAAAGGGCAGGAAATTACCGCCATGGAAAGGTGTTCTGGCCACGCGCCAGATCTATGCGCAAACCATGGCCGAACTGCTGCGCAAGGAGCACGGCGACAGCCACCGTGCGGTCAAGCAGATCATGCGCCAGACCCACGCTAGCGAGCGTACCGTCAAACACTGGCTCTCGGGTCAACACGGTCCCGATACGGTGTATTTCTTGCGTCTCGTGGTGTCTTCGCCAGTCATTCGCGCGTTCGTCCTCGGGATCATCGAGGGACCGGTGGCCGCCAAATTGTCAGGGCCTGTCGATCGCTACGCGCTGGCGGCGGCCAGGGGCGCCTATGTCGTCGGCGAGTTTGCCGGGGGCAGGAGACCTGCCGATCACCGGCCAAATGACCCTAAAGATGACCCTGATCGCGACCCTATGAATGACCCTGATCGGGCAGAACTCAATGAGCGCCAATACTGGTTTCTAGCCAGAGTCGCCGATGGCGATCGCTGCGGCGCCAGCGAGATTATGGCCTTGTGGCAAGTCAGCCTCAAAACCGCGCGCCGCGACATCGCCGCGCTGAAAAGGGCGAACTTGATCTGCTATGTCGGATCGCGGCGGAAAGGGCGATATCGACGAACAAGCGCCGCTTCGGAAACCGAGGAGCGTCTGCGCGGCGGATGAGGCTGTCATTGGGGCGAATTGCCCTTCGTTCCAGCCGCTGACCCGACCTTATGCGCGTCATCGCCTGCGCGTGCTCGAAGGCATCTCGGCTCCTTCACTATGCCTGCAATCGGGGAACTGGTTGCACCCGCTGAACACCGTGCCGTCACGTGGTGCACACAGGGACTGGTGCCCTGCGAACTCTTTCGATATCTATCATCTCAATGATTCTTGAAAGATTGAGATGAACATGGACGAGAAGCAGGCTCTCACGGCGTTTGCCGCGCTTTCGCAGGAGACACGGCTACGCATCGTTCGGCTTCTTGTGGCGGCCGGGCCCGAGGGAATGGCCGCAGGCGCCATCGGCGAAGCAGTGGACGGCGCGTCCTCCTCGCGCATGTCCTTTCACCTGAGCCATCTCGAACAGGCCGGGCTTGTCGAATCCCGGCGTGCCGGACGCTCCATCATCTACACCGCTGCACTTGGGGCGCTCTCGGGCCTCATCGAATTCCTCATGCGCGACTGCTGCCAGGGGCACCCGGAAGTGTGCAACCCGGCCATGGCCGCGCTCTCAACTTGTTGCGAACCGACGAAAGCCGCCACCCATGCCTGATGCAACCCACCCCGATCGCATTTTCAATGTTCTGTTTCTGTGCACCGGCAACTCGGCGCGCTCGATCCTGGCCGAAAGCATCCTGAACAAGGATGGTTCGGGTCGCTTTCGCGCCTTTTCCGCCGGCAGTCAGCCCAAGGGGGACGTCCATCCTCTCGCGTTGAAGGTGCTAAAAAGCTTTGATTATCCGGCCGATGGCCTGCGCTCGAAGAGCTGGGAAGAGTTCGCCGTGCCTGATGCACCGGCCGTGGATTTCGTTTTTACGGTCTGCGACAGCGCGGCCGGTGAAGCCTGTCCGGTCTGGCCGGGCCAGCCAATGACGGCGCATTGGGGCATCGACGATCCCGCCGCGACGGAGGGCTCCGAGATCGAACAGGAAGCCGCTTTCGTCGCGGCCTTTCGCTACCTCAAGAACCGCATATCCATCTTCACCGCGCTGCCCGTCGCCAGCCTCGACAAGGCATCCCTGCGCGCCAAGCTCGCGGAGATCGGGCAATCGGATGGGACATCCTCGCCCCGCAACGGCGCCGCGTGAGGTCAGCCATGGACGTCATAATCTATCACAACCCCGACTGCGGCACTTCGCGCAACACGCTGGCGATGATCCGCAATGCCGGTGTCGAGCCCCATGTCATCGAATATCTCAAGACGCCGCCGTCAAGGGCGATGCTCGCCCGGCTCATCCAGCGCATGGGCATTCCGGTGCGCGCCCTGCTGCGCGAAAAGGGAACGCCTTATGGGGAGCTTGGTCTTGGCGATCCGGCGCTGACCGACGACCAGCTTTTCGACGCCATGATGGCGCATCCGGTCCTCATCAATCGACCAATTGTCGTCACACCCAAGGGCGTGAAACTTTGCCGGCCCTCGGAAGAGGTGCTCGACCTGCTGCCGCCGCAGCAAGCCGAATTCATCAAGGAAGATGGCGAGCGCGTCATTGACGAGCACGGTCGCCGCGTGACGACCGCATAAGGGAAATCCATGTCCACATTCGAACGCTACCTGACCCTGTGGGTCGCGCTTTGCATCGTCCTTGGCATTGCACTTGGCCATTTTGTGCCGGGCGTGTTCCAGACGATCGGCGCCGCCGAAATCGCTAACGTCAATTTGCCGGTGGCGGGGCTGATCTGGCTGATGGTTATACCGATGCTGCTGAAGATCGACTTCACGACGCTCGGCGAAGTTGGCCGGCACTGGCGGGGCATTGGCGTAACGCTGTTTATCAACTGGGCGATCAAGCCTTTCTCGATGGCGTTGCTGGCCTGGCTGTTCATCGGCTGGCTCTTCCGGCCCTTTCTGCCGGCCGGCCAGATCGACAGCTATATCGCCGGCCTGATCATTCTTGCCGCTGCCCCGTGCACGGCGATGGTGTTCGTCTGGTCGCACCTGACCAAGGGCGAGCCGCATTTCACGCTCTCCCAGGTCGCGCTCAATGACGCGATCATGGTGGTGGCCTTCGCGCCGATCGTTGGCCTGCTGCTCGGCCTGTCGGCAATCACCGTACCATGGGGCACGCTCGTTTTATCGGTTGTGCTTTATATCGTGATCCCGGTGATTATCGCCCAGATCGTGCGTCGCTATTTGCTGGCGGCAGGCGGGCAAGCCGCGCTCGACCGGCTGCTCGCCAGGCTAAGCCCGGCCTCGCTGACGGCGCTGCTGGTGACACTGGTGCTGTTATTCGGCTTTCAGGGCGAACAGATCATCGCCCAGCCGATGGTCATCGGGCTGCTCGCGGTGCCGATCCTGATCCAGGTCTATTTCAACTCCGGACTTGCCTATTTGCTGAATCGGATCACGGGCGAGCAGCATTGCGTCGCCGGCCCTTCGGCCCTTATCGGTGCCTCCAACTTCTTCGAACTCGCCGTCGCCGCTGCCATCAGCCTGTTCGGGTTCCATTCGGGCGCGGCGCTCGCCACCGTCGTCGGCGTTCTCATCGAAGTGCCGGTCATGCTCTCGGTCGTGTGGATCGTGAACCGCTCGAAAGGTTGGTATGAGCGGAGCAGCAAGACCGTGGCTGTCGCGGAGGCGAACCACTAATGCTGAACGCTCTGCCCAATATCGATCCCGGTTGCATCGATGTTCCCGATATTGACCGGCTGCGGGCGTCGCCTTCGGCGCATCGGCCGCGCATCCTGCTGCTTTATGGCTCGCTTCGCGAGCGCTCCTATAGCCGGTTTCTGACGCAGGAGGCCGAACTACTGCTGAATGCCTTTGGCGCCGAAACACGCATCTTCGACCCGACCGGCCTGCCATTGCCGGACGGAGCGGAAGTCGCTCACCCGAAAGTGCAGGAGCTGCGTGACCTGTCGCTCTGGTCGGAGGGGCAGGTCTGGACGAGTCCCGAGCGGCACGGCGCGATGAGCGCGGTGATGAAGGCCCAGATCGACTGGATTCCCCTTTCGGTCGGGGCCGTCCGGCCGACACAGGGCCGAACACTGGCCGTCATGCAAGTATCGGGCGGCTCCCAGAGCTTCAACGCCGTCAATCAGATGCGGGTGCTTGGTCGATGGATGCGCATGGTGACGATCCCCAACCAGTCATCCGTCGCCAAGGCGTTCCAGCAATTCGACGAGGCCGGCCGCATGAAACCGTCCTCCTACTACGATCGCGTGGTCGACGTGATGGAGGAGCTGGTCAAGTTCACGTTGCTCACACGGGATGTCTCGACCTATCTCACCGATCGCTATTCGGAGCGCAAGGAAAGCGCCGAAGCGCTGATGGAGCGCGTGAACCTTTCGGCCGCCACCTGATTTGCTCGCCGATGATGATGACGGCTCCGGCCTTCTACGACCCTATGTTGCCAGAACCTCTTCAAGCTGCCGCACCAGTGCCTGTCGTTTCTCAGCCTTCAAACCATCGAGGTTTTGTTGCCGCCATCGCACGGCCGGCAGTTCGGCGCCGGCCTCCAGGTTGAGGGCTGGCCAGTCGGGTTCGCCGCGCTCGAACGCCAACAGAAATTGGCGGTGCGCATTGGGCATCTCTCCGACGATGTCGGCAATCAGTGCTTCACGCGCCGCAAGCAGGGTCTCGAGTTCGACCGGTTGTCGCGTCATGCCGACGAAACCTCGGTCAAATTCTACCGCAATATCTTTGCGCCGCACCGCCAGAACTTCGGCCATGGGGCGGTCGTGGCTGATCAGGTAGATGAGGAAGGCCCGACGCAGCGCATCGTCGATGCCTTCATTCGCCAGAAGATCACGCACGTCGAACAGATCGCGTGGATGCTGACGGTCGAGGGCGGCGACAATCTTGCCGGCATAGAGATCGGGAAACGAGACGATCCGCATTTCGGCAAAGCCGAATTCATCTTCCACGCTGGGGGAGACCGACCGTATGGCGGGCTCGAACACGCAGCCACGCAGGACCGGCGTCACCTCAATCTTGATTTGCGCGCCATCGCCACGGACGACGAGCTTAGTGATCACATTCTCGCGCGAGCGTGACGGAGCGACACGGGAGCCGCGGACTGACTCGGTAATGCGCTCAGCGATGCGCGCCATCGCCGCATTGATCGTTGCAAGCGAGGTCGCGCGGTCCTGCACTGGCAGGTAGGTAAGATCGATATCGACCGAGAGGCGCGGCAGGTCGCGCACGAACAGATTGATCGCCGTGCCACCCTTCATCGCGAAGCACTCTTCCGCAACCACCGAAGGCAGTGTGCGGATCAGTAATGCGACCTGATTTCGGTAAGTGTCCGCAAATGCCATCAATACGCCTCGGCCAGTTCCTTGGGGACAGTGATCTCGTAGGTCGGGTCGTACCTGCCGTCCTTGACCAGCATGCGCTTGCCCGAACCCAGTTCGATTGCGGTCCGGTCGACTTGCTTGAGCCATGCATGGCGATGCCGATCGGCAAAGAAGAAGAACAGGCGCTTCACCTTCACACTGCGGCAGCGGACAAGCAGCTTCTGGAGCCGCCTCGGCGCAAGATCGCTCAGACCTTCCATCAGCACGTCGACCTGATCGAAGCTCTCACGCTGGGGCAGCTCATCGAGAAGTTCGAGAACCGCCCGTTCGGGCGTCGATACCGTCAACGGCCAATCCCATTGCCCCCAGGGCAGAGCGCGCAATCCGGCGTCCTGAAAAGATCCCGCAACTCGCGCATCAGGTGCGCGGTCCGAAACGAGGGAAGGAAAGCTGACATCCTCCAGGTCGGCCCCGAAGAGCGGCGAGCTGTTGTGATACACGAACCGTTCCTTCAGTGGGAGCGTCGTGAGCCAGCTGGGCGGCTTCGCTGGACCGTGAAGATGGATCTCGGAACGATCCTGTGAGAGGTAATGGGCATAGCCTTGCAGCTCGAGGGCTGTCCGGCCGCCAACGGTGAGACGATAGCCGAGAAGCGTCTGCAGCGAGACGACCACCTGCTGCCAGCCAAGCTGTCCGCGAGGGCGCCGATACACTCGGCGTGCCGGCTGCTCGAGCCAGCCAGAGGCAACATATTTGGTGCGCAGCGAGGTTGAGTAGCCTTGAGCGGAAAGCCACGCGGCATCGACGAGCAGGCCCTCAGGCAGGACCTGTTCCAGTTGCTTTAACTTTCCTATTGTTTGCTCACTCATAGTGAGTGTTTTAGCATATTTTCAAACCAAGCGCCAGTTTGAAGATGCCCTGGTTTGCTGCTTTGTGGTTAGCAAATCGGCATAAACGCAAACTGACCTCTTGTCCGAGGCAGGCTGCTCGTTGTGGTCAGCGGTGTTTTCTGCTACAGATTGGGTCAATCTGTGGGACGGCGTTCACAGGGTCGAGACTGGCGATTGACGCCGATTGCCCTTGAAACCCACAAATTTTTTTTCGACCCTTTTTCCCTTTAAAATCAAAAGCGTAACATTTTGACTAGCCAGTAGTCGGTTTTTGCGCGCCCCAAGGCCATAATTATACGTGATATCAACGGCTTAATTTTGGTTTGGACGATTGAGTGGGAATGACGGGTACAAAGGGCGGCAGTAGCGTAGTTTCGACGGTGCGTTTCGCCATTGCCTAATTGCTGCTCTCGTTCTTTCCCTCGTTGTGCTGGTTACTCCATTCGTGTCTCGCGACTGATCTGCGCGCACTAAGATGATGTAAAGCCACTTCAATCGATGAGAGCGCTCTGGCGTAGGATAGCGTGCATAAAGACGAGATTGCTGAGGTCTAAGTTCTCCCTGTGAATCGCGTATCCCGCTTCAGAAGCTGCCGACCTATCACTCAACCAAGGGAAGTGTTGGCGGTAACACGAAGCTGCTACGCGGGAGGGGCGTTACTGCACGGTTGAGGTGAAGGGACGAGCGTCACGCTCGGATTGAGCGCTGCGGAAGGCAGACAGCGTCGGAGGCTCCACGAGAAGCAGCCCTGTCATCGCGGACACGATAAATGGCGCTGGCCCTGCTGCTACGGCCAGACGACCATCGTCCGCACAGCGATCACGTGGGAGACGTGCTGCGAGTCCTGAAGCAGACGTCGCGCATCTGGACCACCTTGCAAAAGGACAATCCGGCTGCGACCGTGCTTGACTTTACTAATATGACGTTTATCAAACACAAAAGTCAGTGGAGAGAAGCATGTCTGAGACTCACACCGGGCGCGTAGCCGTCGTTACCGGCGCGGGGCGCGGCATCGGCCGTGCCATCGCGCGGCTTTTGGCCAAACGCGGCGCGTCACTCATTCTTGTCGATCGCATCGAGCCGGACGAGACCGCGGAGTTGATCGGCGGCGACTGCGTGTCGGTGGTCGCTGACGTCTCTTCGGACGATGATTGGGCGAAGGTCGCAGCGACGGCGCTCGATAGGTTCGGCCGGGGCGATATCGTCATCAATAACGCCGGAATACTGCCGCTCAACCATATCGACGAGATGACGATCGATGATTGGCGGGCGGTATTCAGAATCAATTTGGAAGCGCATTTCTTCAGCGCGAAGCACTTCATTCCGCTGATGCGGCAGAACAAGTGGGGCCGCTTCGTCAATATCTCGTCCAACTCGATCGGCGTACCGCAGCAGGGCCTGAGCCATTATATGGCGAGCAAGATGGGTGTGATCGGCTTCGTGCGGGGCCTCGCGAACGACCTCGGCGCCGATGGCATTACTGTCAATGCGGTCCTTCCATCCATCACTAATACGCCGGCCACCGCGGTCGTGCCCGACGAATTCAAGCAAGAGGTGTGGATGCAGCAGGCGATCAAGCGCTTCGCCGATCCGGAAGACATAGCCGGCCCGGTGGTGTTCCTCACAAGCGATGACGCCGCGTTTATGACCGGGCAGGCAGTCGTCGTCGACGGCGGGATGTACAAGATATCCTGACGCCTCTGGGCTGACGACCGTATCGCAAGCGCGCCGTCTTCGAAGGGTTTGACATGCCGAAGATTTACGTCATCGACGTGCCCGAATTCTCGGGCCTGGTGCGCTGCGCGCGTGAGCAGGGCGAGGTCCGCGTCACCAGGGTACAGCGCGGCTATTTCATCATTTCGAGCGCCCGCGATCTGGTCTTCCATCGGCGTGCCTGCGGCTTCAAGCCGGCGGTGTGGTATACGTGCCTCAGCGGAGGCATCGAAGGGCGCATCGCCGAATATGGCCGCGACGTGCTGCGTGTTGAGGATGATGCACCGGACCGAAGCCACGCTTTCTTGCGCCAGTGATGGCCAGTGTTGGGCCTCGCGCGAATCCCGCAGGTGGGAGGCGGCGGGATCCGGCGTGCAGCGCATCGGCACAATAGGAGAGGGAGAGCGCCATGATCGAGGATGGGAAGCTGGCCACGCTCTGGGATGAGCGGATCGTGGCGCAGCGCTTGCTGAAATTTGGCCGCTGCCTCGATCTTGGCGACTGGCGCGGCTGGCGGTCGTGCTTCACCGATATCATCGGGGTCGATTTCAAGCGGCTCCTTGGGCAGGACGAGGTGCGTGTCGACGCCGACCTGTGGGTCGAGATGGTGGAGCGCGCCCTTTCGGCGGTCAGGCGTCACCATGTCTACACGAACGTCAGCATCACGCTTGACGGCGATCGAAGTCACGCGATCGTCTATATGACGGCCCGACACTGGGCGGCGACGGACTTGGGCGTGTCGCACAACACGCAATACGGGTGGTACGATTTCTACCTGGTCCGCCACCGAGCCGACTGGCTGATCGACCGCTATAAGCATGATTTCCAATGGATCGACGGCAATGCCGGTGTCCTCAATGTGCACAATCCAGCGCTGCAGACGCTCAGCGGCAAGGTTTTCACGGAGGAGAATTTCGAAGCGGCGCGGAATGCGAACCGCAGGACGTCCGGCGAACCACCCTCCTCTGAGGCGACGTGATAAAAATCTGACGCCTGGTACTTTTAGTTGACACATACGTCAGGTAGTCTACATATGAGGCCGTTGTTTATCCTTTGGCTCTGACCCGGGGTAGGAACGGGAGGGGCGAGCTGTCAGCTCGCCGTTTCAAGGAATCAAGAGACCGGCGCGGCTAACTGCGCCGGGCAATAAGGGAGAGGGTGATGGGGCGTCTTTTCGCAAACAATATACGGCTGCGTCTGATTGCGAGCGCGGGCGTAGTTGCGCTGTCGCTGCCTGGGATGAGTTGGACGGCGAACGCTCAAACCATTTCCGATGCTGCCGGCAGCACCGCAGCCGGTGGGCCGGGAATGGATGCGACGGCCGAGGCCGGCGTCGGCGACATCGTCGTGACGGCCCAGAAGCGTGCGCAGAACCTAAACGACGTTGGCTTGTCGGTCAGCGCCATCGGTTCTGAGGAACTCGTCAACCGCGGTGTCTCGCGTCCCGAGGACCTTGCCGGCGTGGTGCCGAGTCTGACCGTCACCAGAACGCAGTTCGACTCGCCGAGCTATACTTTGCGCGGCGTAGGCTTCTACGACAGCAGTCTAGCGGCGACGACCACCGTCAGCATGTATATCGACCAGGTGCCGCTGGTATATCCCATCATGGCACGCGGCGCGCCAATGGACCTTGAGCGGGTCGAGGTTCTCAAGGGCCCGCAAGGAACGGTGTTCGGCCAAAATTCGACCGGTGGACTCGTAAACTATATCGCCGCCAAGCCCACCGATACTTTTAAGGCGGGCGTCAACGCCTCCTATGCGCGGTTCGGCCAGTTCGATGGCGACGCCTTCATCAGTGGCCCGATTACCGAGGGGGTGACGGCTCGGCTCGCGCTCGCCACCACGCAGGGTGGGGCCTGGCAGAAGAGCGCAACGCGTCCGTCCGACCGGCTTGGGGATCAGCGGTTCACGCGAGGTCGCCTGATCATTGAGGCGAAGCCCACTGAAACGCTGCGGCTGACGTTGATGGCGCATGGGTGGATCGACAAATCGGATACGCCGGCTGCGCAGTCGGTGGACGATGTCGAGCGCGTGAACGGCGAGCCGGTCGGCCCGCTTCTCGATATTTCGACCAATCTTCAGAAGGCACTCCACAAGAACCCGAGGATCGCCGACTGGGATGAGGGTCGAAGGCTGCGTCGCGATGACGACTTCATCCAGACGTCGCTCCGCGCCGAACTCGACGTCACACCGGATATCATGATCACGTCGATCAGCGCTTATTCCCATCTGCGCCGCGACAGCCTCAACGATGGCGATGGCACGCCCGCGTTCAATCTGCTCAACCGGCTTTACGGCAGCATCGACGACTTTTCGCAGGAGCTTCGTCTGTCCGGCGAAGCGGCCGATGGTCGGTTGATCTGGTCGTTGGGCGGCAATTATCAGCGCAGCACAGTGGATGACACCGAGTTCGCGCTGCTCAACGTCGATGGCGGCGGTTTCCTGATCCCGGGATTTGGCACGTTCACCGACGACGTGAACCTGGCCTTCACCAAGACCCGATCGCTTGCCGCGTTCGCCAACGCCGAATACGAACTCACTCCCGCGCTGACGATCTATGGCGGTCTCCGGTACACGGACAATCGGATCAGCTATCGTGGGTGTACCGCCGACAGCGGGAAGGGGGACATCGCCGCGCTCTTCGGCGCGATCCAGCAGTTTGCGCTGGGGATCACGCCAACGACCGCGCCCGGCGAATGCGCGACCTTGCGTAACACGCCGGAAACGCCGCCCCGCGAACTCTTTACGAGCGGTGAATATGTCAGCACGCTGAAGGAGAACAACGTCTCGTGGCGCATCGGCGCCAACTGGAAGCCGTTCGGCGACGATACCATGTTCTATGCCAACGTCAGCCGTGGTTTCAAGGCGGGCAGCTTTCCGCGCACCGGCGCCAATCTGACGAGCCAGCTTCTGCCGGTGACGCAGGAAAAGCTGACCGCTTACGAGGCTGGCTTCAAGGCGGCACTTGCCGATCGGACGCTGCAGATCAACGGCGCCGGTTTCTACTATGATTATCGCGACAAGCAGATCCGCGGCCGTGTTGCCACGGTTTTCGGGCAGCTCGAGCAATTGCTCAACATCCCGCGGTCGAGGATCTGGGGTCTAGAGCTGCAGACCTTCTGGCGCCCGGTCACAGGCCTGACGATCAGCGCGACCGGGACGTACATCAACTCGCGTATCCTCAAGAACCCGGATGGAACGGATTTCACGACCTATCCCGCCCGCGCTCACAATGACGATGCACTCATCCCGATCACTGGAAGCCCGTTCCCGTTCACGCCCAAATACTCGGCGTCCGTGGATGCCCAGTATGACTTCCCCGTCTCGGCAAATCTCGATGCCTTCGTCGGCGGTTCGATGACCTATCAGAGCAGGACGAAGAGCACGCTAACGCCAGCCGATGTGAGCCGGCCGGCCGATGTGTCGCCGTCGGCGTCGGCGACCTACAATGATCCGGTGTTCTCGCTGCGGCCTTACATGATCTTTAACGCGCGAGTCGGGGTGAGGTCCGCTGATAAGAGGTGGAACCTGAGCGTCTGGGGACGCAACATCACGAACAAATATTATACCCCTGCGATCACCCGCACGCAGGACACGATCATCCGCTTTACGGGGGAGGCCGCCACTTACGGCGTTACCGTGGGATATAATTTCTGAGTCTGTCGGCCCTGGTATCCTGCCGTCGATGGCGGGATACCACAGGCCCCTCAAGCTCCCTTCCAGTTACCGGGCTGGCGCTGGCGGAACAGCTCCCGAACAGATGGCTCGCAGCCTTCCGTTCGTGTCGGCTTTTCGCTCAGGAACCTCTAGGTCATCGAGGCGACGCTGCCGATGATCGACCTGACATTTTGGTATTGCCACTACATTTCGATTTTTCAGCTACAGATTGGAGGCACTTCGAATGCGCGACGCTGTTATCGTATCGACGGCTCGGACGGCCATCGGCCGCGCATATCGGGGCGCGTTCAACAATCTGCCTTCGCCGACGTTGGCTGCGGCGGCGATCACGGCGGCGGTCGAACGCGCCGGTGTTGATCCGGCTGAGATCGAAGATTGCATTCTCGGCAGCGCCCTGCCGCAGGGCTATCAGCAGACGATCGGCCGGACCGCGGCGCTGAGGGCGGGACTGCCGGTTTCGGTCGCCGGCGTAACCATCGATCGCCAATGCGGGTCGGGACTGATGGCGATCGCGACGGCCGCCAAGCAGGTCATCAGCGACCGCATGGACGTGATCGTCGCCGGGGGTGTCGAGTCCATCTCGCTGGTGCAGACGAAGGAATTGCGGATCGACATGGATCCCGCGCTGCTCGACATCCACCCCGATGTCTACATGCCGATGCTCGACACCGCCGAGGTGGTGGCCAGCCGCTATGGTATCGGCCGCGACCGGCAGGACGCTTATGCGCTCCAGTCGCAGCAGCGCACCGCCGCCGCGCAGGCCGCGGGCAAGTTCGATCAGGAGATCGTGCCGCTCACGGCGCGAATGCTCTTCAAGGATCAGCAAACGGGCACCGTGTCCGAGTGTGAGGTCACGCTTTCGAAAGACGAGGGCAACCGCGCCGACACGACGTTGGAAGGCCTCGGAGGCCTCAAGCCCGTGCGCGACAATGGGGTCATCACGGCGGGCAACGCCAGCCAGTTATCCGATGGCGCCTCGGCTTGCGTGGTGATGGAAGCGGCCCTCGCCGAGAAGCGTGGTCTGCAACCGCTCGGCCGCTACGTCGGCATGGCTGTCGCCGGAACCAAGCCGGATGAGATGGGCATAGGCCCGGTGTTCGCCGTGCCCCGTCTGCTCGAGCGGTTCGACCTCAAGATCGACGACATCGGCCTGTGGGAGCTCAACGAGGCTTTCGCGGTGCAGGTGCTGTACTGCCGCGACACGCTCGGCATTCCGGACGAACTCCTGAACGTCAACGGCGGCGCGATCTCGATCGGGCATCCCTACGGCATGTCGGGAGCCCGCATGATCGGCCACGCGCTGATCGAGGGCAAGCGGCGCGGCGCGCGCTATGTCGTCGTCACCATGTGTGTCGGTGGCGGTATGGGAGCCGCCGGGCTGTTCGAGGTTTTGTGATCGCTGGAGGACGATGATCTGATGGACGGGGGTTCCGCGTCATCGGCCTCGCTCGACGACGTCGCTGACGAGCGGCTGCTCTCCACTGGCCCGGTCACGGTCCGCCGCCGCGTGCGATGGGGCGAATGCGATCCGGCGCAGGTCGTCTATACGCCCCGATTCAGCGACTATCTGGCAGCGGCCTTTTCCTGGTTCACGCGGATAATCTTGTCGGACAAGCTAATCGCCAAAGACGGAACGCGGCTGGCGACGCCGATGAAGGCGCTTTCGCTGGAGTTCCATCATACGCTGCGGCCCGACGAGCTGTTCGACATGGCCGTCTACGTCGAGGCGGTGCGGGAGCGTGCTTTCGACCTCCTGATCGTTGCGCAGTCGCCGTCAGGAGAGCCTCGCTTCATCGGCCGGCTGACTCCGATAGCTATCGACAGCAGCTTCCGCAGTGTCGTGCTCCCCGGCCCTGTCGAGGAGGCCTTGTTCACATACCGGAAAAGCTGGCGATCACCCGCCGATACTCCCGCTTAACTCGAAGAGTTCAGACCTAGCGCGGGAGCGCGTAGGCGATCACATAATCGCCGGTGTCGGGGGATTCGCGCGATCCGCTCGCGGCGATCACCACATATTGTTTGCCCGTCGCGGGAGAGACGTAGCTCATCGGCGTCGCGCCCGCGCCGACGGGCAGCCGCCCTTTCCAGAGCTCCTCGCCCGTTGCCGAGTCGATCGCGCGCAGGTAGAAATCCTGGGTGCCGGCGAAGAAAATCAGCCCGGATCCGGTCACCAGCGGGCCGCCGATCGTCGGCAGCCCCATCGGCAGCGGCAAGCGCATCTTGACGTTGAGTGGTCCCGTGTCGCGCAAAGTGCCCATCGGCACCTGCCAGACGATTTCGCGGGTCTTGAGGTCAATCGCCGACATCGTTCCATAAGGCGGCGCCTGGCAAGGGATTCCGAGCGGCGACAGGAAGTTGAGATAAATGGCGGCGAAGGGCGTGCCGATCTGTGGAAGGAAGCCGCCATGGCCGGGAATGGGCTTCGCCGGCCCTCCGAAGCGCGTGACGAGCGCCGGCCCAGCGACATCGGCAAGCGCCCGCGGCACGAGGACGAGCTTATGTGCGACGCGTATGTCGTTGACGATCAGATAGTTGCGCGTTTCGTCGATCGATGCGCTTCCCCAGTTCATGCCGCCAAAGACGCCCGGATACAGCAGCGATGGTTTGGTGCCGGGCGGTGTGAAGTCGCCTTGATAGCGCAGGCGGCGGAAGGCGATGCGGCACCAGAGCTGATCGAAGGGTGTCGCCCCCCACATATCGGCTTCCGTCAACCGCTTGGCGCCGATGGCGGGCATGCCGACCGAATAGGGTTGGGTCGGAGAGGTCCAGTCGCCCGGAGCCGCGCCCCGAGGCACCGGACGCTCGATCACGGGCGCCACAGGAATGCCGGTACGCCGGTCTAGTACGAATATCTGCCCCCGCTTGGTCGGTTGGATGACAGCCGGAATCCAGCCGCCGTGACCATCGGGAATGTCGGCCAGCGTCGGCTGTGACGGAACGTCATAATCCCACAGATCGTGATGCACCGTCTGGAACGTCCAGCGCAGCTTCCCGGTGGCGAGGTCCAGCGCCACGATGGCCGACGTGTGGCGCTCCGATTCCTTCGAGCGCCTGCCACCCCAATGGTCGGCTGCAGGATTGCCTGTCGGGAGGAAGACGATCCCGCGCGCTTCGTCTACAGACGGTGGGGCCCATACGTTCGGCGTGCCGCGCGTAAAGACGGTTCCCTTTACCGGCATCGTGTTGCTGTCGCGGACATTGCCGAGGTCCCACACCCAGCGGAGCGCACCGGTCGTGGCGTCGAAAGCACGCACGACGCCCGAGGGCACGTCCACGTCGACGCTATCGACAACTGCCCCGCCGACGATGATCAGGCCTTTCGCGACCGTCGGCGCGGAGGTCATGATGTAGTAGCCCGGCTTCACTTCGCCGATCCCATCGCGCAGGTCGACAGTACCTCCCTTGCCGAAGTCGGAACAGGGTTTGCCGGTCTCGGTATCGATCTCGATCAGGCGCGCGTCCATCGTCGCTATGACGATGCGGCCCGCGCACACCTTCGCACCGGGGACTTGGTGGAAGGCGACGCTTCGGCACCTCTGCCAATAGGGCGCATCAACGCGTGGATTGTAGGTCCAGAGGATCTTGCCGCTATCCGCGTCGAGCGCGTGGACAATATTGTGGGGGCTGCAGGTGAACAGCCTGTTCGCCACCTGAAGCGGGGTGTTCTCGTCGGCTGCGCTGCCCGTCGGGATGTCACCCGTGCGCGCGATCCACGCGACCTTGAGTGAACCGACGTTCCGCCTATCGATCTGATTGAACGGCGCAAAGCGGCGCCCTTCATTCGTCCGCCCGTAGGCCGTCCAGTCCACCGAGGAGACGCTGGCAATCCGACCGGTGGCAGGCGTTACCGTATCGGGCCGAATGACGCCCTGTGGCTGGAAAGCGGCAATGCCGAAGCCGGTCAGCGTCGCCATCATCAGGGCCGCGCCGGCATATCCGATCGCGGTGAGGGGGAGGCGCTGGCCGGCCTCCTCTCCGCTCACCGTCCTCAACGGCCGTTTCGCGCGGCGCAAGACAACCAACGAAAGGAAGACGGGAATGCCAAGCACGGTCGGCGGCACGACGCGGGGTGACAGCGGCCATAGTTGCAGCCCCACCTCGTTCAACGCCCAAATTAGCGTTGCGATATAGGTGAGCGCGTAGAGCCATACGCCCCACACATTCTGCCGGAAGAGCAGGACTCCACTGACAATCAGCGCGAGTCCTGCGAGGCCGTAATAGGCTGACCCGCCGAGCGAGAGGAGGATCGAGCCGCCATACACAAAGGCGAGGCCCGCAAGGACCAGCACGATACCAATCGCTACCGCAAACCAGGACGTCTTCCTGGTCGCGATGATGCCGTGATCCATGATCTCTCCCGAGGGATGCCAGCTACTGCCGGACAGCTTGTTGTGGTGAGCTCGGCGTTCAGCGATGCCGTGGCCGAACGATCCCGGGCACCACGCAAGCGGCCGATATTTTACTACTAAGTCCAAAATACGACTGTTGAAGTCGGTGTCAATCGCCTTCGGTATGGCGAGGGACAGAGATATAGGGTGAAAATGTCTCAAGGTGAGGAAGGGCGTCTTGACGCTTACATACGCATTAGTTAAATATCAAACTCGTACGTAGATAAAGTGGGTACAGGACAGCGCTTATGAGCAATCGGGCCTTTCGGGTTGGGCAGATCGTGCCGAGCTCGAACACAACGATGGAAACGGAGGTCCCAGCGATTTTGCGGCGCCATGGCGAGGTACGGGGCGTGGACTTTACCTTCCACTCGAGCCGCATGCGCATGATGCGCGTTACCAAGGAAGAACTCGCCGCGATGGACCGCGATTCCGACCGCTGCGCGCTAGAGCTGTCGGACGCGCGAATGGACGTGATGGGCTATGCCTGCCTCGTCGCCATCATGAGCATGGGGCACGGCTATCACCGGGAGGCGGAGCGGCGGCTTCATCAGCGCACTGTCGAGAATGGCGGCGCCGCGCCAGTCGTCACCAGCGCAGGCGCGCTCGTTGAGGGTTTGCATGCGCTCGGCGCCAAGCGCGTTGCCATCATTGCACCCTACATGAAGCCGCTGACCCAGCTCGTCATCAACTATATCGAAGCCGAAGGCGTCGAGGTTCTCGACAGTCTCTCGCTCGAGATCGAAGATAATCTCGCAGTCGGCGCGCGCGATCCGCTGGCGCTGCTCGATATCGCGCCCAAGCTCAAGATCGCCAATGCCGACGCTGTTGTGCTGTCGGCGTGCGTGCAGATGCCTTCGCTCGCGGCGGTACCGATCGTCGAGAAGAGTCTCGGCGTGCCCGTGGTGTCGTCCGCTATCTCAACGGCGTTCCGTATGCTCGAGGAATTGGGGCTCGAAACGATCGCAGACGATGCCGGCGCGCTGCTGTCGGGGCGCTATTCCAGCGCCGCCAAGACGTTCGCGCAGGCGAGCTGACATGACCGATCCAAAGCAAGACGCCATCACTGCCGGTCTTCGCGGTGCATTTTGGGACCCGGACCGGCCGGTGCCGGACGACGTAAATCTCAGCGTTCACCCGCTGCGCACGCACGATGGCGCGACGATCACCGGGTTCCTCTACGCGCGCGGCAACGAAAGGGTCGCCGCGGTCGTCATGCATCCGCGCGAGCATCTCGTCCCGTTTTACCTGCCGGCCGAGCTGACGCGGCAGGGCATCGCTGTGTGCCTGCCGACGCCGAGGCTCATCGGCAACGACATCCGGCTCGAGCATGAGATCGCGATCCTCGACGTGGCCGCGGCCGTCAGCTTCCTCAAGGCGCAAGGGTTCGAGAAGATATTGCTCGTCGGAAATTCGGGCGGTGGGCCCTTGTTTGCCTTCTACAACCAGCAGGCGTTGCTCGCGGCGGACAAGCGGCTGTCGCGAACCCCGGCCGGCAAGCCCATCGCGTTGGCGGAGGCCGAGATGATCCCGCCCGACGGCATCGTCTTCGTGTCGGCGCATCTCGGGCAGGGGAGGCTGCTGATGAACGGGATCGATCCCTCGGTCGTCGACGAGAACGATCCGATGCGCGCCGATCCCGAGCTCAACCCGTTCAGTCCCAAAAATGGGTTCTCGGCAAAAGGGGCCACCTTTGCGCCCGAGTTCATCCATCGCTATCGCGCGGCCCAGGCCGAGCGTGTTCGTCGCCTCGATGAGCACGCGCGCGAGATTGTTGCACGCCGCGTGGCGGCCAAGAGGCGGCTGAAGGACGGCGGCACGGCGGCCGATCGGATGGAGGCGGCCCATACGCCGATCTTTACCGTCTGGCGCACGGACGCTGATCTCCGCTGCTGGGATCTGTCGCTCGATCCGTCCGATCGCAAGCTCGGCAGCCTGTGGGGCACTAACCCCGCTGTTTCGAATCTCAGCAGCATTGGCTTCGCGCGGCTCTGCACCGCTGACAGCTGGCTTTCGACTTGGTCGGGGCTTTCCTCGAATGCTTCGATGGAAAAATGCGCGCCCGCGATCGAGCAGCCGACGCTGTTCATCGAATATACCGGCGACGCATCGACCTTCCCTTCGGAGACCCAGGCGATCTTCGACTGGATCGGAACCTCGAACAAGCAGCGCATGAAGGTGGCTGGTGATCATCACGGCCGCCCGATTCATCCGGGAGACCCCAATCCGCGGCCGCTCGTGGGCCTAAGGATCAGCGAGTGGGTTGCCGAGCAATTTTCCGAAAAATCCGATCCTATGTTCAAGGAGGCAGGTCGTGGTGACTAATGCCGATGCTAATTCCAATGCTCAAAACCCGGCGACCGTGACGCCCGTCGTGCTGAAGGGCGTCCATCATACCGCGCGTCCGACCTGGAAGCTTAAGGAGACGGTGCACTTCTATCGCGATGTCCTCGATCTCAAACTCTGCCACGCGATCTGTGCGCGGGGGTGGGGACGCGAGTTCGAACAGCATCCCGACTTCATCCACTTCTTCTTCGATTCGGGTTTGGGCAGCACGATCGCCTTCTTTTACTATCTGCAGACCGACAAGCCGGTGGATAGCGTCCCGCAGGGCAGCTTCGTCTACAATTCGGTGCACACGGCTTGGCGCGTCGATACGCGCGAGGAGCTGCTGGCGTGGAAGGACAAGCTGGAAAGCCAGGGATACGCAGTTCTCCACGTTCCGCACGAGATCGTTGAATCGATCTACGTCACTGATCCCAACGGCTATGCCGTCGAAATCGCGTGGCAGACCCGCGACATGAACGCGTATGATGAGGTTGACGCCACGCTCACCCTCGAAGCCGCGATCGCGATCGAGGACGAAACCGGCGACCGCGTCCAGACCACCGAAGAGATATGGAGACGCAAGGCGCCTATGGTCGACGCCTACCTCTCGGAGACTGAATGAAATGCCGAGGGTTCATGTGGTTGATGTACCGGAGTTCGCAGCCCTCGTGAAAAACGCGCGGGTGCAGCAGGGTGTCCGGGTCGATGAAGTCCGGAAGGGCTATCTCACCATATCCAGTGACAGGGAACTGGTCTTCAACCGGCGCGATTGCGGCTTCAAACCCGCGCTCTGGTATACGTGCCTGAGCGGCGGAATCGATGGTTTGATCACGGAATATGGGCGCGAGACGTTGCGGATCGCCGAGGAGGCGAAGTGAAAGTCGCGGTTGTCGGGGGAGGGCCGTGCGGCTTTTATTTCGCGCGGCTGCTGAAGAGATCACGGCCCGAGGTTGACGTCGAACTGTTCGAGCGTGGTCCGGAGGGCGCGACCTGGGGGTTCGGCGTCGGCCTGGGCGGCCGCACGATGAAAGAGATCGAGGATACGGATCGCCCAGTATATCAGGCGATGATCGCCTCGATGCGGTTCACGCGAACCCAGATCATCCACTTGGACGGCGAGGCGTTCACGCTCGAATATGGAGCGGCGGCAGGCGCGATATCGCGGCTTCGGCTCCTGGAGATTCTCGCCTTCGCGTGCCGCGATGTCGGAGTTAAGCTGCATTTCGGGACGCCGGTGGACAGTGCCGCCCAACTGGACGGCTATGATCTGATCGTCGCATCGGACGGCGCCAGTTCGCGGCTGCGGCAGGAACGCGAAGCCGAGTTCGGCACGAAGCGGCGCATACTCCGCAACCGCTTTGCCTGGTACGGCGTCGGCCGCCCGATGGAGCCGATGGCGCTGATCTTTCGCTCGTTCGAGGGAGGAACCTTCGTCGCCCATTATTACGCCTATTCAGACAGCATGAGCACCTTCGTCGCCGAATGCGACGAGGCGACATGGTACAAGTTCGGGCTCGACCGGATGACCGATGAAGCGCGCAAGGCCGTCATGGAGCGCGTCTTCGCGACGGAACTCGATGGTGCGCCGCTCGTCGCCAATCACTCGATCTGGCGCCAGTTCCCGGCGGTCACGAACGCGCACTTCTACAGCGGCAATGTCGTGTTGCTGGGCGATAGCCAGCGGGTGGCGCATTTTTCGATCGGTTCGGGCACGCGCCTCGCGATGGAGGACGCTGCGGCGCTCCACCAGGCGTTTCAGCAATGCGGAAGCGATGTCGCAGCCGCCCTCGCGCGCTTCGAGGAAATCCGCCGCCCAGGCCGCGACACATTCGGTGAGGCGGCGCGGCGGAGCTTCGAATGGTATGAGGATGTTGCGCGGCACATGCGGCAGCCGCTGATGCCGTTCATCCACGAATTTCTGACACGCACCGGCCGTATCAGCGACGAGCGGCTTCGCACCTACGCGCCGAGCTTCTACGATGCCTATCACGGCCGTCGTCAGGGGGAGCCGGTGGCATGAACGAGAATAAGGACGTCCGAAGGGAGAGAATGCCATGGTCGGCGTGAAAGCACCGATGCCCGGCGTGTGTTATATGCCGAACTCGGTTCTCGAATATTATGCGCGCGAGGGGGTTATCAAGGACGAGACCCTGACGGATGTGCTCGCCGCGTCCTGCGCACGCTGGCCCGACCGCGTCGCCTTATCAGAGCCGGGGGTGACGATCACCTACCAGCAGTTCGACGAGATTACCGACCGCGCAGCCGCCGCGCTCCACCGGCTGGGCCTGAAGCCGCTAGATCGCGTGATATTCCAGGCGATCAATTCGAAGGAGCTGCTGCTCGCCTTCTTTGGTTGCATCAAGGCCGGGCTCATTCCCATCTGCACGCTTGCTGCCCACCGAGCGCATGAGATTTCGCAGATCGGCGCCCAGGCCGAGGCGAAGGCGCATATCGTCTCCTACTCCCCGGTCGGGTTCGATCTCGTCGCGTTCGCGCTTGAGATGCGTGATCGCCTGCCCGACGTCGATCATGTCATCGCGATCCAGTGCGGCACCGAAACGCCCCATGGCGTTCCCGCCTTCGACGCGCTCTGGCAGGCCGAGGATGCTGCGGCCGCGAAAGCCACGGTCGCACGGATCCGCAAAGAGCTCGATCCCTACCAAGTCTGCGTCTTCCAGCTTTCGGGCGGTACCAGCGGGACGCCCAAGATCATCCCGCGCTTCCATAATGAATATGCCTATACATCCGGCCAAATCTCGCGCTTCTTCGGGTTTGACGAGACCGTCGTCAGCTTCACGCCCAACCCGCTGATGCACAACATGCCGATGGCCTGCTTCGTCTTGCCGGCTCTGCTCGTCGGCGGCGAGGTCGCCATCGCTCCGACGCCCAAGATCGAGACGATCGCCGCCACGATCAAGGAGCGCCGGCCGAAATGGTGCGCGATCATGCTGGTCCATATCCTGCGCCTGAAGGAGCTGGGCCTGCTCGAAGAGAACAGCTTCGCCGACGCCTACGGGCTGATCTGCCCGGAGAAGCCTTCGAAGCTCCGCGCGCTCGTCAACGCGCCCGCCTATACGCTCTTCGGGATGACCGAAGGGCTGCTGTGCCACACTCGCGAGGCGGATTCGCTCGCGGCGATAGAGGTTTCGGTCGGCAACTCGATCACCCCTTATGACGAAATCCGGCTGGTTGAGCCCGGGACAGAGCGCGACGTCGAGCCGGGCGAGATCGGTGAGCTTATCGTACGCGGCCCGTCGGTCATCCGCGGATATTACAAGGCGCCGGAGCGCAACGCCGAGGCGTTCACTAGCGACCACTATTATCGCAGCGGTGACTTGCTCAGCTGGCGGATCGTCGATGGCAAGCGCTACCTCGCCTTTGAGGGCCGCGTGAAGGACGTCATCGACCGCGGCGGCGAGAAGATCAACGCTTCCGAGGTCGAGCGCCTCCTAAACGATCATCCCAAAATCCACGCGACGATGTGCGTGGGCATGCCCGACCCCGCGTTGGGCGAGCGGATGTGCGCGTTCGTCGTGCTTGCCGAGGGGGAGACCGGCATCGAGCTTTCCGAAGTCACCCGCCATCTGGATGCCCTTGGCGTAGCGAAGTTCAAGTTTCCCGAGCGGATCGAGATCGTCCAGGGCTTTCCGGTCGCGGTATCCGGCAAGCCTTCCAAGCCGATGCTGCGCGAGATGATCACGCAGAAGCTGGCAAAGGAGCGGGCCGAGCAGGTCGCGGCCGCGTGACGCTGTCGCGGCGCTCTCATCAATGCCCCGTCTGAGATACTCCAGAAAGCGAGAATTCCCCATGAAAGCTGCTCAGATTGATCGCTTCGGAGGCCCGGAGGTCTTCACCATCGTCGATCTTCCCGCCCCCGAGATCGGCCCGCGCCAGCTCCTGGTGCGCGTGGCTGCCTGTGGCGTGAATTTCGCCGAAACCAAGCTGCGACAGAACAAATTCTATCCCATCACCCTCCCGATCATCTTGGGCTCGGAGGTCGCCGGCGTCGTCGAGGCGGTCGGAAGCGAAGTGCACGAATTTGCAGTCGGTGACCGCGTCGCGGCGCCGATGTTCGCCGATGCCACGCGATCGGGTGGCTATGCCGAACTCGCGGTCGGCCATGCCGACACGGCGGTCCGTCTGCCGGACAGTCTCAGCTTCGACGACGCGGTTGCGGCGATGGCCCAGGGGCTGACCGCGCTCTACCTGGTTAAGACGATCCCGCCGGCAGGCAAGCGCGTGCTGATCACCTCCGCAGCCGGCGGCGTGGGAAGTTGGCTGGTCCAGCTCTGCCTTGAGGCTGGCGCCAAGACGATCGTCGGCGCCGTCAGTAGCGACACGAAGTTCCAGGCGGTTCTCGACCTTGGTGCCGACGCCGCTGTGAACTATCGCACCGACGAATGGGTCGATGCAGTGCGCGAGCGGTTCGATGGCCACGGTCCGGACATCGTCTTCGAGGGCGCGGGTGGGGCGGTGATCCCAGAATGCTTGAATATCCTCGCCGAATTCGGCAAGTTCGCGCTCTATAGTTCCCGAACGATGGACGACTTGGCCATCGGATCAGCGGAAGCAACGAGCCTGAACTTCAAGAACCAATCGATCGTCGGCTTCTCGCTCGCCGGCTTTTCGTCTCCTGAACATGTGCGGAACGGCCTTTCCGAGCTCTATGAACTTCTTTCGCAAGGTCGTGTCCGAACTATCATCGGGGGTCGCTATTCGTTGGGCAAGGTCGGGGATGCGCATCGCGCGCTGGAGTCGCGCGACACGATCGGCAAAATACTCTTGGCGATCGGGGAGGCGTGATCGGTCTCGCATTTCGGCCACGTTGCTTCTGATAATGGGTTCGTGCGAAGAGACAGACTGTGGCTGTGGCGAACCCGGCTGCAAATTTCGACAGGATCACGTATCGAGTGTTCGCTCGATATTAGGCGACGGAGCGGGACGTGACAAAAAAGAGAGCCACGGCGGGCCGGGATGAGGCAGCCGAAGAAATAGCCGAAGAGGCGGGCAACGCTGCTGACGGTCCGGACCGCGCAAATCGGCAGCGCGGGGCGCTGGTGCGGAAGGCGATGCTCAATGCCGCGGCACAGCTCTTCGCAGAGCGCGGCTTCGGCGGTACCAATCTGCGGGATCTCGCCGACGTGCTGGGGATCAGCCGACCCGGCCTCTATTACCACTTCCCGAACAAGGAGAAGATCCTCGAGGCGTTGATCGAAGAGGTCACGCTCTCGAGCGCAGCCCAGCTCGCCGAAGTCGTCGAAAAGGTCGAACGCGATCCCGAGGACGCTCTGCGGCTCGTCATGCGCACGGTCACCAACTGGGTGCTCGAAAATCCGGTGCTGTTCCGGGTGCTGGACCGCTCGGAGGCCGACATGCCCGCCGAGCTGAAGGAACGGCACGCGGTATCGAAAAAGGCGATCCTCGAAAGTTTCACGGGAATCATCGAGCGCGGCATCGCGGTCGGCAAGTTCCGTCCGGTCGATGCGCATGTCGCGGCGCTCAGCATCATCGGGATGCGCAACTGGGCGGCATGGTGGTTCAACCCGAACGGCCGCATGCCGAAGGACGAGATCGCCGACATGATCGCCGACATGGCGGTCCGCTCGCTGCTCCGCCCCGATGCTCACCGGTCCCGGAGCGATCGGATCCAGGATGTGTTGCGCATCCTCAAGGAAGACGTTGCGCACCTAGACCACCTCCTAAAGGATTGAGGATGCGCTGCATGCGCCGGATCCTAAATCCCGTGATGAGGGTGACGGCCTATGGTGACGCCTTGTATAAGTTTGTTGACACACGTGTAGAACCTCGCTCATATCTCTTCTGAAGGCGCTGCCGGTGAGCTTGCGTCGATAATCTGGGGAGAGCATCGATGGGCGTTCGCGCTGAGGTGGAGACGCTTGCGGCCAAGCAGGCGATCACGGAGGTCCTGCATCGCTATTGCCGTTCGATGGACCGCATGGACCGCGAACTGACCAAGCAGTGCTACCATCCCGATGGCGTGGATGAACATAGCGGGCAGTATTCGGGCCCTGGCTACGGCTGGGCGGAATGGGTGGAGCGTCTTCATGCGCCAATGACGGCGACTCAGCATGTATTGACCAACATCCTCATCGAAGTGTCGGGGAACGATGCCTGGTGCGAGTCCTATTGGACGCTTCTGCTCCGTATTCCACACAAGGGGCAGCAGATCGATATGTTCGCCGGCGGCCGCTATCTTGACCATTTCACCTGTGTAGATGGTGTTTGGGCGATCCAACGCCGCCGGACGGTGATCGACTGGCATCGGGCAGACAAACTTGTCGATACGGCCGAGACCGTCGATGGCGAGACCCTGATGGTCCTTGATCCGTCGGTTCCGAACTTCACCGCGCGCCGCGACCGCAAGGATCCGTCCTACGACTTCCTGTCCGGCCATAGGACCGACTTCGCGGCCGCCTAGCGCGGGGAACCACGCGACCCATCCGGCATCGCCGGGTTCCCGCCGACACATTAAAGCGGAGCGAAAACGTGATCGACGTCTACGGCATGAGCAGCCCCAATGTCCTCAAGATCGTAGTGGCGCTTGAAGAGCTTGGCCTCGAATACAGCTTCCATCACATCGATATTGTCGCCGGAGAGCAGTACGAGCCTGCGTTCGTCGCGCTCAACCCGATGAGCAAGGTCCCCGTGATTGTCGATCATCAAGGGATCGATGGCGAGCGCTACACGGTCTTCGAGTCCGGCGCCATCTTGATCTACCTTGCCGAAAAGGCCGGCAAGCTCATTCCGCAAGAGCCCCGGGCGAGAATGGACACGATTCAGTGGCTCGTCCTGCAGATCGCAAATGTCGGGCCGACTTTCGGCCAGCATAATCACTTTCTGAGGTTCGCGCCTCCGGGCAACGACTATGCTGCGAGCAGGTACAGGACATTGGCAGGCCGGGTCTACGACACGCTCGACAAGCGTCTCGAGGTCTCGACCTACCTCGCCGGCGAGGATTATACGATCGCCGACATCGCGACCTATCCTTGGGCCGCCATGTACCACGAGGCGCACGGAATGCGGTGGGACGATCATCCCCATCTCCGCCGCTGGTGCGACCTCATCGCGCAGCGCCCCGCCGTCATCAAGTCCATCGCGATACACGACGAGATCACGGCGAACGACCCGGCGCTCCGCCCGGACCGTTCGCCCGACGGAGTCGATCGCTTGTTCGGGCGCGGCGCCTACGCGCGGAAATAGCCGGAGTTACCGAAGGGGCGTGCTCAACGCACCTTCAGCAGATGTTCCCCGCATAACGAAAGAGAGGCAGCCCGCTGTGCGAGGCCGCCTCATGACAGATGCCAGTTACGCGATCGGCGGTCGCCCGATCACCATTGCCGGTCATCGCGGCCCCAGTGGAAGCGCGCTTCGTCCTGCCCGCCATAATCCGGATCCAGATAGACGTGCACGCGGCAAATCTTGGCGTCGCGAAACTCAAACATGTTGCAGAAACGGCCTGCGGGGCTCTCGCCGGCCGCCCATTGCACGCCGCCGGTCGTCACGCCCGTGGTAGTGCCCTCAACCGCTAGGTGTCGGCCGAGCGGAAGGAAGAGATAGTCGCTCGTATCGTGCTTCGCTTCCCGAATCTCCTTGCCCAGGCCGGCGGCCAACTCCGCGATCTTCGCCTTGCCCTTGGCCAAGCCGAATTTTGGAAAGTAGATTTGCGCATCTTCGGTGAAGAGGTCCAGAAGCGCGGGATCCCCGGCATCGACCAGGCGAAAATAGTCGCGTGCGAGAGCGATCTTGGTTTGATCATCGATTTCGGCCACGATGCGAATATCCTGCTGGGAGCCCTCGCGGGGCTCGATTGGCGTCGAGCGGGCGTCCTGGCCCGATGCCGACTTTCAATTCAGTCTTTCGTCACTTTTGTAAAATTGTCAAGCAGGCTGGCCGCTGCCTGATACGGGCATCGGCCGGGATGTGCTTGTGCGATCGTCCCGGCGAGATGCGAAATGACACCATCGGTGCTCGTCCGCTCGCGCGCGTCACCTCAAGCCCGGGTTTGTTCGAATGTGCGTCACTCAGCTGATCGAGCTGCAATCCGCGCTGGGCGGGCGTCTGGACCGGCGCGCCGCGGACGCTTATCCTGCCCCTGCCGCTTTTATCACTGCGTAGTTGACATATGAGTCGAATACCAGTCATATGCGTACAGTGTAAGAAGGCGCAGGAATCAAGCCTGCCGTAGAACGCTGGAGGAGGGATGACAGGCTGATCAGGCGTAGGATGCTGCCAGCGCCGTGAAGAGCTCCGCAAACATCTCGGATGTGACGGCACCCCCGATTAGCTCGCTGAAACGCCAGGCGGGTCCCGGCGGCAGCTGCGCCGATGGTGCCGGGTTCCTCCGGGACCGCGCCGCTCGCCTCCGGCCGACCCCCGTGAACCGAGGATCGACATGAACAGATTGAAGGACAAGATCGCCATCATCACGGGCGCCGCCAGCGGGCAGGGCGCGGCGGAAGCGCGGCGCTTCGTCGAGGAAGGCGCGAAGGTCGTCGTTGCCGACCTCAACGAGGCCGATGGCAAGGCGCTTGTGGAACAACTCGGCGGAAACGCGATCTTCGTAGCGCACGACGTCTCGGATGAAGGTTCCTGGCAGCGTGTCTTAGAGAACTGCCTCGAAGTCTTCGGCGGCATCGACATTCTGGTGAACAACGCGGGCGTCTACCGCCAGAAGACGCTCGCGGAGACCGATCGGGCGCTGATGGACCTTCATTATCGTGTGAACGTGCTCGGCACCTTCTTCGGCATGAAGACCGTCTACCGCGTGATGCGCGACAGGGGAGGCGGCGCGATCGTCAACATCGCGTCGATCGCGGCGCTGCGCGGCGCTCCTGGAATTTTCGCTTATGCCGGTTCGAAATGGATGGTCCGCGGCATGACCAAATCCGCTGCGCACGATCTCGCCGGCGACAAGATCCGCGTGAACACAGTGTTCCCCGGGCTGATCGACACCCCGATGCTCGCCGAGAACACGCGCGAATATCTCGACACTATTTCGCAAATGGTGCCGGCGAAGCGCCTCGGCGCTCCCGAGGAAGTCGCCGAGGCCGTGGTTTATCTCGCCTCCGATGAGGCCCGCTACGTGACTGGTACCGAGCTTACCGTGTGCGGCGGGATGAGCGCCTGAGAAAGAGCCTCCGTCACCCGGATCGACACAAAGGAAGTTAAATGAGCGAGCGAGACGTCATGGCTCTGGACAGGCCGGCGCAGAACTGGATCGATGGGGAATGGAGCGGCGGCGGCACGGTTCGCGATTCGCTGAGCCCGTCGACCGGCAAGGTCCTCGGCAGCTATGTCGACGTCAGCGAGGAAGACGCGCAGCGCGCGATTGACGCCGCGCGTGCGGCATTCGACGCGACGAACTGGTCGAAGGATCGTTCGCTGCGCTCGCGCGCGCTGCTCGAACTTGCGGACCGCCTTGAGGAGCGGTCCTCCGTGATCGCACAGATGCTGAGCCGCGAAGGCGGCAAGCTGCTGCATCCGCAGACGCAGTGGGAGGTACGGCTCTCGGTGGAGTGGTTGCGCTATGCGGCCGCCAGCGCGCTGCTACAGACCGGCGGCCGGGCTCTGGAAACAAACCCGGGGGTCTACTTCCATTCTGATCCCGAACCGATTGGCGTCGCGGGCATCATTTCGCCCTGGAACTCGCCGGTCATCTTGTCCGTCCGCGCGATCGGCCCCGCGCTCGCCGCCGGGTGCACCGTCGTCCTCAAACTTCCGCATCAGACCGCGCTCACCAACGCGCTGTTCGCCGATGCGGTCGCCGCGACAAAGCTTCTGCCGCCGGGCGTGCTGAACACGATCACCGAAAGCGGCAGCGTCGCGGCGGCTCTGCTCGTCGATTCACCGGACGTGAACGTCGTGAGCTACACCGGGAGCACCAAGGTTGGGCGGCTCATCGCCGCGAATGGAGCCAAAACGCTGAAGCGGCTTAACCTCGAACTGGGCGGCAAGACGCCGCTGATCGTGTTCGAAGATGCGGACCTCAACATCGTCGTCCCGCAGATCGTGATGGCGCTGGTGCTGATGAACGGTCAATATTGCTGCACGGGCTCGCGCGTTCTTGTCCAGCGCGGGATTGCCGACGCGTTGCGCGAGGCGTTGGTCGAGGCCTATCAGAATGTCCGCGTCGGCGACAGCGAGGATCCTGCCACCCAACTGGGTCCGGTGATCGACAAGGCGAGCGTTAACCAGCTCGATAAGATCGTCGAGGAGGCGAAATCCTACGGCAAGATCCTTGTTCGCGGCGGGCCCGTGACGGAGGGGCCGCTGGCGAACGGCGCCTTCTACAAGCCGTCCCTGATCGAGGTCGAGGCGCTCGACACCTTCATCGTCCAAAACGAACTTTTCGGACCGGTCCAGACGTTCGAACTGTTCGGCGACGAGGCGGATGCGGTCCGGCGCGCTAATGCGACCGAATTCGGCCTGGCGACATCGGTCTTCACTCGCGACATCGCCCGCGCCCGTCGCGTCGGCAAGGCCGTGCAGGCAGGCCATATCTGGATCAACTGCTGGGGCGTGCTGTCGGAGCATTTCGAGCAGAGCGGCTACAAGCAAAGTGGCATCGGCGCCCTCTGTGGTCCGCGCGCGATCGAAGAGTTCCAGGAACTCAAGGTCTACGCATCGGTCGATGCTCCTCCGCCTGCCGCTTAACCGCGAAGACCGATCTGCCGACCCGCGGTCTCAAGCCCTTGAAGCACGCTGTAGTCACGGACATCAGCGCATGGTCCCGCTTGCCATCATATAACGCTCGATAGGGGACAACGAATGGCCCTCAGCCACGTGCTGACACCCATCAGGATCGGCAATGTCGACATAAAGAACCGAGTCTTCCGCTCGGCACATGGTACGGCATTCGGTCCTGATATGAACGAACGCCGCATCGCTTATCACGCCGCCCGCGCGCGCGGCGGCGTCGGCCTGACGATCATCGACGCGCTCTCCGTTCATCCGAGCAGCCCTCTGGTCCTGTCGGATCTCAATCTCTGGTCGGGCCACGAGAACGGCGATGGCTACCGGCGGTTGGTCGATGCCTGCGCGCCTTATGGCATGGCGCTCTTCCAGCAGCTCTACCATGGGGGCGCGCATATGGCGCCGCCAGACGGTTCGCCACCCTGGTCGGCTTCGGACGTGCCGGGCCCGCTCACCGGCATCGTTCCGATCCCGATGACGAAGGCCATGATCGACTCGGTTATCGAAGGCTACGTCGCTTCCGCTGTGAAGTGCGAAAGCTTTGGCATTGCAGGCGTGGAGATCCATGCCGCCCATGGCTATCTCCTCGCTCAGTTTCTTTCGCCCAACAGCAACCGACGAACCGACGATTACGGCGGATCGTTCGAGAACCGGATCCGGATTGTGGTGGAGATCGCCGCGGGCATTCGCGCGGCGACCTCTCCCAATTTCGTGGTCGGGGTCCGGGTTGGCGACGACCTCACCACAGGCGGCATCGGCGCTGACGAGAATCTGCAACTCTGCCGTGTTCTCGAGGAGCGGAAGCTGATCGATTTCGTCGGCCTCACGCTGGGCAACTATCAGACGTTCGATCGGATTGCGTCGGGCATGCAAGAGCCGCCCGGCTATGAACTGCCCTACAATGCGCCGATCGCCCGCGGCACGGACCTACCGACATTGGTGATCGGGCGGTTTCGCACGCTTGAAGAGGCGGACCAGGTGATCCGCGAGGGCGCCGCCGATATGGTCGGCATGACTAGAGCCCACATCGCCGATCCGGATATCGTCCGAAAGACGGTTGAGGGTCGCGTGCTCGAGGTTCGTCCGTGCATCGCCTGCAACCAGGTCTGCGTCGCGCAGATCGTGACGGGTGGGGCGATCGGCTGCACCGTCAATCCCGGCGCCGGATTGGAGGCAAAAGTCGGTGATCACGCGATCGAGCCGAGCCCGGTCCGCAAGACCGTTGTCGTCGTCGGCGGCGGACCGGCCGGGATGGAAGCTGCGCGCGTCGCCGCGATGCGTGGCCATGCCGTTGTCCTGTTCGAGGCGCGCAAGGGTCTCGGCGGCACGCTCGCCTTCGCCGCCATGGCTCCGACGAGGTACGGCCTCGCCGATATCATTGCGTGGCTGGAGCAGGAAGTCTACCGGCTGGGCGTCGACGTCCGGCTCAGCAGCTACGTCGGCGTAGAAGAGATCATGGCGGCCGAGCCCGACGAGGTTATCGTGGCTACCGGCGCGAACCCGCGCATGGACGGCATCCAGATAGTGCATCCGGGGGAGCCGATCGCGGGGTTCCAGCAGCCCCATGTGTTATCCACGCTGGATCTGTTCGAAGGCGCGGTCGGCAAATTGGGCAGAAGCGCGCTGGTGATCGATGATCTTGGCCACTATGAAGCGATCGCAGCCGCCGAATATCTTCTCGACAGAGGGCTTGCCGTTACCTTCCTCACGACCAAGATTTCCTTCGCGCCCTTGTCTGAATACGCGCTCATGACAGAGCCGGCATTGCGGCGCATGCTACCGAAGGGTCTGAAGCTCCGGACGCGGATGCGCGTTTTGGAGATCAGGCACAACAGCGCCATCGTCGCGCCGGCATCGCTGGGCAGCGATACGGCGCTCAACGAGGAAGTCCCGGCTGATACAGTGGTGTTCGTGTCGCTCAATCGGCCCCAGGGTGGGGAGCTGGTTAATGACCTCGCGGGTCACGGCATTCGCGCCACCGCTATCGGCGACGCGCTATCTCCCCGCTTCCTGCAGACCGCGATCCGCGAGGGGCATCTTCAGGGCGCAGCAGCTTAGGACGGAGCGCTGAGCTCAAGGGCAGCAGCGTAAGCACATCGAGTCCAAACCGAGCCTGCGCCTCCCCTCCGCTATGCCCGTTCCAGTAGCGTTGTACGCCGGTACGCGTACAGGCTGGCGAGGCGTTGGTGGACAAGGCGATCGGCCTCGGCCATGATGCGGTCGATCAGCTCCCTGACCGTCGGGATATCGTGTATCAGCCCCGCGACCATGCCGCAGCTCCAGGCGCCGGCGTCCATGTCGCCGTTCACCATGACCTTCGGATAGACTCCTGCCACGAGATCGTGGATGTCGTCGATAGTCAGCGCGACGCCTTTATCCTGCTCGATCTCGCGGATGCGGGATACCCCCATGTTGTTCAGCACGCGCTCCGTATTCCTGAGCGGACGCATGATGAGGCTGGTGTCGAGTTCGGTCGCCTTCAGGATGGCCTGCTTGACGTTGTCGTGAACAGGCGCCTCCTTCGTTGCGATGAAGCGTGTGCCCATGTTCATGCCCTCGGCGCCTAGCGCCAGCGCCGCCACCAGAGAGCGCGCGTCGGCCATTCCGCCCGAGGCGACGAACGGGATCGACAGCTCTTCGGCGGCGCGTGGCAGGAGAATCATGTTGGGGACATCGTCTTCCCCCGGATGACCGCCGCATTCAAAGCCGTCGACGCTCACCGCGTCGCAGCCGATCGCTTCCGCCTTCAGTGCATGGCGAACGCTCGTGCATTTGTGGATGACCTTGATGCCGGCGGCTTTCAGCCCCGACATGTGTTCTTCGGGGCTGCGACCGGCGGTTTCCACCACCTTCACTCCCGCCTCGGCGATCGCCGCGATATACTCCGGATAGGGAGGGTTGGCGAAGGTCGGTAGGAAGGTCAGGTTCACGCCGAACGGCTTGTCGGTCATCTCCTGGCAGCGCGCGATCTCCTTCGCCAGCAACTCGGGCGTACGCTGCGTCAGTCCGGTGATCATCCCCAGCCCGCCTGCGTTAGATACCGCCGATGCCAGCTCCGCGAGCCCGACGAAGTGCATGCCGCCCTGGATGATGGGATGGGCTATGCCGAACAGATCGGTGATTCTTGTTTTCATATTCCACCCGGAAAATGCGGTTCATTTAGTGGCTCGTTACCCGATAGGCCTCGGCGTCGGGGCGATAGCCGTTTCTAGCGGAGCGGTTCTATGCAACACGACGACGGGTCGGGCTTATGGGATAGGCGAGTGCCTGGCTCATTATCGTCAGTCACAGAAATTTCCCTGTCCCGTCTTGCAATTTGCGTCGCAATGTCCTGTCGGCGTTTTCTGACTCATGTGACCATTTTTAGTCTCAAGAGTCAACAGTAATCATTTCAAGACCGCGCAAGCAGATGAGCGAGATCGGCTACGGACGTTCCTGATGGCGTTTCCTGATGACCACATCGTCGAGGAGGCATCAGCCCTTCGTGATTTCTTCGAATGGGCGCGTCAGCGCCTGGAGAAAATGGAGGCCAATTGCAACTCGCTGTCGATCTGGTGACACGCCTCGAAGAGGAGACCCGGATCGGCAAAGGCGGGACCCTGGCGGCGCAGCTGTCGCGGCTCGACCTGATCGTGCTCGACGAGCTCGGTTATCTGCCGTTCGCCCGCTCGGGAGGGCAGTTGCTGTTCCACCTCATCAGCAAGCTTTATGAGCGGACCAGCGTCATCATCACCACGAACCTCGCCTTCGGCGAATGGCCGACCGTGTTCGGCGATCCCAAGATGACCACGGCGCTGCTCGACCGCGTCACCCACCACTGCGATATCGTCGAGACGGGCAACGACAGCTGGCGCTTCAAAAACCGCAGCTGACAGCCACCTTCGGCGCCTTCAAAAATCTATCTTGCGCTGCGCGCGCCTCCGGTCGGGCTACCTCCTTCTCCCGATTGGGATCGAAGCGCATCTCCGTGTGGGTTTCAGCCTTCTCCATCTCGGCCACAATCTGCCGAAGGGTGGTGCGTTGCACTTCAACAATCATGACGCCGAGATCGCCGCCACCGACGACCGGCACGCGGTCAGGTCGGAACAGTGTAGCCACGGGGCGATGGCTCTTTGCCCAGGCCTCGCGGCGAAGGATGACCTTGGCAAAGCCGACAGGACCCTGGGCTTGAGCGGAGAGTGTGCCGGAGATGGAGTCGATCTGGCTGACGAGCGCAGCCCGATGCGCGACGAATTCCCGGTCTTTGTGCGCGAAGAAGTCCTTGCGCCCACCGCCCCCGCCCGCCTCGCGGGCTTCTTCGTAGTTCTCGGGGTTGAGAACGATCTGAACCGGGCCCGCCATCGCTTACCGCTCCTCGTCGTTCTTGAGCGCTTTGCCGAGCTGGCGACTGACGGTGGATTTGTCCTTGCCTGCAATCTCGCCAATGTCGGTCATCGAGAAGCCGAGCACGGGGTCATCGCGCATTGCACGGAATAGGGTGGATGGCTCTTCGAACAGCAGGGCCCGGCGCTCGCTCTGCACTCGCGCGGCGTTGAGCGTCGCAAACTGGCGTAGTGTGCCAAGCAGATCGAGACGCTCCGCTTCGCGAAGCGTCGTCGCCTTCTTGTAGGTGCGGACGAGCGACTCAATCTCTGCGCCTGTCGACCCTTCGGTGAACCACGCGATCAGACGCAAATGGCTTTCGGGCGCGGTGATTGGCGGCATGAAGTGGGAAGCAATCGCCTTGCGCATCTCGAAGTCCGGCTTCGGGATTTCGAGCTGCACCTCGAACCGGCGCCAGACGGCTGGGTCGAGCAGCTTCGGGTGGTTGGTGATGCCGATCGTGAATCCGACGTCGCGGCGCGAGTCGAGGTTTTGAAGCAAGGCGTTCACGACGCGTTTGATCTCGCCGACCTCCTGCGGATCGTCGCGCACTTTCGCGATCGCATCGAACTCATCGAGCAACAAGACGCAACGATAGCGGTTGGCGAACGAAAAGAGGTTCCCAATGTTGCGCGCTGTCGTCCCAAGGAAGGATGAGACCAGGCCATCCAATTTCACCAGGACGACGGGCAGGCCCAGCTCGCGCGCAATCCAGAAGGCCAGGCGTGTCTTTCCGGTCCCCGGCGCGCCGTAGATTAGGCAGGTCTTCGACGGCGCTATGTCGATCTCTGAGAAGGCAGCGAAGTTCGCCCACTCCTCAATGATTGTTCCGACCGCCTGAGTTACGGTCGGATTAAACAAAGGAGGCCGCGATGTGATGTCGGTCGGGAAGATGATCTCGGCTAAGGCGGCTGCAGTTTCGCGATCGACGGGCACCGCCGTGTTGGGGCCAAGCGTTTCGCCGACCAGTTGCGCTCGCGACCGTTCGATGCGGCTTGGGGCCACTTCTTTGGCGCGCTGCGCCGTCGCCAAGATGCCGGCGATCGACGCTGCCTGCTTCTCATCGCCATCCTTTTCAAGGGCGGCGTGCAATCGTTCGATCTGCTTACGAACCGCGGGGGATGGGTCTGCCATCGCAGATCGGCACAAAGCTTGAATGATCGAGAAGTGGTCCAATTGCGTAATCCTAGCGGTCCGTTGCATCAAGCGTCGCGTTCGATGCGTGTAGCAAGCAAAGCGTTGCGACGCAAGGGGCGCGGTGCGCGCTATGGCGTAATTGTTGCAGCCTTCAGTGTAATCGGTGCTCTGCTTTATCACAACGATGCGCGAAAAGCCGTCTTAGTTGCCAAAATATCGAGAGACGGCCGCTAGCAGGCGCCCGGTTTGCTCCTTCACGAGCTAGCGCTCGCACGCTGTCGCAATGTAGGCTACGGCCTGATGGCGGTATCGACCCATCCCCCGGGATGCATCGGCAAAAGCCGACCTCGCGGTGTCAAAGTCGCCGGTGGGTGCCGATAGATGGCGATACCATGGAAAAAAATTTCGAGGAAAAAGTCGTTTGAAATCAAAAGCGTAGGTTTTTGACGGTAACGCTGGAGGCATTCTGATCGGTTTTCGGAATTTTCATGAGTGATTACAGATGCTTACTCATCATCCGAACAATCGAGTGGGAGTGAGGGATACGGCGGCGAAGGATATTCGCGGGTGATTCACGCCTCCGCCTGATGCGCCATTCATCTCCCCGCGCTCCATGATGGGCGCGCGCCCTCAGTCTCCGCCAGCCTCGGCGGCGCGCGCGTCAGCGAGGCGGTCGATATTGCGCAGGAAGACCGCCAGGGTTGGTGATGGATTGTCGGCACGGTACCCGGCTGCGATCTCGATCACCGGCCCGTTGCCCGCGAGCGGGCGGCTGACCAGCGAGGCTGGCAGCAAGGCCTCCACATAGGCCGGCAGCAAGGTAACGCCCTTGGAGGAGGCAACCAGCGAGATGCCGGTCGCGTAACCGTCGAGGAAGCGGGTCGGTGCCATAGCGAGGCCTCGTTCGCTAAAATATCGCTCGACGATACCGCGCAGCACGTGAGGGGCATCCGCATAGCCGATGAAGGATTGCGGATCAATCTCGCGCGGATCGATCTCGCGCTTGATTGCGAGGGGGTGTTCGCGCGGCAAGACGACGACGATCGGCTCATGTGCGATGACCTTGTAGGTAACGTTAGGCTGCGGCTCGATCCGCGAGAAGCCGAGATCGATCTCACCGCGCTCGACCGCAGCGGCGATGGCCGGTGAGAAGTCGCTGGTTACCCGGAAATCGATCGTCTGCAGTTCGTCGCGCAGCAGATGGGTGACGTGTCGAAGCCACTCGACTTCCTGGCCGGTCAGGAATCCGACCGCGAAACTGGTCTTGGCCGGCCGGGCCGTGCGCCGGGCCGCGGCGACGGCTTCCGCCGCCTGAAGAAGCGCAAGCCGGGCATGGTCGAGAAAGGCCTGGCCCGCTGAGGTCAGCGTTACGCCTCGCGGGCCGCGCACCAGCAGTTGGGCGCCAATCTCGACCTCCAGGTCCCGCAGCTGCCGACTGAGGGAGGGTTGCGAGGTGAAGAGCCGCTTTTCCGCGGCCTCGGTCAGGCTGCCCGTTTCCGCCACGGCGACAAAATAGCGAAGGTGGCGCAGTTCCATGAGTCATGCCTTACAGGCATGATGGCCGGATATGCAAAGTCTTTGTAGCCGCAGTGAGATAGCTATATCGAAGGTGTATCGCGAAACGGTACCTGCCTCGCAGTTATGGCGGGCTGCTCGATCAACGAGTTTGAAGACGAGATGGGTCCCGCGCGGCGAGCGCGCGTGGCCGGCCGGCTGCACGCTCCACGGCGCGCGATCATCTTCAGCATCCCATGGTCATCGCGAGCCTGGCTCCCGATGCCGCATATTCAAGAAGGAGACGAGCAATGACCAAGATTCTGATCGTCCTGTCCGCGGCGGATACCTGGACTCGCGCCGACGGCTCAAAATATGAAAGCGGCGTGTGGGCCGAAGAGTTCGTCGTCATGGACGAAAAATTCGCCGGCGAAGGCTGCACCGTCGACATTGCCACGCCGGGCGGCGTGGCGCCGACGATCGACCCGCACAGCATGAGTCCCGCCGTCGTCGGGCAGGAGAATGTCGACCACTTCCGCCGCTATCTCGACGCGATCGCCGAGCGCCTGGCTCACCCGCTGGTGCTCGCCGACATAGACGGGCGGCGCTATGACGCGATCGTCATTCCCGGCGGACATGGGCCTGTCGAGGATCTTTACAAGGATATGGACATGGGCCGCATCCTGGCGGAGGCCGATCGTGCCGGCATCCTCATCGCACCCGTGTGCCACGGCCAGGCGGCCCTGCTCGCGGCCCGCGATCCGGATGGCGACTGGTTGTTCAAGGGCCGGGCGATGACCTCCTTCAGCGATGAGGAGGAGATCGAGCTCGGTACCGCCGACAATGCGCCGTGGTTGCTCGCCGATACGTTGCGCAAATCCGGAGCACGCTACGAGAAAGGACCGAACTGGGGCGCTTATGTGGTGAGGGACGGTAATCTGCTGACCGGCCAGAACCCGGCTTCGAGCGCACCTCTGGCCGACGCGGTACTGGCGGCGCTGCGCTGAGGCGGCGCTACGTCCGGCGATAGGGAGGCTGGGACCGGTGAGTGCGGGTCCCAACCTCCCGCCGAGCGTTTAGGGGAGGCGAAGAGTCTGGTCGATCATCGGGCGCCTACCCGCCACATCATCTCGCAGAGCCGCTCGCAGGATCTGGCGAAGGTCCGCGTCAGTGCGCCTCTTCGGGGCGCGTCCGTCCGTACTGGGCGGCGAGGTCTTCGGACGCGCGCGCGAGCAAGAGGACATCCACGCCCACGGCGAGAAACGTCACGCCGATATCGAGATAATGGTGACCCAGCTCCGCATCGGTAACGATAATGCCGGCCGCCTTGCCACTGTCGCGGATATCGCGGATCGCCTGTTCGATGATGGCGGCCATCTTGGGATGCGACGGATTTCCCGAATATCCGAGGTCGGCGGCAAGGTCGGCCGGGCCGATGAACACGCCGTCCACGCCGTCCACCGCGCAAATGCCGCGCAAGGCGGCGAGCCCGGCGCGGCTTTCAACCTGCGCCAGGAGACAGATCATGTCATCGGCGGCCTGGAAATAGCTTTGGTGCCGGTTCCATCGGCTCGCGCGCGTGACTGACGCGGCAACCCCTCTGATTCCGGCTGGAGGATATCGCGTCGCGGCCACCAGCGCGCGGGCCTGATCCGCGCTATGGACCATCGGAACGAGAAGATTGCGTGCGCCTATGTCCAGAAGCTGCTTGATCCCTGCGGGATCGTCCGACGCCGGACGCACCACCGGTTCGGGACCGCCGGGCCGCAGGATCTGCAATTGGGCGAGGATCGAGCGCAGGTCGTTCGGCCCGTGTTCGCCGTCGATCAGCAGCCAGTCATATCCCGCGCCGGCGCAGATCTCCGTCGTGTAGGGACTGGCCAGCGATTGCCACAAGCCGATCTGGCGCATGCCCGCATGAAGGGCCTGCTTGAACTTGTTCGCCATCTTGTGCGCTTTCGGATGAGACCGGGGGTTAACGGTGGCGGCGCCACGTCTCGGATGGGAGTTCGCCATAGCGCTGGCGATAATCCGCGCCGAACTTGCTCATATGGTTGAAGCCGTTGTTCAACGCGACGCCCGTCACGGAAAGCCCGCGCCGTGCCGCGGTAGCCAGTTCCCGACGGGCATATTCGAGGCGGATCATTTTCAGAAAAGTCATCGGGCTGAGATTGCGGAACTGACGGAAACCGTTGTGAAGCGACCGTGCGCTGACGCCTGCCGCTTCCGCAATATCTTCCAGCGCGATCGATTCCATATAGTTTTTGCGGATGAATTCCTCCGCCCTGCGGACATAATAAGGGGTCACCGTCGCCAGCGGCTCGGCCAGCAGGGACGAGTGGCTGTGGGGAAAGATCTCGAGCAGCAGCAGAGCCAGCATCTGCATGTAGTGCCGTTCGATCACCCGGGACTGTAAGCCGTAGGCCTGCGCGTCCAGTTCCTCGCAGCAGAGCAGGATGAAGCGGGCGAGCGATGCCCCCGCTCCGTCCGCCGATAGTTGGCAGCTATCGAAGCGGAGCTTGCTGACCGGCGCGCCGCCCAACTCGTTCTGAAAAATCTCGATCAGGCGGTCGGCGTCGAGCTGGATCACGATCTGCCGGAAATCGTCGCTCATCTCGCATTCGAGCTGGCAGTCCGGATTGTGGACAACGATGGTGCCCTGCCTTGCGACAAGCACCTCGCCGTTTGCGAGATAGGTGGCACTCCCGCCCAGAACATAGACGATATAGAACGTGCCTTCGGGAAGCATGGCATGCATGCGATGCCCGGTTTCGTACCATATCGAATTGAAGTGCATCCCGCCCAGACGGGCGCGGTGATGCAGGAATCCGAGTTGAGGCGGTCGCGAAACATTCAGGGCGCGATACGGCGCGAGGGTTTGGCTGAAATGTTCCAGCGCCTCGCCCGTAACGCGTCCCCGGGTAGCCTGATATTTACGGAGGGGCATCCAGTCTGGCGTATAGGATTGACAAGAAACCGGGGAATGGGTCGGAGTAAGGATATCCACGGCGGCTGCCTCCCGATCGACGATCTGCCTGTCCCTGATTTATATGAGACTTACCTCTGGTTCTTTGGCAAGCGTTATGCCGGTCAGTACCGGAATTTGAGCGTGGCGCCGTAAGTGGCCGGATTTCCCGGTGTACGGGTCACTGTGCTGATGATCTTGGCGACATTGGTCCAGTAGTAGGTGTTGCCGACATTGCGACCCCATATCTGGAAACGCCAGCGTCCGTCCTCGGACTCCATTCCGGCGCGGAGATCGAGCAGGCCGTATCCGGCGATCCTGATCTGGGGGAGATCCTGACCGAATGCCGCATAGGCCCCGCTGCGATAGGAATAGGTGGCACCGACGAAGACCCTTCTGGAACCCAGCGCATGTGCATATTCGGCATCGGTGACGGACTGCCATCGTGGTGTATTGGGAAAGCTTTCGCCGATGAAGCTCGTGAGGCCGCCGAAGACATCGCGCGGTTCCGCGGGCGGCGTCGGGTTGGCCTGCACCTTGGAATGGATGTAGGTCAGGCCGGTCATCACGCGGAGGCCTTTCACCGGGCGCACCGTGATTTCGACTTCGGCGCCGATCACCCGCGACTTGGGGATGTTGACCAGCTGCGTGATTCCGCCGAAAATAGGATTGAGCACCGTGCCGATAAGCTGCTTGTCCTTATAGTCATAATAAAAGGCGGCGCCGTTTATGATAAGCCGCCGATTGGCGAGCGACTTCTTGAAGCCCACTTCGTAACTGAGCAGCGATTCCTGCGTCGCGGGATTGAACTGGCTGCTGAGAGCGGCCGTCGGTATCGAATAGCCGCCGAACTTATATCCCTTGGAAACATTGGCGTATAGCATCGTGTCCGTATTCGGTTTCCAGTCGATTCCGAGGCGCCAGGACAGGTTATCCTCATCCAGCCGCGACGTTACGGGGCCGGGTTGGAAGGTGACGGAATCGATCGTCGCGCATTCGCCCGGCCCGGCGCCGCCGCTGCCGCCAAGGGCCAGCGACAGGAAATTGAGAGCGGCGGCGGATGTGCCGTCTCCGCTGTCGCCGAAACATCCGTTGAAGCGACGATTCTGATCGGAGTAGCGCGATGACGCCTGCAGCGTGATCGTGTCGCTCAACTTGTAGTCCACGGCCCCGAAAACGGACAGGGTGCGTACCTTCTGGCTGCTGAGGAACAGGCCCGAATTGAAATAGAACGGCCCGACGTTCGTATTGTCGGCGTTGAACGTGTCGATGTCGCGCTCATAGGCGATATCGCGCTGATAATTGCCGCCGATCATCCATCCGAGATCGCCCAGCCTTCCGGAAAGGCGAAGTTCCTGAAACGTGGACTCGAGTTTTCCGGTCGTGTTGACGTCCAGATTCTTGAAGTCGGTTCCATCACGGTCCGCCAGGCGATCGATGGTGAATTTGGAATAGGAGCTGATCGACGTGAGTGTCGTCGTATCGCTCAGGTTCAATTCGCCCCGTAGGAACAGCTGGTGAAAACGGTTCTTGCCTGAATAATCGCGATCAGCATCCCAGTCGGCATCCCGATTGTTGGTCGGCACGAGATTGTAGTTCTGCAAAGCGTCATATACGAACTGATTGAGTGCATTTGGCGGCGTTTTGGGCAGGAATTCGCGGAACTGCACCGCGGTGCTCTCCGATCCGTCTTCCCAGCCGCTTATACCCAGCGTGAATTTGAGGTCGCTGGATGGTTTCCAGTCCAGAAGGATCCGTCCGCTGTTGAACTGGCGGCGGCCCAGACGGTCAGCGGGGCGGGAGAGGCTCCTCTGCCAACCGTTGGCGCTTTCATGCCGCACTGCCACCCGGGCTCCCAGCGTGGGGGTCAGCGGGCCGCTGACGAAGCCCTCGACCTCGACCGACTGGAAGCGCCCGTAGGAGAGTTCGGCGCCCGCGGAGAAATCGGACGTCGGCTTCGCGGCGACATAGTTTATCGCGCCGCCCGTCGAGTTCTGACCGAACAATGTTCCCTGCGGTCCCTTCAGTACCTCGACACGTTCCAGGTCCAGCGTCGCGCCGCGGGTCATCAGCGAGAAGGGCAGCGGCACTTCGTCGACATAGGCAGTGACGGCCGGACCCGCGCCGATGGACAGATCGAGATAGCCGATGCCTCTGATGGTGAAGACGGGCGGCCCATAGTCGCTGACCTGGAATGTCAGGCCGGGCACCAGCTTGGTCAGCTGCTCGGGGCTGGAGATGCCCAGCTTCGCTAGGTCGTTTCCGGAGACTGCGGTGATCGACATGGGAACGTCGCTGATGCGTTCCGCGCGTTTCTGTGCGGTCACCACGATGTCGCCGCCGATCGCGGCGTCAGCCGCCTCTTGCGCCGCCGCCGGCGCCGCCAGGCCGAGAGCCGGCGCTGCGATCAATCCAAGGGTCGTGGCCGATCTGATGGAACGGGGCATGTATCCTCCACAGTGATTTTTGCTGTAATTTTGACAAATGTAGCGGTTCTGCCGTGCGCGGCTCTATCAGATGTGCCTCGCGGATAGCCGGATATGGAAAGCAACCGCAGCGAGATGAGAGCGCGTCGTTTCCCGGCGCGCGGCAAACGGGGCGTTTCGCTTCATGAGAAGATCCATCCCGGAGCCGCGGGGCCCTGGATACGGATGTTGAGCACGATATCCTCGATCAGCCAGCGGCCAGAATGCATGCCCATCTGCGCGTCGTACCAGCCGCCCAGAATCTCGACCTGCACCCCCTGCGGCCGTCTCGCCTGAAGCAGCTCCCAGAGATACCAGCGGCAGGCAGCATGCAGCCCATCGTCATCCAGATCGATTTCCACGGGCCCGGTGAAGTGGAGCGATTGCAGGATCGTGTCCCGTGCGATCTGACTGGCGGCGGCAAGGATATTGTCGCGCCCTTCGACAAGCAGTTCCCCATCCAGCAGGCCGTCGGCGCCGCGCACGCGCCATCGTGCGCCGGGTGCAAGGAGATCCCGGCTGATCGCCGGATCGTTACCCTGGTCGGAGGAACGACGGAGACGGTTGACGACCGCTTCGATGGCCTGCCGCGCCTCGACGCGCAGCAGCCGCATTTCGATTGCCTGACCGTCCATGATCAGCGCCGTCCCGCCGCAACCGGCGGGAATGCTGGTTGCGCGACGATATTCTCTATCGCCCCTATCCGATCGATCTCGCAGCGCACGCGATCGCCCGGCTCGAGGAAACACGGGGGATCGAGCGCTAGGCCCACACCTTCGGGCGTACCCGTCGCGATAAGATCGCCAGGCTCCAGCGTGAACGCGCTGGAGAGATAGGCGATCTGGTCCGCGATCGAGTGGATCATGCGGCTGGTATTGCTCGATTGCCGCACCGTGCCGTTGACGAGACAGCGCAAACCCAGATTCTGGGGGTCGGGAATCTCGTCCGCGGTGACGATCCAGGGGCCCACCGGACCATGGGTGTCGAATGACTTGCCGATCGTGAAAGTGGGCGAATGCGCCTGCCAGTCGCGCGCCGAGACGTCGTTCAGCACGACATAGCCGAAGATCGTCGAAAGCGCCTCTTCGGCCGGAACATATTTGCTCCGGGCGCCGATAACGACGCCGAGTTCGACTTCATAGTCGAGCTGTTCCGAAACGCCGGGTTCTATCGGATCGAACGGTCCTGCGATCGCGCTCGTCTGCTTGTTGAACCAAAGCTGGCGGGCGGGGGCGGCATATCCGAGCTTTTCCGCTTCCTCCGCGTGCGCGCGATAGTTCATGCCGATGGCCAGGAACTTTCTCGGGTTCACCGGCGCGCGCAGGTTCACGGTCGTTAGGTCGACATCCGGGATCGCCTTCGCGGCAATATCAGCCAACTGGTCGAGTGCCGCAGTCCCGCCCGTGATGATGTCGTCCAGATGCTGGACCGGGGCATTCGCGCTGGCGAGATCGATGATGCCGCTTTCCGTCACGATGCCGGTCCGGATCTGGCCGTCCCGCTCAAATCTCGCCAGTTTCATAAAGGGTCTCCTGCCGTGGAGCACCCTTGTTCCTCAAAAAACGCCGGACGAGTAACATCGCCGCGAAACCACTGGCACATATGCGCAATATTGGAACCCGCGCGGGCGATTGATTCCAATCGATGTCAAGCCGTTCCAGCCCATGATATCGTCCGCATCCGCCCCGATGCCATATCCGGGGCATGGAAAAATCAGCCTCTCCCGCCTCCGCGCCCGTCATCGTCGGACGTCCGGATATTCCGGCCGACCAGGACATGGCCTGCTTCAACCGGTTGCATTACGCGATCCCGTTTGCCGCTACGGCTGACCCGGGTCAGGCGATTGTCTTCCAGACCCGCGATTGCATCGACGGGCAGATGACGTTCGGTGCCCCCGTCGAGCAGATGGCGGGCCTCAATCTGGGGCGGGTTCATCCGATGACGGGCCCTGTCGAAATCCGGGGAGCGGAGCCTGGCGACGCAATCGCCATCACGATCGACGCGATCGAGCCGGCGCCCCATGGCGTCACCATGATCGCTCCGGGGTTTTCGTTTCTGCGCGATCTCTTTGTGGCGCCCGCCGTGGTGCACTGGCGTCTCGAGAAGGATTTCGCGGTCAGCGACAGCCTGCCGGGTATCCGTGTTCCGATCCGGCCTTTTCCCGGTTCCATGGGCGTCCTTCCGGACGCGGCGCTGGTCGCAGATGCCTTGTCCCGCGAAGCGGAGCTTCGAGACGCCGGGGGCATCGTGATGCTACCGGACCCCGATAACGCCCTTCCGCACGCCCTGTTCGGCGCGGGCAGCCGCTTCGAGAGCGAGGGGCTACGCACCATCCCGCCGCGCGAGTTTGGCGGTAACATGGACACGAGCCTGCTCGCGCCCGGCAGCACGCTCGTCGTGCCGGTCTCGGTCCCCGGCGCCGGGGTGTGGTGCGGCGACGTGCATTTCGCGCAGGGCGACGGCGAGGTCTGCGGTTCCGCCATCGAGATCGCGGCGCGAGTGCATATACGCTGCGAGGTCCGGAAGGGGGAGGGGCGCGGGCTTGCCGGCCCGGTGGTGGAAGGTTTCCGCCCCGCCGCTGCCCGGCGGCCGGTCTATGCGACGATGGGCTTCCCCACCAAACAGGCGGGAGAATTGCCGCCGCATCTCGATTATGTGAACGATCCACGCCTACGGAAGCTGCGCAATCTTTCCGAGGATGTGACGCTGGCTGCGCGCAATGCGTTGCTGAACCTGATCGACTGGCTTTGCGGCCAGCGCGGATTATCCCGCGACCATGCCTACATCTTGTGTTCGGCCGCGGCCGACCTGCGGATCGCACAGGTCGTGGACTCTCCCAATGTGATGGTCACCGCGGAAATTCCGTTGGACATATTCCACGGTGCCGGAGGCGCGAAATGAATTTCTCTGAGATCAACAGCGGCAATGTCGATGAAATGCTGGGTACTGGCCCGGTTCCGATCGCAAGCTATGTTTCCGAAGAAGATTATCGTCGCGAAATCGACACCGTGTTCAAGCGCTGCTGGCTGATCGCCGGCACGGAACAGGAATTGAAGAAGCCGGGGGACTGGAAGGTCAAGCGGCTCGACTTCGCGAACAGCTCAGTGGTGCTGATCCGCGACAGGGAAGGCGCCGTCCGCGCCTTCCACAACATGTGCTCGCATCGCGGCAACAAGCTGGTCTCGGATAACGGCTATGAAACGACGGGCGGCAACAAGGCCGGCATCCTTTCCTGCCGGTTCCACGGCTGGGTGTTCGACGCGAAGGGCGCGCTGGTGCACGTGCCGCTGGAAGACCAGTTCCCGGAATGCTTCAGCAAGGACGAGAACGGCCTGACGCCCATCCATTGCGCGGTATGGCAGGGCTTCATCTTCATCAATCTCAGCGAAGCCGAACCGGAGCCCCTGGAGTCCTATCTGGGCAGCTTCGCCGGGCATTTTGACGGTTTTCCCTTTTCCGCCCTGACCCAGAGTTTCGCCTATCACACCATCCTCGATACCAACTGGAAAGTCGGGATGGATGCGTTCGCCGAGGCCTATCATGTCGCCACGCTTCACGCCGGGGCGCTGGGAAACCTCGTTAAATGCGGAATAGACGGCGTAAAATTCCACGGAATACACAAATCCAGTTCCGTGTATTTCGACATGAAACCGGCCCACACGCCGGTCGCGGAAATCGCAAATCGCTACGCGACGAGCAATCTCGCGTCCCGATATCATCAGGGCAGGCTGGAGCTTCCGGAGACGATAAATCCTGCGAAGCTCGACAATTTCGCCTTTGAATTGGCGATATGCTTCCCGAACATGCTGATTCATGTGGCGCAGGACACATGGTTTACTCATCAGTTCTGGCCGATCAGCAGCGGGCGGACGCTCTGGGAGGGGCGTTTCTACATGCCCGGTATCAGAACAAACAGCGGGCTTTTCGCGGCGGAATATACCCACCTTCTCGCGCGGTCGGCGTGGCTGGAGGATACGGGCACGATGGAGGACACCTACCAGGCCATGCTGTCGGGCGCGAAGGATCGCCAGTGGCTGATGAAAGAGGAAGTCCTGATACGCCATCAACTGGCAGTCATCGAGGCGCTTGCCGGAACGGGCGGCCATCGGCCGGTGGCCTGAAGGAGAATATGATGGGTTCGTCGTTACCAGAACAGTTTGCCGAATTTGAAGAAATCGCCCATTCCTGGGCGCTCGAAACCGAGAATGAACGGCATGCGCGTCGCCTTCAGGCAAGCAGCGGAGAGTTGCGGGAAATTTACGATAAAATTCTCCCGCGCCTGGAGGAGATGCTTCTCCATCTCGATCAATTTCCATTGGGACAGCTGCCTCAGGAGGAGTTGAAGCTGCTCCACCTCACCTTGTCGATGGCGAATATCGGACTTCATATCGAGAATTTCAGAGGCTCCGTGACGGTACCCAACGCGTTCGATGAGCGTCGGTTTGAGAATGATTTCGGGGACAGGGCGACGATCGCCACACGCGACTGACGGGATGACAGGGCGCTTGCCATCAAGGCCGCTACTTCGGCAGGCGCCAGCGCCGGTTCCGATTTCCCTGTGCAGCGTTCAGGCGCGGATGGTTCAGGTCGACCGTTGGACGCCCACCCGCCATATCATTTCGAAGAGCCGCTCGCAGGATCTGGGCAGGTTCCGCGTGGGGGCCGTGGCAACGCCGAGCAGGAGGCCGGACTCCGCCGCGTCCTGCGATGCATACCATGTCGAGAGCGGCGCGGGGGACATGCCGAAGGCGGAGACCTCGCGCGCCACGGCGATGTCCGATATCGCCGCGGGTAGCTTCACCAGTACCGCCAGCCCGGGCGCCGCGACCAAGTCGGTATCCGTGTGTGTACGGATTTGCTCGAGCAGCGCCTCGCGCCGCGCCGTGTAGGCGCGCTTCGTGCGACGAAGATGGCGGATGTAATGCCCCTCGCGCATGAATTCGGCGATTGCGAGTTGTGCGGCGGGACCCGGAGCCGGGGCCAGGCAGGCCGCCACCTCCGCGAAGCGGCCGACGAGGTCGGCCGGCACCATGACGAAGCCGAGCCTTAGCGTCGGGCTGATCGTCTTGCTGAAGGACCCGATGTGAATGACCCGCCCGTCGCGGTCGAGCGATGCCAGCGCGGGAGCGGCCCTGCCGGTCAGTTGTAACTCGCTCAGATAGTCGTCCTCGATCACCCAGGAGCGGTTCGCGGCCGCCCATTCAAGCAGTTGGAGCCGCCGCTCAAGCGACAGCGTGGAGCCAAGAGGGGCCTGTTGCCCCGGCGTGACGACCGCCAGTCTCGCCCCCGGATGATGGCGAAAGGCATGATCGAGGTCGATCCCGTCCTGATCGACCGGAATGGGGGCAGGCGACAGGCCGGCCAGTTCGAGCCCTCTTCTTGTCCAGGGGAAGCCGGGCTCCTCGATCCATGCCGACTGGCCTGCCAGTCCCAGGACCCCGAGCGTCAGGCCGAGTCCCGCAGCAAAGCCCGCGGTGATGATGATCTGCGACGGCAGGCAGCTTATTCCCCGCGCCACGGCGAGATAGCCGGCGATTTCCCGCCTGAGTTCGGGTTCGCCGCGGGGATCGGGATAGAGCGGCGGCGCCGCCGCCTCGGCGCGGACCATGTGCGTGCGTATTCGTGCGAACAGGGTGGCGGGAAAGATGTCGCTGGCCGGAATCCCCATCTGAAAGATCCCACGGCCCCGCGTCATCTCCTGATAGACTCGCATGAAGGACCCTTCGTCGGGGGCTGGGTCCGGCCTGGCGGTAGCGCGAGGCCGCGGGGCGACCCGGGTGCCGCCTGCGCGTGACGCGTCGACCAGTTGAGCAGCGGCGAGTTTCTCATAGGCGGTCCGCACGGTCCCGCGAGCGACGCCGAGTTGAGCGGCAAGGTCCTGCCAGGACGGCAGCCGTGCGCCCGCTTCCAGTACGCCGTCCTCGATCGCGGTGGCGATCCCCCTACGGATCTGTTCCGCCAGCGGGATTCGAGCCGTACGGTCCAGATTCAGGGTCAGGGGTCCGCGCATAAGGCGTGGTATATTATTTCTATCAGTTCTTGGTACTTTTTTATGACCTATTGGGTGGCATTTAGGAACCCTCACGAGGAGAAAGCTCATGAAGGTCCGCACCATGGTCACCGCCGCCTCTATGGCGATCGCAGGCCCAGCCTGCGCGCATGGCGGCCGGACGGAGACGGTCACGCCCAGGTTCGAGCAGGCCATTCCGAATATTCCCGGCAAATCAATGATCGTCGTCGAGGTCGATTATGCGCCGGGCGCTTCTTCGCAGCCGCACCGGCATGCGAAGTCAGCCTTCATCTATGCCTATGTCGTCTCGGGCGAAATCGAGTCCAAGGTGAACGACGGCAAGACGCACATTTACAAGGCCGGGCAAGGCTGGTCCGAACCGCCGGACGCAACGCATTCGGTCAGCCGCAATGCCAGCAGGACGAGGCCGGCAAAGCTTCTCGCGGTCTTCGTCGTCGATTCCGACGACAAGACTCTCACCACCCCCCTCAAGTGACGAGATCGGAACCATGACCCAAAGACTCGACTACAACCAGATCGCTCCGAACGGCGCCAAAGCCCTCGGCGCGGTTTACGGATATGTGCTGCAGAGCGAACTTCCTCAGGAGATGGTGGATCTCATCTATCTCCCGGTCACGCAGATCAACAATTGCGCCTATTGCCTCGACATGCACACCCGCGACCTCATCAGGAAGGGGGTGAAGGTCGAGAAGCTCGCGCTGCTGCAGGCCTGGAAGGAGGGCGGAAGCCTGTTCAGCGAAACCGAAAGGGCTGCGCTCGCCTGGGCCGAATGCGTCACCCGTGTCGCGGAGACCGGCGTACCGGACGAGGCCTATCAGGCTGCGCGCTCCGTATTCGACGAGAAGGAACTCGTCGACCTCACCATCGCTATCAGCCTTATGAACAGCTATAATCGCATGGCCATCAGCTTCCGGAACAGGCCTCAGGCGGTCGTCGATCACGGATAGGGTATTTCGCGCGGGCTCCGGTCACTAACTCCCGCAGCGTCTCGATTATCCTCGGGGGGTGTCGGTTTGGCGGGATCTCGCCCGTCGTACCCGTCGTACCGGTGCGGGCCGATCCGGCCGGTGAACCTGGGAGACGGACAATGCGTGTAATGGTGCTGGTAAAGGCGACCGAGGACAGCGAGCAGGGCTTCCGGCCCACAGCCGAGGCGCTCGCGATGTTCGAGGCGATGGGCAAGTTCAACGAGGAACTGACCGCAGCCGGGATCATGCTCTCCGGCGACGGCCTCACTCCCTCTTCGCGGGGCAAGCGCGTTGCCTTTGACGGGCCCGACCGGAGCGTCATCGACGGGCCCTTCGCCCATCCGAACGAACTCGTCGCCGGCTTCTGGCTCTGGCAGGTCAAGGACATGGACGAGGCGGTCGCCTGGGTGAAGCGCTGTCCCAATCCGATGATGGGCCCGAGCGAGATCGAGATCAGGCCGCTGTACGAACTGGAAGATCTGATGCAATCAGATCGCGTGCCGCTCTAGAGCGCTGCGTCCCGCTGGCGCGAGACGGCGTTCCGGCGGGTGAAGGGAGATCGGGACAATGGCGGTGTCGCACTGGTTGGTGAAGTCGGAACCGAACAGCTATTCCTATGCCGACCTCGAGCGCGACGGCCGTACCGTGTGGGACGGCGTGCGCAACAATGCCGCCGCGTTGCACCTGAAGGCGATGAAGGACGGGGACGAGGTCCTTTTCTACCATAGCCAGGAGGGGCTGGCCGTGGTCGGGATTGCGAAGGTGGTTCGTACCGCCTTTCCCGACGCGACCGATCCCGCAGGCCGCTTCGTCGCTGTCGAGCTGGCGCCGGTTCGCGCGCTGGCGAAGCCCGTCACTCTCGCCGCGATGAAGGCGGAGCCTGCGCTGGCCGGCATGGCCATGCTGAGGCAGAGCCGGTTATCGGTGTCTCCCGTGACCGCGGCGGAATGGAGCACGATTCTCAAGATGGCGAGCTGAAGTCGCTTCAGCTTGCCGGGGCGACCGTCTCCACCCGATTCCGGCCGGCCTGCTTGGCGGCGTAAAGCCCGGCGTCGGCCCGCGCATAGAGCCGTCCGAAATCGTCATCGTCGCACAGTTCGGCGAGCCCCAGGCTGGCCGACACGCCGATCGAAAGGCCGTTGACCTTGATCCGCGCGGCGCCGATGGCCTCGCGCAGCCGGTCGGCGAGCAGCCGGGCACCGGCTATCGCGGTGTCAGGCATCAGGATCGCGAACTCTTCTCCACCGATCCGCCCGGCGGCGTCGCCTTCGCGCAGATGATCGAGCAGGAGGGTGCCCGCCATCTCCAGCACCGCGTCGCCCCCCGGATGGCCGTGGCGGTCGTTGATCGCCTTGAACTCGTCAAGATCCAGGATGGCCAGGCAGAGCGGACGCCTGTGGCGCCGCGCAGCGGCTATCTTTTCCTCGGCCAGTGCCAGGAAATGCCGCCGGTTCGCGCAGCCCGTCAGCGGGTCCGTCAGCGCCAGATGGCCCAGCCGTGCGTTGGCGGCGCGCAAATCTGCGGTACGCTCGGCGATCTGGCGTTCGAGGTCGCCCTGGCGGCGGCGCAGATAGCGGGTCCGCCATCGCACGATCATCACCACGCCGAGGAGCAGCAGCACGCCGCCGGCCAGCTTCAGCCATAGCCGCTGATACCAGGCCGGCAACACGCGGACCGGCAAGGCGCGTTCGCCTTCGGCCCATATCCCGGCCCGGTTCGAACCGCGGAGGCGGAGGACGTAATTGCCGGGCGGCAGGTTGGTGTAGATCGCAAGTCGCCGATTGGCGTCGGTCTCGGTCCAGTCCCGATCGAAACCGTCGAGGCGATAGGCATAGCGATTGCGTTCGGGTGCGGTGTAGTCGAGTGCGGCGAATTCAACCGCCAGGCTGTTGGCATCGGACGGGACCGTCAGCGGCGTGGAAGAGGTTGTCCGGTTGATTTGTGCTACCGGCACCGGCACCCCGCCGATCCGAAGATCGGTCACGACCAGAGGCGCTTGCAGCGTCCAGCGAGGCAGCGGGCCCGGCCGGACGATGGTGAGGCCGCCTTTCGCGCCGAACAGTGCTTCGCCGACGGTGCTGGTCGCCCCGGCCCCGGCGTAATAGTCTACCAGCGCAGACCCGTCTGCCTGGCGCACGGCCCGGACAGCGAAGCTCGCCGGGTCGATCCGGGCGAGGCCGTCGTCGGTGCCGGCCCAGATCGTACCGGATCCGTCCATCTGCAGGCTGTCCACATTCATGTGCGGCAGCCCTTGCGCCACACCCAACCGGCGGAAATGCCAGCGGCCGGCAGCGTCGCGACCGGTCATCATCGCAAGGCCGCCCCCGAAGGTGCCGACCCAGAGACGATTACGCCGATCGAACAGCATCGCCACCACGTTGCGACCGGGCAGGGCGCTACGGTCGACCGGGTCGGCGGCGATATGGTCGATGCGGCGGGTCTTGAGGTCGATACGATAGAGTCCGTTGCGGGTACCGACCCACAGGTCGTGTCCCTGCCCGCGCCGGATGACATTGACGCCGTCATTGGTGAGGCGCGCACTGTCCTTCGGTCCGAACGGAACGCGACGGAGCTTTCCCGCCCGATCGGGGACGACGCCGAGCAGCCCGTCCTCGTCGCCGCCAACCCAGAGAATGCCCTCGTCGAAGGAGAGGGCGGTGACCGACGCCTGGGGACCGCGCCCGGGCAGCGGCACCAAACGAACCCCGGTCGCGGCTGGATCGCTGTAATAGAGGCCGCGCCGCGTGCCGATGTAGACGCCTCCCCATGGGTCTTCGGTCAGGGCAAAGACGATGTCGGGCGGCAATGTGGATCGAGGGCGGCTACCGTCACCGGGGCGCAGCGTGGCGACCCGACCGATCGCGGGATCGATCACGTCGACGCCGCCGTCGAGATAGCCCATCCACACCCGGCCGTCGCGGGTCGCCAGCACCGATTGCGGATCGGTACCGCTCAGCCCGCCGGTGGCGTCCTCCGAAGCGAGCATCGCCGAGATCAGGCCGGACGTGCGGGGGTGATAGCTGAGACCGCCTATGCAACCGACCCAGAGCGAGCCCGCCTGGTCGCGCAGCAGCGCCCAGACGTCGTCATGGGCGAGGCTGTTTGCCACCGTGCGATCATGCCGGATGAAGCGCGGCTGCAAAGTTGCGAGGTCGATCGCCACGACGCCATTGCCGCGCATCCCGACCCAGATCTCGTGGGGGTGGGCGGGGCTGATCGCCGATATCGAGCCTGCCGACAGGATCCGGCCCTCGCCGATCGAACGGGGTTGGGCCCCCGGCCGGTCGATCATCATCAGCCCGCGCCGCTGGGTGCCGATCCAGAGCCGTCCGTTCTCATCCTCATACAGTGCGGTGACGCTCACCGCGTCGCCAGCCAGCGCGACAATGGTCCACTGGGAGGAGCCGGGAGAACGGCGGAGCAAGCCTCTGGTCGTGCCGACCCACAATGTGCCGCCCCGGTCGCGCAGCACCGTGCGTACCGCGGCATCGGCGATCGGGATCGGCGTGGTCCGGACCGTCGCTCTCGCCGGGGCGAGATGATGGAGCCCCTGATCGGTCCCTATCCACAGGCCGCCCCGGCCGTCGTCGGCGATCGCCCCAATATGGGTCCGGCCACCGCTGGGGCCGAGCGGTATCGGTACGAACCGGTCGCGGGGCGCGTCATAGCGGGCGAGCCCGCCGGCGCCACCGCCGATCCACAATGTCCCGGCCGGATCGACGTGCAGGGTCTGGACCCAGTCGTCGGGCAGGCTGCCGGCTGTTTCGGGATCGGCCTTATAGGCACGGAAGCGGTAGCCGTCCCAGCGGCTGAGTCCGCCCTGCGTCCCGATCCAGATGAAGCCGTCGCGGTCCTGTGCCAGCGCCGTCGGCACGGGATGGGGCAACCCTTGATCGCGGCCATAATTGTGGAACACGGTGGCGGCCAGGCTCTTCCAGCGCGGCGCAGCTCTCGCCGGATCGACCGCCATGAAGGCCAGTGTGCATGCGGCGAGCAAGCCCGCCAGCATCGTGCCGGGTCGAAGGAATCCCTTCCGCGCCTGCCCCCTCAATGTCCGTGCCCCAAATGCTCCCGCCTGGATAATAGCAGGCGCTCGGATGGATAATAGTGTGGAAAGGCCGGGTTATGCGCGCGCGGTCAGCGTTTCCGCTTGACCAGACGCAGAGTCGGCCAGTCCCCGTGGACGATCTGCCCCGCCAGATAGAAACCTTGGCGGCGATAGGCCTGCGCGACCGCCTCGGCCTGGCTGTCCAGCAACCCGGCAAGGATGATCGTGCCGCCCGGCAGCACCGCGTTGCCGAATACCGGCGCCAGTTCGATCAGAGGACCGGCCAGGATGTTGGCGATCAACAGGTCGTAAGGCAGCCGAGCCTTGAGCCGGCGATGGGCGAGGCCGGCAGCGACGGCCAGCTCGACCTGGCCGCGTCCGCGCCCCATCGGCACGCCGTTGATCGCGGCATTCTCTGCTGTCACCTCGATCGAGACCGGATCGATGTCCGATGCGATGGTCCTGGCGGCGGGCCACAACGCCCGCGCCGCAAAGGCCAGCAGACCGGTGCCCGTGCCGATGTCGGCGATGTCGTCGAAGCGCAGGCCGCTGCGCTTCAGCTGGTCGAGCATCGTCAGGCAGCCGGTGGTTGTCTCGTGATGGCCGGTTCCGAAGGCGCGGCCCGCATCGATGGTGAAGCCGGTCATGCCTTCGGGCACATGGTCGGCATTGTGCGGCGTATGGACGAAGAAGCGCCCGGCGCGGATCGGCTCAAGCCCCGACTGGGACAACGTGACCCAATCGTCCTCCGGGATATGCGTGACGACCGGCTTCACCTTGCCGGCGCTCGGGACCAGCGCGGCGACCGTCGCGATCAGCGACTTGGTGGGCTTGTCTTCGACATAGACGTCGAGCTGCCAGTCGTCGGGCTTGTCGGGGTCGGGCTCGCTGGTCATCAGCGTCGGCGGCGGATCGAGCAGCGCCAACTCGGGCGGGTCCTCGGCGAGGCGCTCGGCCTCGGCCTTGGTGCAGGGCAGGGTGATCTTCCAGCTCCCCTCACGCTCGGGCGCGAAGGGGAAACCGGTAACGCCGTCGCCCTTGGGCTCGGCCTTCTTCCTAGCGGACATAGCTGGCTCCATTGATGTCGAGGACCGCCCCGGTCATCGACGCTGGCGCCGCGAGCGCGAGGAAGCGGACCGTCTCCGCGATCTCTTCCGGATCGGCGACGCGGCCGAGCGGGATGTCGGCCAGCAACTTGTCGCCACCGCGGCTCGCCAGATAATCGTCAGCCATGCCGGTCATGGTGAAGCCGGGGCAGACCGCGAAGGCGAGGATGCCCTCGGCGGCATAGCCGCGCGCGATCGTCTTGGTCATCGCCACCATGCCGCCCTTGGATGCGGCGTAATGCCAGTGCGCCGGGCTGTCGCCGCGATGGGCCGCGCGGCTGGCGACGTTGACGATGCGGCCGCCGCCCTGCCGCCGAAAATGCAGCACTGCCAGGCGGCAGAGCTCCGCCGCCGCGGTCAGGTTGATCTGCATCGTCCGGTTCCATGCCTCGGTCCAGGCGATGTCGGGCGCGTCGATCGACACCGCCTCGAAGATGCCGGCGTTGTTGATCAGCACGTCGATCCGGCCGAGCCGCTCGAGCGCCTGGTCCCAGATGCGGCGGGGCGCTGTCGGGTCGGTGAGGTCGGCGGCGAGAATGTCGTCGCCGCCGTCGCTGGAGCGATGGCCGACGATGCGGACATCCTCGCCCGCGAAGCGGTCCAGGATGGCCTTGCCGATGCCCCGGCTGGTGCCGGTGGCGAGGATGTTGATGGTCATGCGCGGGACCTAATGCCTGATCGCGCGCACGGCAACGGCAGTGAGGATCGTCTGCCCCTCAATGGCGTCATCCCGGCGGAGGCCGGGATCTCGGGAGAGGGGAGAAGAGGTCGAGGCAGGAGCCGCCCGAGATCCCGGCCTTCGCCGGGATGACGAGGAGAAGTCGTGTGACTCGGGACGCATCAGTGTCCCGCAAGCGCGAACGCGCGCCCGAGCTGATGCGAGGAAAGCCAAGGCGGGTGGATGCCTGCCGCCGGCGCCTGAGGGCCAATCAAACTACGCCGCGATGCGGCTTACAAAGTCCCCGGTAATCGTCTCGAGCTTAGAAAGCTCGCCGTCGACCCGGCGGAAGCCGGCTTCGAGATGGTCGATCTCGCCGGCGACATTCTCGGTGTCCGCGCGAATCGCCGAGATGGTGGTCGACATCGAGTCGGCTGCCAGTGCGGTCTCGTCGACGGCGGCGGTGATCATCGTGACCGTCTGCGCCTGCGCCTCCATGGTCGTCCGGATACGCTCGGCCGAAATCTGCACTTCACCGACGATGTCCCTGATCGCGCCATTGGCTTCCACGGTCTGGCGGGTCGCGGCCTGGATGGCGGCGATCTTGGCGGCGATGTCGTCGGTTGCACGGGCGGTCTGGCTGGCGAGGCTCTTCACCTCCTGCGCAACCACGGCGAAGCCGCGGCCGGCGTCGCCGGCGCGTGCTGCCTCGATCGTGGCGTTGAGCGCGAGCAGATTGGTCTGTCCGGCGATGTCGCGGATCAGGCCGAGGATCGACTCGATCGCCTGAGCGTGATCCGACAGCACATCGGAGATCGCGACGGCATGGACCGATCGGTCCGCCGCGCGGGTCGCGATCTGAGCGGCGACCTCCACTTCGGCGCGGCTCTCCTCGATCGCACGGATCAGGCCCGCGGCGGTGTGCGCGGCCTCGCGCATAGCCAGCGCCGACTGTTCGGCGGCGGCGGCAACCTCGGATGTCTTGCCCAGCATGCCGCGCGCGGACTGCGACGTCTGGCCCGTACGCTGGCGCAGGCCGCGAGAATCGTCGAGAGCGCGGCCCAGCGTTTCGGAAATGTTGGTGCGGAAGGCACGGCCTTCGTCGGCCAGTCCCTGATGCTGCGATGCGCGATCCTGCGCACCGGCAGCGGCGACGGCCAGGTCGAAGTGGAGCGCATGGACCGTCGCCAGCGCTTCGCAGCTTCGCCTCACGAATTCGGCGTCATCGGCGCAGTGTCGAGCAACCTCGCCGCACAGCCGCGCGACCGTTTCGGCCGCCTTGCGGGCGAACTCGCCATGGCCACCGCCCCGTGCGGCCTGGTCGGCATGGGCACGCAGGCCCTCCGTCGTCACCCCGTCGGTCAGCAAGGCGTTCCACAGCGGGTCGAGCTCAACCGCTCCGATCCGGGCACCGATCGCCCTGAGTCGCGCGGTGAGGTCCGCCGAGCGGTCATAGAGCGCCAGTTTCCGGCTGATCTCCTGATCGCCAAGAGCGATCGACTCCATGTCCTGACCGTTCATCATGCTATCCGCGCCTCGCACTGGTTCCGCCAATTGGGGCGATTCATAGGGGGCGTTGGTAAACAGCCCGTTTAGAGTGACCGAAAATTCGGGGGGGCGGGTGCGCCAAAGCGCCTTGCATGGTGCGGCGCATCGTCTAAGACGGGCGCCGACGACAGAGGGAGGGCATCATGTCGCGCAATCCGGGGCGTCCGCTTTCGCCGCACCTCACAATCTGGAAATGGGGTCCGCACATGGCCGTGTCGATCCTGCACCGGGCAACCGGCGTGGGACTGGCGGTGGTGGCAGGTCTGGCTTTCGTCTGGTGGCTGGTGGCGGCCGCAAGCGGGCCCGACGCCTATGCGACCTTCTACAAGGTCGCCACGTCCTGGTTCGGCTATCTGGTCGCGATCGGGCTGACCTGGTCCTTCTTCCAGCATCTTTTCTCGGGCCTTAGGCACTTCGTGCTCGACATTGGCGCGGGCTATGAACTGAAGGTCAACAAGACGGGTTCGATCGCGACGATGGTCGGTTCGGTCCTGGTCACGCTGCTGATCTGGGTTCCGATCCTGCTCTCGCTTTCGAAGGGGGTGCGCTGATGGGTAACGGAACCGGAATCGGCCGCGTCCGCGGCCTCGGCTCGGCCAAGCATGGTGCGATGCACTGGTGGCGCCAGCGCGTCACGGCGGCGGGAAATCTGCTGCTTGCGACCTGGTTCGTCGTCTCACTGTTCCGCCTGCCCAATCTCGGGCACGACGTGGTGGTGCAGTGGATCGGCTCGCCGATGGTCGCGGTGCCCCTGATCCTGCTGACCATCTCGGTCTTCTACCACATGCGGCTGGGGCTCCAGGTCGTCCTCGAGGATTATGTCCATGAGGATGCCGGCAAGGTTTTCTCCCTGCTGCTGCTCAACCTCTACACGATCGCGGGCGCCGCGCTGGCGATCTTCTCGATCCTCAAGATCGCCTTCGGGGGAGTTTCGGCCTGATGTCCGAGGCATATAAGATCGTCGACCACCTCTATGACGCGGTGGTCGTGGGCGCGGGCGGCTCCGGCCTTCGTGCCACCATGGGCGCGGCGGGCGCGGGCCTCAAGACGGCCTGCATCACCAAGGTGTTCCCGACCCGCAGCCACACCGTCGCGGCGCAGGGCGGCATCGCCGCGTCGCTGGGCAATATGGGGCCGGACCACTGGACCTGGCACATGTACGATACCGTCAAGGGATCGGACTGGCTGGGCGACCAGGACGCCATCGAATATATGGTCCGCGAGGCGCCGGCTGCGGTGATCGAGCTCGAACATGCGGGCGTTCCGTTCAGCCGCACCGACGAGGGCAAGATCTACCAGCGTCCGTTCGGCGGTCACATGCAGAACATGGGCGCCGGCCCGCCCGTGCAGCGCACCTGCGCCGCCGCGGACCGCACCGGTCATGCGATGCTTCATGCGCTCTACCAGCAGAGCCTGAAGTATGACGCCGACTTCTACATCGAATATTTCGCGCTCGACCTGATCATGGAGAATGGCGAGTGCAAGGGCGTCATCGCGCTCTGCATGGAGGACGGCTCGATCCATCGCTTCCGCAGCCATGCGGTGGTGCTGGCGACGGGCGGTTCGGGCCGTACCTATTTCTCGGCGACCTCGGCGCACACCTGCACCGGTGACGGCGGCGGCATGGTGCTGCGCGCCGGCCTGCCGCTCCAGGACATGGAGTTCGTGCAGTTCCATCCGACGGGCATCTACGGCGCGGGCGTGCTGATCACCGAAGGCGCGCGCGGCGAGGGCGGCTACCTCACCAACGCCCAGGGCGAGCGCTTCATGGAACGCTATGCCCCGTCGGCGAAGGACCTCGCCAGCCGTGACGTCGTGTCGCGGTCGATGGCGATGGAGATGCGCGAAGGCCGCGGCGTCGGCAAGAACGGCGATTATATCTACCTGCATCTCGATCATATCGATCCCAAGGTGCTGGCGGAGCGTCTGCCGGGCATCACCGAGACCGGCAAGATCTTCGCCGGCGTCGATCTGACCCGCCAGCCGCTGCCGGTGACGCCGACCGTCCACTACAATATGGGCGGCGTCCCCTGTAACTATCATGGCGAGGTCGTCACCCTGAAGGACGGCAATCCGGATGCGGTCGTCCCCGGCCTGTTCGCGGTGGGCGAGGCGGCCTGCGTGTCGGTCCACGGTGCCAACCGGCTCGGCTCGAACTCGCTGATCGACCTCGTCGTGTTCGGCCGTGCTACCGGTTTCCGCCTGGCGGAACTGATCCAGCCGAACAGCAAGCACGGCGCGATCAACAAGGAAGCCGACGAGAAGGCGCTCGGCCGGCTCGACCATTATCGCAACGCCAAGGGTGATACCCCGACTGCGCAGATCCGCCTCGATATGCAGCATACGATGCAGAAGCACTGCGCCGTGTTCCGTGATTCCGAGCTGCTGCGTGAGGGACAGGAGAAGATCGACAAGGTCTATGCCCGCCTGCAGGACATCGGCATCACCGACCGCTCGCTGATCTTCAACACCGACCTGGTCGAGACGCTCGAGCTGGACAACATGCTGCCGCAGGCGGTGGTGACGATGCACTCGGCCGCGAACCGCAAGGAAAGCCGCGGTGCGCACATGCACGAGGATTATCCGGATCGCGACGACGCGAACTGGATGAAGCACACGATCACCTGGTTCGAGAAGGGTGCGGTGACGATCGATTATCGTCCGGTGCACGATTACACGCTCACCGACGAGGTCGAATATATCAAGCCGAAGGCGCGCGTTTACTGATCGTCGCCACGGAACGAACGGGGAAAAGGGGGGCTTCGGCCCCCTTTTCTTTTTGGTGTCGGCTCGGGACCGGCTCCTTTCATCATCTCGCCGCAATTCCTGCTTAGGGGGCCGCTTTCATGAAGAAAGCCATCATCCTTTCGGCCGGCCAGGGATCGCGGTTGTTGCCGCTGACGGCCGACCAGCCGAAATGCCTCATCGATTTCGCCGGCAAGAGCCTGATCGCCTGGCAGATCGGCGCGCTCGTTGCGAACGGCATCACCGAGATCGCGGTCGTCACCGGCTTCCGCGACGAGAAGCTGGCGGCCGCGCTGGCCGCGATCGACCAGCCCGGCACTACCATCCGCACGCGCTTCAATCCCTTCTACAAGGTCGCCGACAATCTTGGCTCCTGCTGGATCGTGCGCGAGGAGATGGACCAGGACTTCATCATCCTCAACGGCGACACGCTCGTCTCGCCGGAGATCGTCGGCCGGCTGATCGCCGGCGCGACCGCGCCGATCACCGTGACGATCGACGTCAAGGAGAGCTACGATCTCGACGACATGAAGGTGCAGCGCGACGGCGATCGGCTGCTCCAGATCGGCAAGCGGCTCGAACCCCATGAAACCAATGCCGAGTCCATCGGCATGCTCGCCTTCCGGGGCGACGGTCCTGGAATTTTTCGCGATCAGGTCGAGGCGATGATGCGCACGCCCGAAGGCGTGCTCAACTGGTATCTCAAGGCGATCCACGCGCTGGCGCCCTCCGGCGTCGTCGGCACCGTCTCGATCGAGGGCCTGCCCTGGGCCGAGGTCGATTTCCCCGAGGACCTGCCGATCGCACGGGCGCTGACAGAAAGCTGGGCGGCCGGTAACTAAGGCCAGCGACCTTCATTCGTCATGCTGGACTCGCTTCGGCATCCATCCGCACGACATGGAATGTGAGGCGGTGGACCCCGGCAAGTTCAGGACCAGGGCAGGGGATGGGGACTCAGTCCTTCTCCGGCCGCGAATAGTTCGGCGGATCGCTGGCGGGAAAGGACTCGTCCGAGCTTTCGTCGACGACGTCCCAGCTCTTGCCGTCCTCGTCGCGGATCGCCTCGGGTCCCGCGTCGCGGACCGGGTTGGGCGCGCCGTTGCGCATCTGCTCCCGGGCCGGGCTACCCGCCGCGAAGGCAGCGCCGCTCTGCCCGTCGGCGATCAGTCCCTTGAGCCAGCCGGATAGCGATGCGATCCGCTCTTCCGACAAGCTGACCGCCTGCCCCAGCGCCGGTGGTCCTGGCCAGCCAGCGTCGGTGATGGATAGCCCGTCACGCTCCCGTTCGCCCTCATGGCGTGGAATGACGTGGAAGTGGACATGCGGGTCGACCATCATCAGCATCAGATAATTGAGCTTCTGATAGCCGACCGCGCGTTTCAGCACCGTCTCGATCTCGGCCGTGACGGTCTTCAGCTCGGCATGGGCTTCGGCCGGGAGGTCCCCGAACGCCGTGGCGTCGGACTTGGCGGCGAGGACGAGCGAGCCGAGCGTCGGCTGGGCCGGACGCAGCAGGACGACCCAATGGCGGTAGTCGCGAACCAGCGTCGCCGGCCAGCCGAACTTCTCGATCGTCGCGTTCGCCATCGGACCCTCCGTCGTGTCAAACCGTCAGCCAGGACCGGATCTTCACCCCGCGCTTGCGCCGCCGAAGCGCCTGGACCAGCCGGACCGCATGGAACAGGCAGGATAGCACGGTCCATACCGCCACGGCGATAAGCCCCAGGTCGGGGCGCCCGAACAACGTGCCGACCAGCAGAATCACCATGTTCGGATTGCGCCGCGCGGTGATCAGGCGGAAATCGCTGTCGATCTTCTCCCAGACATGGATGTGCATGCCGTTGAAGCGGCGGATGAACGCGCCCTCGATCGCGCGCTGGACGACATAGCCGCCGACGATCGCGATCATCACCAGCGTGAACTCGAGATGGGTAAAGGCCAATCCCCAATGCGACAGGCCGACGCCCCAGGCCCACCACCAGAAGGGCGGATGGACCAGGTCGATGCCATGATCGAAGACATTGCCCCACGCGCTGGAGGTGATGGTGCAGCGGGCCAGCTTGCCGTCGACGGTGTCGAGCACCATGAAGACCAGCCCCGCCGCCATGCCCCATCCATATTCGCCGATCCAGAACAGCCATGTGGCGAGCAGGCACAAGGCCGCGCCGATCGCGGTCACCTGGTTCGGCGACATTCCGATCTTGGCGGCGATCCGGGTCAGCACCAGAGCCCATTCGGGCCAGAGATATTTGGTGAGGATGTCGGTTACGCCCTTATAGGCGCCGAAATAGGTCTTTCGTTCGATCGCCTTTACGGTGCCGGGTTCCAGCTTCGCGATCACCGGCTCCTCGCGCTTGCGCAGCGCGGCGTTGTAAAAGACACGGTTATCCTCGACGCGCACCTCGGTGAGGCCTTCCGGAAAGCCGTTGCCCGTATTCGAGGGAAGATGGGCAATCACCTTCTCGCCGTTGAGGGTGAGGACCTGTCCCGGCCGGTCGAGCATGAATTTCAGCCAGGCAGGTTCGAACACATGGCTGGCCGCGACCAGCAGGACGGGCCCGTCGCCTTCTTCCCGATAGCGCAGCTTCTGGGCCGCCGCGATCCGCCGCAAGCGCTCGGTGCTGGACATTCCCCATATCTGCGTCGGATTTGTCCCGGTCGATCGGACGTTCGGTACGCTTGTGATTTGCATGATCACCATAATCGAGTTGACGTCGGCGTTCCTTGCCGACGCGGCCCGGGGCTGGCAAGGCACGATGATGATCAATTCGGCTTTTACCGTGATCCTCCTTGCCGGGCAGCGGCCCGGCGTCGATCCGCTGGCGGAGCATTTCGGGGAGCCGTTCAAGGCGCTGATCGACGTGGCGGGCCAGCCGATGCTCGCCTGGGTGGGCAGCACCCTTGCCGCGCGACAGGACGTGAAGCGCATCGTCATCCTGGCCCAGCAGGGCGACGCGCTGCTCGATCATCCCGCCACCCGCTGGCTGCGGGACGAGGCGCGGGTCACGGTGCGCGACAGCGGGGCATCGATCGTCGAAGCGATCGAGAAGACGCTGCGGGCGATGCCGCAGGCCTATCCCTTCCTGCTGACCACCGCCGACAACGTCTTGCTCGACGATGCGATGATCGATCGATTCAAGGTCGGGGCCGATGGAGCCGACGTCGCCGCGGCGCTCGTCGAGAGGAAAGTGCTGGAGGCCGCCTATCCGGGCAATCGCCGTACCTGGCTCCCCTTTCGGGGCGGCGCTTACTCGGGCGCCAACCTGTTCTGGCTCGGCAGCCCCGAGGCGTTGAAGGTGCTCGCGGTCTGGCGGCGGGTTGAGCAGCAGCGCAAGAAGGTGCGCGCCGTGCTCGGCGCCTTCGGCTTCGGCCTGTCGCTGATGATCGCGCTCAGGCTGCTGACGCTCGGCGGCGCGGTTGCGCGGGTGGGACGGCGGCTGGGCCTGACCGCGAGGGCGGTGCTGCTACCCTATGCCGAAGCCTGCATCGACGTCGACAAGCCGTCGGATCATGCGATGGTCGAGGAAATCCTGCGGAAACGGGCGCACGAATAGCCCGGAGGCGGACGTGACAGCGCCGTGCCGGTCGTGGCCTCCGCCGAAATCTCAGCCGGCTGTTGCCGGCGAGGGCAGGGGGTTGGCGGCAAGCTCGATGAAGGCGCGCCGCCGCGAGTTGATGCCGACCCAGCCGTCAACCAGCGCGCCGATGTCGATCGCGATGCCGCCGAGCTGCCGAACCCGATCCGCGTAGATCTTTCCCAGCAGGCCGGCGCCGATCAGATAGCAGGCACCGGGAAAGGGCACGTCGATCTCCGCCATCACTCGGTCGAAGACCCGCGGGAAATGCTCGCCGCGGTTTTGCCGTTCTTCGGGGCGACCGAGCGGGGTCTCCCCGGGGACGATGTGCGCGGCGACATCGTGGATGCCGAGATAGGCGCCGAGGCGAGGAGCAAGGTCGTGATGCGGGCATATCAGCCCGAGAAACCGTTCGCCTTGCAGCAGTCGGCGCAGAAACGGATCGGCATTGTGGAGGAAAAGCGGATTGCTGGCGTCGGTATAGAATTGCCCGGGCGCCGCGGACAGGCCGTCCATCCAGCGATCCAGCACGGTGCGGTAGCCGACATGTGCAACATCATGGTCTATCACCGCCGCTGACGTCAGCCCTACGAGGTCGGCATTGGCGAAGGCCTGTGCCAACTGGTGTATCAGGCCTTCCAGCCTCGACCGCTCGACCTCGCCGACATCCTGCCCGAACCAGTTGAGCCAGATCTGGCGCAGCATCGCGTCGGCGTCGCCTCCGCTCAGCAGCGTCCGGAATTCCGGGGTCATTGCCGCGATGAAGCGGCCTTCGCCGTCGCCGCCCCGGACGAAGGAAAACGGCTCTCTCCGGGCGACCTGGTCCCTGAGCAAGGTCCAGATATCGTCGACGTCCGCGATCCAGCGATCGGAACGCTCGCGCTCCCGCGCCCTCGCGATCGCCTCCGGGCCGATGGCCTGCACCAGTCTGTCGTGGGCCGAAGCGGCCTTGATCGTGATCCCGGTGTCGATCCGGTCCAGGCCGAGCCGCTGGCGGACGGCGAGCGGGAGCTGGGGGAAATCGCCATGGCGGTCGAACAGTTCCGACAGCGTCCCGCGGACCTCCGCATCATCCTGCTTCCGGATGCGCAACATCATCAGGGGAACCGCGGCGATGTCGGGCCGTGCCGAGCGCAGCAGCAGATGGGCCACGGACTTCAGGCCGGGCGGGTCCACCCAGCGAAGGTCGACGGCCAGCGCGACCATGTCCATCGCGGTGGCTTCGTCGATGCCCAGTTCGATTTCGCAAAGTTCCAGCGCCATCGCTGCGCTGCTGCGGTTGCGCAGCATGGCGCTGCGCATCCAGCGGGCGGCTTCCAACAGCTGGCCCGCGGCTCGGCAATGCCGGGCATAATTATGCTGCACCAGCACGGTGGGCCCGTCCAGGGCGAGGCCCCGTTCCAGAAGTTCCAGGGCTATTTGCTGATGGCCGCTGTCCCGCAGGAAGTTGGCGGCCTCCACGATGATGAGGGGACAGCTATCGCCCTCCTGGGCCGCCTGGATCACGTCCTCCGACCGGCCGGCGGCGATGGCTTCGTGCAGCATCGCCGCTGCGCGCTCGATCTGCCGGATGGCCGCCGTGAATGCATCTCCGTCGATCGGGTCGGGCTGGCCGGGCATCAGTATGAAGTCCCCTTGATGGAAGTGTTCCCGACAGCGGCTTCTATAGAAGCCTCAGCTTCCTGGCCGTCTTGCCCAGGGCGAGCTTGTCGTCATGGCTGAGCCCGAGCCGGCCCGAGATCCAGATGCCGGCGATAAGCAGCACGACCCCGATTCCGGCGCGGACGGTGTGGTGGAAGGGCGAGAGCACTTCCGAGACGAGAAAGATCGTCACGCCCACCGCAACCGACACGATGGCGGCCCGCGCGAGGGGCGGAGCGAAGGGATGGATATGCTGATGGTGCCAAAGCTGGATCATGGGTGTGACCACCGATACGGTAATGCCCGCCGACACGGCGATCGCCATGCCGTCCATCCCGCCTTCCGGCAGCAGCAGCGCGCCGAGCGCCAGCGATACGGCCAGGCCGATCGCGCTGCCGACAAGCGGGTGGTGATAACGGCTGATGACCGACTGGATCGCGGAGGCCTGGCCCGCGACCGCCTCGATCAGGCGGATAAAGGTAAGCAGCGCCAGCGCGAGGTAGGCGGCCTGCGCTCCAGGGCCGAAGAAGCCCAGCAGCGCCCTGCCGCCGCCAACGATCGTGCACACGACGGGGGTGGCGACGACGATGGTGAGGCGGGTGGCGAAGCCGTATATTTCGGCAACGTGCCGAATGTCGTGGCGCACCGCTTCCGAGGCGAGCGGCGCCATCACATAGGAAAAGGCCTGACGGATGAGCTGGACGCCGCTGGCGATCTTGCGCGCAATCGCGAACAGGCCGGCGGCGCTGGCTCCCGCCGCACCGGGGATGATAAGGTTGAGCACCAGCGGCGGTGCGTCGCTGAACAGTCTGTTGACGATGTTCGACGGCAGAACCGAGATGCCGGCGTAGAAGGTCTTCGCGCGCATCGACGGGCCGCCTCCGCGCAGCACCAGGTCTAACCGGTAATAGCGGGCGAGCAGTCGCGTCGAGAAGATGCAGGTGATCGCCAGCGAGCAGAGATGCGCGATGAGCAAGCCGAGCGTGCCGGCGCCGAAGGCCGCGAGCATCGTCGCGGCGATCATCCGCAGTATCTGTTCCCACATAACCCGAAGGCGAATCTCCGGCCCGAACGCCTTGCGCGCGCGCAAGGCCGAGGTGGCGATCTCGACATAGGCCCAGAAGGGAAGCGCCCAGGCGAAGATCGCGATGCCGGTCGCCAACTCGTCGCGATCCTTGGCTGCGACGTTGAGCGCGCCGGCGATCCAGTGCGCGCCGAGACTGGCGAGCAGCGCGATCAAGATGCACGGACCAAGGCCGAGCAGCATAGCCTGGCGCAGCGCCGCGGCGCGCTCCGCATCGTCTCGCGCCTGCGGTACGACGCGCTGCAGTGCACTGGTCATTCCCAGGTCCGCGATATTCTCGATCAGGTTCACGGCCGACCAGAGCACCATGTAGAGGCCATAGGTCGGCAGGCCGAACAGCCAGACATAGAGCGGCTGCGAGACGATCTCGATGACGCCGCCGGCCCGCGCCAGCAGCGCGGTGCCCGCGCCCTTGGCGACCTGGCGCGATCCGGGCGGAAGCTCGGGAGGGGCGACGGACGACATGCGCCTGCTTTAGTTTATCCCCTTGGCCGTTCAAGGGATGCTATATGATGCGCTCAGGTGTTGAGCCGCGCGAATTCATTCGCTATCGCGGCATCCAACCAAGCAGGGGGACCGAGTCATGGCCGAGTTCGCGCTTCCGAAGAACAGCAAGATCAAGAAGAACGGCAAGGTCCACAAGGCGGCCCCCGACGCGAAAGACGTCAAGTCGTTCAAGATTTATCGCTACGATCCCGATAGCGGGGAGAATCCGCGCTACGACACGTTCGAGGTCGACCTCGCCGAATGCGGCCCGATGGTCCTCGACGCGCTGATCAAGATCAAGAGCGAGCAGGACCCGTCGGTCACCTTTCGCCGCTCGTGCCGCGAGGGCATCTGCGGTTCCTGCTCGATGAACATGAATGGCAAGAACGGCCTCGCCTGCACCACCGCGATCGAGGACTGCAAGGGAGATGTCCGCATCACCCCGCTGCCGCACATGGACGTGATCAAGGATCTGGTTCCCGACTTCACGCATTTCTATGCGCAATATGCGTCGATCCAGCCCTGGCTGAAGACCGTCACTCCGGCCCCCTCGGGCAAGGAAAGGCTGCAGTCGCCGGACGATCGCAACAAGCTGGACGGTCTCTACGAGTGCATCCTGTGCGCCTGCTGCTCGACCTCGTGCCCGAGCTACTGGTGGAACAGCGACAAGTTCCTCGGACCGGCCATCCTGCTCCAGGCCTATCGCTGGCTGGCCGACAGCCGCGACGAGATGACCGGCGAGCGACTCGACGAGCTCGAGGATCCGTTCCGTCTCTATCGCTGCCACACGATCATGAACTGTGCCAATGTCTGCCCCAAGGGCCTGAGCCCGGCCAAGGCGATTGGCGAGATCAAGAAGATGGTGGTCGAGCGCCAGCTCTGATCCGGTCTGCCGCGTCGTCGTGGAAATAGACACGGACCTTTACCGCTTCGGTCCGCACCCCGACATGCCGGGCTGGTCCCGGTGGGAGATCAAGGCACGGGATCGCTTCAATGCGGTGCTGGGCGATCTTGCCGTGCGTCGGGACGGTGATCGGGCTCGGCTGCGATTGTTGCCGCAGCCGAGCCACGCCAATCTCGGCAATAAGGTGCATGGCGGCGCGCTGCTGACCTTCATCGACGTCGGTTTGTTCGTCGCGCCGCTGGCGCTGGGCGACGAACGTTCGCCGCGCGGCGTCACCGTCGAGTTGAGCACCCAGTTCGCTGGCGCCGCCGACATCGACGACCCGATTGACCTGATCGTCGAGGTGACCCGCGAGACCGGACGCATGATCTTCCTGCGCGGAGCGGTCGAGCAGCGCGATGCCATGGTCGCCAGCTTCATGGCGATCGTGCGCAAGGCGGCATCGTGACCGGCGTCGCCGCCCGTTACCAGGAACTGGTCGCGGCGGGCGAGTTGCGCCCCGATCCCGACCAGCGCGCCACCGTCGAGCGGCTCAACGCCCTCGCGCTGGCGCTTGAGGAGCAGCCGACCAAGGGAAGCGTGCTGTGGCGGATGCTTCGCAAGGCGCCGCCGCCGGTGCGCGGGCTCTACATGTGGGGCGGCGTCGGTCGCGGCAAGTCCATGATGATGGACCTGTTCTACGACTGCGTCCGGGTCGGCGCGAAGCGGCGCGTCCATTTCCACGAATTCATGATCGAGGTGCACGAGCGGCTACGGGTCGAGCGCGCGAAGGAGAAGGGCGATCCGATCCCGCCGGTGGTCGAGGCGATCGCCGCCGAGGCGAAGCTCCTCGCCTTCGACGAGATGGTCGTCAACAACATGGCTGACGCGGCGATCCTCAGCCGGCTGTTCACCGGGCTGATCGTCGACGCCGGGGTAACGGTGGTGACGACCTCGAACCGCCCGCCTCGCGACCTCTACAAGGACGGGCTCAACCGGCAGCTCTTCCTGCCCTTCATCGACCTGATCGAAGCCAGGCTCGACGTACTGTCCCTCAACGGCCCGACCGATTATCGGCTCGAACGGCTGGGCGGTATGCCGGTCTGGTACGCTCCCAACGGGCCGGCGGCGACCGCCGCCGTCTCGGAAGCCTTCTTCCGCCTGACCGACTATCCTCCGGAAGATCGGGCGCATGTCCCGACGGCGGACATCGCGGTGCCGGGCGGGCGTACCCTGCACGTGCCGAAGAGCCTGAAGGGCGTCGCGGCATTCTCGTTCAAGCGGCTCTGTGCGGAGGCGCGCGGAGCCGCCGACTATCTGGCGATCGCGCGCAACTACCACACCGTGATCATCGTCGGCATTCCGCTGCTGACGCCCGAGAAGCGCAACGAGGCGGCCAGGTTCAAGGTGCTGATCGACGCGCTCTACGAACATAAGGTCAAGCTGCTGGCGACCGCCGATGCTGAGCCCGAGGCACTCTATCCCGATGGCGACGGCGCCTTCGAGTTCGAGCGCACCGTGTCGCGCCTGATGGAGATGCGCAGCCAGGATTATCTGGCGGCGGGCCACGGCCTGGAGGAATAGGGCACTCGGCCTCGCTTCGGCGCGCCTTGCTCGTCCAGCCGGCAAGATGCGCTGGTCTAACGCCCGACGAACACGAAGGGCGCCCAATTGACCGGCTGTTCGGCCCCCTCGAATGGCGGCTTGTCTATCATCCGCAGCATGGCTCCGCGAAGCGCGCGCGCCGGGTCCGTGCCGCGTCCATATTTCCGGACGGTCTCGACCGACAGATAGGCAGCTGCGTCGTCACGAACGGCCCAGTGCGATACCAGCAGGTTGCGTCCCCCGGCATAGAGGAAGGCTCGTGCCACGCCAGCCAGGCCGCTATCGTCGCCGCTGCCGCCGGCCGCCGTGTTGCAGGCGGACAGGATCACCCAGTCCGCGGCCAGCCGCAGCCGCATGATCTCGCTGGCGGTGAGCAGACCGTCGTCGGAGCCGCCCGGCGTCATCACCAACGCGGGTTCGTCGAGCCCGTCGAGATCGCCAGCCATCAGGCCGTGGGTGGCGAAGGCCAGGACGTTGGCGCGCGTCAGGTCGGCGGTTCGGATCGCCTGTTCCGTCGCGCGGCTCCCGGTGAGGATATTCTGTTCCGGAGCGGCTAGTGCGCGTGCGACGGTGCGGAGCTCCGGCTCCGTTGCGGGCAGGGCGGGGAGGTCGCGGACCTGCCTTGCCATGTCGGCCGAACGGAATGCCAGCGCCGTGCCCGCCGGCGACAGTTCGGGCGCGCCGACCGCGAAGAAGCTGCGCACCTTACGCCCGGCGCTCGTCGGGCGTGCCGCCGTCACGCTGGAGATGGACGGAAGGGTGACGAGGACATGATCCCGGATCAGCCACTGCGCGTTCCGCAAGGTCGGATCGCTTCGGCGTGGCGCGAGAACCGCGAAGGGTAGCGTGGTGAGGCTCGCATTGGTCGCGACGAGCAGGCGCGGCTTATGTGCTATTGCCGCCTGGATCGGCGGAGGAAACAACATCTCGTGCAGCTGCGCGGAGGCGTCGAAATCGAAGCCGGCCGGCGCCTGATCGTCGGCTATCGCGGCGCGGGTCGGCGATCCCGCGCGCAGGATGAGATTTCGCGCAGCTGCCGCCTGGGGGCTGATGCCCGATCGGAGCCGGGCCACCAAGGTCGCGATCTGCTGAGCGGCGGCGGGCGTCGTGGCCATGGCCACCGCTTCGCGCGTGACCGCGAACAGGGTGGTGCGGCTTTCGGCCACGCCGGCGACGAGCAAGGCCTCGTCGGAACGGAGCGCGCTGCGCACGGTTTCGAGCGCAAGGGGATCGGAGCCAGCCGGTGCGACGAGATGGCGCGCGCGGGCCGCCAGCGCGGCGGTGCGCTGCTCCAGGCGTTCGGCGGCGGCCTTGCGCTGCCCCGCCACTGCCTCAATGGTCGCGGCGTCGGCGCCGCGTCCGGCGAGGCGAAGCTGGCGATCGAGCAGCGCTTCGAGCTCGATCGCGGAATCCTGGCGCTCGCGGATGAGTTCGGCCAGTCGCGGATCGCCGGCCGCGGACCGCGCTTCCTCCTCCTGCACGGCTCGTCCCGCCGAGCTCTCCATCATTCGTTGCGCCAGCCGGAAGGCCAGGGCCTCGTCGCCGGCGGTCACCGCGGCATCGAGAGCCCAGCCATAGGCGGTCCGGATATCAATCTCGAGACCAGAGCGGCGGGTGCCGGCGGCGCGCAGCCGGTCCAGTCGCTCGTCGAGCAGCGCTGCCGCCGCTTCCACCCTCCTGAGCCCGCCTGTTTTGTCGCCGGCATGCACTTCGATAGCGCCCAGCCGCGTCTCGCCCGTAAGGTTGGCGATGTCTTCGGCGGGGAAGGTCGAGCGACGCAGGGCCTGTGCCTCGCCCTGGACGGTCCTGGCCGTCTCCATGTCGCCCTGTTCGAACGAGAAGATGGCGAGCCGGTCGCGACCGGTGATGCGGTCGCGGTGGAAGGGCGGCAGCTTGCGGTCGCGGGTTGCGTTCACCTCGCGCAGGATATCGATCGCCTGCTGGCGGTCGCCCGAGCCGGCGAGAGCGTCGGCATAGCTCTCCCGGGCCATCAAGGTGCGTTGCGCGTCCGGGCCTATGCCCTTGGTCAGGATGTCCGTAGCCTGGCGGGCCATGGCTATCGCATCCCCGGTCTTGCCTTGCGCTGTCAGCGCCTGCGCGACCGTCACCATGTAGCTGACGGCCTGCTGGCTCTGACCGAAGCGGGCCACGGCGATATCCACCGCCTTGCGCGAAACGGCCTCCGCCTCGCCGGGGCGCCCCAGCATGAGCAGGATGCGAGCAAGCGTGTTGAGATTGGTCGCCAGATATGGGTGGCCCTTGGGCATGAAGCTTTCGAGCGTCGCCTGGGTCGCGCGCGCTTCCTCGATCGCCTCTTCCAGCCGGCCTGATTGCAGGAGGAAGATCGGCAGGTTGGCGAAGCGCGGCGCGGCGTTCACCGGGATGTTGTCGTGCCGGCGATCCTCGGCATTCGCCTTGCGGACCAGTTCGATGGCCTTGTCGAAGTTGCCGAACTCGAACTCCGCATTGGCATAGTTGGAATAGGCCGCGGCGACGTTGCTGCTCGGCTTGCCTTCGCTCTTGGCGATCCGCCATTCGAGGACCTGGGCGGCGAGCTTGCGCGCGCGATCATGGTCGCTGAGCGTCATCAGGATCACGACCTGGCCGTTGGCAAGCTCCATCCGCCGGTCGCGATACTCCGCTCCGCCTGCCTCGAGCTCCGCACCCAGCCGCTCGGCGCGTGCAAGCGCGCCGGTGACGTCGCCTTGCAGATAATCGGCGGTAACGAGTTCACCCTCCAGCCAGGCCAGCTCCGGATGTCCGGCGGGGTAGAGCGTCCGGCCATAAGCCAGCACCGCTTCCCACGCCTTGCGATAGGCCGCCGGATCGGCGCCCTCATCCAGATCGTCGGCGGCCTTGCGCATCTTCTCCAGCCGCGCCTTCTCGACCGGCGAGGGGCCGGCGAGGGCGGGCCGGGCGGCGGACAGCGGAGACATCGATGTCGCGAGGACGCCTGCCATCGCCATCGTCACCGCCAGAACGACGTGCTTTTGCATTGCCCCAATCCCCCGTTACCCGGGCGAATGCTAGCCGATGACACGCGAACCGCAACCGGCAGATGGCCGTCCGACCCGGGCTTGCTGGCAGCGCCGGCCATGTTCCCGCTACCAACGCCAGCTTTCCCGCCATCCTAAAAAACTTGCCTTGTTCGCATATGCAATGGTTGCCCCGGCGGGATCACAGGGCTAAGCGGGCGTCGCAATTCGGGCGGTCGCGATCGCGTGGGCGCCTTCCTATGCGATCTTCATGTCGGAGGAGTCGGATGGCTCGTACTAAAATTGCGTTGATCGGTGCTGGCAATATCGGTGGGACGCTCGCGCATCTGGCGGCCTCGAAGGAACTGGGCGACGTCGTCCTGTTCGACGTGGTCGAAGGCGTGCCGCAGGGCAAGGCACTGGACCTGTCGCAGTGCGGCCCGGTCGAGGGCTTCGACGCGAAGCTCAAGGGCACCAACGACTATGCCGACATCGCGGGCGCGGACGTCATCATCGTCACCGCCGGCGTTGCCCGCAAGCCGGGCATGAGCCGCGACGACCTGCTCGGTATCAACCTGAAGGTCATGAAGTCGGTCGGCGAAGGCATCAAGGCCAACGCGCCCGACGCCTTCGTCATCTGCATCACCAACCCGCTCGACGCGATGGTGTGGGCGTTGCGCGAGTTCTCGGGCCTGCCGCACAACAAGGTCGTCGGCATGGCCGGCGTGCTCGATTCGGCGCGCTTCGCGACCTTCCTGGCCGAGGAGTTCAACGTCTCGGTTCAGGACGTCACCACCTTCGTGCTCGGCGGTCATGGCGATACCATGGTTCCGGTCGTCGAATATTCGACCGTTGCGGGCATTCCGATTCCCGACCTGATCAAGATGGGCTGGTCGACCCAGGAGCGTATCGACGCGATCGTCCAGCGCACCCGCAGTGGCGGCGGCGAGATCGTCGCGCTGCTCAAGACCGGCTCGGCCTTCTATGCGCCCGCCACCTCGGCGATCGCGATGGCTGAGAGCTATCTGAAGGACAAGAAGCGGGTCCTGCCCTGCGCCGCCTATCTCAGCGGCGAATATGGCGTCGACGATCTCTATGTCGGCGTTCCCGTGATCATCGGCGCGAACGGCGTCGAGAAGATCGTCGAGATCAACCTGTCGGACTCGGCCAAGGCCAATCTCCAGGTCTCGGTCGATGCGGTCAAGGAACTGCTGGTCGCCTGCAAGGGCATCGACAGCTCGCTCGCCTAACCCGCATTGGAATCGCCCTCCCCAGGGAAAAAGGAAGGTCCGACAGGCACATGAGTATCCTGGTCAACAAGAATACCAAGGTCATCACTCAGGGTATGACCGGCAACACCGGCACTTTTCATACCGAACAGGCGCTCGCCTACGGTACGCAAATGGTCGGCGGTGTCACGCCGGGCAAGGGTGGCACCACCCATATCGGCCTGCCGAACTTCGACACCGTCCACGAGGCGGTGGCCGCCACCGGCGCTGACGCCAGCGTCATCTACGTTCCGCCGCCCTTCGCGGCCGACTCGATCCTGGAGGCGATCGACGCCGAGGTTCCCCTCATCGTCTGCATCACCGAAGGCATTCCCGTGATCGACATGATCCGGGTGAAGCGTGCCCTCCAGGGTTCGAAGTCGCGTCTGATCGGACCGAATTGCCCGGGTGTTCTGACCCCGAACGAGTGCAAGATCGGCATCATGCCGGGTTCGATCTTCAAGAAGGGCTCGGTGGGCGTTGTTTCCCGCTCGGGGACGCTTACCTATGAAGCGGTGTTCCAGACCTCGGCCATCGGCCTGGGCCAGACCACCGCAGTCGGCATTGGCGGTGATCCGGTCAACGGGACCAACTTCATCGACGTGCTCGAACTGTTCCTGGCCGACGACGAGACCAAGTCGATCATCATGATCGGCGAGATCGGCGGGTCGGCCGAGGAAGAAGCCGCGCAGTTCCTGCGCGACGAGGCCAAGCGCGGTCGCAAGAAGCCCATGGCGGGCTTCATCGCGGGTCGCACGGCGCCTCCGGGCCGTCGCATGGGCCATGCCGGGGCAATCGTCTCGGGCGGTCAGGGCGGCGCCGAAGATAAGATCGCCGCGATGGAAGCGGCGGGCATCAAGGTCGCGGCGAGCCCCTCGGAGCTCGGCACGACCCTGGCGGAGGTTCTGAAGGGCTAAAAACCAGCCCCGTCATCCGGCGGGGCGGCGTTTCACGCCAGGTTAACATAGATCGAGTGTATCAACCCACGTTGCTGTGCTTCGGGCCTAAGTCCCGGGGTGGGTGCAGACAAGGATGGTGAGATGGGTATCGAAGGCGTCGAGTTCGACGGACCGGAGGGAGTCAGTGCTTCCTTCGTTGAATCGCTTTATCGTCAATATCGCTCGGACAAGTCGAGCGTGGAGCCGAGCTGGCAGGATTATTTCGCCGGCATTGAGGCGGGGGTTTCGGGGCCGAGCTGGGCCCGTACCAACTGGCCGCCGACCAGCACCGATGCGCTGACCGCGGCGCTCGATCCCACCCAGATGGAAGTGCCCGCGAAACCGGCCAAGGCCGGTGGGGCGCCCATGCCGGCCGTTCCGGCGCCGGCCGCCGGCGCGACGCCGGCGGAGGTGGAACAGCGCGCGCTCGATTCGATCCGCGCGATCATGCTGATCCGCACCTACCGGGTGCGCGGCCACCTGCTCGCGAATCTTGATCCGCTCGGCCTGTCGCAGCGCGAGGAGTCGGAGGACCTGACCCCCGCGTGGCACGGCTTCACCGAGGGTGATATGGACCGGCAGGTCTATATCGCCGGCTTCCTGGGCCTCGAATGGGCGACGCCTCGCGAGATCCTGGCCATCCTCCGCAAGAATTACTGCGGCAGTGTCGGCGTCGAATATATGCACATCAGCGACGTGGAGGAGCGCCGCTTCCTCCAGGCGCGGATGGAAGGCAAGGACGCCGAGATCAGCTTCACGCCCGAGGGCAAGAAGGCGATCCTCAACAAGGTGATCCACGCCGAGCAGTGGGAGAAGTTCCTGGGCCGCAAATATGTCGGCACCAAGCGCTTCGGCCTCGACGGCGGCGAATCGATGATCCCCGCGCTCGAAGCGGTGATCAAATATGCCGGCGCCTATGGCGTGAACGAGGTCGTGATCGGCATGGCCCATCGCGGTCGCCTCAACGTCCTCTCCAACGTCATGGAGAAGCCCTATCGCGCGATCTTCAACGAGTTCGCGGGTGGTTCCTCCAACCCGGAGGACGTCGGTGGATCGGGCGACGTCAAATATCACCTCGGCACCTCGACCGACCGTGAGTTCGACGGCAACAAGGTCCATCTGAGCCTCGCGCCGAACCCGTCGCATCTCGAATGCGTCAACCCGGTGGTGCTCGGCAAGTCGCGCGCCAAGCAGACCAAGCTCGACGACCTCGAACGGTCGAAGGTGCTGCCTATCCTGCTGCACGGCGATGCCGCCTTCGCGGGCCAGGGCATCATCATGGAGTGCTTCGGCTTCTCCGGGCTGCGCGGCTACAACACCGGCGGCACGATCCACTTCGTGATCAACAACCAGGTTGGGTTCACCACCTCGCCGCAGTTCGCGCGCTCCTCGCCCTATCCGTCGGACATCGCGAAGATGGTGCAGGCGCCGATCCTGCACGTGAACGGCGACGATCCCGAGGCCGTCACCTTCGCCTGCAAGGTCGCGACCGAGTTCCGCCAGACCTTCAAGCGCGACGTCGTCATCGACATGTGGTGCTATCGTCGCTTCGGCCATAACGAAGGCGACGAGCCGGGTTTCACCCAGCCGCTGATGTACGAGGCGATCCGCAAGCATCCGCCGGTCAGCGCGATCTACAGCGCGCGGCTGGTGCAGGAAGGCGTCATCGATGCCGACTGGATCGGCAAGGCCGAGGCGGAGTTCGTCGCTCATCTCGAAACCGAGTTCGAGGCGGGCAAGGGCTACAAGGTCAACAAGGCCGACTGGTTCGAAGGCGACTGGACCGGCTTCGCCGAGCCGCGCGAGGCGATCACCGAGCGCCGCGCCGCGGTCACCGGCATCTCGGCTGAGCTGTTCGAGGATCTCGGCCGGCAACTCACCACGGTTCCCGAGGGGCTGTCGATCCACAAGACGCTCAACCGCATCCTCGACGCGAAGAAGGAGATGTTCGCGTCGGGCGCCGGCTTCGACTGGGCGACTGCCGAGGCGCTGGCGTTCGGCTCGCTGCTGCGCGACGGCTATGGCGTCCGCCTGTCGGGCCAGGACTCGGGCCGCGGCACCTTCAGCCAGCGGCACGCCGTCTGGGTCGACCAGAAGGACGGCCACAAGTACATCCCGCTCTCGGCGATGGATCGGCGCTTCCAGGTGCTCGACAGCCCGCTCTCCGAGTTCGGCGTGCTCGGCTTCGAATATGGCTATGCGTCGGCGGCGCCGAACACGCTCGTCATGTGGGAAGCCCAGTTCGGTGACTTCGCCAACGGCGCGCAGGTCATCATCGACCAGTTCATCTCGTCGGGCGAGGCGAAGTGGCTTCGCGTCAACGGCCTCGTTATGCTGCTGCCACACGGCTATGAAGGGCAGGGCCCCGAGCATAGCTCGGCACGGCTGGAGCGCTATCTGCAGCTCTGCGCCGAGGACAATATGCAGGTCGCCAACTGCACGACGCCGGCCAATTATTTCCACATCCTGCGCCGGCAGATGGTCCGCAAGTTCCGCAAGCCGCTGATCATCATGACCCCGAAGTCGCTGCTCCGCCACAAGTCGGCGGTGTCGACGACCGAGGAGATGCTGGGCGAAAGCCGGTTCCAGCGCGTCCTTCCCGACAGCAATGCGCCGGAGGACAAGGACGTCCGCCGCGTGGTGCTGGTCTCGGGCAAGCTCTTCTACGAGCTGGCCGAGGCGCGTGATGCCGCAGGGGATGCCAACACGACGATCCTGCGGCTCGAGCAGCTCTATCCTTTCCCGGCCGACGCGCTGATCACGCGGCTGGGCCGGATGCCCAACCTCGAAACCGTGGTCTGGGCGCAGGAGGAGCCGAAGAACCAGGGCGCCTGGACCTTCGTCGAGCCCTATATCGAAAAGGTCCTGACCGAGGTGGGCGGCACGCCGCGTCGCGCCGTCTATGCCGGCCGTAAGGCCGCCGCCGCGACGGCCACCGGCCTCGCCCGTAACCACGCCGTCCAGCAGGCGGCACTGATTGCCGACGCGCTCGGCCACGAAGCGAAGGGTAAGTAAGATGGCAACCGATGTGGTGGTGCCGACGCTCGGCGAATCGATCACCGAAGCGACGCTGGGCCAGTGGCTCAAGAAGCCCGGCGAGGCCGTGAAGGCCGATGAGCCGATCGCCAGCCTGGAGACCGACAAGGTCTCGGTCGAAGTCCCGGCCCCGACGGCCGGCGTCATTGCCGAGCTGGTCGTCGGCGAGGGCGATACTGTCAATGTGGGCGCGGTGATCGCTCGGATCGACGCGGGCGCGACGGCCTCGACCGCCGCGACTCCGGCGGTCGAGGATCGCAACGCGATCGGCCAGGCCGAGGCGGCTGCCCCGGCCGAGCCGGCCGCCGCTCCCGTCGAGGATGCCGGTGACCCGGTCACGCTTTCGCCGTCGGTTCGCCGTGCGGTGCTCGAGCACGGCGTCGACCCGTCCAAGATCAAGGGCACCGGCAAGGACGGCCGCCTGACCAAGGACGACGTGATCGCCGCGGCGAAGACACAGCCCAAGCCGGCGGCCCCTGCGGCTGCTCCGGCCGCAGCGCCGGCCGCCGCGGCAGCTGCCCCGGCGGGCGAGCGTCGCGAGGAGCGGGTTCGCATGACCCGCCTGCGCCAGACCGTCGCGAGCCGCCTCAAGGAGGCCCAGAACACCGCGGCGATCCTGACCACGTTCAACGACGTCGACATGACGGCGGTGATCGAGGCGCGCAACAAGTACAAGGACCTGTTCGAGAAGAAGCACGGCGTCCGGCTGGGCTTCATGGGCTTCTTCGTGAAGGCGGCCTGCATGGCGCTGCGCGACGTGCCTGCGGTCAACGCTTCGATCGAGGGCGACGAGATCGTCTATCGCGACTATGTCGACGTTTCGGTCGCCGTCTCGGCGCCGAACGGCCTCGTCGTCCCGGTGATCCGCGATGCGCAGGACCTGTCGGTCGCAGGGATCGAGAAGACGATCGGCGACTTCGGCGCCCGCGCCAAGGCCGGTACGCTCAAGCTCGAGGAGATGAAGGGCGGAACCTTCACCATCTCCAACGGCGGCGTCTTCGGTTCGCTGATGTCGACCCCGATCATCAATCCGCCGCAGGCCGGCGTGCTTGGCCTGCATCGGATCGAGGAGCGCCCTGTCGTCCGTGACGGCCAGATCGTTGCCCGGCCGATGATGTATCTGGCGCTCAGCTACGATCACCGCCTCATCGACGGCCGCGAAGCGGTGACCTTCCTGGTCGCGATCAAGAACGCGATCGAGGATCCGACCCGCCTGCTGATCGATCTCTGATGACAATCGTCACCCCGGCGCAGGCCGGGGTCTCGGGAGATGGGGGAATGTCCTCATCTCCTGAGATGCCGGCCTCCGCCGGCATGACGCGGAAGGAAGACGAATAATGTCCGACTATGATTTCGACGTGATCGTCATCGGCGCAGGTCCCGGCGGCTATGTCGCCGCAATCCGGGCGGCGCAGCTCGGCCTCAGGACCGCCTGCGTGGAGAGCCGCGAGACGCTCGGCGGCACCTGCCTAAACGTCGGCTGCATCCCTTCCAAGGCGATGCTCCACGCGTCCGAGCTCTATGACGAGGCCGCGAGCGGCAAGCTCGCCAAGCTCGGCATCAAGGCCCAGGTCGAGCTCGACCTCGACACGATGCACGCGCAGCGCCGCGATGCGGTGAAGGGGCTGACCGGCGGCATTGAGTTCCTGTTCAAGAAGAACAAGGTCGAATGGCTGAAGGGCCATGCGGCGTTCACCGGCAAGGACACGATCGACGTCGCGGGCAAGAGCTACCGCGCCAGGAACATCGTCGTCGCCACCGGTTCCAACGTTACTCCGCTGCCGGGTGTAGAGATCGACGAGAAGGTCGTCGTCTCCTCGACCGGCGCGCTCGAGCTGGCGAAGGTCCCCGGTCACCTCGTCGTGATCGGCGGCGGCGTGATCGGCCTGGAGCTGGGTTCGGTCTGGAAGCGTCTCGGCGCCAAGGTCACCGTCGTCGAGTTCCTCGACCAGCTTCTCCCCGGCATGGACGGCGAGATTCGCAAGGAAGCCGCCAAGATCTTCAAGAAGCAGGGGATCGAACTCAAGTTGTCGACGAAGGTCACCGGCGTCGCGGTGAAGGGCGGCAAGGCCACCGTCACCGTCGAACCCGCCGCTGGCGGCGCGGCGGAGACGTTGGAGGCGGATGCCGTTCTGGTGTCGATCGGCCGGCGTCCCAACACCGAGGGGCTGGCGCTTGAGCGGGCCGGCCTGACCGTCAACAAGCGGGGCCAGATCGAGGTCGATCACGACTTCGCAACCGGGGTCCCCGGCATCTGGGCGATCGGGGACGTCGTCCCGGGTCCCATGCTGGCCCATAAGGCCGAGGACGAGGGCATTGCGGTGGCCGAAAACATTGCGGGTCTCACCGGCATCGTGAATCACGATGTCATTCCCGGCGTGGTCTACACCATGCCGGAGATCGCAGGCGTCGGCCTGACCGAGGAAGAGGCGAAGGAGCGCGGCGAGGTGAAGGTCGGCAAATTCCCGATGCTCGCCAATTCACGCGCCAAGACCAACCACGAGCCCGAAGGCTTCGTAAAAGTGATCGCCGACGCCAAGACCGACCGGGTTCTGGGCGTCCACATCATCGCCTCGGTCGCCGGCACGATGATCGCCCAGGCCGCCCAGGCCATGGAGTTCGGCGCGACAAGCGAGGATATTGCCTATACCTGCCACGCGCATCCGACCCACTCGGAAGCGATCAAGGAGGCGGCGATGGCCGTCACCGGCAAGCCGATCCATATGTGACGCGAAGGGGGAGGGGCTTTATCGACCCCTCCCTGCCAATATGCGTCACCCCGGCACGGGCTGGGGTGACGTTGATTCTACGTCGACGTTTCCTTCCCGAACGCCTTGCGCAGTTCGTCCTTCGCGGCTTCGAGGACCTTCTTCTGCTTTTCCGGCAGGTCCTTGCCCGCGCGGTTGATGTAGAAGGTCAGCATCGACATCGCCGATCGGAACGGCGTCGCCTTGCGCCGACGGCTATGCTCGGCCGATCGCTTCAGCGAGCGGGCGATCTCGGCCGGGTCGGACTTGGCGAAGACGCCCCGATCGAGCGTCAGCGCGTCGGAATGCTCGGTCACCTGCTGCGACCATTTGTGCGCTGGCATCGAACGTCTCAGAAGGGCGAGACGCCGAGGAATTTGAGGAGGCCGAGTACCAGCAGCAGCAAGGCAATCGCGGCGATGATGCCGCCCACGTTCATGCTGCTCTTCTCGACGACAACCCTCTCGTCGCTGTTCACATTGGCCATGATATCCTCCTGCCTTGTGATGGATGCCAAAATGGGTGGGCCACCGCAGCTGCAGTCAGTGGCGCTTGAGATACTGGACTTCGCGTTCATGCTTTTCGGCAGCTGCGCGCGACGAAAACGTGCCGAGATTGCGGCGCTTGCCCGTCCTGGCGTCCAGCTTGCGCGAGTAGAGGCGATATTCGCCCGACTTGAGCTTGCGGATCATCGTCCTTCTCCTGTCGGGGGGGAGAACGGCAGGGCGGGGTCGACGTTCCGCTCGATACGCGGTCGGAACCATTTCACATCGGGAGCCGCAGACGTGCGAAAAGGAAGAGCCCCCGGGTGGACACCCGGGGGCTCTTCCTCACAACGCTGCGCGACGAAATCTTACTGGACGACCATGCTGGTGAAATAGACATTGTCGATGCCGCCGAAGCCCGTGCGCTGGCGCAGCACGTCGTTGATCGCGGTCTTGAGGTCCTTCTGGAGCTTCAGCTTGCCCTCGGGGGTCGAGATGGTGAAGCTGTCCTGCTGCGCCATCACCATGAGGATCGCCGAGCGGATCGGCATCTCGTTATCCTTCAGGTTGTCGAGCACCTTCTGGTCGTAATAGGTCGAGACACCGAGGCCGACCTGGGAGAACCCGTCCGAATCGCGCAGGTTCGAGGTGAAGGGCTGCTCGAAGGTGTAGAAGGTCGCCTTATACTTGGTGGGATCGGGCGAGACGTCGCTCTCCACTCCCATCGGCAGCGTCTTCTTCGCGCCATGGTCACCCTGGTCCGCGCCCGGCTTGGGAACAAGCTTCGGGGCATTCGGGTCCTCGGCCGGTTTCGCATGGCCGCCGGCCAGGCCGGCGCCGGCCGCGTACAGGCCGGCTCCGACCCCGATGCCGGCGAACAGGAGGGCGACGACGAGCATCATCAGGATGCCCTTCATCTTGCCCGGCTTCTTGGGCGCCTCGGCGGCGGGAGCTGCGGCAGCACTCATCGTTCACATCCCATGATCAGGCCCGGATCAGGCATAGAGATCACCATCGTCGCGCGATGCCGAATCGCCGGCATCGTCACGAATCGCCGCCTGTGTACTGCCAAAAGGTTGATGATCTGCTGACGCGGGCTGGCGTTGCTGACCCTGCTGGCCGTGCGCCGAAGCGGACGAACCATAGCCGCCGCCCTGGCCCTGCTGGTTCAGGTCAACATGCGATTCGGTCACGCGCAGGCCCTGCGCGCGTACCTCGGCGAGCAGCCGGGGCTGCGCGTCGGCGATGATCGCGCGGGTCTGGTCGGTGTCGGCGGTCATGCGGATCGCGGTGCCCGAGGCGCTGTTGGCGATCTCGACCGTCAGCGCGCCCAGATGCTCCGGGTTGAGCTGGAATTTGAGGTGGCCCTGATGCGCGGCCGCCTGGCTGATGTCGCGCGCCAGCCGGTCGAGCCACTGACTGTCGCGGGCAAGATCGAGATGCCGGGTGACGACCTGGTCGGGCTGGTCGATCGCGGCCGAGGGATCGGTGGCCATCGCGCCGTCCACCGCCGGGGCAGGGGTGAGCGGCGGCTGGGCGACGACCGCCTGCGGAGCGGCGGCCGGGGCTGTTGCCGCCGGAGCCGGAGTGGCGGCAGGCCGGGCCGGTTCGGCGGCGTCCTCGGCCG
>NZ_LDES01000069.1 GCF_001015195.1 Sphingomonas sp. Y57 | reverse complement strand
CCCAACGGCCCGCTCGCACCGGTGACCAGCATCGTCCAGACCGCGGTTTCGACGGTGGGCTCGGCGCTCGCCAACACCNCGCACCGGTGACCAGCATCGTCCAGACCGCGGTTTCGACGGTGGGCTCGGCGCTCGCCAACACCGGCGGCGGGACCGGCGGATCGCCGTCAGCCCCCGGGGATGTCCTTGCCCCAGTGACGGGCATCGTCGGATCGGTTCTCGGCGGCGGCTCGGGTGGCGGTTCGCCCGTCGATCCCGGGGCAATCCTGGCGCCCGTGACCAATGTCGTCGGTTCGGTCTTGGGCGGTGGTACGGGTGGCTCGCCGGCCGACCCGGGAGCGATCCTGGCGCCGGTGACCAACGTGGTCGGTTCGGTGCTGGGCGGTGGCACGGGTGGCTCG
>NZ_LDES01000068.1 GCF_001015195.1 Sphingomonas sp. Y57 | reverse complement strand
AATGTCCCGACGACGGACACCTATCTGACCCTTCAGATGGCGGATCACGGCGCCGAGGTGATCAAGATCGAGCCGCCCGGCGGCGATCCCGGCCGTGGGATCGGGCTTGCGGACGGCCCGCACAGCGTGTTCTTCCGTAACCTCAATCGCGGCAAGCGCTCGGTCTGCCTCGATCTCAAGGTGCCGGCCGACCATGCCGCTTTCCTGGCGATGGTCGAGACCGCGGATGTGATCGTCGAATCCTGGCGGCCCGGCGTCGCGGCCCGGCTGGGCATCGCTTATGCGAGTTTGTCGGCGCTGAACCCGCGTCTCGTCTATTGCTCGATCAGCGCCTTTGGCCAGGATGGCCCCTATGCCGGTCGTGCCGCCCACGATCTGGCGATCGAGGCGATAACCGGCCTGCTCAGCGCAAGTGTCGACGAGGCGGGCCGGCCTTTCCTGCCTGCTATCCCGCATGCGGACCTGAGCGCAGCGCTGCAGGGGCTGGCCGGCGTGCTGATGGCGCTGCTGGCGCGCGAGACCAGCGGGCGGGGCGATTATATCGACATCTCGATGCAGGAAGCGCTGGTCGCATCGATGTTGAACATCCTGGGGCCTACCCTCGCCGAGGGGCGGCAGCCGGTGCCCGCCGAGGAGCGCACCACCGGGGGCGCGGCTTTTTACGATCTCTATGACACGGCCGACGGTCGGCAGGTCGCGCTGGCGGGCCAGGAGCCGACCTTCGTGCGCAACCTGCTGGGTGCGATCGGGCGCCCCGATCTGGCCGGCCTCTGCGCGCGCGGCCCCGGAACGCACCAGGCACCGGTCAGGCAGGCACTGCAGGCACATTTCGCCAGGATGACAGCAAGCGATGCAGCGGCATTTCTGGGCCGGCTCGATGTCTGCTGGGGGCCGGTCGCGACCCTCGTCGAGGGGTTGGACGACCCGCAGCTTGCGGCACGTGCTTTCATCCTGCGCGACGGAGATGGGAGACGGCATATCGGCCCGCCGGTCCGCTTCCTGCATGAGCCGGCCAGTCCGGTGCTCGATACCCCTGCGCTTGACCAGCACGGCGCACTCGCGCCGCGCACCACCAGAGAGGGCATATGATGGCCAGGACGGCGAAGGAGGTGGGGCCGAAGCGGTTCCGCGAGAGCTATGGCCGCTATTTCGAGGAGTTCGAGCCCGGCCACATCTACGAGCACCGGCCAGGACGGACGATCAGCGAGGCCGACAACATCTGGTTCACGCTGCTGACAATGAACACCCATCCGCTCCATTTCGATAATGCCTATGCGGAGAAAAGCGAGTTTGGTCGGCCGTTGGTCAACAGCTGCCTCACCCTTGCGATCGTGACCGGCATGAGCGTGAGCGACGTCAGCCAGAAAGCGGTGGGCAATCTCGGTTGGGGCGATATCAAGCTCATCGCGCCGGTGTTCGTCGGCGACACGATTTACGCCGAGTCTGAAATGCTGGCGAAGCGGGAGTCCCGCTCACGACCCACCCAGGGCGTGGTCACCGTTCGGACCACCGGCAGGAAAGCCGACGGTACCGTCTTCATGACTTTCGAGCGCACCGTGCTCGTGCCCAAGCGCGGTCACGCGATCGAAGACTGATCCCTCGAATAAAGGGTTACACCAAGCACTTATGGAGGCGTGCATGAAGTCCATTGTGAAGCACAGCATCTCGGCCGCGGCCGCGGGCAGGATAGTGGCGGCTGCCGAGAAGAAGGCGCAGGAGATCGGGGTCCCCATGGCGATCGCCGTCACCGACGAAGGGGGCACGCTGAAAGCTTTTCTGCGCATGGACGGCGCGGCGCTGCTCGCGGTCGATGTGGCCAAGGACAAGGCCTATACCGCGACTGCCTTTGGCATGGCGACCGACCAGTGGTTCGACTTCATCAAGGACGATGCGCCGCTGCTGCATGGTGTCACGAAGGTTCCACGGCTGATCGTATTCGGCGGGGGCTATCCGATCATCGAGGACGGTGCGGTGATCGGCGCGATCGGCGTGAGTGGCGGCCACTATAGCCAGGATATGGAAGTTGCCAGGACGGCGCTGGAAAATTGCTGAAATAGCCGGGCAGGTCGGCCGGCCGTCATATCGGGTGACGCGACCTGTATATCCGAACCGTTCGGTTCGGGCGGGGATATCGGTCTCGTCGACCACGAGCCAGACAGGGCTGGACTAAGGGTGTTCGAGCTTTCCCCGGGGGAAGCTCGAAACCCGCCGTCCGTAACCCAGCCGTCTACTTGTCCTGGACGACCGTCGCCTTCTCGAAGATATGCGTGCCGCTGCGTGGCTGCTCACCGATCACGATCCTGTCGCCGATCGTGATCGTCATGAAATCCTCGGCTACCGTGAGAGGGCCCTTATAGCTTGGCCGGGTTTCGCTCGTCAGTTCGGCAACGTCGGTATCCGGTGGGATGATGTGGTTGTAGACCGCCATGCGGGGGCTGGTCTTTTCGAAGATCGCGCCTGCCTGCGCGGGCGTTGAATGCACCGACAGACTCATGTTGGCGAGACGGGCTTCCTTTGAACCACCCTTCGAGGGCACTTGCACCTCATGGACAAGGACATCGACATTCTTGCCGTTGGCGATGATCTGGCTCGCCGCCGTCGAACGGGTGTCGCCCGAGAACAGCACCGAATGTCCCATATAATCGATGCGGTAGCCTAGCGTCTGGCCATAGAAATCGCTGCCGTCCGCGAATTTGAGACGCTGGCCGCTCGCCACGTCGATCGGCATATGTTCCACCTCGAACGCCGTGATCTTCAGGCCATCCTTGTCGAAGATCACGCCGGGACCGATATCATGCGCATCGAAGCCCGACCCCGCCATCGGGATGCCGACCAGCTCGCGCATGTCCAAATCCCATTTGAACGCCGCGTGGAAATGATCGGCCATCTCCACCGTACCGCGCGGGCCATAGACCGTCATTGGCACGCGACGCCCGTACATCCAGCCGGTTGCGGTGATGTCGGGGACGTCGATCATGTGGTCATAGTGAAGGTGGGTCAGCAATATGGTGCTCAAACCGGTGATCAATTCCCAGCCGCCCGCGCGAAACATCTGCTCCCTTGTGCCGGAGCCGGCATCGACCAGGATCTTGAACGGCCCCGCCTCGACCAGAGTGGCAGGCCCTGATCGGCGCTCGGAGGGGCGAGGCGCGCCGGTGCCCAGGAAGGTGAGCTTGATGGTGCCGGCGGCGGGCGCCGCCTTTGTCGCGACATCATTGGCCGAGGCCGGGCCGGCCACCATCGCTGCGATGCATAGGGCCAGCGCAGCGGCGCCCAGGTTCAGTTTCCGCTTCATTGATATCTCCCCGAGAACGGCGTTGATTTTCAGACGATTCCCGCTCGCTCGATCATGACATGGAGCAGAACAGTGGCACCTGCTGCAAGATCGGAGGCGGTGGCGCTCTCGGCTTCGTTGTGGCTGATACCCTCGGCACAGGGGACGAAGATCATCGCGGTCGGAACGATCGCCGCCAGGTTGGCCGAGTCATGGCCGGCGCCGCTCAGCATGCGCATCGTCGGCAGCCCCAATGCCCGCGCCTTATCCTCCACCAGATCGACAAGCGTCCGATCGAAATGGACCGGCGGAATGGCACAGATGTCCCTGACCCCGAGTTCGAGGCCCTGGTCCCGCGCGGTCTCGTCGAGCAACCGGCGGAGAGTCGCCTCTACCCGGTCGAGCACCGCGTCATCGGGATGACGAAGATCGATCTGGAACGTCACCGATCCCGGCACCGTGCTCGCGGCATTGGGGCTGACGTCGAACCGGCCGATCGTGAGGCGGATCGCCGAATCCTGGGCATTGGCCAGCTCGTTCAGCTTGAGCGCCATTCGGGCCGCACCATTCAACGCATCGCGGCGCATGGCCATCGGCGTAGTGCCGGCATGATTGTCCTGGCCGGTGACCTCGACTTCGAACATGCGCGCACCCTGAATGCCGGTGACGGCGCCGATCGTCATCCGCTCGCCCTCGAGGATCGGCCCCTGTTCGATATGGGCCTCGAAGAAACTGTCGAAGGGATGCCGCTCGTGGCCAAGCGGCGGCCCAAGGAAGCCCAGGCTTTCCAGGTCTTCTCTGACGCTGGTGTCATCGATCGTCCGCTCGGCGTGGAACTCATCGACCGGCAGCAAGCCGGCAAAGACCATCGAACCGCCGGTGGGCGGCGAGAAACGGACGCATTCCTCATTGGTCCAGACCACCGTCTCCAGGGGCGCGCGGGTGGTGATGCCCGCATCGTTCAGGGCGCGAAACACCTCCAGCCCCGCCAGCACGCCATAAATGCCGTCGAAGAGACCGGCATGCGGCTGAGTGTCCAGGTGGCTGCCCGTCGCCACAGCGGGCAGGTCGTTGTCGAAGCCAGGGCGCCGCGCGAAGATATTGCCGGCGTCGTCGATCAGGATCGTGCAGCCTGCCTCGCGGCACCAGCCAACGAACAGATCGCGCCCGGACTTGTCTTCCGGGCTCAGCGCCAGACGGCAGCAGCCGCCGTTGGGCAGGGCGCCGATCGCGCCCATCGCCACATGGGCATCCCATAATCGGCGCTCATTCACAGAAAGCATCACATCTCGCCTGTTGTCGTCCGCTTGCGGATGATCGCGCGGTCTGCGTTCCGTTCGGATCGGCGGGCCGATCGGGACGGAACGCAGGCGTGCGCCGCCGCGATCAGAAGTTTATAGTTGCCTTGAGACCATACATGCGCGGCTGGCCCCAGATCGCCACGGTGCCGCCCCCGATCGCACCCGAGCCGAAGGCATGGACCCAGTATTTCTTGTTAAGCGCGTTGTTCGCGAACGCTTCCAAGGACAGGTTCGGAAACTGCGGCGGCTGGACGATCATGCGCAGATCGAGCACGCCATAGGAGCCGAAGCCCTGCAGCTTGCTTTGGGTCAGGTTGAAATAGGTGCGGCTCTGCCAGCGATAGGTGGCCTGAAAGGTCGCCTTGCCTTCGTCACCGAGCGGCAGATGCGCGCGGCTGGTCAGCGAGAAGGTATATTTCGGTGCCGCCGAGACGACATGGCCATCGAAGGCCGTGCCGGGATCCTTGATCTCGGTGTGAAGATAGGCACCCCCGGCGGTGAGATCGAAATATTCGTTCGGTACCGCGCGAAGATCGGCCTCGACGCCGTAAAGCTCCGCCTTCTTCACATTGGTCAGCACCGGCGTGTTCACGCCGATGGGGGTAGGCACGGTCAGCACCTGCTGGAGGCCGCGATAGTCGCTGTAATAGGCCGCGCTGTTGAAGGTCAGCTTCTTGTCGAGCCAGCTGCTCTTGAAGCCGACCTCATATGTGGACACCTTCTCCTTCCGGGACGGCGCCGCCGCGAAGGGATCCGTGCTGAATATATACTGGGTCTGGAAACCAGGCGCCTTGAAGCCTGTCGAAACGCTCGCATAGGTCATCACCGCGTCGCTCGGATGATAATCCAGCACGGCACGCCAGGTAAAAACGTCGTTCTTCGAACTGAAGTCGAACGGCACGCTGACCTTCGGGTTGACGAACGGGATCACCAGCGGGGCGAGGTTCAGTCCGTCGTGCCGCTTCTTTTCATGGGTGAACCGGCCGCCCAAGGTCAGGTTGATCTGCGGTGAGAGGGCATAGGTGCCGTCGGCGAACGCCGCGAAGGACTTCGTCCGGACGTTCGAGTAGCCGAGATCACCCTGCGGGGCGGGGAAGAAGCCGAAGTCCGAGGTGACATGCGCTTTCGACCAGAAGTAGAAAAGGCCGACCGTCCAGTTCAGCGTATCGCCCTTGCCCTGGAGACGGAGCTCCTGGCTGAATTGCCGGTAGTCGTTGCCCGATCCGATCGTATTGCCGGCCTCAGTCGAACCATCGGCATCCTCGCGGCGTGACTTCTTCAGCCTGTCATAGGAGGTCAGCGAGAAGATCTTGATCGCGTCGTCGAGCTTCCAGTTCAACTCCGCCGAACCGCCCCAGCCGCTGCGGTGCATTGCCAGTGGCCGATTGCTGCTGATGAAGCTGGTCACCTTGTTGGTGCCGCCGATACCGCGCTGGGTGACGCAATCGCCGGCAACGGTATCTGCGACCGAGCAGGCCGTGGCCAGGCTGCCGGGAACGCGGTTCCCGAACAGGCCGTAGCCCGGGCCGACGCCGTCGGTTTCGGTGCCGTAGGCGCGCAGGAGCAGGTCGCCGCGATCCGACAGGTCAACGCCCAGCTGGACTCGGGCGGCATACATGTCGGTCTTCCACCATTTCGAGCCGTCGACGAGATTGCGCTGAATGCCGTGATCGGTGTCGGATTTCACCGAGGCCCGGAAACGAACGCCCTCGGCCAGCGCGCCGCCGACTGCGCCTTCGAATATGCGGCGGTCGAAATTGCCATATTGGCCGCTCGCATAGCCCTCGAAGCTATCAGTCGGGCGCTTGCTGCTGATGCTGACGAGGCCGCCGGTCGCGTTGCGTCCGTAGAGCGTTCCCTGGGGGCCGCGCAGAACCTCGATACGATCGATGTCGAACAGGGTTGCGGAGAAATTGGAGGATGAGCCCATCGCTGTGCCGTCGAACACCACCTGGATCGGTGATTCCGATGCGTCCGAGATGGAGTTGAGGTTGATGCCGCGCATGCTGAAGCGGGCGACGATACCATTGTCCTGGACCTGCAAGCTGGGGACGCGGCTGGCGATGTCTTGGAGACTCTGGAAGCCTGCGGTCTTGAGCTGCTCACCGCTGATCGCCGAGACGGCGACGGGAACGTCCTGGATTGATTGCTCCCGCTTCAGGGCGGTTACGACGATATCCCCGTCCACGTCCTGGGCGACCGCGGCCTGCGCCGACAACCCCGTCGACGCCAGGGCCGTCATAAGGACCCACCTGTTTCTTCTCCCGATCGTCATAGTCCCCACGCTCCCTTTATGACCGCCATCTTCCACGGCGAGTTTCTCGTCGATGCCAGCGGATCCTCTGTTTATTGTTGTGGTGCTGATGATGGGGGCAGCCCCGGCAAACATTGTTCGCGAATTGGCAGGGCGGATGAGAGTCCGGAAAATATAATTCCCAGATCTCCGCGATAGTACGACGATCGTTCTGCCAATACAGATTCTGGTAGATCAGGAGTGATGGCTTCCGGGAGGTCAGAGGCAGTCGGTGATCAGACCGGCAGTCTTGATCTCACGCAGGCAGACCACGGTGAAAACGCCTTTCACGCCCGGCATCGACGCGATCTGGATTCTCAGCAGCTCGTCCAGCGCTGCCACGTCCGGAACCAGCACATGCAATATATAGTCCGCCTCGCCGGTCGTGGCATGGCACTGAAGAATGGAACCGTTGCGGTTGACCGCTTCCTCGAACAAGCGCTGCTTGTCCGACGCGACCCGAGCCTGGACATAGGCCTGGAGATGAAGACCGAGCTTTTCCGGCGAGAGCACCGCGCGATAACCGGTAATGACCTTGTCGCGCTCCAGCGTCTGAACCCGGGTCCAACTCGGCGTCTTCGACAGGTTGATCTTTTCCGAAAGAGCGTTGAACGACGTTCTTCCGTTACTCTCCAATATGCGCAGAATGGCCTTGTCGGTTCTATCGAGCATGGCAGAAGTTCTCCTGTTGGGGATTTCGCAGGATGATTGTTCGCCGATCCCAAGGCAATACGCAGATTTTTGGTCCAATGTTCTGCCGGCCTGGGACTAGATTGAAACGAGGCTGACAGGGACAAACGGGGGTGTCGTGGATGGGGGCGATCGGCGCGGAAGACGGGGCGGCGATCGCCCCGCCGGTGGCCAGGCGTGGATGGGCCGGGCATCCCTCCGGTCTGCTTGCCCTCTTCTCGGTGGAAGCATGGGAGCGCTTCAGCTTCTATGGCATGCGGGCGCTGCTCATCCTCTTCATGACGACGCCGCTCGCTGCTGGCGGCCTGGGCTTCGAGGTGACGACCGCGGCGGCGATCTACGGGCTTTTCACGGCATCGGTCTATCTGCTCTCGCTGCCGGGCGGCTGGCTGGCCGACAAGTTGATCGGCCAGCAGCCTGCAGTGCTGTGGGGCGGCGTCCTGATCGGCGTCGGCAATCTCGTCGCTTCGATACCAGCCGGCCTGCCGCTCTTCGTGCTGGGCCTCGCGGCGATCGCGACCGGCGTCGGGCTGCTCAAGCCGAACGTCAGCGTGATGGTGGGCGCGCTCTATGACGGCAACAGCCCGGCGCGACGCGACGCCGGCTTCTCCATATTCTATTTCGGCATTTATCTCGGCGCCTTCACGGCGCCGCTCGTCGCCGGCACGGTCGGTGAGAATCTGGGCTATCGCTGGGGCTTCGCGATCAGCGGGATCGCCATGTTGTTCGGCACGCTGCGCTTTTCGCGCGCGCGCCAACGGCTCACGGGTATCGGGACGCGCCGCGGCATCACCGATGCCCGCCTGCGCCGTCGATGCTGGGGGATAGTGGTTGCCACAGGCATTGCCGCGCCGTTGATCGCACTGGCCCTGGCCCGCGCCGCCATATCCCTGGACCAGGTGGCGACAGGCTTCGGCGCCATGATCGGCACCGTCTTCATCGGCTATTTCATCTATCTGCTGCTTGGTGCCAGGCTGGCCGAAGTGGAGCGACGCAATGTCGTCGTCATCATGATCCTTTGCCTTTGCGTGATATTGTTCACCGCCGGGCTCGAGCAAGCCGGGTCGACGATGAACCTGTTCGCGCGCGACTTCACCGATCGCAGCCTGTTCGGAGGATTGTTCGCGGCGGGCCAGCATCCCACCACCTGGTATCAGTCGATCTCGCCCCTGTTCGTCCTGCTCCTGTCCCCGATATTCGCGGCCATGTGGGTCAAGCTCGCCGGACGCGGCCTCGACCCTTCGACTCCGGTAAAGTTCGGCGTTTCGCTGATGTTGTTCGGCCTGAGTTTCGTGGTGATGGCCGTCGCCGTGTCGCTCAGCCTGGCCCTTGGGGCCAAGGCGGCGCCCGGATGGCTGATGACGGTATATCTCATGCAGACCGTCGCCGAATTGTGCATCAGCCCGATCGGCCTGTCGGCGATGACCAAGCTGTCGCCGCGCAATTATGGCGGGCAGATGATGGGGATGTGGTTCCTTGCGACCGCCGCAGGCAGCCTGGCCGCAGGCATGCTCGGCGGCTGGATCGGGTCGGCGGGCATGGCCGAGATGCCGGGGCGGTTCCTGGGGATGGCAGCGGTCGGCGTGGTCGCGGGCGTGGCGATGATGGTCTCCGCACCGTTCATCGCCCGACTGGTCCGGCCGGAATGATCGAGTTTTCGGGGGGATTTGATGAGCGTTGAGTTACGGATCCTGTCAGGCGAGGAGATTCGCCGGCTGCTGCCGATGGCCGAATGCATCGATCTGATGGAAGCCACGATGACGGCGGTATCGGACGGCAAGGCGGTGCTGCCCTTGCGCAGCCTTATGAAGATGCCCGGCGATATCGGCATGCTCGGCATGATGACGGGCTATCTCGCGACGGCTGATATGTTCGCGATCAAGCTCAACAGCATCTTCCCCCGCAACGCCGGGACCGAGCATTCATCGCATCTGGGAATGCTGATCCTTTTCGAAACCGGCCATGGCTATCCGGTCGGCCTGCTCGATGCCGCCGAAGTGACAGCAATCCGTACGGCAGCGGCGAGCGGCCTCGCGACCCGGCTGCTGGCGCGGCCGGCTTCCTCGACCCTCGCCATACTGGGCACGGGCGAACAGGCGCGTCACCATGTCGCCGCGATGCTCGCGGTGCGGCCGATCGACGAGGTTCGCGTCTGGGGCCGCAGCCCCGAAAAGGCAGAGGCGTTCGCCCGCCACTTCGGGCAGCAATATGATGCAGTGTTCCGTGCCGTCGAACAGGTGCCCGCCGCCGTCGCCGGTGCCGATATCGTCTGCACGACCACCCATGCGGCCGAGCCGATCCTGGCCGGCGATTGGATCGGTCCGGGCGTGCATCTCAACATAGTCGGATCGAGCATCCCCAGCACCGCGGAGATCGACGGACCGTTGGTGGCCAAGGCGCGCTTCTTCGTCGATTATCGCGAATCTACCCTCAACCAGGCCGGCGAATTTCTGCGCGCGATCGACGCGGGATTGATTGGCGCCGATCATATCGTCGGCGAGATCGGCGAGGTTGCCGCGGGTCTCCTCCCGGGGCGTCGGGTCGACGCTGAGATCACCCTGTACAAGTCGCTGGGCATCGCCGCCCAGGATATTGCTGCCGGCCATTATGCGTTGAAGCGAGCGATCGAACAGGGGATCGGGCAAACGGCTCAGTTCGGCTAGGGCCTCACCAAAGCGCGGCACCGCGCGCCAGGACGTCTGAATAGCCCGCCGCGTCGATATTGGCGCCGCAAGCCATGACGACGACCCGTTTGCCCGCGAGCCTGTCGCGCAGCGGGCCCAGCAAGGCGGCGGTCGCCGCCGCGCCGGCGGGCTCTACAGCGAGCTTGGCCTCGGCAAAGAGCAAAGCCAGCGCCGTTGCGATCGCATCGTCGGATATACGGACGACCTCATCGACGTAGCGCGACACGAACGAGACCGCGCAGGCATTGGTTATCGGCGAGGCGAGGCTGTCGGCGATGGTATCGGCCCTGTCCATGGTCTGGAGGGCACCCGCCTCGACGCTGCGCCCGACGACACCAGCGGTCTCCGGCTCGACCCCGTAGATGAGCGTGCCGGGTGACAATAGTTTGGACGCGGCGGCTAGGCCCGAAATCAGCCCTCCGCCACCGACCGGCACAATGATGGCGTCGACCGCGTCCCACTGTTCGTGAATTTCCAGGCTGATCGTGCCCGTGCCGGCTACGACCTGCTCATTGGGAAAGGACGGAATATAGGAACGTCCTTCCTCCTGTTTGAACCTTTCGAGCAAGCCGAAGCCCTGTTCGACCCCTTCGGCGACGATCACTTCCGCTCCTTGCGCCCGGGCAGCGGCGATGCGGGCAGGATTGGCCTGTGGCATCATGATGACCTTCGCCGATAGGCCGAAGCAGCGGGCTGCATAGGCGGCGGCGATCGCGTGGTTGCCACCGCTGATCGTGGTTATGCCGCGCGCGCGCTGATCCGCATCGAGCATGAGGATATTGCTGATCGCGCCGCGGACCTTGAAGGTGCCCGTGGGCTGGAACAACTCCATCTTGAGCGCGACCTCCGTGCCGGGGTGAAGCCGCGCATCGAGAACCGTGCTGCGCCAGGGGACCAGCGGCGTCCGGCTGACATATGGGGCGATACGCGCGGCGGTCGCGCGGAACGCATCGAGCGGGATTTGAAGGTGGGTTTCGGACATGTTCGGCTCACGGTTGCAGACGCTGTGGGCATTCTCGCCGAGCGGCCGTCGAACATTGTCCTGTATTTCGGCATCCGTGGAGGCCGACATTTTATATTATCGGGATTTACCTTGCTTAAAAGGACAATGTTTCGGTCCTTTCAAAGAATAATCGCGGCTAAATGTCCAAGGGGTTTCCATGCTCAACACCGGCTTTTCTGTCACCGAATTCGAAGCCCGCGTCGATCGGGCGCAACAGCTGATGGCCGAGCAACAGCTCGATGCGATCATCGTCAGCAGCGAAAAGCACGTCGAATATTTCGCGGGATATCGCAGCGACCTGTGGGCGAGCCCGACCCGGCCTTTCTATCTGATCGTACCGCGCGAGGGACTACCCGTGGCCGTGCTGCCGCAAGGTGCCGACGATGCCTGGCGTGCTTCGTCCTGGGTCGAGCATTTCACGACGTGGCCGTCGCCGCGCCCCGAGAACGAAGGTGCCGCCGAGGTCGCCGCTACGACCAAGGCGCTCCCGCGCCGTTTTGGCAGGGTCGGGATCGAAATGGGACCGGAATCGCGGATCGGTATGACCCTGGCGGATGTTTTTCGGCTGATCGAAGCCCTGAAACCGCTGGAAATCGACGATTGTGCTATGCTGTGCCGTCAGCTGCGACTGATCAAGTCTCCCGCCGAGGTCGCCTATATCCGCCGTGCGTGCGGCATCGCATCCGACGCATTTGATCGTTTGCCGGAATTCGTCACGCCCGGCAGCAGCGAGAAGGATGTCGCCGGCCGCTTCATGGCTTCGATGATCGCCGGGGGCGCCAGCAAGGTTCCGTTCCTCGCCATGGCTTCGGGGCAGGGCGGGTATAAGACGATCATCCTCCGCGCCGGCGATCGGAAGCTCGAAGCAGGCGATATTCTGGCGATCGACACAGGCGTCGACGTCGGAGGCTATTTCAGCGACTTCGACCGGAACTACGCGATCGGCGATCCCGGCGACCTGGCAAGGTCGATCTATCGCTCGCTGCAGCGAGCCACGGACGCTGGCATTGCGGCCGCGCGTCCGGGCAACCGCGCATCGGACCTCTTCCATGCCCAGGCCAACGCCATCGAGGCCGACGGCATCAAACCCGCCACACAGGGGCGCTACGGGCACGGCCTCGGCCTCACGCTGACCGAATGGCCGTCCAATGCAGCACATGATGATACGTTGCTTGAACCCGGCATGGTCCTGACGATCGAGCCTGGCATCGCCTATGGCGACGGGCTGGTGATGGTTCATGAAGAGAATCTGGTCATCACCGAGGATGGGGCCGAACTTCTGTCGCGGCGCGGCCCGCCCGAGCTGCCGGTCATAGCCTGGTGAGGCAGGGACGCCGGGACGCCCGGCCCATCCGGCCGGGCACTTTCAGGCGTTCGTGAGGACCTCGATGAAGTTGGCACTCGAGTAGACGTCCATGCTGTATCCGTCGACGATCTCGTGGATGCTGACGCCGGCAACCTCGAACCGTTGGCCGCTCGGCTGCACCCCGAAGATCGGCCCGATATGCCGGCCGCTGATGATATAGGCTATGCCGAAGCCATCCTCGCTGGCGAAGGAGTGGCGAACCTTGAATTCCAGATCCTCGAAGGCGTCGATCTGCGACTGGAGAAGCCTGACGAGTGCGTCGACGCCCTCCGTCGGTTGCAGCGGATTGCGGCAGACGAAGGCGGGCGACATGATCTCCCGGATCAACGCGAAGTCGCCCCGGTAGGCGTCGACATACATCTGGGTGAAGCGCTGGCGATTGGCTTCGGCGGCCGTCATGGCGGTACTCTCCTCGGTTGTCGGGATCGAATAAGGACTTCAATAGAGGTCGTTCTTCATCCCGTGATCATAGTGGGCGTCGAGATCATCGGCCGTGACGTCGGACAGCTTGCCGAGCGCGATCATCATCTGGCCCGCGCTGGGCAGCGAGCGCCTGTCGATCCGCGAATCCGGCTCCCAGAGCCTGGCGCGGTTCACGGCGCGGCCGCAGTGGAAGATCACCTCCTCGACCGTGATGACCATCGCGGTCCTGGGGATGCGATTGCCCTCGGCCACCTGCCGCAGCAGCGCGGGGTCGACGCTGATCATGCTGCGGCCGTTGATGCGCATGAATATCTCCAGCCCCGGGAAGATGAAGATCGTCGCCACCCGGTCGTCGCTCTGGATGTTGCGCATTGATTCGATGCGGTTGTTGCCCGGCCAGTCGGCAAAGGCGATCCGCTTGCGGTCGAGCGCGTGGACGCATCCCGCGGGGCCGCCGCGCGGCGATACGTCGAGGCCTTTCTCGCTGACGGTCGCCAGGCAGAAGAAGGTCGCGACCTTCAGATAGGCGAGGTGGAAGTCGGTGAGGTGGTCGGTGATCGCCTTGCCGATCAGCTCAGCCGGCGGCGGATAGAGCGTGTCGAGCTCGGCGACGTGCGCGGCGCAAGGGGCTTCGGGTTCCTGATCGTCCATCATCACCTCTCCTCCCGCACGCGGCCGGTTTCAGAGTGTCTCGATCGGCCGGAAGTCCTCGTCGACCCCGAAGCACCGGGGGCCGAGCACCTTGAGGCTGTCGGGCAATCGCAGCATCGGATCGGCGGCGTAGCCGAGGACCTTCACCCGCTGGCCATAGGCCAGCATCTCGGCGGTCAGCGGCTCGCCCGACTCACGGTCCAGAATGGTGACGAGATCGGGAACCACCGTCACTGTCTTCCCGTTCACGCGCGCGACGATGAACTCGTTGCGAATCTCGATCGTGCATTCGTCGTCCGATCCGTCGAGCGACTGGATCGTGGCCATGCCCCAGTGCCAGCTGTCGCGCGTTTCGTGGACGACGTCGGCGATCTTGCCGTCGAACAATATCTTCGCGGTGCGGCCGTCGCGGCTGCCGAGGCAGGCGACCAGATCGGCGAAGATGTCGCCCGACGTCTCGCGCGCCTCGCGGATGCAGCGGCCGATCTCCAGAGTGTGGGTCAGCGTGCGCTGGACCGCGACCCTGCGGGTCTGCTCGCCAGACATCGGATAGACCGACATGAAGGCCATCGCTCCCATCGCTCCGGCCACGACCCGGCTCAGTTCCTCCGCCATCGCGTCGCTGACGGCGTCGATCGTCACGACATTGCCCGAGTCATCCATCAGCAGGCTGGGTGTCGCCCGCGCGCCATAGATCGAGAAGGTCGTCATCTCGAGTTGCGGGACGGCGCGGCCGATCCCGTCGGCGTCGAGCACCGGCACCCCGCTGATCGCGGACAAAGCGAGCGGGAACATCGAATTGGCGCCGCCGATTTCGGCACTGATCAGCGCGTCGATCTTGCGGCCGTAGAATTTCTCGGTGCGTCCCAGCAGTTCGCGCAACGATCGTTCGCTGACGAGATGTTCGACGATCACGGTCGGCGCGCCGATTCCGGCGATCGACACCACGAAGGCATCGTCGGCGATCTCGTCGCAGGAGACGACGGTCGGATAATTGCCGCGTTTGATCTGCTCGGCGACGAACAACTCGCCGACATAGGGATCGCCGCCGCCGCCGGTGCCGAGCAGCACCGCGCCGCGCGCCATGTCCTGGATGTCCTGAATATTGTCTACGGTGAACATGATGATGTGTCCGGAAAGGGGCTAGGCGAGGGAAGCGATGGGGCCGACGGCACGCACCTTGATCTGTGTCGCGCCGGCCCGCATGTGCATCATCGGCAACTCGACGACGTCGACGATCTCGACCTGGTCGGGATCGGCGCCAGCCGCGATGGCGACAGCCCTGGCCTCGTCCTTCGCCATCTGAAGCGCGGTCTCCCGGCCGATGGTCGGCACGTCGTAGAGCTTGTCGATCCGCCCGCTGACCAGCGCGATCGCGGCACCCACGGCATTGGCGACCTCGGCATGCTCGGGGCGCAGGACCTCTGAGGTGCCGCGCAGCGGGCGGGACACGATGATGTTGCCGCCACCCACCAGCAGCAGGGGCAACGGAGCGGCGTTGACCTTGATCTGGTCGATCGCCTCCTCGATCTGATCGTGGATACTGTCGAGCGCGGCTTCGACGGTTTCCGCAGGGATATGAGCGACCTTCGAAGGGTCGCCGATCTCGGCCTGGCCCGCCCGCACGGCGATGTCGCTGGCGGTCAACGTGTCGCCGCCGAAGATCAGGCCTTCCTGCGCCAGGCGGAAACCCACCGAGCGGGGACCGACCTTGCAGCCGCCGCCGTCGGGCAGGTCGACGAGGCTGCCGCCGCCGACGCCAATCGACAGCACATCGGGCATACGGAAATTGGTGCGGACGCCGCCGATATAATTGGCCGCCGTCGTCTCGCGTGGGAAGCCGCGCGTCAGAAAACCAATGTCGGTGGTGGTGCCGCCGATGTCGGCCACGATTGCGTCGCTCAGCCCGGTGAGGAAGGCCGCGCCGCGGATCGAGTTGGTCGGGCCCGCAGAACAGGTGAGGATGGGAAGCCGCGCCGCGACGTCGGGGGTCATCAGCGTACCGTCATTCTGGCTGATGAAGATTGGTGCCGCTATCAACAGCTCGGCCAGCGCCTGCTGCAGCGAGGAGATGACCTTGCCGCCGAGGTGGGACAGGCTGGCGTTGATGATCGCGGCGTTCTCGCGATCCTTCAGGCCGATCCCGCCGACGTCCGACGAGATGGTGATGTTGGCGTCAGGAATCTCGTCCAGCACGATGTCGCGCGTGCGGGTCTCCAGGTCGGGGCGGATCGGCGCGAAGTTCGAGGCGACCGCGAAGGCGTGCAGGCCCCGGGCCCTCGCGTCGACCGCGGCGGCACGGATAGCCTCTTCGTCGAGCGGAGCATAATCCTTGCCCGTGTAATAGGAGCCGCCGCCGACCATGTAGACCTGACCGCCGACGATCTTCGCGATGTCGTCCGGCCAGCCGGCCAGTGGCGGTACGCCGTCGGCCTTTGGCAGCGAAACGCGCAGGATCGCGACGGGGATGAGATCGCGACGCTGCACGAAGGCGTTCACGAACTGGGTCGTCCCGATCATCACCGCGTCGATCAGGCCGCGGTCGGCGCCACTCTTCGCAAGGATCGCGGAGACGACGTTGACAACGCCGCTGCGCACATCGGCGGTGGTGAAGCTCTTGGCTGTGGCGACGACGGTCTTTCCGCAGAGCAATGCCGCGTCGGTGTTCGTCCCCCCCACATCGATACCCAGGCGCAGGCGCTCGCTAGTCTTCGTCATCGTCATTCCTGAAACACTCTATTCGTCGGACTAAATCAGCCGGCCATTCGGCAGGCCAGAAGGCTTTGGGGTAACTGGCCGGCATTTGGGGTAGCGCCAGGCGCTCAGCCGAGATCGCTCCTTACGATCCGACCATCGCGCAGGATGCAGCGGATGTTCCCGGGCCGCTCCAGCAGGGTGATGTCGTCGAGCGGATTGCCCTCGACCACCAGGATATCGGCGAAGGCGCCGGGAGCGATGACGCCCAGCTTTCCTTCCATCTGAAGCAGCGCGGCGTTGACCGAGGTGGCCGAGCGGAGGATCTCGATCGGCTGGCAGGTCTCGCGGCGCAGGCGGAACTCGATCGACTGCTGCGGCATCAGCTTGCCGAGCAGATCGGTTCCGAAGCCTATCTTCGCTCCCGCGGCCCGGAGCCTCTCATAGGAGATGTTCGCCTGATCGGCCACCTCTCTCATCTTGTCGATCATCGCGGACGGCAGGCCCAGGGCGGGGCCTGCCGCACGGATCGTCTCGATCACTGCGAGGGTCGGAACCGCGAAGGCGCCGGCGCGGGCGATGGCCTCGGCGCCACTATCTTCCAGCAGCGTGGCATGCTCGATCGAACGGACGCCATTGTCGACGCAACGCAGCACCGCCTCGTTGGTATGGGCGTGGGCCATGACATAGGCGCGACGGGTCTCGGCCTCTGCGACGGCGACGCGGATTTCCTCGATGTCGAACTGGTTCATCCAGATCGGATCCGATGGGGAGAGGACGCCGCCCGATACGAACAGCTTGATCTGGGTGGCGCCTGTGCGGAGCTGCTCGCGCACCGTCTTGCGCATCTCGTCGGGGCCGTCGGCGACGACCGACATCGCACCGCAATAGGCACAGAGGCAGGTGTCATAATGGTCGGGCGCGCGCAGGTCGCCATGGCCGCCGGTCTGGCTGATCGCCAAGCCGGGGTACAGGAGACGGGGTCCGTCGATCAGGCCGAGCCGCAGCGCGGTGGCAAGCGCAACGTCGCCGCCGCCGGCGTCGCGGATCGTCGTAAAGCCGCGGTGGAGCGCACCTTCCAGGATGGACTTGGCGTGCAGGCCGCGCAGTTCGGGCTTGATCCGGTCGACGAGCGCCGGGTTCAGTTCGATGCCATAGGCGTGGAAATGGGCGTCGATCAGGCCCGGCATGACGAAGCGGCCGCCCGCGTCGATCCGCTCGGCTTCGCCACGATAGGCGCCAGCCTCGCCCAGCTCGCGGATCAGGCCGTTCTCGATGACGATCGTCTGCCCGTCCGCGGTCGTCTCCGACACGCCGTCGAAGACCGAGCAATTCTCAACGAGCAACACCATCCCACGTCTCCCTCGAAGTGACGCAGGATAGCGCCGCGGCCGCCGACGGTTCAGGCCCGGCGGCGGGTAGTGGCGACCATATTGGGATGGCGCCGTTCCTAGCCGACCGTGCCTAGCCGACCTTGCTGAGGGACACCGGAAACGCAGCGAGGCGGACCATGCCGCTCAGACGGTCGACGTCCTCGACGCTGGTCAGCCTGTTGACGTTGTGGTCGCCAAAGCCATGCGGCAGCGAGGTGACTCCGCGCCGGTGACGGGGATCGAGCCGCGCGGGCACGGTTATGCTGCCGCTGGCGGTCGCGACGGTCACGGCGTCGCCATCGGCGATGCCCAGCGCGGCGGCATCATCGGGGTTGATCGACAACAGCGGCAGATCGGGACGGCGCGGATTGGCGGTGCCGTCGCTCATCTGGGCGTTGAGCTTGTTCTTCTGGCGATGGGGCACCAGCAGCAAGCCGTCCTCGCCTGGTTCGGCTTCGGCCAGCTGGGCGAGCAGTTCGGGATCGTCGAGCTTCCATCGGCCGTCAGGCAGGTGGCGATGAATCCAGCCATAGGTGCGGCCGGGCGACACAAGGGCGGTGGCACTCGCCTTCACCGTGTCGAAATCGGCGCGGGCCTGGGCCATCATCGGGCGCATCACATCGTCGTCATGGGAAACGTCGTCGGATATGCCGATGTCGAGATCGAGACGCTTCGCCAGTTCGCGCAGAATCCACCACAGCGGCCGGCGCTCGCCCGAAGGCTCGACGACCCTGGGCGCATAGCGGCTATATTCGGCGGGGTTCATGAAGTCCCACAGCACGATGTCGGACATTTCCATCTGTCCGGTGCCGGGCAGGACGTGGGTGGCATGGCCGGTGCTGGCGGTTTCGACAACGTCGACCATCACCAGCATGTCGAGCCGGGCGAAGGCGGCGAGCAGCCGGTTGGTGTCGGGCAGCGCTATCAGCGGATTACCGGCGAAGATGAACAGGCCGCGCAGGTGGCCGGCGTCGATTTCGTCGGGGATCGCCACACAGGGATATTCGCCGAGGCGGGAGGGCAGGTCGGGGCGGCTGGCCGGGCCGGGGCCGCTGGTGTTCAGCGCCGTCCAGCCATGGCGGTCGAGGTTACGGGCGAAACCCGGATTGAGATAGGCGCCGCCCTGACGGTCGAGCGAACCGGTGACGGCGTGGAGCGCCCACATCAGCAAGGTGGTGGGATTGGCGTTTCGGCCCATCGAGATACCGGTGCCGCAGTGGATTCCGATCTTGCCGGCCCGGCGTATCGCCAAGACGAAGCCGCGCACCTCCTCTTCGGTCAGTCGGGTGCCGGCGACGACGGTATCCAGGGTGAAGCGCTCGACCGCCGCCGTCAGGGCCGGCAGTCCGTGGACATAGGCGTCGAGGAAGGCGCAGTCGGCCCCGTCGCGCAACAGCTCGCGCACGGCGTGGCCGAGAAGCATATATTCGCTGCCCGGCCAGGGGGCGAGGTGCCTTGTAGCGACCTCCGCGCTTTCGCTGCGGCGGGGATCGATCACCCAGAGTTCTCCCTCGTCCGCCCAGCGGCGCAACTGCGCCTTGGGTGCCGTCATGAAGAAGACGTGGCCGTGCGATACGATCGGATTGACCCCGATCAGGATCGCCATGCGCGTATCGGGATCGGGCTGGGTGTGGATCATCGGATTGCCGCAGACCCGCTCCGAAACCAGCGGAATGCAGGGCACGTCGATCGAAACGGTCGAGTATACCGACGGGGTACCGATAGCGGCCATGAACGGCCGCCAGACATTGACGCTGGCGCAGGGCACTGCGGGCGTCCCGGCATAGCCGCCGATCGCCCGAGGGCCATGGTCGTCGATCAGGGTGCGCATCCGCCCGGCGATGTCGTCGAGCACCGTCGGCCAGTCCGTTTCGACCAGCCGCCCGTCGCGGCGGATCAGCGGGCGATCGAGCCGGTCGGGATGGTGGTGGAAGCGGCCGAGCGCAGCGCCCTTGGAACAGATGTAACCCTGTGAGACGGGATCCTCGGCATCGCCGCGGATCGCCGTGATCCTGCCATCCTCAACCGTGGCGACGACGGCGCAATTGCTGCCGCAGAACCGGCAAAAGCTGCGCCGTTCCTCTGCCATATCAGGCTCCTTCCAGCCCCTCGGCCCATTCGGTCGACGTCATGGTGAAGCCGAAGCAGAAGCGGACCTGATAAAGGGCGGCGTCATGGCAGGCGGGCGGTGAACTGGTCGCGGTGCCGTCCTCGATCATGATCGTGTCATAGCCGTGGAAGCTGGCGTCGATCAGCGTCCCGAAGACGCATTCGTCCGAATTGACGCCCATGAAGGCCAGGGTCTTGACGTCGAGATTGCGCAGGATGGAATCGAGCGAGGTATCGATGAACCCGCTGATGCGGTGCTTGTCGACGAAGATGTCACCGGGTTGCGCGGCGAGTTCGGGGACGACTTCGGCGCCCCAGCTGCCCTTCTGCAGGATATTGTGGGGTTCGCTGCGTCCCGTGCCGGTGATGGGATCGCCGAGGCCCATGCCGCCGCCTACCCGCGCGAAGGGGTAGCGGGTGATCGGATGCAGATTGGCGCGGTCGGGACGGGTGCCGAAGCCCACCCATATGATCGGCATGCTCTTTGCCCGCGCGCTGCCGATAACGCGGCGGATGTTGGGGTAGATGGCATGGACCGGAGAGACATCGACGCCGAGCGTGTGGAACCAGCCGCCATGCGAGCAGAAGTCGTTCTGCATGTCGACGATCACCACGGCCGTGCGATCGAGGTCGATCGCGATGTTCTGCGGCTGGGCCGGGAAGGTCGCGGTGCGCGGCATCCCCGCCGGGCGGGTCATGTCGACCAGTTCGTCCGTGACGACATAGCCGGTGCGTCGTCCTGTGCTCATCCAGCTCTTCCTCTTTATCCGCCCTGTCGGCTCGAGAGGCTAGGACGGGGCGGCGCGAGAGCAAGGCGTACGGCGGATAGCGCCGGCGCGATCTTGGGTAGCGATCTCGCCGATCAGGCTATCGCGGGCACCGGCGCGGGCCGTCGCGGAAGCGTGGCGAGGGCGAAAGTCGCCCCCGCCATAAACAGGAAGATGCTCGCGAAGACGCCGACCGCGGGCAGGCCGATCCGGCTCTGGATCAGGACCGCGGCGCTCGGACCGATGGCGAGACCGGTGAGCATCATCGAGGGGCCGAAGGCGGTGTAGCGGCCGTGTCGATCGAGCTTCCCCAACTGCGCGAAGAAATAGGGGACTGAGAAGATGGTGAAGGCGAACAGCAGGATCACGGTGGTCATGAACAGCGCGACGCCGGGCGCGAAGGTGACGCAGGGCGCGGCGATCGCGAGCACCAGCACGGTCAGCGCAATTGCCATGGTCGGGCTGATCCGTTCCCCGATCATCCGGGCGAGCAGTGCGCCGGCAAAGCCGAAGGGCATGCCTATGCCCACCATCTGCCCGGCACGCTCGGCGCCGAGGCCCGCGGCCTGGCCGATGATCGGCATGAAGGAGTTGATCATGGCCTGGCCGATGAAGAACAGGCCGAAGGCGATCAGGGTGATGACGGCGCGGCCACGCTGCCTGGGCCCTTCGGTTTCACCCATGACTGCGGGCATCGCCCTGCCCAGAGGGAGGCGGTGCAGCAGCAGCAGGCCGAGCGGGGCGGTCAACGCGGTCAGCGGGAACATCGCCGACAGGCCGAAGCTGGCGATCATCGTCGTGCAGCCGAGGAACAGCGCGGTTGCGAAGCATATCTCGATCAGCTGGAAGATCGCATAGCCTTTCTGGACATGCTCATGGCTTCCCATCAGCCTGTTGGTGACGTTGAGCAGCGTGCCCAGGGCAGCGCCCGTGACGAGGCAGGCGAGGATGAACGGAACAGGCGAGCGGATGGTGGCCAGAAGATAGGCGAGCGCCGCCACCGCAAGGCTGGCCCGGGCGAGCGGTAGCAGCGCGACAGTCCGGAAGATCAGCGGCGTCGCGAGGTTGAACAGCGCCGCGGCTCCCAGCAGCGAGAGCACGGCGGCGCTCGCGAACCAGGGCGGCATGGAGAGATGGCCCGCGATCGTGCCCAGCCACAAGGGCATAACCGTCGATCCCGAGAAGCCGATCGCGTTGACGCAGGACAGACGGATGATGGTGCTGGTCCGCATGATCGTCGTTCCGCCCGGTCAGCCGGCGACCTGGACGACGATCTTGCCGGTCTGCCCGCCGGATCGCATCCGGTCATAAGCCTGTTTCACGTCGTCGAATGCGAAGACGCTGTCGATCGTCGGCTTGGGAAGCTTGCCGGTAGTGACCGCCTCCAGCACGAAATCCCGTGCGCGGGCCAGCCGTTCGCCATGCTTCAGCTCGTTGATCAGCGAATAACCATAGATGCCCGCCCGGCGGTAGACGAGGTTGAGGACGGGTACGCTCAGCATATTGTCGTCGCTGCCCAGCGCGCCATGAATGAACATGATACCCCGGTCGGCCATCGTCTCGCTCAGCATCGAGACATAGGGACCGCACAGGGTGTCGCAGATCAGCCGCACGCCTTCGCCGTCGGTCGCCTTCATCACTTCGGCGACGAAATCGTCGCGCTCGGTCGACAGCACGACATCGGCGCCATGCTCCCTGAGCATCGCGACCTTCCCTTCCGATCGGGTCGTGGCGATCACCCGCGCGCCCAGCAGCTTGGCCATGCGGATCGAGCCGAGCCCGGTGCCACCGCTCGCAGCGGTGATCATCACCCAGCTGCCGGGGCTGAAGGGAAAGAGTTCGGCGAAGGGGAAATAGGGGGTCAGATACTGCATCCACAGGCTCGTCGCCTCGGCGGCCGACCAGCCTTCGGGCCAGGTGGTCAGGAAATCCTGCTGCGCCAGCGCATATTCACCGCCGGTCCAATAGGGGCCGAGCGCGTTCGGCAGACAGGTGACCCGGTCGCCGGGCGCGAAGCGGCTCACGCCGGGACCCACCGCGTGAACGACGCCGCATCCTTCGTAGCCGATGCGGATGGGAAACTGCGCTTCGATATAGTGGCGACCCTTGGTCAGCAGCAGATCGGCTTGGTTGAGCGCGAAGGCCGATACCTTGAAACGGATCTCGCCAGGGCCGGGCTCGGGGATCTCCGCGCGGCCGAGGGTGAAGTCGATGACCTCCCCGACGTGATCAAAGACCGCGACCCGCTGGCTGTTCATGCTTCACTCCACTGATGACCCGGCGTCGAGGCTAGGGGGCGGGGCGGAGGGGCTCAACCCGGCCGGAGGATAGCGGTGGCGTAAAGTGGGTGGTGACCCTTCCCAAGAGCTTGCCTGCCTGTCCATCATCCCGCGGCAAATAGCGAGGGAAGGGGCCTTCATGGCGGTAATCCTGCAGTTCGACCGGTTCGGCGGGCCCGAGGTTCTCTCCTTTCGCGACGTCCCTGTGCCCGTCCCCGGACCGGGAGAGGTCGTTTACGCCGTCAAAGCTTTCGCGCTGAACCGGGGCGACCTCTTCTGGATGGAGGACCGTTATTATAGTTCGCCCGCGCTGCCGGCCCGGGTGGGGCAGGAGGCGTTTGGCATCGTCGAGGCCGTCGGGGCAGGCGTGACCGGCCTCGCCCCCGGTGATGCGGTCTGTTCGCTGGTGCAGGGCGACGGCAAATATTGCGTGAACGGCGAGTTCGCGGTCAGCCTTGCGCGGGACCTCGCCCGCTGGACCGGCGAAGACGATCCGGTGGCGGGTTGCGCGATGTGGTCGCAGGCGCTGACGGCTTATTACCCCATGGTCGAGCTGGGCCGTGTCGGACCGGGCTGCACCGTGCTGGTCACCGCCGCGTCGAGCACCGCCGGCAATGGCGCGGTGCAGATGGCGAAGCTGTGCGGTGCGAGGGTGATCGCGACCAGCCGCAGGCTCGACAAGCGGGACTTCCTGCTGGGCATCGGCGCGGACGCGGTCATCGCGACCGACGGCCTCGATCTCGCCGCCCAGGTGACGGAGCTGACCGACGGGCACGGCGTCGACCTGGTCTATGACACCGTCGCCGGCCCGATGATGCCACGCTACTTCGATTGCCTGGCCCCTTGGGCGCAAATCTACATCGTCGGAGCGCTCAGCGACGACCTGAACCTGTCGGGGCCGATCATGCCCCTGATCCGTGCGGGCGCGCGCATCACGGGCTTTTCGGTGTTCAACCACAACCGGGACGATGCGCAACTCGATCGCGCCAAGCGCTTCATCGGTGAGGCCATCGCCGCTGGCCGGCTGACCCCCGTGGTCGACCGGGTCTTTCCCTTCAGCGAGGCGGTGGAGGCCTATCGCTACCTCGCCTCCGGTGTCCAGCGCGGCAAGGTCGTCGTCCGGATCTGATCCGCCGTCCCGTTCCCGAGAACCACCACAGAAGGAGTATTGCGATGGAAGACATTCAGCCTGGATGCGAGCCCGTGGTCGCGCAGCTCAAACGCTGGACCGACGCACTGATGGCGAAGGATTTCGACGTACTGGAGGACGTGCTGCACGAAGATTTCCAGTTTACGGTCGATCCCCAGTTCGCGGGCGGCCGCATGAACAAGACCCGCTTCATCGAACTCGACCGCAAGATCAAGCAGTGTGACATCAAGTTCCTTGGCATCACCGCGCGCAAGATGGGCGACCTCATCACCTCCCTCGCCTTTGCCCAGGTCACCGAAGCGTTCGAGGGTGACCTCGGCCCCGGCATGCCCAACGCCGAGGACATGGCAGCGATGATGCAGGGCGCGAAGCTGGCCTATGGTTCCGGCTGGCGGCAAGGGCCCAAGGGCGACTGGCAGTGCATCAGCCACCACATCTTCGGTTTCATCAACTGAGCCCGAAGGCGGTCGCTACGGGTGCGGCGAGGAACCCGCCTGCACCTTGGCGACCGCCGCCCGGCGGCTCGACACCTCGAGCTTCGAGAAGACTTTCTTGAGGTGGAACTTCACCGTGTGATCGGTGATCCCCATCCGTCGTGCGATCACCTTGTTCGAAAGCCCTTCCGCCAAATGGCGGACGATCTCGCGCTCGCGGGCGTTGAGCTGGTTGCTGTCGGTCCGCGCCATCGCGCTCGAGATCGCGCGCCGCACCTCGTCGAGGTGACGCCGCGCATAGGCATCCATTTCGGCATCGGCGAGTATCGTGCGGATCAACGGCATGAGGTCCTCGCCTTCCTCCGCGAACGGCGCCACGAACCCCTCGGGATAGGCCAGGAGGACGGCGCGCAGCAGTTCCGCCGCCGCCTGTTCGGCGTCCTTGCACGCGATATGGACCAGGGCGGAGAAGACCAGTCCCTTGATCTGCGACTGGAGACGTCCACCCTGCGCGCCGGCCTTGGCCAGCCAGCGGGCCGACGCCAGCGCTTCGTCGAGCCGGCCTTCGGCCATGCGGAGCCGGATATAGGCGCGGACCGCAGCGTCGCGCTCGCGCCAGCTCCGCTGCGTCGCCAGCGCATCTCCGCCCTCGGCGATGCTCTCCAGCCCGATCTCGCCAGCCAGCCGGGTGCCGGCGGCGGTCTGTCCGCTGCGCGCGAAATATTCGACCTGGAGGAAACTCACGAAGTCGGGAAGTGCCTCCAAGTTGATCCGCTGGGCCCGGTCCTGTGCTTCCGCCAGGAAGGCGTTCACCGCATCGGCGCCCTCGCGGATGAACAGCCGGGTCGCGATGATTGGATAGGCGATCGCATATTGGTCGATCCAGGACTCGGCCTTGCTGTGCTCGGCCAGGCTGTTCTTCAGCGCTTCCACCGCGCTGTCGCTGAATTCCTGCTCGTAGCGGATCGCGGCGAGCAGGAGCTTGAGATGGGTCGGCGTGCTGATGTCTTCGGGGACCTCGAGGCCGGGCTGCTTCTGGTAGCTGGCGATCGCTTCCACCGCCTTGCGCAGCCGGCCGCGCGCTATCAGCACCAGCATCTCGTGTCCGACGATCTGGGTATGGCCGTAGCGCGACATCTCGATGGCGTCGTAGATGGCGCGCGCGCGCAGGATGGCCGCGTCGGCCGCGTCGAAATTGCCGCGCAATTGTTGCGCCAGCATCTGCACCACCTCGCACGATCCCCAGACCGTCGGATCATTGGCGGCGGCGGCGCGGGCGATGTCGCACATCTCGTCGATGCGGGGTGACCAGCGCGAGACCTGCAGGGTGATGATCAGGTCGACCAGGTTGCCCTCAGCGGTCAGGCCCTCCGGGTCGCCGTCCGGATCGTCACGAAAGTCCTCGGTCGCGGCCCGGATTCGGTCGAGCATCGTCCGGCTCTCGGCGAAGAAGCCCGCCTTGAAGTGGGCGAGCACCGCCATGATCTGCAGGCGCGGATGGTGGGCGATCACATCGTCGGGCAACTCGCGCAGGATCATGCGCAGCGCGGTGGCGCTGTAGGCCACGAGGATGTGCATCGGTCGTAAGGCGCGAAGCACATGTTGCACCGCCGCGGCATCCTTCGATTCCAGCGCCGACCGGATGGCTTCGGGGTAGCGCTGATGATCGAGGAACCACAGGGCGGCGTTGACGGCGAGGCGCGATCGGCGGGCGCTGTCACGGCTCAGCGTCTGACGGAGATGGTCGAGCAGCAGCGGATGGAGGCGGTAGGCGGTACTCGCCCCGTCGCGTCCCATCCACATCAGCGACGACATGGCGCGATGAATGTCGCTCAGCAACTGCGCGCTATCCTGCCGGCCGCGCATCGCATCGACCAGTTCGGGCTGGACCTCCTCGCGGTCGGCGATGTCGACGAGCAACTCGAACTGGTCGGGCGGCAGGCTGGAGAAGAGCTGTTCGGCAAGATAATTATGTACCTCGGCGACATGGCCGCCGAAGGTTGCACGTGCATCATAGGCCTGGTGTCGCTCGCGCCACAGCCGGTAGAGCTCAGCGGTCACCGGCCAGCCCTGGGTCTTGGCGGCGACGTCACGTACTTCGGGCGTGTCGACGTCCAGGTCGAGCATCCAGGCGAGTTCCTCGTGCCGCAGCTTGAGCTGGAAGGAGTCGATCAGCCGTAGCTGCCCCTCCATCTGGATGGTCGACAGCGGGATCGCGGGAAAGGTGCGCGAGGCGATCAGCAGATGGACCGTGGCCGGCGCGTTGTCGAGGAAGCTGGCCATCAGGGCGGTAATCGAGGGGTCGTTGATCCGCTCGAAATCGTCGATGATCAGCATCACGTGCTGGCCGGCCAGTTCCAGTCCCAGCAATATGTCGTCGAGCGAAAGATCGTCGCGGATGCGACCATCCTCGATCGGTGGCGGGCCGGAGATCTCGATCCCGGCATTGGTCAGCGCGGCGGCGAGCATCGCCAGGAACATCGCCGGATCGCGATCCCGTTCCGCCGCCGAATAATAGGTCAGCGGGATTTGCTTTTCCTCCAGCCGCTCGCACCATTGGCTGAGGAGTGTCGTCTTGCCGTAGCCCGCCGGCGCGACGATCAGGGTCACGCGCGTGCTGAGGGTCTCGTCGAGGCTGTCGAGCAGTTCGCGCCGCTCGCACAGCCGGCCGCGGCGGCGGGGCGGCACCAGGCGATTGGCATCGGCGCCCGTCGCGCGGGGAATGCCGGCGGGCGCGCGAGCGTCGCTCCCGGAAGTTCGGATAGGCTTCGCCATGTCGATGACGAAAGAAATATCCACGCCCGTCGACACAGGCAATGCCGACGGGCCGTGATCGGGCTCGTATACAAAACCGAGCGGCTCATGCTCGTCCATCGGCGTGATCCGGGCCCGGCGGGTCAGAAGCGGACGGTTGCCTCGACGCCGTAGCGCGATGCCCGCGACACATAGGCGAAATTAAAGCCGCCCGGCGCCCCCACGAACAGATTGTCGAAGAAGAGGCTGTCGTAGCGCTTGCCGAAGACATTGTCGCCGAAGGCCCGCAACTCCCACATCTCGGTGCGGATGCCTGCGCTCATGTTGACGAGCGTGAACGGCTTGCGCTTGGCGTTGTTGTCCGGCTCCCAGTAGAGGCTCCCCTTGCGCTCCACATCGATGCGGGCGACGCCGTCGATCGTGTCGGTCAGCGGCTGGGTGAACTGCGCTGCGCCATTCAGCGTGTACTTCGACGTCAGCGGAACCTTGTTGCCGACATAGGCCGCCGGATTGAACGCCGAACCGGTCAGCGACGCGCCGAATTTCTTGATCTTGCCGTCGGTGTAGGCGTAGCCGAACTCTAACTGCACGCCAGTTACCGGCCGTGCCTGCATGTTGAACTCGACGCCCTGGATGCGGGTCTTGTCGACGGTGAAATTGTCCTGGCTGACGCCGCCGGCACCCACCGAAACGAGGCTGAGCTGCTGGTTCTTGTAATCGGTGTAGAAGGCCGCCGCGGAGATGTTCACCCTGCGGTCGAGCAACGCCAGCTTGGTGCCGATCTCATAGGCGGTGGTCTTCTCCGGCGCGAATGCCGGGAGCACATTGGCATTGGCGCCGCTGTTGAAGCCGCCCGCGCGGAAACCGCGCGCGACAGTCGCATAGACATTGGCGTCGGACGAGAAGGAGTAGCGGATGGAAGCCTTCGGCTGGAACTGCTTGAAGGTCCGCTTCTGTCGCAGCGGGGCGTTGGGCCCCGCGAGGGTGAAGCCGGTCACAAGATTCTCGCGCGGATCATAGTCATAGCGCCCGCCGAAGGTCAGCTGCAGCTTGTCGGTGACATCCCACTCGGCCTGGCCGAACAGCGCGTAGGAATCGAGGTCCTGCTGCTGGAGCGTCTGGCTGAACGGCACGTAGACCGCCGCTGCCGGATCGGTATTGCCCGTCGTCAGCAAGGTGACGTTGATGAAGGCCGGGTCGATGTCATAATGGCGGTTGACCTTCAGCATGTAGCCGCCGACCACCCAATGGAACGGGCCGTCGCTGTTTGACGAGAGACGCAACTCCTCCGAAAAGGCCGATATCAGGTTGTTGAGGTGGCCGTAAACGAAGGGGATGTAGGAGACGTCGAGATCCTGGACCTCGCGCTCGTTCACCTCCTGATAGGCAGTAACCGAGGTGGCTGTCACGGCACCGAGGTCCCAGTCCAGCTTGGCTGAGACGTCCCAGTAATTCTGTTTGGTGCGCGGCAGATCGGGGCTGGTCTGATTGGGACGGTTCAACCGGATCGTCTGGTTGAGCTGGTCGGTGGTCACATTCGGGATGCCGGAGCCGGCGCTGAGCGTCCTGATGATCAGCGGCAGGGCACCATAGAAGCTGTGGCCGACATCGGCGCCGATCACCGCGGTAAAATTGTCCGTCAGCTTGAACGTCAGATCGCCGCGCAGCGCCTGGCGCCGCTCGACGCTGGTCTTCTTCTTGGGAAAATAGGCATAGGACATGTCGCCGCCGTCGTGGCTGAGATAGCCCGATACGCGGAAAAGGACCTTGTCCTGGACGACCGGTCCGCTGACCACGGCGGTCAGTTCGCGATGTTCGCGTGTCCCGAGGCTGCCGGTCAGGCGCGCCGAGAAGTCGTTGGTCGCCTGCTGCGTGGTGACGAGCACGGCGCCGCCGATGGCGTTCTGCCCGTAGAGCGAGCCCTGAGGCCCCTTGAGCACTTCGATCTGCTGGACGTCGAACAGGGCCTTGCCGAAGCTGTTGGCATAGGGGAGCGTCACGCCGTCGACGACCATGGTGACAGGCGCGTCCCCCTGGTTGGTCTGGGTAATGCCGCGGATGCTCATGCGGAAGACACCCGCCGACTCACCATCGTGGATTTCGAAGCCGGGGGTCATCGCGACGAAATCGTCGAGGCGACGGACCCGCGCGTCCTCGAGCGTCTTGGCGGTGAAGACGGTGACGGAGTCCGGCACCTTCTGCAGCGATTCGACCTGGCGGCGCGCGGTCACGAGGATTTCGCCGGGGTCGGTCGCGGTTCCTGCGGAAGCCGACTGGGGAGCGGTCTGGGCGGCGGCGATGCCCGCCTGGCCGAGCGCGATCAGCGAGGTGCCGATCAGCGCGAGCGCACGGGGAAGGGCGAAGCGCGACGACGAAAGGCTCTTGATCATGATCTACCCCCTTTAGGACTGTTTTTCCTTTGGGATGGATCATGCGGCCAGTCCGCCGCACGACGAACGCATCTGTTGGGTAGAGGGCGGGATTTTCGAGTAGTGGGGGAGCCCCTTCGCCTGGAAGACGGTGCGATCCGCCCCTGGGCCGTCACGTAAAGCTGTCGAGCGAAAGTTGATGCCCGGCGACGTGAACGACCTCGCACACATCGCGGATACGGCCGTCGCGCACCGCATAGATGCACATGTCGTGGACCCGGCCGCGGCTGCCGTCAGCGGCCAGCGTGTCGCAGCTGTAATAGACAAAGACGTCCTCGCCTTCGACCACGGTGCGGTCGAAGGGCAGGTTGAAATGCCAGTGACGAAGCTTGTTCTGGATGTCGTGGCTGTGGGCGAGCAGGCCGGCATGGCCCTGGCAGACCGGCTGGCCGTTCAGCACCATCCGGCAATCCTCGGTAAAGAGGCTCTCGATCTGCGTGAGGGTCATCGGTCGGCCGGTTTCGGCTATCGTGTTCATGGCGGTCAACAGCCGCTCGACCGCGGCGACCTTCTTCTCTCGCGACGTTTCGGTGGTCATGGGATGTCCTTCTGGATGGAGGAGAGCTGGCGGTCGTCGGGATCGAAGATGCCCTGCGCCGCCAGTTCGGCCCGGCGGCGATATTCGGGCAAGGCGAGGCCCAGCAGCAGCGCCGCAATGCCGACACTGAGGCCACTGACGATCGATAACGAGAGATGGATGGCGTTGGGATCGCCGAATACCCGGTCATTGAGGACAGCGACCGAGGTCGGGCCCAATATCATGCCGACGGCATTGGCGGCGATGGTGAGCAGTGCGATGGCTTTGCCGCGCAGTTCGTTGGGGGTGATCAATTGCAGCGAGGCTTGCGGCGCCGCCGCAGGCAGGCTGAACAGGAGCATCGACAGCGACATCAGCACCAGCGCCGCGATGCCATTGCCCATCAGCGGCGCAGCCACCGCCACGGGTGTGAGGGCCACCAGCCCGAGCGTCGCGATCCGTAGCGGCGCTTCCTTGCGGCCGTTCCGCATCATCCGCGAGACAAGCCAGCCCGCGCCATAGAGTCCGGGCAGGCCGGCGACCATCATCGCCGCGCCGAAGCCCAAGCTGGCCTGCGCCATCGACCAGCCATAGGTACGGGTGAGGAAGCTGGGAGCCCACAGGAACAGCGCGGCGATATAGAGGCCGGAAAAGCCGAAGCCGAGATTGTGGAGCAAGGTGAAGCGTCGGCGACGGCGGAGGAAGGACAGCGTCTGGCGGAAGGCGATTGGCTCGGCTTGCCTGCTCAGCCGCCCCTTGCGGCCGGGTTCGCCGATCAGGGGAAGCAGGAGACTTGCCGCCATCCCGGCAGCACCCGCCGCCAGCAAAGTGGTCTGCCAGGGTCGAACCACGCCGAGCAGCGGCAGGTGCAATGCCCCCATCCGGCTGGCGATGTCGAACAGCCAGCCCCCTGCGATGAAGGCAAAGGAGGCGCCGAACAGACCCGCCGCGACGAAGCTGCCCATGGCGAGGGGCAGCCGATCCGGCCGGAAATAGTCGGAGAGCAGCGACGAGGAGGAGGGCATCAGCGATGCTTCGCCGAGGCCCACCCCGGCACGGGCGACGAACAGCCCGCCGAAACTCGCCACCAGTCCGCTCAGGACCGTCATCGCACTCCAGAAAGCCATTGCTCCCGACAGCAGGGCGACGCGGCTGACTCGATCGACCAGCCAGCCGAAGGGCAATGCCATGATTGCGTAGAACAACCCGAAAGCGAGGCCGAGCAGTCCGATCTGACTGTCCGACAGAGCCAGGTCGGCACGCAGCGGCTCAATCAGCAGGCCGATGATCGCCCGGTCGAGCCCCGCCAGCAGCACGGCGGCCGCTACTCCGATGAAGGCAAGCCAGGCGCGGCGCTCATCAGGCCAGCGGTCGACCTCGTTCTCAGGCGCCGACATCGGCCGGACCCACTTCGTTGCGTAGTGTCCCGTCCGCGAGAAAGCTCCGCGCGTTGTCGATAAAGAGCGTGTCGTTGCGGCCGAGCACGCCGTCCCCGGCCCAGGAACAATGTGCGGTCAACCGCACCGCCGGATGCGACCAGAGCGGATCGTCTGGTGGCAGCGGCTCGGACCGGAAGGCGTCAAGGATCGCGACACGCGGCCGTCCCCGGTCGAGTGCGGCGAGCAGCGCGGTATCGTCGATCAGCCCGCCTCGCGCGATATTCATCAGGATGGCGCCCGGCTTCATTGCGGCGAGGAAGGGGGCGTCGACCATATCGCGGGTGGCCGCGCTCAACGGGCAAGCCAATATGACGATATCCGCGTCCGGCAGGTGCGAGGCGATCTCCGACGGCCGGACGACCCGATCGGCATCGGATCGGCGGCGGCGCTGCGGCGGACACCGGTCACCACGGCGCCGAGCGCGCGGGCCCGGCGGCCGATTTCGCTGCCGCTGCGGCCAAAGCCGATCACAAGCCATCGCGATCCTGCGAGTTCGCGAAAGGGAAAATGCTGCCACCGGCGCTCGCTCTGAGCGGCGCGCTGTTCGGCGATCGGGTACCATTCCGCGCAAATCTGGGCGATCGCATATTCGCCGATCGCGGCAGCCATCGAATCGCTGTTCGACAGGCGCCGCCCTTGCTCCAACATCGCCGCGAAGATCGAGGCGTCGCCGAGCCGGGCGGCCAGCCCCTCGCCGGCCCTGTTGAAGCGCATGCCATAGGCGCGCATCTTGGCGAAGCTGACGTCGAGGCCGGCGTTGAAGGTGTGGACCCACCGCACCGCCGGTCCATCGACGGCGGCGATCAGGAAGGTTTCCGCCGGTCCGCCATCGAAGACGCTCCGGGTGATCCAGACCGCTTCGGGTTCGATCGAACCCGCCAGATACGGCTTTCCTTCGAAGAACAAATGGCCGCCGCCGGCGACCAGCAGGGGCCGGATTTCTGGGGTGGCCTCGATCCGCTGCCGGACACGCGCCCAGTCGGGCTCATGGATCATGACAATCATGCGGTCCCCCTTCCGATGCGGAAGGTGCCCCATGCTCCTGGGCGGCGCGAGCACCGGGGAGGATGGCGGAGATCGATTACGGGTAGCGCCGGCCGCCTCCCTCGCTACCCATATCGATGGCAAACTCTCCTTCCGGCCGCGTTGCACCCGCACCTTGCTCGGATAGGCTGTCGGTTAATCATCAGGAGCACAAAGCTTCGCAGAAAGCCGAAGGGGGTTTGCAATGCGATCGATCTCGAAATTCACGCCGTTGTTGGGTTCGATTTGTCACGGGGCGATGCTCTGCACCGGGCTGGGCACCGGGCTGGCCCTGCCGGCCGCGGCTTCGGCACAGGCCGCTCCGAGCGCCGCCGAGGCCGAGGAAGGCGCCGGTCAAATCGCCGAAATCACCGTGACCGCGCGTCGTCGTAACGAAATGCTCCAGAATGTGCCGGAGTCGATCACGGCCTTCACCACCGCGACGATCGAAGGTGCGCGAATCCGCAAAGTCGACGACTTCATGTCGCTGACCCCGAACGTAGAATTCCTGCCGGCACAGTCACCCGGCAACTTCCAGATCAGCATCCGCGGCATCTCAATGGTCGGCCTGGGTGAGGCACCGGTGGTGATGGTCGTCGACGGCGTTACGCTGCCTTATCCCAACAGCTTCAACACGCCGCTGTTCGACATCGAATCGATCGAGGTGCTGAAGGGGCCGCAGGGCGCGCTCTACGGCCAGAATGCGATCGGTGGCGCGATCGTCGTCAAGACGAAGGCTCCGACCAACGAATTTCAGGGTCGCCTGACCGGCAGCCTCGGCGCGCATGCCGAACGCACCGGTATCGCGTCGATCAGCGGTCCGATCATCAAGGACGTGCTGTTGTTTCGCGCAGGCTATTATCACAGCCATTTCGGCGGCGACGTGCGCTATGCCTTCGCGCCGCGCGACAAGCAGAACTACACCAACGAAAATGTCGGCCGCTTCGACCTGACCTGGAACGCGGCGGAGTCGGTCACTGTCGACACCAGCGTCAGCTACAGCAAGAGCAAGTCAGGCGGCGGCACGCTGGTTCCCGAGACGCTCAGCACCGGTTCGGCAATCCCCAACGTCACCACTGCGCAGCTCAACTCCATCCTGGTCCTCGGCAAGCCGAACCAGGACCTGCGCTCGAAAACCTCGCGCAGCGTCTTCTCGGCTTCGGGCCGGCTGGTCTGGGACCTGGAATTCGCGGAGCTGACGTCGGTCACCGCCTATACCCGCATCAAGGAGTATAATCTCCAGGACGCGGACGTGAGCTCGATCCCCTTTGTCGGCGGGCAGCAGGACCAGAAGGTGAAGGGCTGGTCGCAGGAGTTGCGCCTGACATCGCCCAGCGACCAGCGGTTCCGCTGGCTGGTCACCGGCTTCCTGCAGCGTACCGATCGCGAGCAGCCGCAGGATATTCGCGCCAATCTCAACCTGATCCTGAACGGTGACACCAATCCGGCCAATCAGATCCGCGTGCCGGCATCGGTGCTCAACCGCAAGCAGAAGCTCGACGCGACCGCGATCGCGGCGCAAGTAAACTACGACATCCTGCCGGTGCTCGAACTGACGCTGGCGGGCCGCTACGATCACGATCCGCGCAGCCAGCGTACCATCTCGATCGCGCCGGCGGCGCCCGAAACCTACCTCAAGCGAACTTTCAAGAAGTTCCAGCCGAAGGCCTCGCTTGCCTACAAACCCGATGCCGACAAGACTTTCTACCTCACCTATGCCGAAGGCTTTCGAGCGGGCGGCTTCAACCTGAGCGCCGCGACCTCGGCAGTGCTCCCGGCCTTCGACGCCGAGCAGACCAAGACCTTCGAGGCAGGCGCCAAATTCGCCTTCTTCGACCGGCACCTGACGGTGGGCATCGCCGGCTACACTACGGAATATGCCAACCAGCAGCTGACCCTGACTTCCGTCTCGGCCGGCGGCGCGCTGAACCAGGGCGTGTTCACCGTCAAGAAGAGCCGCATCAAGGGCCTGGAACTGGAAGCGCAGGCACGCCCGCTTCCGAACCTGCAACTCGGCTTCGCGGGTGGCTTGCAGGAAGGCAAGATCAAGGAGTTCGGCACCGCGCTGTCGGGGGTCGCCTTCGATCCCAGCGCCTATGTCGGCAACGACGTTCCACTACAGTCCAAATATACGCTGGCGATCAATGGCCAGTTTACCCAGCCGATCACCGATGCGCTGGAGGCGATGCTGCGCATCGATGTCACCCGTCGCGGCAAGATGTATTGGTATGCCGACAATGTCTATTCGCGGAAACCATTCAACCTTGTCAACGTGAAGGCGAGCCTCAAGGGCGATCGGTGGGAGTTCGGCTTCTATGGCCGCAACATCTTCAACGTCGATTACAATACCCAGTATTTCGACAATCTGTTCGTCGGTGCGCCGGGCGGCTTCAACTTCGGCTTCCGGGGCGAGAAGGCACGGTACGGCGCGGAGGCGACCTTCCGCTTTTGAGCGGGAGGGGGCGAGGGGGCAGTGCCACGCCCTCTTGAACCGGAGCCGAAAATGGAACGTCAATGAGGAGCACATGAATGAAGGCGATCAAGACTTTGCTGCTGTCGGCGATGCTGGCCGGGGTGCCCGCCGGGCAGGTGCTGGCGGCGAATCCCGATGGGTCGCCAACTGCCGACGAGCTCAAGGCACAGCCGGCGGTCAAGGCTGATGCTGCGCTCTCGGCGCTCGCCAAGGCCTATCTGGAAGCCTGTGTGACCCGCGATGCCGACTATGTCTTCGCCCATTCGCTCGACCTGCCGAAAGGTAGCTTCACCGGCATCACGACCGGGTCTGGCACCGACTGGAGCCTCCAGCATGCCGCAGGTCATCTGCGCGGGTTGAAACCGGTCAAATGGGAAGGCCTCGACCCGCAGGGCTGGGTGGTCGGCGATTTCGCCTGGTTCTCGGGCCTCGCCAAAGGGATAATCCCGTCGGGCGAGGCGCTGACCATCCGTATCTCGCTGGTCATGCGCAAGATCGGCAACGACTGGAAGGGCGTGCACTGGCAGGTGTCCGAAGGCGTCGACCGCACGGGCATCCGCAAGGACGAGCCGGCCGCTGCGGCCAAGCCCGCTGCAAAATAGGTCCGACAGGCGAATGTCTCGACCGCCCGGAAGCAACATGCTTCCGGGCGGTCTCGTCATTTCCGGCGTCAGCGGGCGACCGCCGTCGGGGATCAGGTCCGTCGGAAGGGGCGTCCGTCGCACGCCCGTCCATGCCATCCGGACAACCAGACATAGCGGGTGAGATCGGCCTCGCGGCCCTGATCTTCGAGGGTCCACCACAGGGCGGCCAGCAGGGCGTCGGCGAGACAGGGATCGTCGCCTGCCAGAAAGGCGGCCGCTCCATGGGCCGCCAGCGTCTCCAGGCCGTCGAGATCGGGTGGGGTTTCGAGGATGCGCTCGGGTGCATCCGATGCGGTGTTCCACAGGCGGCGGCCGAAGCCGCGATGGCTGGCGAGATCCGCCATGCAATAGCGGGTGAAGCGTTCCTCGATCATCGTGGCGAAGGCGCGGGCGCGGGTTCGCGCGACGGCGTCGACCGGCAGGAGGCGGAGCGCTGGATCGCGGCGATGAAGATATTCTACGATGCTCGGCAGGCCCAGCAGCGGAAGATCGTCATCATCGGTCAGCAGCGCGAGAAAGGGACCGACCGAGCTGTTGTGTAGGGTGTTCGAGACATCCTCAAGCGCCACCCGTTCCATGGCTGGCCGGCCGAGTAGCTGGAGGAAGGCGGTGGCCTGATGCTGATAGGGGTACCAGGCGGAAACGGCTAATTTCATGGGATACCCTCCCCGGTCAATAACGCGTGCCGAGCCGGGGGATCGCTTCGTCGAAATAGGTTTCCGGCAGCGCGATCGGGTCGAAGCCCGGCAGTTCGAGGACGCGATCGTACCAGCGCGTCAGCCCCTTCAGGTGGGGCGGGATCATGATCCCGAAGCGGTGCCGGATATATTCGAGCATCGCGAAGAGCAGGATGTCGGGCATGCTGACGGCATCGTCGACGAGGAAGCGGTTGCCGCCCATGATCTCGTCGATCTTGTCGAGGCGGGCCCGCCAGAAGGGGGATAGCGCGACGTCGGCATCAGGCGCCTGTCGCAGCCCTTTGGACACATAGGGCGACGTATGCAGTACCGAGATGTAGAGATAGAAGAAGAACTCGTTGATCAGCGCCGACTGGACGTCGATCCGGCGCATGGCGCGTTCGTTCTGTCTGAGCATCGGCGGATCGGGATGGAGTTCCTCCAGATATTGGAGGATGCACTGGGACTCAAAGATGTGATGGCCATCGTCGGTCTCCAGCAAGGGGATTTTGCCGGCGGGATTCCGCGCCAGGAATTCGGGCGTTCGGGTTTCCTTGTAAGGGACGATGGGTACCAGCTCGATGTCGTCGATCCCCTTGAGCGCGCAGTAGATGATGATGCGGCGAGGCCCGGGACCGTAGCTGTTGGTATAGAGTTTCACGCTATCCTCCATTCCCCGCGCCGATGGTGGCGGGCGGGGCAGGGGCGGGCAATGCGGGATCGGGATAGCGGCGGTCGGATTCGGGTAAACCGGACGACCGGGCGCAGTCGCGAACCCCGGCCCTTGGTTGGCGGGGCTCGCAAGCCGGGAGGGGCTGGTTCGCCAGCCGAACCTATTCGAGCTCGATACCCGAGCGCTCTACGCTTTCGGACACGTGCGACAGGCACACCTTCCAGGCGCCGTCGATGTTCACCATCGTCAGGCTGATTCGAATGGTCAACGCCTCGCCCCAGGGCAGCAGGCCGTCTTCCATCCCGTAGAACCACGCGGCGGTGCCGAGCTGATAGCCGGTGAGCTTTAGCCCGCCCCAGCCGACCTTCTTCAGATCCCGCAGGTGCGACGAGAAATCAGCTAGAGAAAAGGGCGCCATGGCGGTGCCGATAGACGAGAAGGCTTCGACCGGACTGTCGACCGAGTTGGCATCGATGAAATCGGCATCGCGCTCGACACAGGCTTGCAGCCAGCGCAACGCGATGTCCATCGCCGCGGCGTCGGCAGGCCGGGGAAGGTTCGGTGCAGCAGACTGGGACATGGATCATCCTTTCCGATATCGATGCGTGGCGACGGCGTTCGCGCGGCCCGACGGACCGCTGATCTTCTTTGTCTGATCATGCATGGGAGCGGGCGGTGGGTGAACCTGTCTCTAGGATAGATACGGCTGATTTTGAGTAGCAGCTTCGTTCTCCCGCGATCGGCCGGACGGTGGCGGGAATGATTGGCGGCGCCCCTGCCAGAGAGCGCCGCCAGGCGGCGCCTAAGGGAAGCGGCCGCCGTAAAGGAAATGTTCGGAGCGAGGCAGCGGCGAGCACCACCCGCCACGCCGTGAGGACCGGGCGACACCGGAGTCGACGTAATGGATTATGCTTCTCGTAGGTTGAGAGGCCGGGAACCCCTTCACGCGATCAGCCCCTAGACGAGCTTGCCCGGTCAATCATGAGAATGGCCTAAATCAGGATTTTTCCAGAATTGCCTGTTGAACTTGCACGATTTGTTTCCCATTCGGTTTTTCGTCTCGGGGGNGGGGGGGGGGGGGAACAGGGTGGGTGACAGATCGAGGTCAGCGATAGTTTTCGGACCCTTCGTTCTTGACCGCAACGACGAGCGTCTCTTGGGGCCTCACGGGCCGATAAAGATCGGCAACAAGGCTTTTCGGGTGTTGTGCGCACTCGTCGACCGAGCGGGAATATTGCTGACGAAGGACCAGTTATTTGAAGAGGTGTGGGGCAATGTTATCGTTTCGGAATCCGCCCTAACCTCGGTTATAAAGGAATTGCGGCGTGCGCTCGGTGACGAGGCGAAGCGGCCCCGCTACATTGAGAGCGTCTATGGGCGCGGTTACCGTTTCCTCGCCGAAACCAGGCCAGCCGAAACCAGGCCAGCCGAAACCGGGCTGCCGATCCTCGATATCACCCATCAGCCGGCGGCGGACGTGGCTTCGGCTTCTCCGGCCCCGGCCGTTCTGCCGCCCGTAGCCGATGAAGGGCGTCCCGCACACTGGAACAGGCGCAGGATGCTTGGAGCAGGTTTGGCGGTGGGCGCGGTGGCGACAGCAGCGGCCTATCATCATGGATGGGGAGGGCGTTCCGCGTCCGCGGAGGCCGAACCGGCTTTCGTTGTCGTCCTTCCTTTCGAAGATTTTAGCGCGGATCGCGATGCGACATTCCTTTCGGTGGCATTGCCCCGAGAGATCCGCGATCAGCTCTCGCGCGTGGCGGGATTGCGCATCATAGCTGAAGTCTCGTCGCAGAACGCTGCGGACAAAGGCTTGTCCCTTCACACGATTGGCGTCCGCCTTGGCGCTCGCTTCGTCGTCTCCGGCGCTATCAAGGAGGCGAAGGGGCGGCTGATCAGCAATGTCAGGATTTTCGACGTCGCGGCCCGACGAGAGATATTGGCGCTATCGCGAGATTGGGCTGCAGGCGACCTGTTCGTCATTCAGCAGGAATTGTCAGGTACCATTCTTCGCGAAATCCTCGGCCGGGTGTCGATCTCGCTCGCAGCGCCGGCGCCACCGCGGGTAGCGCGCGATCCTCGCGCCTATCGCCTGGTGCTGGAGGCACGTGACTTTCTGGAGAAGAGCCGGGCGGCCCGAATGGCCGGCGACGAGGAAGCGGGCAAGGCTGCCGGGGACGCAGCCTATCGCGCGGCCAATGATGCCTTGGCGGTGGACCCGAACGATCCAGGCGCGCTGCTCCTGATCGCTCAGCTAATGCGCAACGGCTGGACGACTGCCTTCGCCGAAGAGCCGCTGACATCGAGCCAGCGCGCCGCGCGCGCGATCACTTATGTCAGCCGGGCGCTCTCGATCGATCCGAATGATCCAGCCGCACTGACCGCGCTGGGCGACTATTACAGGCGCTTTCAGTGGCGCTGGGAGGAGGCGGAGACATTGTTCCGCAAAGCCTTGATGCTCAGTCCCAGCTTTATCGAGGCGCATTGGTCCTTCGCCTATATGCTCGGGACGGTCGGAAGAGGCCTGGAGGGCCTGCATCATGCTCACATCGTCTTCAAACTCGATCCGGAAAGCATCTGGCACCGGATAGCGTTGCCGAGACTGCTCTGCATCGTCGGCGATCGCGGCAACATGTTTCGACGATACGATATCGAGCTGGCCGCGACACCGGACAATCTTTTCCTGATCACCGAAATCTACATCGTTCACCTGTGCGACGGTGATGCCTCTGCGTTGGACAGGCTGGTGGCCCGTGTTACGGCGTTGCACGGAGACAGGAAGATATCGAACGCTACTGACGCCCTGTTGGCGCGCATCAGGAACGGCGCCGCGGCGCTCAGGGGTGACGTTGCGGCCCATGTCGAACGGATCGACGGTGACGTCCAGGCCTATGACGCACCCGCCCGTTCGCGGAAGCCTTCGCAACACGGCCGGTTAAGCGTCGATCTGCTCTACATCTATGCGATCGAATACGCCTGGGCGGGACAGAACGACAAGGCAATATCGCTGCTAGGGCGTGCCTTGGCGGGCCACTCCATCTACTGGCCCGCCGCCGCCCCTTACGGCGCAGTGCTGTTTCCTGCCGCCCTTCGCGCCGATCCGCGCTATCACGCAATCTGGAACCAGAATCCCCGAACACGCCAATATGTCGCGCTGCGCCGCAGGGCACTCATCGAACGGAAAATGGCCGGTTATTTCCCCGATGGTCGGTTCTCACGTCCGTCACAGGAAGCGATCAGCCAGAGCCTCGATGGCGTTTGAACGCCATCCGCCACCGGCAGCTTGCGAGAGCGCGGGTTGCTCGGCCGCCAACTGACCATGCAGCCCGGACAAGCTGTCGTCGGCAGCCAGATAAGCATTGCTTCAAAACCCTCCGGGCTGGGATCGGCGAAGGCAGGTTTCGTCGCCTGTCATTTTTAAGACGGAGATGCTTGCATATGCAAGTTTATTAGCGCAGCATCGGGGTGTCCGATCGAGAGGAGGGCCCGATGTCCTATTCCGGCAATGATATATTGACGCAACTGATGGCCGCGATCGGCTCGGGAGGGATCGAGGTTGTCGACCTCACCCAGACCCTCTCCGAGGCCACCCCTGTCCTGGTACTGCCGCCCGAGTTCGGCCAGTGCGCGCCCTTCTCGCGCGAGGTGATCTCGCGCTACGACGAGCGCGGCGTCGCCTGGTACTGGAGCAACTTCACGGTGTGCGAACATACCGGCACGCATTTCGACGCACCGGTCCACTGGATCTCGGGCAAGGACCTGCCTGCCAACAGCGTCGACATGATCGCCCCGGCCGACTTCGTCGCGCCTGCCGTCGTGATCGACTGTTCGGCCAAGGCCGCCGCCGATGCGGACTTCCTGCTCGACCGGTCGCACGTCGAGGCGTGGGAGGCGATCCACGGTCCCGTTCCCGCGCGGAGCTGGGTGTTGTTCCGCACCGATTGGTCGAAACGCGGCGTCGATGCCTATACCAATCGCCGCGAGGACGGTGCGCACACGCCGGGTCCCAATGCCGAGGCGGTCCGCTACCTGATCGAGGAGCGCGATATTATCGGCTTCGGGGTCGAGACGATCGGCACCGATGCCGGACAGGCGCACCTGCTGGACCCGCCCTATCCGGCCCACACTCTGCTCCACGGCGCCGGCCGCTACGGTCTGCAATGTCTGGAGAATCTCGATCGTCTGCCGGCGACGGGAACCGTGCTTGTCGCCGCCCCACTCAAGATCGAGAGCGGTTCCGGCAGCCCGCTGCGCGTGCTCGCGCTGGTCGCGAAGACCGGCGGCCAGGGCTGAGCCGGCCGTCACCGAGGTCAAGCTGCGCAAGCTCGACCGAGGCGGCTCCTGTCGTTCAAAAGCGCCATTGCTCTGAGCTGACGCGCATCGGGACCTCAAACGGGACAGCTCGACGAAGGCGGGAGACGAGCGACCTTCGAGGGTGACGAGAGGGAAGCCGAGCGGTTCAGGCCACGAGTACGGGCGGACGGATGATCCCGGCGAGGTGCGGTTCCAGGGCCATGCCTTCCGCCGCCGGCAGGCGGATCTTCACATAGTCTATGAAGGCGCGGACCTTGGCTGCTTGCCGCCGCGCCGGGTAGACAGCCCAGACCGGCATCGGGTCAGACCTTTGCTCGCTCAGCAGCTCGATCAGTGCTCCGGCCTGTATGTAGGGCCGCAGATAGAGCTCCGGCAGCCAGACGATGCCGATCCCGTTCAGCGCGGCGGTCAACAGGGCCGGTCCGTTGTTGCTGCACCAGGTACCCGACAGATTGGGCGTCTTCTGTGCCCGCCCCATCCCGAAACGCCACGCGTGGCAGGCCTCGAAGGTCGAGACCAGGCAGTTGTGCCTCGTCAGGTCCGCGAGGGTGAGCGGCGTGCCCGCGCGCAGCAGATAGTCGGGGGAGGCGGCGCAAATGTGCGGCAGCTCGTACAGCTTCTGCACTTTCAGGCTGGAATCGACCTGCGCATTGTAGCGGATCGCCATGTCATAGCCGTCGGCGAAAAGGTCGATCGTCCGGTCCGTGACAAGGAACTCGATCTCCAGCTGCTCGTGCAGCCGCATCATCTCCGCCGCGAGCGGCGCGATATAGCATTCGCCGAAGCTGTCGGAAGCGACGATGCGCAGTTTGCCGCGCAGCGTCGCGTCATGCTCCATCGCCTCGGCATCGATTTCGGCCAGCATGTCGAACAGCTCGACGCAGCGGCGATAGACAGATCGGCCGAGATCGGTCGGCGCCAGCCGGCGCGTGGTGCGGAAGAGGAGCTGGCTGCCCAGCCGGGTCTCAAGCGAGCTGACCGAGCGGCTGATCGCCGACTTCGACAGTCGCAGCCTTTCGGCCGCCGCGGTGAAGCTGCCGCACTCGACCACGGCGATGAAGGCTTCGTAGGTTTCCCAACGTCGCATTGTTGCTTCCCCCTCAACAGTATTTTGTGATCGAGCCTACTAAAGCTTATCTCACGCAACAAATACAATCGGCCTCGACAGTCGGGGTAAAAAGACCCGGCTCCCAAAATGGCGGGAGGCCCGATGTTTCTGTTCAATGCCTGGTACATCGTTGCGGAGCCGGATGAAGTCGCGGCTGGCGGGATCGTTGCCCGCACCTTGCTCGGCCGCAGGGTGGCGGTCTATCGCGGTGCTTCAGGCGCGCTCGTCGGGCTCGATGATTTCTGCCCACACCGGCTGGCGCCACTGTCGCTCGGCACCGTGGTGGGCGACGGTATACGCTGCGCCTATCACGGTGCCGAGTTCGACGCGGAGGGGGCCTGCGTGCGGGTCCCGGGGCAGAAGACGGTTCCGCCACGCGCGCGAGTGCGCACCTATCCGTTGGTCGAAAGGCACGGCTATATCTGGATCTGGATGGGCGATCCGGCGGGCGCTGCCGACGAGAGCACCATTCCCGAAGGTTTCCGGGTCAGCGGCGATCCGGCCTGGATCGGCGGCTATGGCCATATCGAGTCGATCAGGAGCGACTATCGCCTGATCAACGACAATCTGTTCGACATCACTCATGCCGAGTTCGTTCATCCCGAGAGCTTCGGCGGGGTCGAGGTCCAATATTACCGCAACGCCCGGCCCGGCGACCAGTTCGTCGACCAGGGCATGACCTTCGAGATCGGCGAGCGGTCGATCCGCTTCCGCACCCATGCGGCGCGGCTTGGGCTGGAGGGCGGGCCGCTATGGCGGTCGATGGTCGCGCAGAGCCGGGGCGTCGCCGAATGGATCGAGCCGGTCGACTTCCGCATGGAGGTGATCTGGTGGGCGCCGATCTACACCAGCTTCCATATCAGCGTGCGCCCGGCGGACGAACCCGATGCCGTGCCGGTCGAAATATACAATCTCCACGCAGCGGTCCCCGAGAGCGAGACAAGCTCGCATTATTTCTACCGCTCGGTTCGCAATTATGGGGATCCATCGATGGACGCGATGTTCATCGAAGCGGCTAACTTCGTCTTCAACCAGGACAAGCCAATCCTGGAGGGGCAGCAGGCGGTGCTCGGCACCCGCGACCTGCTCGACACCGATCCCATTTCTTTCGCCGGCGACAGGCTACAGCTTGAGGGACGCCGCATTCTCGAGCGGCTGCTCGCCGCTGAACAGGGGGTGTGACCATGTACATGCTGGCCTTTCTCTATCCGGCCGCACCGGGGCACCGGTTCGACACCGCTCACTGGAAGGATGTCCACCTGCCGCTCGGGCTCGGCCTGACCGACAAGCATCTCGGGATTCGGCCGCGCAAGATCCTGTTGTTCGGCCCCGGCCAAGGCGGCGATCTTCGGCCCGACAGCGCGCCCTACGGGGCCATCGCGGCGGTGATGTTCGACGACCGCGAGAGCGTCGAGCGCTTCGCGACCCTGTTCGAATTCGAAGAGGCCGCCCGGCGGCTCTCGGCGGACTTCCCGAATTACACGGCCGGCCCGCCGGCCATCCTTGTCTCGGAAGTGAAGGAAGTGACCGACATCGATGCGATGATCGAGCACTTCTACGCGGGGGAGGCTCACTAAAACGACCTGAAAACCAGGAAGGGGGAGTAAAAGACATGACCGCACGCAAGAGGCTGCTCGCCTCGCTTTGTCTTTCGCCGCTGATGTGGGGGAGGGCAGTACCCGCATTCGCCGAAGCCGCGGAAGCGCCCGTCGCCGACGATGGCGAGATTCTCGTCACTGCCCGCCGCGTCGAGGAAAAGGTTCGCGACGTCCCCGCTACTATCAGCGTGCTGACCGAAAGTGCGATTCGCGCTTCGGGCGTCACCGTCGCAACCGATTTCGTCCAGCTGGTGCCTGGCGTCACAATCGTCACCGGCAATGTCGAGGCAGGCGATGTGCAGATCAGCGTACGCGGCCTGAACGGCACCCGCGACGCCGAAAGTAACGTCGCGCTCATCGTCGATGGTATACTCAAGACAAACACCGCGGCGCTTAACCAGAATGCCGGTACGCTGAGTCAGATCGAGGTGCTCAAGGGACCACAGGGCGCGATCTATGGTCGGAACGCGGCCTCGGGCGCGGTGATCCTGTCGACCCGGAAGCCCGGTGAGCGGCTCGAGGGCCAGGCCACCGTCAGCTACGCCGAATATAATCACAAGCGCGCGGCGGGCTATCTGTCCGGCCCTCTCGGTGGCGGCGTCGGCCTGCTCGTCTCAGGTGACTATGAGAAGGGCAATGGCTTCTACAAGAACGTCTTCCAGGGGACGCCGGCTTTCGATGCCTACAAGGCCGCGATCCTGTCGGTCACGCCCGGGGTCGATGTCCCCGGTTTCGGCCGCCATTCGGTCGACAATTTCCTGCGCTGGAACGTCAACGCGCGCCTGACCGCCGATCTCGGCGATCGGACCTCGGTCGACATCAAGGCCAAATATGGCCGGGTCGCCGGCGGCACCGTGATTTTCGGCGCTGCCTATGCGATCCCGGGGCTCGTACCCTTCGTCGGCCCTGCTGCCTTTCAGGACGTCAACGACTACGACTTCACCAACGCTTTCCAAGGCAATCTGAAGTCACGTCAGGTACAGGTGACGAAGGAAGTCTCCGTCAAGCTCACCCACGACACGGACTGGGCCAGCCTCCAAGCCTGGGCCGCCTATAGCGACATCGCCAACAGCTATACCGGTGAAGGTACCAGCGGCTCCAACGGCTATTTCTTTCCGCAGGCTCAATGCCGCGCGACGACCGCCGCGCTCGCCGGGTTTCCGACCCCGGCACCGACCTTCATCGGCGGCACCCCGGAAACCTCCTTCTTCGCGCCCTATTCGCCGACGACCTGCGACGGCTATCAGTTCAACAAGCGGAACCAGACCGATTTCAGCGCGGAGTTCCGGATCGCCTCGCTGCCGGGCAGCGACCTGTCCTGGCTGGCCGGCGGCTATTATCTGCATATCGATCGCCATATCTGCGTGAACCTGGCCACCGACACTGGCCAGGGAGCTATCCGGCAATGCTTCACTCTCGATCCGCGTAGCCGGACCGAGGCACTGAGCGACGACAAGTTCAAGACGAACGTTTACGCGGTGTTCGGGTCGGTGCAGAACAAATTCTCCGAGCGGTTCACCGCATCCCTCGCGCTGCGCTACGACCGTGAGGAACGAGCCGTCCGCAACCAGATCCCGGCCGATGTCCGCACCCTCTTCGTCAACCCGCAGGGCGACGGGCAGGGCGGCTACTTCCTCAACCCCGGCCTCGATCCCATATATAATCCCAGCGGCGTCCTGCCGCCGCGATCCAAGGCTTTCGAACAGGTCGAGCCCAAGCTCAGCCTGACCTACAAGCCGTCCGAACAGCTGACCCTGTTCGGTAACTGGGGCATCGGCTTCAAATCGGGCGGGTTCAACAGCGGCGGCAGCGCCGCGATCGTGAACACTTTCAACGGGCCGCCGCTCAACGCGAACATCACCGTTCGCGACGATTACAAGAAGGAGGTGTCGAGCGCGTTCGAGGCCGGCTTCAAGTCGGCGCTGATGGGCGGCAAGCTCAGCATCGAAGGCGCACTCTACTACACCGACATCAAGGATATGCAATTCTTCGAATTCTATGTCGGTTCCTTCGGCCTGCTGCGGGTCGTGTCCAACATCGACAAGGCACGGCTCTACGGCGGCGAGCTTTCGGTCAGCGTCCGGCCGGTACGCGGCTGGACGCTGTTCGGATCGGGCAACGTCACCGAGAGCAAGATCCGCAAGAACAGCTCGCGCCCCGACACCGTCGGAAACAAGGTGCCCTATGCGTCGGACTACACGCTGAACCTCGGCAGTCAGCTCGACGTGCCGGTAAGTGGCGGCCTGCGCGCGATTGGCCGGGTCGACTATCGCCTCACCGGGCCGACCTGGTTCCATTCGGTCCAGGCTCAGACCCGGCCCTCGCTCAATGGAGTGGCCGATCTCTCCAAGAGCCGGCGCGACGCCTTCGGTATCGTCAACTTGCGCGCGGGCATAGCAACCGATCATTGGTCGTTGACGGCCTTCGCCAATAATCTGACCGACAAGAAGTGGATCAACGAGGTCGTGCCTGCGCCCGAACTTGGCGGCTCCTTCGTCTCGCCGGGCACCCGACAGCAATTCGGTCTCGAGCTGTCGGCGAAGTTCTAGCCGTCACGGGCTGAGAACTGCGCCCAGGATATGGTTCTGTGCTTCGCGAAATGCCATCTTCAGTTCGGGCCCTCGGTCCTTGGCTGGCATTTCGCAACAGGAGGCTTGGTTGGCGATCACCCGTAGGGACATGGTGGGCCGATCGGCCGCAGGGCTCGTGCTGGCGAGCGTAGGTGGTTCGCTGTCCTGGATGAGCGCCGCCCAGGCGCAGGGCAGGGGCGCCGCGCCGCGCACGCTGACCGCGACCGAAGCCGTCTGGATCGGCGGGCTGGGCGAGGCGATCGCGCCGCCCGCACGCAAAGCGGGGCTGGTCCATTATCTCGACCATCACCTATCGGTTCCGCCGGCCGAAAGCCTGCTGGCGTTGCGCTATCTGGACGTTGCGGCGCCCTATCTCGATTTCTACCGCCCTGCGCTGGCGTCGCTCGCTCGCCTGAACGGCCTGGTGCCGCCGCCGCCTGGCGATCCCCGCTGGTCGGCGATTCTCACGACGCTGGCCGGGCCGAATCCGGCCGGCTGGGAGGGACCGCCGGCCGGACTTTTCCTATTTGCCTTGCGGCTCGACGCGGTCGACATCGCCTATGGCACGAAGGCCGGATTTGAACGGCTCGGCATCGACTATCTCGCGCATATCGAACCGGAGACCGCCTGGTGACCGCCGCCGGAGGCACGACGCCAGACCCGTCCGTTGTCGATGTCGCGATCGTCGGCGCGGGGGCGGCCGGCGCCATGCTGGCGGCCCGCTTCGCCGAGGCGGGCAGGTCGGTGATGGTCTTCGAAGCGGGACCGCCCTGGGATGCCTCCGCGCTGGTCAGCTCCCAGATCTGGAGCCGCCGCCTGCGCTGGGGCGGCCCGCCGGTCGCGACGACAGGCAAGGAGCCGATCGGCTTCGGCTTCAACGCCGGCTGGGGGCTCGGCGGCGCGGCGCTCCACCATTATGGCACCTGGCCCCGGTTGCACCCAGCCGACTTCACCATGAACACCGATCATGGGCGCGGGCTCGACTGGCCGATCGGCTATGACGATCTGCGCCCCTATTATGACCGCATCCAGCGCGAGGTCGGGATTTCGGGCGATGCCGCGGCGGAAACATGGCGGCCCGCCGGAGATCCCTATCCCATGCCGCCGCTCGATCCGTTGAAGCAGGGCGCCGTTCTCGCGCGCGCCTTCGCCGCTGCGGGCAAGCGGGTTGCGCCCGCCCCGATGGCGATCAACAGTGTCGATTACGCCGACCGGCCCGCCTGCATCTATGACGGCTGGTGCGACGCCGGCTGCCCGATCATGGCGCTCGCCAACCCGCTCGCCATCTTCCTGCCGCGCGCTGAGCGGGCGAGTGCGAAGATCCGTGCCGAAACCCCGGTTACCCGCCTCCTTGCAACTGACGGCAAGCGGATCGACGGCGTCGAATATCGTCTCAAGTCTGGCGCCCGCCAGGTACAGCATGCAAGGCTCGTCATCCTCGCCGGTTCGGTCGTCGGCAATCCGGCACTGCTGCTCAATTCCGCCAGCGCGGTCCACCCGCGGGGGATAGGCAATGCCAGTGACATGGTCGGTCGCTATGTGATGACCCACGGTCTGATCCAGATCCTTGGCCTGTTTCCCGACGAGACCGAACCGCATCGCGGCGTCACCGGCGCGCACCTGATCAGCCATGAGAATTACGACAAGACCAGCACGGCGGGAGCGTTCGGCAGCCGGCAATGGCTGGTGGCGGCCTCGATCAAGCCGAACGACCTTGCCGGCCTTGTCGCTGCGCGTATGGACCTGAACGGTCCGGCGCTCGACGCCTTCATGCGACAGGCGGTCCGGCACGGTGCCAACATGATCGGCATGTGCGAAGAGGAGCCCGATTTCGACAACCGGGTCGAGCTGACCGGCGAGGTCAACGCCTGGGGCATGCGCCGTGCGCGGATGGTCCACGGTTTCTCCGACGATGCGAAGCGCCTCTGGGCGACGATGCGCGACGAGGGCAAGGCGATCTTCAAGGCCGGCGGCGCAACCGACATCTGGCACACCCAGATGAACTCTGCGCATCTGGCCGGCGGCACCATCATGGGCAAGGACCCGGCGAGATCGGTCACCGACGGCTTTGGCCGCGTCCATGGCATCGATAATCTTTACATTGCCGGCTCGGGCCTGTTCCCGACCGAAGGCGGCGCCAACCCGACCTTCACCGTCCACGCCGTGGCGGAACGTACCGCCGACCATATCTTGCACGACCGGCCCGAACTTTTCGCTTGATCGGGAGACGGGCATGGCGCAGCTCGCGCTGCGCCGATCTATTTCACAAGCTTTGTTGACGTGAGTTCGGCGCAAATGCGGGCATCACCTCCTGAGCAAAGCGACGGAGCCAGCGGCGGCGCGGTTCGACCGGCACGCCCGGCGTCGCGACATGAATAAGGAAGGTGTCGAAGCCGATATCCTGATATTGCCGCAGCCGCTTCGTCACGGTCTCGGGGGAGCCGATGAGCTGCCACCGGCACCAGTCCGGGATATTGGCCGGGTCGCATCGCGCCTTAAGCTTCGAGAATATGCCGCTCCATGCCTTGTAGGTTTGCAGCGTTTCCCAGTTGTTGGCATCGGCCTCGTAATGATCGACCTGGGCCTGCATGAAGCGGGGAATGTAGGTTTGCGCCTCGCGGATCGCTTCCTCGTCGGTATCCCCGATGATGCAGTTGATCATGATCGGCAGGCGCATCGCACCAGTGTCCAGGCGGTTAGCGGCCGCTGCGCGCTTCCAGCTGACGATCGTGTCGCGCTGCATGTCCCAATCGCCGATCGTCGTACAGATCGGCGGCAGGCCCATGTCCGCCATGCGCTCAGCCGTACCCGGGCTTCCGATCGCGCCGTAGAAGTGGATCGAGCGACGGCGCTGTTCGGACAGGACGGGCCGGAGGACGACTTCGCGCGGCATCTCGATCAGTTTGCCCTTTACCTGGAACGGGCCGCCGGCGAGGCCCGAGCGGATGATCTCCCAGGTGTCGCGAAACCTGTCCTGCGCCTCGTCCATCTGGATGCCCAGCGCATCATATTCGAACCTGGCGACGCCGCGGCCCATGCCGAGGTGGAGAGGCGCCTCGGTGATGGAGGCAAGCTGGGCGATATCCTCCGCCAGCCGCAACGGATCATGCCATGGTGTTACCAGCACGCACGTTCCCAGTCCCAGCCGGGGAAAACGCGCCGACAGGTTGGACAGCAGCGCCAGGGGATTGGGTGTCGGGAAATAGTCGCTGAAATGATGTTCGATCAGCCACACGCTGTCATAGCCCAGCGCCTGCCCATGTTCGCAATCTCCGAACAGCGCTTCATAAGCCTGCTTGTCGGGCGTTCCCGGCGCTTCGACGGCGGTGGCGACAAATCCGAAACTGGCAGGCAGGGTCATGCAGGTCTCCTCTAATGGTTTATTAGATAGACCAATAGCCCATATGAGTCAAAGCAAAAGGATGCCGTGGCGGAAAGCCCGCTAGGCACCGGAATATCGGGTCGATGGTTTGACGGGCTTCAGCGCGTCCGGAGGCGATCGTTCAGATAGCCGCGAAGCGTGGACAAGGTTTCCTGGATATGGCCGCCCATTGCAGCCTCGGCTTCGGCGGCATTGCCGGCCTCGATCGCGTCGAACAAGCGGCGGTGGCCATTGTTCGCATCGGGCTCGATCCGCCTGAACACACTGCCGATCGGCAGGAAGCGCCGCACCCACGCATCTTCCACGGCCTGGGCGAGGAAGCCATTGCGGCTGGCCTCGGCGATGCCGAGGTGGAAGGCGGAATCGGCTGAAGTGAAGCGTGCCACGGTATTCGAGTCATTATGTTCGGCGACACCGCCGACGATCGCCTCCATGCGCTGCAGCGCCTCCGATATCTTGCGGAGGTCCTCGGCGGTGCGCCGCCGGGCGGCGAAGCGGGCCGCGGCGCATTCATTGGCCAGGCGGAATTCGTAGAGCTGTTCGAGCTGGTCGAAGCGGCTGGCGATCATCGATCTGAGCTGGTCGGCGGGCACCTCATTGTTCAGCACGACCAGTCCGCCCATTGCGCCGCGCCGGCTTTCCACGAGGCCTTCGCCCTCCAGCGCGCGGATCGCCTCGCGCAGTACTGTGCGCGAGACGCCGAGCTGGAGCGCCAGGGCGCGCTCGGGCGGCAGCTTGTCGCCGGGAAGATAGCGGCCCAGTTGCAGCGCCCGCCGAATATGCTCCGCAACCACTTCATAGGTTGCCGTGTGCCTCACCGGACCGAAGCTCTGGACCAAGCTGCTCTCCTTCCGAGCCCGCCTGATCGACAGGATGGCGCGCCTGCTTCCGCTATAGGAACAGCAGGCGCGCTTTGGCAATGATTTTGCCTGTGGTCGACCAATGGTCCAATGCCGGGGCGGCAGCACCGAAAGTCGCGTGGCGGCAGGCTCCTTGACGATATTGCGATAAGTGCCGCGGAAGACCGCTCCGATCCAAACGCGCCATCGTATCGATGTCAGCCGGATCAGGCGCGGCTGAAATGGGTCACCACATTCCTGAGGATCCTCGAGATGTTGTTCTCATAGCCATTGAACGACAGGCACGAGCAGAAGCTGATCGAGCCGACCGAGAAGACGGCGCCGCCTTCGGGACATTCGAAATAGACCATGTCCGCGCGCACCTCGCTGTTGACAGTGCCGCCGTCGAACGGAGTGGTGAAGAAGGTTTCCTCGCGGACATATTGATAGCTGTCGCTGAAGCCCGTCGACGATGCGAGGACAAGAGCATGGGCCGGCGTGCCCAGGCGCTCGTCGGCCCGGTCGACCTCGTAGCCCGCCGCGCCATAACCCAGCGTCAGCGCCGGAAAATCGCCCAGCAACTCGTCGTCGACCCCTTCGAAGATGAAGGCGACGCGGGGATCGTAGCTGGCGGCGGTTCGCCGATAGGGGGCCCCGCGATCAAAACCCTGGGACGCCATGCCTACGCCGACATAGCGTTGGGGCGGACGGCCGCGATCCTTCCACAGGCCGCCATGCTCGCCGGTAAGGCTGATGATCGCCTCGCCGCCTGCCGCCTTCCAGCTTTCGCTGCCGCCGCGCCGCCGGATTTCGATGATGTCGCCGGTCTCGTCGAGCGCCGCGACCCAATAGAGGCCGTTGCCAGAAAGATAGACTACCCGACCTCCGCCGTCGCGATAGCCTTCCAGGCCGTCGAGCATGGGCGCTGTCCAATATTCCGCATGGGTGCCGGTCAGCACAGCCTTGTAGGGCTGGAGCAGCGCTGCGCCTTGCTCGTGGAGCTGATGGTCGGTCACCACGTCATAGGCGATTCCCATTTCCTCCAGCCAGTCGACGAGATGGAGGTCGGCGGCGAGTTGGTGCGGCGCGTCGTAGAGCCGGCAGCGGTGAAGCGGATTCATCGAGGTGAGGTTGGGACGCCGCCGCGTCGACATGCAGCGGCCGGATCCGTCGTCGTGCCGGTCATAGAGGCTCAGCAGGCGATGCCTGGCCAAATAGGCGTAGTCGGCTTCCTGGAGGTGGCGGTTGCGCAGCGGCGTCAAGGCGCCGAGCAGTTCCGGTTCCAACGCCTCGTTCGAATAGGCGAGATAGCTGACCGTCGGGATCAGCAGCGCGACGGGCGCGGTCGCGCGGCCGGGTCTGGCGGTCACGAGGAAGCTGACATAGCGCCGCTCGTCGTTGGAGCGGAGTTCGGCCGCATAGACGCCGGGCTTCATGTCCTCTGGAATCTCGAAGCGGAAACTTGTCTCCCAGCGGCAATCCTCAAGATCGTCAGCATGGAAGTGGATGGCGTCATATTCGTCCGGCGCATCGACATAGCGATCGACGTGGGCCTTCCAGCGGGCGCCGGTGACGCCGCGCGTCGGTCGGTTGACGACTTCGCCATGCCGATCGAATCCCGAGATATCGACGGCGCGCCGTCCGTCGACCTCGATTCCCAGATGCCACCGGATCGCCGGCTCGTCTGGCGACCCGCCTGCGGCCAGTTGCGTCATCATCGTCGGATCGACGTGGCCCGTCACGATCGCGATGTCGCCGATCTTGCCGTTGAAGCCGCCGCGCGGGCGATGGAGGGACGCCTCCCGTGCCGCGCCGACCAGCAGGGGCCCCGCCGCGGTGACCGGCTGTCCTTGCAGGGCCTCGCGGTATTGCTGCCGGTTGGGCACGAAGACCTGTGGGGAGACGATCAGCTCGATCCGTCCGTCCCGATTACGGCTGACCGCCACGCGGTACCAGCGGTGCAGTTGGACCGGTTCGCTGCGCAACTCGACATCGCCGCTACGCCATATGACTGCCCCGTCCGCGCCGAGATACAGCCCATAGCCCCGGCCTCGACCGTCCGACCGGCAGAGCAGTCCCTGCTCATCCGGACCCGGCAGCGTCGCCCAGAGGCTCAGGGCGGCCATCATCGTCCCGTCGTCGAAATCGGCGTCGGGGTCCCAGCGCACGTAAGAGCCTAGGTCGATGTCCTGCACCCCGGCAGGAAGGCGATCGGCGATGTCCGCAACCGTCTCCGCGCGGAAGCCCGGCCCGCGCGGATTGGTGTCGCCATGACGCAGGCGGACGATGCGCGCGGCATAGTCCGCCGTGGCGCTGACCTTGAAGGCCAATTCCTCGCCGGGTAGCGCTTCCCAGTGGTCGGCATAGCCGATGAGCGTCATGGTGCGATTCCTCACAATTCGTAGGTCAGGCGGATGCCGGCCCGCCGTGGCGGCAGCACGATCGAGAACGGGCGCGGCTGCAGGAAGAAGAATGCATTGAACACGCGGGTTTCGATATAATTGTTGGTGACGTTGTCGACGAACAGGTCCGCCTTCCACTTCGGGCCGATCAGGCTCGCGCGAATATCGGCGATGTCATAGGCCTTGACCGGGAACTGTATGTCGATGTCGACACCGCTGCCGGACAGGATCTTTCCGACATGGCGGTAGGCGCCGTAGAGTTCGAGGTCGAGGCCCCCGCCGATCGGAAAGCGATAGCTGGCATTGGCCTGCGCCGTCCACTTAGGAACGAAGGGGAAGCGTTCGCCGGCGCGATTCTTGCCGACGGTGTCGACATATCGCCGGTAGCGCGCATCGGTATAGCCGACATTGGCGCCCAGCAGCAGTCCGTCGACCGGCCGGGCATCGGCGCTGAGTTCAAAACCCTTGGATCGGCCGCGGCCGGCATTGGCGACCGACGTCACCGGCAAGGTCGGGTCGTTGTTCAGGAAGACGACCGTCGACACCTGTTGTCCGATGATGTTGATCAGATAGACGGCGCCATCGATATGGACGAGCCCGTTCAACAGGCTGGCCTTCGAGCCGATCTCGAAATTATCGGACTTCTCGGGACCGAACGGGATGTTGGTCGATGGATCGGCCGGGGCTAGCGGGAAGCCTCCGGCCCTGTAGCCACGAGCGTAGCGCACATAGGTGGTGAAGCTGCGTGACCAGCGCCAGGTCGCCGATGCGCTGGGCGTGAGTGCCTTGTCGGTGATCGTACCGCGCGCGGCGCCGGCCACGCGGAGGTCGGCGCCGGGGCCCAGCAGATCCGGGATGGTAAAGTCGATCAGTGTGTTTGCGCGGGTCTTCTCCCACGAGTAGCGCAGACCGGCGTTGAGATCGAGCTTGTCGAACAAGGTCAGCGTCGCGTCGCCGAAGAGCGCGAAGCCGCGTCGCTTGAGCCGCTGGTTCTGTGCGTCGATGAAGATGCCCGACGGGAAGATTGGCACCGTGTCGAGGCGATAGCCGCGATCCTGGACATGGCGCTCGTCGAAGGCGTAGCCGCCCAGCAACCACTTGAAGGCGCCGCCGGCCGTCTTCGCCAGCCGGATCTCCTGCGACGTGATCGACTGGGAAGTCTTGAGGTCATGGACATTGTCGACGAACTCGGGCGAGCCGTCGAAGTCGAACGGCAGCCGCGACGTCACCTTGCGATAGCCGGTGATCGACGTCAGCCCGATATCGCCCAGATCATAGTCGATCGTCAGCGCCCCGCCCCGGTTCCTGTAATGGGCGTCGGTCTGGAAATCGCTGCGCACCACATAATGCTCACCGCCGCGCGGTACGCCTGGCAGGCCGTCAAGGCCCACCTGCGACGAAGCATCGACCGCCAGGTTGATGTCGAGTCTGTCATTGGGCTTGAAGCGCAGCGCCGCGCGCCCGCTCAGCTTGCGATAATCGTTGGCTTTGACCGACCGGGTCAAGCCGAGCGCGGCGGGAATGACCCGGTTCTTGAGATAGCCACTGCTCTGTTCAAAATCGAGCGAAGCCGATCCGAACAGCCCTTCGGCGACTTGCCCCGACAATCCCGCCTGGGCGCGCGCCGTGTCGAACTCGTCGTAGGTCAGCGCGATGCGGCCCCTGGTTTGCGCGTCCGGACGGCGCAGCACGATGTTGAGCGCACCGCCTTCGGTATTGCGGCCGAACAGCGTGCCTTGCGGGCCGCGCAGCACTTCGACGCGCTCGACATCCATGAACTGGATGTCGAAGGACAATGCCGGCACGTAGACCCCGTCGACGATGGTCGCGACGGCAGGCGATCCCGCACTCTGTGCGCCGATGCCGCGGATCACGAGATTGATGAAATCCTTGCCGGGCGAAAGCGCGTTCGAGCTGAAATAGAGGCTGGGCACATTGCCGATCAGATTGTCGACGTTGGCGACGCGGTTCTTCTCCAGCAGAGGGCCCGTGATCGCGGCGACGGACACGGGGACGTCGATCATCCGCTCCTCGCGCTTGCGCGCGGTCACGATGATGTCGTTGTCCGACCCGACCCCCTGTGCGGCAGCGGGCGCGGTCCAGGTCATCTGCGTGGCGATCGAAGCCAGGAGGAGAAGCCGCAGTCGCCCATGGGTTCTGCGCCGGCTATTCATCGCGACATGATCCATCAAATCCCCCTTTGGTATATTGGACTATTAATAATACCTTTAACCGAGTCCGTTTGACAATTAGCCTTTTTCGCTATTTAAATTTTTGAAATTTCTAGAAAAAATTATATCAATCCGGAACGGGACTTCTCTTTCGAGGCTAGACATCCCCCACGGAGGGCTGCGAGTCGCGCTTCAATCCGGCTGAACGAACCTGCCGAACTGCTCCGCTATCGCGATCAGCCGGCGTTCGGCTGCAGGCACCATGCCGTGGAGGGACAGGAAGCCATGGATCATCGCCGCCTCGTTCACGAGCGTGCAACGCCCTCCCTCCGCCATCAGCCGTACCGTGAAGGCGATTCCCTCGTCGCGCAGGGGATCGTGGCCGGCGGTCACCATCATGGTCGGCGGGAAACCCGTCAGGCTCGTTGCCAGCGCGGGTGATGCCTCGACGGTCAGACGCTGCGATGGCGCCGGCACATAATGGGCTATGAGTTCGTCCAGCGTATCGAGCCAATAGCCTCGGCCGAACGTCTCGCGTGAGGCTGTCCGGTTCGCCAGGTCGAGCGCGGGATAGAGCAGCAGCGCGGCCTGAGGCGAGGGAAGGCCTTCGCCGGGCGCGGCCAGGCAGACGGCCGCCGCGAGATTGCCGCCGGCGCTGTCACCGGCGATGACGATGTCCGAAGAACCGAGCCCCGCGCCGGCGCCATGCTCATGCAGCCAGCGCAGAGCGTCGAGCGCATCTTCGAAAGCGGCGGGGAAAGGATGTTCGGGGGCGAGCCTGTAGTCGACCGACAACAGGTCGAACCCGCCATGATGCGATAGATACCGGCATAACGACGCGTGGGTCGCGATGCTGCCCTGGATCCAGCCGCCGCCGTGGAAGAAGAGCATAAGCGGACGGTTCGAAGGCGTCGGTGTCGCCGGACAGAAGAGGCGGGCCTCCAGGGAACGGCTCCTCGCGCAGATTGTGATCGCACGCTCCTCGGCGACGGCGGGGCCGGGTCGATCGATGGCGGCCAGCTCCGCTGCGAAGAGTGCGCGGCGATCGGCGAACGATGCAGGCGGAGCCGTGTCATCGGCCGGCGTCGCGAGCAGTGCGGCGAGTTGCGGATCGAGCGCCATCGGTCTTCTCCCAAAAAAATATGCGACGGATTGACGTCGTCAACCTTATGGTACACATAAAATACCATTAGTCCAATAAGGGGGAATCATGAGGAATCTGGCGTCGGCGATCGCGATCGTCACGGGTGGGGAGGGCGGCATCGGCGCCGCCATCGTCTCGCGCCTCACTGCCGGCGGCCTGCGGGTCGTCTCGGCCGACATCGCCGCTGCGCCGGATCTGACCGATGATGGAGCGGTCATCCGCCGCAGGCTCGACCTGACCGACGCCGCCGGCATCGACAGTTTCGCAGCTGAGGTGAGCACGCTGGGCACGATCGTCGCGCTGGTGAATTGCGCCGGGATCATCGTGGAATGCACCGCCGAGGAAGCGCCGGGGCCGGGCGTCCGCCGCATGCTCGACATCAACGTGCTCGGTGCTGCGCACATGACCGCGGCGGTCGCGCCGCTGATGAGGCGGGGCGGAGCGATCGTGAATATCAGCAGCATTAGCAGTCGCCTGCCCGAAATCGCCAACGCGGTGCTCTATGGCGCCAGCAAAAGCGCGCTGGAGACCTACACCCGCGCTTCGGCGCGGGCACTGGCGCCGAAAGGCATCCGCGTCAACAGCCTGGCGCCGGGCTTCATCGACGTCGCGATGACCGATGCGATGCGCACCATCGCCTATAGCGAGGGATCGCCGCTGCGCAGGGTTGCGGCCGGGCGCATGGGTACGGCCGATGAGATCGCCGCCTGCGTCGAATTCCTGCTGTCCGACCAGGCCTCCTACGTCGTGGGAGCGACGCTGGTGGTCGACGGCGGACTGGCGCTCAACTGATCGGAGGATGGATCGATGACCCGGCAGAGCCTGCGCGACGACGCTAACCAGGAAGCCTATCGCCGGCTCGCCGGCGCCCGCCCCGTGCTCCGCGACATCCGGCCGGCGATCGAGGTCGTGCCTGGTATGACGCCTGGTCTCATCCTTACGTCGGGGCCCCTCCTGCCATGGGACGATTATGAAGGAGGGCAGCGTCGGGCGGTGATCGGCGGCGCGCTGTTCGAGGGGCTGGCTGCCGATGAGACCGAGGCCGAGGCGAAGCTGGCGAGCGGCGCGATCAGGATCGGCGCCTGCCAGGACCATGACTGCATCGGCTCGGTCGCCGGCATCTATACCGCTTCCATGCCCGTTTTCGTCATCGAGAACGAGGCCTTCGGCAACCGGGCCTTCTCCAACATGTACGAGGGGCAGGCCCGCAAGCGCCTCAACTATGGTTCCTATGACGCCGAGGTGAAGGAGCGGCTCGACTATATCAACGCCACCGTCGCGCCCGTGCTGGGCGAAGCGGTACGGGCTGGCGGCGGGATCGCGCTCGCGCCGATCATCAGGCGCGCGCTCCACATGGGGGACGAGCTGCACAGCCGCAACACCGCGGCTTCGCTGCTGTTCGCCGTCGCCCTGTTTCCTGCACTGCTGGACCTGCCGCCCGCGCTGCGGAGCGAAGTGAAGCGGGTGACCGCGCTGCTCGTCGAGGACAATTATTTCTTTCTTCGTCTCTCGATGGGCGCGGCCAAGGCCAGCGCCGCCGCGATAGCGGGCATCCCGCATGCCAGCGTCCTTTCGACGATGGGACTGAACTGTCACAGCTTCGGTATCCAGGTCGCCGGCCTCAACGGCTGGATCGAAGGCCCCTTGCCCGATGCCGAAGCCAAGCTTTTCGAAGGCCATGGCAAGGATGAGATCGCTTGGCTCGGCGGCGAGAGCATTATCACCGAGACTGTCGGGCTCGGCGGCCTGGCGCAGGCGGCCGCCTTTCCGCTCTTCTCCTATCAGGGTGGCGAGCCGCTCGACATGATCGCGCGCACCGAGCAGATGTACGCGATCACCATCGGCGAGCATCCCGACTATCGCATCCCGGTGCTCAAATATCGCGGCACGCCCACTGCCATCGACATCTTTCGCGTCGTGGAAAGCGGCATCGGGCCCTTTCTCGACATCGGCATCGCCGGAAAGGGCGGGGTGCAGATCGGCGCGGGCGTGGTGCAGGCGCCGCTCGCATGTTTTGAGGCGGCCGTGGCACGCTACAATGATCAATATGGATAGGGGACGCCCTCACGCGCACCGTGAAGGATGTTCTGGGAATCGTTTCTTGAAAGGCACGACATGCTCGATTCGAATTGGCTGAAGGTGCGGGATGACGGGCTGGGGACGGCTCGGCGTTTCGTCGAGGAGCGGGGGCTCGAGTTCCTGCAGATCGAATTGACCGGCCTCGACGGGTTGTTGCGCGGAAAGGTTTCGCCAGCGAAGAAATCGCTGTCGCCATCGGGCACCGGCATTTCGTCCCTCACCTATTCGCTGATCGGCAACGACAGCGTCGCGATCACACCGTGGAGCAATCCCGACAACGGCTTCCCCAAGCTCGCTTTCGTTCCCGATCCCGACAGCATCACGGCCTGGGGGTGGAAGCCCGGCATGGGGTCGGTGCTTCACGATGCCTATATGCACGACGGTTCGGTCTGCCCGATCGACCCGCGGCAGATGGTGAAGCGGTTGACCGGCGAACTCGCCCGGCGCGGGTTCGAGGCCAAGATATCCTATGAGCTCGAATTCTACATTTTTCATGACGACGACGCGCTGATCCAGAAGGGGGATTTCCATGCCCTGCGTCCCTTTGGCCGCGCCTGGGATGCCTATACGCTCAGCCGGTCGCCGGCCTGGCAGGAACTGGGCGAAGAATTCATTCGCCGGATGCAATCGATCGACATCCCGGTCGAGGCGTTCCACACTGAGCTAGGCTACGGCATGTACGAATTCGCGCTCGCGCCCACCGATCCGATCAAGGCGGCAGACAATGCCGCGCGCGCCAAGCTTTACCTGCGCCAGCTCTGCACCGAGCGTGGGCTGATCGCGACCTTCATGCCGAAATGGCGCGCCGATCGCGGAGATTCCGGCAGCGGCGCACATTTCCACATCAGCCTGTGGAAAGACGGCAGGCCCGCCTTCTGGTCGGAGGAGAAGGGTGATCTGAGCGACATCGCCCGTCACGCGCTGGGTGGGCTCGTTCAGACCATGCCCGACATGCACCCGATCTTCCGGCCGCTGGTCAATTCCTACCGGCGGATGGACGCCGCGTCCTGGAATCCGGAGAATGCGAGCTGGGGCATCGATAATCACAGCGTCGCGATCCGCGTCATCAACGCGCCGACCCCGTCGCACGTCCATTTCGAACATCGTACCGCCGGCGCGGACGCAAACCCCTATCTGGTCGTGGCAGCCCTGCTGTCCGGTTGCATGGAAGGTCTCGACCGAAAGATCGATCCCGGCCAACCTTGTCGAGGCGATGCGCAGGGGAGCACCGCTTACCCGTTGTTGCCGCCGAGCCTGCAGGCATCGATCGACGCATTCGGCGCTTCGGACGTGGCCAAGCGCTGGCTGGGGGGGCTCTTCGTCGAGCAATTCTGCCAGACGCGCGCGCAGGAACTGGCCGATTACCTGGCCTGGGAGAAGACCCAGATCAGTGCCTGGGAATTGCGGCGCTACTTCGAATGGGCATGAGCGGGGATCTCGCCGGCCTCGTCGCGGTCGTCACCGGCGCCGCCGGCGGGATCGGCGCGGTGACGGCGGCGCAGTTCGCCGAGCGTGGTGCCCGCGTCCTGGCGGTCGACCGCAAGCCCTCGCCCGGGCATGCCGGCGCGGAGGCGGCCGGCGAGATCTCCTTCCTGCAGGTCGATCTGCAGGAGGAGGATGCGCCGGATCGCATCGTCGATCATGTCCGGGCCCGTTTCGGCGCGCTCGATATCCTCGTCAACAATGCCGCGCTGATCGGCGAGGATGCCTCGATCGAGCGTTTCTCGCTCGACGATCTGCGTTGTATCTTCGAGGTAAACGTGATCGTCCCTTTCCGGCTGTGCGCCGCTGCGGTTCCACTGCTCAAGCGGTCGGGACGGGGGCGGATCGTCAATATCGGATCGGTCAACTCGATCATGGCACCTAAGGCGGGATCGTCCGTTTATGTCGCGTCCAAGCACGCGATCGCCGGACTCACAAAGGCGCTGGCGGCCGAGTTGGGCCCCTATGGGATCACCAGCAACTATGTGCTGCCGGGCCCGACGCTGACGCCGATGTCGGCCGCGTTCGGTGATAGCTGGCGGGAGCATTATGCCTCGCGCGTGCCGATGGGCCGTTTGCTCGAACCCGGCGACATAGCAGGCGGCATCGGATTTCTGGTCGGCGACGCGGGGGCTATGGTCAACGGGCACGGGCTGGCGGTCGATGGCGGCATGTTGGCGGTTCTCACCTGACGGCCCTTGGAGGGCCTGATCCGACGCGAATAATACCGCCGCTGACATTGGCGTTATCGGGAACTCGTGATCGACATCCCCTCTGACGTGCCAGGCTGGCCAAGCCGCACTCGCGCGCCCCTTTTTGTCATCGTCGTGCTGATTACCCGCGATTGAACGCACCCTAACCATCATCTAGTGATAGCTTTCAGGTATCGGTGCAAATCGATGACGGGGAGGCTCGCGTGAAGTTCAGCCATTTTCGCGACATATTGGCCGTGGCTGAAACGGGAAGTTTGCGGGCTGCCGGGCGGCATCTTGGCATCGCCCAGCCGGCGATCACGCGCAGCATCCGCGAGATCGAGCAGGAGCTGGGTGTGACCCTGTTCGAACGGCACGCCAAGGGCGTGCGTCTGACGGAGATGGGACAGGTCTTCGTCCGGCGCGCCCAGGCGATCCAGTCCGAGATTCGTCGTGCGCGGGAGGAGGTCGAGCAGATGAAGGGCCAGGCGATCGGCGAGGTGTCGATCGCCGTGTCGACCGCTTCGAGCATGAGCCTCATGCCCTCGGCGATCACGACTTTTCGCAAGCGCTATCCCGACGTCGTTCTGAAGATCACGGAGAGCTTTTTCCAGCCCGTCGAGGCAGATATCCTTAGCGGAAGGATCGATTTCTACGTCGGGCCGCTCGACCAGTCGAACATCTCCTCGCAGTTCTCGGTCGAGAAGCTCTTCGACAATTACCGCATGGTCGTCGCTCGCAAGGGGCATAATTACGGATCAGCGCGCTCCCTGGCCGACCTGATGGATGCGCGGTGGCTGCGGCCGGCGCTGTCCGACCGCAGCACGGAGGGCGATCTGGAGGCCGCGTTCGAGCGGCTTGGTTTGCCCGCTCCCAATATCGTCGTTCATGCCCGCTCGGCGCTCATCACCTTGCTGACGGTCGCCAATTCGGACCTGCTGACGATCCTGCCGCAGCAATGGATTGAGTTCCCTTTGACCGCGAACCTGGTCGAGCCGCTCCTGCTCGACGAGGGCGTGATGACCGCCGCACCCATGTGTATCGCCCGCCGTCAGGACATGCCGTTGACACCCGTCGCCGAATATCTGTGTGATCTCATGCGCCGTGCCGGCGAACATTTCACGCATCGGCGCGACAAGGCTGGAGGCGTCCCGCAGATAGCGCCACGATAAGCCCAGCCAGCAACGCCATCGAACCGAGCGCGGCCGACACGCCGCCGCGATCGATGCCGATCCCGAACAGTGCGCCGGAGACCAGGGGGGCGAGCGCTCCGGCCGCGCGGCCGACGCCCATCACGAAACCGACGCCGGTGGCCCGGACCCGCGGTTCGAACGTATCGACGATCAGTGCATAGAGGCCGGTGATGCCGCCATAGAGGAACGCACCAGCGATCAGTCCGGTCAGGATGAGCAGCGGAAGCGAGGCAGGAGTGAAGCCGAAGGCCGGCGTCGCGAGGCCGAGGCCGATCATCAGCATCGCTACCACCGCGCGCAGGTCGGTGCGTGGCGCGACGATACCGATGGCGATGCAGGTGATCGCTCCGCCGAAGCTTGCCAGTGCGGAGACCATGGTCGCAGTCGAGGGCGAGAAGCCGAGATCTGCGATCATCTGCGGCATCCAGCTCAGCACATAATAGACCGTCATGATGAAGAGCAGGTTGACCAGGGTGATGCGCAGGGTCGCCTCGCGCTGTCCGGCGGCGAAGATCTCCCGGTAGGGAACCGAACGGGGTGCGGTTGGCGGGGGTGGCAACGCCTGGACCGGCGGTAGCGCGAAGCGGCCGAGCAGCGCATTGACGCGGGCGAGGGTGCGGTCGTCGCGTCGTTCCATCAGGAACGCGAGCGGCTCGGGCAACCACAGCGTGACCGCGACGAGCAGGATCAGTGCCAGTGCCGCACCGAACAGGAAGACGGCGGGCCAGTCGAACAGATGCAGCAGTCCGGCGGCGACGAAACCGCCGACGGTCCCCCCGATCGGATAGCCGATCGACATCACCGCCAGGGACAGCGTCCGCCATCGGGCATTGGAGAATTCCACAGCCAGCGGAGTGATGATCGGAACCATCGCGCCGATGCCGATGCCGGTGACGACGCGCCAGGCCGACAGTTCCGCGATGCCGCGCGAAAAGGCCGACATCAGCATGCCCGCCATCATCAGGAACAGGTTGAGCATGACCATCCTGCGGCGGCCGATGACGTCGGCGACCGGTGCCAGCAGCAGCGATCCCAGCGCCATTCCCACCAGCCCGCTGGACAGCACGATGCCCAACATCGCCTTGCCCACTGCCCAGTCGCGACTGATGGCCGGGGCCGCAAAGGTCACCGACAGCACGTCGTAGCCATCGAGCGCCGACAGAGCCGAGGTTATCACGACGGCGGCGACCTGCGCCCGACTCATCGGCGCCGCGTCGATGGCGGCGCGCGGGTCGCCGGCGGTCACGCTGCCCGCCCGGCAGCGTCGCGCGGGGCATCGGCCAACGCGCGTCCCGATACCGTCAGCAGCAGATTGGCGGCCGGCCACCTGTCGCCGCGCCACGCGACGTGCTGATCTGGCCGGATCAGCGCCAGCGCCGCACCATAGCGCTGGCGCAATTCGGCGCCGGGGACGGTGACGATCTCGAGCGGCAGCCCGGTCCGTCGGGCTTCTTCGCGCGCGGCTGCAACGTCAGCCGGGTCGGCGCCGTCGAAGACCAGCAGGGTGAAGCCGCTGCCGAACAGATCATAGAGCGACCTGCCGTCGCCCATCCAATGGTGGGGAGCGAGGCAGCCTGGCGCTGCATTCGGCACATAGTCGCGCGATCGGCGCCAGCCGGCGTCGGTGCCGTCGTCGACGATGACCGGCGATCCGGTGTAGCGATAGCCCAGCACTACACCGAGGCCGTAAAATTCGTTGGTCTTCACCTGACGGATCAACTCCCCCACCTCGCGCCGCACGGCATCGCCCTGATCGCCCTCATCTTCGATGCCGGGCCGGGCGAGCTGGTTGGGACCGAGCGCATGATTGGCCTCCGCCTCGGAGATCACATATTCGTGCGCCGGCCGGCGTTCGATTTCATAGCTGTCGAGCAGCGCCGGTCCGGCCCATCCCTGCATCACCGCCGCCATCTTCCAGCCCAGGTCGACGGAGTCCGCAACCCCCATGTTCATCCCATAACCGCCGAATGGCGGATGCAGGTGGCAAGCGTCGCCGGTCAGGAAGACACGGCCGAGCGAATACCGGTCGGCGAGGAGGCGGCTTGCCACCCATTCGTCCGAACTGAGGATGCGATAGGGCAGGTCGATGCCGGTCGATCGGCGGATGCGGTCGAGCGCTTCCTGCTCGCTATAGACGGTCCCCGGGGCGATGCCGGTCGGCATGAAATACCAGAGGTCTCCCTCGTCCATCGGCCCGATCAGGCTCGGCACCTCTCCGTTGATCTGCCAGTACATGATCCCCGGGCCGTGAGGATGCGCTTCGGCCAGGCCGGGCGCTTCGAAGATGATGTTATAGTTGCGCGACAGGCCGTAGGTGCCGACCATCTGCGCGCCGATCTGGTCCCGTACCGTGCTGCGCGCGCCGTCCGCCCCGACCAGATAGTCGGCGTGAATGATCCGCTCGGCCGCCGTCGCGGTGTCTCGGACGCGGACGCGGACCTCGGCGTCGTCCTGGTCGAAGTCTAGATATTCCTGTCCAAAGGCGATCTCGACGCCTGCAAGCGACCGGGCATGCTCCATCAGCACAGCCTCGAGCTTGTACTGCGGAACCCACTGCGCATGCTCGGAATAGCGTTCGTCGCGCTGCGGGCTGCAATAAAGGGCATTTTCGAACCGTTCGATCAGCTTCCCCCCGAGCCGGGTCACGAACAGGACATTCGATGGATAGTCGACGCCGAAGGGCGACGCATCGGCCAACCGATCGGCGATTCCCCACCGGCGCAGATGCTCGCGAGTTCGCGTGTGAGTTGTCTTGGCCCGAGGCGCATGGCCTTGCCGGCTGTTCCGCTCGATCACGATGCAGCGAATGGACCGGCTGCCCAGCTCGATCGCCATCGCCAGGCCGGCGGGACCGGCACCGATGATCGCTACGCGCCGGACATTCTCATTCTCTTCAATGGTCAAACTGAGCCTCCGCTTTCCTCGCTCCGATCTATCGCGGGCGGAGAGATGCCGGAGGATGCCAGTTGCAGTCTGACGATGCTGCCAAGGTATCGCTGGGGCTGCCGTTCGTCGCAGGTGATAGACGGCCGGTATCGGCCGCGCGCAAAAGCCATCGCGACGGATGCTGCCGCCATGGCGCAAGGCGGAACGGAGAGACGAGCCGGGCCGGCCGGTTCGCGGACCCGGGACGGAGGTGTTATGAAGCTATTGCGTTACTTGGTGGATGGAACCCCGCGGATTGGCCTCGTAGCCGGCGACGGCATCGTCGACATTGCCGGGATCGCTCCCGAGTTCACCCGCATCATCGACATCGTCGCAGGCGGTGCGGACGCGCTTGCGCGCCTCCGCGATCGTGCGGCCGGCGCTTCGACCCGGCTGGCCCTGGCCGACGCGAGGCTGCTGGCGCCGATCGAGCGGCCCGGCAAATATCTCGCGATCGGGATGAACTATGGCAAGCATATCGAGGAGGCGGACCGGCTCGGGGTTCCCCGCTCCCGATATCAGGTCTGGTTCAACAAGCAGACGAGCTGTCTGTCGGGGCCGTTCGACGATATCGACCCTGGCGTCACCGAGAAGCTCGATTATGAGGTTGAACTGGGCGCGGTGATCGGCAGGCCTGCCAAGTCGGTCTCGGAAGCCGATGCCCCGGCCCATGTGTTCGGCTATTTCGTCGCCAACGACGTCTCGGCCCGCGATTGGCAGTTCCATTCGCAGACGTTCACCATGGGCAAGTCGTTCGACACCCATGGACCGATCGGGCCCTGGATCGTCACCGCCGACGAAGTGCCCGATCCCCATGCGCTGGGGCTGCGCTGTACGGTCAACGGCGAGCTTCGCCAGTTGAGCAACACCCGCGACATGATCGCCAATCTTTGGGCGCAGATCGCCTATCTGTCGACGGCCTTCACCCTCGACAGCGGCGACCTGATCGCTACCGGCACGCCCGAAGGCGTCGGGGTCGGCATGGAACCGCCGGTCTTTCTCCAGCTGGGAGATGTCGTCCGCTGCGAGATCGACGGCATCGGCGCGATCGAGAACCGGGTGGCGGCGCGATGATCCTCGTCACCGCGGCGAACGGCAACCAGGGCAAGCTGCTGGTCCCCAAATTGCTCGCGGCCGGTCTGTCGGTGCGCGCCTGTGTCCGGTCCGAGGCGTCGGGACAGGCGCTGGCGGCGATCGGCGTCGACGACATCGTCGTCGGCGACATCGCCGACCCAGCCCTGCTGGCGCGGGCGATGCGGGGCGTCGAGAAGGTCTATCATGTCGGTCCGACCGCGCATCCGCAGGAGCGCGCGATGGGATTCGCGGCGATCGAGGCGGCGCGGGCGGCCGGCGTGCGGCATTTCGTGTTCAGTTCGGTGCTGCACGCGATCGCGACCGACCTCGTCCAGCACGAGATCAAACGCGACATCGAGGAGTATCTGCTGTCGTCGGGGCTGGAGTACACCATTCTCCAGCCGTCCAACTACATGTCGCCGCTCAAGTTGCGACCCGTGTTCGAACAAGGCGTCTTCCGCCTGTCCTGGTCGCTCGACCGCCGTCAGTCGCTGGTCGACCTGGGCGACGTCACCGACGTGGCGCTGATGGCGCTGACCGACAGTGGGCGCCATGCCGCCGCGACCTATGAGCTGGCCGCGCCGGGGCGCTATACGGGGCACGATCTGGCGGCGATCATCGGGAGTGTGCTCGGCCGCCCTGTGCAGGCCGAGGAAATCGACGCCGACACCTATCTGAAGGAATTCTTCGGCGACGTCGGACCCGAGCAATTCCCGCACGAGGCCCACGTGCTGCGTGCGATCTCCGCGCATTACAGCGCACATGACTTCGTGGGTAATCCTAATGTGCTGACCTGGCTTCTCGGCCGCGAGCCGACCAGCTACGAACAGTTCGTGCGGACGCACCATGAGGCGTTCCGCAGAACCGGAAGCATGGTTTTCTCGACGGCGCGGTAAAACCGCTGGTCAGGCCACGGCGGACGTGGCCAAATCCTCCCCCGCCGCTTCGCGCGCGATCATCCGTTCCAGCATGCGGCGGGCCTCGATCGCGCCGGCATCAGCCTTCAGCGCCACCGCCCAACTATCGTCACGAGTGAGCAGGACCGCCTGCTGCGCCTCCAGTACCCGGCGGTCCTCCTCGAAGGCTTCGGAGACCTGGTTGAAGAACAACGCATCGGCATCGGCGTCGCCGATCGCGTGGCGTCGCGCCGAGGCCCAGAAATAATTGGTCGTCGTCGCGGTCTCGGGGGTCATCGCGTTGATCACCCATATGTTGAGGCCATGGTCGTAGCGTCCGTCCAGTGCGCCGGTGCCAGCCTCGGCACCGCCGACATGGATCAGCACGAAGCATGGGGCGATGAACTCGATATGCTGCCAGCGGTCGATGTTCTTGCCGATGGGAAGCACGCCGGTCTTGATGTAGGTCGGCGGCGGCGGCACGTCCGGCGAGAAGCGTGAGACGACCACGCCGCGGTCGGTCCGGCGATGGGTGAGGCGGCCCTTCTCGGTAAAGGCGGCGTTGCCGATCGTCGTGGTGTGGACATAGCCGACATGCGACAGGTCGAGCAGATTGTCGGTGACCAGCGTATAGGCGGCGGAGACATGGTTGGTCTTGCCGACTGCCGCATAGCCCGGGTCGGTCAGGTGGTGAAAATCGGGGATCAGCGCCGGATCGGCACGGTCCGCTTCGCCCATCCAGACCCACACCCAGCCATACCGCTCGACCGCCGGATAAGCGCGGACCCGGGCGGTGGGGGGCACGAAGCCCTGGCTCGGAACCTCGATGCACTGGCCCCCGGCATCGAACACCATGCCGTGATAACCGCACTGGATCGCCTGGCCGACGCACTGCCCCATCGACAGCGGCAGGTGGCGATGGGGACAACGGTCTTCGAGCGCTACCACGGTGCCGTCGCTGGTGCGGAAGACGACGACGGGCTCGTCCAGCATCCGCCGCGCGACCGGTCGATCGACGATGTCGCGCGACCAGGCAGCGACATACCAGGCGTTGCGAAGATACATGACACTTCTCCCATCGCGGCCGGCCGACATCCGCGGCCATGCTTTCGCGAAACCTAGCGCAGCGAGGCGGCCCGAAAACGATATATATGCGTGACGAGCGATGCCCTCAGCGCATCACGGCCTCTAGCTGCCGCACACTCGGCGCTGCGACGCAAGTGATACCGGAATGATATCGGCAGCAAGAAAAGCGCGTCTTTCAATAGCGGGTGATCCGCTTACCGAACGAGCGAGGTATTCGGACGCCACGCCTGTCGGGCGAAGGCGGACCGGACCGGGGCGATCGCGCGGAACCACTGCGCGGCGGAGAGGGAGATGATATGACCATGAAGAGAGGCCTCCTCCAATCCGCGGCGGTCGCGCTGCCCCTGCTGCTCAATGCGGCGGCCGCATCGGCGCAGCAGTCCGGATCGGGCGACGATACCGGGCTCGACGAGATCGTCGTCACCGCCCAGAAGCGCTCGCAGAATCTCCAGGAAGTGCCGATCGCGCTGGTCGCCGCGTCGGGCGATGCGCTGGTCTCCTCGGGCATCAGTTCGACCCAGCAGCTCAACACACTCGCGCCGGGCCTCAACATCCGCACCACGGCGGGTTCTTTCCAGCCGTCGATCCGCGGCATCGGCACGTCGAGCAACGTCGTCGAGAACCCGGTCGCCCTCTACATCGACGGCGTCTATTATCCGCAGCAGCGCGAAGGGGTGCGCGACCTCAACGACGTCGAGCAGATCGCCGTGCTGAAGGGACCGCAAGGCACGCTGTTCGGCCGCAACGCCACCGGCGGTGTCATCCAGATCACCACGAAGAAGCCGCGTCACGAGTTCGAGGGGCAGGCGGGCGTCCAGATCGACAATTATGCGACGCTCAAGGGCGACGTCTATATGACCGGCGGCCTGTCCGACAGTCTCGCGGCCAGTCTGTCGGCACAATATGCGACGCAGGGCGACGGCTGGGGCAAGAACCTCACGACCGGCCGCGACACGTTCAAGATCGAGCATCAGTTCGCCGCGCGCGGCAAGCTTCTGTTCGAGCCGGGACCCGACACCGAGGTCACCCTGATAGGCGATTATTCGGACTGGCGACAACTGACCAACAGCTTTCAGCCCTACCCGGGCACGAGCTATTCGATCCCCGGTATCGGGCCGCTCGGCAGCGTCTACGACACCTATGCGAGCCGGGAAGGTGTCGTCGCCTTCAAGGGCGGCGGCCTTAGCCTGACCATCGACCATGATCTCGACTTCGCGAAATTCTCCTCGATCAGCGCCTGGCGAAAGGGCAAGTCATCCTTCCTGTTCGACAACACCAACGTGCCGCAGCCGCTGTTCCTCGTCGAAACGCCCGACGGTCCGAATGAGAGCTTCAGCCAGGAGGTCCAACTCATCGGGGCAAGCGATCGCCTCAACTGGGTGGCGGGCCTGTTCTACTTCCACAGCAGCTATGAGGCCCGGCCGATCCGGCGCATCTTCTCCGGCGTGCTGGCGCCGCTGCCGACCTCGACGGCAGTCAGCTCGACCAGCGGTGAGGAGGTCGCGGAATCGATAGCGCCCTTCGGACAGATCGACTGGAAGTTCCTGCCCCGCACCACGCTGACGCTCGGCGCGCGCTACACCTATGAGAAGCGGCGGATCGATTCCGCGACGACGCTGACCCTGGTCAACGGCGCGATCGTCACGCCGCCTGGCCGCAACGAGAGCAGCTCGATCGAGAAGCCAACCTTCCGGGTAGCGATCAGCCACGAGATCACCGCCGACGTGCTCGGCTATCTCTCATTCAATACCGGCATCAAGAGCGGCGGCTACAACGTCATCAACCCCGCCAACGCGGCTTATCAGCCGGAGAAGCTCAGCGCCTACGAGGCCGGGCTGAAAACCGAATTGCTCGATCGCCGCCTGCGCCTCAACATGGCGGGCTTCTATTATGACTACACCAACCTCCAGGTGATCCAGTTCCTCGGCGGAATCCAGGCGATCGTCAATGGGGCCAAGGCCGAGCTCTACGGCTTCGACGTCGATTTCGAGGCGCAGCTAGGCGGCGGTTTCCACGCCACCGGAGGCTTCGAGTATCTCCACAGCAAGTTCAAGGATTTTCCCAACGCGGTGTTCAGCACGCCGCGTCCCGGTGGGGGCGCGATCCTTTCCTCAGGGAATGCGGCGGGCAACCGACTGCCGCTTGCCCAGAAGCTGACCGCGACGGGTTCACTCGACTATCGCAGCGACCTCGCCGAGGGGGAACTCGATCTCAACCTGACGGCGAACTACAACGGCGCCTATTATTTCGAGCCTGACAATTTCCTGAGGCAGGGCGCCTATGTGATGCTCAACGCCTCGGCGAAATGGACCGCGCCGGGTGGCCGCTTCAGCCTGATGGCCTGGGGCCGGAACCTGCTCAACGAACATGTCATCACCCAGGTCCCGACCCAGTCGTTCGGTTATGCCGCGACCTACGGCTCGCCGCCCCGGACCTATGGCGTCACCGCTCGCGTCAATTTCTGAGGATGGAGAGGACGATATGACCGCGCAGATCACCGCAAGACCTCCTGCCAACCTGAAGTTCAGCCATATGGGACTGAGCGTGATCGACATGGCGAAGATGGAGGATTTCTACACCCGCCTCCTTGGCTTCACGATCACCGATCGCGGCCATGCCGGCGGCATGGACCTGTTGTTCCTGTCGCGCGATCCTAATGATCATCATCAGATCGTGCTGGCGACGGGCCGTCCGGCGCAGATGCCGGCCAACACAGCCAATCCGCAATTCGGGCCGAGTATCAACCAGCTATCGTTCCAGATGGGCTCGCTGGCCGACTTGCGCGACATGGGTGAGCGGCTGCAGGAATATGGCACGCACAACTTCTTTCCGGCGAACCACGGCATCGCCTGGAGCATCTACACGCATGATCCCGAGGGCAATAACCTCGAATTCTTCGTCGATACCGATTGGTATTTTCCGCAGCCCTTCCTCGTCCCGCTCGATTTCTCGCTGAGCGACGACGAGATTTGGGCGCTGACCGAGAAGGTCAGCCGAGAACAGGAAGGGTTCGAACCCTATGGCGACTGGCGTGCCAAGGTGGCGAAGCGAATGACGCCGTTCATGGCGCCGGCATTTCAAGGATGAGCGCGATGTGGATTCGCTCGGCCTTCTGGACCGGCCGTCCCAAGCCCGGCGCCGAAGCCGTGTTTGCGTCAGCGATCAACGAGGAACTCACTCCCGCGCTGAGAGAGCTGCCCGGCGTGCGGGATGCCAGGGCGCTTTGGCCGCGCCGGCTGGAGGATGATCCGCCCGGCGTCCACTGTCAGATTCTCGTCTATTTCGCATCGCTCGCAGATGTCGACCGGATGCTGGCGTCGCCCGAACGGCTGGCGTTGCGCAACCGGGTCCGCGAGGTCGCGGAACTGTTCGACGGAGCGATCAGCCATATCGATTATGAGGTCGCCTGAGGCTCCGTCCTCCCGGGCCGCGAGCCTCGCCGCGACGAGCAAAGCGGGAAACGGATGCGCTTCCCTACGACTGTGAGGAAAACCGCATGGCTGCGCTCATGATCATCTACATGAACATTGCCGACGACGGCTGGATGGAGGGCTATTTCGCCGAAGTGCCGAAACTGCTCGCCGAATATGGGGCGGAGACGATCGCCGGCTCGCGACATATCAGGCGGATCGAGGGAGCGATGCCCGAGCCGGATCGCATGGCGGTGCTGCGCTTCCCGTCGATCGATGCGATCGAGCGGTTTATGGCCGACGAACGCTATCAGCCGTGGCGGCACGCGCGCCAGCGGGGCGCCATCGCCGAGATTTTCGTGTTCGACAATGCGGTGAAGCGCGGCGAGCTGGCCTGACGGGCGGCTATCGCGATGCCCAGCGGGTATCGATCAGGGTAAATCGCCATCATTCTGCAGGCGGTGCTTTGCACTATGCCAGATCAGGGAACGAAGCGCCGGCCGAAGACAAGGGCCGGGCTCAGGGGAGGGAAGACGGATTATGCACATGATCTTGTTGAGCACGACGGCGATCCTGTTGCTGGCGGCGCCCGCTACGGCGCAGACCGAGGCGTCGGCCGACGACGGGCTGCAGGATATCATCGTCACCGCGCAGCGCCAGACAGAGACACTGCAACGCGCCGCGATTGCGGTGGACGTCGTACAGGGTCGGGAACTGGTCAATGCCGGCGTCACCCAGATGGATCGGCTGGGCGAGCTCGCCCCCTCGCTCACTATCCAGCCGACCAGCACCGGCAACATCCTGTTCGTGCGCGGCGTCGGCAATTTCACGGTCTCGCCGAACAGCGATCCGGCGATCGCGTTCAACTATGACGGCATCTACGTAGGCCGGCCGACCTCGACCACCGGCACCTTCTTCGACCTTGAACGGATCGAGGTGCTGAAGGGCCCGCAGGGCACGCTTTACGGCCGCAACGCCACCGGCGGCGCGATCAACGTCATTCCGGCGCAGCCGAAGATCGGCGAATGGTCGGGCTATGGAACGGTCAGCTTCGCCAACTACAAGACCATCACCGGCGAAGGCGCGATCAACATCCCGATGGGCGAGAATGGTGCGATGCGCATTGCCGGCAGCATCGCCCATCATGACGGCTATCTTCGCGACGATACCGCTGACGACAGGACCCGTTCGCTGCGCGTCCAGCTTAAGGCCGAACTCACTCCGACGCTAACGGTCCGACTGGCCGGCGACTACAGCCACACCGGCGGCAAGGGAGCGGGCCCGACCTACCAGGGCCATTACACATTCAACCCGGCGAGCCGCCAGTATCAGTTCATCTCGTCGGGCCTGCCGGTCTCGGAAGGCATGTTCACGCCTGCGGCCCAGGCCTATCGGGCGACGATCCGCGCCGGAACGGCGGGACGCAACCTCGACGCGCTCGGGCCGCTGCCCTTCCAGGACAACAACTTCTACGGTGCCAATGCCGAGATCGCCTGGGACACGGGTATCGGCACGCTGACGGTGATCCCGGCCTGGCGCTATGCCAAGCTCAACCTGCTGTCGAGCGCCGCGGGCTTCATGTACCGCCAGAACGAAACCGACGAGCAGTACAGCCTGGAAGCGCGTTTCCAGGGCAACCGCGTCGGCATGTTCGACTACACGCTCGGCGGCTATTATTATCATGAACGGATCAACGCCGTGACGGCGCTCAGCCTGTCGTCGGCGGTCAGCTATTTACGGCCCAATTACCGGACCGAATCCTGGGCGCCGTTCGGCCGGTTGACCGCGCATCTCTCGGATGCGCTGCGTCTGGTCGGCGGGGTCCGCTACACTGACGACAAGAAGCGGTTTACCGGCCCGACGGTCGCCGGTGCGATCGTCTGCACGGCCGTCGTCGGGGGCATCCCGACCTGTCCGAACGCGCCGCTTTTCCCCCTGGCCACCGGCCCGTCGGCACTCCCATTCGCCTTTCCGCCGCAGGGCGTGCCGGTGCTGCCGATCATCACCGGCGGCGTCCCGACAGGCGCGATCGTCGCCCGCACCGACCGACTGGACAACAGCCGGCTCGCCAACAGCAAGGTGACGTGGCGCGTCGCCGTCGAACTCGACGTCGCACCGCAGTCGCTGGTCTACGCCAGCTTCGAGACCGGCTATCGCTCGGGCGGCTTCTCGCCTGCGCAGGGTTTCGAGACCTTCCAGCCCGAATATCTCGATGCCTATACGATCGGCTCTAAGAACCGCTTTTTTGGCAATCGGGTGCAGCTCAATTTCGAAGCCTTCTACTGGAAGTACAAGGATCAGCAGGTCAACCATGTCGGCCTCGACCTGTCCGGGCGGACCGCCAACTTCACCCAGAATATCGGTCGCTCAACGATCAAGGGTGCCGAGGTGGAGGCGCGGGTGCTGGTCACGCCGACGACGTTGTTGAGCGGTAACGTCCAGTATCTCGACGCAACCAACAAGGCATTCCTCTATCAGCAGGCTGTGGGGACCCCCGGAACGCCGCCGCCGCTGACGGGTTGCGCAGTGCGGCTCAATGCCAACCCGACGCTCTACGACGTCGATTGCGCGGGGTTCCAATCCTATAATTCGCCCAAATGGACCATCAACCTCGCCGCGCAACAGACCTTTGAGCTGGGGGATTATGTGATCGTCGCAGGGGCGGATTCCCAGTATAAGAGCAGCCGGAACATAGGTTTTTCCTATCTGCCCGAACAGCGGGTCGACGGCGACTGGCTGGTCAATGCGCAGCTGAGCTTTGGTCCGGCCGACGATCGCTGGTCGCTGGCGGGCTTCGTCCGCAACATCGGCAACAACCGCATTCCGTTGGGGGCTTCGCTGCATCCGACGGCGAACATTCTGGCTATGACGACATCGGCGCCACGCATCTATGGCGTGCGGGCATCGGCGAAGTTCTGAGACGACGACAGCAAGGAGCAGCACATGACCTTCGTCCGCAATGCCTGGTATGTGGCAGCGCTGCCTGAGGAACTGTCCGAAAAACCGCTAGGCCGGACGATTCTCGACACACCGCTCGCGCTCTATCGCCAGCCCGACGGGGTCGTCGCGGCGCTGCTCGACATCTGTCCGCACCGCTTTGCGGCGTTGAGCGACGGCATGCTCGTCAACGGCCATCTCCAATGCCCCTATCATGGGCTGGAGTTCGACGGCGGCGGGCAGTGCGTCCATAACCCGCACGGCAACGGTGCCCGCCCGGCTTCGCTCGCCGTTCGCTCCTTCCCGGTGGTGGAGCGCGACGCGCTGATCTGGATCTGGCCCGGCGATCCGGCATTGGCCGATCCGGAGGCGATCCCGGACTTCGGCTGCCGCGTCGATCCGGCCTATCGGACCGTCGGCGGCTACGGGCATGTCGACTGCAACTACAAGCTGCTGGTCGACAATCTGATGGATCTCGGTCACGCCCAATATGTCCATCGCGCGAACGCCCAGACCGACGCCTTCGACCGGCTGGAGCGCGAGGTGGTGGTCGGCGACGGTGAGATACGGGCGCTGATGAAAATCCCCGGCGGCATGCCCAGCGTACTGATGGCCAAATTCCTGCGCGGCGCCAACACGCCCGTCGACGCCTGGAACGACATTCGTTGGAACAAGGTGAGCGCAATGCTCAATTTTATCGCGGTGGCGCCGGAAGGCACTCCGAAGGAGCAGAGCATCCATTCGCGCGGCACCCACATCCTGACGCCCGAGACCGAGACGAGTTGCCATTATTTCTTCGGCTCTTCGCGCAATTTCGGCGTCGATGATCCGGAGATGGATGGTGTGCTGCGCAGTTGGCAGGCGCAGGCACTGGTCAAGGAGGACAAGGTCGTGGTTGAGGCGATCCAGCGCCGCCGCGCCTATGTCGAGGCAAATGGCATCCGCCCCGCGATGCTTTCGTGCGACGAAGCCGCCGTCCGCGTCAGCCGGGAGATCGAGAAACTTGAGCAGCTCGAAGCTGCCTGAGCCGGTAGATGTGGAAGTCGGGCGGACCGGCGGACAGGGTTTCGGTCGACTGCCCTGTCCGGGAGATATCTCGGGCTGGGGCGTGATCCACGATCGCGGCAGCAGCCTGCCTGCCCCATCGAGCGACAAGGAACTATCAATGAGCGCTTCATCAATCCACACCACTTGTTGGGGTGAGGCCGGGCCGACGGTCGTGCTCGTCCATGGCAGCGCGCGGGGCAGCAAGGTCGGCGGCGACCGTCATTTCTCGGCGCAGCACGCGCTCGCCGATCGAGGTTGGCGCCTGCTCGTGCCCGATCGGCCCGGGCATGGCCGTAGCCCCGCGCCCGCCTATCGGGAAACGCCGGAGGGCGACGCCGCCTGGGTCGTCGACCTGTTAGGCGACGGCGGCCATCTCGTCGGTCATTCGTTCGGTGGCGCGGTCGCGTTGGCAGCGGCGTCACGGCGGCCCGAAGCGGTGCGCTCGCTGACGCTGATCGAGCCGGCGCTCCAGAAGCTCTGCACCGACGATCCGCGCGTCCGCCGCTTCGTCCTGCGCATCGTCGCCGCTCAGCTCTTCAGTCTGGGCGGGACGGCCAGGGTGCGCCGTTTCGCCAAATTGGTGGGAATCCCCTCCGAGATTCGTGGCGGCAAGGACCCGGAAGAACTGAAGGCGATGGGCAAGGGGCTCGCGCGGATAGAGGTGCCGTCGGCCGCGACGATCCGCAAGCAACTCGCGACGATCCGGCAGGCGGGCATCCCGTTCCAGATCATCGAGGGTGGCTGGAACCCGGCGTTCGCAGCCGTCGCCGAGCGCGCCGCTGAATTGGGCGGCGGGCGGCACCACGTCATCCCGTCGACGCACCATTTCCCGAATATCGTCTCGGACGAATTCAACCGACTGCTCGACGCCTTCATGCGCGACGCCGAAACCGCTCGCGCCGCCTAGAATCGTTCCCGAGGCATTCGGCGAGCTCCGATCACGCCCATATGGGTTTTGACGATCATCACGGGCGGAAGCGTCGATCGCTTCCGCCCGTTGCCTTCGTCAGGATATCTCAGCCGATTTCGCCAGGGCGTCGAGTGCCGCCCGGTCGAGCAACTCTCCGTCAAGGACCACCGCGTCGATCTTGTGGAGATTGGCCGTCGAGGCGAGCGGATCGGCGTCGAGCAGCACTAGGTCGGCCTGCTTGCCCGCTTCGACTGTGCCCATCGTCTTCTCCCGGCCCAGGAAGCGCGCCCCGTTGAGGGTAGCCATTTGCAGGATGCGCAGCGGTGACAAGCCGGCCTCTGCAAGGAGGTCGAACTCCTGGTGGAGCGAGACGCCGGGGATCAGCCAGCCGCCGCCGAAGTCGCTGCCCGCCATCATGGGGACTCCGGCCTCGTCGAGCAGCTTGACCAGCCGGAGTTGGCGTTGCCACAGTTGCGCCAGGGTCGCCCGATTGGCTGGCGTAAGCTTGGCTTCAAAGCGCCTGGCGGTCTCCTCCCAGATCTGCCGGTCTTCGGCTGGCACGTAGCGCAGACGCGGATCGTCGCGGAAGGCAGGATCGGCGCCGAACTCCATCGCGCGCAGCCGGATCAGCGTCGGCGTCTGCCAGCTGTCGGCGGCGACGAAAGTCTTGGCAAGCGCGCGGCACTTGCCTTCGTCATAGGTATCGATCGCCCGTTGCAGGAGTTGGAAACCCGATTCAGGGATTAGCAGCACCGGATTGGCGGTGAGGGTGCGGAGCGCCGAGGCCGGCAGGTCGAACTTTATCTGGCCACCCTTGGGTGTCTCCGCATAGGCTTTGCGCAACGCGAGTTCGTCCGTCGAGCAATCCTCGAACAGCGCGGCATGGGGGCCGAGATGCTCGACCGCGTGCATACCGCGCTTTACCGCCTCCCGAACGTCGACACTGGGTGGCTGATGCCCCGCGACTGGCAGTCCGACCGCACGGGCGGCGTCGAGCACCGCGAAGAAGGCCTCGGGCCCCAGATCGACCACCTTGATAAAGTCCGCTCCCTGCGCCTTCTGTTCGCGCACTTGTGCGGCCGCCGCTGTCGGATCGTTGGCGAAGGGCCCCGCGAGGACCAGGCCAGGCGTCGCGAGCAGCTTCGAGGCGTGGGCGGGCAGCTGGAGCGTGCCGGCCTTGCGTTCAGCCAGGAGCTTAGGATCTCCGCCCATCTGGCGATAGCCGGTGACGCCGTAGCTGGTCATCAACGTAAGGCTGGCATTGCGGGCGCTGGCCGTCAGCGGATGGGCGTGCATATCGAAATAGCCGGGAACGACGAACTTTCCGGTGGCGTCGACCGTCCGGGCCGCGTTCCTGACGCTGCCGCCCCGGGCGATGCGGACGATGCGCCGGCCGTCGATAACCACGGCGCGATCGCGAGCCAGCTTCCCGGACCGCGTGTCGACCACGGTGACATGGTCGATCACCAGGCTCTGCGCGACGGCGGGCAACGGCGTCAGGGCGGACGCCGCGATCGCAGTGGTGAGCGCGGTGAACCGTCGCATGAACGAGTGGGGGGCAGCTGGCATCTGTAGCATGTCCAATTCTCCTAAGGACCTCGTCGGGGATCGGAGTCAGCGGCTCCCAAGGACCTCAATGGGCCGGAACGGTGGAGCTTGCATCATCGGTTTGACCTGCTCCGAAATCCCCAAGCCGCCATGGTCGGTGGCGATGGGACGGGCTACATGGCATTTTTCCGCAAGCGATGCTGAATAGGTATCGATCATCCCGCGAGGAATTTGCGGGATGGGTAATGCCGGCGATCATGATCGGAGGCTCAGACAAGTTCCGTCGCGTTCCTCGCGACTGAAGCGGTTTGGCTCAAAAATGATTCGGGATCAGGTCGGCGGCACGCTCGGCGATCATCAGGGTCGGTATGTGGGTGTTGGCGCTGACCATCGTCGGCATGATCGACGCGTCGACCACGAACAGCCCATCGACACCAATCACCCGGCACTGCGAGTCCACAACGGCCGCAGGCGCCTGCGCATCGCCCATCGCGCAGGTCCCGGCGACATGCCCCATCGGAAACGCATTGCCGATGACGAAACGCTCAAGCGCGGCATCGTCGGCCAGCAGATGATCCGGATCGACTCTGCCATCGGCGAGCATCGCCTTTCGCAGCGGCGCAATCAGATCGAACAGGCCCGCAATCCCAGCCGCCGCCAGCCGACTGCCGATCCCGGGTCGTGCCAGCCGTTGCGCGGTGTAGCCCTTGGGCAAGAAGCTCTCGAGCCGGCGGCGGCGGACGCCTTCGTCCTGCAACAGTTCCAGAGCCAGCCGGGTGCCGGCGATCATCCTCCGCCGGTCGCGCTCGTCGGACAACAGGTTGAAGGCAACGTCCGGTCGCGAGGCCTCCCGGGGGGACAGGCGAACATGTCCGCGCGAAAAGGATTTGTAGACGGCGACGTTGAGCGACCCGACCGCCCGCCCCATCGCGTGCCAACTCGTCTTGTTGAAGGCGAACAGGAACATGTCCTGGCGGGGGCAGCCGTCGACACCAGACGAATAGCGCAGGCTGTTCTGGCTCCACGCGCGTTGGTGGGCGGGCTGGCGTGCATCACGGCGCAGATAACTGGCGATGTAGACTGCCGGATGGTTCATCAGATTTGCACCGACGCCCACGCGGTCCGCCGTCACCGCCATTCCCGCGCGCGCCAGATCGGCGCCTGGCCCGATCCCCGACCGCAGCAACAGCGCGGGGGAATGGATGGCTCCTGCCGAGAGCACGACCTGTCGCGCGCGGATCGTCCGTAGCTCGCCGTCCCGATCGACCTGTACGCCGGTGACGCGGCCCCCTTCGAACAGCAACCGGAGCACCTCGGTCCCGCAGAGGATTTCGAGGTTGGCCCGGTCGCGCACCGCCGGGTCCAGATAAGCCATCGACGCCGACACCCGCCGTTCGGGCAGGTTGCTCATCGGGGTCGGGAATAGCCCGTCCCCGAACTCGGCATTGCCATCCGCGAGACAGGGATATCCCCGTCGGATCACCGCATCGGCGACCGCGCGGGCAAAGGGCGGCCACGATCCGGCATGGTGCCGACGGACAGGGATAGGCCCATCCGATCCATGCAAATCGCCCGAATAGTCGAGGTCGCGTTCGAGCCGGCGGAAATAGGGGAGGACATCGTCCCATCCCCAGCCAAGCGCGCCTTGCGCGCGCCACTCGTCATAGTCCGACGGTAAGCCTCGTAGGGCCATCATGCCCATGATGTTCGATCCGCCGCCCATCAGTCGCGCCTGCTGATAGGGACGGCGATCGCCCGGCCTCACCTCGGCGGTCAGCCCCGGCCAGAAATAGTGCGGGACGACGACCGAAATGGGAAAACTATCCCGGATACTCGCCGGCTCTTCGCCAGGCGGAAGATCGGGCCCTGCCTCGATCAGCATGACGCGACGGCGGGCATTCTCGCTCAACCGGTCGGCAAGGACACAACCGGCCGTGCCCGCACCGACGATCAGGACGTCGATGTCACGCTCGATCACGCAGCGGCCTCGCCGCGGCGGTGGTGGGTTCGATCCTCGATCACCGCGCATAGCGAGGCGGGATCGGTTTCGGCCCAGCGCGTCGTCAACGCGTCAACATGTGCCTGCAACGCCGGTGGCAGCATCGTCAGGGGCACCCGCAGGCGACGCGCGAAATCGGCGATGGTCGGTCCGTCCTTGTCGGCGATCAGCGAATACATCGTCTCGGGCGGATAGGCCCCGTCAGCCATCATCCGCCCGCGCACCTCGAAAATCCGGGAGGCGCCGGCGCTGGCGCCGATCAATTCGTAGAGTTGCTCGGGTGCCAGCCCCGCCTTCAGGCCAAGACCCATTGCCTCAGCGGCCACAACATTGTGGCAGATCACCATCATGTTGATGACCAGCTTGATCCGCGCCGCATTGCCGAAGGCCCCGACGTCGAAGCGTTTGACCGCAAGGTCGCCGATCAGGCGGTCGACCTCGCCGTCAACCGGTTCGCCGCTGACATAGAAACTGTGCAGGTCCTTCTCGACCATCACGGGCGTACCGCTGACGGTGCAATCGAGCATGGTCCAGCCGGTGCCCGCCAGCCGGTCGCGCGCGGCCAGCTTCTCCAAGGGATCGAGCGTGTTGATGTCGAGCAGCCAACCGCCCCGGCCGCCCGCAGCGGCAATCTCGTCGATGACCTTGTGATAGACGCTGCTGGAAGCCAGCGCGACGATCAGGATCGGGCAATCGCGGGCCAGTTCGGTTGGGGAGGCCGACGCCAGCCCGCCCGCGTCGCGGAATGCCGCCGCAGGTCCGGGTGCGGGGTCATGTCCCGCGACTGACCATCCACGACCCAGCAGACGCCGCGCCAGGCACAGCCCCATGGAACCCAGGCCAATGAAGCCGATCGCCGCCATACCCTCTCCCGTTACGGTCCTTTGCCTCATGGCTAGACCAGCGGGCATCCATCAGCGCATCAAAAGATCGCATGTTCTTTTCCCGAAATTCTAATGCCTCTCACACGGCCGGCCCTGATACCTTCTGCGGAAGACGAAGGAGAGAGACGTGGCCGAAACCCTGACGCGCCCCCGCGCACATGTTCGCAAGGCGCGAGACCACCGCATCGAACTGCCCCACCAGCCGGGACAGGCGCACCGCTCGGCCGCCGGCTGGACGATCGACTACAAATTGCAGGAGCTTACCGGCGACGCCGCCCGTTCAATCTCTACCGTGCCCGGCCATTTCGTCGATCGGCCCGGCTTCAGCAGCCCGTGGCATCATCACGACTGCGACCTGCAGGTGGCCATGGTGCTCGAGGGGTCGATCGAGCTGGGTTACCAGGGCGGCCGCTATGGCCGCGCAGGCAAGGGCGACGTTCTGTTCATCCCTGGCCATGTGATGCACGACGTCAGCAATGCGTCGTCGGACTATCAGGTGGCGGAGATAACCTTTCCCGGTACCTTCTCCACGGTCGAGGGGGTGGAACCCGCGGCCGATATCGAGACGAACGCCCGGACCTGGGGCAGCAGCGCCGCGATCCGAGCGGGCGAGGCGCGCGGTATCATTACCTACGTGTATCCGGTGATGGCGCCCCATGATCGCCAGTTCCGCATTCTGCGCCTGCGTCGTTCGCGGATCAGCGCGTTCGAGCCGGGCGCGCTCGCCCATGACGACCGCTACCGCTTTCAGATGGTGATGCAAGGCTGGCGCGACGTCGAGATTGAGGGTGAGACGATCCGCGCCGAGACGGGCGACATCATCGTCCTGCCGAAGGGAGCGCCCTGCGGTGATCTTGCCATGTCCGACGAGTATGAGGCCGTCGAAATAAGCCTCCTCGAACAGGCCTGAGGAAGAGGATCATCATGGCTGAACTGCTCGTCATGCACCACGCCACCTGCGCGCGGAAGGTGCTGTTCACCCTGTTCGAGAAGCGCGCGCCGATTGAACGGCGCGAGCTTCAGCGCGAATATCTGCGCACCGCGGACTATCGCCGGCTAAACCCGGACGGCGTCGTACCGACCTTTGTCGACGATGCGGGCCGACCGCTGGTCGAATCCTCGCTGATCATGCGCTATCTGGATGAGGCGTATGACGGCCCGGCGCTGCAGCCCGCCGATCCATGGGAACGCATCAAGGTCGATCTCTGGCTGAAGCGGGTCGACGAGAAATATTTCCCGGCGCTCGGCGCGATCACCGCCGCCACCTTCATTCGGTCGATGTTCGGCGATCCGCTCGACGAGGTGCGGTTGAAGGTGATGCTCGATGCGATGGTCAACCATGCCGACCGCGTGATGCGCGAGGATTGTGTCCGTCAGGGCCTTTCGTCGGCCTTCGTCACCGCCGGTCTCGTCGTGCTCCGCAAGATGCTCGACGATATCGAGGCGACCTTGGACGACCGGGACTGGCTGGTCGGCGACACGATCAGCCTGGCCGACTGCGCGATGCTGCCCATCATTCTGCGCTTCGCCGAATTCCGCCTGGACGGCGCCTGGGCCAATCGCCCTCGTGTCGCGGCCTGGTGGGCCCGCCTTGAAGGCCGCTCGTCGACAAAGCGGCTCGTCGAGCTCGCCGATCGTCAGCTGATCGATGAGGTCATCGCGTCGATGAGCGATGAGGCGCGCCGCTATTATCTCGACGCGCTGGGTGTCCGTCGTCGGGACATT
>NZ_LDES01000067.1 GCF_001015195.1 Sphingomonas sp. Y57 | reverse complement strand
GTCCCCGCAACCAACTTACCTAAAGCAGCCCGCTCGTCTATCGGTCGATGCCCCGCATCACCCTCAGCGGCTCGCCTCGTCAGGCTCATAACCTGAAGGTCACAGGTTCAAATCCTGTCCCCCGCACCATATCCCCCCCCCCACCACCACACACCGCAGCCTGTTCCTCCACCAGTCGATGCCTCCCTCTCATCGACCCCGGCGGCTCGCCCCCTCAGCCTCATGAGCTGAGCAGCACACACCCATGTCCCCAGATGGCGCTTTGCGTACACGCAAAGCATGTCGTTACGTCGACGCCTCGGGCGTCGCGCAACGCGGCCGTGGTCCCACGGACTTCGATCACTCATCAGGGATCGATGCGGCTTTTGCATCCGGTTTGGACCTGACGTCCGCCGCAGCCGTCCAGCGGACTTTGCGGAAATGCAGACCGGCTTTTTCGACGCGCATCCCCCGCTATGCCAACTTTGCGAAATGAGGAAGCCCGGTTGCGGCAATAAGTCTCGAGCCCGATTTTCCGGGCTGCAGGCGGCCCTATAGGGCCGGTGCCGATGCCGCCGCATCGGTTTCAGTTGGACAGCGGGGGCGCCCCATCCGCTGCCTAAAAGGGCGCGTCGCCCTTCGTCATGCGACGTCAATTGGGGTAAAGATCATGTCGAACACCGCCTATCCGCGTTCGCTCAGGCGGCGCCTGCTGAGTGCGAGCGCCCTGTCGATCCTGCTTCTCACCTCCGCCTGCTCCGACGGCATCGGCTTCGATGTCGGAAAGGGGGTCGGCCCGACCTCGCCGTCCGGACCGGGCGGCCCATCCGGTCCGAGCGGCCCCTCAGGGCCTGGCGGTCCGTCCGATCCCAGCGGTCCCGCTGGACCCAGCGGGCCAGGAGGGCCGAGCGGCCCAGGCGGCCCTTCCGGCCCGAGCGGTCCCGACGGACCTTCCGGCCCTGGTGGACCTTCGGGTCCGGATGGTCCTTCCGGTCCGGGTGGTCCTTCCGGCCCAGACGGGCCGTCAGGGCCAGGTGGTCCCGGCGGCCCTACCGGCCCGGGAGGTCCGACGGGCCCGACGGGCCCTGCGGGTCCCACCGGCCCTGCGGGCCCGACGGGCCCTGCGGGTCCCACCGGCCCTGCGGGCCCGACGGGCCCCGGCGGTCCTACCGGTCCTACCGGCCCAACCGGTCCGACGGGGCCGACCGATCCTACCGGCCCGACCGATCCTTCGGGACCGAGCGGCCCTTCGGCATCGCCTGGCACGCCGGTGGGCATCTCGGTCGGCGGTACCTCGCCCTTGGGGCCGACCGGGCCAAGCACGCTGATCGGCGCCAACCTCCTGCAGGGCGGTGAGTCCTCGACAGGAGCCCTCGCGACGGTCGACCTGTTGACCGGTGACGGCACTATTGCCGACGTCCGCCTGCCGACCAGCACCGCGGAGCTGCGCGATGGCCTGGCCCCGGTCGGGTCGCTGGTCGGCGCGGTCGCCGGGCAGCCGGTCGGCAATGCGGTCACGGGCCTTACCAACCAGCTCGCACCCACACTGAGCCCCGTTACCGGGGCCGTCGACGGCATATTGTCGCCGGTGCTGGGGGCCGCCAACAATGCGCTCTCGCCGCTCACCGACCCGCTCGTCGGGCCGGACGGCGCGCTCGCGCCGCTGACTGGGGCGGTGACCAACCTGCTGGGCGGGGTTCTCGGCAACCTGCCGGGGACGCCGGAGGCGACCTCCTTTGCGGGGCCGCTCGCGGGGCTCGACCTCGCAGGCTCCAAGCTGAGCGGAGCATCGACCGGAGACACGCTGGTGGGGATCAACCTGCTGCCTGGGCCGGCGGGCGCGACGCCGGTCACCGGGACGCTGGCGACAGCGAGTCTGCTGTCGGGCGGACAGGTCGTCGGTCTCGGGCTGGCGACGACGGCGCCCGGCGTCGAGGCA
>NZ_LDES01000066.1 GCF_001015195.1 Sphingomonas sp. Y57 | reverse complement strand
CTACGGGCGGGCCGGGAGCAATCCGTGCGATGGCGCTCGCCGAGGCCTGGCGGCGCAGGATAAGAAAGACATCAACCAGATGCCTAACAGGATGTTGCTGAAGAGCGATGATCTCGACCTCGATCTCGACGGCGAGACGCTCGAGCGGCGCTTCGCGCCCATGTACTTTTCGTCCTGCCGCCTCCTGTCGAGGGGGGACTGTATCGTCGATCTCTACGACAATAACGGCTTCCGGACCGAGGACGGCGACGGTCCGGCCGGCCGGCTCCACGTCGGCTCGATCGTTCGCCTGGACCTGCCGATCATCGGCCAGCGCAATGCGCGGGTGCTGTGGATACAGGCCGGACAGGCCTGTTGCCGGCTGCTCGTCCCGCTGAACCAGGGCGAGTTGCGGGCATCGATCGACCGAAGCCGCCCGACCCCGCCGCAGGCCCTCCCCACCGGCGAAGACCGGGCGATCGAGGCGATGGAGCTCATGCGGATCCCGATCGGGCCGGCATTGCTGCCCGCCTCGCCGGTCGCCGACCGGATCGATCGCCTGGTCATCGTCGGCCTGACCATCGTGCTCGCGACATGGATCGCGCTGTATATCCTGCCCTACTGATCCCCCTTTCAGGGATTGCCCCAAGGAACGCTTCGGAGAAGCTTTGCTCCCGGCAAAATCTCCGGTCTGTCCGTCCACCCCAAGCGGACCTGGCGGCGTTCGTTGTTCAGCAGGGCGGGGTCGTATTCGTAGCATTGCTTACCCCCGCCGCCGCCGCTCCCCCGAGGAGCGGCGGCTTTTTCATGGGGCGTGGCCGACGGCGATTTCGCATCCGGTTCGGACCTGACGTCCAGCCCTCTCTGCGGCGCCGGTTTGGGGGGCCTCGTCAGCGCCTTTTCGAGCTTCGATCGGCCATGATCCGAACTTTGCGAATCCGCAAAATCCTCTTGCGGCGTTCGACCCAGAGCCCGTTTTTGCGGGGTGGCAGCAGCCCCTCCGGCGCGGTCCGGATGCCGCCGCATCGGTTGCTGTTAGGCGCCGGGAATCATCCTTGCCCTGCCTAGAAAGGCTGCGTCGCTTTTCGTCACGCGACGTCATTGGGGTAAAGATCATGTCGAATTCCAGTCATTCGCATCCTTTCCGGGGACGCCTGCTGAGCGCGAGCGCCCTGTCGATCCTGCTTCTCACCTCCGCCTGTTCCGATGGCGTGGGGTTCGATATCGGCAAGGGCGCCGGCCCGACCTCTCCTTCGGGTCCCAGCGGTCCGTCCGGCCCCAGTGGCCCGTCCGGCCCCGGCGATCCCTCCGGCCCGGGTGGCCCCAGCGGCCCCGGCGGTCCCTCGGGACCGAGCGGTCCCTCCGGGCCTAGCGGTCCTTCCGGGCCCAGCGGTCCATCTGGTCCGAGCGGCCCGACCGGTCCCGGCGGCCCCAGCGGCGCGGCACCTGGCACGCCTATCGGTATCTCGCTTGGCGGTACCTCGCCGCTGGGACCCACCGGCTCCGAGACGCTGATCGGCGCGAATATCCTGCCGGGCGGCACATCCTCGACCGGCACTCTCGCGACGGTCGAGTTGCTGACCGGTGACGGGACCGTCGCCGACGTCAAGCTGCCCACCACCACCACAGCGGTCCGCAACGGCCTGGCTCCGGTCGGGTCGCTGGTCGGCGCGGTCGCTGGTCAGCCGGTCGGTGACGCCGTCACCGGACTGACCGACCGGCTTGCGCCGACGCTGAGCCCGGTCACAGGCGCAGTCGATGGCATATTGTCGCCGGTGCTGGGGGCCGCCAACAACGCGCTGTCACCGCTTACCGATCCGCTTATCGGGTCGGACGGCGCGCTTGCGCCGCTGACCGGGGCGGTGACTGGCCTGCTCGACGGTGTCGTCGGCAACCTGCCGGGTACGCCACAGAACGGCTCCTTCGCGGGGCCGCTCGCGGGGCTCGACCTCGCAGGCTCCAAGCTGAGCGGAGCATCGAGCGGAGACACGATGGTGGGGCTCAACCTGCTGCCTGGGCCGGCCGGCGCGACGCCGGTCACCGGGACGCTGGCGACAGCGAGTCTGCTGTCGGGCGGACAGGTCGTCGGGCTCGGACTGGCGACAACGGCGCCCGGCGTCGAGGCA
>NZ_LDES01000065.1 GCF_001015195.1 Sphingomonas sp. Y57 | reverse complement strand
CGGCGGCGGCGGCGGCGGCGGAGCAGCCGGCTCACCGAAGTTGTAGACGAGGCTCAGCAGCAGGCTGTGCGAACGCCACGTACCCTCATACTGGGCGCCAAGGCGGTCAAATACCTTCGCATCCTTGACGTTGAAGTAGCGATACTTCAGGCCGACGTCGACGTTGGTCGACACCGGATAACGGACACCCGCGATCGCCTGCCAGGCGAACTTCGAGTCCGAGTCATTCAGGAAGTCGTCGCCCGACACGTTGTAGCCGGCGAACTTGACGCGGGCGATACCGGCACCACCGCCGACGTAACCCGAGAAGCCTTCCTCGCCACCGAAGTCGAGTAGGCCGTTGACCATGAAGCTGAGGGCGCTGTTCTTGCCCGAAGCGTCCGGATAGGTCCCGGCCGGAGCGCCGGCACCACCAACGGCAGCCGGGGTCCGCGACGCGCTGGTCGAGAAGCTGTTCACGCGGTCACGCTTGTAACCGACTTCGCCTTCGAGGCGGAACATGCCGAAATCGTAACCGACGATGCCGTCGACGTCGAAACCGGTCTTGGAGTCGACCGTCGCGCGGCCACCCGGCGACAGCGTCGACGGACCGACGTCGAACTTCATGTCCTCATGCAGCATTCCACCGCCTTCGATACCGACGTACCAGGCGTTGTCACGAGCAAAGGACGGCGCTGCGAGCGCGGTAGATGCTAGGGCCGCCAGGATGGCAAGCTTGCGCATATCATTCCCCTTTCCAACAGGTTCCAAATGGAACTGCATTCACCTAACCTAATCACCCGGATACGCGCAAGCGCATCCGTTTCTGCGACGAACCGATCCGGAAACGCAATCCATTCCGGAACCGCATCGGATCCCCCAGACAGCCGCTAAACGAGCTTTGTGTGAAAGGGTTGCGATCAACGGAAAAAATTTCACGACTGTTTTCAGCTGTGGCTTTTCCGCCACAGTCCGATGCCATTGTGCCGAGGCAGTCTGGGACCTGTCAGACCGCCAGCGGAACGAACAGCTCGTTGGGAAGAGACGTGCCCGGCTTGAGCGGCGAATTATAATAAGCGTGTTCGACCGCGCCCGAGGGCTTGCGCCCCTTTGCCTCGATCCATTGCCGGAGCTCTTCCGCCTTCGCCGCGAACAACCGATCGCTCGGCTTGCCGGGAACCGCCAGGACCGCGACCTCGCGCGCCGGAATCTCGGCAACCGATATCCCCGGCCCCGGCGGATCGAGACTATCGCGACCGATGCCCTGTGGCAGCAGGAACCGGATGCGCCAGGCGTCGCCGGGGAGCGCCTCCGCCAGTACCGGCATGGTGATTGGAAGCTCTTCCCCGTCCCGCCCCTCGCCGAACATATAGTCGGCGAGCAGGCCGAAGCCGTTGCCCAGGGCGCGGTCGCGCGTGCCATATTGGGCGGTCTCGATGACGAGAAGCGCTGGATAGCGGCGGATCTCGAACCCGCCCTCGCTAACCAGCGTCTCGTGGATCGGTGCCCGTGCGGCGCGCTGTTTGAAATAGACATAGGCCGCGCCGGCCGCGGCGGCGGTGGCCACACCCGCCAGTATCTTGCCCCAACCGATCTTCGCCATCAATCCTCCGTTCCTGCGGGAATAGGCGGGAGCCCGGGAAATTGCCAGTTCTTCCGCCCTGTCCCTGTACCGGGTCGGCGCGCTTCGCTATGCAACCACGGCTTTACCAGCCGCTGGTCAGGAGCCGATGAAAAGCTGCATCCGCGAAGTACGGCGCGCCAAGGGAATGACGCTGCAGGACGTGGCGGACAGGTGCGTCCCGCCCACCACGGCGCAGACGATCGGCCGGCTCGAGACGGGGACACGGACCGTCTCCATCCGCTGGCTCAATCGCATCGCCGAGGCGCTGGGAGTTGATGCCGCCGAACTGATCCGCGTTCCGGAACAGGCCACGCTGAACATCCTGGCACTGCTCGGCCCCGACGGCGCCGCCGTACCACGCCGGCCACAGGCGGCCGCCCTGCCCCGGCCGTCCCACAGCGGGCTTACCGTCCTCGTCGAAACCAGCGTCGGTGAATATCGCGCCGGCGACATGATCTGGCTGGAGCGCCTGGAGCCGCGGTCGTTCGGCCAGGCATTGAACCGCGACGTGCTGGCACCCCGCGCGGGCGGCCGCTTCGTGTTCGGCCGTCTCGTCGATCACGACGGCCACCGCCTTCAGATATTGCCTCCGGGCCAAGGATCGCGCCAGCAGATCGTGGACGCGCCCTGGCTGGCCGTCGCCGTCCATCTGCTCCGGTCGCTCGCCTGATCGCCTTTGCTCCCCGCTTGTCACAGGAGTGGGCAAGGCGCATCTTCCTGCCCATCACAAAGATAAGCGCAGGACAGCATGCCAAAAAACACCGAACATACGCTGAGCGGCACGACGCCGCGTCGGCGTCCCAAGCCCGAGGTTCTCGAAATCGGCGGCCATCGGCTCAAGCCTTCGACCCTGATGATGGGTCATGGCTATGATCCGATGCTCTCCGAAGGCGCGCTGAAGCCGCCGATCTTCCTGACTTCCACATTCGTCTTCGAGAGCGCCGCAGCGGGCAAGCGCCATTTCGAGGGTGTCACCGGCAAGCGCCCGGGCGGCGCCGAGGGGCTCGTCTATTCGCGCTTCAACGGTCCCGATCAGGAGATATTGGAAGACCGGCTCGGCATCTGGGAAGATGCCGAGGACGCATTGAGCTTCTCCAGCGGCATGTCGGCAATCGCCACGCTGCTGCTCAGCCTGGTCCGCCCTGGTGACGTGATCGTCCATTCCGCTCCGCTCTATGCCGCCACCGAGACGCTGATTGCCCGCATCCTCGGCCGTTTCGGCGTGTCGTGGCTGGACTTTCCCGCCGGAGCCACGCCGGAGGAAATCCGCACCGTGATCGAAGCCGCCAAGGCCAAGGGACGGGTCGCGCTCATCTATCTGGAGAGCCCCGCCAACCCGACCAATGCGCTCGTCGACGTGGAAGCGGTCCGCGATGTGCGAGACCGGCTGTTCGCAGGCGAGGACGAGAAGCCCCCGATAGCAATCGATAACACCTTCCTCGGCCCACTCTGGTCCAAGCCGCTGCGGCATGGCGCCGAACTGGTCGTCTACTCACTGACCAAATATGCCGGTGGTCACAGTGATCTGGTCGCCGGCGGCGTGGTCGGCGCCAAGGCGCTGCTCGATCCGGTCCGCGCGATGCGCAACACGATCGGGACGATCACCGATCCCAATACCGCCTGGATGCTGCTGCGCTCGCTCGAGACGCTCGAACTGAGGATGAGCCGTGCGGGGGAGAACGCCGCCAAGGTCTGCGAATGGCTGCGCGGGCGGCCGGAGGTCGACCGTGTCGGCTATCTCGGCTTCCTCGAACCGGGATCGCGCCAGGCCGACATCTATCAGCGGCATTGCGATGGCGCGGGTTCGACCTTCTCGCTCTACCTGAAGGGCGGCGAGCCGGAGGCTTTCGCCTTCCTCGACGCGCTGAAGATCGCCAAGCTGGCGGTCAGCCTGGGAGGGACGGAGACGTTGGCGAGCCATCCTGCCGGAATGACCCATCTGTCGGTGTCCGAGGAACGCAAGCGCGCGCTCGACATCGGCGACAATCTCGTTCGGATTTCGATCGGGATCGAGGACCCCGACGACCTGATCGCCGATTTCGAGCAGGCGCTGCGCGCGATCGGCTGAAGCTTCCGAACCGGCCGGTCAGCTTCGCGCGCCGGCCGGCACCGCCGCAAAATAGGCGTCCATCGCCGCCGCGGCATGATCGGTCAACTCGATGAACACGCGCCGGCCATCGTCCGGATCGGCGACCCGGCGCAGCAGCCCCGCCTCGGTCAGTTGCTTGATCCAGCGCAGTGCCGTAGTCGCCGGCACGGCCGCCGCGATGCAGAGGCTGGAAACGGCGACGGGGCGGCGCTCAAGCCGGGCCGCCATCAGGTCGAGCAGCATGTCCCAGGCCGGATCGGCGAACAGCCCCGCGCCGAACAACTCGTCGCGCTGGCGGCGTGCGCGGATCATCTCGCGGATCGCGCTGGAATCGACGACGGCGGGGCGCGGCGGCGGCTCATAACCGCGCCCTTCCCGATCGTCGCGGCCTTCCCGCAAGAGCGGAACGGCCCTGTGCGCCTGATCGAAGCTCTCCACGGGGAAATCACGACGCCTGATCGCTTCGTCGCCGCCATCGCGAAGCTGCGGGGCCGCGCGGGCCAGCCGGTCGGCCAGCGCTGAGTCGAGCGCCTGATCATTCCGCCCGACCAGGATGGTGACGGCGCTGCCGCCAATCTGCGATGCGACGACGTCGACCAGTTCCGGGGGGATCACGATCAACGCCGCAAAGTCGCCGCGACCCGCGCCAGCGGCCAGCCGCTCCAGCAGCCGGTCGAGCACGGTTCCGTGATCGATGGCGATGTCGACCCAAACAAGGTCGATCGCCACCTGGCTAGCCAGACGTTTCGTAACCGTATCGATATCGACTGATGCCGCGATCCGCCCTCCGACGGCCTCGACGCTTCTCGCGGCTGCCGCCAACCCCTCCTCCGTATCCGCGGAAACCAGGATGATCGGAGCCGAGCCCCAATATGTCATTCGCGCCCTCCAGCACGCCGCATCGGCTCGCTCGCTCCCCCCGGGCGCGCCCTAGTCGATTAAGAACTAGCGCCCCTCCCATAGCTGTCAGCAGGCGATTGGTCCGTTATGGATTAACCCTGTCCGCGGGAACATCGAAGCCCTCCGGCCCGTTGATCGGAAATGGATTTCTTGGCGAAGGAGGTCGGCCGTGGCGGGCAAATATGGTTCGCGCAATACCGAGGGAAAACATCGCATCAGTCCGGACGATCCGGTGGCGATCAGCCTGCTGAAGGATGAGCACCACGTCTTCCGCAAGCTGTTCGACGAGGCCGAGGAGGCGGACCCTGCGCGGCTTGTAGAGATTGCTCGTGAACTGTGCATGCGGCTGACGGTCCACATGGCGATCGAGGAGGAGATCCTGTACCCGGCGCTCAAACCGGTGATCGGGGACGATGAGGTCAACGAAGGCATCGTCGAGCACCAGTCCGGCAAGCGTATCATCGCGGAGCTGGAGCAGCTGAATGGCGACGAGGAGCTGTTCGCGTCGAAGATCCACGTTCTCGGCGAGGAGACCGTCCACCATATCGACGAGGAGGACGAAGACCTGTTCGAAGACGCAATCGCAGCCCATCGCGAAGACCGGATCGATCTCGATGAACTGGGCGAGACGCTTCGCTCTCGCCAGGCGCAGCTTTACGACGAGATCATGGCCACCGGAGAAACCGGCCGAACCCGCGAAGCGCAGCCCGACGAGGTGGAACGGACCTGATCGGGTAGCTCAACCGTCGCTTTCGCGCTCGATGTCGGCACCGACCGCAGACAGCTTCTCTTCGAGCCGCTCATAGCCGCGATCAAGATGATAGACGCGGTGGACCCGGGTCTCGCCGTCGGCGGCGAGCCCGGCCAGTACCAGGCTCATCGACGCCCTTAGGTCGGTCGCCATCACGTCGGCGCCGACGATGCGGTCGACGCCCTTGACGATCGCGGTTCGACCATGGACCTGAATGTCCGCGCCCATGCGGGTGAGTTCAGGAACGTGCATGTAGCGGTTCTCGAAGATCGTTTCGGTGAGCACGCTGGTCCCATCCGCGAGCGCAAGCATGGCCATGAACTGGGCCTGCATGTCGGTCGGGAATGCAGGGAACGGCGCGGTTGAAAGCGTCAGCGGCCGGAGTTTGCCGTCGGCGGTCACGCGAATGCCGCCGTCGAACGGCGCGATCTCGACGCCTGCCGTCCGCAGCCCCTGGAAGATGGCCTCCATATCGTCAGCCCGGGCGCCCACAAGGTCGATCTCGCCGCCCGTGATCGCCGCCGCGCAGGCGTAGCTTCCCGCCTCGATCCGGTCCGGCATCACCTCATATTCGGCACCGTGCAGGCTCGTCTTGCCCTGGACGACGAGGCGGTCCGTGCCGATGCCGTCGATCTCCGCCCCCATCGCGACGAGGCATCGGGCGAGATCGACGATCTCGGGTTCGCGCGCGGCGTTTTCCATGACCGTCTCGCCCTGGGCGAGGACGGCGGCCATCAGCGCATTCTCGGTGGCGCCGACCGATACGACCGGGAAGCTGATCCGTCCGCCGCGCAGACCGCCCGAAGGAGCGATCGCCTTCACATAGCCCGCGGCAAGTTCGATCTCGGCACCGAGCGCTTCCAACGCCTTCAGGTGCAGGTCGATCGGACGGTTGCCGATCGCGCAGCCGCCCGGCAACGAGACCGTGGCCTCCCCGGCCCGCGCGACCAGCGGACCGAGTACGAGGATGGACGCCCGCATCTTGCGGACGATGTCATAGGGCGCGACGGTGGAAGCTATGGCGCCCGCCGACATGGTGAGTTGCCGACCGATGGTTTCGCCATTGCCACGGCTCATCGTCGTCGAAACGCCGAGTTCGTTGAGCAGGTGACCGAAGCTGTCGGCGTCGGCGAGACGCGGCAGATTGTTCAGCGTCAGCCTCTCCGCGGTGAGAAGTGAACAGGGCAGCAGCGTCAGCGCCGCGTTCTTGGCCCCTGAAATCGGCAGGCGGCCCTTGAGGCGGTTGCCGCCCCTTATCGTGATGCGATCCATGAACCGCGTTTATCGGGGAGTCCGCTCCGCCTCAAGCGGCAGGATGGAAGCCGATAAAAGCAGCTTGGAAAAGCTACGCCTTCTCAAGCGTGCATTGCAGCGGATGCTGGTTCTGCCGAGCGAAATCGACGACCTGGCTTACCTTGGTCTCGGCGACCTCGTAGCTGAACACACCGCACACGCCGACACCCTTCTGGTGGACGTGGAGCATCACCCGAGTCGCATCTTCCAGGTTCATCCGAAAGAAACGCTGCAGGCACAGGACGACGAACTCCATCGGGGTGTAATCGTCGTTGAGCATGAGCACCTTGTAGGGCGACGGCTTCTTGGTCCGCGTGCGGGTGCGTGTGGCGAGGCCAAGGCCAGTGCCGTTGTCGTCGCCATCCTTGCGCGTGGCCATGCCGGTCGGGGCAGTGGTGAAGGCGGATTGGCTCATGATCGACGCGGGACTCACACTGATGGAAGACATGGGGAGAATATGGCACGCCGGGCCGCTTCGGCAAGAGGCTGGCGACCGTTTCACCCCATCGGCGACGCTGCATCCGTGAACGAAAACGGCCGCCTCCCCGAGGGGAAGCGGCCGTAAAATCGTACCAAAAGGGAAATCAGAGCGCCGCAGACTTGAACTTCTCGGCGGCGAGCGCGTAGCGGCTCGAGATCGGCTGGACGACTTCGCCGGCCAGCTTCAGCCAGGCTTCGCTCAGCTTCGACGCTTCCGCCACGGCGCTGTCGAAAGCGGTCTTGGCATAGTCGCTCTGGATCTGGAACAGCTCGGTCGGGGTCTTGACCGCGGCCATGTTCTTGATCGTAGCCGATGCATTTTCGAAGCTCTTCTTGCCATAGTCGGCCAATTCCTGACCGAGCGACTCGGCGCCCTTCGCGGCGGTCTTCGCCGAGGTCGCGAACGCCTCGAGATTGCCCTTGGTGAACTCGCTCAGTTCTTCACCGGCCTTGGCGGTCTTCTCAAACGCGGCCTTCGCACGATCGTTGAAATCGGAAATCATATCTTTGACCTTTTCAGCAGCAGCCTTGGGCTGAGGTGGAACGGTGGTGGCCATGACGCGCACTCCCTTCGTTTCCGGCTTTGACGCTGCCGGGGCGGGCTTGACCGCGGGCATCGCAAGCGGGACGACCGACGGTGAAACAGTCTTTGCAGCGGGAGCCGCCGCCGGCTTTTCCGGCGCCGCGACTTTAGCCGGCTGCGGCTTCACCACGACGGGTTCGACCTTGGGGGCCGGGGCCGGCGCCGCCGGAACGGGGCGGGGATCAGCCGGCTTCACGACAGCAGTCTTAGCCATCGCCGGTTTAGCCTGCACCGGCGCCTTGGCATCCGCCTCGGATGCGGACGCCATCTTGTCCTTACCGGGAAGCTTGTCGGCCATCGAATCGCATTCCATCATGGATGTTGCGATGCACAATACACATTTTTTTAGCAGATGCAAGATGTTTTGTGCAGCGCAACATACTTGTAACGATGTTGCCATTCCCGGCAGGAAACCGGAACCCGCAAGCGATCATCAAACGTCCCAACGGCCGAAACGTTCCGGAATGCGTCGGAATTTTCCGCAAATGCGAATCACGGCATCCTCACATAACGGCCCGGAGCGTCCTCAAGGGCAGGAAGCGAGCCGCCGCCCGGCCGGCGCGGTCCATCGACCGCCACCTCCGCGGGGGCCAGCGCACGCGCCCAGACCTGCCAGTCAGGCCACCAGCTTCCCTTGGTCTCGGTGGCTGCGGCTTCGAAATCCTCCAGCGTCTCGACCGGCTTGTCGCAGGTCCAATATTGATATTTCGCCGCCTCGGGCGGGTTCACCACGCCAGCTATGTGCCCCGAGCCCGCCAGCACGAAACGCAAGGATCCCGCCAGATGTTCGGTTATCTTCCACACGCTGCGGGACGGCGCGATATGGTCTTCGCGCCCCGCCTGAACATAGGCCGGCGTCTCGATCCGCCTCAGGTCGATCGGAACCCCATCGATCGACAACGCGCACGGCCGGACCAGCAAATTGTCGCGATACAGATTCTCCAGATAGGCGCGATGCCATCTGCCGGGAAGATTGGTGACGTCGCCGTTCCAATGGAGCAGGTCGAAGGCAGGATAGTCTTCGCCCAGCAGATAGTTCTGCACGACGTAGTGCCAGATCAGGTCGCGTCCGCGCAGCAGGTTGAAGGTCGCCGCCATGAACCGACCGTCGAGCACGCCGCTTCCCTGCGTCAAAGCGTCGATCAGCTTGAGTTGCTCATCGTCGACGAACAGGTTGAGATCGCCGGCCTCGCTGAAGTCGACCTGCGCCGTGAAGAAGGTCGCGCTCCTGACCTTGTCCGCCTCGCCCTTCGCGGCCAGATAGGCCAGGGTCATCGCCAGCGCGGTCCCCGCGACGCAATAGCCGATGGTATGGACATGGTCGACGCCGAGCAAGGCGCGGACCGTATCTATGGCATCGACCTGGCCGCGCACGACGTAATCGTCCATCGTCACGTCGGCCATGCTTTCGTCCGCCGACTTCCACGAGACGACGAATACCGAGAAGCCCTGTGCGACTGCCCAGCGGATGAAGCTGTTCTTCGGGTTGAGATCGAGGATGTAGAAGCGGTTGATCCACGGCGGGAAGATCAGCAGCGGCACCTCTACCACCTTGTCGGTGACCGGAGTGTAGTGAATGAGCTGGTAGAGCGGGGTCTCGTGGATCACCTTGCCTGGGGTGGCGGCGATGTTGCGGCCGAGCTCGAACGCCCCGGTGTCGCTGTGGGTCAGCTTGCCCTTGCCGATGTCCGCCAGCATATGCTCCAGCCCGCGCAGCAGATTCTCGCCCCGCGTTTCGAAGATGCGTTCGAGCACCTGCGGGTTGGTCAGCGCGAAATTGGCCGGCGACATTGCATCGGCCACCAGGCGGGTGGCGAATTTGAGCTGCTCGCGCTGCTTGGGCGGCAGCCCCTCAAGCGTATCGACGCCTTTCAGCCACGCGTCACACAACAGCAGATAGGCATCGGCAATGATACCGAACAGCGGCGTTTCGCGCCATTGCGCAGCCTTGAAGCGACGGTCGCGCGCAGCCTCCTTCCCCGGCCCCTCGTCGAGGAGCTGACCGAACAGACCCAGGCTGGCCCTCATCAATTCGCTCTGCTGATCGGCGAATTTCTCGGGATCGGGAAAGACTGGAGCCGGCAGCGATGGCATCGGCAACTCGGCCGGCGCCTGGGCGATCGCCTCGGCCATGTGCTCCATCATCATCTGCTGTGCCTGGCCGATCACCCCGGTCCAATGCTGGACCTCCTCGAGCGAGGGCAGTTCGGACGCCTCCCCGTCCCCGGGTACGCCGCGATCTTCGCCCATGTCCGCCATGCCAAGCTCCTGCCCAAGCTTTTTTCACGATGCGCCTGCAATCGGCGCGCAGAATCTGTATAGGTCGCGTCGGCGACCATGGGGGATCGATCCCCGCTCGCCAAGTCCGAAACCCAAAGGAAGTCAAATGTCCGAGGAATTTTACCGCATCAAGCGCCTGCCGCCTTATGTCATCGCCGAAGTCAATGCGATGCGGGCAGCGGCGCGAGCGCGGGGCGAGGACATCATTGACCTGGGCATGGGCAATCCCGACCTGCCGCCGCCGCCGCATGTCATCGACAAGCTGTGCGAGGTCGCCCGCAAACCCGACGCGCACGGCTATTCGGCGTCGAAGGGCATTCCGGGCCTCCGCAAGGCGCAGGCCGGCTATTATCAGCGCCGCTTCGGGGTGGATCTCGATCCCGAGAGCGAGGTCGTCGTGACGCTCGGCTCGAAGGAAGGCCTGGCCAACCTCGCTCAGGCGATCACGGCGCCGGGCGATGTCGTGCTGGCACCGAATCCGAGCTATCCGATCCACACCTTCGGCTTCATCATCGCCGGGGCTACGATCCGATCGGTGCCGACGACGCCTGACGAACGCTACTGGGAAGCGCTCGACCGCGCGGTCAAGTTCACCGTGCCGAAACCCTCGGTGCTGGTGGTCGGCTATCCGTCGAACCCGACCGCCGAGGTGGTCGACCTCGCCTTCTACGAACGGCTGGTCGCCTGGGCTAAGGAGCATAATATCTGGGTGTTGTCCGACCTGGCTTATTCGGAGCTCTATTATGACGGAAACCCGACCCCCTCTATCCTGCAGGTTCCGGGAGCGAAGGACGTCGCGGTCGAATTCACCTCGATGTCCAAGACCTACAGCATGGCCGGGTGGCGAATGGGCTTCGCGGTCGGCAACAAGACGCTGATCTCGGCGCTGACCCGGGTGAAATCCTACCTCGACTACGGTGCCTTCACCCCGATCCAGGCAGCGGCGGTCGCGGCGATCAACGGCCCCCAGGATATCGTCGAGAAGAATCGTGAGCTCTACAAGAAGCGCCGCGACGTGCTGGTGGAGAGCTTCGGCCGCGCCGGCTGGGATATCCCCTCCCCGCGCGCGTCGATGTTCTGCTGGGCGCCGCTGCCGCCGTCGGTCGCGCATCTCGGCAGCCTCGAATTCTCGAAACAGCTTCTCACCCATGCCGGCGTCGCGGTGGCCGCGGGCGTCGGCTATGGCGAGGATGGCGAAGGCTATGTCCGTATCGCGATGGTGGAGAACGAGCAGCGCATCCGGCAGGCGGCACGCAGTGTGAAGCGCTACCTCCAGTCCATGGGCGTCAACGTCGGGTCGAAAACGGCCGGCTGAGTCGCCCCGCATCTTCGCTGCGGCGCACCACGTATCGACATAAGGAAAGGGAGGCGGTCGCCCGCCTCCCTTTCAACTTTCCCGGCGCGGCCGCCGGTCAATTGGCGGCGAAGACCGAGCTGTTGCCGGCGCCGGCTACAGCCGCCGGATCGGCCCTGAAGCTGACCTGCCGGAACCCGACCCGACCGGTAACCCGGCCGTCGCGGAGCCGCAGATGGAAAGGCTGGCCGCTGGTGACAACGGTCCCGGAAATCACCGTGGCCTTCCCGGCCGACCTGACGGTGTAGTCATAGGTGATACCGTCGCGGGTGAAGCTTTCGGCCACCGCCGGCGCCGCGGCGACCGAGGACAGAATGGCGAGCGCAAAAATCGTCTTCATCACAATCTCCCTTTAGTTGGTGTCAGCAGGTCCTCTTTATTGTGCGTCGCAACATTCCGGAGGGAGTTAGTGCGTGCAAATGAATAAGCCGGCTGTCCGATTGCAAATCATGCATCGATCGCGTTCGCAGCATCCGCCGCGGCCCGCACGGGATCATGTGCAGCTTGACCCCGGCCGGTGCATGACCCATCCATCCGCGATGGGAGACGGCTTCGCACTCAACGACATCGCGCACACGATCCAGCTGGCGATGGCCCCCTGCTTCCTCCTCACCGCGATCGGTGCGATCCTCAACATGCTGACCGGGCGCCTTGCCCGGGTGGTCGACCGGTCGCGCTGGATAGAGCAGAATTTCACCGCGAAGACCGATCCCCGCCACCCCCATCAGGTGCAGCAGCTCCGCTGGATCGACGAACGGATGCGTCACGCCAACGGCGCGTTGATCCTCTGCACGATCAGCGCCGTGCTGATCTGCATCGTCATCGCGGGGCTGTTCATAGCGGTGTTGTTCGATCTGGCCCTGGCGCAGGCCATCGCAATCGTCTTCGTGCTTGCGATGCTTCTGCTGATCGCGGGGCTCGGCCTGTTCCTCTATGAGGTCCGCATCGCCGTCCATGCGACACGAATCCAGGACGAAATGCTGGAGCGCGAATAATCCGCGGATAGGGCCGTGCCTGGGCCCAAATGAAAAGAGTTGCCGAGACCAAGGTCCCGGCAACCCCTAACATGGTCAGCGGCCGGAGTGCCGGCCCGGAGAACCATGGCGCCTCTTAGGAGCGCGTTCCCCGAACGGACAGAACCGACCTCCATGCTGAACCATGAGACATCGGATCACCTCCTTTCGCAATGTTGCCGAGGACTCGAACATGGGTCATCCCGGCGCTGCGAACAAGCCTTGTATTAACTTCTAATTTTGGCAATCCTCGATGGCTCGCGCCGGTTCGGCCCAGGCCGGAACCGCCAGGTCGGGAAGCCCCGGCGAGCGTATCCCGATACGGCCCCGGCTGAACGCCATCACGTCCAGGAAGCCATCGTTCGCGCTCAGGATGACCGCGCTCATCGCCACGCCGCGATCCATGACATGGCCCGCTGGGAAACGAGCGCTGCGGGTCGATGCGAGTATCTCGATCTGAGTGCTGCTTCCCAGCCGCATGATCATGACCTGACGCTTCGACGCATCGCACTGCACGACGAGATGCGCCGTCTGTCCGTCGCCATAGCGCGCGGCTGACACGGGCCTGCCGGGCAGGTAGCGCCACGTTCCCGGCGTAAGCGGCCAATCACGCCAGTCGCCGGCGGTTGGGGCCTGCGCGGGAGCGGGCGGTGGTGCCGGGAGAGGCACCGGCGCGGGCGGCGCGGAGGTGGTCGCCGCGCAGCCGCTGAGCGCCAGCAGGACCAGCACGGCGAACGGCCGGATATCATTCGATCGAAAAGCCATCCATCGTCAATGACGGATCGAGGTGGCGAAGGAAACCCCTGGAAGGCCCGGATTTCGTCCTATCTGCGACCGCGGCAATCGCGAATGAGACGAACGACGGCAGGACCGACCGGCACCACGACCTTGCGGTCCGCATGCAGCTGGATCGTCATCGGCGCCGATCCGTCGAGCGCGTTGAAGAAGGCATGCCCAGCGGGCAGGGTAGTGCTGATCGTTCCGCCACCGTCGGACGAATAGCTGGCATCCATCATCAGCTTGACCCTGCCGACGCCGATCGCCTGCTTGTCGAAGCTGCCGGGTGAGCCGGTGCCGACGGCAATGATCTCGATGGTCCGGGCCGCGCTCGTGCACGCGAAAGCATAGCTCCACTGCCCGCCCGTCCGGCTGTAGATCGCGCCGGGCCCGTCGCCCAGCCAGGGCACATAATACCAGGCGTTGGCACGGCGGGCATCCACCGGCTGTTCGACGGTCGCGGCGTCGGTCGGAGCCTCGACGACGACCGCATTCGACGCATCGGGCATCGCGGCTGCGGGTGTGTCGGCCGTTGCGGTCAGGGTGCCGGACGTTGACGCCGACGGCAGGGGAACGCCCTTTGGCGCCGACAAGAGCAACTCCGCGAGGCCATAGCCGCCCGCAACCAGCAGGACAGCCATCAGCGCGACCATCAGGCGCGCACGCGGGCTCGATCGTTTCCGCACCAACGTGGGGGGCGGATAACCGATCGGGCCCTGCATGTTCATTCCGCGTTGAACGCGGCCGCGTCGATCGCGACGGGCTTCACATTGGCGCTTTCGCTGACCGAGATGACGTAGGAGACGCTCGACCGCTTCACCTCGGTATGCTCGTCGTCGTCGATCACCTGCGTGGTCATCTCATCCGCCTCGGGCATCTGGTTGGCCTTCAGGATGTGGGTGAAGGACTTGCAATCCGGTGCGAGCGCCGGGCCGAAGGCATATTGGATCAGGTAGCGGCCGTCGGGCACGCCCTCGATCGACAACGCCTCCTGCCGACGCAGGAAGAAGCTCGCGGCCAGGTGGCCCGTGTCGGCATGCCGGATCTTGACCAGCGCATCGCGCGTACCGCTATTCCGCAGTTCGATGCTGTGTCCTTCGGAGCCGAGTTCCATGTCCCCGGCAAGCTTACTGCCCGATTCCGGAGGCGTCGCACAAACCGGCACGCCAGCATCCTGCGCGACGGGGAGACCGGCCGCCGCATCGGCCGCGGCGATCGCATTCGCCCGCGACGGCACATCGGCCGCCTGGGCAGCTCCGGACAAAAACAAGAGAGCGGCGCTGAGCCCTAGGCCCAGCCCGCTGGAAAATTCGCTCATATTCCCACCCCGATCGGTTGCCACAGGCACCCTTTCATCATCAGAGTGTGCGCGATATGGCGGCCAAGGGAAAGGGTCGAAAGGTAAACTCTTCCGACTTTCGGCCAAGTTCGTCCAGTTTGCCCGCCACGAGAGCGGAGCATCCCGGCTGGAAATATGAACAGGGCTGATTATGCTGGCAGGGTGTCGCCTCCAAGCCCAGCCGGCCGTCGCCGCCATGCCACCCCTTCCCGCCATCGGCTCCTGCCCGGCCTTCTCGTCGTGCTGGTCGCACTGGCCGGATGCATCCCCTCGCCACGCACCCCGCGCCGCGGCTGGACGCCGCCGGTCGAGACACCGGAGCGTTTCCGCCAGTGCGTCGCGGCACTACGGGCCGAAGGTGCCCAGGTGGAGGCGCTGCCCGATCGCCGCTTCGACAATGGCTGCTCGGCGACCTCCGCGGTCAAGCTGATCGCGATCGGCATCCCCGTGACGAATCTCGGCGCGGTCAAATGCGGGGCCGCCCTGCCCTTCATCCGCTGGGTGCGTCAGGACGTGCCGACACTGGCGCAGCGCTGGCTCCGCTCGGATGTCGTCCGGATCGAAAGCTTTGGCAGCTTCGCCTGCCGGCCGGTCAACAACCAGAGCGGCAACCGGCTGTCCGAACATGGCCGCGCCAACGCCGTCGACATCGCGGCTTTCCGCCTGCGCGACGGGCGGCGAATAACCGTCAGGGACGGATGGAACGGCGACGACGCGCAGGTTCGCGGCTTCCTTCGCGCGTTGCACAAGGCTGCGTGCGGACGCTTCTCGGTGGTGATCGGACCCGACGCCAACGCGCTCCACCACGACCATTTTCACTTCGATATGGGCAGCGGACCTTATTGCCGATAGAAAATCTGCGCCTGCCCGCCCTGTAATATCGGCGAAAGCCGACTATCTATACCAGAGAGATATGGCACATAGAAAAGTACCCAAGCGCGTCTTCCCCCGGGCAAAAGAGGATGCTGCGGTCGCGAAGACGGCCACCGAAACGCCGCAGACCACTGACAGCGCATACAAGCTCGCCTTCCAGGACACCGACTTCCTGCTGCGCGATGACCTGCGCCCCGTGCGTTTCCAGCTCGAGCTGCTGAAGCCCGAACTGCTGCTGGAGGAAGCTAATATCGGATCGACCTTCGTGATGTACGGTTCCGCCCGCATCCCGGAGCCCAGCAAGGCGGAGGCGCTGGTCAAATCCGCCGTCACACCCAAGCAGCGCCGGGTCGCCGAGCGGCTCCGCGCCAAGAGCCATTATTATGACGAAGCGCGCAAGCTGGCTCAGATCGCCAGCCAGTGCCCGCTGGACGCCGACGGCAAACGCCAGTTCGTCGTCTGCTCGGGCGGTGGGCCGTCGATCATGGAAGCGGCCAACCGTGGCGCGCATGATGTCGGCGCCGAATCCATCGGCCTCAATATCGTCCTGCCGTTCGAGCAGACGCCGAACGCCTATGTGACGCCGCATCTGAGCTTCCAGTTCCACTATTTCGCGCTCAGGAAGATGCACTTCCTGTTGCGCGCTCGCGCCGTCGCCGCCTTCCCCGGCGGCTTCGGCACCTTCGATGAGCTGTTCGAACTGCTCACCCTCGTCCAGACCGGCAAGATGGCGCAGCTGCCCATCTTTCTGTTCGGCCAGGATTTCTGGCGCCGGGTGCTCGATTTCGATGCGCTGGTCGAGGAAGGCGTGATCGGCGAGAATGACCTGAACCTGTTCCGCTTCGTGGAGACCGCGGAAGAGGCGTGGGAGAAGCTCAACCTCTATTACGCAACCCGCGAACGTTCCTATCGTCATCGCGACCCGTCTCGGGCGGCCTGACCCTTCTCGGAAAGGGTCCGGAAGGTGATCGACCAGCGGGTCGCCGGCATGGGTGCGATGCCATGCTCCCACGTCCAGCGGGCCTCGTCGCGCAGGTGATAGATGGAGCGGGGGCGGAGAAGGACTGATCGCCGGTCGAAGCCGTCGGGACGGCGCCGGCGAAACCGCAGGGTGGCGGGATAGCCGAACGAGATACCGATCACCTCGCCAAACTGCGGACGATCGCGATGCCAGCCGATACCGGCGCCCGGACCGTAGCGGATCAGCAGGGCATGGACGAAGTCGTCCGGATCCAGGCCGGCGAAACGCGCAGCGCGGCGGCGCAGCGGTGACAGCCAGTCGGGGAGCGGCTGCGCCGGAGCGAAGCCGCCCTTGTCGAAATCATAGCTCCAGCCGAACGTCCGGGTCTCGCGCTTGCCCAGGAAACCCTGGAAGCGGAACGGCGCGAGGCCGCTCCCGTCTATCGCCGCGATGAGGTCGGCCTCTTCCTCCGCCGTCACGATTTCCTCGCCATAGGCCAGGCCCGGCACGGTCGGCTCGCCGAAGAGATCGGCCATTGTTCAGGCCGGCGACACGCCCGCCACGCCCTGCCCGCCGAGCGGTGCCTCCTCGCCGCGCGAATAGGTGCCGACCAGCATGCCGGCGCCCAGCACCCGCCCCTGCAGCCCGCGCACCAGCCCCGACCGGCCGGGATTGATGCCGATCTCGATCGTCTCGCCGAGCGCAAAAAGCTGGAAGACATAGTCATGGCTGCCGTGGCCGCTTGGCGGATCGGGCGGCAGCCAGCCCTCGAACAGGCTGTTGCGGCCGACGTCGGGCCCGGCCGATGTCCCCGCGCCGTCGGCGACGATCGCGCCTTCTGGCAGGTGCCTTTCATCGGGCGGGATGTTCCAGACCAGCGCATGGACCAGCGGCTGGAGGGCCGGGGCGTCGGGGTCCTCGACGATCAGCGCGAGACTGGCCGTGCCCGGTGGAACTTCTCCCCACAGCAGCGGCGGCGACACGCCGTCGCCGTCCGCAGTGAAGCGCACCGGCAGCCGCGCGCCCGACGCGAACGCCGGACTGCTCAGGTCGATCACCGTATCGCCGATCTCCAACTCGGGCTGGGCGATCACCAGCTTCGAATGGCCCGCGCGGACATTGCGCAGCATGGCTCCCAGCCAGCGGGGAAGATGTTCTAGCATCGGTTGCGCTCCCTCCTTTCGGAGCATAATGCGCCAGACGGATTGCCGATCCGAGAAAATCGCGCCGGCGCGCAGATGCACCTCACCGCCTTCCACATAGTCCGGTCAATGCGGGGATTTACGAAGCCGCATCGGGACTTGCCTTCGCGCAGGGGCCGCGGCATCGCTCGGCACATGGATCTCGACGCGCTCCTTCTCCACTATTTCGGCACCGACGACCTCGACGCTCTCGATGACGCAACGATCGAGGACGGCCGCCAGCGGGTCGAGATCGCGTTCGGCACCGAACGTGATTCCGGCCGGCGTTTCGCGCTGTGGATCCTTCTTCATGCGCTCGGCTCGGCACCCGATCCCGAGGTCGCGTTCAAGGACGCCAAGGATCGCAAGGCCGCCGAGGACTATGCCTGGGCGGCGCGGCGGATGGAGCGGCGTTGACCGCGACGCTGTCGCCCGCCCAGGCGCGCCGCATCGCTCTCGCCGCGCAGGGCTTCGGCACGGCCCGGCCGCAAGCGCCCGGCCCCCTCCACCTGCGCCGCACGATCGAGCGGCTGGGGCTGCACCAGATCGATAGCGTCAATGTCCTGTCGCGTGCCCATTATCTCCCCGCCTTCTCGCGGCTCGGCCATTATGACCGCGCCGCGCTCGACGAGGCGGCCTGGGGCCGGCGCTCGAAGCGGCGCATGTTCGAATATTGGGCGCATGAGGCCTCGTTGCTGCCGCTCGACCTGCATCCGTTGCTGCGCTGGCGCATGGCCGAGGCCGACCGCGGCGAGCGCGGCTGGTCGTCGCTGCGCGCTTATGCGCGGGAGAAGCGCGGCGAGGTCGATGCGGTGCTCGATCGCATCCGCGCCGAAGGGCCGCTCGCCGTCTCCGACTTCGACGACGGAAAGAGCCGCAGCGGCTGGTGGGAATGGGGCGACAGCAAGCGCAAGCTCGAATGGCTGTTCTGGGCCGGCCATATCACCACCGCAACCCGACGCGGCGGGTTCGAACGGGTCTACGACCTGACCGAGCGGGTGATCCCCCCCGCGATCCTGGCCCTGCCCACCCCGGACAAGGCGACCGCACACCGTGCGCTGGTGGCCCGTGCCGCCGCCGCCCTCGGTATCGCGACAGAGACCGACCTGCGTGACTATTTCCGGACCGGCGTCGCCGACACCAAGGCCGCGATCGCCGAGCTGGCCGAAGAAGGCGTCCTGCTGCCCGCCGCGGTCGCGGGCTGGCGCCGGCCCGCCTGGCTGCACCGCGACGCCCGCCACCCGCGCCGGGTGAACGCCCGCGCCCTGCTCGTGCCGTTCGACCCGCTGATCTGGGAGCGCGACCGGACCGAGCGCCTGTTCGGCTTCCACTATCGGATCGAGATTTACACCCCGGCGGAGAAGCGTCGCTACGGCTATTATGTCCTGCCTTTCCTGCTCGGCGACCGACTGGTCGCGCGGGTCGACCTGAAGGCCGACCGGCAGGCATCGGTGCTGCGCGTGCTATCGACCCATCTCGAACCTGACGCGCCCGCCGCGACCCATGACGAGCTGGGTGGGGAACTGGCGACGATGGCGGCTTGGCTGGGGCTTGAGCGGGTCGGCCGCGGATGATCGTGCCGCCATCGTTTTGATATGGACAGCGCGGGAAGCTGGCCGCTAACGCTTCGCCTCGTGCTCAGGGAGATATAGGCGATGCGAAATATGCTGGCGGTGACGGTTCTGGGCTGCGCGCTCCTGGCGCTGTGTGCCTGCAACACGGTGAAGGGCCTCGGCCGCGACATCCAGTCAGTCGGCGAGGCCGGCGACCGCGCCACCTTCAAATAAGGCGTTCCTGGCACCCCGGCCTTGCGGGGTGCCAGGAACATTCCTCGGTCCGGACCGTAAGGGCCCGACCCGCCACTGGTGCCGGTGATGAACCAGGCCTTCATGATGATCGCTCCTTTCCACGGGTTGTCCGTGGAAAGGCGATAAGTCGCTCGGGCCCGGGCCGCCGTTCCGGCGTCGCGGCCGACGTCGCGATCTTGCGATCGTCGGGCTTAGACATTGGTCTAGCCCCCGGATGCTTTCGATTCCCGGATGCTGTAAAAGCATTTCTGACGCCCGATTTGGAAGGAGCAGGTTCGTTTCCGGGCGGCGGGGGAGAATGGATCGATGAAAGGCCGTGGACGCCATGCACATGTTCGCACCGCCATCATTTGCATTCCCATAGGGTTGCTCGACGCCGGACAGGAGGACCGCTATCCGCCTTATGTCGGGCTGCTGATCGCCATCGGGGGATCGGCGCTGCTATGGGCAATGATCGGCTGGGCCGTCGCCAAACTGACCTGACGACGCAACATCGGGGTCGAGCCATTCCGGCCGTTGCGATCGCAGGACCAGACCCGTAAAGCGCGGCGATGGTTCATCAGCTACATGTCATCGGCGGGGGGCTCGCCGGTTCGGAAGCCGCGTGGCAGCTTGCCCAGGCCGGTATCAGCGTCCGCCTCTCCGAAATGCGCGGGATCGAGGCGACGCCCGCGCACCAGACCGACAGCCTCGCCGAGCTGGTCTGCTCCAACAGCTTCCGTTCGGACGATCCAACCAACGCCGTCGGTCTGCTCCATGCCGAGATGCGGGCGCTGGGGTCATTGATCATGGCCAAGGCCGACGCCCATCGCGTGCCGGCGGGCTCCGCGCTTGCGGTCGATCGCGAAGGCTATGCCGAAGCCGTTACCCGTGCCGTCGCGGAACATCCGCTGATCGAACTGGTCCGTGAACGGGTCGATGCGCTCCCCGAGAGCGGACCCGTCATCGTCGCCACCGGCCCGCTGACCGCCGCGGCGCTCGCGGACTCGATCGGCGCCGCGACCGGCGCCGACGCCCTGGCCTTCTTCGATGCGATCGCTCCGATCGTCCACCACCACTCGATCGATATGGATGTCGCCTGGATGGCGTCCCGCTGGGATAAGGGCGAGACCAAGGATTATATCAACTGCCCGATGGACAAGGACCAGTATCAGGCCTTCCATCAGGCCTTGCTCGACGGCGAGAAGACCGCGTTCAAGGAGTGGGAAAAGGACACGCCCTATTTCGACGGCTGCATGCCGATCGAGGTGATGGCGGAGCGCGGCCTCGACACGTTGCGCTATGGGCCGATGAAGCCGGTCGGCCTCGACAATCCGCGCACCGGCCGCTGGCCTTATGCGGTCGCCCAGCTTCGTCAGGACAATGCGCTGGGGACGTTGTGGAACATGGTCGGCTTCCAGACCAAGTTGAAGCATGCCGAGCAGGTCCGCCTGTTTCGCACCATACCGGGTCTGGAAAAAGCCGAGTTTGCGCGGCTCGGCGGTCTCCATCGCAACACCTTCATCCAGAGCCCCAAGTTGCTCGATGGCACGCTGCGGCTGAAGTCGCGTCCGAACGTCCGCTTCGCCGGGCAGATCACCGGCTGTGAGGGTTATGTGGAATCGGCCGCGATCGGCCTGCTAGCGGGTCGCTTCGCGGCCGCCGAACTGCTCGGCCGGCCGATCGAGACGCCGCCCGTCACCACCGCGCTCGGCGCTCTGCTAGGCCATATCACCGGCGGCGCCGAGGCCGACAGCTATCAGCCCATGAATGTCAATTTCGGCTTGTTCCCCCCGCTCGAAGGCGCCAGGGGCGGCCGTAAGCGCAAGGGCGACCGCAAGGCGATGATGGCCGAGCGTGCCGGGGAGGCGCTCAAGGCCTGGATGGATGGTAGCGTCGAGCCGGCCTGATCCCCGCCGCGCGCCGGCTCATCCAGCGAACACCGGGACCTCATTTGTCTTGGCCGGAAAAGACCCCAAGCCAATAAAAGAAAAGAGATTCCAGCGTTCGCAATGACGGAAATATCTTAGCGCCGCCGGATGAGGTGGCGGATGCTGTCAGCCTGCTGAGGCTTTCCATCCTCGCCCGGCGCGAACTCCTCCTCGATCTCGCTGCGAATTTTCTCGAGTTCCTTCTCGGTCAGATGCTCGATGCCGATGTAGCGGTTGCGCGCATCAGCCACGGCCCGAAGCAGTTCGTCGAGCTTGGCCTGCATCGCCGCGGCGTCGCGGTTCTGCGCGTTCTGGATCAGGAACACCATCAGGAAGGTCACGATCGTGGTCGTCGTGTTGACGATCAATTGCCAGGTGTCGGAAAAGCCGAACATGGGGCCGCTGAACGCCCAGAGGATGATCGCGCAAAAGGCGATGATGAACGCAAGTGGCTGGCCCACGGCACTGGCGATCCGCGCCGCGACACGTGTGAAGAACTGATCCATCGGGCTGCCTCCTGTCGGACGAGGGTCTGCGGCGCGCGGGGCGGTCGATTCGACGCCACCAGCCCGCCCGTCCGATTGATTTCGCGAAATGCCCCATGCCAGCGCTCCGGCCGGGACCATTCGCATGATTCTGGTGTATTTCCCGACCCTTGCGGGAAATATGGACCATCCGCCGAAATCCTTTCAGCACCATAACCATCGGGCTGTCGGGCTGTTCCGGTTGCGATGATCCGCTTTGCCTCCTAAGGCGTCGCGATGGATGCATCGCAGCTTCGGATCGCCCTGTTCACGGGCAACTACAACTATGTGCGCGACGGCGCGAACCAGGCGCTGAACCGCCTGGTCGGCTATCTGCTGGGCCAGGGCGCGGCGGTGCGCGTCTATTCGCCGACGGTCGAGCACCCAGCCTTTCCCCCGACGGGCGACCTGGTCAGCATCCCGTCCCTGCCCGTGCCCGGACGTGCCGAATATCGCTTCCCGCTGATGATCCCGCCGCGCGTCAAGCGCGACATCGGCCGGTTCAACCCGAATATCATGCACGTCGCGAGCCCCGAGATCCTCGGCCATCGCGCCGTATCTCTGGCGCTGCGGCGCAAGCTACCGGTGGTCGCCTCGGTCCACACCCGGTTCGAGACCTATTTCCGCTATTATGGCCTCGCCTTCCTTGAACCGATGGTCGAGGCACTGCTGCGTCGCTTCTATCGCCGCTGCGATGCGATCTTCGCGCCGTCGGAATCCATGGCGCAGCTGCTGCGCGAGCAACGGATGAGCTATGATGTCGGCATCTGGTCCCGTGGCATCGACCGCACGATCTTCAAGCCCGAGCGGCGCTGTGACGACTGGCGCCGGTCACTGGGGATCGGAACGGATGAGGTCGTGATCGGCTTCGTCGGCCGGCTGGTGATGGAGAAGGGCCTCGACGTGTTCGCCGACACGATCGACCAGCTCGAGCGGCGGCAGGTCCGCCACAAGGTGCTGGTGGTCGGCCATGGCCCGGCGCGTGAATGGTTCGAGAAGCGGCTGCCCGGTGCGGTGTTCGCCGGCTTCCAGGCGGGCGAGGACCTGGGCCGCGCGGTGGCTTCGATGGATATGTTGTTCAATCCCTCGGTCACCGAGACGTTCGGCAACGTCACGCTCGAGGCGATGGCCGCAGGGCTGCCCGTCGTCGCGGCGCGTGCGACCGGCAGCGAGAGCCTGATCGAGGACGGCGTGACCGGACGGCTTATCACGCCTGGCCGCACGCAGGCCTTCGCCGATGCGCTGCAGGCGCTCTGCCTCGATCGCGAGATGCGGTGCACGATCGGCGTGGCCGGACTGAAAGCCAGCGAGCGCTACGGCTGGGATCAGGTCAATCAGGAACTGGTCGACGCCTATATCCGCATCGTCCGCCAGCATCAGGCCGGCGTGAGGGTTACCCGGCAGAGCCCGGTACCCTGACCACGGACCATTTGGGGCCGCCGATCAGGCCGCCTTCCAGTTGAAGTTCAACGGCGCCTCGCGAAAGGCGAAGCGGTCGAGGTGGCGCGCCACCGCGCCCTTCAGCGCGTCGAGCTGTTCGTCCGAGCTGGCGTCGATGCGCACCTCCAGCATCGCCCCGGTCGCGTCGAAGGTGGCGAGCCCGTCACCCGGATGGTCGACTCCCCGCGCATCGCGCGGGAAGACAACGGTTCCGTGAACCGGGGTGAACTCGACCACCAGGTTGTGCGCCCAGTGCTTGCAGAGCTGCTGGAGGTAGCGGCTGGCCGATGCGGTCGGCACCGATGCGGTGGCACTCGTCGTCATCGCCGTGCTCACAGGCGCTCGATCCTGCGGGCCGCATCGTCGAGGATCGCCGCCACATCATGCGCGAGTTCGCCGCCGCGATCGCGCGACAGCCGGTCGCGCAGCACCATGGAGAGGTTCACCATCGCCCGGCGGACCGGCATACGGCTCTCGCCGCCGCCCTGCTCCTCGCCCAGGGCGTCGAGCCGCGCGAACAGCGTCTCGATCTGGTCGCCCTGCGCGCCGATCTCGAGCTTGCCGGCCTCGGTGATGGCGAACAGCCGCTTCGCCCCCTCGGCTGCCTGCTCGGCGATCTGGCCCATATCCTCGAGCATCGTCAGGGTCGGGTAGATCACGCCAGGGCTCGGCGCGTAGGCGCCGCCGGTGCGTTCCTCGATCGCCTTGATCAGGTCATAGCCGTGCCGGGGCTGATCGCCGATCAGCGCCAGCAGGATCAGGCGCAGTTCCGTCCCGTCGAACAGGCGGCGCCGGCCGCCGCCCCGCCGGCCGCCCATGCCGCCGCCGAAGCCCTCTCCGAAGGGGTCGAAGAAGCCGCCGCCGAAGCCCCCGCCATGGCGGCCGCGCATCGCACGAAGACCGCCATGGAAGCCGCCGTGACGGCCATGCTCCCGATGTGCTTTGTGAAATCCAAACAATGTCATTCTCCACTTCCGAATGATCGAATCATTCTCGATAGATCTAAGATATATCTTGAAAGAGTTTTCACAAGAGAGTTTCCACGCCCTCTGTCCGGCTCGCAATCCCGCCCCTATATCGTCGCGATGGCCGATCTCTTTGCGCCCGAACCCGCCGCCGGTTTTGCTTCCACCGATGCCGCTCCCCTTGCCGAGCGGCTGCGGCCCCGTGCGCTGGGCGAGGTGATCGGGCAGGAACATCTCACCGGTCCCGACGGCGCGATCGGCCGCATGGTAGCGGCCGGGCGTCTGTCCTCGCTGGTGCTGTGGGGGCCACCGGGCACGGGAAAGACGACCATCGCGCGGCTGCTCGCCGACGCTGTGGGGCTGCGCTTCGCGCCGGTTTCGGCGGTCTTCTCCGGGGTCGCCGATCTCAAGAAGATTTTCGCCGAGGCACGCGAGCATGGGCGGATGGGAACCCGCACGCTGCTGTTCGTTGACGAGATCCACCGCTTCAACCGCGCCCAGCAGGACAGCTTCCTGCCCTATGTCGAGGACGGCACGGTGGTATTGGTGGGTGCGACCACCGAGAACCCCTCGTTCGAGCTGAACGCGGCGTTGCTCAGCCGGGCGCAGGTGCTGATCCTCAATCGGCTCGACGCCGCCGCGCTCGGCAAGCTGATCGCGCGCGCAGAGGAGATCGAGGAGCGCGCCCTGCCTCTCACCGACGGAGCGCGCGACGCTCTGATCGCCTCGGCCGATGGCGACGGCCGCTTCCTGCTCAATCAGGTCGAGACGCTCTTCTCGATCGCGATCGACCATCCGCTCGAACCGGGCGAGCTGGCCGCGCTGCTCCACCGGCGGATGGCGGTGTACGACAAGGATCGCGAAGGGCATTACAACCTCATCTCCGCGCTTCACAAATCGCTGCGCGGATCGGACCCGCAGGCCGCGCTTTACTATCTTGCGCGGATGCTGACGGCTGGCGAGGAGCCGCTCTACGTGCTGCGTCGACTGGTTCGTTTCGCCAGTGAGGATATCGGCCTCGCCGATCCCCAGGCGCTCGTCCAGTGCCTCGCCGCCAAGGACGCCTACGACTTCCTCGGCTCGCCCGAGGGGGAGCTGGCGATCGTGCAGGCCTGCCTCTACCTGGCGACCGCACCGAAGTCGAACGCGGCCTATGCCGCGCAGAAGGCGGCGTTCCGCTCGGCGAAGGAGACCGGCTCATTGATGCCGCCCAAGAACATCCTCAACGCCCCGACCAAGCTGATGAAGGAGGTCGGCTACGGCAAGGGCTATGCCTATGATCACGACACCGAGGATGCCTTCTCGGGCGACGATTATTGGCCCGAGGAAATGGCGCCGCAGAGCTTCTACGCCCCCTCCCCGCGCGGGTTCGAGGCGAAGATCGCCGAGCGGCTCGCCTATTGGGACAAGCTGCGGCAGGAGCGGCGCGAGGGATGAGCCTCGGCTGGGATCGGGTCACCGCCTTCGCGGCCGGCCTGCCCGGCGCCGAGCGCTCGACCCATTATGGCGGCCCGGCGGTCAAGGCGAACGGCAACGCCTTCGTCGCGCCGGGACGCGAGGACGGCAGCTTCTGCCTGATGATCGACCGCGACACCGTCGACATGCTCAAGGAAACCGATCCCGCCACCTATTGGCAGACGCCGCATTATGAGGGCTGGCCTGCGGTGCTCGTCCGCTACGATAGCGCCGATCCCGATCGGGTGCTGGCGATGATCGAGCGCGCCCACGGGCAGGCGCTGGCGAAGAAGCGGCCGAAGCCACGCCCGGCCAAGACGAAGGCATGACCCGCCGCTTCCGGCGCTTCGCCTGCATAGACTGGTCGGGGGCGAAGGGTGACCGGCAGAAGGGCATCGCGATCGCCGTCAGCGACGGGCCGGGCCGCACCCCGAAGCTGATAGAACGGAGATGGTCGCGCGGCGCGGTGCTCGACTGGCTGCTCGATCATGCGCGGCGGCGCAGCGACCTGCTGGTCGGGATCGACTTCTCGACCGCCTTCCCCTTCCTCGACGCCGGCGCCTATTTCCCCGGCTGGGCGGAAAGCCCGGCCGATGCCCGCGCGCTGTGGCAGCTAATCGACGAGATTTGCGCCCGCGATCCGCATCTGGAAGCAGGCGCCTTCGTCGATCATGCCGAGGCGAGCCGCCATTTCCGTCGCCATGGCGGGCGGAGGGGCGACCTGTTCGGCGCCGGCAACGGCCGCTACCGCCTGGTCGAGCGCCTCTGCCGCGACGGCCGCCACGGGCCGGCGACGAGCTGCTTCAACCTGGTCGGCGCCGCGCAGGTCGGCAAGTCGAGCCTGACCGGCATGCGGCTGCTCCACCGGCTGGGCGGCCGTGTCCCGGTCTGGCCGTTCGATCCGATACCGGAGTCGGGGCCCGCCATCGTCGAGATTTACACGACCGTCGCCGCGCGCACGGCAGGGCTCAGCGGCGGCAGCAAGATGCGTGACGCCGACCGCCTTGGCGCGGGCCTCGCCGGCTACGGCATACGCCGCCCGCCGCTACTCGCGCGCTATGACGACCACAGCACCGATGCCATCCTGACCGCCGCCTGGCTGGCCGAGGCGGCCGCTCGCGCCGAGCTTTGGCATCCACCCGCACTTTCTTCGGAGATAGCCGCGGTCGAGGGCTGGACGTTCGGCATTCCCTGACGCATGAGGGCGCGGAGCGTGCCGGCTTAGCACAGTGGTAGTGCAGCGGTTTTGTAAACCGAAGGTCGGGGGTTCGAATCCCTCAGCCGGCACCATCCCTCGAAGCCATCCGGCCGAGCCGGACCCGGCCAGACAGTTCGCGCACGATGTGGCCGCGCTTACTGCGCGGCCATCCCCCAGGGTTTCACCACGTCGCCGCCCTTCATCACGAAGCGCACCCGCTCCAGTTCGGTGACGTCGGACAGCGGATCGCCCGATACCGCGATAATGTCGGCATAGCGCCCCGCCTGCACCGAGCCGACATCGGCCTTGGCGCCCAGCAGCTCTGCCGCGTTCACCGTCGCGGCGCGGATCGTTTCCATGGGCGGCATGCCGGCCGCGACCATCAGCGCGAACTCCTTACCGTTGGTGCCGTGCGGGGCCATGCCCTGATCGGTACCGAAAGCGATCTTCACGCCGGCCTTGTAGGCCGCGCCAAGATTCCGGAGCGTAATCGGACCGACTTCGAGCGCCTTCTTCGCGGAAGAGGGGGGCAGCGATTCGGGATGCGCCTTGGCCACCTTCACCACCGTGTCCGCGACCAGCAGGGTCGGTACCAGCCAGGTGCCATGCTCCTTCATCACCTTGTACGCTGCCGCATCGCCGAACGAGCCATGCTCGATCGAATCGACGCCGAGCGCCGAGGCACGGACGATGGCGTCCTGGCCATGGGCGTGTGCAGCCACGCGCATACCAAGATTATGGGCGGTATCGATGATCGCCTTGATCTCGGCATCGGTCATCAGCGTGACATTGGGATCGTCGCCGATGCTGAGCACTCCACCGCTGGGCATGATCTTGATCAGGTCCACGCCGTCCCGATGCATCTGTCGAACGATGCGCACCGCCTCCTCCGGGCCATCGACGACCTTGTTCTCGCTGTGCAGGTCCAGGTCGGTGCGGATGCCGTTACGCGGATCGCCATGGCCGCCGCTGGGACCGAGCGGATAGCCGGCCACCCAGAGGCGCGGTCCCGGAATCTCGCCCTTCTTGATCGCTCGCTTCAGGGCAACGACGACATCGGTGTCGCCACCGACGTCGCGCACCGACGTGAAACCGGCATCGAGCGTGCGCTTCACATAGGCGACCGACTCGTAGGCGGTGTCCAGATTGTTGGTGGTGAAGCGCTCGGCAATGGGGTTCTTGCCGGTATACTGCCCGGTGATGTGATCGTGCATGTCGATCAGGCCCGGCAGCACCGTAGCCGACGAGAGATCGACAACCTCGGCGCCGGCCGGCGTGACGAAACCGTCCTGAACGGCCGTGATCCGGTCATCGTGGATCAGGATGGAGACCTTGTCCCGCGGCTTCGCGGACACGCCGTCGATCAGATGGCCGGCATGGACCACGACGTCGCGGGCGAGCGCCGCCGTCGATATGGCACAGGCCGAGCTCGCACACAGCGCCAGCGCCGCGACGCGCAGCAGGCGGGAGGAAAGAATACCAACCATGTAGACTCCGGGGGAAAAGAGGACGGCGGCGCCTTGGGAGCGCCGCCGTCGCGGGATCAGAACCTAGTACGGACGTTGACACCGATGGTGCGCGGCGCAGCGCTGTTGACCAGCGTTCGCCCGACCGCGATCGCGCTCGACTGCGAACGGGTGATCGCCGTGTCGTCGAACAGGTTGGTGACGAACAGATAGGCGCCCCACCTGTTGTCCGGTCCTTCCACGCCGAGGCGAGCATTTACGAGCTGATAGGAGTCGATCTTGCGCGTGAAGGTGCCGGTCGGCCGGAAGTCCGAATAGGAGCCGCCGACCGTGTTGCCGTCGATCCGGGCGAAGCCGGACAGCGTGTCGGTCAGCGCCCAGACATATTGCGCGCCGATGCCGGCCGAGAATTTCGGGACATAGGGGATGCGATCGCCCTTCAGGCCCGGCGCACTGACATTGGCGTTGCTCTGGTTCTCACGCAGCTTGGCATCGATGTAGGATGCGTTGCCCGTGATCGTGAAACCGGCCATCGGGCGGATCGTGGCCTCCAGCTCGGCGCCGCGGACGCGCGCCTTGCCGGCATTGGTGATGAACGAGAAGGCGCCGTTCGGGGTGCGCCCGGTGATCTGCATGTCGCTCCAGTCGATCTGGAAGACGTCGACATTGAGGAGCAGCTTGCGATCGAACAGCGTATTCTTGAAGCCGACCTCATAGTTCCACAGGCTGTCCGACTTGTAAGGTGTCAGCTCCTGCGCGAGGCCGATAACCTGGTTGGCGCCGCCGGGACGGAAGCCCTGTGCCGCTTCGGCGTAGAAGAGTACATTGTCGGTGACCTTGTAGGACCCGTTGAACTTGAAGACGGTGCCGTCCTCCTTCGACTTGACGAAGGAGAGCGGGCGGACGACCGCGCCCACCAGGATCGACCCGATCGTCGTCTGGCCGCTGATGTCCTTGTTGTAGCGGAAATAGCGACCGCCGGCTGTCAGGTTGAGCCGATCGGTGACGTCGTAGGAGAACTCGCCAAAGGCCGCGACCTGCCGCAGGCTGTCGTCGATGAAACGGACGGTGGCGATCTGCTGTGGCTCGATGATCGCGCCGGTAACCGGATCGGCATTGCTCTGCGGGTTTGCGACCGCCGTGTCGCGGTCCGAATAGAAGCCGCCGACCGTCCAGTTGAGCGGACCGCTGCCGTCCGAGCTGAGCCGCAATTCGGCGGTCCAGCTCTTCATCGTCTGCTGCGGGAAGAGCGCAGAGGTCGACTGCGAATCCACGAGCGCATAATAATTGTCGAGCTGGGCGGTCGAGCAAGGCTGCCCGGCGCTGACACGGGCCGCGCAGCCCGCCGGCGTACGGGTCGACCGGATGAAGCGCGACACGTCGGACACGGAATCGAGATCCCGCTCGAGATAGGAGACCACGCCCGTCAGGACGACCCCGCCGAAATCATAATTGGCAGTGAGGCTGTAAAGCTCGAGATCGTCGCGCACCGGCTGACGGGTGAGCGCGTCCGACTTGAACTTGCCCGACGTCAACGTCCAGGCATTGGTGTCGGTCCGGGTGCGGTTGATATATGCCGCCGCATCGATGGTCAGCGCTTCGGTGGGCGTGAAACGCACCAGGAAGCGGCCGCCATAGCTCTTCTGGTCGTTGATGTTCTTGATGTTCAGGGCGGTGTTGTCGATGAAGCCGTTGGCGTTGCGGTAGAAGCCTACCGCGCGCACCGCGACCTTGTCGTTCACGACCGGAACGTTGACCATGGCGCTGCCTTCATAGTTCAGGCCGCCATAGCGCGTGTCGGACAGGCTCAGGTCAACCGCGCCTTCCGTGGCGAAGGTCGGCTTCTGATAGATGACGCGCAGCGTGCCGCCCATCGATCCGGATCCGTAGAGGGTTCCTTGCGGACCGCGCAGCACCTCGACGCGCTCGACATCGAAGAGCCGCAGTTCCGGGGTGGAACCGCCGGCATCGTTGCCCGCGCCGATCGCGCCCGTCACCGGGGTCTCGTCATAATAGGTGCCGACCGTCGGTTCACCCGCCGCCTGGATACCGCGGATAACGACACGGCGGTTGGACGGGCCGCCGTCCACGAAGGCCAGGCTGGGAACGCTGGAATTGAGGTCGGCGATGCTCTGTACGCCCGAATTGGCGATCGACTCACCGGTAACGGCGGAAATCGAGATCGGCGTGTCCTGCAGGTTCGTGTTGCGCTTGAGCGCGGTCACGATGATCTCGTCGCTGGCGGCGTCGGACGCGGTCGTCGCCTGAGCGAAAGCGGGACTGCCCACTCCGGCCATGGCCGTGGCGGCCAGAAGCAGGAAGCGCTTGCCGTGCGCGATGTTCACCAATCGAGTGTCGAAACCCACCATTTTTTCTCCCTGTTGTTCGGCATGATCGGCACACCGTTACCGCGCCGGCCGATCTGCCCGGCCGGCGACATGCTTCATGGCCCGGGAAACGCATTCCTGTCACACAAAGACACGATTGCTCCCTTTTCCGGTTCCGCAAGGCGAGTGCAATTCCCACCTTCCTGAGTCGATGTCGAGATCGGCCCTTTGTCAGCGAGCCTGTGATAGCGGCACCAGAGCGTCAACATAAAACATGCACCAATACCGCGGTAAACGGGGTCAGAATTTTATTTTCCAGCAATATTGCGCAATCAACGTGCGGCCATGTGAAGCTTCCTGTGCCGTAATGCACATTTTCGCCGCGTCAGGGCAGAAAAATGCAAATCACGTGCATGACGCTTCACCCATGGGGCACCGATACCGCACGAGGGGTGTTGCACTCCCGCCAGGAAACAGGAACGATCCACTTCCATGAAGCCCATTCTCCACAAGGGGATAGCCGATTCCGGCTGGGGCGACAGTGGACCGACCGGGCGCCGGGGGCAAATGCCGCCGGACGAACAGAGGGGAATGACAGGGTGGTGAAAAAACAAGTGCTGGGCGCGGCAGTCGCAATGCTTTTGTGCGGAGCCGCATCGGCGCAGACGATGGACCCCGACTTTGCCACCACGATCAAGACGTGGACGACCAAGCCGGAATTCATGAGCCCCCTTGTCGATCACCTGCCCGTTTCGACGACCGTCCCCTCCCCGAAGTCGGTGCTCGGTAATCACATCGGCGCCCCGAACGTGCTGCATTACTATGATCAGATCATCGGCTATTACCGCGCGCTCGCGGCGAAATCGCCACGCGTGAAGATCATCGAAATCGGCAAAAGCGAGGAAGGCCGCGAGAATATCGTCGTCATGATCTCCTCCGAGGAGAATCTGGCGAAGCTCGACAGCTACAAGAAGAATCTCGCGCTGCTGGCTGATCCCCGCAAGCTCAACGCCGCCGACGCCCAGGGCGTGATCGCGGCCACCAAGCCGATCTACCACATCTCCGGCGGCCTCCACAGCGCGGAGACCGGACCGCCCGAAATGCTGATGGAGCTGAGCTATCGGCTGCTGACCGAGGACAGCGCCATGATCCGCGGCATCCGCGACAACCTGGTCGTCGCGATCACGCCCGTGCTGGAGGCCGACGGCCGCGATCGGTATGTCGATTGGTATTACCGCAACCTGATCGACGAAAAGGACGATCGGAACAAGCCGGGCGGGCCTCCCTATTGGGGCAAATATATCTACCACGACAATAACCGCGACATTAATTATTCGGACGTCAGCGCCCGCCACCTGATCAAATATTATCTCGATTGGCATCCTCCGATCATGCACGAGCTGCACGAGTCCGTGCCGTTCATGTACACCTATAGCGGCCAGGCGCCGCAAAACCCCGACCTCGATCCGATCCTGTTCGGCGAGTTGCCCTGGTTCTCGAATTTCGAGATGGCGCAGATGACGAAATACGGCATGCCGGGCGTGTGGACGCATGGCTTCGTCGACGCGTGGACGCCCGGCTATCTCGCCTTCATGTCGTCCAACCACAACGGCATGCTGCGTATGTACGAGACTTTCGGCAATGCCGGCGCCACCACCATGCTGCGCCACGTCGCCCCGGAGGTGCAGAGCGGCGTGCGCGGCGGCGACTGGACCAAGCGCGACTGGTACCGGCCACTGCCCCCCTACAAGGAGGTGGTCTGGTCGATGCGCAACAACACCAACTATATGGAGACCGGCGTGCTGACCGCGCTCGACCTCGCGGCACGCTTCCCCACGACCATCCTTGAGAATTTCTACAAGAAGAGCGCCAACGCGATCGAGGCAGGCGCGACCAAGGCTCCTTACGCCTACATTATCCCGGCCGATCAGGCCGACCCGACCCGCATCGCGTTCGTCACCAACATCCTGCAGCTTCAGGGGATCGAGATCGGCCGCGCGACCCAGCCGGTGAAGGTGAAGGAGGGCAGCTACCCGGCCGGCTCGCTCGTCATCAAACTGAACCAGCCCTATGGCCGGCTCGCCAAGATGCTGCTGAAGAAGCAGGACGATTATCCCGACGAGAACCTGACCACCTACGACGACGCGGCCTGGACGATGGGCATGATGACCCACACCGACATCGTCGAGGTCGCCGACAAGGCGGCGCTCGATGTGCCGGTGACGCCGCTCGACCGCTTCGCGCCGCAGGGCCGGATCGCCGCCTCGGGCGCGCGGACCTATGCCGTGCTCGATCATGGCGCGGTCGCGATGGCGACGCTGCGCTTCCGGCTGAAGGACGCGGCGGTGAAGATCGTCGAGAAGCCGTTCAAGGCCGGCGGCAAGACCGTCCCGGCCGGCTCCTTCCTGGTGGACGGCGGCGCCTACGCGACCCTGAAGCCGGCGGTCGAGCAACTGGGGCTGGAGGCGATCGCCGTTTCGGGCAATCCGGGCGCCGCGACACACGACAGCACGCTGCCGCGCACCGCGCTGTTCAGCACCTGGGGCTCCAGCGAGAAGGTGGGCTGGGTGCGCTATGCGTTCGACCAGCACGAAATGCCTTATGACCTGATCTTCAAGGAACAGGTCCGCGCCGGCAACCTGCGGGCGAAATATGACGTCATCATCCTGCCGACGCAGGGGCGGTCGACCAAGGACATCGTGTTCGACGTGCCGATGAAGGGCAAGCCGTTGCCCTACACCAAGACCGACAAATATCGTTTCTCGGGAGACTATGGCTCGAGCGAGGACACGCGCGGCGGCATGGCACTGGAAGGCCTGGTCGAATTGCGCAAGTTCGTGGAGGAAGGCGGCACACTGATCACCACCGGCGATGCGAGCGCGGTGCCTGTCGAATTCGGCATAGCCGACGACGTGGCCGTGGCACGGACGACCGGCAACTTCTATGCGCCCGGCCCGATCGTCAGCGCCAAGGTTCTGAAGCCCGCGAGCCCGGTCTTCTACGGCTACGACGAGACGACGATACCGGTGCGCTGGGCAAGCAACGCCCTCTATACCGTGCCCGAGAGACTGAAGGACCGCGTGCTGATGCAGTTCCCCGGCGGCAAGGACGGGGTGATGAGCGGCTTCATGCGCGGAGCCGACCAGGTGAAGGACCGCCCGGCGATCATCAACATGCCGGACGGCCAGGGCCGCCTGCTGATGTTCGCCACCAATCCGATCTGGCGCTGGCAGAACTGGGGCGAGTTCCGCATGCTCTACAACGCCGTCCTCAACTGGAAGCAGCTCGGCCTGACCGACGTGACCCCGCCGGGTCCTGCGCCGACGACCGCGCCTTGAATTCTCCCATCGCGGGCCGAGGGGGCAGCCCCGGCCCGCGACCTTCCACATCATCACAGGGGAAATCGATGATCCGCACCACCGCCCTCGCCCTCGTCCTTTCGGCCCTGTCGATGACGGCCGTCGCCCATGCCGAACCCAAGCGGCCCAGCTTCCCGTTCACGACCAGTGTCGCCTATGACGCCTCGAAGGTCGCACCGTACAAAGGCAAGCACGCCGCCGCTTACGCCTATATCGACGCCAACAAGGATCGCGACGTCGCCAACGTCCAGCGCTGGGTGCGCCAGCGATCGATCAGCGCGCAGAATGACGGCGTCGTCCAGATGGCCGAGATGCTGCGCGACGACCTCAAGGCGCTGGGCTTCAAGGAAGCGGAGCTGGTTCCCACCAAGCGCCATCCCGGAGTCTGGGGCTATTATGATGCCGGCGCCAAGACCACCATCGCCGTCTACATGATGTACGATGTCCAGCCGATCGAGCCGACCGGGTGGAAGGTGGATGCCTTCGCCGGCACGATCGTCGAGGACCATCCGCTCGGCCGTGTGCTGATGGCGCGTGGCGCCACCAACCAGAAGGGCCCGCAACGCATCTTCCTCAACGCGCTGCAGGCGATCATCGCGACCGAGAAGAAGCTGCCGGTCAACATCATGTTGCTGGCCGAGGGAGAGGAAGAGCTGGGCTCCCCTCATTATCCCGACCTGATCGCCAAATATGCCGACCGGCTGAAGCAGGCCAAGGGCGGCGTCGTCTTCCCCATGATGAGCCAGGCGCCATCGGGCGGCGTGCAGATGACGCTGGGCGTGAAGGGCAACATCTACTTCGAGCTCGAAGCCCAGGGCGGTCCGCAAGGCGGCCCCAAGGACGCCGAGGTCCACAGCTCGTTCAAGGCGATCGTCGACGCGCCGGGCTGGCGGCTCGCCCAGGCGCTGGCGAGCCTGACCAGCCCCGACGGCAACACGATCGTGGTGCCCGGCTATTACGACTCGATCCGCCAGCCCAACCAGGAAGAGCAGGAACTGATCAACGGCGTCGTTCCCGGCTGGACGGCGCGCGAGCCGGAGCTGCGCAGGTCGCTGGGCGTCGACAAGTGGATCGACGGCCTGAGCGGTCGAGAGGCCCTGACCGAATATCTGTTCGATACCACGCTGAACATCGACGGCATCTGGGGCGGTTATTCGGGCGAAGGTACCAAGACGATCCTGCCCCATAAGTTCACGGCCAAGCTGGACTCCCGGCTGGTGCCGAACCAGACGCCCGACGAATCCGAACGGCTGATCCGCGCCCACCTCGATGCCAAGGGCTTCACCGACATCAAGCTGACGCGCCTGTCGGGCTACCCGCCCGCGCAATCCTCGGTGAAGGCACCGCTGGTCCAGGCGACGATCGGCACCTACCGCAAATATGGCATTACCCCCGACGTGATGCCGCGGCTGGCCGGCAGCGCGCCCTATTATGTGTTCACCGACATATTGAAGCTGCCGATCGTCTCGGCCGGCATCGGCTACGGTACCGGCGCGCACGCACCCAACGAGTTCATCGTGATCGATCCCAAGCCGGGATCGAAGCTCGCGGGGATCACCGACGCGGAGAAATTCTACGTCGACCTCGTCCATGCTATCGCGGCTGCACGCTGACTCCGACCAGGGGGGACCCGCATGACGGACGCTCGCTTCACCATCGATCGGCGCGGCTTCGCGCTGGGGGCCGCCGGCGTCGCACTCGGTGCGATGGCAGGCGGCGCGGCGCGCGCGGCGCTGACGCCCGAGCCGGCGATATCGGGGGCGATCCGGTCCCTCTATGAAAGGGCGATCGTCATCGATGCGCTCGCCTCGCCGGACACCTGGAACGTCCCCTTCCCTCCCCCCGGCGAGATGACCCAGCAGAAGCTCGACAATGTCCGCGCGTCGGGGATCACGGCGATCAACCTGACGGTCGGCAAACCCGGCAACCTCGCCGCCACGCTGCGCGAGATCGCGCTCTGGCTGCAGCACATCGACGACCACCCCGACTATTTCCGGCTGGTGAAGCGCCATTCCGATATCGCCGCCGCCAAGGCGGAGAAGAAGCTGGGGATCATCTTCGGTTTCCAGGGCATGGGCATGATCGGCGAGGATCTGAGCCTGATCGATATGTTCGACGGGCTTTGGGTGAAGATCATGCAGCTCACCTATAACGACCGCAACGCGCTCGGTGCCGGCAGCTCTCTACCGGAAACCGAGGGCCTGACCCCGCTGGGTCGGGAAGCAGTGGCGCGAATGAATGCACGCGGCATCCTGGTAGACACCGGCCACGCCAATCCGAAGACGGCCCTCGACGCGGTGGCCGCATCCACCCGGCCGATCACCTGCTCGCACACCGGATCGCGCAGCGTATTTCCCAGCCAGCGCAACCAGCCCGACACGGTGCTGCGTGCCGTGGCGGAGAGGGGCGGCGTGGTCGGCATCTATCTGATGCCCTTCCTAGGCCGCGATCCGGTCGCAGCATCGCGCGCGCTGTTCGTCCGTCATCTGCGCCACGCGCTCGACATTTGCGGCGAGGATCATGTCGGCATCGGCAGCGATCAGAGCATCACCCCGGTCGACATCTCCCCCGCCTATATGGACATCGTCCGCAAGACGGCCGAGGCGCGGCAGAAGGCCGGCATCGGAGCCCCCGGCGAGGCTGACAGCCCCGTCGCCGTGCCCGATCTCAACAGTGCCCATCGCATGGCGATCATCGCCGCCGAGATGGACCGCGCCAAATATCCGCCGCGCGTGATCGAAAAGGTTCTCGGCGGCAATTTCGACCGGCTGTTCCGGGACATCTGGCCGGCATGACGGCAGACGGGAAGGCGGCGTCGACCCGGCCCTGGCCGCGCGCCGCTTACGGCTATTACGTCACCGGCGTCCTGCTGCTCGCCTATACCCTGTCCTATGTCGACCGGCAGATATTGAGCCTGATGGTCGAGCCGGTGAAGCGGGACCTGCAGCTGACCGACACGCAGATCAGCCTGCTCCACGGTTTCGCCTTCGCGATCTTCTACACGCTGGTCGGCCTTGTCCTCGGGAGGCTTGCCGACCGCTGCAACCGCCGATCGCTGATCATCGCCGGCATCGCCGTCTGGTGCCTCGCCACCGCCGCCTGCGGCTTCGCGGACAGCCTCGGCGCGCTGTTCCTGGCGCGCATGGTCGTCGGCATCGGGGAAGCGAGCCTGTCGCCGGCGGCCTATTCGATGCTCGCCGATTATTTCCAGCCGGAACGGCGCGGCCGCGCAATGGGGCTCTATTCTCTGGGCGTCTATCTGGGGTCCGGCCTCGCCTTCATCGTCGGCGGCCTGGTGATCGCCGCCACCAAGGATGCGGGACCGGTCGTCCTGTCCGGCCTGGGTATATTTAAACCCTGGCAGCTGGCCTTCATCATAGTCGCGTTACCCGGGCTGCTGGTGGTGCCCTTGATGCTGACGGTGCGCGAGCCGGTCCGGCGCGAGCTGGCCGGCAGCGAGAGCGGCTTCCGCCACTTTGTCGAGCGGCGCGCCTTCTACGCCCCGGCGATCCTCGGCTATGCCGTGCTGGCGATCGTCACCTTCGCCTATACCGCCTGGCTGCCGACCAGCTTCATCCGTCTCTGGAACTGGAGCCCGAAGGAGATCGGCATTGCCTATGGATCGATCATGCTCATCTTTGGATCGGGCGGGATGATACTGGCAGGCATGATCGCAGACCGGCTGGCCATCGGCGGGCGGCGCGACGCCCATCTCTGGCTGTCGGTCATTGGCACGGTAGCCGCCATCCCCTTCGCGCTGGCGGCCGGGCTGGTGACATCGCCTTATGCGGCACTCGCGCTGGTGGGAGTCACCAGCTTCTGCATCAGCATGTCGATCGCGCTCGCTCCCGCCGCGCTGCAGAGCGTGACGCCCAACGGGTTGCGCGGCCAGATGACCGCGCTCTATCTGCTGCTTATCAACCTGGTCGGCATGGGATGCGGCCCGACGCTGGTGGCGCTGTGCACCGATTACGGCTTCGGCGACGAGCTGGCGGTGCGCAACTCGGTGACGATCGTCACGGTCTGCGCGGCAACCGCCAGCGCCGCGCTGCTGGCGCTCGCGCTCAAACCCTATCGGCGCCTGATCACCCGAGCACGCGCTCAGGACAGCGCGGCGGAGACGGCCTGAACGAACGCGGCGGACAGCGCGTAGTCAGTCTCCTCGCCGGGCGTCCTCCAGGCGCGGTTCATGGCGATCACCAGCTTGCGCTGGGGGTCGACATGGATGAGTTGCCCGAACACGCCGTGCGCGGTGTAGGTGCCGGGGGTATCGATCCACCATTGATAGCCATAGCCGGAGGCCTTGCCGTCCTGCTGCGCGGGTGCCGAGGGGATCGTGGCTTCGGATATCCATCCCTCGGGAAGGACTTGCCGTCCGCCGGCCATGCCGCCTTCCAGCATGAACTGGCCGAAGCGGGCATAGTCCCGCGTGGTGGCGTTGGTGCCGCCGCCGCCATATTCGATGCCGCCCTCCGCCGTCAGCATCCAATAGGCGTCGGCCTCCATGCCAAACGGCTTCCAGATGCGATCGCTGAGATAGGATGACAAGGAGGCGCCGACCGCGGCGGAGACGACCTCGCCGAGAAGATAGGTCTCGCCGGTCCGGTACTGGTTGTACATGCCCGTCGGGAAACCCCGCTTGAGGCCCGTCATGTGTTTCAGGATCGCGCCCGGCTGGTTACGCGCCGCGATGATGGCCAGATGCTTGCTGATGTCGGAGCCGCGATCGAGATAATTCTCGTTCCAGGCCTCGCCGCCCGACATCCGCAGCAGGTCGCGGATCGTGGCGTCGTCGAATGCCGTCTTCTTCAGCGCCGGCACATATCTGGCGACAGGATCGGTGACGGAACCGATATGCCCGTCATGGATCGCAGCGCCGACCATCGTCGAGAGGATCGACTTCCCGGCGGAAAAGGACATCCACTTGCCCGCCCGGCCGTGGCCCAGGGCATAGTCCTCCCGAAGGAGCACGCCATTCTGGACGATGAGGAGGGCGGCGACCCGGCTCGCTCTCACGAACGCGGCCGTATCGAGCTGCTGGCCCAGATGATCGAACTTCACGTCGAACCCTGCCGCCCCAGGCCCGAATTCATAGGGTTTGCCGCCGGCAGGAATGATCCTGTTGGGATAGAGCTGATCGAGATGGGAGAAGGCAAAGACCTGGTCCGCGCCTTCAAGGAACAGCAGCTTGTCGGCGAAGGGATGGATCGGCGCCCGGCCGGCAAAAGCCACTCCCGGCAACGCGAAACCGCTGGCGAGCATCGTGGCAGCTCCCGCAGCCAGTTGCCCGAATGCTCGGCGGGTCATCACGGCATCGGTCATATCTTCCTCCCCCCGCGTCGTGGTTGACGGCGACATCGCGCCTGCCTCACGATCGACCGACCGGTCGATCATTGGCTATCAGTGCCCTCCCGTTTGATCAACGCGCATTTCGGCGGGAAACGGTGATGCCGGATGGAGACGGGAACCCGGCGACAGCCCACCCGTTCAACGCGCAAAGGATCTGGCCATGCCCCTGAAGCTCGAAGGCTCGTGTCGCTGCGGCAGGATCCACTTCTCCGCCGACAGCCACGCGCCGGTGCCATTCATGCGGTGCTATTGTTCGATATGCCGCAAGACCGCAGGCGGCGGCGGATATGCGATCAATCTTCATGCCGAAAAGCAGACGCTGAAAGTCGCGGGAGAGACGGCGATATTCCATGCTGAACTGGACAACGACCGGGGCGGATGCCGCGTCAGCACAGGCGAGCGGCACTTCTCCCCGGCCTGTGGCAGCGCGCTATGGGTATTCAGCCCGGAATATCCGGAGCTTTTCCACCCGTTCGCCTCGGCCATCGACAGCGAGCTGCCGAAAGCCCCGTCGCTCGTCCACATGATGCTCGCCTCGAAGGCCTCCTGGGTGGAGCCGGAGATCGGACCGAACGACCCGTGTTTCGAAGAATATCCCGACAACGCGCTGGAGGACTGGCATCGATCGCATGGCCTCTGGATCGATTAGCCTGGTTTCAGAGCGCGAGCACGCCTGCGGCGAGCCGCCGGTCTCTCCTGCGATCCTGATGACCGCCCCCCCCGTGGCCGGCCGCATGTCGCGGAAGCGCAAGGCGCTTCCGCGACATGACCAGCAGACTCAGAAGCGCACCTTGGCGCGCGCACCGAAGGTCCGCGGGCGACCGTAATAATAGCGGTCGGCGATCGCGGTCGGCCGCGAGCGGGTGACCAGGGAGATCATCCGGCTGTTGTTCAGGTTGGTACCGAACAGGCTGAACTCCCATGGCCCCCTGTCGTAGGTCACCGATGCATTGACCGTCTGGTAGGCCGGGATCTTGCGCCGCAGCGGATCGGCCTCGCTGAACTCGGTATAACTGTTGCCGCGCATCTGGAAATCGCCCGAGAAGGTCAGCGATCCATCCTCCATCGGCACGACATAGGCTGCGTTGGCCGCCAACGTATATTTGGGGAAATAGGGCACGCGGTCGCCATCGGCCGCATCGGCATTGGGAATCGCGCCGTTCGCCTGCGCGTCCGTGTAGGAGCCGTTGATACCGATGGTCAGCGCGTCGCTGAGCTTGAAACGGCTTTCCAGCTCGAGGCCCATGCTGCGGACCTTGCCGGCGTTCTGGGTGAAATAATAACCGCAATCCAGGTTGCGGTTGGTTTGGACCTTCTTCCAGTCGACATAGAAAGCGGCGACGTTGAACGTAACGCGGCGATCGAAGAATTGCCCCTTCTCGCCAACGGTGTAGCTCCACAGATTGTCTGGCCCGAAGGTGAGCGGTGCGCTGGTCAGGCCCGCCGCCGCCAGAGCCGCTCCACAGAAGGTCGCCGGTACCGGCTGGTTGACGCCGCCATAGCGGAAGCCGCGTGCCGCCTCCGCATAGAGCATCAGGTTCTCCTGCGGGCGATAGGCGATCACCGCGCGCGGATTGAAGCCGTTGGCCTTCTCCGTACCCGCCTGGGTCAGCGGTTGCCCCGGCGCCAGCGACCCGGCGATACCCGAGTAGAACAGGTCGAAATCCTGCTTGAAATTGAAATAGCGCAGACCGCCGGTGAGATCGAACTTGCCGAGCGTCAGGGTCGCCTCGCCGAACAGGGCGAACTGGTGCTCGTCGATGTTCTGCAGGCCCGAGAAGACGTCGTCGGGCTGGAACGCCTGATAATCTGTCTGACTGTTGAAGGTCGGATCGCCGATGATCGCGCCGAAGGTGGAATCGAAATCGACCGTCGGCGTATCCTGGTAATAATGGCGCTTGGTCTTCTGGTAATAGGCGCCAACCGTCCAGTTGAATCGGTCGGACTTGGCGGAAACCAGGCGCACTTCCTCGGAGAAGTCCTTCACCCGGTTATTGACGATGCCCAGCGAGACATAGGACGGAATGCCGAACAGCGCCGCGGTGTCGCCATAATCGCTGGTGTTGTGAGTCTTGCGATCCACATAGGACGTGGAGGCTGACAGGGTCGCGAAACCGAAATCATAGGCGCCGGTGACGTTATAGATCTTCAGATTGTCGTCGAAAACCTCGGGCACGGCAGTGATGTAGCTGTAGCGAGAGAAGCCGGCAAAACCGGCATTGGTGCCGTTGACGTCGAGCTTGGCGAAGGTGAAGCTGGCGTCGAGCGTGAACTCCGGCGAGGGCTGCCAGCGGGCGGCCACGCGCGCCTGAGTGCTCTCGTCGCTGTTGGCGTTCTTCTTGCCGAGGCCGCTATTGTCGATGAAGCCGGCGTTACGCCCCTGATAGCCTCCGATCCGCACCGCAAGCGTATCGCTGATCGGAGCATTGACGATGCCGCGCAGCCCATAGTTCAGATTGCCGTGCTTGGTCGTGGACAGGATAGCCTCGGCCGAGCCGGAGAAGTCTTTGGTGTCCGGCTTGGCGGTGATGTACCGGATCGTGCCCGCCATCGATCCGGCACCGTAGAGCGTGCCCTGCGGCCCGCGGATCACCTCGATCCGTTCGAGATCGAATACCTTGAGCTCGGGGTTGCCGCTCTGCAGCGCGAGCGGCACGTCGTCGAGATAGATGGCCACCAGCGGCCGATCCTGGACATTGGTGACGGAGATGGAGCCGGTGGTGATGCCGCGCATGTCGACCCGGTTCACGCCGGGCTGGGTCTGCTGGACGTTGACGGAAGGGGCGACATTGGCAATGTCGGCAAGGCCGCCCTGCCCCTTGTCGGCCAACGCGCTCGGGCTGATCGCCGAGATTGCCAAGGCTGCGCGCTGGATCGACTGACTGCCCTGACGATTGGCGGTGACGATGATGTCACCGGCGTTCATATCATCGGATGCGGCCTGCGCCTGCGCGCTTCCCGCCATCAAGGCCATGGCGATCGCGCCGATCGATGCAAAAGTCTGAACTGATTTCCCCATCTCAACGTCCCCTTTATTATCTCTTCTTTCGGCCGGTCTTGGCTTCTCCGTTCAGAACATTAGCCAAGTTGGGAGCACATCAATCATCCGACCCGACCTAATTTTGAGGAAGTCGGACGCGATCAGGCCGCGGCGCCGATCGCGAGCTGTTCGCGCAGCCGATCGCAGTACCAGGTGACGAAGCGATCAACATATTCCTCGGCTTCGGGCGAATAGGGGCCGGGTACATAGCCCGCGCCGTTGACCCCGCGCTGATTGTTCTCGGCCAGCTCGCGATCCTGGAAGTTGGTCTCCATCCAGACATGGGTAAGGCGGTCCAGATCATAGTCGACACCTTCGACGGCGTCCTTGTGAACCAACCATTTTGCAACGACCGTCGTCTCCATCGGCCCGGTCGGAATCGCCGAGAACATGAAGGCGTTGTCGCCCGCCGCGTGACAGAAGCTGTTCGGCTCGGTCGCCCAGCGCAGCGTGCCGATGTCGCCGCCGCACGCCTCCACCATCGGCTTTGCGACCAGCGGCGCGCCGTCGAGCGAGAAGGATTTGGCGCCCGGGTTCAGCGGGAAGCGGGCGACGTGCCACCAGTCGCCGCTGTGCGGGCCGATCGGCAGGCCGGCAGCGGCCATATGCTCGGCATAACGGGCGAACAGTTCGACCTCGTCCTTCTCGCTGGTATCGGCCGCACTGAGGGGGAAGGACAGTTTCAGTTCGGGATGGCAGGCCGCGCAATGATGGCATTCGCGGCCGTTTTCCATGACAAGCTTCCAGTTCGCCTTGTCGACGATCGCAATAGTGGTCGCGAGCTTCGCCTCGGCGAGACGGTGCGGCGCCAGCATCGGCTCCAGCGCCGCGCGGAACGGCGCGAAGTCGGGCGCATGCGCGGGCGACAGGCAGACATAGATGCAGCCGCCGACGCATTCGACGCCGACCGGGTTCAGCCCATGCCGATCCCTGTCGAAATCGGGCGCCATCCGCCCGGCGGTCAGCAGTCGCCCGTCAGCGCCATAGGTCCACTGGTGATAGGGACAGACGAGCCGCGGTGCGCGGCCATGACCATCGGCGCAGATCTGCGCGCCACGGTGGCGGCAGCTGTTGAAGAAGCCGGCGATCGTTCCGTTCTTCTGCCGCACCAGCAGGATCGGCGAGCGGCCGATGGTGAGCGCGAGATAGCTGCCCGGCTCAGTCAGCTCGGCCTCGAACCCGACCAGCAGCCACGAGCGGTGGAAGATCGCCTCCATGTCGTGGTCGAACAGGTCAGCGTCGCGGTAGAAGGGTTGCGGCAGGCTGTGATGCGGCCGGCGCGCGTCGAGCAGCGCCTGGATGCGAGATGCTTCGATCATGAAAATACTCCCTGATCGAATATTGACGTGGGGGCCCCGGCGCGCGCCAATGCCAAATCACCAAGCATGGCATGGCATTTTGGAATGATCGATCGACGGCAGCTCCCTCTCAACGCCCTGCGGGCGTTCGAAGCCACCGCCCGCCGGGCCAGCTTCACCGCCGGCGCGCAAGAACTGAGCGTCACCCAGAGCGTGATCAGCCGCCACGTCGCCAATCTCGAGGACATCATCGGCCGCAAGCTGATAGAGCGATCCGCACAGGGCTTCGGCCTGACGCCCGAGGGCGAGGCGTTGCTTCCCGTCGTCGAACAGGCGTTCGACGACATCCAGGCGGCGATGAACCGGATGGGCGCGTCGCGGACCTTGCGGGTCCACATGCCGCCGGCCTACGCCACTGCGACAGGCATGCCGCTGTTACGTGCCTTCCGGAAGGACCACCCCGACGTCGCGATCCGCGTCGGCAGCAGCTATGTCACCGGCTCACCCGAGGAGAAGGTCGACGTCGCGATCCTGTTCGATCATGCCCGCGGCGACCGGCCGGGCCGCCATCTGCTGCGCCGCATCCGCTTCACCCCGATGTGCGCGCCCGAGGTGGCGGCGCGCGCGGCTGGCCGGACGCTGGCCGACTTCCTGGCGGGTGAGGAACTGCTTCACGTCCTCGTCGACGGCGAGCCCCATGATCATCTCTGGACCGAGTTCGGCGCGCGCCGGGGGGTGGCGATCCCCGCCGGCCAGGGCATGACCTTCGAAAGCTTCGTCTTTGCAGCGGAATATGCCGCCGGAGGATCAGGCATCGCGCTGGGCGACGCGGGCGCGCAGGCCCCCGCTCCGCTGGTCGCGCCCTTCCCCGACGACGTGATCGAACTTGACTTCGGCTATTTTCTCGTCGTCACGCCCGAAGGTGCCGGCGATCCGATAGTCGACCTGTTCCGCCGCTGGATTCTCGGCCGGCACGACACGGCCCGACCGTAGCCCGCCCCCGAAACCACCGTTTCACGCGCCCGTCACAAAGCCGCTGGACATCACAATACAGTAGCGTATTCTGTTGCTCGTCGAGGAGATCATGCGCAGCCGACGGCCGCACATACTCCCCCGCCCCCTGACATCAGGAGAGGTGTTGATGGACGCAATGGTGCAGTTGAATCGGTCGCCTTGTACTCCCTTCGCGGTACGCCAGGGCCTCCTCGGCGACGCGGTATTCCTTCAGGATGTGTTCGACGTGCTCGGCGACGACCCCAAGGGAGCCGTCGTGTCGCGCCTGGTCCGCCCGAACGAGACGCTGGTGGGCGCCAGCCACCAGTTCCGCGCGGGATTGGAGACCGGCCATTGCGGGCTGGTGCGCCTGGCACCCGACCTGTTCGTGCTGAATACCAATCTATCGCTTCAGCAGGACGCGCTCTGTCCCGTCATCGGGGAGGATTTCATCGAACTGCACTTCCGCCTGTCCGGACGGCTCAGCCTCTATCCCGAGCGCGACGGTATCGAGACAGTCGACGTGGACAAGGGCAGCCTGCTTGTCTGGCGCCAGCCGCAGGGCATGAACATCATGGAAAGGCTGCAGGCGAACGAGCGCGAAAGCTCGATGACCATCTATCTGCGGCCGTCGGCGCTCGAACGCTATTTCGGCGATTATACAGCCACTTTGCCTGCCAATGTCGCGGTCGGGATGGGCGCGGAGAGCAAAGGCCTCTTCTTCCTGCGCATGGCCTGCTACCCCCGCCTGATCGAGCTGGTGCGCGAACTCTGGTCGCTCGACATCGCACGCAGCCGCGGCCTGGTCCGCGCGGAGGCGCTGGTGATGATGATCCTGTGCGAGGTCGTCTCGATGCTGGAGGACGCGCACGACGATTCGACCAGCCTGTGCCGCCTGTCCGACACCGACGTCCGCTGTCTGCGCAAGGCCCGCGACCTGATCCGCAGCCAATATACACCCCCGCCGACAATCGACGAAATCGCGCGCGCGATCGGCCTCAGCGCCACCAAGCTCAAGAGCGGTTTCAAGGCGCTGTTCGGAAAGAGCATCTCGCAATATGCCAACGACCTTCGCATGGATCATGCGCTCGAACTGCTGCGCAAGTCGGACATTCCGATCCTGCTGGTCTCCGAGATGCTGGGCTATGAATATCAGAACAGCTTCACGGTCGCCTTCCGGCGCCAGTTCAACGTGCTGCCCAAGGATTACCGGCGCGATCCGATGATCCTGATCGAGGCAACCGCCGCAGCAGCCTCCCGCGACTGTTGAGGTGGGCCGGGGGGACTATCTCGATGGGCTGCGGGAGGCCTATCTCGGCGAGATAGCCGGTGCTGCCTTCGCGCGTGCCTTCGCGGCCGGCGACCGCACGGCTGCCGAACGCGAAAGCTGTGCGCTGATCGAGCGATTGGAGACGATGACGGCGCAGGTCGTCGCACCGCTGCTCGGCGATCGGCCGGGCCTGGACGCGATCGACCACGCCGAACGGCGCGGCGAGGCGCAGGCGGCACGCCTTGCGACCTGGGCGGCCCTGCTCGCGCACGCCGCGCAAGGCCTGGACATCCATATCGACGCCTTTTCCCGGCTGCGCGACGTGGCCCCCGCCGCCGACCGCCCGGCGCTGCACCTGCTCGTCGGGCACGAGATCTCCCTCAGGGAGTTCGGCCAGGCCGCGCTCGCCGGCAACGGCGATCCGAACGAACCGCTCCGCTGCGCGATCGCCGCAGCGGAGCGTCACCTTTCCGCCCGGTCCTGATCCGGGCCCACCGTCCTTCGAAAGCACCGCCATGACCTCTGCTTCCGCTGCCCGAACGTCCGATAGTATTGCGCTCATCCTTGCCGTCGGGGTGGCGAGCGGCATCGCCCATCTCGGCACCTCGACCATGCCCTTCCAGATCGGTGCGCTCATGGACGGGCGCGGGCTCAGCGCCAGCCTGGCCGGCGTGTTCGGCCTGTTCGAAATCGGCGCGCTGGCGATCTCGATGATCCTGCTCTCGCCGGTCGTCCACCGCTTCTCCTCCGTCACCATCTCGCTCACCGGCGCGGTGCTGGCGGCAGTCGCACACGGCGTCATGTTCCTGATCCCCGCGACGCTGCCGCCGCTGCTCGCCTGCGCCACGCTGGCCGGCATCGGCTATGGCCTGGTGTTCGCGGCGGCAATCACCGGCGCTTCGACAGCGCGCAATCCGGATCGGGTCTACGCACTCGGCAATGCCGGGGCGATCCTCTTCATCGTCGTGATGATGATGATCATTCCGCTCGCCAGCGCGCGGCTCGGCGCGATGGGGGCCTTCCCGGCGATCGCGGCGCTGATCCTGATCATGTCGCCCGCGATGCTGCGGTTCCGCTCGCGGCCTGCCCTGCTGGCGCCGCCCCCGGCCCGCGTCCTGTCCCAGCCTGCCACCATCGCCCTGCTGGTGATGTGGGCCAGCTATTCGCTGGGCAGCGGGGCGCTGTGGAGCTTCGCCGAGCGGATCGGCACCGGTCTCGCCATCCAGCCCGAGATGATCGCCACCATCCTGTCGGCCAGCACCGCGTGCGGAGTGCTGGGTAGTATCGTTGCGGCGCTGATCGGCGGCCGGGTGCCGCGCGTGCCGGCCATGATCGTCGGCCTGGTGGGAACGGCACTATCCTGCGCACTGATGGGCTATGCCAACGGAACGATCAGCTTCGCCCTGGGCGTGCTCGCCTACTGGATGTTCTACATGTACCAATATGCGCTGTTCCTGGGCACCGCCGCGATGTTCGACGCGGAGGGCCGGCTGGGTACGCTCGGCGGCGGTTGCGAACGGCTGGCCTTCGCGGTGGGCGCTCCGATCGGCGGGCTGATCGTCGATCACGCCTCGTTCGGCATGCTGGGTCTGCTCGGCTTCGCGGGTTGCGTCGCTGCCATTCCCTTCTGCATGCCGATCGTCGCACGCACGCTGCGGCAGCGGGCCGCCGCCGACTGATTGCATGAAAGTCCTGACCGATCGACTGACTACCCATCGGCGTCCTGACTGATAGCATCCCGGCAGGGATAAGAGGGGACGACCGATGGCCGAGACCAACCGCGATCAACCGACACGCCGCACGCTGCTCCAGGCCGCCTCGGCGGTGACGCTCGGCAGCCTGCTGCCCTGGACGGCCGAAGCGGCCTGGCCGCTGCCCGCGAAGCGCCCGGTCGAAATGACCGAGAATATCTGGGTCACGGTGCGCGACGGCACCCGGCTCGCCTGCCGCCTGTGGGTACCAAAGGGCGCGGACAAGGTCCCCGTCGGGGTGGTGCTGGAAGCCCTGCCCTATTCCAAGCGCGACGGGACGCGCGGCCGCGACAATGCCTGGGCCGACCAGTTCTGCCCTTATGGCTTCGCCTATGCGCGCCTCGACCTGCGTGGCTCGGGGGAGTCGGAGGGGCTTCTCCAGGACGAATATCTGGCGCAGGAGCAACAGGATATCGTCGATGCGATCGCCTTCCTCGCACGACAGCCCTGGTGCAACGGCTCGGTCGGCATGAGAGGGATCAGTTGGGGCGGTTTCAACAGCCTGCAGGTCGCTGCGCTCAATCCCCCCGCGCTCAAGGCGATCGTCACCGCCTGTTCTACCGACAACCGCTATACGGACGACGCCCATTATATCGGCGGCGTCCTCGGCCTCACCTGCTTCCATTGGGGGACGATGTTCCGCAATGTGCTGGTCGACGCGCCCGATCCGCAGATCGTCGGGGACCGCTGGCGCGACATGTGGATGGAGCGGCTCCGCAACCTGCCGGCGATCCACGCCCGATGGATCGACCATCCGACCTACGACGCCTATTGGAAGCATGGCTCGGTCGAACAGGATTATGGCGCGATCAAATGCGCGGTCTATGCCGTCGGCGGCCAGGTCGACTCCTATTCGGCGGCCATTCCCCGCCTGCTCGAGGGGCTGAGCGCGCCGCGCAAGGGCCTGATCGGTTCCTGGGGCCACCAGTTTCCCGAAAATGGTTACCCCGGCCCCGGCCTCGACTGGGTGGTGGAGGAGGTGCGCTGGTGGGCGCATTGGCTGCACGGCGTCGACACCGGCATCATGAGCGAGCCGATGCTGCGTGCCTATATCAACGAACGCACGCCCAGCGAGGTCTGGCCGGCCGATACGCCGGGCCATTGGGTAGCCGAGGCGCAATGGCCCTCGTCCGGGATCCGCGATCGGGTCTGGCACCTCAATGCGACCGGGCTCGAGGCGCGGCCAGGCACCGAGACGCAGCGAACGATCGTTCCCCATCAGACGCTGGGCACCGCCAAGCGCGAATGGCTGCCTTTCAACATGGGTCTCGACCTGCCCGGCGAACAGTCGCACGACGACAGCCTGGCGCTGGTATTCGACAGCGCTCCGCTCGCCGAGGACATCGAGATGCTCGGCATCGGCAAGGCGAAGCTGCGCATCTCCGCCGATCGCCCCGTTGCCAAGGTCGTGGTGCGGGTCAACGAAGTGCTGGCCGACGGCAAGAGCTGGTCCGTGACCTATGGGGTGCTCAACCTCACCCATCGCGAGAGCCATAGCGATCCGAGCCTGCTCGAACCCGGCAGGGCTTACGACGTCACACTGCCCTTCGCTTATGGCGCGCACCGCTTCAAGAAAGGCAGCCGCATCCGCGTCGCCATCTCCGAAGCGCTGTGGCCGATGCTGGTACCCTCGCCGGAGCCGGTGACGCTGACCGTCACCGCCGGCGCGTCGCAGCTCGAGCTCCCGGTCCGCCCCTATCGCGCCGGTGAAAGTGTCGGCAACCTGCCGCCGCTGCTGCGGGACCGCCAGCAGTCGGCGAAAATCGTCCTGAGGCCGACCGAGGGCGAGACGATCGAGCAAATCGGGCCCGACGCCTCGGGCAAGGTGACCGTGATCCGCAGTGGTCCCTCCTCACGCTTCACGATCGCCGACACCGCCACCGACCGCACCGGCCAAACTCGGCTGGAACTGAGCGTCGTCGACGACGACCCGACCAGTTCGGTGTGGCGTGTGGCGGTGGGCTGGGGATCGACGCGGCCCGACTGGGACTTCCGCACGCTCGCGACCACCGAACTGCGGATGACCAAGCGCGAGTTCCTTGTCACCGAAACGATACAGGCCTTCGAACGCGACAAGATCGTTTTCGAGAAGACCCAGGAGAACCGGATCGAGCGCCGGTTTTCCTAGCGACAGCCTCAATATTGAACCGTTCGTGTCGAGCGAAGTCGCGACGTTCCGAGAGCGAACGTCCCTCGACTTCGCTCGGGACGAACGGGATCTCTGAAACGATCCGGGAAACCGCCGAACCTTCCCTCCCTCGAAATCAGGGCACCACCGGCAGCTCGATGAACGAGGCGCGATCCTTGTCGTGATAGAGGGTGGTGCGCGCGGTTACCGGCTGGCTCTGCTCGTGGTTCGCGCCGCCCCGATGCATGTTCCGCTCATATTGCGGGAAATTGGCTCCCGCGATCTCAATGCGGAGGCGATGGCCGGGCGCAAAATGCGACGCCGTGACGATCTGATTCAAATCGACCCTGTAGATGCGGCCGGGCTCCATCGGCGCCTCGCGGTCGATCCCGTCGCGATAGCGGAGCCGCTGGATCGTATCATAGATGTTGTACGCCTTGCCGTCGGGATAGACGTCGACCAGCTTGATCGCGACGTCGGCATCGGGCGTCGAGGTCGCGATATAGAGCGTGGCCTTGATATAACCCGCTATCTTCAGGGTCTTGCCGAACGGTGCCGTGGTATAGACGAGCAGGTCGTCGCGCCGTTCGATCGCGCTCTGGTCACGCGAGACGTTGCGATCGCAGCAACCTCCGCCATGGGTCGGAACAGGGTTCGTCGGATCGGTCTCGAACCGGTCGGGTGCTCCCCGGCCCGGTCGGTCGACCAGCTTGCCGCCGCCGGCCAGGCCGTTCGCGTCGCCTGCGCTGTCGAGGAACAGGCGGCGCGGCGTCGAGCGCGGAGGCCAGGCCGTGTCGCTGATCCAGCGGTTCGATGCGAGTGGATAATATTGGACGCGAGGCATCGCCGGCTCGCCCTTGCCGTCCTTCAGCCAATGGTCGAACCAGCGCACGACCTGCCCCTCGTAATCGAAGCGTGCATCACCGATGGCCCGTTCGCCCACCATCGTCCTTTCGGTCTCGGTACCCATCGAGCAATGCGCGGTCCCGCCGACGATCAAATATTGGTGCGGCGAATTACGGGAGAGATATTCGAAGGCCCTGGCGGTGGGATAGATCTCGATCGTGTCATACCAGCTGTCGACGTGCAGCATCGGCACGCGCGTATTGTCGCCGGTGTTGAGGAAGTCATAGTCACGCCATCGCGGATCGTTCGGCTTCATCGTGATCATGTGATTGAACTCGGAGTCGGGTGACCCGGTGCCCTTGAGCACGTCGCCGCTCGGCAGATGCTTCGCCCAGTCCCAGCCTTCGGGGGCGACGGCCTTCGCCGAATAAGTGGCGATCAGCGCCTCACGCTCCTGCTGCGAAATGCCCGGCGGCAGCTTTGGGTGATGGCGATGCCCCTGGGTACGATACCAATAGGCCCAATCGAATGACGGCACTCCGCCCGTGTAGAAGATACCCTGGTCGGCATAGCCGGGGATGACCCCGACCCCGGTAGCCGCCGCCATCGCCACCATCGCCTTCAGGCCGGGCGGGTTGCGCTTGGCGAGGGCGAACTGCACTTCCCCGCTCGAGGAGCAGCCATAGGCGCCCACCTTGCCGTTCGACCAGGGCTGGGACGTCACCCACCTGACGCTGTCCTCGCCGTCGTCGGCGGCACCCTTCATCCAGCGATATTCGCCCTCCGACCATTGGGTGCCGCGCACATTGACGACGACGATCGCATAGCCGGCGCGGACGAGGCGGGAAACGGTAGCACCACCCAGCTCCCAGGACGGATCATAGGGCGACTGGATCAGGATCGTCGGCAGCCGCTCGCCGGCGGGGCGGTTCGGGATGACGAGGGTGGCGAACAACCGCGTGCCGTCGCGCAGACCGACGGGCACGCCGCGCTGCACGGTCGCGACGTCCCGCACCTTCATCAGATCGAGCAGGTCGACCGGCGCCTGCCAAGCCGCCGCTGCGGGAGCCGTACCCGACAGCAGGGCGACCAGTGCCAGAGCCGTAGCCCAGGATCGACGACGCATGATGACCTCCCCCTGTCCCGGCGGCATGGGCCGCCAGCCGATGCCTCACCCCTTCGGAAAGGGCAGCGATACGATCTTTGCCGGCCGCCGCTCGCCCAGCACCGACACTTCCAGCGCCGCCCCCTCGGCGCGGCCGGCTGCGTCGAGGAAGGCCATTGCCATCGCATAGCCCACCGTATGGCCGTAATAGCCCGAGCTGGTCGCGCCGACATAGGCGTCGCCCACCCACACCGGCTCCTCACCCGCCGGATCGGCGTCGGCCGTGTCGACGCGTAGCGCGACCAGCCGATATTCGGGCTCGCTCTCGAGCGAGGCGAGCGCCGCCGCGCAGCCGACATAATCGGCGCGGGTCCGGTCGAGCAGGTCGCCATAGCCGCACTCGGCGACCGTGTGGTCCTGCGACATCTCGCGCAGCGTCGTGCCCGGCGCATGCTCCATGACGAGCGTGCTGAACGCGCGAATGCCGATGTCGCGCACGCCCAGTTCCGCGCCCGCCGCCATGATCTGGCGATAGAGCGGATAGAGGTGGACGGTGGGCGTGTAGAGCTCGAAGCCCGCTTCGCCGATCCGGTCGGAAGCGAGGACATGGCAAGACGCATAGCCGATCGCCGCATCGGCCAGTTCGCCGGCTGCCAAGGTGCTGCCGATGCGATGACGGGCGCTCAGCGCGTCGATCAGCGCGGCGGCACGCGGACCCGCGACGAACAGCCCGCCCAGTTCGTCGGTAATGTTGCGCAGCGTGACGTCAAGGCCACGCGCATGCTCCTCGAACCAGCGCATGTAGATCGCCTGCATGAAGGTCGGCGCGGTCAGCAGATAGCGATCACTGGCGAGCCGGCTGACGTTGAGGTCACCGATGATCCGGCCGACCTTCGACAGCAGCAGTGCCGGGAGGGTGCGGCCGACCGCCGGCAGCGGTGACGCGATCACCGTGCGGAGGAAGGCCTCTGCCGCCGGCCCTTCGACCTGGAACTTCGACACCGCCGACATCTCGACCACGCCCACCCCGGACCGGACCGCGCGGCATTCCTCGCCGATGATCGCGAAGGCGTTCGACCGGCGGAAGGTCGGCGCCTCCTCGAACGACGTGCCCGGCGGAGCGAAATAGGCCGGCGCTTCGAAGCCGAAGCTGCTCATGAACACCGCGCCCTTCGCCTCGTGCACCGCATAGAGCGGCGAGGTCTTGAGCGGGCGGCCGACCGGCCAGATCTCGTTGGGATAGGGGATGTCGAAGCGGCGCCCGTAGAACTCCCGCGCGCGGGCGATCGTCACGGGCTCGGGCAGCCTGGGGTCGAAGCGGGCGATGTCCATGCCGTGGACGTCGATCGAGGGTTGCCCATCGATCATCCATTCGGCCAGCGAACGGCCGATGCCGCCACCCTGGACGAAGCCAGCCATGATGCCGCAGGCGACCCAATAGTTGGGAAGGCCGGCGATCGGTCCGACCAGCGGGTTGCCGTCAGGCGAGAAGGTGAAGGGTCCGTTGACGATGCGCTTGATCCCGGCGTTGGCGATCGCGGGATAGCGCTCGAACCCGCGCGTCAGATCCTCGCCGAGCCGGTCGAGGTCGGGGATTAGCAGTTCGTTCTCGGCATAGTCCCACCGCGTCCCCGCAACCGCCCACGGCACCGCGTCGCGCTCGTAGACGCCGAGCAGCATGCCGTCATGTTCCTGCCGCAGGTAGAGCCCGCCGTCGAGATCGGCGACCGAGGGCATCTCCGGCCTGCCCTTCAGCTCGGGCAGGTCGTCGGTGATCAGGTAATGATGCTCCATCGGCACCAGCGGCAGATCGACCCCGGCCATGCGGCCGACCTCGCGTGCCCACAGGCCGGCGGCGTTGACGACATGCTCGGCGACGATCGTCCCCTTGTCGGTCCGCACCTCCCATTCGCCGGTCGGCCGGCGCGCCAGCCCCTCGACCATCGTGTGGCGGTGGATCGTCGCGCCCGCCGCCCGCGCCGCACCCGCATAGGCATAGGTCGCGCCCGAAGGATCGAGATAGCCTTCGAGCGGATCGTAGATCGCGCCGATCACGTCCTTCATCTCCATGATCGGGACGAGCTTCGCGATCTCCGCCGGTCCGAGCAGTTCGGACTCGATCCCCAGCACATGGTGGCGGGCATGTTCGGCCCTCAGGAATTCCCAGCGCTGCTCGGTCGCCGCGACCAGCAACCCGCCGACATAATGAGCGCCGACGTCCTGCCCCGAGAGTTCCTGGATCTCCCGGTAGATGCCGCAGGTATAGGCCTGGAGCCTGGCGACGTTGGCGTTGCCGTTGATCGTGTGGAACCCGCCGGCCGCATGCCATGTCGACCCCGCCGTCAATTCCTTGCGTTCGAGAAGCACCACGTCGGTCCATCCCTGCTTGGTGAGATGGTAGAGGATGCTGCAGCCGATCACGCCGCCACCTATGATCACTACCCGCGCCTGCTGCTGCATCACCCGAACGTCCAACCTCCCACGGGAACCGATATTCATCCTGCTCTGCTGCAGGCCTGTTCCGGGTGAGGCATAATCCGATGTGAACGGGGAGCCAGAGGCGTTCAGGCGCCTTTTTTAGGCGAAGCGTCCGCCCCCTGCTGCTTGCGCGCCGCGAGCAGAGTGTTGCGCAGCAAGCATGCGACCGTCATCGGGCCTACCCCACCCGGAACCGGCGTGATCGCCCTCGCATGGCCCAGCTCCTCGAAGGCGGCGTCACCGACCAGCCGGCCGCCCTTGCCCGGCTCGCCGACACGATTGATCCCCACGTCGATCACCACCGCGCCGGGCTTGACCCACTCGCCACGCACGAGCCCCGGACTGCCGGCCGCGACCACGACGATGTCGGCGGTGCGAACGATATCGGGCAGGTTGCGGGTCAGGATATGCGTGACCGTCACCGTGCATTCGCGTTCGAGCAGGAGCATCGCCACCGGCTTGCCGACGATGTTCGACTTGCCGATGACGACCGCCTTCAGCCCCCGGAAATCGTCAATCACGGTCTCCAGCAGCAGCATGCAGCCGAGCGGGGTGCATGGCACGAGCCCGTCGGTGCCGATCGACAGCCGGCCTACATTGACGGGATGGAAGCCGTCGACGTCCTTGATCGGGTCGATCGCGTCGAGCACCCGCTCGGCCCGGATTTGAGGAGGCAGCGGAAGCTGGACGAGTATACCGTGGACTTCGTCATCGCGGTTGAGCCGCTCGATCAGGCCGAGCAGTTCCTCCTCGCCCGTCTCCGCCGGCAGCCGATGTTCGAACGACCGGATGCCCGCCTGTCTCGTCTGCGCGATCTTGCGGCCGACATAGACCAGGCTGGCGGGGTCGTCGCCGACCAGCACCACCGCCAGCCCCGGGACGGCGCCGCCCGCCGCCGTCAGCGCCGCGACGCCGGCCGCTACGTCGGCCCGGATCGTCTCCGCGATCGCCTTCCCGTCGATGATGCCCGCCATGCTCAATCCGGGAAGACGACTGTCTTGGTGCCGTTCATCAGCACCCTATCGTCCAGATGGCTGCGCACGGCGCGCGCGAGCACGCGGCGTTCGATGTCGCGGCCCTTGCGCACCAGCGCCTCCGGCGAATCCGCGTGGCTGATCTGCTCGACGTCCTGCGCGATGATCGGGCCCTCGTCGAGGTCGGCCGTCACGTAGTGAGCGGTCGCCCCGATCATCTTGACGCCGCGCGCATGCGCCTGGTGATAAGGCTTGGCCCCCTTGAAGCCGGGCAGGAAGCTGTGATGGATGTTGATGCAGCGGCCCGACAGGAAGGCGGCGAGGTCGTCCGACAATATCTGCATGTAGCGGGCGAGCACGATCAGTTCGGCACCCGTGTCATTCACCACGGCCTTGATGCGCGCCTCCTGCTCCGGCTTGGTGTCGCGGGTGATGGGGAAATGATGGAAGGGCGCGTCGCCGAGATCGCCATAGGTCTCGCGGGGGTGGTTGGAGACGATCCCGACGACCTCCATGTTCAGCTCTCCGATGCGGTTGCGGTAGAGCAGGTCGACCAGGCAATGGTCGAACTTCGATGCGAGCAGAAGCACCTTGCGCCGCTGGTCGCGCGGGCGGATCGCCCAATGCATGTCATAATGGCGGGCGACGGGGGTGAAGGTGTCGCGCACCATCTCCAATGCCACCCCCTCCGGTACCGTGAACACCACGCGCATGAAGAAGCGATCGGTCTCCCTGTCCTCGAACTGGGCGGCTTCGACGATGTTGGCGCGATAGCTGTACAGTTCCGCGGTGACGCGGGTGACGATCCCCGGCTGATCGGGGCAGGACAGAGTCAGGACATAGGCGGCGGTCATGGCAACCCTTCGATGTAAGGATGATGGGAAGAAGGCGACGAAGCTGCGCGGCTCAGCCGAACTCGACGATAGCGTCGCCGAACCAGTCCCGGAGATAGTCGCGAACGCTGATGTCGAAGATCAGCCGAAAGCCATCCAGGCCCGGCGGCCGATCGATGATCGCGTTAACCTGCGCGAACAGCGTCATCGCCGACATCTCCCCGGTGAAGGCAGTCGGATGCAGGTCGATCGATGTCGCCTTTGCGAGCAGTTCAGCGGCGTCGGGGCCGGTTGCCTCGAACGTACAGCGTCCGTCGCCGACACTGACGCACAGTGCCGCCGCGGCGTCGGTCGCCGCCGCCTCGATCGCCGCGTTGGACGCGGTCTCGCCGAGGATCAGCCACTCGTCCGGACCGATCCAGATCGCCCGTACCGCTCCGTCGGCGATACGGTTCGGGACGGTCGGCAGCACCGTACCGATCAGCGTGCCGATCCGCGCCAGGTCATCCGCCGAGGGATGACGCAGTCGCAGGGTGGTGATCGGCCCCGCGATGCACTCCCGCACCGCAACGGTCGCGGCTCTCGCTTGCCAGATATCAGCCATTGAGCCGGGCTCCTTCGGGATCGTAGAGAGTCGGTTGGACGATCGTGGCGGTCAGCCTCTGGTCTTCATGTTCGAGGACGACGGCCTCGCCGATCCGGCCAGTGCCGCCATGGACCAGCGCCAGTGCGACGCCCTGGCCGAATGTCGGACTGTACGCGCTCGACGTGACGAAACCGTCGCTTGCACGGTCCGCTCCCTCGCCACGCACCAGATGCGCGCCGATCGGCAGCGGATCGGCGCCGTCGGCGCGCAGCCCGACGAGCTGGAGACGCCTGGGGTCCTGATGGAGCGCGAGCATCAGCGAACGCTTGCCGACGAAATCGCCCTTGCGGCGCATGACATGGTCCCAGCCGAGGTTGAGCGGGGTGGTGGTGCCGTCGGTGTCAGCGCCGACATGCAGATAGCCCTTTTCGAGACGCAGCAGGTTCCAGGCGTCGATGCCGATCGGGGTCAGCCCGTAGCGGCCGCCGAGGTGCATCAGCGCGTCCCAGAGCTCGGCGGTGCGACCGGTCGGCACATTGATCTCGTAAGAGGTCTCGCCGGTGTAGCTTACCCGCATCACCCGCGCCTCGATTCCCGCGACGGTGCCCTCCTGGAAGCTCATATGCGGGAAGGCCTCGGCCCCCAGCGGAAAACTCGTCCCCGCCTCGGCCAGCAGGTCTCGGGCACGGGGACCGGTGAGCGTCACCACCGACCAGCTCGTCGTCACCGGCGCGACGAGCACGTCATGGTCGACGAACTCGCACTGGAGCCATTCCTCCAGCCAGGCCGCGATCCGGTCCGCGCCCGCACTCGACGCGCCCACCAGGAAATGATCGTCACCCAGCCGCGCGCAGACGCCGTCGTCGATGACCACGCCCAGTTCGTTGAGCATCAGCCCGTAGCGGACCTTGCCGACCTTCAGCGTCGACATCGTACTGGCATAGACGAAGTCGAGCAGCTTCGCCGCGTCGGGCCCGCGCACCTCGATCTTGCCGAGCGGCGAACCGTCGAAGATGCCGACCCCGTCGCGCACTGCGCGGGCCTCGCGTTGTTCGGCCCCGAAGCGGCTTTCCCCGGCACGCGGATAGGCCGATGGGCGAAGCCAGCCATAGTCCTCCATGATTGCGCCAAGCGCGACATGGCGGTCGTGCAGCGCCAGTCGCCGCAGCGGGCGCAACAACTCGCCATGGGCACGTCCCGCGAAGGCGCCCAGTGCGACCGGCACGAAGGGGAAGCGAAAGCGGGTCGTGCCGGTCTCGGCAATGCCCTGCCCGGTCAATCCGGCCATGATGGCCAGCGCATTGACGTTGGAGGTCTTGCCCTGGTCCGACGCCATGCCGAGCGTGGTGTAGCGCTTGAGATGCTCGACCGAGCGGAAGCTCTCGCGCGCGGCGAGACCGATATCGTCGGCGCTGACGTCGTTCTGCATGTCGACGAAGGCCTTGCCTGGCGCATCGATCCGCCAGCAGGCGGTGACGGCCGCCGCCTGATGCGCGTCGGTCGCGCGCGGCGCGATGCCGTCGCCCGCTCCGGCGGCATGGCCGCTCGCCAAGGCCTCCCCCAACGTCCGCAATCCCGCGGCGGCGCCGACCGAAGTTTCGTTCTGTGCCGACTGGGCAGGACGAAAGGCGACCAGATCCTCGTCATAGGCAAGACGCCCGCCCGACTGGGAAAAGAGGCTGACATTGGGGTTGCAGCCGCCCGACATCGCCAGCAGATCGCAGGCCAGGCGCAGCTGGGTGCCATCCGCCTGGCGTATCGTCACGCCGCGCAGCGTCTTCGCCCCCTGCGTTGTCACGACTGCGGAGCCGCGCAACAGCCGGATACCGAGCGCCTCGATCGAGGCTGCGAGCGCCGGATCGATGTCTCCGCGCGTATCGACCAGCGCCACTACCGTGCCGCCCGCTGCCTCCAAGGCGACCGCCGTCCGATAGGCCTCGTCATTATTGGTGAAGACCACGGCCCGATCGCCTGGACGGACGGCATAACGGGCGAGATAGTGGCGCACGGCGCTCGCCAGCATCACGCCGGGCCTGTCGTTGCCCGGAAATACCAGCGGCCGTTCGATCGCGCCGGTGGCCAGGACCACCCTGCCCGCCCGCACCTGCCATTGCCGGTAGCGCGGCAGATGCGCAGGTGCGGCGGGGTCGTCGCCCGCCACCGTCTCGATCATCGCGAGTGCATCATGGTCGAAATAGCCGGTGACGGCGGTATTCGGCAGGATCCGGACGTTCGGCATCGCCGCGAGAGCCGCGATCGTCTCGTCGACCCAGCGGTCTCCGGCCAGGCCGTCGACCTCGCCGCCGTCCCAGCGCAGCCGTCCGCCCAGTACATGATCCTGTTCGGCAAGGATCACCCGGGCGCCGCCGCCCGCCGCCGCCCGCGCCGCCGCGAGGCCCGCCGGTCCCGAACCGACCACCAGCACGTCGCAATGGGCGAAGCGGTTTTCGTAGCGGTCCGGATCGGGCGCGGTCGGCGCCTTGCCAAGCCCCGCCGCCCGGCGGATCGCACCTTCATAGACGTGCCAGTGCGGCCACATGAAAGTCTTGTAGTAGAAACCCGCCGCCAAAAAGCGGGACAGCAGATTGTTCACGCCGCCGATGTCGAAACGGACGTTCGGCCAGCAATTGACCGCCTTCGCCTCCAGCCCGTCGTGCAGCCTGATTTCCGTCGCGCGCAGGTTGGGCGCGGTGCGCGCGCCGGTGCCAAGCTGCATCAGCGCGTTGGATTCCTCGGGCCCAAAGCCCAATATCCCGCGCGGACGGTGGTATTTGAACGACCGGCCGACCAGGCGAACCCCGTTCGCGAGCAGCGCGGAAGCGAGCGTGTCTCCGGCATAGCCGCGATAGGTGCGCCCTTCGAAACGAAAGGACAGCGGCCGGCTTCGGTCCACGAGGCCGCCGGCGGCAAGGCGAAAGCGCTGGCTCATCGGACGTCCCCTTCGTCGCCAACCGCAGGCGGCTGTTCGACCATATGATAGACGGCCCGGATTCGGTGCGTCGCAGTATCACGGGCGATGTTGAACCAGCGGCGGCAGCCGGCCGCGTGCAGCCAGCGTTCGAGATGCTCGCCGCGCGGGTTGATCTTCTCGCTCAGATAGCGGCCCCAGGTCTCGTCATCGACCTGCTCGGGGGGTCCGGGGCGGATGACGTGGCTCTGACCGCCGCAGCGGAATTCGATCTCGTCGCGAGGGCCGCACCAGGGACAGGAGATTTGCAGCATGATCGATCCTCAGTGCGCGATGCCGGAACCGGCGGCTTCGTCGATGAGCGCGCCGGTGGTGAAGCGTTCGAGTGAGAAGGGCTCAGCCAGCGGATGAGGCGCCAGCGTGGCCAGCTGGTGCGCCAGCATGGTCCCGCCGACCGGGATCGCCTTGAACCCGCCCGTTCCCCAGCCGCAGTCCAGGAACAGGCCCGGCACCGGCGACGCGCCGATGATCGGGCTGCTGTCGGGGACGACATCCACTATCCCCGCCCATTGCCGCAGCAGTCGCACCCGACCGAGCGCAGGATATTGCGCCGCAACCGCCCCCAGGACATTGCGCATCACCGGCATGTTGCCCCGCTGCGCATAGGACGGATAGAGGTCGAGTCCGCCGCCGATGACGAGGCCGCCCTTGTCGGACTGGCTCATATAGACGCCGGTCGCGGGCGACAGGACGACGGTGTCGAGGACGGGCTTGAGCGGTTCGGAGACGAAGGCCTGCAACGCGTAGCTGGTGATCGGCAGGCGGAAGCCCGCCATCTCGGCAAGCCGGCTCGAATGGCCTGCCACCGCGACACCGATCCGCGTCGCCGCGATCGGCCCGCGCGAGGTTTCCACGCCGGTTACCGCCCCGTCGGCGCCGCGACGGAAGCCCGTCACCTCGCAGTTCTGGATGATGTCGACGCCCAGCGCATCGGCGGCACGCGCATAGCCCCACACCACGGCATCGTGCCGCGCCGTGCCCGCCCGCTTCTGGAGCAGCCCGCCAAACACCGGGAAGCGCGCGCCTGGCGACACGTCCAGGATGGGCACCCGCCGACCGATCTCGGCCGGTGACAGGAAGTCCGCATCCACGCCGTTCAGCCGCATTGCGCCGGCCTGCCGGTGCGCCAGTTCGACATCGTGCAGGCTGTGCGCCAACGAGATCATGCCGCGCTGGCTGAACATCACGTTGTAATTCAGCTCTTTCGACAGGCCTTCGTAGAGCTTGAGCGAATGTTCGTACATCCGCGCGCTGGCCCGATAATAGTAATTGGATCGGATCGCCGTGGTGTTGCGGCCGCTATTGCCGCCGCCGATCCAGCCTTTCTCGAGCACGGCGACGCGGCGGATGCCGTAGGTCTTCGCCAGATAGTAAGCCGTCGCGAGCCCATGGCCGCCGCCGCCGATGACGATGACGTCATAGTCCGGCTTCGGGTCCGGCGACCGCCAGGCCGGTTTCCAGCCGCGCTGGCCGCCCAGCCCCTGTCTGAACACTGTCCACGCCGAATAGCGCATCTTCATCCCTCACAAATACAGTCGTGTATTTCCTGGGTAAGCACATGGCACCAAAAATTTCTCGAAAAAACGGTCTCTATTTCAATTGATTAGTGAACAGCACGTCGGTGTAGCGATCGACAAGGGCCCAGCGCTCCGCCGCGGTTTCCTGCATGCCGATCGCGTAATATCCCACCTGGTGGAAATAGGTGACGCGCGCCCGGATCATCGACTCGTCGGCATCGAAACCCACGTCGCGAAACAGCTCCTCGAGCGCCTCAAGGCGGATGCCGTCGACTGCGCGGACGATCTCGGCGATCGGGGGCGACAGCGCCGCCCAGGCGCGAACGGCGCTGTCATAAGCCTCACTGAAACCTCGCCCCTCGATATAGAGCTCGGCCAGGCCGCGCATGCGCTCCTTGGGAGAGGCACCGCTGCGAAGAACCTGCAGCATTGGTGTGGTGTTCCGGTCACGCCAGTCGGTGATCAGTGCATCGAGCAGTTCGTCACGGCTCTGGAAGCGCCAGTAGAAGCCTCCGCGTGTGACGCCGGCAAGCTTGGCGAGCCGGTCGATCTTGACTGCCAGGATTCCTTCGCTGATCAGCACCTCGCGCGCCAGCCGGATCCAGTCCTCGGTCGACGGGGTCTGCTCGGGCGGCGGCGTCCGCACCCAGGACCGCCTTCCGGTGGTCTTTGACTGTGCCGCTCGCTTCGTCACGAAATCCCCGCTCCGCGATGGTGAACCATGCCGATAAATACAGGAGTGTATTTTTCCGTCAACTCCCAATCTGCCCCGCGCCGGGACCCTTGCCCGCCTTACACTGAAAGAAGGCGTGTTAGACCTGCCCCAGGTCCATCCGACGGCAGCCCGGCCGTCCAAATCTTTCCGGGAAACGCTGGAGAACCTGATCAAGGTCGGAATCGACGGAAAGCTGGTCGAGCCCTCGCCCTACCCCGGCAATCCGGCCGGCTTCGTTCGACGCCTCGGTGCGCAGGATGCGCGCCGATCGAGCGTCAATTCGGAGATAAGCTGGCCAGATAATCGATGATCGCCGGGACGTCCTCATCGGCGACGGGTGCGCGGTAGACGTCGCGCATCTTGCGAACGATCCCTGTCCATTGCTCGCGCGACAATTTCGGCTGGAGCAGCACCATGCTCGCCGAGTGGCACGACGCGCAGTTCGCGTTCATCACCTCGGCGCCCGGCCCCTCGGGGTAGGCCAGTTCGTCATAGGGCAGTTCGACCGATGTCGATTTCAGGGTAAGGCGCGGCGCCGCAAAAAGCGAGGTCGCCACGACGACGGCGCCAAGCAGGGCAGCCAGGCCGCTCCCGCTACGCATCGGCCCGCACCTCCACCGACACCGCCTCGACATTGTTGCGCATGAAGCCGCTCGGGTTCCAAATCGGCTTCATCGGCTGCCCCTCGCCGGCATCATTGGTACAGCGGACCATCAGCGTCAGCGGCCCGGGCCCGGCCAGCGGAAGCTCGGCATCCCAACGGCGGAAGCTGTAGCGGCCATGGTCGGGACCGAGCCTGGCGGTTTGCCAGTTGCGCCCGGCATCGACCGACAATTCGACCAGGGCGACGCCCCGGTCGCCGCCGAGCGCGATCCCGCCGACCGGCAATATAGGGCGAAGCGGAACCGCCTGCCCTTCGCGCAGGCTGGTGACGAAAGAACGCGGCACCATCCTGCCGATCGGCACGGTCGGCACATCCCTGGCCCCAGGCGCGACGTCCGCGCCCGGCGTCGTCGGTATGCGATAAGCCTTGGCCATCCAGTAGCGATCGTCGGGCGCGGCCAGCACTTCGATGTCGGACAGCATCTTGATCCAGTAGGTCGAATACCAGCCCGGTACGACCAGCCGGATCGGGAAGCCATTGAGAAGCGGCAGTTGCTCCCCGTTCATCGCGAAGGCGATCATCACCTCGCCGTCGCGGGCATGGTCGATGGCGAGCGCCTTCTCGAAGCGTGGCGCGCCCTCCACCGTCGTCCCGTCAAGCCCGGCGAAACGGACCGCGACGGCGTCGGACAGCACGCCAGCCTGATCGAGCACATCGCGCAGCCGCACGCCGGTCCAGCGGGCATTGCCCATGGCGCCATGCCCCCATTGCGCGCCGGGGACACGGGGCTCGAACAGGCCGCGCGAATTGCCCGAACATTGGTTCACCGCCGCCAGTTCGACGCGCGGCATGCGGAGCAATTGAGCAAGGCTGATCGACAGCGGCCGGCGCACCCGGCCGCGAACCGCGAGGCGGAAGGCTCCGGCATCGACCGAGGTAGGGAAATCGGACCAATGCCAGCGCACGAAGAAGCGGTCATTGGGGGTGAAGACGTCGCCGTCGAACACCTCCATCGGCGTTTCGAGCAACGGCGGATGGATACGCTGGACGATCATCTCCCCCTTGTCGGGAAAGCCGGCCGCCAAGGGCCGCCGCGACGGGCCGCCCGGCAGGTGCAGATCGACCAGCCCCTGTGCACCCGCCGGCGCCGCCACCACCGCCGCCACGCCCGCCAGCACCTGCCGGCGGCCCAGCGGCGCCCTCATCATCGCATCGAACCGGTTCATCGTCCCATCCGCTCCGTCAGCCGTTCCAGGCGAGCCCCGTCGCCCACAATATACCCAGCGCGATCCCCGCCAGCAGGCACAGCGACAGCGTTACCACCGCGGTGACGCGAGGCCCCGCCGCCGCGACACTGCGCAGGTCCACCCCTAGCCCCAGCGCCGCCATCGCGACCACCGTCAGCAGCCCCGCGGCATGGTCCGCCACGTCGACCGCGGCCGTCGGCAGCAACCCGGCCGAGCGCAACCCCGCCAGCAACAGGAATCCGACGATGAACCAGGGCAGGATCAATGCCAAGCGCCGCCGATCGAGCGGTGCGCCGCGCGCCATGGTCCCATCGCGCGGTGCGAGCAGCGACAGCAGCAGCAGGACCGGTCCCAGCATCAGCACGCGAACGAGCTTCACCAGCGTGCCCACCTGCACCGCGACGCCGCCCATCGGACCGGCGGCGGCGAGCACCTGCGGCACCGCATAGACGGTCAGGCCCGCGAGCGCGCCCCCGGCCGTGGGGGACAGGTGCAGCATCGCTGCGACCAGCGGCAGGAGCAGGACGACCCCGACGCCGAGCACAGCGGTGAAGGCGATGGCGGTGGCGACATCCCTGCCGTCGGCCTCGATCACCGGCGCGACCGCGGCGATCGCCGAGTTGCCGCAGATTGCGTTGCCGCAAGCAACCAGCGTCGCCATCTTGGCCGGCAGGCCCAGCGCCCGGCCGACCAGGAAGGACAGGCCGATGGCGCTCAATACCGTCGCCACGATCCCCGCAAGCAGCGCCGGACCGGCCGCCGCCAGCGTTCCGAAACTGATCGTCGCGCCGATCAGCATCACCGCGACCTCCAACACGAAACGCGCCGCGCAGTCGATCCCCGGCGCGAACGCCGCCGGCAGTGCCCAGGCGGTGCGCAAGGCCGTGCCGAGCAGGATCGCCACCACCAGCGGCTCGATCCAGGCATGTCCGACCGCCAGCGTCTCCACGCGCGCCAGCAGCAGCGCTGTGCCGGCGACGGCGCTGCTCAGCGCAAGGCCCGGCAACAGCCGACCGAAAGGCGATGTCGAAAGCACAGCTATCATCCCTGATAGATCGACTTGACAAACACCCAGGTCCAATCGATTGATTGGAAGAGAACGATAGACTGTCTTTATCGAATGACCCTCGACCAGCTCCGCATCTTCGTCGCCGTTGCCGATGCCTCGAACATGACGCGGGCCGCCGCCCTGCTCCACCTGTCGCAGCCCGCCGTCAGCGCCGCCGTCGCCGCGCTGGAGGGACGGCACGGCAGCCGGCTGTTCGATCGTATCGGCCGCCGGCTGGAGCTGACGAGCGCCGGTCGCCTGTTCCTGCCCGAGGCAAAGGGGGTGCTCGCGCGGGCCGAGCAGGCGCGGCAAGTGCTCGACGACCTGTCAGGGCTGGTTCGTGGGGAGGTCCGCATTGCCGCCAGCCAGACCGTCGCGACCTATTGGCTGCCGCGCTATCTCGCCCGCTTCGCCGCCGCCCGGCGCGGGATCACGCTGTCGATGGTCGATGGCAACACTGCACAGGCGGCATCAGCCGTGCTGGCAGGCGATGCCGATCTCGCCGTGGTGGAAGGACGAACCGATCATCCGCTGCTCGACGTGCGGACGGTGGGCCATGATCAGCTCGGCCTCTATGCCGCGATAGGCCACCGCCTCGCCGGCCGGCCGATCGGCCGCACGGAACTGCTGGGGGCGATGTGGGTGATGCGGGAGCCGGGATCGGGCACGCGCGACCACTTCGCGACGGTGCTGACCGATCACGGCCTCGCGATCGGCGATCTCGACATAAGGCTGGAACTGCCATCGAACGGCGCGGTGCTGGCGGCCGTAGAAGGCAGCGAGATGATTGCTCCGATCTCCGACGCCGCCGCCGCCCCACGGCGCAAGGCCGGCCTGATCCAGCGGCTCGACTGCGCCCTGCCGGAACGCAATTTCAGCCTGTTGCTCCACCGCGAGCGACATCGCAGCCGCGCCGTCTCCAGCTTCCTCGACTTCGTGGAAACCGACCCGAACCGCTGAACGTCACAGCAGCATCCTAGCGAGCGTCCGCCATTCCTCGATCGGCATGCTCGTATGGCTTCCCATCTCGCCGCGGATGAGCTGCAGGCAGACATGGTCCGCACCCGCGTCGAAATGCGCCTGCACGCCTGCAGTTATACGATCGTGATCCCCCCACAGGAACAGGTCGTCGATCAACCGGTCGCTGCCGACAATATCCTCCTCGGTATAGCCCAATCGTCGCCAATTGTTCTTATAGTTGGGGAAGTGCTGATAGCTGGATAGCGCAGCGCGGCCGATCGCGCGTGCGCGCGCCGGGTCGGTTTCGAGGATCACCCCCTGCTCGGGCGCGAGCAGCCCCCCCGGGCCCAGCCGCTCGCGTGCCTCGGCAGTGTGCCGGGCGGTGACCAGATAGGGGTGCGCCCCTGCCGTTCGATCGCGGGCGAGATCCAACATCTTCGGGCCAAGCGCGGCGAGGCAGCGATGCGCCGCCGGCACGCCGGTAGCGTCGAGCCCATCAAGATAGGCGGCCATGGTCGCGAGCGGCTTTCCGTATTGCTCGCCGATCGCCGGTCCATGGCTGACTCCGAAGCCGAGCATCAGACGCGCCCGCCGGTCCGCCGGCAGCGCCTGCCACCAGCGGCCGACATCGGCCGCGGCGACCTTCCAGACGTTGATGATCCCCGTGCCGATGGCGACGGTAGACGTCGCGTCGAGCAGGCGATCGACATCGGCGAGTATCCTGTCGTCGATCGCCCCGGGGATCCAGATCGCCCCGAAGCCGAGCGCCTCCAACTCTGTCGCTGCGCGGCTCGCCTCGGCCGGATCGCCGAAGCGCAGTTCGATCGACCAGATACCGATGCGTCCCAATTCCATGCCCATTACCCTCTCCATGCCGACCCGGTCGGCCGGAGGATAATGCGGTCTTTCCGGAAATGTCACGTCGGAAGGGGAGGGTCAGCGCGGCCGTTTCTCGATAAACAGGTAATCGGGGCTGAACTCGGCGAAATCGCACAGTCCGACCGGGTCGGCGATGGTCACATGGCCGCCGCGAAAAGTGACCAGCCCCCGCTCACGCAGGTCGCGCAGCACACGATTCACATGGACCGAGGTCAGGCCCAGGCAATTGGCCAGATCGCTCTGGGTCAGCGCCAGCGGATAGCCGGTCATATCGGCAAGACCGACGATCTCCAGCCGGACCTGCAGTTCGCACAGCAGATGGGCAAGCCGCGTGGTAGCGTCACGCCGGCCCAGCGACACCGTCCAGGCGCGGTGGATCGCCGCATCGAGATTGGTCGAGAACCATAGCAGCCGACCAAGATGGGGGAAGCGCTCGACCACCAGCGCCAGCGCCTCATGGCTGACCCATCCGATCCGGCACGCGGTAAGGGCCAGGATACCATGATCGAGCCGCTTGAGGGTGAAGCTGTGCAGATCGGCGAAGTCGCCCGGGACGTGGAGTTCGCTGATCTGCTGCTGCCCATCGCGCATGTCCTTGACCCGGGCGAGCAGCCCTTCGACCAGCAGTGCCGACCGATCCAGCGGCTCTCCTTCCTCGATGATCACCCTGCGCGCCGGATAGGATTGCGGCGGCTCGATAACGGAGCGTAATGCGGCCTCCTCGGCGGCGTCGATATCGTCCCGCTGGCGCAGCTTCATCAATAGCCGGTCGGCCCAGGGCGCGGCCCCGAAGACAAGGCCCTGCTCAGCGGCGGCGGTCATCATGCCGCACCTCGACCGCGCTATCGAAAGGTACCTCGAGGAGGATACGTCCCTGCGGGTCGGTAACGCGGATCATGCCGCCGAAATCGAGCAACCCCCGCCCGAGTTCCTCGCGCAGGATCGATCGGATCCCCGACAGGGCCTGGGCGTGGGCGGCCGCCAGATCCGGCAGGTCGATCCCTTCTTCATCGCGGGTTTCCCCGGTGCCGTTGGAGACATGAAAATAGAAGTGCGGCATAGCCTCCCGCCGGTTCGCATGGCCCGCCAGACGATGTGCGGGTGTTGAACATCGCCCACCAAAACCCTCTGATTACAAGGAAGTTGCAAATCTTCGACAAAACTAACCTACGGCAATCTCATTCGCGAAGTTCCGGATTAGGAGGAGCACCATCGATCTTGCGGGGCCGTACGCACGGCCCTTGCGCTCGGGGGTAACGGCACACGGAATGATTACGGAGAAGTTCCTCAAGGGACGTCGGGGGATGATGCTCGATCGCGCCGAGCACGCCGCTATCGAGAACGCAGTCAGTGAGATCAAGGTCGTTCCCGCACGCACGGTGATGGTCGAGGCTGGCGAGACGCTGCGACACAGCGCCCTGATCATCGACGGGCTGATGGGCCGCACTATTTCCGACCGCGATGGCCTGCGCCAGTTTGTCGGCCTCCACCTGCCAGGCGATTTCGTCGACCTGCACAGCTATGCGCTGTCCCAGCTCGAACACGACATCGCCTCCGTGACGCCTGCGCGCGTCGCCATCGTTCCCCATGACCGGATGCATGCCCTGGTCGCGGACACGATACTGGGCCGCAAGCTTTGGTTCTCCACCCTGCTCGATGCGGCGATGCACCGCGCCTGGCTGTTCCGGCTCGGCCGGCTCGACGCGATGGGCCGGGTTGCGCATTTCCTGTGTGAGACCAATGCCCGGCTGCGCGCGGTGGGCCTGAGCGACGGCCGGCGCTTCGCACTCGACCTGACCCAGAACGACCTCGCCGAGATTTGCGGGGTGACGAGCATCCATATGAACCGTATCCTGCGTCAGCTCCGCGAGGAGGGGCTCTGCGTCGTCCGTTCATCCCATGTCGAGATCCTGCGCCCCGACTGGCTGGCCGCAAGGGGCCAGTTCGACGCTTCCTATCTCTATCTTGATCCGGATATCGCCTGATTGGTGGCCGCGAATGGGCCCACCGGATACTAATCTATATCATACCCATCGGCTGCTGAATGGGCTAGGCAGGGGGGCTGCGCCGAAAGATTGCCGCTACGGTACCCTGGCAGCCATCGGAGCACCATGTCCCTGATCCTCGACTCCCGCCTTGCGGGTGGTGGCCATCTTGGCTTCCACGCGCTGCTCGACGGCGAACCCGCCATCGTCGAGCTCGACAGCGGCGCCATTTTCAAGCTGGCCAAGCGCGCTACCCATGACGAGCTGGACCGGATCCTGGAAGAGAAGCGCCAGAAAATCTGCGACGCGGCGATACGCCTCGCTCGTGAGGGCTTCCTGACGCGTGGCGAGAAAGGCGTGGAGATACTGGTCACTGCGCTCGACCTCTGAACGGGCCGCAGCCATAGACGCGGCCTATGCATTGCCGCGCGGCATTTCGATTTCCCCGAAATCATCGCATGCGATACATCGCCTCCGCTGATCAGAGGGAGGATGCGCGATGGCCGGACGGTGGTTTGACGAATGGAAGGTCGGCGACAAGCTGCGGCACGAAATTCACCGTACCGTCACGGAGACCGACAACCTTCTCTTCTCGACGATGACGCACAACCCGCAGCCGCTCCACATTGATCTGGAGGCGGCGAAGGCGTCCGAATTCGGCCAGATACTGGTCAACGGCACTTTCACCTTCGCGCTGATGGTCGGCCTGTCGGTCAGCGACACGACCCTCGGCACGCTGGTCGCCAATCTCGGCTATGACAAGCTCGTGATGCCCAAGCCGGTGTTCATCGGCGACACGATGCGCGCCGAATCGGAAGTGGTCGAGCTGCGCGAATCCCGCTCGCGGCCCGATGCCGGCATCGTCACCTTCCGTCACCGGCTGATCAACCAGCGCGACGAAACCGTTTGCGAATGCCTGCGCTCCGCACTGATGAGGCGGAAACCGGCATAGACGCACGACGAGGTTCCACCTGCTGCCGGCCGGCTTGATTTCCCGTAGGCGGGGGTGTCAGGTAGCGCGATGCTTTCCCATACCCGCGCCATGGTGGCCGCCTCCGCCCATGCCCTGATCACCCAGACCAAGGTCGCCGGCATCTACGATCATGCCGCGGGACGCCACTTGCGGATCGCGGCTGAGGCCCGGGGTGAACATCTGCAGGGGTTTGACGGCGATCGCTCGGCCAAGTTCGGCGGAACCCTGCCGGAGCTCTACGATGCGGCCGACGAGAGTTTCGTCTCGATCGAGATAGATGGGGCGACCGCCAAGGGATATGACCGGCGATCCTCGACCCATTATTCGGTCATCGTGACCGACCACGCCGTTCAGCTCTACGATCACGGCCAGAGCGTCTGGTTCGCCTTCGACGTCCAGACCGCCTGAGACGGCCCTCCCCCGCCGTCGCGGGGGAGGTTCAAAAATACCCGACGATCGGGGGAGCGCCCGCCTCAGTTCAGATAATGCGCCGTCGTCTTGGCCGCGACCTCCTCCGCGGTGACGCCGGGCGCAAGCTCGATCAGCTTGAACGGCGAGGCGTAGTCCGGCCGCTGGAACACCGCCAGGTCGGTGACGATCATGTCGACGACGTTCTTGCCGGTCAGCGGCAACGTGCAGGCCGGGATGAACTTCGGGCTGCCGTCCTTGGCATTATGCTCCATAACGACGATGATCTTCTTGACGCCGGCGACGAGGTCCATGGCACCGCCCATGCCCTTGATCATCTTGCCCGGGATCATCCAGTTGGCGATGTCGCCGCCCTCCGACACCTCCATGGCGCCGAGCACGGTCAGGTCGATATGCCCGCCGCGGATCATCGCGAAGCTGTCGGCCGAGGAGAAGAAGCTCGACGAAGGAAGCTGGCTGATCGTCTGCTTGCCCGCATTGATCAGGTCGGGGTCGACCTGATCCTCATAGGGGAAGGGGCCGATACCCAACATGCCGTTCTCCGACTGCAGGGTCACGGTCATCCCGTCGGGGATGTTGTTTGCGACCAGGGTCGGGATGCCGATGCCCAGATTGACGTAGAAGCCGTCCTTCAGTTCCTTGGCGGCGCGCGCCGCCATCTGGTTGCGGTCCCAGGCCATTATGCGGTCTCCCTCGCGCGGGTCATGCGGAACTCGATCTTCTTGTCATAGGGCGCGCCGAGGACGAGACGCTTCACATAGATACTCGGCAGGTGGATGTGATCGGGGTCGATGCTCCCGACCGGCACGATCTCCTCGACCTCGGCCACGCAGACCTTTCCGGATGTCGCCGCCGGATGGTTGAAGTTGCGCGCGGTCTTGCGGAAGATCAGGTTGCCGCTCTCGTCGGCCTTCCAGCCCTTGATGATCGCCAGGTCGGACCGGATGCCGCGTTCGAGCACATAGGTCTCGCCGTCGAAGTCCTTGGTCTCCTTGCCCTCGGCGACGAGCGTGCCGACGCCGGTCTTGGTGTAGAAGCCGGGGATGCCGGCGCCGCCGGCGCGCATCCGTTCGGCCAGGGTGCCCTGCGGGCTGAATTCGACCTCGAGCTCGCCGGCCAGATACTGTCGCTCGAACTCCTTGTTCTCGCCGACATAGGAACTGATCATCTTGCGGATCTGGCGGGTGCGCAGCAGCTTGCCGAGCCCCTCCCCGTCGACACCGGCATTGTTGGAGGCGACCGTCAAATCCTTGACGCCGGATGCGACGATCGCATCGATCAGACGCTCCGGAACACCGCACAGGCCGAAGCCGCCCGCGGAGATCGTCATTCCGTCAAACAGCAATCCCTCAAGCGCCGCCGCGGCATTCGGGTAAATCTTGGTCATGGAAGGCTCCTCCCTGACACGGGCCTAGAGAACCGAAATCATAAAATCCAATTGTAGTTTTCTTGGTTTATTCATAGCCGTTATTTATGAGACGCATCTCACTCTATCATCTGGAGACGCTGTTGTGGATCAGCCGTCTCGGCACGTTCGGCGCGGCGGCGGAACGGCTCAACACCACCCAGCCCGGGGTGTCGGCGCGCATCCGAGAGCTGGAACACCAGATCGGCTTTCGCCTGTTCGAGCGAGCGGGACGCACGATGGCCCTGACGGTACGCGGGCGAGCGTTCGTCCGAGAATGCGAACCGCTCTGGACCTCGATCGAGCGTACCTTCCTCCAATCGGGCCGGTTCGAGGGCGCATCGGGGATCGTACGGATCGGCGCGGGCGAGATCGCCGCCGCGAGTTGCCTGCCCTCCTTCTTCACGGCGCTGAAGGCCGATATGCCACGCGTGACGCTCGAAATGGAGATCGATCTGTCGCACGGCCTGCTCCAGAAGCTGCTCGGCGCGAACTCGGACCTGATCTTCCTCGCCGGCCCGATCGCCAGTCCCAATATCGAGACCGCCCCGATCGGCGGGGTCGATATGATGTGGATCGCCAGCCCTGCGCTCGGGGAACAAGGTTTCGACGGCCCCTGCCCCACCCTATGGCTGCTGCACCGCCATTCGCCGATCCACGGCGTGGCACGCGCCAGCCTGGAAGAGGCAGGCCATGGCGACGCGACGATCAACAGCTGCAACAATGTCCGCTCGCTGATCGATATCGTGCTGTCGGGCGGCGGCATCAGCTTCGTGCCCGAGATCATGGTGCGGGACCATCTCGACCAGGGCAGACTGGTCCGCCTGCGTCCCGACCTCGACCGACGCATCCCCTTCTACGCCGCGATCCGGGCGCAGGAACGGGACCCCCTCGTCCGGGACATCTTCACGCGCGCCGCAGCGCTCCAGATCGAGGAAATCCCGGTTGCCGTCGATGGGACCAGCACGAGATAGCCACCGCTCGTCACCAGGTCTTCGCAATAAAATCTGACTTACTGTCAGACAGATTATATTGCGAAGACCATCGCCGCCGACTATGCATCGATGCGATCCACCGGGAGGACACATCTTGGCATCGGCTAAACCCACCATAGTCCTCATCCACGGATCCTGGCTCGGCGGATGGTGCTGGCGTCCGGTGCGCGACGCGCTCGCGCGCAGGGGGTTGACCTCCTCCGCACCGACATTGACCGGCCTCGGCGACCGCGCCCATCTGGGCGGAAGCGAGACCGGACTCCAGGCGCATGTCGCGGATGTCATCGAGCATCTGCATTTCCTGGACAGCGACGACGTCGTCATCGTCGGACACAGCTATGGCAGCGCCGTCGCCGCCGAAGTCGCGGCCCTTCGGCCCGATATCGTCCGCCGGCAGATCACCCTCGATGGCTTCACCCTCGCCCCCGGACAGTCGGTGTTCGACCGGCATCCCGAGCTCGAACCCTTGTTCGACGCACTCACCACCAGCGACATGCCGCACCTCGTCCAGCCGCCCGACAACGCCTTCCTGGGCCTTCCCGACACGCCGGACACCGTCCGGCTGATGGCGAAGCTGCGGCCGACACCCGCGCGCGTCAATCGCGAGGCCCGCCGCCCGGGCCAGGAGCCCCCCGGCTGCGAACGCCACTATATCCGCTTCACGGGCTTCCCCTTCTTCGAGGAGACGGCCCGTCTCGCCACTGCGACGGGCTGGCGCGTCAGCACGATCGATGCCGGTCACATGGCGATCGTCACTCATGCCGATGCGGTCGCCGACCGGATCGCAGCCATCATCGCAGGGCCGGCATGACCATGACCTCGCCAGCCACACGCACCGCATCAGCCGCCCACCGTCAGCCCGCCGGGCGTCCGGTCACGTCGACCTGAAAGAGCTTAGCCGGTCGCTGCGATGGCGGCCTTGGATGCGGCCTCGGCCCTGATGGCGCTTTCGAGCGCTCGGCGGGCCATCACCGCGCCACGATCGAGCGGCAGGATGGCAGGCCGCAGCGCCCAGAAATCCTCGCCGTCCATCGATCGCTCGATCGCTTCGAGCATCCATCGATCCTCGCCGTCGAAGATCGCGGTGATGCCGGCCTGGATCTGGGCCGAAAGTTCGGCGTCGTCGATGCGGAAGTTGCGGGCAGCCGCCCAGAAATAGTGGGCGGTCGTCTCGGTTTCGGGGGTGACCAGATGGGCCACCCGCGTCGTCAGGCCGTCCTCCCGTCTGCCGCCGACCGCCGTCACGCCCGCCTCGACGCAGAGCAGTCCGGCCATCTGCCAACGCGACGCCGCCCAATGGTCGACCGGATCATCATGGTTGCCCAGGAATTCGCCAAAGAGGAAGGACGGTTTCCCGTTCGGGGCCCAGCTCTCGACGCGTATGCCGTCGCCGTCGCGCCAGACCCGCGGCACCGCGCGAGTCAGCGCTTCACTGGCCAGGGTGGCGCCATGGAGGATGGCGGTGTGCGCCGGATCCATGAGATTGTCGATCACCAGCCGGTAGTCGCAGGCCAGCTGTATATAGCCGCGCGGCAGGACCGACAGGTCGATGGCGTCGAGATCATCATATTCACCGTCGCCGATGTCGTCCGCCGCCAGCGCCGGCTCGCCCATCCAGACCCAGATGAGCTTGTACCGCTCGCGCACCGGAAAGGCGGGCGTGGCCACGTCGGGCACGCTGCCGTCACCATGAGGATTGTGCACGCAGCGACCGTCCGGTCCGAAGTGCAGGCCGTGATAGGGGCATTGGATGGCATCGCCGATCCGCTTGCCGAGGCTTAGCGGCGCGAACCGATGCGGACAGCGGTTGGCGATCGCCCGCGGCTCCCCCCGGCCGTCGCGAAACAATGCCAGTTCCCGACCGAGCACCTTCCGCGCAACGATGCCGTCGGCGATCTCGTCGCACCAGGCGACCGGGTACCAGGCATTCTGAAGGAACATGCTCTCTCTCCTCGTCGGTCGGCGGGCATGGCCGGCAGGGTGCCCCCTCCCGGCCTGTATAGCCTAAAAGCGGTAGCTGACCTCGATCCCATAGGTGGAACCGACCGCCGGATAATAGGCGTCGATGCCGAGCGGATGACCGGTATTGACGAAGGGCTGATAATCCCCGGTGACCTTCTGGTTGAGCGCGTTGCGGACCCAGCCGGTGACGCTCCATCGTCCCTCTCCCCCTTCGATGCCGGCGCGCAGATCCACCAGATCGAGCGAGGGTCGGCGGTACCGGTTTTCCAGGTCCCAATAATAGCCGCTGGTGAAACGATATTCCGGCCGGACGAAGAGATTGAGACCGTCGGATACCGGTATCTCCGCGTCGAAACCAATATTGGCCGTGTAGCGAGAAATACGCGGCGGGCGGTTGCCGATATAGTTGACCGGCGCGCCATAGCCGGGCGGCAAGGTGAAGCGCACGACCTTCGGATCGGTATGGCCGAAGCTTCCCGTGAAGGTGAAGCCGCGCACGAGGCGGACTGCGCCGGCTATCTCGAAACCGTTGATGCGGGTCTTGTCGATATTGATGCCGACATTGGTCGCGCCGCCGCCATCGAAAATCTTGAACTGCCCGTTCTTCAGGTCTGTCCGAAACAGCGCCCCCTCGATCGACAGCGTTCCATCGAGCAGCCGTGCCTTCGCGCCGATCTCATAGTTGGTGGCAACCTCGGCGGCGATCACCGCATTGCCGAAGCTCGATCCGCTGGCATTGAAGTCGCCGCTGCGGAAGCCGCGACCGACCGAGCCGTAGACCATGATGCCGGGCACCGGCTTGAAGGTCAGCGTGCCCTTGGGCTGCCACTTGGCGAAGCTCGCCTTCCGGCTGCCCCCCGTGCCGGGAAACTGCTCCAGGCTATCATCGTCATACCGCGCCGCGATCGCCAGTTCGAGGGTCGGCAGCAGGTCATATTCGGCATTGGCGAAGCCCGACCAGGTCTCGTAGCGATTGAGGTCGTTGCTCCGCGCGATCAGGAAGTCGGCCTGCGTAGGCGCGGGGGTGACCCCCAGGAAGAAGGGATCGGCGAAAATGTCCGCGCCCAGCCGGCGCTTGGAGCGGACATGATAGCCGCCGAAGAGCCAGCGCAGGCGGCCACCGGGCGCCGAAGCAAGCCGCAGTTCCTGCGAGAAGCCGCTTTCCTGCTGCCGCTGCTTCACCGCGAAGATGTCTAGCGCCGAAAAGTCGAAATCGGCCCTGAGATCCTCACGAACATGCACATAGGCAAGCGTCGCGGTCAGTGTGCCGAAGCCGGTGTCATAGATCGCCCGCCCCGACAGGTCGTGCAGCTTGCGCGGATTGGAGCCGACGCGGTTGGAATCGAAGGGATCGGAGCTGATCCGGGGATTGCCCGAGCGGCTGGTGGTGTAGGCCGGATCGCGCCCCTTGGCGTCGGAATAGGTATATTTAAGGTCGAGCTCCAGGCCCTCCGCCGGCGTGACCACCGCGCGCAGGCGACCAGTGAAGTCCTTCATCTTGTCCGAATATTCACCGGTCGTGACATTGCGGACCTGGCCGCGGCGATCGGTGAAGGAGAGGCCCCCCAGCACGGAGACGAGGTCTGGCACCACCGGCCCGCTGACCATCGCCTTTGCCTTCCACTCCTGGCCCCGCCCATAGCCGGCCATGACGCGCACGTCGAAATCGTCGCCGGGCTTGAGACTGCTGATATTGATCGCGCCGGCGATGGCATTGCGGCCATAGATGGCGCCCTGCGGTCCCTTGAGCACCTCCACCTGCTGCAGGCCGAACTCGTCGACGTTGAATTGAAGCGCTGAGATGGTGAGTACCCCGTCGACGACGATCGCGGCAGGCGGCGGCGAATATTGGCTCTGCCCCTGCCCGCGGATGGTGAGGAAGTTGGTGCCGAGGTTGAGCGCGTTGTCGAAACTCACATTGGGGGAGAGGTTGGCGATGTCGCCGACTCCTTCGACCCCCGCCCGGGCGATATCCTCCGCGGTCAGCACGGTGATGGCGATCGGCACCGACTGCACCGACTCGTTGCGGCGCCGGGCAGTCACCAGGATTTCAGCGGAGCCATCGGCAGCCTCCTCAGCGACCGGGGCCGCAACATCGGTCCGCGCGAAGGCCGGGACGTCCCAGGTGAAGGCGGACGCGATCAGCGCGCTTCCCGCCATGAGCTGCCGGGCATGCGATGCGTATCTCATGAATCTTCTCCCTTTTGACCCGACCTTCTTATATTTTGTCAGGCTGTCAGACAGATTATCCTAGATTCGTCGATTGACAAGCCCCTGCAACGCGAAAGACGAGAATTTGTCCTTGTGCCGAGGAAAAAGGGCCAAATGGCTGTCCGTCGTTGACAGCAGCCGATTAAATCTGTCAGACAGCCAGACAAATGGAGGTAGGGATGACTGATCGATTCTATATGCCGGAATGGCAGGATGCACAGCGGCGACTCGGCTATGCGCAGGCCGTCCGCCATGGTGACATGCTGCGTGTCGCCGGCACCGCGAGCATGGGCGAAGGCTATGTGCCGGTCCATGTGGGCGATTTCGAAGGGCAGCTCAGCCACGTCTATGGCGCCATCGCCAAGACGCTCGACCATTTCGGAATCGGCTTCGGCGCTATTGTTCGGGAAACGATCTACGTCACGGACATGGATGCGTTGGCGGCGGCGCTCCCCTTGCGTCTCTCCTTCTACGGCAATGGCCCCTACCCCGCCGCGACCGCCGTCGAGGTGCGCCGCCTCCTGCTTCCCGAACTCCTCGTCGAAATCGAGGTCGATGCCGCGCTGCCGGCCTGACTCTCCCACCAGAAAGGCTTCATCCATGGCAACCCTCATCAAGCCGGCCGGTCCCGGCGCCCGCCGCCGCACCCTGGGACCGCAGGTTCCGCTGGAAGGGGACGACGGCCTGTATACCCAGGCGTGGTTCCCCATCTGCATGACCAGCGACATCGCGCCTGGAGAGGTGAAGGGCTATCCCTTCCTTGGCGGCCGCGTGATCGCCTTTCGCGGAGAGGACGGCGTCGCGCAGGTGACCAGCGCCTATTGCGCCCACCTCGGCGCCGACCTCTCGATCGGCCGGGTCGTCGGCAACGGGATCCAATGCCCTTATCATCTGTGGGAGTTCGACCGGGCCGGAAGCTGCCGGAAAACCGGCTGCGGCGACCCGGCCCCGGCCCGCGCCGCACTGTTCGCCTTCCCCACGCTGGAAAAGCATGGACTGATCTGGGCCTTCAACGGCGACCAGCCGCATTACGACCTCCCCGACTGGCCCTTTGCGGAGGAGACCCTGGTCGTCCAGACGCAGGAATTTCCCGTGCCGATGTCCATCGATCCCTGGATGATCTGCGCGCAGACCCCGGATATCCAGCACATCCGCCTCCTCCACAAATTCACGGAAATGCCCGGCGGGATCGGCACGAACATCGAGTGGACCGATCATAGCATGTTCTACCAGCTCGATGGCCTATGGGGCGGGCGTCACATGAACGTGCGCGGTGGAATCGTCGGGACGTCGATCTTCTTCCAGACCGGCACGCTCGACGGCCGCTGGTTCGGCTTCCTCGCCGCGTTCGGCCTGCCCGCGCCGGGCCAGAGCAGAATGTTCTCGGCCTTCGCCGGCGAGCGTACCGACGACGAGGCCGAGGTCCGCGCTTTCCTCGACCAATGCCACCAGTTCGAGACCGCGATCGCGATGGAGGACTCGGCGATCGGCATGACGATCCATTTCAAGGTCGGGTCGCTGACCCGCGCCGACGCCACCCTCTCGCGCTATCTCGACATGGTCCGCAAGTGGCCACGCGCGCACCCGTCGGCCGAGTTCATCGACTGATCACAACCGGAGTCACGAGGCCCGCCATGTCCGACACCGACCCCTATCAGATCTCGACGATCGAGGAGCTGCGCGCCCATTATGACGCGCCGAGCCCGATGATCCTGCGGTCGAAGCTCGACTTCCTGCACGACCACATGCTCCGCTACATGCGACTGGCCCCCATCGTCTGCATCGCATCGGAAACCGAAGCGGGGCTGGACGCCTCGCCACGCGGCGGCGAGCCTGGCTTCGTCAAGCCGCTCGACCGCAAGACGCTGGCCTTTGCCGACTGGCCCGGCAACAACAAGATGGAGACCTTCTCGAACGTCATCGAAAATGGCCGGATCGGCATGTTGTTCATGGCGCCGCGGCTGGACGTCTTCCTGCGGATCAACGGCCCGGCCATCGTGACGCGCGACCCCGCAATTCTCGACCGGCTCGTCGAACAGGACAAGACGCCGAAGGCCGCCGTCAAGGTCTCCGTTCGCGAAGCCTATTTCCATTGTGGCAAGGCATTCCGCCGGTCCGCGCTGTGGAAGCCGGAGGCCTGGCCCGACACGTCGGATTTTCCATCCGTGGGCAAGGTCCTGTCGGACATGGCGAAGATCACCGAATTGTCGGTGGAGCAGCTCGACGCCTTCTACAACCACGCCCTCGAGCACGAACTCTATTGAGCGGCGACGGGCGCCCTCCCGGCTTTCTTCGCGCAGACACTGTTGTTATGGAGCGCCATCGCGACCGGGACGCAGAACTCGAATGACCAAGGAACGCCGTCCAAATCCCTATGCGGGCCAGATCAAGCCCCATTATCTCGTCGATCAGGTCATTACCGCGATCCAGGACGCGATCGACAAGGGTGTGTTCAAGGTCGGTGATCGGCTGCCCTCGGAAGCGCGTCTCGGCGCCGATTTCGGCGTAGGCCGCTCGACGATCCGCGAAGCGCTGCGCGTTCTGAGCCATCTGAACCGGGTCGAGACGCGCACCGGATCGGGTTCCTATGTCGTCGACAACAGCCGCTTTGAACCCGCCCCCAGCGAGATGAGCCTCGACGAGGTGGAGGCGATCTACGACTTCCGCTACACGATCGAGGCGCCGGCCGCCGAGCAGGCCGCGCTTCGCCACACCAGCCGGCAGATGAAGACGATCCGCCGCCTGCTGGCAGAGACCAAGCGGCAGGTCGACCGTCTCGACATGGATGGCGTTGCCGCCGCGGATACCGATCTCCACATCGCGATCCTCGAAGCCGCCGGCAGTAGCGTCGCGGTCGAGGTCTATCACGCCCAGCGCCAGCGCTGGGAACTGGCGCTCAAATCCCTGGTCACCCTGACCGGGCCGATCGTGAAAATGAGTTCGGCCCACGCCATCCAGATCCTGCACGACGATCTGATCGACGCGATCGAGCGGCGGGATGGCAAGGCCGCCGTCCGCCTCGTCCATCGCGACCGGGACGAGGTCGGCATCCGCGTCGCCATGGCCAGGCGCAATGCTACGGCCGGTGCCCGGCGAGGGACGGCGACCCGGGACTGAACCATGGTCCCCCTCGCCCGGAGGCCGGGCGCGTCCATTCCACGCGCGCCGGCGGTCAGGCTCGACGACCGGTCAGCGCATGACGGGGCTTGCGCTCGGCCGGTCGCGGTGCGCGGGGACGAAACGCCGCGCGGAGAAGCTGAAGGGAACCTCCGCGCTGCCGCCATAGAGTTCGTGATGCGGCGTCGCCTCCGCGAAGGCGCAGACCAGCTCGAACAGGTTGGCCATGGGCCCTTCCAGCCCTTCGAGCTGCTGATCGGCCAGAAGACGCAACGCCTCGTCCAGCTTGGGCATGAAGGCCGCGTAGAAATCGGCGAAATCCTGCTTGGAGGCGGCCCAGCGGATCTGGCTGCGCTCTCCCTCGGTCGGTCGCGCCCAGCGCGCGGCCAGATCGGCAAAGGCCTCGAACCCTTGGGGAAGGCTCTTGTCGTCGGTCATGGTCGGGGCTCCTCAGGCGGTCAGGAAATCGTTCTGGACGCGGACGGCGTGGCGGATCAGGAATTCCTGGTCCATCAGATACATCTGGTCGATCACCCCTGATCGGATGCCGGTGAAGGTGTCCTCCATCGTCGCGGTATCCTCCAGCCATGCGTTGCGGTGGAGGGCGTTGACATGGAGCTGGGCCACCCGCTCCGCCGCGTTCCGCGCCGGGCGGAAATAGTTGGTCCCCTCCCAGAGTGTCCGGCCATGATCGAGCGGCCAGAACTGGTGGGTGAAGAAGGACATGCCCGGATAGCCGCAGCCCGCGGAAAGATGGATGATGAGGTTCGGGAAGAGGTTCGGCAGCTCGAACTGGAAGTCGGTGCGGCGCGTCGGATTGATCCCGGGCGGAAGCTGATCGGGACGCGGGCGATGCGGCTCGCCAGCATGCAGCACGCCGGCGAAGGCGGCGGTCGACGCCGCGGTGTCCATCCCCGCGCCATAGATGGTCGACGAGGCGTGCGGCCCCATCAGCTTGAAGTCGGTATGCTCTACTCCGCGGAAACCGGGCAGCGAGCCGGCATGGATGGTCGGCACATGATAGCCTTCCGAAAAGGCCTGGTGCGCGACCTTCCAGTTGCATTCGAGCACCGTCGAATAGCGAAAGACCGTGGTCGATTCGGCATAGGGATAGCCACCGAACAACCGGCCGAAATCACCCAGATAGTCGAGGAGGCTCTGTTCCGGCGGGTCGGCGAAGTTGATGAAGACGAAGCCTTCCCAGGTATCGCAGGCTATCTCGCGCAGGCCCAGGCAGCTCTTGTCGAGCTTGCCGAACCCCTCCTCCATCGGCACCGAGCGAAGCGGGCCATCGGTGCCGAACACCCAGCCGTGGAACCGGCAGGTGACCACCCCGGCGCGGGCACGGCCGAAGCTTTCGAAATCGCTGTTCGGGACGACCTTGTTGCCTCGATGGGTGCAGACATTGTGGAAAGCGCGGATCTTGTCATCCTTGCCGCGCACGATCAGCACCGATGTGTCGGCGACCGGCATCTCCTTCACCTTGTAGTCGCCGATCTCCGGTATCTCCCAGGCGGTGGCGACCTTCAGCCAGGCGCGCCGGAAAATCTTCTCGCGCTCCAGCTCGTAGACCGCCGGGTCGCGGATCGACTCCACCGACACCGGATCCACCCCCAGTTCGGCCCGGATCTCGGCGACCGAGCGGCTGATATGGCCCAGCGTGTGATCCCCTATGTTCATTGCTGCTCTCCTTGCGTCAAAAAGCGCCGGTCAGGCGTCGGCCAGGGCGGCCGGTTTCGGCGCCCATCCATCGGGGTAGTGCGAGATCAGCTCGGCCTTGAGCTCAAGCTGGCGGAAGCGCCAGCGCCCGCCCTCGGCCAACGCCTCGGCGACATAGCGGCCGCCGATCCAGTAGGCGCGCCCGCTCGCGGCGGTCGCTACCTCCCATAGGTAGAATTCGATGTCGGCGGTCCGCCGGTCGCCGGCCAGCTCGACCTTGGGGGAGACCAGGTAGTGGAGCGTCCAGCGGAAACCCTGGTCGGCATTGCCCGCGACGCCGTCCGCGATCGCGTCGCGACCGCGCAGTTCGCCGTAGCGGTCGATCAGGAAGGCCGCATCCTCGACGAACAGCTCGCGCAGCGCCGCCGCCGACGGCCCGGCGTCGAATGCCCGGCCGAGATCGGCGATCAGGTCGTCGATCGCCCGCAATGCCTCCAGCCTCTCGATCCGGTGTTCCAGCGATTCCATGGCCACGCTCCGCAAAACAGGGGCGAGCCCGGCGGGGCCCGCCCCACCACCGTCAGAAGGAATAACGCGCGCTGAGATACCATTCGCGCGGACGGCCATAGACGCCCTCGACCAGGCCGCCGAAGGAGTCGGCATAGCCGGAGCCAAGATAGACCTCCTTGGTCAGGTTCTTGACGCCGGCGGTGATGCCCCAGCGCTTGTCTTCGTCGGTCCAGGCAACCGAGGCGTTGACGAGATGGTAGCCGTCCTGGACGAGCAGCGGGGTGTTTACCGCATCGTTGTAGACACGCGACCGATAGGACCAGTCGACGCGCGGCTGGAAGCTGCCGATGCCGTCCGCCTGGATATTGTAGGCGACGCCGGCGCTCAGCGTCCATTTCGGCGCATTCTGCAGCTTGGTCGAGGTCGTCACGCCGGCGTTGAGAGCGCGGATGTCGACCCGGCGGTACTTGGCGTCGAGATAGCCGAGGCCCGCGTCGATCTGCAGCCCGCCGATCGGGCGCGCCTGCATCTCCAGCTCGAACCCCTTGATCCGCGCCTTCGCCGCGTTCTGAATGATCGGCGCGAAACCCAGTGTCGGGTCGTTCACCGTGATCTGCAGGTCGTCATAGTCGTTGAGGAAGGCCGCGCCGTTCAGCCGCAGCCGCCGACCGAACAGGTCCGACTTGAAGCCGACCTCATAGGTGGTGCTGGTTTCCGGCTTGAACGACGGGATGAAGGCGAAGGGCGGAAAGACGCGCTGGGTGAAGCCGCCGCCTTTGAAGCCTTCCGAGTAGGAGACATAGCCGAGCAGTTCGGGGCTGAAGCGATAGGACAGGCTGGCCATCGGCGTCCAGGCGGTGTCCTTCACCGTCGACCGCTGGCCGAGCGGACCCATCAGCGGATCGCCGTTCTGCAAGCCCGAGCCGTCGGGATTGAAGGGTGCGCCGGTCAGGAAGCCCGCTTCCACCACATATTGGTTGGCGTTGCCGAACGTCTTCTTGTCCTCGGTCCAGCGGATGCCGGCGGTGAGGTTCAGGTTGCGGACGATCTCGTAGGTGCCCTGCCCGAAGAAGGCGAGGCTCTTGCCGTCGAGCACCGCGCCGCTCAGGAACACCGCATCGACGATGTTGACGAGATCCCGGTGATTACCGCTTTCGCTCGAATAATAGCCGCCGACCACCCAGTTGAAGCGGCCGTCCGCGACATCGCCCTGGAGCTGGACCTCCTGTGAGAACTGATCCTGCTTCCAGTCGCTGTTCGTTTCGACGATCGTCGCCGGGCTATGGTCGGAATCGCGGGTCCAGAAGCCTGTGACCTTGCGATAGGCGGTGATCGACTTGAACGAGATACCGTCGGCGATCTTCCATTCGAGCGTGCCCGAAGCGCCCCAGATGTTCAGGTCCGACGCCGACTGGTAGCGCCGGGGATTGCCATTGGTGAACACGCCGGAGACAGAGGTGAAGGTCCCGCCATGGCGATAGGGCCCGAGCGCCCACTGGTTGTTGAAGCAGCGTTGGTCGGTGAAGCGGCTGGGATCGGCGATGTTGGCGCAGATGCCCGGCGCGCCTGAATAGACCGCATTCCAGACCTGCGCGGCGGGCGCGTTCTCGTCGATCGCGATCGCGACGTTGGGAGCGGACTGCTCCCGCGCCCGCGATCCGTCGACGGCGAGATCGATGGTGACGTCGCTCGATGGTTCGAGGCGCAGCGCGAAACGGCCGGCAAGCTGATCGGTGTCGCCCAGGTCGGGCGCGCCGGCGACCGCGCCTTTCACATAGCCATCGCGCTTGTGGTAGAAACCGGCGATGCTCGAATAGACGCCCTCCGCAAGCGGAACGTCGATCGAGCCCTTAGCCTGGATCCGGTTGAAGCGGCCGGTCGTCAGCTCCAGCGAGCCCGCAAGCTTGTCGCCCGGCTTCTTGGTGACGACGCTGACCGCGCCGCCGATGGTATTGCGGCCGAACAGCGTGCCCTGCGGTCCGCGCAGCACCTCGATCCGCTCGACGTTGAGCACATCGAGGACGTTCCCGACACCGCGCGAGATATAGACGCCATCCAGATAGAGGCCGACGCCGGGATCGACCGAGAGCTGATAGTCGTTCTGCCCGATGCCGCGGATGAAGATGGCGGCGGTCGCGTTGCTCGCCGAGACCGGCACCGAGCTGTTGAACTTAACGTTCGGGGTGAAGTCGCCGATCTGGGTGACATTGTCGATGCCGCGCGCGGTCAGCCCCTCGGAAGTGACGGCGGAGATGGCGATCGGCGTGTCCTGCAGCGACTCCGCGCGCCGACGCGCCGTGACGGTGATGACCTCGACGCCGTCGACCGCCTCGGCCGATGCGGCCTCGGCCGGGGCCTGCTGCGCGCTCGCCATCCCGGCCGGCGCCGCCAGCCCGATCAGCGATGCGCCGATCAGCAACATGCCGCGACCGCAACCGCGCCGCGGCGCGGCGATCGCCCCCATCTCGTTCTGCCTTGCCATGTTCATTTTCCCTTCCTCCCGATTGCCGCCGGCGCCGTCGATCGGGCCGGTCCGGGTCGCACCCCCGCGCACCCGCCGATCACGAACCCGAAGGCCGGTGACAGGTGCATGCAACATCATCGGAGGCCTTCCGCGCTAGCCTCAGGGCGCGATCAGCAACACCTCAGCGCGATCGAATGAGAACGCGCGAAAACCCCCATTTTCCGGGCTCCCCGCTCCTCGCGCGCGAGCATACGCGCGGTCATGACGTCGCCTCCCCGGGCCGTCGCGGCCGGTTTGATGCGGTGGCTGGCTACTAGGCTCGGCAGAGGGATAGCCGCGATGGGCTGCCCCCGATCATCATCCCGGCATGATCCCACATCGGACGACGAACAGCGCGAGGAAGCAGATGGCAAACACAGTGGAAATCAAGCGCAGCGGGGCGACGGCGAAGGACGATCCCAACTGTTTCAACCGCCTGCACTGGGCACTGGAGCCGGTCGCCCATGCCCGGCCGGGCGACTATATCGTCTACGAGACCCGCGACGCCTTCGACGACCAGTTCGACTGGTCGACCACCCCGGCCGACGTCGCCGCCTGCGATCTCAACCGGGTCCATCCGATGACGGGCCCGGTCCATATCGAGGGTGCCGAACGCGGTGACGCGCTGGCAGTGACGATCGTCGACATCGCCCCCTATGACTATGGCTATACCGTCATAGTTCCCGGCTTCGGCTTCCTGCGCGACGTCATTCCGGGGCCGTTCATCGCCAACTGGAAGCTCGACCGGCTCTGCGCGGTGTCGGACCAGATCCCGGGCGTCCGCGTGCCGATGTGCGCCTTCCCCGGATCGATCGGCGTGCTCCCCGGCAAGCCCGAGGTCGCCGCCGCGCTCGAACGTGAAGGCGCGCTCGCGGCGGCCGGCGGCTTCGCGCTGATGCCCGAGCCGGCCCGCGCCCTTCCCGCCGCCCTGTTCGCCGAAGGCGCGCCCTATGCGGCCGAGGGGCTGCGCACCGTGGCGCCGCGCGAAAATGGCGGCAACATGGACATCAAGGCGATGCAGGTCGGCTCCACCGTGCTGTTCCCCGTGCTCGTCGACGGCGCGGGACTTTGGACCGGCGACATCCATTTCGCCCAGGGCGATGGCGAGGTCTGCGGCACCGCCGTCGAGATGGCGGCGCGCGTCACCCTGAAGTGCGAGGTGATCAAGGGCGGCGGCAAGAACATCGTCTTCCCGCACGTCACCGGCAACGGCCAGCTCCGCAACACCGAGCCGGGCCGCTTCCACGCCATCGTCGGCATGCCGGTGAAGAAGAAGGGCGAGGTTCCGCCCCACCTCGCCTATCTCGACAGCCCCAAGGTGGCTGCCCTGACCAATCTCTCGGAGGACCTGACGCTCGCTGCCCGGGACGCATTGCTGCGGATGATCGACTGGATTTCCGAGACAAGGGGCTACAGCCGCGAACAGGCCTACGCGATCTGCGCCGCCGCGGTCGACCTGCGCATCGGTCAGCTTGTCGACGTCCCCAACATCATCGTTTCCGCCGTGATCCCGCTCGACATCTTCGTCGAGTGAGCCCGATCGCGGCACCATCGGAGAGTGAACCATGAACGCTGAACATCGCTGGCTCGAAGCCTATCCGGAGCTTGGCTCCGGACCGATCTCGACCGAACCCTATATCTCGCCCGAATGGTACGAGAAGGAGAAGGAGAAGATCTTCAGCAAGGTCTGGCTGTGCGTCGGCCGCGCGAACGAGCTGCCACGCCCGGGCGACTACAAGGTCAAGCGGATCGAGGCGGCGAACACCTCGGTTATCCTGATGCGCGGCAAGGACGGCCAGATCCGCGCGTTCCACAATATGTGCGCGCACCGCGGCAACACCGTCGTCACCGAAACGGGCCAGGAGACCTACGGCCGCAACCGGGCCGGCGTGATCACCTGCCGCTTTCACGGCTGGGTCTATGCCGCCGATGGCGCGCTGCGCAGCGTGCCGAGCCAGGAGCGCTTCTATTCCTGCTTCGACAAGGGCGACAACGGCCTCGCGCCGATCCATCTCGATATGTGGGAAGGCTTCCTGTTCATCAACGTCGCCGAGAAGCCCGAGAACAGCCTCGCCGAATTCCTCGGCGATTATGCCGAGCATTTCCGCGGCTTCCCGTTCGAGCAACTCAACTACGGCTTCACCTACCGGACCGAGGTCGAATGCAACTGGAAGGTCGCGCACGACGCTTTTGCCGAGGCCTATCATGTCGACACCATCCATGCCGGCTCCTTCCCCAACGTCTTTTCGAGCGGCTTGCAGAACGTGAAGCTGATGGGCCCGCACCGTACCTGCGCGGTCTGCCTGACACTCGATGCCAAGCCGACTCCGGTGGCCGGCATCGCCAACCGGATCGCGGGTGCCAGCCTCGTCTCCCAGCGCGGTGAATCCATGCTGCCCCCGACGATCAACCCCGATCATAGGCCGGATTTCGCCTTCGAACTGAGCGTGCTGTTCCCCAACACGCTGCTCCACGTGTCGGAGGGCATATGGTTCACCCACCAGTTCTGGCCGCTCGCGCACAACCGCACGCTGTGGGAGGGCCGCTATTATGTGAAGGCGCCGACCAGCAACGCGGGCCGCTGGGCGATCGAGCATGCGATGACGCTGCAGCGCAACGCCTGGCTGGAGGACACCGCGACGATGGAGGACACCCAGCGGGCAATGCAGTCGCGCGCCAAGATGCAGCAGCATCTCCAGGATGACGAGATCCTGATCCGCCACGGCGCGATCGTCGTCGACCAATATGTGAACGCCTGACTCCCGGGGGAAGAAGAATGACCGAATTGACGCTGCCCGCGGCATTTGCCGAGCTGGCGCCATGGCTTGACTGGGCGCTGCCCACGGCCGACCAACGCCAGGCCCAGCGGCTCGCCTCGACATCGGAGACGCTCCGGCGCTTCTACGACGCGGTGCTGCCGAGGCTGGAGGCGATCCTCGCCGAGGTGGACAAGCACCCGCTCGGCCAATTGCCGCCGTCGCTCCGGCCGCTCTACGACATCGTCCTCTCGCTGGCGGAGGTGGCGCCGCACATCGAGCTGTACGACGGCGCCGTCGGCGTGCCCTACGCCTTCGAGGAGGGGCGCTTCATCGCCGTCCATGGCGACCAGCCGACCTGGAGCACGCTGCAACCGATGATGACGCCGGCGCCATGAGCGCCGCGCCGTCGATCGAGCAGCGGCTCGCCCGGGTCGAAGCGCGCGCCGAGATCGCCGATCTTGTCGCGCGCTACGCCCGGGGTGCAGACCGCAAGAACGACCCAGCTATACTGGGCCCGCTTTTTGCCGAGGATGCCGTGTGGGCGGCGGAGGGTTTCGCCGAGTTGACCGGCCGCGCGGCGATCGCCGGCGGCCTCGCCGCGCTTGCGGCAGACCGGGTGCTCTGGTCCATCCACTACATGGCCGCGCCGCTGGTCGAGCTGTCGGACGACTGCACGACCGCTCGCTGTCATTGGTATCTGTGGGAATTATGTACCCTGTCCGAGGCGGCCGGCCCCACCGACAGCTGGTTCGGCGGCTGGTACGACAGTGAACTCACGCGGACCGAGGAGGGCTGGCGCTTCACGCGCGTGACCCTCGACGTCCGCATTCAGGGAGAGGCGAATCCGCCATGGCAACTCAAGAAACCGGTGCAGATGTGACGATCAGGCTTTGTACGACCGATGAAATTCCCGAAGGCGAGGTCCGCCAGTTCGCGATCGACGACGGCCGGGTGCTCGCCGTCTACCGCCTCGACGGGGACTATTTCGCCACCGACGATCTCTGCACCCATGGCGACGCCTCGCTCTCCGAGGGTGAGATCGAGGACGGGAAGATCCTCTGCCCTTATCATATGGGCAGCTTCGACATCCGCACCGGCGAAGCCTGTGCGGCCCCATGCTCGATCGCGATCAAGACTTATAAGCTGGCGGTCGACGGGGAGGATGTCCTGCTACTGGACTGAGCTCCCCCNCGGTGCGACTGAATGGGGCGGCGCCCTCTTCATATCGTCATCCCGGCGGAGGCCGGGATCTCGGGAGAGAGGAGACGAGATCGAGGCAGGAGCCGCCCGAGATCCCGGCCTCCGCCGGGATGACGGTTGGGGCTTCCGACAAGCCTAATGCGCGTTCACCCGCTTGAGCGTCGCGGAGGGCCGTTCGCCGAAACGGTCGAGATAATCGCGCGCGAACTTCGAGAGATGGGTGAAACCGCAGGCCAGCGCGACCTCGGTCACCGAAAGCCCTTCATCGGCCGCCACCTTCAGCTGGCGATGCGCCAGGTCGAGGCGATGGTTCTTCAGATAGACCATCGGCGTCGTATCGCGGAAGCGGCGGAAGCCGGCATGGAGCGACCTGGCGCTGACGCCCGATACCGCGATCATCTCCTCCAGGGAGAGCGGATCGCGAGCATGCTCGCGGATATAGTCCTCGACCCGTCGCACATAATAAGGCGCCGGGCTGGACGGGGGGGCGTCGAACAGCTCCGAATAATTGTGCGGGACCGCCGCCAGCAATAGTCGCTGCAACGCCTCCTCGACCGTGCCGCAGGTGCGCGCATGGGTGAAGCCGGCTATCCCCGAGTCGAGATCGTCGCAGATGGTGCGGACAAGATGGGCAAAGGCCGCCGCCGGGCCCTGGAGACGAACCGGCTGGGCCGAGAAGTGCAGTTCGCGCGGGCGGAAGCCCAGTTCCTGCGCCAGCACCGACTCGAGACCGCATTTGGACATCTTGACGGTGAAATGCTTGTAGCCCTCGCCGAAGGTCTGCTTCACCTGCACGTCGGGATCGAGCACGCACATCTGTCCCGGCGACAGCTCGATCGTGCCGTGCTCCTGCGCGATCTGGGCGACGCCCGACAGGGAGAACTGCACGAGGTAGAGCGCGTTGGCAGGCGGAATGTTGACGACGACGCGGCCATAGGGGTTGCCGTAGTCGGTGGCGTTGAACGTCACCGACTTGAGCGACGCCTGGTGGTGGCGGAACGCGATGGGCGGGTTTCCGCCCTCGATCCTCAGATCGTGTGGGCAGAACATCCGGCTCATATGATCGTGGACCTCGTCGATGTCGGTGGTCACGAGGCGGGCGAGCCGTGACAGCGGCATGCCGGTCCCGTCCCAATCGCGGGGCGCATCCAGGTTGGTGATCATCATAACCTAACCTCCACGTTCCGGTTAGATCCTCTCATCGACCGTCGAAAATCCCGTCGGCCGTCCGTTCCGGACCAGGGTAGCGGCGCTTGCTGTGCGCGAGATCCAGATCGAGCAGCATTTCACAACTCTTGAACGCCACCAAGCCCGGATTGAGGACGGGTACTGAAAGGCGCTCCGCCAGGAAGGCGTGCGACTGGTGCATCGTGGTCGATCCGAGGATCAGCAGGTCGGCGCCGTCCTGCTCGATCGCCGCCTGCGCCGCTTCGAGCAGCAGCGGAAAGACGCTGTCCTCCTTGCCGGCCAGCAACTCGGCGGTGTCGGGGCGCACGCCGATCGAGCGGATCGATGCAAGCCGCTCCTCGAGCCCCTGTTCGGCCAAGACTTTCTCGTACAGCCAGCGCCAACGGTCCCACATGCTGATGATTGAAAATCGTCGGCCGAGCTGGCAGGCAAGCAGATAGGTCGCCTGGGCCGTCCCCACTACCGGGATCGACAGCCGCGAGCGCAAGGCCGTGACGCCGGAGTCGCTCATCGAGTTCACGCAGACGGCATGAAACCCCTCGGCCTCCGCCCGTGCGCCGGCTTCCAGGCAGAAGGCGTCGGCGATTGTACCTTCATAAGGGGAATCGAGCGTCGTCCCGCCGCGCGCCGCGCAGGTGAACTCGATCGAGATGCCGGAGCGAACCAGATGGGCAGGTATCTGGCTCGCGAAGCCGGCCAGCGCCGCTTCAGGCACCGGTACCGGCACGATCATCCTGATCCGCTTGTCCATGCGGCCCATCCTCCCTTGGTACCGGGCACGCCGATGGCGATGCCTATCGCCTCGTCACCGCGCCCAACCCTGGAAATATCATTGTCAGAATAGGGCTTATCAGCGGGCTTCGCCCCGACAAGCCGTGTCTGCCGGGCCGCCACGCTATTCCGCAGTGAGCGGTCAGCGCCTGCACAGGGAGGATAGCCGCTGCCCGTCCGGCGACGCACGCTTGGTCCGAACAGGGAGAGAAGAGGTTGTGATGGCCGATATGCTGCCCCCCGGATTCGAGGACTTGCTGCCCTTCATCGATTGGTCGAGGCCGACCGAACTCGAACGCAACGACAAGCGCTGGTCGGCGTCCCTGGAGGAGAGCCAGGCCTTCTACGACCGGATGATCGAGCGCGGTCCCGCCGCGCTGGAATATCTCGCGCCGTTCGAACTGTCGGCGATCGGCGGCGCCGACCGGCGGCTGCTCGACATGTGCCTCGCCCTCGCCGAATGCTCGGCGACAATCGAGATGTACGGCGATCCGCGCCCCAAATATGTCTTCCCGATCGCCCGCTTCGTGCCGACCCACGACGCCTGGCCGATCGCCGGTATGGGGGCCCGCGTATGAGCACCCGGCCCTGCCGCTTCATGGAGCGCTATCCCGAGGAGGGCCGCGATCCGATCCCGGTGGAACGCTATACCTCGCCCGATTATTTCAACCTCGAACGAGAGCGAATATTCCGCCGTAAATGGCTGAATGTGGGTCAAATTCTTCAGGCCCCCAAGCCGGGCGACTATTTCGTCGCCGACCTCAAGATCCTCGACACCTCGCTGTTGGTGATCCACGGCAAGGACGGGCAATATCGTGCCTTCCACAATATGTGCTCGCACCGCGGCGCGCCGGTCGCCTGGGACGCGCAGGGGTCGTGCAAGGGCTATCTCGCCTGCCGCTTCCATGGTTGGGTCTACGACACCACCGGCAAGCTGGTGCAGATCAGCGACGCCGCCAACTTCCCCGGCGTGAAGGCCGAAGAGAACGGCCTGGCCCCGGTCCATTGCGCGGTGTGGAAGGGCTTCATCTTCGTCAACATGGCGGCCGAGCCCGAGGAGTCGCTGCTCGACTATCTCGGGCCCGTCGCGGAGGAGGTCGGCCGGTTCGACTTCGACGGCTTCACCCCGGCCTTCTCCTATCGGATCGACGAGAATGTGAACTGGAAGACGCTGCAGGAGGCGCAGCTCGAAGGCTGGCACCTGCCCTATCTCCACGAAAAGACGCTGGCCCGCGCGGTGAAGGTCGACGGCAACCAGTATCGCCATGCCGCGATCGAGCTGCACGGGCTGCACGGCGTACTGGGCTCGCCGCCGCCGGACAGCTTCACCCCGCCACCCACGGCGATGCTCGCCAGCCGTTTCGGGACGGGTACGGTCCAGGCATTCGGCGCCAGGCTTGCGAATGACGGCGAAGGCTATCGCTTCCGCGGCTCGTTCGACTTCTGGCACATCTTCCCGAACTTCTTCGTCGGGCTGCTCAACGGGCTGTTCTTCACCTTCAACATCTGGCCGCAGGCGGTCGACCGCAGCGTGTGGGAGATCAAGGGCTATTACCCCCCGGTCAGGACCGCGGGCGAGTTGTTCGCCCGCGAATATTCGAAGGTCGGGCTGCGCGATCCGATGATGGAGGACTGCTTCACCCACGAGTTGATCTGCGCACAGCTCAAGTCGGGCGCCAAGCGGCACATCTTCTTCCAGGACGAGGAGATGCTCGCCCGCCACCTGAGCAACGGTGTCGACCGCTGTGTGCGCGGCCTCGCCTGATCGCGGCGCCGCCGACCCTACCCCTCGCTATGGCTGGCGTGCAGTTCGCAGCTTATCTCGATCAGCCGGGCCAACTCGGCCGAGATATCGCCAGCGCGGTGGATCATCATGATCGGGGAATGTGCCGCCTTCTCGGCGATCGGCAGATAGGCGACGTCGTCGCGCTTCAGCCGCTGCACCGATTCCGGAACGATCGAAAGCCCGGTGTGCGCGGCAACCAGGCCGATCGCGGTCTGCAGTTCGCGCACCTCCTGCACCATCTCGGGCTGAAGGCCGAGATCGTGGAAGATGCTCAATATCTGATCGGCATAGCTCGGCCGCGCCGGCCGCGGGTAGATGATCAGCGGCTCCTCCATCAACTCGGCGAGGTGGAGCGGCCGCCCCAGCCGGGTCAGCGGATGATCGACCGGCACCACCGCGACGAGCGGCTCCTCCATTAGCACGATCCGGCGGATCGCAGCATCCTCGAAGCGGAGGCGCCCGAAGCCGACGTCGATCCGTCCTTCCTTGAGCGCGGCGATCTGCTCCACCGTCGAACATTCGATCACCGAGACCTCGACATGGTCGGCGGTAGCGCGGAACCGGCGGATCACCTCGGGCAGCAGCCCGAACAGGGTCGATCCGACAAAGCCGATGACGAAGCGCCGCCGTCCCTTGCCGGCATGGTCGCGCATCATGCCGCGAAGCTGGTCGACCCCGGCGAGGACGTGGACCGCATGCTCGTAAAGCAGCCGCCCCGCCTCCGTCAGCCGCAACGGGCGGGCGTCGCGATCGAACAGCTCGGCCGCCACCTCCTCCTCGAGCTGGCGGATCTGGCGGCTCAGCGGCGGCTGGGCGATATTGAGCACCTCCGCCGCTCGCGTGAAGTTCCGCTCGTTGGCGACGGCGACGAAATAACGAAGGTGGCGCAGTTCCATGATACTTGACGAGTATCAAACCGGACCGAAACAGTCCTGTGCTATCGCATAGGACCGGCTTAGGAAATCACTGCATTTGAAGCGAACCATAAGAGAGAGCATGCCTTTCAAGGTCGAAAAGATTGATACCTGGATCGTGGATATACCGACGATTCGGCCGCATGTCCTGTCCATGATCGCGATCAACAAGCAGGTCATGGTCATCGTGCGAGTCCATTGTTCCGACGGAATCGTCGGGATGGGCGAAGGCACGACGATCGGCGGGCTCAGCTATGGGGACGAGAGCCCCGAGGGCATGAAGCTGACGATCGACGAATATATGGCGCCGCTGCTGGTCGGTCGCGAGGCTACGAACACGGCGTCGCTGATGACGCTGGTGCGCCAATATGTCGTGGGCAACCATTTCGCGAAGAACGCGGTCGAGACGGCGCTGCTCGATGCAGAGGCGCAGCGCGCCGGCGTGCCGCTCAGCGAACTTCTGGGCGGTCGGCTGCGCGATCGCCTGCCGGTGCTGTGGACGCTTGCCAGCGGCGATACCGGCCGCGACATCGAGGAAGCCGAGGCGATGCTCGCGCAGCGCCGCCACGACGTCTTCAAGCTCAAGATAGGCAAGCGCGCCCTCGCGGACGACGTCGCCCATGTCGCCGCGATCAAGCGGGCGATGGGCGACCGCGCCTCGGTCCGGGTCGACGTCAACCAGGCCTGGGACGAACCCACCGCGCGTCGCGGAGCCCATATGCTCGCCGATGCCGGCGTCGACCTGATCGAGCAGCCGCTGCCGCGCGCCGACCGCGAGGGGATGCGCCGTCTGACGGCCTATTCGCCGATCGCGATCATGGCGGACGAGGCGCTGCGCGGTCCGTCCGACGCGCTCGACTTCGCGCGCAACCGGGGCGCCGACGCCTTCTCGATCAAGCCGCCGCAGGCCGGCGGACTGTTCGCCGGCGGGCAGCTCGCGGCGATCGCCGAGGCCGGGCACATCGGCGTCTATGGCGGCACGATGCTCGAGGGCAGCGTCGGCACCATCGCCTGCGCCCATCTCTACGCCACCTTCGCAAGGCTCGAATGGGGCACGGAGCTGTTCGGTCCGCTGCTCCAGACCGAGGAGATACTGACCGAGCCGCTCGCATTCCGCGAATTCGGCCTCGATCTCCCGACCGGGCCCGGCCTGGGCGTTGCGCTCGACATGGACAAGGTCCACCATTTCCGCCGCGACGGGCCCAGCCGCACCGTCGTCGGCCAGCCGCTCAAGGAGTCTGCCTGATGCTCTTTCAGGTCCACATGCACGTCAACGTGCCGACCCACATTCCCGCCGCCGAGTTCGACGAGATAAAGGCACGCGAGAAGGCCTATTTCCAGGAACTGCAGAAGGCGGGCAAATGGCGCCACATCTGGCGCCACGTCGGCCAGTATTCGAACACCAGCATCTTCGACGTGGAGAGCAACGCCGCTCTCCACGATCTGCTCATGGGGCTCCCCCTCTACCCGTTCATGGACATTGAGGTGATCCCGCTGTGCCGGCACCCCTCGTCCATCCATGACGACGACCGTTGAACGACATTCATTTCCCAAGGAGAGACGTGATGGCATCCGAACTGGTGCAAAGCCCTGAAATCCAAGCCTATCTCGATCGCATTTCCGGTCTCGACCAGGAAGGCGGCGATCGGCGCATGAAGCAGATCCTCCGCCGCCTCGTGTCGGACCTGTTCACCACGATCGACGATTTCGACGTGAGCGCGGAGGAATTCTGGGCGGCGCTGCACTTCATGCAGCAGGCTGCGCCCGAGTTCGGCCTGATCGCGCCGGGCCTCGGCTTCGACCATTTCCTCGACGTCCGCATGGACATCGCCGACAAGAAGGCCGGCACCACCGGCGGCACCCCGCGCACCATCGAGGGCCCGCTGTACGTCCCCGGCGCACCGATCGAGAAGGGCCGCGCGCGCCTCGACGACGGTGAGGACACCGGCGAGGTGCTGATCATGCGCGGCACCGTGAAGGATCTCGACGGCAAGCCGATCGCCGGTGCGATCGTCGACGTCTGGCACGCCAACACCAAGGGCGGCTATTCGGGTTTCGACCCCTCGCAGAAGCCCTATAACAACCGCCGCCGCATCGAGACCGCCGCCGACGGCAGCTATGCCTTCCGCAGTGTCGTCCCCTCGGGCTATTCGGTTCCGCCGCAGGGCAGCACCGATCGCCTGCTCCAGTCGGTTGGCCGTCACGGCAATCGTCCGGCACATATCCATTTCTTCGTGTCGGCGCCGGGCTATCGCCATCTGACGACCCAGATCAACATCGATGGCGATCCCTATCTGCACGACGACTTCGCCTTTGCGACCCACAACGACCTGATCCCCGCGGTCGTCCGCCAGGAGGATCCGGAGCTGATCCGCGCCGAGCAGCTCAACGGGCCGTTCAGCCAGATCGACTTCGACTTCACCCTGCAGAAGGCGGTCGACGAGGCCGACACCGAAGTGATGGCCCGCAACCGGGCTCCGGCACCCGCCGGCGCCTGACAAGCGGGATCGACCTCTCATCACCTTTGCGGGCGGGTCCTGATCGACCCGCCCGCGGCATTTTCGCGAAGAGTGAAACGACCATGACCGACCAGGGATTCGCCAGCGTTGGCGACGGCTGCCGCATCGCCTGGCGGCTCGACGGGCCTGCGGACGCGCCCGTGCTGATGCTTTCCAACTCGCTCGGCACCACGATGGACATGTGGTTGCCGCAGCTTCCCGCGCTGACCGGGCGGTTCCGCGTGCTGCGCTATGACCAGCGCGGCCATGGCGCTTCGGACGCGCCGGCGGGCGGCTACAGTCTCGACCGGCTCGGCCGGGACGCGATCGAGTTGCTTGACGTGCTCGGGCTGGAGACGGTCCATTTCTGCGGCCTCTCGCTGGGCGGCATGACCGGCCAATGGCTGGGCGTTCACGCGCCCGATCGTTTCCGGCGTATCGTCCTCGCCAACACAGCCGCCTATATGGGCCCGCCTTCGGGCTGGCAGGCGCGGATCGGAGTCGTGCTCGACAAGGGCATGGGGGCGATCGCCTCGGCAGTGCTCGAACGGTGGTTCACCCCCGAATTCCTGCCCGGAACGCCCGAGGTCAAGACGACGGTCGAGGCCTGGCTGCTCGCCACCAATCCGGTGGGATATGCCGGCTGCTGCGCCGCGATCCGCGACATGGACCTGCGCCCGGTCATCGGCCTGATCCGCAATCCGGTGCTGGTGATCATCGGCGGCCGCGACCCCGCCACCCCGCCCGCCCAGGGCGAGGAGATCGTCGCCGCGATCCCGGGCGCAAAGGGCGTGACCTTCGACGCAGCCCACCTGTCCAATATCGAGCAGCCGGACAGATTTTTGGAGGCCCTGCTGGACTTCCTGGACTGATCCGTTCCCTGGGGCGGGTCGCCGTCAGCCGGCGCTTTCCACCAGCCCCTCGACCGCCGTCATATGCGCCTCGATCGGCTCGGCCGCGGCGGGCGGTCCGCCGAGGCTTGTCTCGACCCGGGCGCTCGCTTCCAGTGTGCGGTGAACCGGACAGCGATCCGCGATCTCCAGCAGGCGCGCGCGCCGTTCCGGGTCCAGGTCAGCGTCGAGATCGATCCGGCGGCTGAACAGGTCGGCCGGCGCCTCGCCCTTGCGCTTGGCATGGCCGACCGCAGTGCGGACGCGCCCGATCTCCCAGCCCTTCTGGTCGGCATACATGCGCAGCGTCATCGTCGTGCAGGCGGCGAGCCCCGCCGATAGCAAGTCGTAGGGGGTCGGTCCCGATCCCAGTCCTCCGACCGCCGCCGGCTCGTCGGCAAGGAAACGGATACCGCCCGCCTGGATCGCGACCTGGAACCGGCCGGCACCGGTTTCCTCCGCGACGACATCGGCCTCACCCTCGTCGCGGGTCGGCTCCGGGTGCGGCAGATAGGGCGCGGCCCAGGCGGCGACCAGCGCAGCGACCTGCTCGGCCTGCCCCGCCCCGGTCAGCAGATGATCGGCCTTGTCGAGCGACACGAAGCTCTTGGGATGGCGCGCGGCGAGGAAGATGCGGGTCGCGTTCTCGATGTCGACCACCTCGTCGAACGGTGCGTGGAGGATCATCAGCGGGCGGTGCAGCGCCTCGATCCGCGCGCCCTGGTCGTGCTGGCGCAGATCATCAAGGAAGGGCCGCCCGATCCGGAAGCCGCGCCCGGCGAGGACAACCTCGGCTTCGCCCTCACGCTGGATCGTCTCGACCGCCGCCGGATCGAAATGCCGCAGGACGTGCGCGACGTCGAACGGCGCGGCGATCGTCGCCACGGCCTTGATCGATGGCATGTCGCCGGCAGCGGCGAGCGCGGCGGCCCCGCCGAAGCTGTGGCCGACGAGCAGCGACGGCGCCTGCCCCGCCGCCGCCATCGCCTCGGCCGCGGCGATCAGGTCGCGCCGGTCGGCAGCGAAGCTGCCCTCCGCCAGCGATCCTTCACTCCCGCCGATTCCGGCAAAGTCGAAGCGGAGCGTGCCGATCCCCTGCGCCGCCAGCGCCCGCGCAATGCGTATCGCCACCCGCTGATCCTTGCCGCAGGTGAAACAGTGCGCGAAGATGGCCCAGCCGCGTACCGCCCCATCGGGCTGTTCGAGCCGGCCGGACAGGCGATGCTCGCCGCCCCCGGCGAAATCGAAGATGAGGGTCGGCACGGCAAGTCTCCGATCAGGCCAGGCTGGTGTCGATGGCGATGCCCGATTTCAGCGTCAGCGTAACCGGGGTCCGTTCCGCGATGTCGGCGAGACGGGCGGCCTGTTCGGTATCGAGCCCCGTGGGAGCGATCGTCCGGACGATGCGGCGGTCCTCAGCCCCGCCGGTCAGGCGCAGCGACACCTCGACGGATTCGAGCGGCCACTGCTTGCGGTCCGCATACATGCGCAGGGTTATCGCCGTGCAGGCACCGAGGCTGGCAAGCAGCAGGTCGTAGGGTGCCGGCCCCGCATTGGCGCCGCCCAGCTTCTCGGGCTCGTCGGCGGTAATGGCGTGGCCGCTCGCATCGATCCGAGTGGCATAGCGATCGCGGCCGATGGTGGCAGTGGCATGGGTCATGGTAGCAGCCTCTCTCTTTTCAGGGGTAGCGGACGGGCTTGGGATCCTCGGGAAGCGGGATGAACTCATGCTCGCCGGGAACCGGGGCAAAACGCTGCCCGTGCCAGTCCTCCTTCGCCTGCTCGATGCGGTCGCGCGAGGAGGAGACGAAGTTCCAGTAGATGTTGCGCCCCTCGGGGAAGGGCTCGCCGCCGACCAGCATCAGCCGGACAGCGCCCTTCGCCTTAAGGACGATCTCTGCCCCCGGCTTGAACACGACCAGCTCGCCGGTCGCGAAGCCGCCCGCCTGGCCAATCACCTCGATCTCGCCGCCGACGACATAGATCGCGCGTTCGACATGCTCCGCCTTGAGCTGGTAGCGCGCGCCGTCGGCCAGGACGATGTCGGCGTAGACGATGTCCGAATAGGCCTTCACCGGCGATCGCAGGCCGTCCGAGGTGCCGACAATCAGGGTCAGCGTGGTACCGTCGGCCTCGACGGTCGGGATTTCCCCGGCCTTGTGGTGGACGAAGGAGGGGTCGATCTCCTCCTTGTCGGTGGGCAGTGCGACCCAGGTCTGCAGGCCGAACAGGCTGCCTCCGGTCGCGCGGAGCGCATCGGGGGTCCGCTCCGAATGGACGATGCCCGAACCGGCCGTCATCCAGTTGACCTCGCCGGGACGGATCGGCTGGACCGATCCGACCGAGTCGCGATGCATGATCTCGCCGTCGAGCAGATAGGTGATCGTCGCCAGGCCGATATGCGGGTGCGGGCGGACGTCGAGCCCCTCGCCACCGCGGAAGGCGGCCGGCCCCATCTGGTCGAAGAAGATGAACGGGCCGACCATCCGGCGATGCACCGACGGCAGCGCGCGGCGGACCTCGAAGCCATCGCCCAGGTCGCGGACCGGGGGCAGGATCACCATGTCGACGCCGTCGACCTCGCTCGTGCGCATGCTCATCTTCGCCTCCTTGGGTGGGAGTGCCGCGGAGTCCCTCAAAGGGGCGGAACGGCCCGGCTACGGCCGGTCGGGCCGGAAGCATCCTCTGCCGACTGGCCGCAAGGTTCAAGAGGCCGGACGGACCGCCTTGCCTCAGCCGGCCTTGACGGCGACCGCCCCCGCGCATTTCTCGTTGGTTTCCTTGGCCCCGCCGCCCAGCAGGGCGATGGCGAGGAAGCCCGCGACCACCAGCACGGCGAAGACGGCGGCCACCTTGCCGAGATGCGCGTCGATCACCGCCTTGATCGGCCTGCCGAACAGGCGGAACAGCACGCCGACGATCATGAAGCTGATCGACCGGGAGATGATCGACGCACCGATGAACACCAGCAGGTTCATGCCGATGAAGCCGGCCGTGATCGTCAGCAGCTTGAAGGGGATCGGGGTGGCCCCCTTCACGACGATGATCTCCGCGCCATAGTCGCGCAGATAGCAGGCAGCCTTGGGGAAGCTTTCCGCGAGGCCGAGCGCGCGCAGCAGCGCCTCGCCGAACGCCTCATAGGCGAAATGACCGATCGCATAACCCAGCAGCCCGCCGGCCACCGAGGCCAACGTCGCGACGGCGGCGAAGCGGATCGCCTTCTTCGGTTCAGCCAGGCACATCAGCCCCAGCAGCGGGTGCGGCGGGATCGGAAAGAAGCTCGCCTCCATGAAGGCGAAAGCGGCAAGCCACCATTCGGCGTGGCGGTGCGCCGCCTTGGCCATCGTCCAGTCGTACAGGCGGCGCAGCATGGGGTCCCCTCGGCAAGATCGCGCCCCGATTAGAGGTCGCGCGGCCGGACGGCAATCGCCTCCTTCGGTTGCCGTGCTCAGAGCGCGGTCAACGGCAGCTCCGTGGTCGACTTGATCTCCGACAATGCGACGATCGAGTTGATCTCCTGCACCCCCGGCACGCGCGACAGCTTGTCGAAGAAGAAGCGCTCATAGGCATCGATGTCGGCGGCGACGATGCGCAGCAGGAAATCGGTCGGCCCCATGGTGACATAGCAATCGAGCACCTCGGGAAAGCCGCGAATCGCATCGCTGAACTCCTCCAGGTGCGATCGGCCATGCGCGTTGAGCTTTACCTGCGCGAACACCTGCGTGTTCAGACCGATCTTGCGCCGGTCGACCAGCGCCACCTGCGCCTTGATATAGCCTTCCTCGCGGAGCCGCTGGATGCGTCGCCAGCAGGGCGACGGCGACAGCCCGACCGCCTCGGATATTTCTGCCGTCGACTGATCGGCATTCCCTTGAAGAAGGGCTAATATCTTGCGATCGAACGCATCAAGTTCTGCCGCCATCCTCACCCTCCGATCATGGCAAAGCCATATCTGGGATGACGGCTTCGTCGCAAGAAATTTGCCCGCGGACGCCCTGGATTGGAATATTTTCAGTTGTGACGCGGGCTCGCGCTGTTGCGCCACTCGCGCGGCGACATGCCGAAGCGCGAGCGGAAGGCGCGGCTGAAATGCGCGGCATCCTTGAAGCCGACATCGAATCCGATCGCCGTGACCGAGACATGGCCCAGCAGCGGGTCGGCGAGATCCGCCTTTGCCTGTCCGAGCCGACGCGACCAGATCCAGTCGGACACCGTCGTCGATGAGGATTCGAAAATCTTGCGCAGATAACGCTGGGAAATGCCGTGAGCCGCGGCGATCCCCTCGCAGGTCAGGCGATGATCGCCGAGATTGCGGTCGATGAAGGCGCAGACCCGCTGGCGGATGATCGCCTGGCCTTCGTTGGTCCGCGCCTGGCCGCCGGTCTGCTCGGCGAGGGCAGTCGCCATCAGGTCGACCGCATTGGCCTGGAGCCGGCCGAGGCTGAGGTCGTCGATGTCAGCACGCTGCTCGTGGAGCTGGCGGATGAAGCTCGACGCCAGCAGTCCGACACCACGCTGCCCGTCGATCCGCCGAGCGGTCAGCATATGGCTGTCGATCAGCCGCCCGGTCACGGTCTCGCGCGGCAGGCGGAGGACGACCTGGGAGAAGCTGTCGTCGAAGCGCAGCTCATAGGGCCGGGTCGAATCGTAGAGGGCAAAATCGCCGGGTGAGAGCTTGGCGACCCGGCTGTCCTGGCAGACCGCACCGGTACCGCGCAGTTGCAGGCTCAGCAGGAAATGGTCGCGGGTCGATCCGGCGATGCGGCTACGCGTGCGGCGGACCCGCTGCGCCACCGACTCCACCATAGATATCTGGATCGCGCCGAACTCGATGTTGCGCAGTTCGCCCGAGAAGCTATCGGATTCCTGGCTCTCGCAGTCGAGCTCGACGAAGGTGTCGCACACCAGGTCGCACCAATAGGGCAGTCTTTCCTTCGCGCGGACGGTGTCGGTGCTCAGCAGATGTTCGGACATGGCAACGTCCCCCTGAACCCGGAGCATAGATCACTCCTAACCCGATTGCATTGCCGATTTGGGGGCCATGCCGTTCGCGACAAAGGCGGGGGCCCGTGGAGCAAAGACGGCCGCGATCCAACCGTGGATGTTCCGGACATCGCCGATCGGCGGAATGGGTGTTCCAGGGAGAAGATTGCATGTCGGATGGTCCGTTCAAGGTCGCCGCGGTCCAGGCCGCCCCGGCTTTCCTCGATCTCGAGGCGGGAGTGGAGAAGGCGATCGGCCTGATCCGCGAGGCGGCGGCGCAGGGCGCCCGGCTGATCGCCTTTCCCGAATGCTGGCTGCCGGGCTATCCGTGGTGGGCCTGGCTGGATTCGCCGGCCTGGGGGATGCAGTTCGTCACCCGCCACTTCGCCAATTGCATGACCGCCGACGGGCCCGAGGCGCAGCGGCTCGCCGCCTGCGCGCGCGACAACGACATCCGCGTCGTCATGGGCTATTCGGAACGTGCCGCCGGCAGCCTCTACATCGCCCAGCTCATCATCGCCCCCGACGGGACGATCACCCCGCGCCGCAAGCTCAAGTCGACCCATGTCGAGCGGACCATCTTCGGCGAGGGCGACGGCAGCGACCTTGCCGTCCATCCGACCGAGATCGGCAATCTCGGCGCGCTGTGCTGCTGGGAGCATCTCAACCCGCTCAACCGCTTCGCCATGTACGCGCAGGACGAGCAGGTCCATGTCGCCTCCTGGCCGAGCTTCTCGCTCTATCCCGGCCGGGCCTATGCGCTGGGCCCCGAGGTCAACCTTGCGGCGAGCCGGATGTATGCGGTGGAAGGGCAATGCTTCGTCGTCGCCTCCTGCGGGATCATCTCGCCCGAGATGATCGAGCTGATGTGCGATACCGACGCGAAGCGCGAACTGCTCGCCCCAGGGGGCGGCCACGCGATGATCTTCGGCCCCGATGGCCGGCCGCTCTGCGATCCGATCCCCGAGGACCGGGACGGGCTGCTCTATGCCGAGATCGACCTGTCGATGATCGCCTATGCCAAGACGGCCGCCGACCCCACGGGCCATTATTCACGGCCCGATGTCGCCCGGCTGCTGTTCAACCCGCACCGCAGCCGTCCGGTCCAGCATTTCGGATCGCCGCAGGATCCGCCGGTGCAGCCGGTCGCGTTCGAGGACGTCATCGAGAAGACCGGTTCCTAAACAGGGGCATTGCAGGCAGGATCACCGCAGGGAGGCACCATGGACTCGTCGATCACCCCTCACCTCGCCTGTCCGCGCTCGCGCCCACGGCGGATCGCCGACGATTATGCGCCGCCCTACCCCGCCTGGTCGGCGCGGGTCGATCCCGCGATCCGGCAGGTGGTGATGGCCAGCTACGGCGTGCAATGGCGCGAGCCCGGCGACGCCGCTGCCGCGCTGGCGCATGTCCGCGCGCTGCGTGCGACGCTTGACGGCGACGGCGATGGCGATGGCGACGGCGGCGTCCGCCATGTCGACCTTGCCCGCTATGTCGACGAGGCCGGTTATGACACGTTCGTCCTCCAGCCCTATTGGACCGACCCGGCCGCCTTCCGCCGCTGGGAAGCGCGCGCCGACGTCGCCGCGCTCCTCGCCGCCGATACCGGCCTCGGCCATTTCAGCGAGATACTGACGCCCACCGTCGAGCGGCTGGAAACTCTCTACAGCACCGAGGACGAGATGGAGGGTCTCGGCCGCGCGCTCGAACGGCGCAGCCCGCCGGTGCAGGAACATGCCTATTGGGGCTCGGCCCGCGACCGTTTCCCGATCGCGCAGACCGACGCGCTGGAACCGTCGGGTCAGCTCGGCTTCGCGGCCGACGGGGCGGGCCGCATCACGGTGCGCGGGCACGACAATATCGCGATCATTCGCTCGGGCCAGGACTGGGGCCCGACCGAGGGCGAGGAGCGCCGCCTCTACCTCTCCGAGATCGAGCCGGTGCTGCGCGCCGGCATGGACTTCCTGCGCGACCGGGGCGGCGAATGCGGCTGCTACCTCAACCGCTACATGCGCATCGTCGACATGGACGGTGCGCCGCAGGAAAAGAGCTTCGGCTGGAGCTATTGGCGCTCGCTCGGCGCCATGGAGGCATGGTCGGAGGCGCATCCCTCCCATCTCGCGATCTTCGGCACCTTCATGCGCATTGTGCAGCAGCTCAATTTCGACCTAAAGCTGCGCCTCTGGCACGAGGTCTATGTCGTCACCCCCGACCAGCAGTTCTACGACTATCGCAACTGCCATCCGGACACCGGTTTCCTGAAACAGATGCCGCGCTGAGGTCCCGCCTCCACGATCGACCGTCACCCTGAACCTGTTTCAGGGTCCACCGGGTCGCGCGTACGAACCCCGGACATATGGCGGAGCCTTCCTCACGGCTGCGACCGAGGCTCCCGGTGGATGCTGAAACAAGTTCTTCATGACGGGGTGTGGAGGGGGATGCCGCACCACGCCGCACCGAACAAAGCATCGCTCCGGCTCAAACAAGAACCCCGCGCCCATCGGCATACACTCGGCTCCGAAACCAAAAGGACAGGGAGATCATGATGAAGCCATTCCTTACATCGGGTGCGAGCGATCGGGCGCTCGCCCTGGCACTGGCCGGAGCGGCACTGTTCGCGGCGGCCGGTCCCGCCGTCGCGCAGGAGGCCACCGGAAGCTCCGACACCATCGAAGAAATCGTCGTCACTGCACAGAAAAGAAACGAGAATATGCAGTCGACACCGATCGCGATCTCGGCCTTCACCGCCGACGCTATCAGCCGCAAGGGGCTGTCCGACATCCAGCAGGTGTCGCGCCTCGCGCCGAACGTCTCGTTCGACTTCACCTCGCCGATCAGCGGCGCGTCGAACGCGGCGTCGGTGTTCATCCGCGGCATCGGCCAGCAGGATTTCGCGCTGACCACCGATCCCGGCGTCGGCACCTATGTCGACGGCATCTATGTCTCGCGCTCGGTCGGCGGCGTACTCGACGTGCTCGACATCGAGCGGATGGAGATCCTGCGCGGGCCGCAGGGAACGCTGTTCGGCCGCAACACGATCGGCGGCGCGATCTCGATCATCTCGAAGATGCCCGACAAGGCGTTCGGCGGCTCGCTCGAAGCGTCGCTCGGCAATTATGGCCGCCGCTATCTGCGCGGCTCGGTCAGCCTGCCGCTCGGCCCCGACACGGCGGTCCGTATCTCGGTTTCATCCAAGGATAAGAATGGCTTCGTCAAGTCTGCTTACACAGCACAGCAGAAGTCCCTGCTCGGCGGAACGCCGCTGACCGACCTCGGCAACGAGAACCGGCAGGCCGCGCGGATGGTGCTGGTCCATGATTTCTCGGACCGGTTCAAGGCGACCCTGTCGGGCGACTATAGCCGCCTGCGCGAGAACAACGCCGCCGATCGGCTCGCCGGGATCACCGGCACACTGGCCGACGGTCCGCTGGTCTTCGCCTACAACACCTTCGGTTCCACGCCCTCGGTCATCCCGGTGATCGGCAACGACCGCTATACCCCGGCCAATTACATCACCGGCCGCGACCGGACCTATTCGACCGGCCCTAACGGCAGCAGCATCGACGCCTGGGGCACGGCGCTGACGCTCGACTTCGAGGCCGGCGAGAGCCTGTCGATCAAGTCGATCACCGCCTATCGCAAGACAACCGGATCGTTCAACCGCGACGCCGACGGATCGCCGCTGGTGATCACCGAGACCTCCAACTACGGCTATCGCCACAAGCAGTTCACGCAGGAATTGCAGGCGGTCGGCGACGTCGCCGACGGCGCGGTGAAATATGCCGCCGGCCTGTTCTATTTCGACGAGAAGGGGTCGGACCCGCTGGTCGTCCGCCTGCCCGAGGTGGTCGGCACCATCTACCAGGACGTCGCCGACGTGCGGAACAAGAGCTACGCCGCCTATGCCCAGGCGACCTGGACGATCGTCGACGGCCTGTCACTGACCGCCGGCGGGCGCTACACCAAGGACAAGAAGCGCTTCGTCTCCGACCAGTATATCGTCACCGGCTCGGCTTCGCCCTTCCTGTTCGGCGGCGCGCCGGCCGGCACGCTGATCCCGCTCGTCCCCCGCAACTCGGTGACTACCCAGTCGTTCGAGAAATTCTCGCCGCGCGCGAGCATCGACTGGCGGGTCGGCGACGTGCTGGTCTACGGTTCCTACAGCAAGGGCTTCAAGAGCGGCGGCTTCAACCTGCGCTACGTCGCGCCGCGCCCGTCGGTGCTGTCGTTCGGCCCGGAAAACGCCACCACCTTCGAGGTCGGGACCAAGATCGATGCGTTCGATCGCAAGGTCCGGCTCAACCTCGCCGCCTTCACCACCGACTATAAGGGCATCCAGGTCACGGTGTTCGAGAATCTCGGCGCGCCGGTGACGCTCAACGCCGGCGACGCGCGGATCAAGGGGTTCGAGGCGGAACTGACCGCCATCCCGGTCCCCGGCCTCGAGCTCACCGCCAATATCGGCTATCTCGACAGCCATTACACCGCGATCCGCGCCAACCCGGCGCTGGTCAGCACGCCCGAGCAGATCATCAGCCGCTCGACCCGCCTGCCCAAGGCGCCCGAATGGCAGGGAACGATCAGCGCCGCCTACACCTATACGCTCGGCAACGACGCCAGGCTCGACGCGCGGGCCGATTTCCACTTCTCGTCGCGCTACGCCAACGACGCGGTCAACTCGCGCTTCCTCAACCAGAAGGCCTATCAGACGCTGGGCCTGTCCGCAGGCTATGCCGCGCCTGGCCGCCGCTGGTCGCTCCGCCTGTTCGTCGATAACCTCACCGACGAGCGTTACATCGTCTCGGGCGACAGCAATTACGGCATCGGCTTCCACGAGGCCAACTACAACCGCCCGCGCGAATGGGGTGCGACGCTGGGTTTCACCTTCTGAACGGGACCCGGCCGGTTCGAAGCGGGCCGGCCGGTAACTTCTTCTTCGTCATTCCCGCCTTCGCGGGAATGACGGTGAGGGAGGATGGGCCGCGCCCGCCATTCATTCGTTCCACACAGGAACAACTCTTTTTCGATCATATCCCCTACCGCAAAAATGACCCGCTCGATAAGAGCGTTGCGCAGCGAATGGCGGGGGTGGATGATCGGGCATGACATTGAAGATGCCGACACCGGACGAAGCCGTGCTCGGCCGCCGCGCGGAGATCGTGGTGGCGTTACGGGCGATCGTGCCCGGCGAAGGCGTGATCGACGATGCCGACGAACTTCGCCCCTATGAGAGCGACGGACTGACCGCCTATCGCCAGCCGCCGATGGTCGTCGTCCTGCCCGAGACGGTGGACCAGGTCGCGGCGGTGCTGCGCTGGTGCCACGCCAACGGCGTCCGGGTCGTGCCGCGCGGCGCGGGCACATCGCTGTCGGGCGGGGCGCTGCCGCTCGCCGACGCGGTGCTGCTCGGCATGGCGCGCTTCAACCGCATCCTCGCCATCGACTATGCCGACCGGATCGCGGTGGTGCAGCCCGGCGTCACCAACCTCGCCATCACCCGCGCGGTCGAGGAGGAGGGCTTCTACTACGCCCCCGATCCGTCGAGCCAGATCGCCTGCACGATCGGCGGCAACGTCGCCGAGAATTCGGGCGGGGTGCACTGCCTCAAATATGGGCTGACCACCAACAATGTCCTCGGTGTGGAGCTGGTGACGATCGAGGGCGAGATACTGCGCCTCGGCGGCCGCCATCTCGATCCGGCCGGGCTCGACCTGCTCGGCGTCGTCGTCGGGTCGGAAGGGCTGCTCGGCGTCGTCACCGAGGTGACCGTCCGCATCCTGCCTCGGCCCGAGACCGCGCGCGCCGCGCTGATCGGCTTCCGGACCGTCGAGAGCGCCGGCCAGTGCGTCGCCGACGTCATCGCCGCCGGCATCATTCCTGCGGGGATGGAGATGATGGACCGGCCCGCGATCCACGCCGCCGAGGCGTTCGTCCAGGTCGGCTATCCGCTCGATGTCGAGGCACTGCTGATCGTCGAGATGGACGGCCCTGCCGCCGAATGCGATCATCTGGTCGACGAGGTGGCGCGGATCGCCGACGCCAACGGCGCGGTGTCGCTGCGCGTCTCCAATGACGATGGCGAGCGGCTGGCCTTCTGGGCGGGGCGCAAGGCCGCCTTTCCCGCCGTCGGCCGGATCGCACCCGACTATTATTGCATGGACGGCACCATCCCGCGCCGCCGCCTGCCCGAGGTGCTGCGCCGCATGTCGGAGCTGGCGGCGCATCACGGGCTGGGCGTCGCCAACGTCTTCCATGCCGGCGACGGCAATCTCCACCCGCTGATCCTCTACGACGCGCACAAGCCCGGCGACCTTGAGCGGGCGGAAGAGTTCGGCAACGACATATTGCGCCTGTGCATCGAGGTCGGCGGGGTGCTGACCGGCGAGCATGGCGTCGGCGTCGAGAAGCGGGACCTGATGCCGGAGATGTTCAGCGATATCGATCTCAAGCAGCAGCAGCGGGTCAAATGCGCCTTCGATCCGGCCTCGCTGCTCAACCCCGGCAAGGTCTTCCCGACGCTGCACCGTTGCGCCGAGCTGGGGCGGATGCACGTCCATGGCGGCGCGCTGCCCTTCCCCGACCTGCCGCGCTTCTGATGACCGTCCACCATCCGACCACGGCCGAGGACCTCGAAGGGCTGTTCGCCGATGCCGCCGGCCGCGCCGGCAGGCTCGAACTGCGCGGCGGCGGCAGCAAGGCGGCGATCGGCGCCGCGCGCGACGCCGAGATCGTCGACCTGCGCGGCTTCGCCGGGGTGGTCGACTATGACCCGCCCGAACTGGTGCTGACCGTCCGCCCCGGCACCCCGCTCGCCGAGGTCGAGCGACTCGTCGCCGAACAGGGGCAGATGCTCGCCTTCGAGCCCTTCGACCACGGCCCGTTGTTCGGCCAGGCCTCCGGGGCCGCGACGATCGGCGGCGTGGTCGCGGCCGGCGTCGCGGGCAGCGGGCGGCTGACGGCGGGCGGCGCGCGCGACCATCTGCTCGGCTTCACCGCCGTCTCGGGGCGCGGCGAGCGCTTCGTCGCCGGCGGCAAGGTGGTCAAGAACGTCACCGGCTACGACCTGCCCAAGCTGGTCGCCGGAAGCTGGGGCCGGCTCGCGGCGATCACGGAACTGACCCTCAAGGTGCTGCCCCGCCCGCGCGTCGTCCGCACCATGGCGATTGAAGGGCTTGGCGCAGTGGCCGCACAGGCGGCGATGGCCGACGCGATGGGCGGCCCGGCCGAGATCGCCGCCGCCGCGCACCGCCCGCCGCTCGANNNNCCGCCCGCCGCTCGACGGCCGCGCCGCCGTCACCCTGTTCCGGGTGCAGGGCTTCGCACCCTCGGTCGAGGCGCG
>NZ_LDES01000064.1 GCF_001015195.1 Sphingomonas sp. Y57 | reverse complement strand
CGGCAAGGGAACACGGGCAGGCACATCGGGNCGCTGCTCCGAACGCATTGTCGGGCATGGCGATCGGCAAGGGAACACGGGCAGGTATATCGGACGGCATCTCATTCTCCGGGCAGGGCTCTCCTGCCCTCAAGATATAGGGGGTGCGAGCCGCCGATGTTGCCAGCCAGACCGCTTCAAGGCCCGCTTCGTCCCGTCTCGGTCGATCGGGGCTGAGCGCGTGCTATGGGGCTTCCATATCGCANGGGGCTGCGCCCGTGCTATAAGGCTCCCATATCGCGATCGGAGAGAGACGATGGAGCGCCTGTTCCCGCGCGCCTTGATAGCGTGCATTCGTGAGGCTCGGCCGCCGACGCCGCAGGAGCTTGCATCGATGGCCGAGAAGATCTGGCACGAGGCTTTTCCAGAGCGTCCATTTCGACGCGAGCGCGCCATGACCATCGCCGCCGTAGCGCTCACAGGCGAACGCCAGACGTGCAAGGGACCGCCGGCATCCTGTCCCGCTGAACCATTTCCGGCTAGAATGCGGAGCGCTACGGTCGGCCGATGGTCGCCAGGGCTGTCGTCCAGGAGAGGATGCGCCGCTTGAGCCGGCAACATGCTGGCCGTAGCACCGGCCGGTTTCTTCAAGCAGCCGATGTGGCGGTGGCGGCTCAAATCTCGGTGGGCACCGGCTTGTAAGGCACTCCGATCCGGGTTTCGGCCGTGCCGCGCCGCCGCAGGGTCGCGGCAATGTGGCGGTCGGCCGCCGCGCGATCGATGAAGGCGTGCCGCTGGGCCTGGCCGTGTGAGCCGATCCGGCCCCAGCGGGTTTCCACAACGATCATGCCGAAAAGATCGAGGCTCGCGGTGATGCTGTAGCGCCGGCGGATGTTGCGCGCCGGATCGAGCGCCACCAGCTCGATCGGCTCGGGCAAGGACAGGTTCGCGCCATTCATGGCGCGGAGCCTACGAATTATGCCTCTCCAAGTCCGGCGACTTTCTTGAATCAATGGCACGCCGGTGATTCAAGAAATCGATGGTTCCTCGAAGCGTTACCGCGTCTGCGGGAGTGCGCGACGCTTCTGGCGCTGTTCGAGCCAGGTGGTGAACGCCGACTGGGTGCAAACGTCCAAGGGTTCATAGGTGCCCGGCGCAACACGCCGAAACAGCATGGGGCCGGTCCGAACGGTGCTTCGGCCGAGAGACACCTGGCAGCTATTCCCGGTCATTCCGCACCGGCCACCTATGTTCATCACCGGACTGGTGCGGATGCGAATTGGTCCCGAGACGCGGCCCTTCGTGATGCTGATAACGCGCGCGGGGCGGC
>NZ_LDES01000063.1 GCF_001015195.1 Sphingomonas sp. Y57 | reverse complement strand
ATTGGCGCTGACGGGGAACAAATGCCGGAACCGGGGTCGACTTCCTCTATGACGGCCTTGGCCGGCTCGTCCAGAGCAGCAGCGCCAGCACGCGCTTCGACTATGACGGCGACAAGCTGATCGCCGAGTATAACAGCTCCGGCACGATGCTGCGACGCTATGTCCACGAGTTCGGGGACGATAAGCCGCTGGTCTGGTACGAAGGCTCGGGCACGACCGACAAGCGCTGGCTGTCGACCGACGAGCGTGGTTCGGTGACGGCGATCACCGACGCGAGCGGCGCCGTCATCAACATCAACAGCTATGATAGCTGGGGCATCCCGCAGTCGACCAATATCGGCCGCTTCCAATATACCGGCCAGACCTGGATGCCCGAGATCGGCATGTACTACTACAAGGCCCGCGTCTATTCGCCCACGCTTGGAAGGTTTTTGCAAACCGATCCCATCGGGTACGAGGATGGGCCCAATTGGTATAATTACGTTGGGAATGATCCTGTCAATGGATATGATCCCACTGGAAGTATGCGTGCAGATGTATCGACGGGCTCTCGTATTGGAACCGGAAATGGTGGGCTCTGTGACAGTTGTTCCGGAACTGTTTATCAATATAAAGTAAATATTACATCTTATTATAACTTTGACGCGGGATTTAACAATCTCGGTGCTTTCTACATGAATTTTTTGGGTATGAGTTATGACTATTCATATGCGGGGAGTGGTGGATCTGGCGGATTTAGCGTGGGATATAATGGGAATATAGAGAATATCAATTTTGGTAACGGTGGAGGGCAATATAAAGGGAAGGCTACGTTCGGCATTGGAGCAAAACTCGGTCGCCCTAATGTATATTATCCAAATGGACGGATAAATTCTGGTGGCAGCGGAGGCCAGCAGCAGGCTTTTGATGATCTAAATTATTTGGCAGCACTTAATGGTATTTTGCCACCGTCGAATGTTGGGATGGCTGTGGGATCTGTTGGCGGATGGTCATATAGTCAGAGAGTTGATCCGAATCGAGGCACTTATATGGTTGCGCATCATATCGTGACTGGTCTTGAATTTAGGACAAATGGTACGATAAATCAGACTAATATTGATATTCCTCCGGGACTACTTATAGCGCCGGGTGTAAGAAATGGTACAAATTACGTGGAATCTGTCCATTATTACGGACAATAGGAGGGTAGATATGGAAGGCGATGGTAAGGAGGAATCTTATTATCAGGAATTTATGGTTGGGCTGTTGGGGTTAATGGATGATGCAAATATCTCCAATTATAATTATGAAGGATGTAGAAAGCTAAGGGAGGCTTATGAAATTTTTAAGGAAGAATTTGAAAAAAAATTTCATAAATAGGATTTTCCATAATTTTAATTAAATTTATAAATACATTATCAGATTATAGAAGGAAGTTAGAATTTCTTAAATGCATGGATTGCCAATAAATTTTCACCGACATGCAATTTATTTTCCGAAATTCGGGATGCCTATGGCCTCGTCGTCTTGCTATATCTGTTGATTGCTGAAAGTGCTTGCTCGGCTCGAGATATAGCCGATCGGTACGTGGCGAACTGATGAGATCAGATGTTCTGTAGATCAACCGGATTCTCGGGCTTGAGGACGAACCGCATTAATTCCGGCGACACTATATCAATTTCGCCTTTTGGCTTTGGTTCTCATTTGGGTAGCTCGCTCTTGAGACACGACTCTTTCTCGGCGGCGCTTGTTCGAGCGAGAGCCGCTACGACTCGGGTTTCGACGATGAGATGCGCGACCGAATCTCGCGGTATTGCGACGTTGGAGGGGCGGTCGCAGTGCCGATAGATATCGCCGACGTCATGGTCATTAGATCCNTTAGATCCAAGTCGAACTCGGTGATCTTGATAGATTGCCTGACCCTCAGGACCACGAGTCCGATCCTCGGCAATCAGGATGCCGCTCAAACGACCGGAAACCCGGTTGCTGAGGTGGTCCCGCCTTCTTG
>NZ_LDES01000062.1 GCF_001015195.1 Sphingomonas sp. Y57 | reverse complement strand
GGAAATCCTGACAGTCCCTGGCCGACCTGACACTCGAAAACCGTCTGCTGAAAAAAAGCATGATCGCGGATGGGGGCGACGACGAATGAGGTATCCCGCATCCGAAAAGCTCGAGATCATCCGGATCGTCGAGCAGTCGCACCTGCCCGCCAAACGCACGCTGGACAAGCTCGGCATCGCCCGCCGGACGTTCTACCGTTGGTATGACCGTTATCTTGGGGGCGGGCCGGAAGCGTTACAGGATCGGCCATCGGCGCCGAGCCGCGTGTGGAACCGCATCGGTGACGACATCCAGAACCAGATCATCGAAATGGCGCTGGAAGCCGACGCGACCAATCTCAGCCCCCGCGAACTGGCGGTGCGCTTCACCGACGAGAAGCGCTACTTCGTATCGGAATCCACGGTTTACCGCCTGCTCAAGGCGCACGATCTGATCACCAGTCCGGCCTATGTCGTGATAAAGGCCGCCGATCAGTTCCACACCAAGACTACCCGCCCGAACGAGATGTGGCAGACCGACTTCACCTACTTCAAGATCATCGGGTGGGGCTGGATGTACCTCTCGACCGTGCTCGACGACTTCTCGCGCTATATCATTGCCTGGAAGTTGTGCACCAACATGCGTGCCGAGGATGTAACCGAAACGCTGGACCTCGCCTTGGCGGCTTCCGGCTGTGACAGCGCCACGGTGCTGCACAAGCCCCGGCTGCTCAGCGATAACGGCCCCAGCTACATCGCCGGCGAACTGGCCGAATATATCGAGGCCAACAAAATGAGCCATGTCCGCGGCGCTCCCATGCACCCGCAAACCCAGGGCAAGATCGAGCGCTGGCACCAGACCCTGAAAAACCGCATCCTGCTGGAGAACTACTTCCTGCCCGGCGACCTCGAAGCCCAGATCGAGGCCTTCGTCGAACATTACAATCACCAGCGCTATCACGAGAGCCTAAATAACGTGACGCCCGCCGACGCCTACTTCGGCAGGGCCCCGGCCATCATCGAACGACGAGAAAGGATCAAGCGACAGACCATCGAATATCGGCGCTTGCAGCACCGCAAGCTCGCCGCCTAACATCAACCCCCAGACGAGGCCCGCACTCCGCTAATCTACGCCGCGAGTTGTGCCGAATGTTCTGACGACGAACAAAGACCGACGACGGGGCGGCTGCTCGCTACGCCCTGCGGGGCAGGAGGCTCACCTACCGCGTGCAGCCCTTCATACCCAGCGGCGGGGGGCCGCCGACCTGGACTCTCGCCCGCTGCTTCAACGCGGACCTGCAGGAGCCCGCGCACGCCCGCATCAATCGGACAGTGCCGCTTGGCCCGCTGCCGCTCGAGATCATCACCCTGCGCGAGGCACCCGCTGCCTTCGGCAGGATCGCCGGGACCACGACGCGGTGGGACGCCCTATTCGGTGAATCAGCGCCCGACCTGCTGGAGGGGGTGCTCGAGGATCGAACTTTCGGTTCGCTGGCGTTGTTCCAGGTGACCGAGATGCTGGTGGAAGCCGCGGACATCTGGCCCGTGCGGGTCGTCAGCGAGCGGTCCTCCGGCGGCAACGTTGTACTCGGCCTGCAGGTGCGACAGGACGACGTGCTGGACCGCCTCTCCACTGCCCTGGACCTGCAACCGCCGGCGATACGGCTCGCACGCCTCGTCGAGTCGGATCAGCTTGGCGTTGATGGTGAGTGGCGATTGACTGAGGAACCGGTCCTGGGGCTGCGCGGCGGCGACAAGACGCGCTGGCGCCTCATCGACTCCGACGTGAAGATGCGTCCACCCCGCTTCACGGTGGAGGGTGCAGGCCCCTCCCCGCAGGGGTCCGACCTCTACCTGCGGGCTGGGGGTGATGGCGAGGACCGACTTCTTCAGCGCAAGCTTAAAGCGCTCCGCAGCCTACGCGAGCACGGGGAGCTTCTCGAGATGCTGGCGAGTCCGAGGCTCCGGCGCCGGCCGACCCACGACAGGTGGGACCTCGATCGTCTGGCAGCGTCGTTGGACCGGTCAAAGATGAGCGCGCTGCGGGAGATGTGGGCGGTCCTGCCGCTGTACCTGCTTCAGGGCCCACCCGGCGTCGGCAAGACCAAGCTGGTGGAGGAGCTCGTCGCAGCGCGGATGGCGCCGGATGGCGCGGAGCGACTGCTCCTGACCGCGCAGAGTCACGCGGCGGTCGACCACCTGATGGAGAAGGTTGGCAAGGTCCTTGCCGCACGGAGATCGGAGGACGCGCGCGAGAATGTCCTCGCTCTCAGATGCCGTCCGCGTGACCATGGTTCCGGCACCAGCCCGCTCGACCTCCCGGTGCGGGCCGCGACGCTTGCGGCGGAGTTCGCGGCCAGTCCGCTGGCAGCCGAGCTGCCGGCGCACATCGCTGGCCGCGTCGCCGATCTGTCCCGGTCGCTGGCGGGCGCGTCCGATGAGGAGGAGGAGGATCCAAGCGAGCGCTATCGGCGGACCTCCCCCGATCGCTCCTTCCAATCGCTGCTCCTGCGATCGTCGAACCTCGTCTTCGCGTCCACGAATGCAGCTGAGCTCGAGACGCTGGTCGAGGAGCGCGCCCAGTTTGACTGGTCGATCATCGAGGAGGCCGGAAAGGCAACGGGCGTCGACCTGCTCGCTCCACTCCTCCTGTCCTACCGCCGTCTGATGATAGGCGACCATCGTCAGCTGCCGCCCTTCAACGCGGAGCGCATGGAGAAGCTGTTCGCAGCACCGCACCGGATCGGGGAGGCGTTGGAGTTGGGTAGGCATCTCGTCGCCCGTGCTTTCGGTCAGGCTGGGATAGACGAGGCGCTAGAGGTCGTCGCGAAGGGGGACATGGAGGCCCTCGTCGGTGGCGCACGCGCGATGATGATGATGTTCGAGACCATGATCGAGACGGAGATCAAGGCTCCGCGGAAGGAGGGGCGGCTGCACATGGCGGCGCAGCTGGACCAGCAGCACCGCATGCATCCCGCGATCGCCGAGCTTGTCTCTAAAGCCTTCTACGAAGGGACGTTACGCACGTCGGAGGAAGCGGAGACCCGCTTCTCCGAAGAGACGTGCCCCGTGTCCTTTGGAGGGAGCGTGCTGGGAGACAGTCCCGTCACGTTCGTCGACATGCCCTTCGCGCATGGTGAGGTGGGAATGTCCTCGCCTGAGCTGGAACCTCGATGGAAAAACTATCCCGAGGCGAACGCCTGCGTGGAAGTGCTGAAGCGGCTCCGTGCGGTCGGTGCCGAAAGGCCGGACGTGGCGGTGCTCACGCCTTACCGCCAACAGCGTCGCGTCATCGATGACCGTGTCGCCCTTGCGGCTCGTGGTGAACAGCTCGCGGAGCTCTCTCGGTTCGGCCGGCGCGGCGACGAACTCTGCCACACCGTCGACTCGTTCCAGGGCAACGAGGCAGACGTGATCGTGATCTCGCTCGTGCGCAACAACGCGCATTCCGGTCTGAAGTCGTTGGGTTTCCTAAGCGACCGCCGCCGGATGAACGTCCTGATGAGCCGGGCCAAATGGCGGCTCGTCCTCATCGGCAGCCTCGGCTTCCTCAAGGCGAGGTTCCAGGACGAACTCCCCCACGACGAGGATGGCAAGCTGGCCTTCCTGAGGACGTGGCTCGATGCGTTCGACGACTTGTGCGGGAGAAAGGATGCGGATGACCGTCCGCTCGCCAGGGTCGTCCCGATCGCCGACCTGCTGGGGGACGCGGCGTGACGACGCGCGTCGCGATACCGATAACCTACTCGACGGTGAAGCTCCACCTCGAGAAGGGGCGCCGCTGGAGCGTCGCCGAACATGCTCTTCTCTTCGCGCTGAAGGCCGGCGAGAGTACGGCGGCCGACCTCGCCACCCGCTCGCGGCTCCCACATCGGATGGTGCTCGAGGCGCTGATAAACCTCATGCGGGTCGGCTGGGTCGAGGTCGTGGCGACAGGCGACCGAGTGCGTTTCGCCATCACCTCCGGCGGTACCGCGCACGTCGACAAGGAGGAGCTGCCGGTCGTCACGGAACCATTGACCAAGGACATGAAATTCGCCGTTGACGGGGTCTTGGGCGGGGTCTTGAGGTGGCGCGAACTAACCTTCATGTCGCCGGCGCGTTTCGATCGGCTCGATCGGGCCGACATCATCGTGCTCCCGACGACTCCCGACCTGCGTCCGCCCAAGCCGCGAGATATCGTCGAGAGCCTGCTGGACGAGGACGAAACCCACCGTGGTTCGGACCGTAGCGCGGCGCGTCCGGGTGAGGGCTGGGTGTTGGCCACGGTGGTCGGGGACAAGGTCGAGGGCCTCCCTCGAGACGCTGTCGCGCTGCGGCGTCGCGTGATCGAGGTCGCACGCCAGGCCGAGGGGCGCGAGCGGCAGGTTCCCGCAGCCGCCGTGCCCCCGGTCGTCGCTGGTCGCCAGGTTCATCTGGCACCCCATGACCTGATCGTCGGGGGTCAGGAGCACTGGGATCATATTGAGCGAACGATCGGCGCCGCGCGTTCCTGGATCGCTATCCATTCGACGTTCGTCAGGGAGGAGCCGTTCCGTCGCCTGTTTCCTCTGCTCGAGAACGCGGCTAGAACCCACGGCGTCCGCACCGACATATTCTGGGGGCGCGGCAGCGAGCGCGAGACTGCCAATCCCACTCGTCGCGTCGTGGAGCGTCTCAACGTCGAGATCCGCGGGCGCGAGCTCAGCCAATGGATTAAAATACACCCGTTCTCCACCAGTTCGCACGCCAAGCTGTTGGTCGCGGACGACGGCAAGGGCCGCTTCAGAGCGACCGTCGGCTCCTGCAATTGGCTCTACACCGGTTGGACCTCCCTAGAGGTCTCGGTCCGGCTCGGTGACGGAGAGATCGTCGCCGACGTGATGGATGCGCTCGCCGAGATGGCCTACCAGGCGACGGGCGACTGGTCTGGCATTACTGCCGACGTGGCCGGCAAGGCTCGGGTCGCCAGGGTCGACAGGTCGCGTAAGCAGGGCCGTGTCATGGAAGCCCGCCTCCTGTTCGGCGCGGACCACGTCCGGATGTTTGAGCTAGCGCGCGACCACGCTCAGCGCCGCATCGTCATCGCGAGCCACCGGCTGGGAGCCGCCGCCGAGAACATGGCGCTCCGGCCGACCCGCGCGGCTGTGGCTGCCCGCGACGTGCACGCCACGCTTTATTACAGCACACCCTCCGATCAGGTCACCGCCGAGGTCGCGGCCGAGATGACGTTCCGCGCGACGCAGGAGGGGGTGACGCTGCGGCAGGTGACGGAGCCGGCGATGCACGCGAAGTTCATGTATTGGGACGAGGATGACCTCGTCGTCACAAGCCAGAACCTCTTGTCTGCCGACCCGCTCGCGCCGTTGGAGGAGCTCGGGATCCACCTTCGGGGACCTGGCGCACCTCGCGACCTCGCCGACAGGCTCAACGCCAGGTTTGCCGCGATAGGCAATGGCCGCGACTAGCGTGATGTCACTCCCTGACGGACATGTCCGCCAAGGTTTCACGTAAATGCCATCGCGATCAGTTCCCGGCTCCTTTGCCCGCCTCGAATCTGCAAAGCTGTCGGTCTGCTAACGGCCCAAAACCAACTAGCTGAGCCTGACGTGCCCCCCCCGATCTTGCGTAGCCGGTAAAGGAACACGAATTCATCCGCCAGAACGGATATAGTTTCGTGCCCGCAACAGGTTGAAAGCGTATATAGCGGGTCATGCTTAATCAGCTGCGAACTGCCCGTGGGGCTTATTTTTTCCGGCGCCGCACTCGGATTACCAACGAAGCCGTACGAAATCTATTCGTGCAGCTTCAGCGGGACACGGTGAATCCATCCCGGCCGATATTTCGTGTGGAAAGGGGCTCGCATGCAGGAGCTCGCTATTCAGCCATATGCTTCTCCTACGAGCGGCCGGTCTCGTTTCTTGAGGTCGGGCCGATGGACCGGGTTCACGGATTTCTGCTTTTGGTCGAGAAGGATGAGATGGTGGCGCTGTTCAAGTCAGCGCTCGACCTCACGCCCAGCTTTCGGCGGACATACCTGGAGCCTGTCGGCCGCTCTCGTGTCGAAAGAGCAATCGCGCGGCGTGATGCCGTTTTTGAAAAGCTGAGCCTCCGCAATATGACCACTTCGCGCTTTGCCCTACGGTCGAAGACCTTGGAAGCGCAGGATCTCGAGAATGCGATCGCCGCTTCAAGCGCAAGTCGATATATCACACAGGGTTATCGCGTGCGTCGCCCGGACGGCAGCTATTCAGCGACGCCGAGCACTGGCCGGATCACGGTTCGGTCCGATCGAGCCGACTATGAGGCGGCCGTCGAATGGGCGAGTCAGATAATCGAGTTGCTCGCAAATGAAGGCGGGGAGATCTCTGCCTTCATTCGAAACTTCGCGCGCTCGGTCGAACTCTCGCATCTTGCGCCGGGGGTGTCCCCAACGTTCTTTGCGGTGGATACGATGGCGCTGGCTGACGCCGTGTTCGAGGCTGACGAGCCCATACGGCTGGTGCGGGAGGTCGACGGAGCGTGGCACGAGTTGGCGAAGATCGAGGTCGAGGCGGTCCTGGAGGCGCTCGACAGATCTTTCGACATTGCGGTCGACGGATCCAACCTTCGGGTTCTGGACGGCGAGGACGGCGTCGGCGTGCTTAGAGTCAATAAGAATCGGATCGCACTTCGGAGGCTGGACGTTCCAGCGACCGCCGGAGTCTTCATTGAAGGTGCATCGCTTGCGGTCGGCGAAGATCCAGATCGAGCGCCGCTCGTCGACCACCTTGATGAACACAATATGTTCACTGTCCTCTTTAGCGATCTTGCGCTTGCCTACGTGAGTGGATCGTTATTTCGGGACGATGCACTGATTGGTGGTGGCGACGTGTCCGTCGTCGGGACATT
>NZ_LDES01000061.1 GCF_001015195.1 Sphingomonas sp. Y57 | reverse complement strand
CGGCCCCATGCTGTTTCGGCGCGTCGCGCCTGACACCTACNGTTTCGGCGCGTCGCGCCTGACACCTACGAACCCTTGGACGTTTGCACCCAGGCAGCTTTCACCGCCTGGCTTGAGCAGCGCCAGAAGCGACGTGCACTCCCGCAGACGCGGTAACGATGCGGGGATCATCGATTTCCCGATTCACCGGCGCGTCATTGATTCAGGAAAGTCGCCGGACTTTGAGAGGCTTATTTTGTAGGCTCCGCGCCATGAATG
>NZ_LDES01000060.1 GCF_001015195.1 Sphingomonas sp. Y57 | reverse complement strand
GGTGGTGAAGGATATCCGGCGCGCGACACGCCGGCATTTCTCGGCGGAGGACAAGATCCGCGTGGTTCTGGAGGGCTTGCGCGGCGATGACAGCATCGCGGAGCTGTGCCGCAAGGAGGGCATTGCCCAGGGCTTGTATTATACTTGGTCAAAGGAGTTCATGGAGGCCGGGAAGCGTCGGCTGGCGGGCGACACCGCCCGTGCCGCGACGAGCGGCGAGGTACAGGATCTGCGCCGTGAGGCGCGTGCCCTGAAGGAGGCCGTCGCCGACCTCACGCTCGAAAACCGGCTGCTGAAAAAAAGCATGATCGCGGATGGGGGAGACCCCGAATGAGGTATCCGGGATCCGAGAAGCTGGAGATCATCCGCATCGTCGAGCAGTCGCACCTGCCGGCGAAGCGGACCCTCGACCAGTTGGGCGTCGCGCGGCGGACCTTCTACCGATGGTATGATCGCTATCTCGAAGGCGGCCCCGAGGCGCTGGAGGATCGTCCTTCCGCGCCGAGCCGGGTCTGGAACCGCCTCCCCGGCGCCATTCAGGACCAGATCGTCGAGATGGCACTGGAGCAGTCCGATCTGTCGCCCCGCGAACTGGCGGTGCGCTTCACCGATGAGAAGGACTATTTCGTCTCGGAATCAACGGTCTACCGCCTGCTCAAGGCGCATGACCTGATCACCAGCCCGGCCTTCGTCGTGGTCAAGGCGGCCGACGAGTTCCATCGCAAGACCAGCCGCCCGAACGAGATGTGGCAGACCGATTTCACCTACTTCAAGATCATCGGCTGGGGATGGATGTACCTCTCCACCGTGCTCGACGATTTCTCGCGCTACATCATCGCCTGGAAGCTGTGCACCACGATGCGGGCCGAGGACGTGATCGACACGCTGCAACTCGCGCTCGAAGCCTCAGGCTGCGACCACGCCACCGTCAGGCACAAACCAAAGCTGCTCAGCGACAACGGACCGAGCTACATCGCCGGCGAACTCGCCGACTGGATCAAAGCCCATGACATGAGCCATGTTCGCGGCGCTCCGCTACATCCCCAGACCCAGGGCAAGATCGAGCGCTGGCACCAGACCCTGAAAAACCGCATCCTGCTGGAGCACTACTTCCTGCCTGGCGATCTCGAACGGCAGGTCGAGGCCTTCGTCGAG
>NZ_LDES01000006.1 GCF_001015195.1 Sphingomonas sp. Y57 | reverse complement strand
CCGCGTGAACGTCGCCTGTTGGCGCGTGATCGCGTCGAGCGCGATTTGNCGCCTGTTGGCGCGTGATCGCGTCGAGCGCGATTTGCGGATTGGCGATGATCTTCTCGCCATTCTCGCGCGCGATCCGGGCATGGTCCTCGACCCGCTCGGCCTCAAGCCCCTGTTCGGGCATCCGCGATGCCGCCGGCCCGATCTTGTGCTGCGGCTCAAGGTCGATCCCCTGCGCCTCCAACGTGCGATGATCTATGCGAGCATCAATATCCAGCTCGGCCAGGCGCTCGTTGACGTGATCGGCCCACGCCTCGCGCCATTCCTGCAAGAGCGCGGTGCTGTTCCACTCGCGCACCTTCTGCCCGAACCCCTCCGGCCCTACCTCGCGCATCGACAGCATGACATGCGCGTGCGGCTTGGGCTGGCCGTCCTTCCCCATGTCCCAATGCACATTGAGGTCCGCGACCATGCCGCGCTTCACGAACTGCTTTTCGACGAACTCGCGCGCGAGCCGGATGCCCTCTTTCTGATCCAGCTCGCGCGGAATCGAGAACTCCACCTCGCGGGCAAGCTGCGCGTCCTTGCGCTTCTCACCAGCCTCAACCTCGTTCCACAAGACCGTGCGATCGTTTAAACGCTCCGGCGCACCCTCGGACAGCATAATCTCCGAATGGACAACGCCGGCCTTGTTCGAGAAGTCATGGTCGCGCCCCAGCCGGTCATCGTGCAGCCGTTCCGCCGCA
>NZ_LDES01000059.1 GCF_001015195.1 Sphingomonas sp. Y57 | reverse complement strand
GCCAGCAGCGGCGCGATGCCGCCGGCGTGCGCAAGGCGTCGCGCGGGGACATGCCGCGCATCGTCGCCGGCGGCCGCAAGCGCCAGGCCGAGGAGAGCGTCGGCGCGCAGGCACGGCTCGCCGAGCGGCAGCGAGCCGAGACCGCCGAGGCACTCGCCGCCGCCCGTGCGCGGATCGAGCGGCTCGAACCGATGCGGGTGACGCTCGCCTCGACCGGGCTGCCGGGCGACCGGATCGTCCTCCAGCTCCGCAACGTCCGCGCCGGCTACACGCCCGGCCGGCTCGTTCTCGACGGCGCCGAGCTGGAGATGCGCGGGCCCGAGCGGATCGCGCTGGGCGGCGCCAACGGCTCGGGCAAGAGCACGCAGCTCGCCGTCGTCACCGGCGCGCTCGCGCCGCTATCGGGCGAGGTGCGCCGCCCGGCCGCCTGCGCGCTGCTCGACCAGCGGGTGAGCCTGCTCGATCCGGCGCTGTCGGTCGCCGGCAATTTCGCGCGGCTGCATCCGGGCGCCACCGACAATGGCTGCCGCGCCGCGCTGGCGCGCTTCCGCTTCCGGGCGGAGTCGGCGGAGCAGATGGTCGGGTCGCTGAGCGGCGGGCAGAAGCTGCGCGCCGGCCTCGCCTGCGTGCTGGGCGGCGAGACGCCGCCGCCGCTGCTGATCCTCGACGAGCCGACCAACCATCTCGACCTCGACTCGATCGCGGCGATCGAGGCGGGGCTGGTCGCCTATGACGGCGCGCTGCTGGTCGTCAGCCATGACGAGAGCTTTCTCGCCAATATCGGCATCGGGCGGCGGCTGGAGCTGTCGGACGGGCGGCTGGAGGAGGTGGGGTAGGACGGGTTCAGGCCAGCCGCTCGGGCACCACCGCCGAATCCTCGATCACCTTGTCGACCGGCGAGACCTGTTCCCAGGGGAAGACGAACCAGTCCTTGTTGGCGGTCCGGTCGATCGTGCGGAAGCGATAGTCGACCCGCTCGGCCGAGACGACATTGTCGATCAGCGTGGCGAAGCGGACATTGTCGATCGCGCCGCCCGCGTCGCGCAGCGCCGCCTTTATATGGGTGATCGTCGTCCCGCTGTCGTTGATGTCGTCGACGAACAGCAGGCGCTGCGCCGCGCTCATCCCCGCCAGCGTGACGAGCAGCCCGGCCGAAAAGTCGGGGATGTGCGAGCTGTGGTCGACCGACAGCATCGGGATGCTCGTCGCATGGCTCAGATACACTGCCGGGATCAGGCCGCCGCGGCCGATGCCGATGATGAGGTCGGGCTGCCAGCCGCTCTCGCGGATGCGCGCCGCGACATAGTGGACGGCGGTCAGGAACTCGGGCTGGTCGACGGGGGTCAGGGTCGGCATAGTTGGTCCTTGGGATCAGGCGAGGGCGGCCGCGACATAGGCGTCGAGCGCGTCGAGATGCCGGGTCACCGCGACATCGTCGAGGAAGGACCCGAGGAAGCTGTTGCGCGCCAGTATCGCGAAGTCGTGCGCGTCGAGCCGGCCGGCCGGGATCAGTGCCCGGTAATTGTCGTTCACATAGCCGCCGAAATAGGCGGGGTCGTCCGAATTGACCGTCGCGCGCAGGCCGAGCCGCAGCATGCGCTCGATCGGGTGCGCGTTGATGTCGTCGACCACGCACAGCTTCAGGTTCGACAGTGGACAGACGGTCAGCGTCATCCCCGACCGTGCCAGCCGCGTGGTCAGCGCGGGGTCCTCAAGCGCGCGGTTGCCATGGTCGAGCCGGTCGATGTGGAGCAGGTCGAGCGCCTCGTGGACATAGGCGGGTGGGCCTTCCTCCCCGGCATGGGCGACGCGCAGAAGCCCCATCTCCCCGGCACGGTCGAACACCCCGCGGAACTTGGACGGCGGATGGCCGACCTCCGACGAATCGAGGCCGACCCCGGCGATCCGGTCGAGCCAGGGCTCGGCGGCGGCGAGCGTCTCGAAGGCTGCCTCCTCATCAAGGTGGCGCAGGAAGCAGAGGATCAGCCGGCTGGACACGCCCAGGTCGCGCTCGGCCTGCTGCATCCCCGCGAGCAGGCCGTCGGCGACGACCTGGAAGGGGATGCCCCGGTCGGTATGGGTCTGCGGGTCGAAGAATATCTCGGCATGGACGACGGCGTCCGCGGCGGCGCGCCGGAAATAGGCGAGGGCAAGGTCCTGGAAATCCTCCTCGGTGCGCAGCACGTCGGCGCCCTGGTAATAGATGTCGAGAAAGTCCTGCAGCCGGCTGAACGAATAGGCGCCGCGCAGTTCCTCGACCGAGGCGAAGGGGATGGCGATGCGGTTGCGCGCGGCCAGCGCGAACATCTGTTCGGGTTCCAGGCTGCCCTCGATATGGAGGTGGAGCTCGGCCTTGGGCAGGCCCGATACGAAATGTGCGAGATCGGTCATGGCCCCCATCCTTCCATCTCGATCCTAACAGCGGATCGATGCGTGGCAATGGGGCGATGCGCGCGCCTCAGGCCTCGACCGGGAGGGCGGCGGTGCGCGCGTAGCGGGCGGCGACCAGCGCGCAGACGAACAGCTGCAGCTGGTGGAAGATCATCAGCGGCAGGATGATCACGCCGACCTGCGCGGGGGCGAAGATCGCCCCCGCCATCGGCACGCCCGATACCAGGCTCTTCTTCGACCCGCAGAACAGCAGCACGATCTCGTCGCCGCGCGGCAAGTGGAGACGGCGCGCGACGAACAGGTTCACCGCCATCACCACGGCCAGCAGCACCGCGCTGAGGCCGAGGATCAGGAACAGGTCCGCCGCCTCGGTCCGCTGCCAGATGCCGCTGACCACTGCGGCCGAGAAGGCGGTGTAGACCACCAGCAGGATCGACGAGCGATCGACCGGCATGAGCAGCTTCTTGTGCCGATCGAGGAAGCCGCCGATCCACGGGCGCAGCAGGTGGCCCGCGACGAAGGGCAGCAGCAGCTGGAGCATGATCGCCTCGATCGCGTCGAGCGATACGCCCGGCGCGCTGCCCTGCACCTCGATCAGCAACCCCACCATCAGCGGGGTCAGGACGATGCCGGTGATGTTGGACAACGACGCGCTGCACACTGCGGCGGGGACGTTGCCGCCCGCCATCGCGGTGAAGGCGATCGACGACTGCACCGTCGAAGGCAGCAGCGACAGATAGAGTATGCCCGACAATATCTCGGGCGTGGTCAGCCCGCGGGCACCCCACGCCAAGGTCCAGCCGAGCAGCGGGAAGAGCAGGAAGGAGGCGGCGAGGACGAGCAGGTGGAGGCGCCAGTTGCCGATCCCGGCGAGCACCGCCTGCCGCGAGAGCTTCGCGCCGTGGAGGAAGAACAGCAGCACGATCGCCACGTCGGTCAGCCCTTCGAACAGGCCGACGGCCATGCCCCGTGCGGGCAGCAGCGACGCCACCACGATCGTCAGGGTGAGGAGCAGGAGGAAGGGGTCGAGCCCCTTCACGAGGCGGGCGATCAGGCGCATCGCCGGGGAATGTCGGCGCGCGGGGCCGCCGTCAAGCCGCGCGCGATTGTATCAGGCAGGCTGCTGCTCTACTGCCACGACCCATGATCGAGCCCCGCACCTACATGCTCGCCGTCCGGCGCCTGAAGCTCAATATCGTCGAATGGGGCGACCCCGAGGCGCCGCCGCTGATCCTCCAGCATGGCGGGCGCGATCATGCCCGGAACTGGGACTGGGTCGCGAATGCCTTTGCCGCAACCCATCGCGTCATCGCGCCCGACATGCGCGGCCATGGCGACAGCGAATGGTCGAGCGACGGCGATTATGAGATGCTCGACTATCTCGACGATTTCGCCGGCATCGCTGCCGCACTCGATCTGCCGCCCTGCCCGATGATCGGTCATTCACTCGGCGCCAATATCATCACCCGCTTCGTCGGCCTCTATCCCGATCGTGCCACCCGGCTGGTCAACATCGAAGGGCTCGGCGATTCCCCCGAGGCGGCCGCCCGCCGCGCCGCGGCCGACCCGCTCGAAGCGCTTCGCAAGTGGATAGCGCGCCGTGCCGACGTCACCGCAAGGACGCCGCGCGACTTTCCCGACCGCGGGGCACTGGCCGCCCGGCTGCGCGAAGCGGACCACCGGCTCGACGAAGCGACGCTCGACCATCTCGCGACCCACGCCGCGCGCGCCAATGCCGACGGGTCGGTGCGGCCCAAGCATGATCCGGCGCTGGGCCCGACCTCTCCGATCGACATCAGCCAGGCGACCAAGGAGCGGCTCTGGGCAGCAATCGCCTGCCCGGTGCTGCTGGTCTATGGCGCGGAGAGCTGGGCGTCGAACCCCGCCGTCGACGGACGCGCCGGCCATTTCCGCGATGTCCGGGTCGAGCTGCTCGAAGGCGCCGGCCATTGGGTCCATCACGACCGGCGGGATGCATTCATCGCGCTGGTCAGGGCTTTCCTGGCCTGATCCCTTCCTGATCCTCCCCGTCGAGCGCGAGCAGCGCGAAGCTCGCCAGCCAGTGCTCGCCCATATAGTGATCGGCCAGGTGCGGCAGCGCAGCGGCGAGGTGGCGCTCGGCGGCGTCATGCGCGACCGGCCTGATGGGATGATCGGCGGGAAGGCCGGCGGCGATCGCGCGCCAGCTCCAGGCGCGGCTGAGGTTGAGCCCGTCGAGATGGGCGATCTTGCCGTCGGTGCGGTCGGAGACGAAGGCCGGGGTCAGCAGCGTCGCCGGAACCTCGGGCAGGAAGGCGTCGAACCAGCGATGGAAATCGGTGGGGGCGAGCAGCGCGCGCATCAGATGCGCCTCGGTGAGCGCGGGGGAAAGGAATTCGTCGCCGCCCGGCTCCCATGCTTGGCAGCCACGGTCGGTGCCGAACCAGTCGGCGGCGCGCGTCGCGACCAGGGCAGCCAGATCGGGATCGTGCGTGGTCGCCCAGCGATGCGCATGAAGCAGCGCGAAGCTGCTGTTGGGATGCGCCCCGACGCGGATCGGATAGGTCAGCCGCGGCAGATAGGCCTTGAACCGGTCGGCGAAGGCGCGGGCGAGTGGGGCGAGCGCCTGCCACCAGCGCCGATCCGCATGGCGGCCCAGCTCGTCATGAAGCGCGAGCAGCCAGGCCCAGCCATAGGGCCGCTCGAACCCGGCCGAGGCGGGCCGGTCGAGATAGGCCAGCTCGCCCGCCACCTTGTCGGGCACCAGCATCGCATCGGCGCGGGCGCGGATCTCGGTGGCCTGCGGCAGTTCGGGGAAGCGGCGCAGCAGCCGCATCACCTGCCACCAGCCATGGACGCAGCTGTGCCAGTCGAAGCTGCCGTGGAAGATCGGATGGAGCGCCGACGGTGGCAGCACGTCCTGCGGCCCCGCCATCACATGGTCGAGCTTGAACGGCCATTCCCGGCCGAGATGGCCGAGCGTGAGCGCCGCGAAGCGCGCGGCGAGATCGGGGGTGAGGGTGGTGGCGTCCATCGTCTTCCTAACCCCGCATGTCATTCCGGCGGAAGCCGGAATCTCGGGAGATGGAGTGCGGCGCGCCTCTCCTGAAACCCCGGCCTCCGCCGGGGTGACGGTTGGGCGGCAGCGTCACCGGAATGCCAGCCAGTAGAGCAGCAGGATGTTCACTGCCAGCAGCGGCAGCGCGGTGGGGATCTGCGCGCGGATCACGCCGTGGCGATCCCGGAGGTCGAGCAGCGCGGCGGGGACGAGGTTGAAGTTGGCGGCCATCGGCGTCATCAGCGTGCCGCAGAAGCCGGCGAGCATGCCGATGGCCGCGACGATCGCCGGGTCGCCGCCGGCGCCGTGGATCAGCACCGGAATGCCGACCGCCGCGATCATCACCGGAAAGGCGGCGAATGCGTTGCCCATGACGATGGTGAACAGCGCCATGCCGAGCGCATAGGCGAGCACCGCGCCGAACAGGCTGCCCTCGGGGATCAGCCGCTCCATCAGCCCGCCGACCACATCGCCGACCCCGGCCAGCGCGAACACCGCGCCGAGGCTGGCGAGCATCTGCGGCAGCGCCGCCGCCCAGCCGACCCCGTCCATCAGCCGCCGGCCCTCGTCGAACGGCGTCATTGCGCGCGGCCGCAGCCAGGCATAGCCGGTCGCCAGCGCGATCGTGACGCCCAGGGTCAGCGCAACCAGCGTCGCCTGCTTTGGATCGACCAGCGCCGGCATCTGCTTGAAGGCCAGCGTGCCGGCGAGCGCGGTCACCGGGATCGCCAGCGCCGGCAGGAACAGCCGGTTGCGCCGGGCCGCCGCCTCGGCCGCGCGCTCGGCGGGCGAGGTGGTTGCGGCGTCGCCGCGCCCCATCAGCCCGAAGCCGGCGATCGCGACCAGGCCCAGCACCAGCACGCCGTTGCCGAGGTCTCCGAGCCGGTCCCCGGCGAGCAGGCTGAGCGCGATCAGCGCGTAGAACAGCGCGTTGCCGATCCGCTTGCCATGGCTGCGATCGCGCAGCGCCGACCCGGCGAAGGCCAGGAAAACCAGGCCTGCAAAGGGGTAGACCAGATCGAGGCCGATCATCGCCGCCGTTTCCGCCGGTCGAAGAGCATCAGCCGGGCGCCGTGGATGATGAAGGCCGCGATCGCGGTCGGGATGGCCCAGATCGACAGATGGAACGGCTCTATGACAATGCCATAGCCTTCGAGCACGCCCTTCATCAGCAGGATCGACCCGATCGCGATGAAGATATCCTCGCCGAAGAACAGGCCGATATTGTCGGTCGCGGCGGCCATGGCAGCGGCGTCCTCGTCGCGCTCCTCCTCGCCGCTCTGCTGCTGGGCGGCGGCCTCGGCCATCGGCGCGACCAGCGGGCGAACCGTCTGGGCATGCCCCGCTACCGACACGAGGCCCAGCGCGGCGGTGACCTGCCGGAACAGCAGATAGCCGAGCAGCAACCGGCCGGCCGTGAACCCGCGCAGCCCCGCGATCAGCGTGCGGGCGCGCTCCTGCAGCCCATGGCGCTCGAGCAGGCCGATCACCGGCAGCACCATGTAGATCACGGTCACATAGCGGCTGTCGTTGAACGCCTTTCCGAACGCGGCGAGCAGATCGAGCGGGCCGATCCCGGCGGCGAGGCCGGTCGCCAGCGCCGAGACGAGCACGACGAGCAGCGGATTGAAGCGCAGCACGAAGCCCGCGACGATGATCAGGATGCCGGAAAGGACGAGCATCAGTCCGCCTCCTCTCTAGCCGGGCCGGTCGTCAGATCGCGAGGGATAGGCTCACCTCGTCGCCTGCGGCGATCCCCTCGCGCTTCCGCACCGACGCCTTGAGCGGCAGGATGTAGCCGCCGCTGTCGCGGTGCGGGAAGATCGAGGTGCGCCAGCAGGTTCCCCCGATCCGCACCTCGACCGGGATCGAGCCGAAGCCGCCGGTGCGGCCCAGCGCGGCGTAACGAATCTCGGCCGAGGTTTGCCCGTCGATGGTCAGGAAGTGCCACGCCATCGGCCGTTCCTTCCCGGCCGACTGCCACAGCCAGACGGTGGCGGTCAGGGTGAAGGTCTCGTCTCCGGTCATGGCGAGCAGAGTGACGCCGAGCCGAACCGGAATCAATGCCGACGTCGGGCAATGGACTTCGCGATGCGGCGCGGCTAGAGCCGCCGCCATGACCGGGGCGGACTTCGATCGGGGACGACAGGGCGGCAGGATCGCGCTCGTCCTCGTCGCGCTCGCGCTGTTCATGCGCCTGCTGGTTCCCGCCGGCTGGATGCCCGCGGCCGATCGCGGCCTGGCCATCACGCTCTGCACCGGAACCGGCGCGCAGCAGGCCTGGGTCGACGAACAGGGCAATATCCACAAGGGCAAACCGGGCGAGGGCCAGGCCGACCATCCCTGCGTGTTCGGTGGCTTCGCGGCCGTGCTCGATCTGCCGATGGGCCTGGATCTGTCGGGGGGGCTGCTGCCGGTCCCCGCTGCGCTGCCCGCGCTCGCAGCCACCGCCGTCGCCATCGGGCAGGGCCTCGCCGCTCCGCCGCCTCCTGCGACGGGACCACCCGCCCGCCTCTGATCCGGAACTGACCGGCCGCGCCAGTGCGGCCGGTGATCTGTCCATGGGCGGCCTGTGATCGGGCGCGCCCGATCGAGGCCAATTTTCATGAATCGCATTTCCCATTTCGCCCGCGGCGCGTCGTCGCTCGCGTTGCTCTGCCTGTCCGTCGCAGCCTTCGCCGAGGAGGCCGAGGCCGATCGTGCGATGATCGTCGTCAACGCCCAGACCGTCGCCGACGACGCCCGCCTAGCGGTCGAAAAGCGCCCCGGCGGCGTCGATGTCGTCGAGGCGTCGGCCTTCGTCGACAAGGTGGCGGCCAACCTGCGCGATGCGCTCGCCTTCTCGCCCGGTGTCTATACCCAGCCGCGCTTCGGGCAGGAGATCCGCCTGTCGATCCGCGGATCGGGGCTCAGCCGCGGTTTCCACATGCGCGGGCTGACGCTGCTGCAGGACGGGATTCCGATCAACCTGGCCGACGACAATGGCGACTTCCAGGAACTCGACCCGCAGGTGTTCGAGCGGATCGAGGTCTATCGCGGCGCCAACGCGCTGCGCTTCGGCGGATCGACGCTGGGCGGCGCGATCAACGCCGTCACCCCGACCGGCCGGACCGCCCCGCGCTTCGAGCTGCGCGTCGATGGCGGCAGCTATGGGACGCTGCGCACCAAGGCGGCGGCGGGCTTCGCCGATGCGCGTGGCGACGCCTATGTCGCGTTGACCACCGATCGTTCGGACGGCGACCGCGACCATGCGAAGCGCGACGCGATCCGCTTCAACGGCAATGTCGGGCTGCGCCTGACCGACGCGATCGAGACGCGCTTCTACGCGACGATCAGCCATATCGACCAGGACCTGCCGGGCTCGCTGACCCTGGCGCAGGCGCTGTCGACGCCGAAGCTGTCACTGCCCGCCAACGTCGCGATGGATCAGGAACGCGACGTCGATTCGGTCCGTCTCCAGAACCGCACCACCGTCGATTTCGGCAACGGGCGGCTGAGCTTCGGCGGCTTCTTCAATGCCAAGAAGCTGTTCCATCCGATCTTCCAGGTGCTCGACCAGAAGAGCAACGACCGCGGCGTCTTCGCCAGCCTCGACCTGGCCGGCGAACTGGGCGGCCTGCCATGGGAGGCGACGCTCGGCACCCAGGCGCGGTTCGGCACCGTCGCGGCGAAGCAGTTCGTCAATGTCGCGGGCCGGCGCGGCGCGCCGACCGCCGACCAGCGCCAGACCGCGCGGACGATCAACAGCTATGGCGAGCTGCGGCTGAAGCCGATCGAGGCGCTGACCCTGATCGCGGGCGGCATCTACACCAGCGGCGAGCGCAGGATCGTCAACCGGCTGGCTCCGGCGCGCAGCGGCGAGGCGGATTTCGACGCCTTCGCGCCCAAGTTCGGCCTGCTCTACGCTCCGTCGGCGGCGGTGCAGTTCTTCGCCAATGTCAGTCGCTCGGTCGAGCTGCCCGGCTTCAACGAACTGAGCCAGACGCCGAACACGGGCCTGCCGGGCTTCACCCCGGTCGGCGCGCAAAAGGCCTGGACAGTCGAGATCGGGACACGCGGCCGCCACGGCATCGCCGCCTGGGACATCAGCCTCTACCGCGCCGACCTGAAGGGCGAGATGCTGCAATATGCGGTGAGCCCGATCATCCCGGCCGCGACCTTCAACGCCGGGCGCACCCGGCACCAGGGGGTCGAGGCGGGCCTCGACCTCCAGCTCGGCACGTTGCTCCGGCTGCGGCAGGTCTATCAGTATAATGATTTCCGTTTCCGCGACGATGCCGTCTATCGCGACAACCGGTTGCCGGTGCTTCCCCGCCACCTGTATCGCGCCGAGCTTCGGCTGGGCTTCGAGGGGCTCAACCTCACCCCGAACGTCGAATGGGTACCCGAGGGCGCCTGGGCCGACTATCGCAACACTCTGCGCGCGCCGGGCTATGCGACGCTCGGGCTGGGGGCGGAGGCGCGGCTCGCGCCCGGCGTTACGCTGTTCCTCGATGCACGCAACCTGACCGGCAGGAAGGCGGTCGGCGACATCGGCGCGCTGGTGGCCTACGCGCTCGACAATCGCGCGACCCCTGCCGACGAGGGCAGCGTCGCCTTCTACCCGATCGAGCGCCGCGCCTTCTACGGCGGCCTGCGCATGACCTTCTGACAATCCGGCGCGGGGGGCTGGCGCTGCCCCGCGCCCTTTTGGAGAATCCCCATGATCAAGATGATGACGATCGCGCTCGCGATAGCCGCCACCGCCGCGCCGGCCGCTGCCGCGCCGCGGATCGAGGGCCCCTGGCTGCGCGAGACGCCGCCCGCCGCCAGGACGGGCGCGGGCTATGCGCTGATCCGCAACGGCGGCGCGCGGGAGGATCGGCTGCTCGACGCGCGTTCGGCGATTGCCGACCGGATCGAGGTGCACAGCATGACCATGGACGGCGGCATCATGCGGATGCGGCCGGTGACGGGCGGGCTCGCCATACCCGCCGGCGGCACCGTGGCGCTGCGTTCGGGAGGCTATCACCTGATGCTGATGGGGCTGAAGCGGCCGCTGCGCCGCGGCGAGACGGTCGAGATCCGACTGCGCTTCGCCCGCGCGGGCGAAGTGCCCGTCCGCTTCCGTGTCGAGCCGATGGACTATCGGCCAGAGGGAGGGCGGCATGAGCGGTGAACCGCGCCGCCCGCTGTTCCCGCTCCGCGTCCTGTTGTGGGCGGCGATCGCGGCGGTGCTGCTCGGCTATGCCGCGCTGACGCTCTGGCCGCGCATCCGCCCGCTCGCCGATCCGCATGCCGCCTATGCTGCGGCGTTCGGCGGCGCCTTCAAACTCGTCGATCAGGACGGCCGGACCGTAACCGATGACAGCCTGCGCGGGCGACCCTTCGCGATCTTCTTCGGTTTCACCCATTGTGCCGAGGTCTGCCCCACCACCCTCCAGACGATGGCGCGACTCAAGCGGGCGCTGGGCCCGGCCGGCGATCGGCTCGACCTCGTCTTCGTGTCGCTCGACCATGAGCGCGACCGGCCGGCCGACATCGGCCGCTACCTGACCCTGTTCGGTACGCCCATCATCGGGCTGACCGGATCGGCGGCGGAGATCGACCGCATCGTCCGCGCCTATCACCTCTATTACAAGAAGGTGCCCGTCGAGGGCGGCGACTATGTCATCGATCATACCGCGACCGTTTTCCTGATGGACGCCGAGGGACGCTTCTTCGGGACGCTGGCCCATGACGAGGGCGATGCGCCCCGACTGGCGAAATTGCGCAGGCTGGTGGCGGCCTGAGGCCGCCACCAGCCTGCGGCGACATGGAAATGCCACATGATCTTCACCACGGCGTAAGCTGAAGCGCACAAATCTTTCGCGCGCCATTGTTAGCGAGCCGGCTTCTCATCAAGGGGAGCAAGCCCATGACTGACGTGGTTCGTGACGGCTATTCGGACGGTGTCGTCGACTGCAATCCGACCGACAATCCGACGCTCGAAAGCATCGCCGCGGAGCGCTACTCGCGCCGCCAGACGCTGTTCGGGGGAATTTCGGCGATCGCCGCCGCCAGCTTCGGCGGGTTGCTGCTGACCGCCTGCGGCAGCGACAATGACGCGCCGGTCGTCAATGCCGGCGCCAATGGCCAGTCGAGCTCCGGCAAGCTGGTGACGCTGGCCGGTACCGCCACCGACAAGGACGCGCTGACCGTGTCGTGGACCCAGGTCTCGGGGCCGACCGTGACGCTGAACAACGCCGACACCAACAATGCGACCTTCATCGCGCCGGCGGTGTCCACGGCGACCCCGCTGGTGTTCGAGTTCAAGGCGACCGACGACCGCAACAAGTTCACCACGGCGCAGACCACCGTCACCGTCTCACCGGCGGCGCTCGGCTTCACGGCCGTCTCCAAGAGCCTCGACGACGTGGTCAAGGTGCCGGAGGGCTATTCGGTCTCGGTGCTCTATCGCCTCGGCGATCCGCTCAACGCGGCTACCCCGGCCTATGCCAACAACGGCACCGACACCGGTTTCTCGGCGCGGGGCGGCGACCATCATGACGGCATGCATTATTTCGGCCTCGCCGCGAGCGGCACCGCCCGCGACGACGCCAGCAACACGCGCGGGCTGCTGGTGATGAACCATGAGAACATCACCCAGGTGTACCTGCACGCCAACGGGCCGACCTCGACCGGCGGCGTCCGCCCCGAGGGCGAGGCGCTCAAGGAGATGGAGGCGCACGGTGTCGCCGTCGTCGAAGTCTCCCGCGCCGCCTCGGGCGCGTGGAGCTATGTCCAGAACAGCGCGCTCAACCGCCGCATCACCCCGCTGACGCCGGCCGTGTTCAGCGGCCCGGCGCGCGGCAACGCGCTGCTCCGCACCCGCTTCTCGCCCACCGGAGCCGACGGCCGTGGCACGATCAACAATTGCGCCAACGGCTTCACCGCCTGGGGCAGCTACCTGACCTGCGAGGAGAACTGGGCCGGCTATTTCCGTCGCGCGGCGGGCGACAATGCCGCGCGGGGCGGAGCCGCCGCCAGGTCGGTGGTCGCCCTCAACCGCTACGGCATCCCCGAAGGGGCTGGCGGCAGCTATGGCTGGGCCTCCGTCGTCCCCGCCGATTCGGCCAGCACCGTCTATGCGCGCTGGGATGCCAGCGCGACCGGCGCGGCTGCGGACGGCACCGCCGATTTCCGCAACGAACCGAACCAGTTCGGCTGGGTGGTGGAGATCGACCCCTATGACCCCACCAAGGCGCCGCGCAAGCGCACCGCGCTCGGCCGCTTCGGCCATGAAGGCTGCTGGCCGTCGGCCTTCGTCGCGGGTCGCAAGCCGGCCTTCTACATGGGCGACGATTCGCGCGGCGAATATCTCTACAAGTTCGTCTCGGCGCAGCCCTGGGCGGCGGCCGATGCCGGCGCGGCCGACCGGCTCGCGATCGGCGACAAATATTTCGATGCCGGCACGCTCTATGTCGCGAAGTTCAATGCCGACGGCACCGGCACCTGGATGCCGCTGATCTTCGGTACCGGCCCGCTGACCGCGGCCAACGCCGTCTATGCCTTCGCCGATCAGGCCGACGTGCTGACCAACGCGCGCCTCGCGGCCGATGCGCTCGGTGCGACCAGGATGGATCGCCCCGAATGGACGACGATCAACCCGGTGACCGGCGAGATGTATCTGACGCTCACCAACAACAACGCGTCGGTCCGGCCGCTGGATGGCACCGATGCCGCCAACCCGCGCCACTATAACGACCCGAAGGGGGCGGCGAACACCGCGCAGCGCGGCAACCCCAACGGCCATATCGTGCGGCTGCGCGAGACCGGCGACACGTCGGAGGCGACCGGCTTCAGCTGGGACATCTACCTGTTCGGCGCCGATTCGGCCGATTCCGATCCGGCCAACGTCAACCTGTCCGGCCTCGACGCCAGCAACGACTTCTCCAGTCCCGACGGCCTGTGGTTCGGCCGGCCCAGCAACGAATCAGGCAAGGTCACCCCGCTCCTGTGGATCCAGACCGACGACGGGGCACTGACCGACCGGACCAATAACCAGATGCTGGTGGCGCTTCCGGGCATGGTCGGTGACGGCGCCGCGAGGACGATCACCAACAAGGGGGCCGACGGCACCACCCGCACCCAGGCGACGATCGTCGGCAAGGCGGCGACCGGCGCGACGCTGAAGCGCTTCCTGGTCGGCCCGAAGGGCTGTGAGATCACGGGGATCGATACGACGCCCGATGGTCGCTCCCTGTTCGTCAACATCCAGCATCCGGGCGAGGACGGGGGCCTTGCCACGCTGCAGAGCAGCTGGCCGGCGACCCAGGGCGGCACAAGCTCGACCGCTCGCCCGCGCTCGGCGACGATCGTGATCACCAAGAACGACGGTGGCGTCGTCGGCCTCTGACCCGGTCGTTCGAGGCGGAAAGGAAAGGGGGCGCGGGCGGCCGCGTCCCCTTCCCGTGGTTCGGCCAGGCCGCCGGGTTTGACAGCCGGGACCCCGGCGGGCAGGGTCCTGCCGTCCCGTCCACAGCCAAGGAGCAGACGCCTGTCGCCCGGCGACAGCGATATTTTCCCTGATGACCGACCTTGCTTCGATTCCGTCCGCCTCGACCCTTTTCCCTGAAGGGCCGCCCTGGCTGGACACGGCGATCGGCCTGTGCGTGCTCGCCGCCGTCGCCTTCCTCGCCCATCTTCTCGTCCGCAAGATCGTCCTGCGGCTCGCGTTGCGCCTGCTGCCCGACGATGGCGCCGCCCTGGCGGGAATCGCCGGGCGGCTCTCCGCGATCGTTCCGGCGATCATCGTCGCACGCGGCGTCGGCGCCGTCCCGCACCTGCCCGACGGGGCGATCGCGGTCGCGCGCAACGTGGTCAGCGCCTTCGTCATCCTGACGGTGATGCTGGCGGTCAACGGCGCGCTCGACCTCGCCAACCAGCTTTACCAGCGCCGCCCCGACGCAGCGAGCCGGCCGATCAAGGGCTATGTCCAGGTCGTCAAGATATTGCTGTTCGCGGGCGCCGCGATCCTGATCGTCGCGGCGCTCATGGAGCAGTCGCCGTTGCTGCTCCTGTCGGGTCTCGGCGCGATGGCGGCGGTGCTGATGCTGGTGTTCAAGGACACCATCCTGTCGCTGGTAGCCTCGGTCCAGCTCACCTCCAACGACATGCTGCGCGTCGGCGACTGGATCGAGATGCCGCAGCTCAACGCCGACGGCGACGTCATCGATATCGCGCTGCACACGGTGAAGGTGCAGAACTGGGACAAGACGATCACCACCATCCCCACCCATCGCCTGATCGCGGAAAGCTACAAGAACTGGCGTGGCATGCGGGATGCGGGTGGACGACGTATCAAGCGGTCCCTGGCGATCGACCAGACCAGCATCCGTTTCCTGACCGGCGAGGAGCAGCAGGCGATGCGCCGCTTCGCCCTGATCGACGACTATCTCGACCGCAAGCGTGCCGAACTGGACCGATGGAACGAGCAGCTGGCAGCGGCGGGGCGCGATCCGGTCAACGGCCGGCGCGCGACCAACATCGGCACCTTTCGCGCCTATGTCGTCGCCTATCTGCGCAGCCATGCGCGGGTGTCGCAGGACATGACGATGCTGGTCCGCCAGCTCCAGCCGGGCCCGCAGGGCCTGCCGCTCGAGATCTACTGCTTCACCGCCACCACCGCCTGGGCGGACTATGAGAGTATCCAGGCCGATATCTTCGACCATCTGCTTGCGATCCTGCCCGAATTCGGCCTGCGCCTGTTCCAGGAACCGAGCGGGCAGGACGTCCGCCGATTGCTGGCCGCCTAGGCGGCGGGGCCGGCCGGAGACCTGCCTGCCGTTCAGCATCGGCGTGACGACCATTCAAATGACTCGTCGCCGGCCGCGATATAGCGTGCCCCTCCAGGGTGCTTCGGGAGGGACGTCGGCATGGATGAGCAATCGTTGATCGCGGCAGAGCATCGGCGCCGCCGGCTTTCGGTCGAAGGTGACGCCGCCGGTCTGGAAGCGATGATGGCGGATGGCTTCTATTATGCGCATCTCAACGGGCTGACCGACGACCGCGAATCCTATCTTGCGCGGATCAGGGTCGGCGACGTCCACTATACGACGATGACGGCGCACGACCTCGACGCGCATCTGATCGGGACGGCCGGCTGGATTCGGGGCGTCTCGCGCGTCGGCTACCGGCTGTCGCATAGCGGCGAGGAAGGCCTGGCCGAGACGCTGTTCCTCTCGGTCTGGGCATATGAGGACGGGGCGTGGCGGATCGCCGCCTATGCCTCGACCCAGCTTCCGGCACAGGGATGACCGGCCGCTTTCGCTGATTTATGAGATGTTTGGCGGAAAACGGGAAAATGGTGGAGCCGAGGGGGATCGAACCCCTGACCTTCGCAATGCCATTGCGACGCTCTCCCAGCTGAGCTACGGCCCCGTGCCATTTTCAGTCGCTCGCCGGTTGGGCCCGGCGGCGGAGCGCGCCCTTTAGGTCAGGTTGCAGGGCCCTGCAAGAGCCCTTTTGCATGACGGACGGCTTTTTCGGTGAAAGGGCGCCGGAATGCCGCATCGCTGGGCATTCCAGCGGGCCCGGTCAATTCTCGTCGTCGTCGTCGGCCGTGTTCAGGCCGATATCGTCGTCGCCGCCCAGGTCGACATCGTCGTCCGGATTCTCCTCGGCGTCCTCGTCGATGTCCAGATCGTCGTCGGACAGGTCGGAATCGACCGCCTTCGGCTCCGGACCTTCCTTCTTGGGCGCGTCGAACGGCAGCGGCTGCTTCGACTTCAGGATCGGATCGGGCTCCCACGCCGCGCCGCATTCGATGCAGGTGACGGGATCGTCCTTTTCCAGGTCATAGAAGCGGGTGCCGCACTTCGGGCAGGTCCGCTTGGTGCCCCATTCCGGTTTCACCACGGTCGACAAACTCCAGATCGAAAATGAAGATGAATTCGCGGCCTCCCGAGTCAGCGGAAAGCCTAAACGCCGGGCGCCTTGCCATAGCGGAGCGCCGCTGTCAAAAGCCGCGCCCTATGCATGCACCCTCGCCCCGACCCGCCAGCTTCTCGGCTCCCGGCCCGCTCCGCGGCAGTATCGCCGTGCCGGGCGACAAGTCGATCTCGCACAGGGCGCTGATGTTCTCGGCGCTGGCGATCGGCGAGAGCCGGGTCGAAGGGCTGCTGACCGGTGAGGATGTCCTCGCCACTGCCGCCGCCCTGCGTGCCATGGGCGCGCAGATCGAGTGCGGCGAGGACGATGTCTGGCGCATCCACGGCGTCGGCGTGGGCGGGCTGCTCCAGCCGGAAGGCGCGCTGGAGATGGGCAATTCGGGCACGTCGACGCGGCTGCTGATGGGCCTCGTCGCCAGCCATGCGGTCACCGCCACCTTCACCGGCGATGCCTCCCTGTCGAAGCGGCCGATGGATCGGGTGATCGAGCCGCTGTCGCTGATGGGTGCCGACATCACAGCCACCCCTGGCGCCCGGGGCGGCACTCTGCCGCTGATGCTGCGCGGGATCAGCCCGGCGGTGCCGATCGACTATCGGCTGCCGGTCGCTTCGGCGCAGGTAAAGTCGGCGGTGCTGCTGGCCGGCCTCAACACCCCCGGCATCACCCGCGTGATCGAGCCGGTCGCGACCCGCGACCATAGCGAGCGGATGCTCCGCGGCTTCGGCGCCGAGCTTGATGTCGAGCAGGATGCCGGCGGCGCCCGGATCATATCGATTCGCGGCGAGGCCGAACTGCGGCCCCAGCACATCGTCGTGCCGGGCGATCCTTCCTCGGCCGCCTTCCCGGCGGTCGCGGCGCTGCTCGTGCCGGGGTCGGAAGTGACGATCGCCAATGTCGGGCTCAATCCCACCCGCGCCGCTCTGTTCGACGTGCTGCGGATGATGGGCGGCGACATTGTGTTCCTCAACCCGCGCGAGGTCGGCGGGGAACCGGTCGCCGACATCATCGTGCGCCATTCCACGCTGAAGGGAATCGAGACTCCGATCGATACGGTCGCCTCGATGGTCGACGAATATCCGATCCTGTTCGTCGCGGCGGCACTGGCCGAGGGGCGCACTGTCGCGCGCGGGCTGGAGGAGCTCCGGGTAAAGGAATCGGACCGGATCGCGGTGATGGCCGAGGGGCTGCGCGCGATCGGTGCCCGGGTCGAGGAGGTCGAGGACGGACTGATCATCGACGGCACCGGCGGCGATCCGCTGCCGGGCGGGGCGACGATCGCCGCGCGACTCGACCATCGCATCGCGATGAGCTTCGCGGTCGCGGGCCTGGTGTCGAAGGCGGCGGTGACGATCGACGACATGGGCCCGGTCGCCACCAGCTTCCCGGGCTTTACCCGGCTGATGGAGGAACTCGGGGCGGTCGCGGCATGATCATCGCGGTCGATGGGCCGGCAGCGTCGGGCAAGGGCACGATCGCCAGGGCGCTGGCGCGCCATTACGGGCTGCCGCATCTCGATACGGGGCTGCTCTATCGCGCGGTGGGCATATCGGTAGAGCGGGCGGGCGGCGACCCCTCCGATCCGGTCGACGCGCTCGCCGGGTGCCGCTTCGATCCCGCGCTGCTCGGCGATCCCGCGCTCAAGACCGAATCGGCGGGCCGGGCGGCGTCGCTCGTCTCGGTCCATCCGCCGGTGCGTGCGGCGCTGCTCGATCGGCAGCGCGCCTTTGCCGACCAGTCCGGCGGCGCGGTGCTTGACGGGCGCGACATCGGCACGGTGATCGCGCCGCACGCCGACGCCAAGCTGTTCGTCACCGCCAGCAGCAAGGTGCGCGCCGAGCGCCGCTTCCACGAACTGGAGCGGATGGGCGCGGGCGTGCCGTTCGACGCCGTGATGGCCGACATCCTCGCCCGCGACGAACGCGACGCCGGACGGTCCGCCGCACCGCTGCGGCAGGCCGACGATGCCGACTTGCTCGATACCAGCGATCTCGGTATAGACGCGGCCGTCCAACGGGCGATTGCGCTCGTGGAGGCCCGGACGGCAGACCGCTAGAAGGCGATCGCCAGCAGGCGCGACAGGGGGTCGGCAGTGATAGCCGATCCTTTGCCGTGCCTTTTATGCTTTCGGGGCTTCGCGATCGGAATCGTGCGGCGGATGCCGCGGAAGCATGAGGCTTTCGGGGCAGTTCTGGCCCAAAGACCTCCGGAGACAACCGGATGGCCGGAATAAACTGAAACAGGAAGACATTCGTCTATGGCCACTACGGCAAACCCGACCCGCGACGATTTCGCGGCTATGCTCAATCAGACCCTCGGCGGCGAGAATGAAGGCTTCGAAGGCCGCGTCGTCAAGGGCACCGTCACCGCGATCGAAAACGACATGGCCGTCATCGACGTCGGCCTGAAGTCGGAAGGCCGCGTGGCGCTGCGCGAATTCGCGCCTGCGCCCGGCCAGAAGGCCGACCTCAAGGTCGGTGACGAGGTCGAAGTCTATGTCGACCGCGTCGAGAACGTCCATGGCGAAGCGATGCTCAGCCGCGACCGCGCCCGCCGCGAAGCCGCCTGGGACAAGCTCGAAGCCGAATTCTCGCAGTCCAGCCGCGTCGAGGGCGTGATCTTCGGCCGCGTCAAGGGCGGCTTCACCGTCGACCTGAACGGCGCCGTCGCCTTCCTGCCGGGCTCGCAGGTCGACATCCGCCCGGTCCGCGACGTCACCCCGCTGATGGACATCCCGCAGCCGTTCCAGATCCTGAAGATGGATCGCCGCCGCGGCAACATCGTCGTGTCGCGCCGCGCCGTCCTCGAAGAGACCCGCGCCGAGCAGCGTTCGGGCCTGATCCAGTCGCTCCATGAGGGCCAGGTGATCGAGGGTGTCGTCAAGAACATCACCGATTACGGCGCCTTCGTCGACCTGGGCGGCATTGACGGCCTGCTGCACGTCACCGACCTCAGCTACAAGCGCGTCGGCCACCCGAACGAGATGATCAACATCGGCGACGTCGTGAAGGTGCAGATCATCCGCATCAACAAGGACACGCAGCGCATCTCGCTCGGCATGAAGCAGCTCGAGAGCGATCCGTGGGAAGGTGCGGCCGCCAAGTACCCGATCGGTGGCAAGTTCACCGGCCGTGTCACCAACATCACCGAATATGGCGCCTTCGTCGAGCTCGAGCCGGGCATCGAGGGTCTGGTCCACGTCTCGGAGATGAGCTGGACCAAGAAGAACGTCCATCCGGGCAAGATCGTCTCGACCAGCCAGGAAGTCGAAGTCGTCATCCTCGAGGTCGATGCCGACAAGCGCCGCATCTCGCTGGGCCTCAAGCAGGCGATCACCAACCCGTGGGAGGCCTTCGCCGAAGCGCACCCGGTTGGCTCGGTGGTCGAGGGCGAGGTCAAGAACGCCACCGAGTTCGGCCTGTTCGTGGGCCTGGACAACGACGTCGACGGCATGGTCCACATGTCGGACATCGCCTGGGGCGTGACCGGCGAGGAAGCCCTGTCGCTCCACCACAAGGGCGAGACCGTCAAGGCGATCGTGCTCGATATCGACTCCGAGAAGGAGCGCATCTCGCTCGGCATCAAGCAGCTTGAGCGTGGCGGCGTCGGCGCGGCCACGGCGGACGGTTCGAAGCTCAACAAGAATGCAATCGTCACCGTCACGGTCCTCGCGATCACCGACGGCGGTCTCGAGGTGCAGGCGGGTGACGACGGCGCAGCCGGCTTCATCAAGCGCGGCGATCTCGGCCGCGATCGCGACGAGCAGCGTCCGGAGCGCTTCCAGGTCGGCCAGAAGTTCGACGCGATGGTGACCGGCTTCGACCGCTCGAAGAAGCCGACCTTCTCGGTCAAGGCGATGCAGATCGCCGAAGAGAAGCAGGCTGTCGCGCAGTATGGCTCGTCGGACTCGGGCGCTTCGCTCGGCGACATCCTCGGCGAAGCCCTCAAGGCCCGCCAGAACAGCTAAGCCTGTTCCACCGGAAAGGATCGGGGCGCGGAGGCATGCTTCCGCGCCCCTTTCTTTTGCCCGCGACAGGCTTGACCTCGGCCCGCCGACGCCCCCAGTCAGGCGGGATGACCGCAACGATCCGCATCGCCCGGCCGGGGGACGCCACCGCGCTGGCCGCGCTCAAGCTCCGTACCTTCCGCGAGACCTTTCTCGAGGAAGGCTTCGACATTCCCTATCCCGCTGCCGACCGGGAGAGCTTCGAGACGGCGTCCTACTCGGCATCGGCGGTGGCGGCGGAGCTGGCCGATCCCGCGCGGCGGACCTGGGTGGCGGATGCCGGCGATCGGCTGCTCGGCTATGCGCAGGTCGGGCCGTGCAAGCTGCCGCATCCGCAAGCCGCCGAGGAACAGGGCGAGCTCTACCAGCTCTACGTGCTGCGTGAGGCGCAGGGGATGAAGCTCGGCAGGGCGTTGCTCGATGCCGCGCTCCGCCATCTCGCCGAGACGCGGCCGGGCCCCGTATGGCTCGGCGTCTGGTCCGGCAACGACAAGGCGCAGGCGGTCTATGCCGCGCGCGGTTTCGGGAAGGTCGGCGACTACCGGTTCAAGGTCGGCAGCTGGTATGACGAGGAATATATCCTGCGGAAGGATCTCTGACGGGTAAGGGCAAGGTCCGCCCGGCCTACTCCGCCGCCTGTGCCGTGCCTTCCAGGTAGCGGTTCAGGTCGACGATCTTTGACGCTTCGACCAGGCGGGCGATCGATCCTTCGACGAGCATCTCGATCCCCTCGTCGCTGGCAAAGCCGCCATAGACGAGACAGCGGGCCTGGAGCACGCGCGAGAACGCGTCCCAGATGCGCGGATCGGGCGGGGTCGGGTTGCTCCAGAAGGCATCGAGCGGGCCTTCGAAGGTGATGCCGGGGATATTGTAGACCGCCTGGCCCAGCGCGATCACCGGGATGCCGCAGGCGAGCGCCAGCGTGCCGGTCGTGCTGTTGACGGTGACGACGCCCAGCGAATTCTCGACGATGTCGTCGATCTTGCCGCCCTTGGCGAAGATAACCCGGTCCTCGACATGAAGCCGTCGCGCCTCGCGCCGGATGAAACGGCGCCAGCTGAACAGGCTGCTGTCGAGCGGATGCTCCTTGACCATCAGATAGGTGTCGTCGGGCGCCGAACGGGCGAAGCTCTCGATCACATAGGAGGCGCCGGCCTGCATGGTGCCGAACAGAGAATGGACGCGGATCTGGTGATCCGACGACAGCTGGAGCGGCAGGGCGAAATAGCGCTTGCCCTCGAGCCTGGCGAGGGCGGTCTCCGCCTGCTCCTCATGAAAGCTGCGCAGCGCGAACTGCTTGAGCCAGCCCAGCGCCTCGGCCGGGGCCGAGCGGTCGCGGTGCGACTTGTAATGCGGGAAGCGCCAGCGGCCTATCGAGGTCCGCGCATAATAGCTGGTCGCTTCCTGCGCGCGCCGGCGAAACCGGGACGGCACGGTCGGCAGCTTGGCGAGCGGCGGCAGGGTGCGCGCCGCGTCGAGATACCATTTGGGATCGCGTGGCAGCGAACTGTGGCCGTTGACGCCGTCGAGTTCCAGCGTCGCCCAGTCGGGGCGGATATAGCCTTCCTCGAAGACATGGACGCGCACACCGCGCAGCCGCGCCATGCCGCGCGCGGCGTTATGAAGCGGCCGGCAGTCGCCAAACAGGATCACGTCGGTGATCGCATGCTGGACGAGATAGTCGTCGACGAAGCTCGGCCAGCGTTCCGCGGTGCCGCGATAATCGATCGCGGGTCCGGTCCAGGAGGCGACATCGCCGGCATTGAGGTTGATCCGGTGGACGGCATGGCCCAGGTTGCGGAGGGCGGCGCCCAACCGGTCGAAGAAGGGGCCGGGCGGGCCCTGCAGGAACAGGAAGCGTTGCTTCGCGACGTCGTGCAGCTTCATGCCCGGACTCCCGCGGCGGCCAGGCCGCGCCGCAGACGACCCTGCAGGCGCCGCAGTCGGGTCAGAATGGTCTCCTGCGGAACAGGTTGGGCCGCCAGCCGCTCGACCAGTATTTCGGGAGGGCAGGGGAGCTTGGTGACCGGATCGAGATAGCGCGGATACAGGATCAAAGTTGCCGCCACAAGCTGCGCTTTCGTTATGTTGCGGCCCCGTCGGCGTTCAATGGGCGGAGCCATGTCCCGCGTCAATCCCCAACCTGCATAGAAGGGTTGTCCATGCGTAACAACCTCGCAGCCGCGGATCAGCGCCTCGAAACCCGACAGCGACGTAAGCACGTGGATCGCATCGACGCTGTCGAGCAGGGAGGCCATCGGCACGTCGCGTAGCACCAGATCGACATGGGCGAGCGCTTCCGCGTCGGGGACGGCGCCGCGCCGGTGGCCGGCGTCGACGTCCGGATGCGGCTTGAAGATCAGGAAGGCTTCCGGCTCGGCGGCACGGGCGCGCCGGATCAGGTCGAGATTGCCTTCCACGCCGGCGGCGCCGAGACGGACGGACAGATCGTCCTCCACCTGGCCGGTGACGAGCACCAGCCGGCGGCCCTTGACCGGACGCTCATAGGGGCGGCCGCCGCTGGCATATTTGCTGATCCCCTTCTCGACCAGATCGCGCATCAGGCGCTCGGCGCGGGCGATCAGCACAGGGTTGTCGATCGGGGTGGCGATCAGGCGTTCCAGCTCGGACGGACGGCTCGGATCGAGATGGAGTCCTTCGCGGTCGAGGATGATCGAATGGGGCGGGTGACAGTCGCTGCCCAGTCCGGTCGAGCGCAGGAAGCCATCCTCGACAGGATGGACCGCGACGCCGTGCGCCGCCGCCTCGGCATCGAGCCCGCGTGGCGCCTTTGACGGCCACACCGCGATCATCCCGGCGGCGGCACGGGCGGCGCGGACGGCATCGGCCGCCGACCGGGCGAAATGCGGCGGCTCGCCCGACCACAGCATCGCCTCCACCTCGCGCCGCTTCCAGCCGGCGATGCCAGCGGCGACCGCGATACCGCGATTATGGTCGATCGCCTGCCGCCAGAAGGCGAGTTGATCCACTGCCGCCTCGATCGAGACCGGCCGGCCTGAATAGGGGTCGCGATATTCGGTTGCGTCGATCAGCCAGCTCGTGATCGCACGTTCGAGCGGATCGGGGGCGCCGTCGCTCGCGATGTCGGCGAAGCGGCCTTCACTCACCCATTCGACCTCGACCCCCGCCATCCAGGCGAGCAGTCCGGTCTCGTCGTCGCCCCGGACGGCAAGGCGCGATCCCGCGGTGATCCTCGCCCAGCCGCCGGTGGCACCGGGCCTCCAGAAATCCCCGCCGATCCGTTCCGCCACGATCCGTTCGGCCAGTTGCCGCGCGCGCTCGATCTCGGCCGCCGAGAGCGCGGTGCGTGGGGCGGCGAGCGGCACGGCGCGGCTCACCGCCGCAGTGTCGGACGGCGTACCCGGGAAAGGGGGAGACCGAAGGACCGGCGCGAGGAGTCTCATCTCATCGTCCAGCGCAGGCAAGTTTGTTCATCGCGGGAAAATACGCCCCCGTCACGTTCGATCAACCGCCCCAACGGAACCGGCCCCTTTTCCGGGGCGGTTCGTCCTGATTCCCCCGTCCCCGGCGCACGACGGCCGGAAGGGTCGACGGGAAAACCGTCAGAACGGAACGTCGTCGTCGAGGTCGCCGGCATCGAACGGATCGGACTTGCGCGCGCCGCCGCCGCTGCTTCCACCCCGGCCGCCGCCGCCGAAATTGCCGCCGCCGCCGCCGAAGCCCGCGCCGCTGCCATAGCCGTCATCGTCGCCCCAGCCGCCGCCGCCGCCGGAACCCATGCCGCCGCCCGTCGAACCGCCGCCGCCGCCGAAATTGCCGCCGCCGCCACCTTCGGCGCGGTCGAGCAGCACCATCACGGCGTTGAAGCCCTGGAGGACGACCTCGGTCGAATAGCGCTCCTGCCCCTGCTGGTCGGTCCATTTGCGGGTCTGGAGCTGGCCTTCGAGATAGACCTTGCTGCCCTTGCGCAGATAGCGCTCGGCGACGTTGGCCAGCGCTTCGTTGAAGATCGCGACCGAATGCCACTCGGTCTTGTCCCGGCGTTCGCCGGTGTTGCGGTCCTTCCACTGTTCGGAGGTCGCGACGCGCAGATTCACCACCTTGCCGCCGTTCTGGAAGCTCCGCGACTCGGGGTCGCGACCCAGATTGCCGACCAGGATGACCTTGTTCACGCTGCCTGCCACGGCATTCTCCTTAAGGGTTCGGTAGACGGCCGGAACCGTGCCGGGACGGCTTCGAACGACTGTCTGCAAGACATGTCGGGTAGCGCGGGCAAGGGGGGCGTGCAAGGCCCCCGGCGATAGCCGTCGTCAAAGCCCGAGAGCGACCGCCGTCCAATAGGTTGCGCCCGCCGCGACATAGGCGAGGGCGAAGAGATAGGCGAGCATGAAGCCCGTCCACCGCCAGCCGTTGGTCTCCCGCCGGACCACCGCGATGGTCGATATGCACTGGGGCGCGAACACGAACCAGGCGAGGAAGGCGAGGGCGGTCGGCAGCGACCAGCGGCCGCGCAGCCGCTCGACCAGCGATTTTTCCTGAACCGCCTCGTCATCGGCGCCGACCGCATAGACGGTGGCAAGCGCCGACACCGCGACCTCGCGCGCCGCCATCGCCGGAATCAGAGCCAGCGCCATGTCGCGATTGAAGCCGATCGGACGGAACACCGGCTCCAGCCCGTTGGCGATCCGCCCCGCGACCGAATAGTCGATCGACGGCAGGTCGTAGTCGGCGGGCGGCTTGGGGAAGGAGACGAGCAGCCACAGCACCACCGTGGTGAAGGCGATGATCGTGCCGGCGCGCTTGAGGAAGATCAGCGCGCGTTGCCACAGCCCCAATATGATGTCGCGCAGGATCGGCATCTGGTAGCGCGGCATCTCCATCATGAAGCCCGGCGGCGGCCCCTTGGTGACGGTGCGGCGCAGGACATAGGCGGCGAGCATCGCCCCCGCGATCCCGGCGATATACAGCCCGAACAGCACCAGGCCCTGAAGGCCGATGCCGGGGCCCACGTCGCGCGCCGGGATGAATGCGCCGATGATGACCGCATAGACCGGCAGCCGGGCCGAGCAGGTCATCAGCGGCGCGATCAGGATCGTGGTCAGCCGGTCCTTGGGGTCATCGATCGTCCGGGTCGCCATGATGCCGGGAATGGCGCAGGCAAAGGAGGAGAGCAGCGGGATGAAGGCGCGCCCCGACAACCCGACCCGCGCCATCAGATGGTCCATGATGAATGCGGCGCGGACCATGTAGCCCGAAGCCTCGAGCAGCAGGATGAACAGGAACAGGATCAGGATCTGCGGCAGAAAGACCACCACCGCGCCGACGCCGGCGATCAGGCCTTCGACGATCAGCGATCGCAGGAAGCCGTCCGGCATCGCGGAGGTCACGGTGCCCTGCAGGTCGACGAAGGCTCCGTCGATCATGTCGACCGGCGTGGCGGACCAGGCGAACACCGCCTGGAACATCACGAACAGGATGGTGGCGAGGAGGAGCGGTCCGAACAGCGGGTGGAGCGCGATCGCGTCGGCGCGATGCGTCCAGCGGCGCTTGAAATTCTCTTCCGACGTGGCGGCCACCGCGATCGCGCGGGCGCGGCGCTGCAGCTCGACGATATCCTCATGCAGCGCCGGATGGTCGGCATCGATGCGGACCGCGCCGCCGCTGGCCGACAACATGCCGATCGCGGTCTTTAGCTCCTCGATTCCCCGGCGCCGTACAGCGACCGTGGGGATGACAGGCACGCCCAGTTCGGCCGACAGCTTCGCCGCGTCGATCGTCAGGCCGTCGCGTTCGGCCATGTCGACCATGTTGAGCGCGACCACCGTGGGCAGGCCGAGCGCGATCAGCTGCAGCGCGAAGCGGAGATGGTTGTCGAGGTTGGTCGCATCGATCACGATCAGCAGCGCCGACGGCAGCCGCTCTCCCTCCTGCTTGCCGAGCAGCACGTCGTGGGTGACCGCCTCGTCGGGGCTCGAAGGCTGCAGGCTGTAGGTCCCCGGGAGGTCGAGCAGCTCGACCGGGCGTCCGTCCGCCAGGCTCATCCGGCCCGATTTGCGCTCGACGGTGACGCCGGGATAGTTGCCGACCTTCTGGCGGGCGCCGGTCAGGGCATTGAACAGGGCACTCTTGCCGGCATTGGGATTGCCGGCCAGCGCGACCAATGGTGTGGGGTTCATCGGCTGTGGCAGCTCATTTGCTTTTGAGGGGGCCGACCGCGATCGCAGCCGCCTGGGCACTGCGCAGCGCCACCGTCATGCGGCCGATCCGACAGGCGATCGGGTCGACGCCGAACGGCCCCTTGTGCAGCTTCTCGACCGGCACGCCCTCGTCGACGCCCAGCTCGCGAAGCCGGCGGGCGTCGCGCTCGCTGAGCCTGTCCCAGGCGATCCCGACGATCGCGCCCCCGCTCTTCAGCGGCAGCTTGTCGAGGGTGGTCGGTGCAGCATCGTCGATCATGCTGCAAGTGATTATCAATAACTGAAGCCGAATGCCAGCGCTAAGGTGAGCGCGGCCTATCCTTCGATACGGTAGCGGAGCCGGCCGAGAAAGCGGGCCGGGCTGAAATGCCGATCCGGATGTGGCTTCAGCCGTGCCTTGAGCTTCTCGATCTTCATGACGTCGTCGATTCGCCGGTCGAGGAAGGCGCGGGTATCGGCGAAGCCTTCGCTGTCGTCGTCCATCCATGCCGTCATCGTCGCGACATAGAGGGCGGTGAGCGTGGCGCGCTTGCTGTACCAGGCCGCGTCGACGCTGGTGTCGCCGATCGTGCGCCACATGGTGTCGGCCGCGCGCCAGGCGAGCTTTCCCGCCTGAGCGACCTGGGTGGGGCGGGCGAGGATGGTAAGCGCGCGGCGCAGCGCGTCCGGATGGCGGGTGGCCACGTCGAGACGGGCCAGCAGCGCTGCGCGGATGCGATCGCGAATCTTCATCGACGGCAGGTCGAGCGCGGCGAGCTTCGCCGCCATCGCGCGGTCGATGCCCTCGAACCAGGCGTCGATCATATCGACAGCCCCCTTCGGGAAGCACAGCGCGGCGCGATCGGCGGGAACGCCGAGCTCGGCAGCCGCGCCGGCGATGGCCAGTTCGCCCCAGCCGTCGAACGCGGCATGGGCGGGCAGGGCGTCGGCCAGCGCCATCCGCAGTTCGTCCAGGGTCATGTCGATCGGGGCGATCATGGAGCGGGTTCTACGACCCGGCGCCGCGCCTGACCAGCCCCGCCGGCGCGGACCAGCACCAGCGCGGCGCAGATGGCGAGGCCGCCGGCGACGTCGAGCGCGCCCAGCCGCTCGCCATATTGGAGGCTGCCGATCAGGGCGGCGATGAAGGGCTGCGTCAGCAGGCGGAGACCGATCACCAGCGGTGACAGATGGCCGATCGCATAGATCATGCAGCCCTGTCCGATCACCTGGCTGCCAATCGCGAGCAGCAGCAGCGGGGTCCAGTCATGGGGCAGGACGCGCCCGCCGTCGGCGAGCGCGAACAGCAGCAGCGGCACCATGCCGGCGAGCGTCGAGATCAGCAGCACGGGCATCGGCTGAAGCAACCCGCGCGCCCGGGTCATCGCGATCAGATAGCCGGTGTAGAGCACCCCCGCGGAGATGCAGAGCAGGTCTCCGGTGAGGTAGCGGGTGTCGAGCTGGTAGGAGCGACCGAGCAGCAGGACGGTGCCGAGCGCGGCGAGCGCCAACGCCGCCGACTGGAAGCGGTCGGGCAGGGTGCGGGTGGTGATCAGCACATAGGCGGCGAGCAGGAAGCTGGCGAGGTTGCCGAACAGCGTCGCGTTGGCGAGCTTGGTGTGGTGGATGCCGATATGCCAGGTGCCGAGATCGGCAGCGAAGCACAGCCCGCCGACCGCGATCACCCCCAGCATGGCGGGCGACAGGCGCGGAATGGGCTGGCGGGCGAGCCGGGTCAGCAGGAACAGGAAGGGCGCCGCGAGCGCGAGCCGCCAGAAGGCCGAGGACAGCGAGGAAACGTCGGCGAGCCGGACCAGCCAGGGACCGAAGGCGAGCGCGACGTTGCCGACCACCATCGCCGCATAGGCGCGGATCATGACAGCCCGGCTTTCGTGGGGGCGAGCAAATCTTGTCTGATCGGGCCGATGCATCGCCCGCCGGCTCGTCCTACCTTTTGCTCCATCACGCAAGTGCGAAAGGTCCAGGCATGCCGACTTTGTTCGACCCGATCCGTCTCGGCGCCATCGAGGCGCGCAACCGCATCATCATGGCCCCGCTCACCCGCGCGCGGGCGACCCGCGGGGCGGTGCCGGTGCCGATCATGGCCGAATATTATGCGCAGCGTGCCTCGGCCGGCCTGATCATCAGCGAGGCGACCGGGATCAGCCGCGCCGGGCTCGGCTGGCCCCATGCGCCCGGCATCTGGAACGAGGAGCAGGTCGCCGCATGGCGGCCGGTGACCGAGGCCGTCCACGCAGCCGGCGGAAGGATCGTCAGCCAGCTCTGGCACATGGGCCGCGTCGTCCACCCGTCGGTCAGCGGACAGCAGCCGGTTTCCGCCTCGGCGATCACCGCACCCGATCTCGCCATGACCTATGAGGGCGAGCAGCCCTATACCGAGCCCCGTCCATTGCGCATCGACGAGGTGCCAGCGTTGCTGGTGGACTATGCTCGGGCGGCGCGCAACGCGATCGCGGCAGGGTTCGACGGGGTGCAGATCCATGCCGCGAACGGCTATCTGATCGACCAGTTCCTGCGCGACTCGTCGAACCATCGCACCGACGCCTATGGCGGCTCGATCGAAAACCGAACCCGTCTGCTGGCCGAGGTGACGCGCGCCGTGGTCGACGCGGTCGGGGCCGAGCGGACCGGCGTGCGGCTGTCTCCCAACGGCGCGATCCAGGGCGTCGACGACAGCGATCCGGAGCCGCTGTTCACCGCGGCGGCGACGCTGCTGTCCGACATCGGCATCGCCTTCCTCGAGATCCGCGAGCCCCGCGGGCTCGCCCATCCGCCGGTCGGGCCGGCGATGCGGCGCGCCTTTGGCGGGCCGTTCATCGTCAATGCGGGCTATGACGCGGCCGGCGCACAGGCGGCGCTCGACAGCGGGGCGGCCGATGCGGTCAGCTTCGGCAAGCCATTCATCGCCAATCCGGACCTGCCACAGCGCTTCGCGAAGGGCCTGCCCATCCTGCGGGCCGACGTGGCGACCTTCTACGCGCAGGGACCGGAGGGCTATATCGACTATCCCAGCGCGGCTTGAGAGCTTCCGTCATCCCGGCGGAGG
>NZ_LDES01000058.1 GCF_001015195.1 Sphingomonas sp. Y57 | reverse complement strand
ATCATGGATAAGGAGGCCGACCAGTTCGCCGTCATCGCTCCAGACCCTGAAGGCTTCCGCGTCCGGATGATGGCATGCGACCGCCGGTTCAGGGTCGAAGTGTAAGCCGAACAGTCGCTGCGCCGCTTCGAAAGCCGTCAACCTGACCCGTTCGAAGGGAATACCGTCTGTGGCGGGCTCGGCGCTCCGCCGCGTCTCACGGGTTCGCTCGACAAGATAGCGCCAGTCCCAGGGGCGTAGCGGAAGCTCTATGCCATGCATCGCCGCGCCCCGGGCGAGCCCTTCCGCCGCGCGCTCCACCTCGACGCGTGCCCGGTTCCACAACGAGGTCAGCAGGCGCTCGGCGGCCGCAGGGCTGCCGATCATTGTTCCCGCCAACTGGTAGTGCGCAAAGGAGGTGAAGCCCAGCCGTCGGGCCTTCTCGGCGCGCAAGGCAAGCATCTCCTGGATGAGAGGAGGATTGCCCCTCGCTCCCCC
>NZ_LDES01000057.1 GCF_001015195.1 Sphingomonas sp. Y57 | reverse complement strand
ATCATGGATAAGGAGGCCGACTAGTTCGCCGTCATCGCTCCAGACCCTGAAGGCTTCTGCGTCCGGATGATGGCATGCGACCGCCGGTTCAGGGTCGAAGTGTAAGCCGAACAGTCGCTGCGCCGCTTCGAAAGCCGTCAACCTGACCCGTTTGAAGGGAATACCGTCTGTGGCGGGCTCGGCGCTCCGCCGCGTCTCACGGGTTCGCTCGACAAGATAGCGCCAGTCCCACGGGCGTAGCGGAAGCTCTACGCCATGCATCTCGGCGGCTCGGGCCAGGTCTTCCGCCGCGTGCTCCACCTCGAAGCGTGCCCGGTTCCACAACGAGGTCAGCAGGCGCTCGGCGGCCTCAGGGCTGCCGATCATCGTTCCCGCCAACTGGTAGTGCGCAAAGGATGTGAAGCCCAGCCGTCGGGCCTTCTCGGCGCGCAACGCCAGCATCTCCTGGATGAGAGCAGGATTGCCCCTCGCTCCCCC
>NZ_LDES01000056.1 GCF_001015195.1 Sphingomonas sp. Y57 | reverse complement strand
TGGCGCTGACGGCGGACAGTTCTGATGGCCACGATCAGGAAGCGCGATTGGGTGACGCCCGCCGGGAAAACTAAAGCGGCTTGGCTCGTCGACTATCGGGATCCAGGCGGCAATCGGCGGGCCAAGCAATTCGCCCGCAAAAAGGACGCCGACGCCTTTCTCGTGAAGATGGTCGGCGAAGTCGCCGACGGTTCTCATACCGCCGACAGCCAGAGCATCACGATCAAGAAGGCCGGTGAACTCTGGATCGCCCGCGCCAAGCGCGAGGACCTAGAAGAGTCCACGATCGCTTCCTATGAGCAGCACATCCGGTTGCACATCGATCCTTTCCTTGGGGGCAAGCGGCTGAATCAACTCACGAAGCCGATTGTGGAACAGTTTCGCGACGATCTGCTGGACGCAGGGCGATCGAAGGCGATGGTTCAGCGCGTACTTGGCGATCTCACGTCGATCGTCTCGGAAGCCGAGAGGGTCGGTTATGTCGCGAAGAATGTCTGCCGTGGCGTGACGATACGGCGGAGCAAGCGGGAGAAGGCGAAGATCGTCCCGCCCTCAAAGGCGGATATCCGCGCCCTGATCGAGCAGACCGAGACCGCGCGGCCGATGGATAAGCCACTGCTAATGGTGCTCGTGTTCGCCGGTCTGCGGGCCTCGGAAGTGCGTGCGCTTCCCTGGGACAATGTCGACCTCCGACTGGGCATGATCACCATCGATCGCCGGGCCGATTTCAAGAACATTATCGGCCCGCCCAAGTCGGCGTCGGGCTATCGCACCATTCCCATTCCGCCATCGGTGGTGAGTGAGCTTAGGAAATGGAAGCTGCGCTGTCCTCCATCTGATACGGGCCTCGTGTTTCCCTCGCGGGAAGGCACCCCGATCTACCATGCCCAGCTCGTGGCAGGGTTCCAGGAACCGTTGCAGATCGCTGCGGGCATCACCCAGCCGCGGATCGTGGACGGGCGTCCGGCTGTCGATGATGAAGGGAAACCGATCCTGGAGGGGCGCCATACGCTCCATTGTTTCCGGCACGCTGCGGCCTCACTCTGGATCGAGCAGCGTGTCGCGCCGAAGAAGGTCCAGACCTGGATGGGGCACCATTCGATCCAGGTGACCTTCGATACCTATGGCCATCTCTTCGCCGCTCTGGAGGACGATGCTGCGACGATGAGGGCCCTGGAAATGGGTCTGCTCGGCGCACCCGATGCAACAAGGGTGCAACATGAGGGTAATTGAGCCTTGGTTTATAGGGTAAAGGATAAGGACTCTGACTCCGTCAATTGAGGTTCGAATCCTCACGGGGCATCCAATTTCCGAGATTGCGGGTCATTCCGATAAAGATGCGTTTTTGCTGCCGGAAGGGCGCAGATGCGGGAAAGTTCGTCCATTTAAATTCGCGAGCTATTTCCCGGAGAACGTAGCGGAAATCCTTGAATCGCCTGGGCCGGTTCCGGCTTGATTGCATTAGTTCACTTTCCTTTGCTGTCGCTTTGCGCAAAATCGGGGACGGCTGATTCATTGTTGAGTCGGCAGCGAACCGTTGCGTTGATATGAGTAGTTCCAAGTCCACACCCTCCGGTCGGCCGCCTGCCGAGGCCGACATTCCCTCAGCGCCCCGGTCGCGCATCGACAAACCCCGTGCGCGTACGCGCCGCCCCACGCACGAACAACTCGTGCTGAAGGCAATGGGTGGGGGCCTGTGGAGCTACGATGTCGATGCCGACATCATGACCTGCAACGATCGCTGGTACGCATATTGGGCCTCGATCCGGCGCGGGAGCAGATCCGGAAGGTCGCCGATTTCCAGCGCTATATCCATCCCGATGATGTTGCCCAGGCGACGCTGGTCGACGCGGATGCGATCGCGAGCCTCATGGAGAATGACGATCCCTATCGGATAGAATTCAGGATCATCCGCCCCTGCGGAACCGAGGTTCGCGTCCGCTCGGTAGCGTCGATCGTCCGGGATCAGGAGACGGGGCATGTGCGCGCGGTCGGATGTATGACCGAGCTCGATAGCCATGACACGGAGGCCGGTACCATCGCGCCGGGCACGGACGGACGATCGGAGGCAGCCGGCGCCGCTGCCGACCGAGCTGTGCTGGGTTCGAGGGAGCTCGAATGCCTGGTCTGGCTAAGCCTCGGAAAGACCGCGTGGGAAACCGCGGCGATCCTCGGTCTTAGTCAGAGGACGGTGGAATATCATCTCAACAAGGCAGTCGCCAAACTGGGTGCGGCCAACAAGGTCCATGCCGCGGTGATCGCGATCCGCAATTGTCTCATCTGAGCGAGACGGGTGGCCCCGCCGCGCTGCGGCGGCGATGGCGAAGGGTGTCGGCAACCGCGTTTTGCAATTCGCGCGGTCGAAACGGCTTCAGCAGTGCGGTGCGGGGCGCGACGGCGGGATGATGGAAATGCGCCGGGCTGCCCGTCATGAGAATGATTCCGACGGCCGGGTGCTGCTCGGCGATCCGCTCGGCGAAAACGAAGCCATTTTCTCCCGGCAGGACGATGTCGATCAAGGCGAGATCGAAGAGGCCATGGTTCAGATAGGCGGCTTCCTCGGCATTGGGGAGGGCGACGCACCGGTGACCGAGATGCGCCAGGAGGGCGGTCAGCGACCGTGCTACGGCGACGTGATCCTCTACGATCAGAATCTTGGCGGAATGGATGGGATCTTCCATCATGGTGCCGGACGTTCGTGGTTATTCCTAGAACAGGAAGGTATTTACGGCGAGCTTCTCGCCTACTCGTAAAGTTACGAGGTGGTTAAGGGCCTTGCCGGAGTTATCCGAACATTGCTCCGAGCGGGGCAGTGTATTGTTACGTTGCTTAAACGAACTATAAAATATATTGTAAACAATTGTAAAATGATCGGTGATCTTATGAACATTGTTTCATTTTCGGGTTGCTCGCAGCCGCTCATTTGTCCGTCGACGATCAGAAAAAGTGGCGACTCTGCGAGAAAACGGGGGGAGGGCGGGCCGATGAACCAAGGTGATCGCGAATATTTCGAGCGGCGAATAAGGGAATCCATTGAGCGCGCCGAGCGCACATCCGATCCCGCCCTCGCGGCGATCTATCGCTCCTTTGCGACGCATTATTCGAGAGCGTTGGGCGGTGTCAGGCCAAGGCCGGAGGCATGCCGTTGACCGCTGCTCCGCGGCGCTCACGGACCGTGCTGCTCGGAGATTGCGTCAACCCACAGCTTTTTTCGCGTCACCCTGCTGACATGTTTCGCCGGCGCCGATAATCTGTCCGCCCCATGTGGCAACTTTATCAATTCCCGCTCTGTCCCTTTTCGCGCAAGGTTCGCCTCCAGATGGAGGAGAAAGGGATCGTTTATGACCTCGTCCGCGAGTCGCCCTGGCTGCGCCGCGACGAGTTCCTCGATCTCAATCCGGTCGGGCAGACGCCGGTGCTGGTCGATTCGGCAAGTGGTGTCACGCTGATCCACAGCTGCGCGATTTCCGAGTTCATCGAGGAGACGGTGGAGCCGGTACCGATGTTGCCGGGCAGCGCCGCCGCGCGGGGCGAGATTCGGCGGCTGGTCGCCTATTTCGACGAGAAATTCTATTCCGACGTGGTGGGTCCGCTGCTCTACGAACGCGCGCTCAAGCGGATCGTCCATCGCGCTTCGCCGGACGCGGGAGTGCTGCGACAGGCGATGAAGGCGGTCAACGACCATCTCGACTATATCGACTATCTGGTCGGCAGCCGCCGATGGATAGGTGGTCAGCTCATCAGCCTCGCCGACCTCGCCTGCGCGGCGCACCTTTCGGTGGCCGACTATCTGGGCGGGATCGACTGGCGTGGCCATGAAGAGACCAAGCAATGGTATTCGGGCATGAAATCGCGCCGGTCGCTACGCACCATCCTGTCCGAGCGGATGGAGCTGGTCAGCCCGCCCGAACATTATGAAAAGCCGGATTTCTGACGGCTGATCAGTGGAGGTCATCCCAGCGAAAGCTGGGATCTCCCTGCCTTCCGGCGACGAAAGAAGAGAGATTCCAGATTTCGCTGGAATGACGGTTATTTCTTCCCCCGCGCCTCGGCGCTCAGCCGCGACATCAGGATCGCGGCGCGCTTCGCCTGGGTCGGGATCGAGGCGAGGTCGACCGCTTCGCCTGGTGCATGGTCGCCGGTCGAGTAGGGCCCCATGCCGGCGAAGCTGTCGACGTCCCTGGCGACGAAGCTGACATCGCCCGCGCCGCGCTTCAGCGGGTCGAGCGCCGGCATTTCGGGCAGGCCCAGGTCGCGGTTGACGCGGTTGAGCCGGTCGAGGATCATACGGTTGCCGGGGGTCGGCGCCATCGCCGGATAGGCGCCCTTGTCGAACTCGATCGTGGCGCTGGCGCCGGGCAGATGTTCGGCGACGATTGCACTCATCTTCGCCTTTACCAGCTCGGTCTGCTCGTCGGACAATGTGCGCAGATCGCCGCGCGCCTCCGCGACGGGGGGGATGATGTTGCTCTTGCCGGTCGCGGTGGCGCGGATGCCGTCGGCATCGGTCGTCTCGGTCGCGCCACCCGCGATCAGGCCGACATTGTAGGTCAGGTTCGGCTCAGGCAACTCGCGGCGAAAGCGGTCGATGATCCGCGCCAGCTCATAAATCGCGCCATAGCCGGCCTTGTCGCTGAAGATGCCGCTGGAATGGCCGGTCTTTCCGCCCGCCTTGACCACCCAGGAGCCGGCGGAGCGCCGCGCGATCGACCCCATGTCGCGGCCGTCGTCGCGGACCAGCCCTTCGAAATCGAGCGCGACGTCGGCACGCCTGCCGGCGGCGATCAGATCGGCGCGGGCGATCTCGACCGGTTCGCCGACATCCTCCTCGTCACCGGTCAGGACGACCTCGATGTCGGCATCCTTGAGCGTACCTGCCGCCTTCATCGCGCGCAGCGCCGCGACGATCACCACCATACCGCCCTTGTCGTCGCCCGCACCAGGCCCTTCGGCCCAGCCCCCGCCCTGGGCATCCTTGCCCTTCAGGGTCCAGCGCTGGAACGGGCTGTCGGGCTCGAACACGGTGTCGAGATGGCCGATCAGCAGCATGCGCTTGCCGCGGCCATTGCCCTTGTGAACCGCGACGATATGCCCCGCGCGCCCCGCCTTTTCCATCGGCACCCAGCGCACCTCGAAGCCGAGGGGCTCAAGCTCCGCGCGCATCATTGCCCCGACCTTGGTGACGCCCGGCAGGTTACGCGATCCCGAGTTCACATTGACGAGCGTTTCGAGCAGCCCGACGGTACGATCGCGCTCCGCGTCGATGGTCTGGGCCATCGCCGTCTCGGTCCTGGTCAAAGCGGCGGACAGCGATGCCGGCACTGCGGCAGAAAGGACACAGAGCGCGAGAATCCCGGATTTTCCGAAGGTCATATCGGCCTCATCTTGTATTTATCCCCAACATGGATCATATGCCGGCCCGCGTCGATGCTGTTCCGCAGCATCTGGTCGTGAGCAGCGTGATCACCTGTCCATCCAAAAAAGGGGCAGGCCGGCTCCGACCCCCGGAACGCATTTGCCGAAGGCTTCCCTATTCACGCGGGTCGTCATGAGAACCCGCTGTCGCATGGATTGATTCCGTGCGCCCGCACCTTTTGAAAGTGCTGTTTGTGACCAAATTCTCCGAACTCGGTTTGATCGAGCCGATCCAGCGCGCGCTCGCCGCCAAGGGCTATGACATCCCGACGCCGATCCAGTCGCAGGCGATCCCGCCGCTGCTGGAAGGCCGCGATCTGTGCGGCATCGCCCAGACCGGCACCGGCAAGACGGCCGCCTTCGCGCTGCCCTCGCTCAACTATCTCCACGACAACCTCAAGCATACGCCGCCGCAGGGCTGCCGCATGCTCATCTTGTCGCCGACCCGCGAGCTGGCCAGCCAGATCGCCGACAGCTTCGTCCAATATGGCAAGTTCCTGCGCCTGAGCGTCGCGACCGTGTTCGGCGGCGTGCCGATCAATCGCCAGATTCGCCAGCTTTCGCGTGGCGTCGACATTCTCGTCGCGACCCCGGGCCGTCTGCTCGACCTGATCGACCAGCGTGCCCTGAACCTGAAGTTCGTCGAGATTTTCGTTCTCGACGAGGCCGACCAGATGCTCGATCTCGGCTTCATCCACGCGCTCAAGCGGATCGACCAGCTCCTGCCGAAGAAGCGCCAGTCGCTGTTCTTCTCGGCGACCATGCCGAAGGCAATCGCCGAGCTGGGCGACCGCTTCCTGACCAACCCGGTCAAGGTCTCGGTCGCGCCGCAGTCGACCACCGCCGAGCGGGTCGAGCAGTTCGCCACCTTCTGTAATCCGCAGGAGAAGCAGGCACTACTGACGATGCGCATCCGCTCCGAGCCGATCGACCGCGCGCTGGTCTTCACCCGCACGAAGCATGGCGCGGATCGCGTCGTGAAAAACCTGCGGGCCGCCGGCATCGCCGCGGAGGCGATCCACGGCAACAAGAGCCAGCCGCAGCGCGAGCGCGCGCTGGGCATGTTCCGCAAGGGCGAGGTCAAGATCCTCGTCGCCACCGACATCGCCGCCCGCGGCATCGACGTCGGCGGGGTCAGCCATGTCTTCAACTTCGAGCTGCCCAACGTCGCCGAGCAATATGTCCACCGCATCGGCCGCACCGCGCGCGCCGGCGCCGCGGGCATCGCCATCGCCTTCGTCGCCGATGACGAGCGGCCTTATCTGAAGGCGATCGAGAAGCTGACCAAGGTCAAGCTCGACATCCAGCCGCTCCCCGAGAATTTCATCGCCGAAAAGGCCAAACTGCCCAAGCCGGCGCCGAGCCAGCCCCAGCCGCAGGGCCATGGTGACCGCAACCGCCGCCACGACGCCGGAGCCGGCGACCGCAACGGTCCGGCAAAACGCCGTTTCAGCCGCCCCAAGGGCGCGCCCGGCGCGCACCGTAACGCGGTCAAGAAGTTCGGCGGACGCTAACGCCCAAATCCTCCCCATCGCAGATGGGGAGGATTTTCTTAGGCGCTCAACAGCTCGCGCATCCGCGCCAGCCGGGCGATCGCCTCGTCGAGCACCGTGTCCTCCTTGCAATAGCAGAGGCGCAGGATGTTGGTGACCGGCGCTTCCTCGAAGAAGGCCGAGACCGGGATCGTCACGACGCCGCCCTCCATCGCCAGCCGGTCGGCGGCGGTGACATCGTCGAGAGCGATGCCGGAGGCGGTCAGGTCGACCGAGACGAACCAGGTCGCTTGGCTTGGCAGCACCGCATAGCCGGCCTTCTCCAGCCCCGCGACGAGCCGGTCGCGGGAGCGGGCGAAGCCGGCGCGCATCTCCGCGAACCATGTCTTCGGTTTGGCGAGGCCCTGCGCCGCCGCCCATTGCAGGTTGGGCGGGGTGGTGAAGGTCAGGAACTGGTGCGCTTTCGCGACCTGCCGTGCGAGCGTCTCGCCAGCGACCATCCACCCGACCTTCCAGCCGGTCAGGGCGAAGATCTTGCCTGCCGAGCCGATCTTGACGGTTCGATCGCGCATGCCGGGCAGGGCAATCAGCGGGACATGATCGCCGTCGAAGACGACATGCTCCCACACCTCGTCGCATAGCGCGACGATGTCGTGGCGAATGCAGCGATCGGCAATCATCTCCAGCGTTGCGCGGTCGTACATCCGACCGGTCGGGTTGGCGGGATTGTTGAAGACGATCAGCTTCGTCCGGCCGGTGATCGCTGCGTCCAGCGCGGCTGGATCGAGCGTCCAGGCCGGCGGCTCGAGCCGGACGAGCTTCGGCACCGCCCCGGCGCGGCGGACCATGGGCAGATAGGCGTCGTAGAGCGGCTGGATCAGCACCACTTCGTCGCCCGGCGCGACGAGGCTCAGGATCGCCCCCGCGATCGCCTCGGTGGCGCCCGAGGTGACGACCACCTCCTTCTGCCAGTCAAGCGCCAGACCGTGATGTTCGCCATAATGAGCGGCGATGGCCTGGCGCAGCTCGGGAATGCCCAGCATCGGCGGATACTGATTCGAGCGTTCGATCAGCGCATCGGCCGCGGTGCGGCGAATATCCTCGGGCCCCGGCGCGTCGGGAAAGCCCTGGCCCAGGTTGATCGCTCCCGTCTCACGGGCGATTGCCGACATCTTCTCGAAGATCGTGGTCGGCAGTGCCGCGTAGATGGGATTGAGGGTCATTCCTCAACGGATAGAGGGGCCGGAAGGGGCATACAAGATAGCGTCATCCCGGCCGCCACCGGGGTGACGGCTGGGAGCAGCGGCTCAGGCCGGGCGGTTGACGCCGCCGCCGTCGAGCACCTCGCGGACCTTGGTGCCGAGCTGGCTCAGGCTGAACGGCTTGGCGAGGAAGGCGACGCCGGCGTCGAGCATGCCGTTATGGATCACGGCGTTGCGGGTATAGCCTGTGGTGAAGAGGATCGGCAGGCCAGGCCGCAGTTCGAGCGCCGTGTCGGCCAGCTGGCGACCGTTCATTTCCGGCATGACGATGTCGGTGAACAACATGCTGATCGTCGGCTGCGCGGTAAGCGCCTTGATCGCCTCGGCCGCATTGGCGGCGGAGATGACCACATAGCCGAGGTCGCGCAGCGCATCGACCGAGAAGTGGCGCACCCGCTGCTCGTCCTCGACGACGAGGATGGTCTCGCCCGTCTTGGCGCGGGGGATGTCGGTCTCGGCGATGTTCTGCCGACTGCGCGGGTCGATCGCGAGACCGTAGCTGCGCGGCAGGTAGAGCTTCACCGTCGTGCCCTGGTTCATCTCGGAGTAGATAGCGACATGCCCGCCGGTCTGCTTGACGAACCCGAATATCTGGCTGAGGCCGAGGCCGGTACCCTTGCCGACCGCCTTGGTGGTGAAGAATGGATCGAACGCCTTCGCAAGCACCTCGGGCGACATGCCGCTGCCCGTGTCGGTGATGCTGATCATGACATATTGCCCCGGCGTGACCTCCGGCCGCGTCTTGGCATATTCGTCGTCGAGATAGGCATTGGAGGTCTCGATCGTCAGCCGTCCGCCGTCGGGCATCGCGTCGCGCGCGTTGACAGCCAGGTTGACGATCGCATTTTCGAGCTGCCCGGGATCGGCGAAGCTTCGCCACAGGCCGCCGGCCAGCACCGTCTCGATCCGGTAGGGCTCGCCCAGCGTTCGCTGCAGCAGTTCCGACATGCCCGATACCAGCTTGTTGATGTCGAGCGTGATCGGCGCGAGCGGTTGCTGGCGCGAGAAGGCGAGCAGCCGTGAGGTGAGCGCGGCGGCGCGCTCGGCGCCCTCGAATGCGTTGTCGATGTTGCGCGCCAGCCGCTCCGGATCGCCGGTCAGCCGCCGCCGGGCAAGGTCGAGGCTGCCGATGACGATCGCCAGCATGTTATTGAAGTCATGGGCGATGCCGCCGGTGAGCTGGCCGATCGATTCCATCTTCTGAAGATGGAGGATCTTTTCCTCCATCTGCGCGCGCGCGATCATCTGCTCGCGCAGTGCCTGGCCGGCGGCGATCGCCTCGTCCCTGGCGACAGTCACCTCCCGCTCGCGCCGGGTAGCGTCGCGGATGACGAGGCCCGCTATGATGAGAACGAGCAGCAAGGTCGCGACCAGCACCATGCCCAGTCCGAGGACCAGCGTGTCGGTTGTCTGGCGACGCTCCGCGAGCAATCTTTCCTCTTCGGTGACCATGCGGCGGATCACCATGAGCGCCGCCTTCATCCGACGGGCGCCCTCGCCAAGCTCCATGCGGGCGATCTCTCGCTCGCGGCGGCCCGCGTCGACCGTCGCCACGCCCTGGCGCGCATATTCGGCCTTGGCATCCACGGCGCGGCGGAGCGCATCCATATGCGCCGACTGGGTAGGATTGTCGCGAACCTCATATTCCAGCTGGTCGAGCAGCCGGGGCAGGGCGTCCAGCTGCTCGGCGAAGTCCGCCCGGATCTCGCGGTTTCGCGTCAGGACATAGCCGCGATGATCGGATTCGAGCGCGCGGACATGATCGGTGAGCCCCGTCAGCATCACCTGGACCCGCAGCGAATGTTCGACCCAGTCGCCCGCCCGGCTCTGCGCGCGCGTCAGGAACAGCGCGGCGAGCGCCGCGATGATAGCAACCAGCAGTCCGGCCAGAGCCAGGTAGGGAAGTCGGCGCCCCGCGAGCATGTCCCTGTCTTAGGGGGTCATTCCGCGCCCGCAAGCGGAAATGCCACTCCGGGGGAGCCCCTGTTCATTCGGCGTAATCATTGTGCATCGGCAACGATTTTCGCCCAATCTGCCTCATCGATAACAGCGATGCCCAGATCGGTCGCCTTCTTCAGTTTCGACCCGGCGCCTGGGCCTGCGACCACCAGGTCCGTCTTGGCCGAGACCGATCCCGCCACTTTCGCGCCGAGTGCCTCGGCTTGCGCTTTGGCTTCGTCGCGCGACATCGTCTCCAGCGTGCCGGTGAACACGACCGTCTTGCCGCTGACTTCCGAGGCCCGCGTCTCGTGGATCACGTCGGCGGGCTGGAGCTGGCTCAGCAGGTCGGCCACCGCATCGGCGTTATGCGGCTCGGCGAAGAAGTCGATCAGCGCCAGTGCGACCTCCGGCCCGACGCCGGGCGTCTCGACGATCGCGGCGAGCTCCTTGGCGGTGCGGGCGGCGAATTTCTCGTCAGTCTCGCCGATCGCCCGGACAGCGGCGTCGCGCGCTTCGATCGCGCGATCGATCATCCCTTTGAGCGCCGCCCAGCTCCGATAGCGGCGGGCCAGGTCGCGCGCCGTCACCTCGCCGACATGGCGGATGCCGAGCGCGAACAGGAAGCGATCGAGCGGCGGATTGCGCTTGGCGTCGATCGCGGCGATCAGATTGCCCGCGGAGATCTCGGCCCAGCGCTCGCGTGTCAGCAAGGCCTCCTTCGTCAGCCGGAAGATGTCGGCCGGCGACTGGACAAGACCGTCGCGGAAGAAGCTCTCGATATGGGTGAGGCCGAGCCCTTCGATGTCGAGCGCGTGGCGCGATACGAAATGGCGCAGCCGCTCGACCCGCTGCGCCGGACAGATCAGTCCGCCGGTGCAGCGATAGTCGACCTCGCCGGGCTCGCGCTCGGCCGCCGATCCGCATTCGGGGCAGGTCTGCGGGAAGGGCCAGGGATCGCGAGTCTCGTCGCGCGACAGATTCTCAACGATCTGCGGGATGACGTCGCCGGCGCGCTGCACCACCACCCGGTCGCCGGGATGCACGCCGAGCCGGCCGATCTCATCGGCATTGTGCAGCGTCGCGTTGGTGACGACGACGCCGCCGACCGTGACCGGCTCGAGCCGCGCCACCGGGGTCAGCTTGCCCGTGCGACCGACCTGGATGTCGATCTCCTTGAGCAGGGTCTGAGCCTTTTCCGCCGGGAATTTGTGCGCGATCGCCCAGCGCGGCGCGCGTGCGACGAAACCCAGCCTCTTCTGCCAGTCGAGCCGGTCCACCTTGTAGACGACCCCGTCGATATCGAACGGCAGGTCGGCGCGCTTCGCCTCGATCGCGCGGTAATGCGACAGCGCCTGTTCGGCGCCGTCGACCCGGACGAAGTCGTCCGACACCGGTACGCCCCAGGCGGCGATCGCATCCATCACGCCCTTCTGCGTGTCGGCGGGCAATGCGGATGCCTCCCCCCAGCCGTGTGCCAGGAAGCGCAAGGGGCGCGATGCGGTGACACCGGGGTCCTTCTGGCGCAACGATCCGGCGGCGGCGTTGCGCGGATTGGCGAACTGGCGCGCCTTGGCAGGGTCTTCGGCTTCCGCAAGCAGGCGTGCGTTGAGCGCCGCGAAGTCGGCTTTGGCCATATAGACCTCGCCGCGAATCTCGAAGACATCGGGCGGGTTCGACAGCAGGTCGCCGCCGCGCAGCCGCTCGGGGATGTCGTCGATGGTGCGGACGTTGGCGGTGACGTCCTCGCCGGTGGTGCCATCGCCGCGTGTCGCCGCGAGCACCAGAACGCCCTTCTCGTAGCGCAGCGAGCAGGACAGGCCGTCGATCTTCGGTTCGGCGGTCAGCGCCACCGGCGCGTCGGCGCCGAGGCTGAGATAGCGGCGCACTCGGCCAACGAAGTCGACCACGTCCTCGTCGGCGAAGGCGTTGTCGAGGCTGAGCATCGGCTGCGCATGCGCGACCTTGGCGAGATGCCCCGACGGCGCCGCGCCGACCAGCTTCGACGGCGAATCGGTGCGCACGAGATGCGGGAACTCGGCTTCCAGCGCGTTGTTCTCGCGCATCAGCGCATCATAGTCGGCGTCGCTGATCTCGGGCGCGTCCTCGCCATGGTAGAGCGCATTGTGCCGGGCGATCTCGGCAGCGAGGAAGGCGAGCCGCTCGGCGGCCTGGGATTCGGTCGTCATGCCGCTCTTTTAGGCGGGAGATTTCGGGATCGCCACGACGACGTGCGGACGCCGGAACCTAGGCGTTCGCCCGCCGCGTGAGGATCTGCTGTAGCGGATTCGGCTTGCCCGGCGCGACCCGCGTCAGCCGGTTCCGGTCGCGATGCTCGAATGGCTCGGGGCGGCCGCGGACGGCGAGCATGGTGCGGATGTCGTAGCTCCAGGCATCCTCCCCCTCGAAGGTCAGGTCGATGGTGTAGCCGTCGGTGCGGAAGGCATATTCGAGGAAGGCGGTCGAGCAGATGCCATATTCGGTTTGCCCGCGCGTCGCGGTCAGCGTCAGCCGGTCGTCGCCGGTCGCGGCATGGCCCGATGCAAGCGCCACCTGCCCCCGGGGGAGGGCGAGCGTCTGGAGGATCAGGCCGGTCGCCGGTTCCCAGAGCCAGTAGCCGACCTGGTCGTGGAAGGTGATGTCCTCTTCCTCGGTGGTGATGTGGATATGGTAGCGCAGGCCGTAGAAGAGCTGCGGGCCGTTTGCCTGCGGATCGATCGGGTCGAAGGTGATCCTCTCGATGAACTCGCGCTGTTCCGGGCCATCGGCCTTGGGGTTGATGTCGACGCCCTTATGCCCTTCCCACTGTCCGGCCAGCCGGGTAAGTGGCCCCAGGTTGGCGAGCGTATCGGGATCGACGTCGCTCGGCTCGGTGAAGATATCTTCGGGAAACGGGTTCATCAATTTTTCTCCCTGCGCGTCCTCGCGTGGTCCGGGGCTGTATGCCGGTTGTGCCCGAGCTCCGCGAGAGTTGGATGTCTCGACGCGATCTCTAGAGCCTGTTCTCTGGATATTGAACAGCCCGTGCCGAGGTCTGTCGTTTTCATGTCCTGACGACCAACAAAAATATCACTCTTGACCAAGTCGACATGCTCCCGAGGCAGTAGCGTCCGGATCATAACGACAGGGGAGAGGATTGATGGCGGACCATCGGAGCAGGCGGGCTTTTCGCCTTTCGGGCCCGGCGATTGGCATGATGACGTTGTTCTGCTCGGGCGCGGCGGTCGCCCAGCCGGCGGCGACCGACGAGGCTTCGGGCGCGGATGGCCGGGTCGAGGAGATCATCGTCACCGCCCAGAAGCGAGACGAGCGCCTGCAGGACGTGCCCATCGCGATCGGGGCCGTCAGCGCGGCACAGGCCCAAAGCCGCGGCATCAGCAATACGACGGCATTGCAGGCGGCGGTGCCCGGCCTGGTCATCAACCATACCGCCAATGAGGGCAATATCTTCATCCGCGGCGTGGGCACGAACCTCTTCGGCCCGTCGAGCGAACAGACCGTGGCCGTCTATGTGGACGGCGTCTATTACCCGTCGCCCGAAGCCAATATGTTCGATTTCAACAACATCGAACGTATCGAGGTGCTCAAGGGCCCGCAGGGCACCCTGTTCGGTCGGAACACGACTGGCGGCGTGGTGCACGTGATCACCAGGGAACCGTCCCAGACGCCGACCGGCAGTGCCAGCATCGGCTACGCCAATTATGATGCGATAACCGCGAGCGCCTATCTCTCCGGTGGACTGGCCGAGGGCGTCTCCGCGGATATTGCCGGGACCTTCTCCGATCAAGGCGATGGTTGGGGACGGAACTTCACGACCAACCGCGACAATGGCGTGATGGCGAACGGCAACTATGCGCTCCGGTCCCGCTGGAAGTTCGATCTCGGCGACGCAACGACCATTCGCCTCAACATGGATTATGCGCACAGCAAGGCGCGCTACGCCTACCAGCTTCTGCCGGGAATCATCGGCGTCGACGGTGTATCGACCTACCCCGGCGAATATAATTCGGTGAGCGGCCTCAACGATGTCGAACGTACGAACACGGGCGGAGCCTCGCTGCAGATCGATCAGGATGTCGGTGCCCTGCACCTCGTCAGCATCACCAGCTACCGGCGCACCAACATCAACTATGTGCTCGACCAGGATGACACCCCGGCGGTAGCGGGCGATCTGTTGCTGCCGTCGAAGGCGCGGAGCTGGTCGCAGGAACTGCAGCTGCACAGCGCCGGCGACGCGGCGATAAAATGGGTCCTCGGCGGATATTATTTCAACGCCCGCGCGGCCTATACGCCAGCCGATATCAACCAGGGCTTCCTCATCATCGAGGACAGCCAGAAGACCGAATCCTTTGCCGGGTTCGGCCAGGCAACCGCCGAACTGTTCAGCGATACCAACCTGACCCTGGGGCTGCGCTACACCACCGAGAAGCAGCGCCTGGAGGTTCCGCGTTTCGAGCTGGCAGGTGCCCTCGTGCCGCTTCCCGACGATAATCAGCGCTTCAAGAAGCTGACGTGGCGGATCGCGCTCGATCACCATTTCTCGCGCGATATCCTCGGCTATGTGTCCTACAACCGAGGGTTCAAGAGCGGTGGCTACAACCTCCTCGCCCCGAACACCGCGCCCTTCAAGCCCGAGGTTCTCGATGCCTTCGAGGTCGGTCTGAAGAGCGAATTGTTCGACCGCCGCGTCCGGCTGAACATCGCCGCGTTCCAATATGAATATAAGAACATCCAGGTGACCATCCCGCAGCGCGGCGGCACGATCACGGTCAATGCGGCGCGGGCGCGGGTCAAGGGCATCGAGGCGGATTTCCAGGTCAAGCCCGTCGACGGGCTGACGATCGCCGGAGGATGGTCCTATCTGGACGGCAAATATACGAGCTATCCCAGCGCGCTGGTGATCGGTCCGAACGGCGAATCCACCGATGCCAACGGCGATCCGCTGACCACCGACGCCAAGGGCAATCGGACGATCGCGACGCCCAAGTGGACTGGAAATCTGAGCATCGATTATCTGTTCCAGACCGGCGTCGGGGCCATCAGGCCGACCGTGAACGCCAGTTATAATGACGGGTATTTCTTCTACGCCGACAATCGTCTGACCCAGCCCCGCTATTGGCTGCTCAACGCCTCGCTGAACTGGGCACTGCCGGGCGATCGTTTCGATGCGACGGTGTGGGCGAAGAACCTCGCCAACGAATGCTACTATGCCGGGCGATCCGAGCAGGCCGGGCTCGGTGACGCCCAGCGGCAGGCCGCGCCCCGGACCTATGGTGTCACGCTGCGCGCGCGTTTCTGACCGGAGGGCCTGGCCATGACGACCCCCAATGATGCTCTCGCCTGGATGTATCGTACGATGGCGACCAGCCGTCGTTTCGAGGAGCGCATCCGCGACATCTATCTCGAGGGAAAGACGCCGCGTTTCAACATGGCCGACGGGCCCATCCCGGGCGAGATGCATCTCTCGAATGGGCAGGAGCCTTGTGCGGTCGGCGTGTGCGCGCATCTCGGCCCCGAGGATTTCGTGACCGCCACGCACCGCCCCCATCATGTCGCGATCGCCAAGGGGGTGGACCTCAACTCGATGGCGGCGGAAATCTTCGGCAAGGCCACCGGCCTTTCGGGCGGGCGCGGCGGTCATATGCACCTGTTCGATCCCGCCGTGAACTTTTGCTGCAGCGGCATCATCGCGCAAGGCATGGGGCCCGCCGTCGGCGCGGCGCTGGCGTTCCGCATGCGGCGGGAACCGCATGTCGCAGTCGCCTACGTCGGGGAGGCGGCGGTCAACCAGGGCGCATGGCACGAGGCGATGAACCTCGCGGCCGTCTGGAAGCTCCCTTTCATTTGCATCGTCGAAGATAATGGCTGGGGCATTTCGGTGCCGAAAAGCGGCTCAACGGCGGTTCCCGACAACGCCGTGCGAGCGGCCGCCTATGGAATGCCCGGTGTCCGCGTAGCCGACAATGATCCGATCACCGTTTTCGATGCCGCAGGGGACGCGGTACGTCGCGCGCGATCGGGGCAGGGACCGACCCTGATCGAAGTGGAGACGTTCCGGCTCGAAGGCCATTTCATGGGCGACGCGGAAGCTTATCGGCCATCCGGTGAAAAGGAGGCTCAGGCGTCGCGCGATCCACTGCCCAGGCTGAAGGAGCATATCCTCCGGGAGCAGATCCTGTCTGCCGAGGAGCTGGCCGAGATCGACGAAGGCGCTCGTTCGCTCGTGGAGGATGCGATCGGTTTCGCCAGGGCGAGCGAGCTTCCCGCTCCGGAAAGCGCCCTCACGTCCGTTTATGTCGAAAGGGTCGCCGCATGAACGCTCAATCGTCGAGCGTCGCCAAGAAGCGCAAGCTCACCATTGCAAAGGCCATGAGCGAAGCGATCGCGCAGGAAATGCGGCGCGATTCGTCGGTCTTCGTCATGGGCGAGGATGTCGGCGTCCTGGGAGGCGTGTTCGCGACCACCCAGGGCCTCCACACAGAATTCGGTGACGAGCGGGTGCGCGATACGCCCATCTCCGAGACGGCCTTCATCAGCGCAGCCGTCGGCGCCGCGGCCGTCGGTATGCGCCCGATCGCAGAACTGATGTTCGTCGACTTCTTCGGGGTCTGCTTCGACGCGATCTACAATCTCGCCGCCAAGCAGAGCTATTTCTCGGGGGGATCGGTGTCCTGCCCGATCGTGCTCATGACCTCTGTCGGGGGTGGCTATTCCGATGGCGGGCAGCATTCGCAATGCCTCTATGCGACATTCGCCCATATGCCGGGCCTGAAAGTCGTCGCGCCGTCCAACGCCTATGATGCCAAGGGACTGATGCTCGCGGCGATCCGCGATGACAATCCGGTCATATTCATGTGCCACAAGGCGCTGCAGGGCGTCGGCTGGCTCGGAACGGAGCCGCGAGCCGTCTGCCATGTCCTGCGCGAGCCCTACGAGGTTCCCATCGGGCAGGCCGTGGTTGTCCGCCCCGGCACCGACGTCACCCTCGTCGGCTGGGCGTGGACCCTGCATCTCGCGCTGGAAGCGGCCGCCACGCTGGAAGCGGAGGGGCTATCCGCGGAAGTCATCGATGTCAGGACGCTGGCGCCGCTCGATATCCAGACCATCCTGGAATCGGTCCGCCGCACCGGGCGGCTGGTCGTCGTCGATGAGGATTACGGCCATTGCGGCCTGGCGGGAGAGATCATGGCCCGGGTCTGCGAAAATGCTTTTCAAAGCCTGCGCGCGCCGCCCGTTCGGATCACCTATCCCGACGTTCCTCCGCCCTTCGCCCGCGTCCTGGAGCAGCATGTGCTGCCTTCCGCGGCGAAGGTCGTCGATGCCGTCCGATCGCTCGCGGTGCCGTCATGAGCGGCAGGATCGAGATACGTCTACCTGATGGCGTCGGCGGCGAAGGCGATGAGCCGGTCCTGGCAGGATGGTTGTTCGAGGATGGCGAGGCGGTGGATGCCGGGGATACGGTCGCGGAGATCATGATCGCCAAGTCGACCGTAGAGATCGACGCCCCCGCCACGGGAATCCTGATGCAGGCTGTCGCGCCGGAAACCGTCCTGCAGCCGCAGGCGCTGATCGGTTTCATCGAGGTCGATTGAAGGGAGTTCCCGGGCATCTCGATACAAGAAAATCGACGCTCTCGACCAAGCAATGCCCAGCCGGTGACAATAGCATGATCATGCCACGGGGTAGCGAGATATCGATGCTCCAGATGAGGAGAGAGGATGATGAAGACAAAGACTGCATTCGAAGTCCATGTCGCGAAGGTGGACAAGCCGGTGTTCAAGAATATCGCTCCCTTCGCATCCGAAGGGGTGGAAATGGAGGTTATCAGCGTCGATCCGGCAACCGGCGGATTCGCCTGTCTGTTCCGCGGTAAGAAAAATGCTACCTTTGCCCCGCACCTGCATCTTGCCGGCGCGGACTATCTGATCCTGTCTGGCGCGCTCAATTATCGCGATCAACTCGCCCCCGCCGGCGATTCCGGTTATGAGCCTTATGGCTCGATCCATCAGGAAACCATTTTTCCCGAAGATACCGAAATGGTGTTCATCACCCACGGACCGTTAATCTTTTACGACGACGACAACCGCTATACGAAGATCATGGATTCCCGTTGGATAGAGGAGCGGATTGCCGCCGGAAACTAGCCCGTTGAGTATGGCGCCCATGACCAGGCCCACTGGCCGGGGCGCCTTACCGCCGAAGGCAATCGCGAACCGCGGGGAGAAAGACGAACTGTCGAAGGAGGGGACGACCAGATGATCGATGCTCGAACGGAGGCAGAAGCTCGGCCCACGATACAGGACGTCCGCTACGATGCGTCGATGTGGACATGTGCAACGTTCGATCCCTTGTTGCCAGCGGAGGGATGGACGCATGCGCTGACGACCCACACCGAGCATCCCTGGCGCATGGACCATGCGGCGATGGAGGCTTTTGTCGGCTTCAGTCGCTGCCGGGCGATCGACGATATGCGCGTCGTCGCGTTCGGTGGGGAAGGGGAACTGAACGGTGAGCGCACGCGAGCGGAGGTTGAGCGTACCGATCGGCAGGATCTGTCCATCGTCTATGCGGCCGAAGGCGAGATGAACCTTACGGTCGGCGGCCGCGACGTGCGTCTCACGCGGGGCATGTTCACCCTCACCGACAGCTCGCTGCCGATGACGCTCGAAATACCGGGCGGCTTCCGCCAGATCGATCTGATCTTCCCCAAGAGCCGGGTCCTGGGCCTGTTCAAGTTCGCGGAGGAATTCGTCGGTATCCCGTTCGGTCGGGACGAGGGACTGCTCGCCTTCTTCATCGATCACCTGGATACGGTCCAGCATCATCTCGGCTCCCTCCCGGCTCACCATGCCGACGCGGTGATGAGGCTCACGCTTGAGCTGCTCGCTACCACGCTGGGATCGGTCGACGGTAACCGCGTCGTTACGCCTCGCGACCGGATGCTGGCACGGCTCAAGGGGTTTATCGAAGCCAATCTCGGCAATCCGGACCTGGACATTGGAGAGATAGCCGAGCGCAACCGGATCAACGTCCGCTATCTGCACAAGCTTTTCGCGGACCATGGTACGTCCGTCGGCGCCTGGGTCCGGCGGAGGCGACTGGAGATGTGCTGCCGCGATTTTGAGGCCCCGTCGCTGGCGAACAGGACATTGACCGAAATCGCTTTTCGTTGGGGCTTCAACGATATGAGCCACTTCAGCAAGACGTTCAAACGCGAACTCGGCGTATCGCCTCGCGAATATCGCGACCGAAAGAAGCACCGGGCTCACTGAACCCGGACTGGCAGGTCACGCGGCCTCGAGCAGCCGCATCGCCTGGGCGCGGGCCTCGGCGGTGATCTCGGCGCCCGACAGCATCCGAGCGATCTCCTCCTGCCGCTCATCCGCGCCGAGCGGGCGGACGCCTGTGCGGGTGACGAGGCCATCATGGCTCTTGGCGATCAGCCAGTGGCTGGCGCCGCGCGCCGCGACTTGCGGGCTATGGGTGACGACCAGCAGCTGCGCGCCGTTCGCCAGCCGTTGCAACCGTTCGCCGATTGCGCTGGCAACGGCGCCACCGACGCCTCGATCGATCTCATCGAAGATCATCGTCGTCGCCGACCCCTGTTCGGCCAGAGCTACCTTGAGTGCCAGGATGAAGCGCGACAGCTCGCCGCCGCTGGCGATCTTCATCAGCGGCGCGAAGGGCGCGCCGGGATTGGTCGCGATCTCGAACTCGACCCGGTCGCGGCCGGCGGGGGACCAGCCGCTCTCGGGCAGCGTCTCGACCACGGTGCGGAAGCGCGCGGCGTCGAGCTTGAGCGGCGCCAGCTCGGTCGCGACCGCCGCGTCGAGACGCAGTGCGGCGGCGCGGCGCGCCTCGCTCAGCGCCTCGGCCAGCGCGAGATAGGCGGCGCGAGCATCGCGGGCGGTGGCCTCCAGTTTCGCGAGCCCGGCATCGCCCGCCTCGATCCGGTCGAGCCGGGCGGCGAGCTCGTCGCGCAGATCGGCGAGCGCGTCGGGATCGACGCGATGCTTGCGGGCCAGCGCGCGCAGCTCGAACAGCCGGGTCTCGACGGTCTCCAGCCGGGCGGGGTCGAAGCGCATCGCCTCGGCGGCGGCGGCGAGCTTGTCCTCCGCCTCGCTCGCCTCGATCACCGCGCGGTCGAGCGCGGCGAGCGCGTCGGCGAGCAGCGGATGCTCCGGCGCGATCCGGTCGAGCCGGCGCGCGGCCTGGCGCAGCGCGGCGAGCCCGCCGTCGGAACCGTCGAGATGCGCGCCGACAGAAACGAGGTCGTCGGCCAGCTTCGCGCCCTTCTGCATGTCGGCACGCTCGGCCGCGAGAGTAGCTTCCTCGCCTGGTTCGGGACCGAAGCGGCTGAGCTCCTCGACCGCATGATCGAGCCATTCGCGATCGCGCGCGGCATTCTCGATGTCGGTGCGGGCAGCCTCCAGCGCATCCTCGGCGGCACGCCAGGCCGCATGGGCGGCGGCGACCCCGGCGACGTCGAGCCGGCCGAAGGCGTCGAGCAGCGCACGGTGGCCGCGCGGGTTGATCAGGCCGCGATCGTCATGCTGGCCGTGGATCTCGACCAGCATCCCGCCCAGCTCCCGCAGCGTGGCGGCGGAGGCGGGCTGGTCGTTGACGAAGGCGCGGCTGCCCCCGTCGGCCTTGACCACGCGGCGGATGACCAGCGCTTCGCCCGGATCGGCGTCGAAGCCGTTCTCGGCGAGCAGCGCGAAGGCGGGGTGGTCGGCCGGCAGGTCGAACCCTGCCGAGACCATCGCCTGGGTGGCGCCGGTGCGGACGAGGCCGCTGTCGGCACGGGTACCGAGGGCGAGGCCCAGCGAATCGAGCAGGATCGACTTGCCCGCGCCGGTCTCGCCGGTCAGCGTGCCCAGACCGGGGCCGAATTCGAGATCGAGCGCCTCGATCAGCACGACATCCCGGATCGCCAGCGTGGTGAGCATGGGACATGTGTAGAACAGCGGGCGGTCCCCCGCCAAGGGGTTCGAGCATGGCGTCATTCCGGCGGAGGCCGGAATCTCGGCAGGTGAGGAGATGAGGTCGGAACAGGAGCCGCCCGAGATGCCGGTCTCCGCCGGCATGACGAAGGGATGAGCCTCAGCTTCCCGTCACACGCCGCGCAAAGGCGGTGATGTCGGCCAGCACCGGCGCCTCGCCCCGGAACGGCCTCGCAAGTGCGGTGACGATGCCGACATGGCCCAGGTCGCGATAGACCTTGAGCTCGGACGCGACGCCTGCCGCGCGCAGCCGCGCGTCGAGATTGATCGAGTTCTTCGGCCAGACGGTACCGTCCTCGCCGCCGTGGAGCAGCAGGACCGGTGGCGCCGAGGCGTCTGCATAATGGATCGGCTGGGTCTCCTCGGGTTTCGGCCAGGCGCCGAAGGTTTCGGTCACCACCTTGCCGTTGAAGGGCAGGAAGTCATAGGGGCCGGCGAGTCCCGCGAAACCCCTGATCGCAGCCCGATCGGCGCCGAGGAATTGCGGGTCGAGCGCCAGCATCGCGGCATTGTAGGCACCGGCGGAATGGCCCACCAGGACGATGCGGTCGGGATCGCCGCCATAGCGGCCGGCATGCGCGCGCACCCAGCGGACGGCGGCGGCGCAGTCTTCCACAAAGCCCGGAAAGCGCACTTCCGGGACCAGTCGATAATCGGGAACGACGGTGATGAAGCCTGCTGCCGACAGCGCCCGTGCAGCGAAATGATAGCCTTCGCGCGTGCCGTTGGCCCAGGACCCGCCATAGATGAAGACGATGACGGGCAACGGTCGCTGGCCAGCAGCGACGGGAGTGTAGATGTCGAGCTGGCGGCGCGGCCCTTCGCCGTAAGGGATGTCGGCTGCCGCCAGCCGGCTCGCCCCGTCCTTCGGCATCACCGTGTCGAACGCACGCAATGGCGAGCAGGCCGCTGCAACCAGCGCCCCGCACATCAGCATCGTGATCCCGGCGAGGGTCAGCTTCGTCATCATGGCTCCGTCATTATCGGCTGAACGGGATTACGTCAGCCGGTAACGGCGGGTTGCATATCTCTCCAAAGAAGAAGGGGGCCCGGATCGGCCCCCTCCCAGTCGGCTTTGCAAGATCGTAGCGATCAGCGCTGAGGATCGCGCTCGTTGCCGCCCTGATCGGATTGCTCGCGGCGCTGCTGCTGGTTACGGTCCTGCTGTTGCCCGCCCTGCTGATTCTGCTGGCGGTCGACCGAACCCTGGCGCTGCTGATCCTGCCGCTCCTGCGGCTGTCCCTGCTGGCCCATCGATGAAGGATTGTTGCGGTCGTTGCCGCCCTGGCGATTCTCGCCCATGACATCTTCTCCTGCGAATGTCCCGGCATTGGGACGGATACAGAACGGGCGGATGGCGGCGTGCGTTCCGGTCGTTACGGGGCAACCCGTTGAAAACGCGATATTGTGATGACGAAACGAGGCGTCGGCGCTCGCATGACTGCCAAGCCCGGCTGCGGTTGAGCTGCCCGGCCAGAGCCTGCGCCCGGTCGTGGAGGCAGCGCTTTGCGCTTCCCCCCCAAACGATCAGGCTCTAGGGACGCGGGCGGTATTTCGGGAAAGGGTGATTATGTCGCAGCCGTTGAGGGTGGCGCTCGCAGGTTTGGGAACGGTCGGCGCGGGCGTCGTCAAGCTCATTGACGAGAATCGCACGCTGATCGAGCGCCGCGCCGGTCGCCCGATCGAGATCGTCGCGGTGTCGGCGCGCGACCGGTCGCGCGACCGCGGCGTCGACCTTTCGCGCTTCGCCTGGGTCGACGACGCCACCACCCTCGCGGCGTCCGACGGGGTCGATGTCGTGGTCGAACTGGTCGGCGGATCGGACGGCCCGGCGCTCACCCTGGCGCGCGACACGCTCGGCGCGGGCAAGCCCTTCGTCACCGCCAACAAGGCGATGATCGCGCATCACGGCCTCGAACTGGCCGAACTGGCCGAGCAGAAGGGCGTGGCGCTCAAATATGAGGCGGCGGTCGCGGGCGGGATTCCCGTGATCAAGGGACTGCGCGAGGGCGCGGCTGCCAATGTGATCAGCCATGTGTTCGGCATCCTCAACGGCACCTGCAACTATATCCTCACCGAGATGGAGGAGAAGGGCAGCGGCTTTGACGAGGTGCTCGCCGATGCGCAGCGGCTGGGCTATGCGGAGGCCGATCCCAGCTTCGACATCGACGGCATCGATGCCGCGCACAAGCTGTCGATCCTCTCCAGCCTGGCCTTCGGCACTGCGGTCGACTTCGATTCGATCCAGGTCACCGGCATCCGTCACATCATCGCCGCCGACATTGCCGAGGCGGCGGCGCTCGGCTTCCGGGTCCGGCTGGTCGGGCATGGCGAGGAGAGCGCCAAGGGCCTGTTCCAGCGCGTCCATCCCTGCCTGGTGCCGCTCAGCCATCCGCTCGCCCATGTCTCGGGCTCGCTCAACGCGGTGGTGGCGCACGGCAATTTCGTCGGCCGCCTGTTCTTCCAGGGGCGTGGTGCGGGCGAGGGGCCGACCGCTTCGGCCGTGGTCGCCGACCTGATCGACATCGCGCGCGGGGAGACCGGCCCGGCCTTCGCCATGCCGGTTGCGGCACTCGCCAAGCCCGCGACGGCGACAGCGGGCGACCGCCGCGGCCGCGCCTATCTGCGCTTCACCGTCGCCGATCGTCCGGGCGTGCTGGCTGAGATCACCGCTGCGATGCGTGACGCGGGCGTCTCGATCGAGAGCCTGATCCAGCGTGGCGTCGCGGATGATGGCAACGTCCTGATCGCGATGGTGACGCATGTCGGCCCTGAACGCGCGGTGGTCGACGCGCTCGACCGGCTCGCAGGGTCGCAGAGCCTCGCCGGAACGCCCATGTTGATGCATATCCTCGACGAATAGAGGCCGGGCTTCTCGACATTGTAACGCCGCTGCCCTAATCGCTTCGGCCGATCCCAAAAACAGAAGAAAAGGCAATCCTAGATGGTAAAGCCAAGCAAGGCGCTCGACCGGGTTCTCGTTCTGGAGATGGTGCGGGTTACGGAAGCGGCGGCGATCGCTGCTTCGAAGCTCGTCGGCCGCGGCGACGAAAAGGCCGCGGACCATGCCGCGGTCGAAGCGATGCGCGCAGCTTTCAACGGGCTCGACTTCGACGGCACGGTGGTGATCGGAGAGGGCGAGCGCGACGAAGCTCCGATGCTCTACATCGGCGAGAAGGTCGGATCGGGCATCGGCACCGGCCCGAAGATCGACATCGCGCTCGATCCGCTCGAAGGGACGACCATCACCGCCAAGGCGGGCCCCAACGCGCTCGCCGTGCTCGCGATTGCCGAGGAAGGCGGGCTGCTCAACGCGCCGGATGTCTACATGGACAAGCTGGCGATCGGCCCGGGCTATGAGGAAGGCATCGTCGGCCTCGATCGGACCCCCACCGAGAACATCAAGGCGCTGGCCAAGGCCAAGGGCGTCGAGCCGAACGAGATCATCGCCTGCGTGCTCGACCGGCCCCGCCACGAGAAGCTGATCGCCGAATTGCGGTCGCTCGGCTGCGGTATCATGCTGATCCCCGACGGGGATGTCGCGGGCGTGATTGCGGTGACCAACCCGGAGACGACGATCGACGTCTATATGGGATCGGGCGGCGCGCCGGAAGGCGTGCTCGCCGCGGCGGCACTGAAGTGCGTCGGCGGCCAGTTCCAGGGTAGGCTGCTGTTCCGCAACGATGACGAGAAGGCTCGCGCTCGCAAATGGGGCGTCTCCGATCTCGACCGCATCTACCACCTCGACGACCTGGTGAAGGGCGATGCGATCTTCGCCGCGACCGGCGTTACCGACGGTTCGCTGCTCGAAGGCGTCAAGCGTCGCGCCAATGGCTGCATGACGACCGAGAGTGTCGTGATGCGCGCCTCCAGCGGTACGGTCCGCTGGGTCCGCGGCGAGCACCGCAAGGGCTGAGCGCTCAATCCCTCTCCCTTCGGGGAGAGGGAGCGCATGCCGGCCCAGATGTACCCGTCGTCGAAGGGCGCCGAATCAAGTTCAGCCTGACGGCGAGAGGCGCTAAGGCACCTCCATGCGCACCCCCGTCCTCAATATCGCCCGCTCGATCCTCGGCCAGCCCTGGCATTGGCGGGGCGGCACGGTCGACGGGATCGACGCCGGGTTCGAGCCCGACGACCTGATCACCCAGTTGCTGCTCGCGCGCGGCTGCCCGCGCGAGGCGGTGGAACTGCACCGGCTGCCGACGATCCGCGGCTTCATGCCCGATCCGTCGATCTTCCGCGACATGGACGAGGCGGCCGCGCGGCTGGCCGATGCGGTCGAGGACGGCGAGCCGGTCACCATCTTCGGCGACTATGACGTCGACGGCGCGACTTCGGCGGCGCTGTTGATCCGGCTGCTGCGCGGCCTGGGGCTCGAGGCGGGGGTCTATATTCCCGACCGTCTGATGGAGGGCTATGGCCCCTCGGGCGAGGCGCTGCTGAAGATCGGCGAGAGCGGCACCCGGCTGATCGTCACCGTCGATTGCGGTGCGCAGGCGTTCGAGGCGCTCAAGCTGGCCAGCGATGCCGGCATCGACGTGATCGTCGTCGACCATCACAAATGCGCCGCCGAGCTGCCGCGCGCCTTCGCATTGGTCAACCCGAACCGGCTGGATGAGGACGAGGGCGCGGCGCACGGGCATCTCGCCGCGGTCGGCGTCGCCTTCCTGCTCGGCGCGGCACTGCTGCGGGCGCTCAGGGCGCGCAACTTCTTCGCGACGCGAGCGGAGCCCAAGCTGATCGACCTGCTCGACATCGTCGCGCTCGGTACCGTCGCCGACGTCGCCTCCTTGCGCGGCCTCAACCGCGCTTTCGTGGCCCAGGGGGTTAAGGTGATGGCGGGCCGCCGCAACATCGGCCTCGCGGCGCTGATCGAGGCGTCGCGGCTCGAACGCGCGCCGACCTGCACCGACCTCGGCTTCGCGCTGGGCCCGCGCATCAATGCCGGCGGGCGGGTCGGCAAGTCGGATCTCGGCGTCCGCCTGCTCACCACCGAGGATCGCGACGAAGCGCGGATGATCGCAGCCGAGCTCGACCGCCTCAACGAAGAGCGCCGCGCGATCGAGAAGGCTGTGCAGGAGGAGGCCGAGATTCTGTCCGGTTCGCAGGGCAACCGGTCGGTCGCGGTGGTCGCGGCGGGGGGATGGCACCCCGGCGTGATCGGCATCGTCGCCGGCCGCCTGAAGGAGAAGCTCGGTCGCCCGGCGATCGTCATCGCGCTCGACAAGGACGGCGTCGGCAAGGGATCGGGGCGCTCGATCGGTGGGGTCGATCTCGGCGCGGCGATCCTGGCCGCGAAGGACATGGGCCTGCTCGTCGCGGGCGGCGGGCATGCGATGGCGGCGGGGGTCACGGTGGCGCCCGGCGGTGTCGACGCGCTCGCCGATTTCCTCGAGGAGCGGCTGGCGAACGACGTCGCCAGGGCCCGCGACGATCGCGCGCTGCTGCTCGACGCGGTGGTGGCGCCGGGCGGCGTCACCCCGTCGCTGGTCGAGGCGCTGGAGGCGGGTGGCCCCTATGGCGCCGGCTGGCCCGCGCCTCGTATCGCCGCGGGCGCGGTGCGGGTGATCAAGGCTGATGTGGTGGGGCAGGGGCATGTCCGCACCATCGTCTCGGGGCGCGACGGCCGCTCGATCAAGACGATCGCCTTCCGCGCGGCCGACAGCGCGCTCGGCCAGGCACTGCTCGGCGCCGGCCCCGACCGCACCCTGTGGATCGCCGGCCGTCCCAAGGTCGACGACTGGGGCAGCCGCCCGGCCGCCGAACTCCATGTCGAGGACGCCGCCTGGGCCGATTGAGGCGCGGCCGGTGCGAAATATTCGTACAGGCGCCTTGACCATCCCCGGCGCCTGCCCTAATCGGCCCGCCACGACGCTACGCGGCCCCATCGTCTAGCGGTCTAGGACGTCGCCCTTTCACGGCGAAAACACGGGTTCGAGTCCCGTTGGGGTCACCATTCCTTGTTTTTCAAGGACTTAGACGGAAAAATGGTGCGTTTGTAACACACCATTGTATCACACTTTTTTTTGATCCCGAACGGCGTCGAAGATTGCTAGAATCATTCAGACTGATCATTCGCCTTGGAGATTGCGCGGGGGACACGCCAAACTGGCGATCCGATGCGCAACGCTATCGAAAGCGATCAAAATAAAAGCCCGCAGAGCATCGATTCCTAGATATGGCTGTCGACCAGCCGAAATCCAAAAATGGTGCTCTACGGGCCTATATGGGCCAAATTTGGCCTATTTAGATGAGGGGGTCAGCTTGATGTCTCGACCTTCTTCGCACGACCTCTAGCGGGAGCCTTTGCAGGTGCTTTTGCTGGAGCTTTTGCGGGCGCCTTGGTGGAGGCGGGTTTGCGGCCTAGACCGATCTTCATCGCAAGCTGTTTGCGCTGCTCGGCATAGTTAGGTGCAACCATCGGATAATCGGCGGCCAAGCCCCACTTGGCGCGATATTGCTCGGGGGTCATCTGATAATGGGTCATCAGATGGCGCTTGAGCATCTTGAGCTTCTTACCGTCCTCCAGGCAGACGATGTAATCGGGCTTCACCGATGAACGGATGGAGACGGCAGGCTTCAATTCCTCCTGTGGGGCTTCAACCGGCTGGCCAAGGCCATTCAAGGCGTCATGGACGTTTTTAATCAGGGCAGGAATATCGCCAGCCGCAACCATGTTGTTGGATACATGGGCGGCAACGATGTCGGCGGTAAGGGCAAGAAGGTCGGGATTGGCTTCGTTGGGCAAATTTACCTCCTGAGGATGGACAGCCTAAAAAAATATGGAGCAAATCCTTCGTGGAACTTGCGATTTTTTTATTTTAAATCAGTAGGTTGCAATCAAATTAGTTAAGAGCCCCTTAACAAGCGGCGATTAGCCGCAATCTCGCTGCCAGGGGTGTTGCGTATTCCAAATCTCTGTGTATTTGAGCTTCCTCCCAAGCCATGGAGGACTGAAGTGCTCAATTTCTCGATAGGCCCTTCTCCCTGAAATTAAACGTCATCCACGGCGGATTTGATTGCATCGGATTTTGTGGAGGATGTTATGTATTCTGAAAAATACTATCGACTTTATAAAACTCTTGCTGATTGGTTTGACGATGAGTTCATCGACCATAACCATGATCGTGTTATAGATGATGCCATTAGGCCGGTTTACGAAGGGTTCGTAAAACTTCGATCCGCTTTGGAACAAAGTCAACCAGACCTCTTCTCCTCTTTGAGATCAAAAGCCTCGGATTTTCCTGATCTGCCTCCGATTCCTGAGGGGATTGAAGGTCTAGGGGAATTCTAAATAAGGTCTTTAATATCTTTATTAATTCTTGATCTTAAATAGACATACTTCTCCCTTCCGCTAGGGTGATACACTTAAAGAGAAAACCAGGATTATAACCTAATTATATAATATCTCTTTGTATCTGATATGAAGAGCCATATCATTGAGCGGAATTTCCCTAGAAACCTTCTACATGCTTCGTTTAGCCTAGATGCCTTTTTGTCTTTCCCTTGAAAGGAAGGAACGGAAGCCACTCCGCGTATGATACCTGATGAACGCACCAGGACGAGTATCACCCGTACATTTAAGTACTGTCTAGGTTATTCCTTAGGTCGATTTCCTAACCGTCAGGAGGGTCGGAAGGTTAAGTTCCCCCGAAGCCGCTTGATCCAAAATCTATCCTCGGTTATAACTGGCGGCAGGTTTCGAGCACATCAGCGGAATGCTTTCGCTAGACGAAGTGGCTGCTCTTTCCAGCTATCCCTTTAGAACAGGATGGATAAGTCTTGGGGAGCTTTATACCAGATAGGTGTGTATATGTCAATGATTGTCCTAGGTAATCCGCACGTGTTAACTTGATTTAACTGGATTTAACCTAATTTAACGTAATGTTTGCCAAGTACTAGTGTAGGATATTCTAAATTAAATGTGATCGTATAATTTACAGGGATCGAATTTAACGTAAGAATATTAAAGAAGGGGATGTTTTAGTTTCAAAACTAAAGCCGTCACACTTTCCTATCCTGAAAAGCCACACGGCTGCGTTCCAGTTCCGGTTTCTAATGATCAGGAAGGATCGGCGAGCGCAGACCTTGCCGCTTCGGGTTCTTCGCCTGTCAGGCCAGACTGAACCATGGAAATCTAGCGGTTCGCCGAGAAGTGATATCCGATCGTGCTCCTGCGCCGCGTGAAGCAAGGCAGGGTTTGATATAGGGTCGCGCGATGCCTGATGGTTGGACTTCCTGACCTCTCATGATCTACCCTCTCGAAGGGGGGGGGAATAAGATGCACTGTAAAAACTGCGGTCAATCGCTGGAGCCAGATTCCAGATTTTGTCGACATTGCGGTAGCGCGCGGTCGGCTCCAACGGCCGTAAAGAGCGTCGACGCTAGGGTGCGCAATCAGCCCGCCGCTTCTCGCCGGTCGAAGTTTGTTCCGGTGCTAGTGGGAGGCGGGGCTGTGGCGGCAGTCATCGGCCTTTTCTGGTCCGGATTTGCGCCGCAGACTCCCGTGCAGGTGGTCAAGCAGCCAACAGTACCAGAGCTTAAAGCTGAGCCTGATCGCGATATGGAAGCTGATGCTGCCGCACTAAGAGCGAAGGTTGAGGCCGGAATTGCCAACGGCTCAATTCCAACGGTTGAAAGGAAGAGTTCGACCGGAAAATGGGTTTATTCCGGAGACTACGACAGAATGCGCGGTACGACCGACAGGTACGCGAATTTGTCCAGTGAAAACTCTGTAAATCTCGGATTTCCCTATGGTGAAGTTTATGGAAGGCTTCAAGTCCGCAAAAGAAGTACAGATGGATTAAATATCATTTTCTCCATAGATAAGGGACAGATATTATGTCGAAGCTACACCGAGAGTTACCTTTCTATAAAATTCGATAATGGGCCCATTCAACGATTCAGCTGTACCGGCGCGGCAGACGGAACGTCGGAGGTTTCCTTTATTATTTCTGCAAGGAAATTTCTAAATTCTATGATAAAATCCAATCAGACGATTGTTGAAGTTCCACTATATCAAAACGGTAGCCGTCAGTTTACATTTGAAACGAAGGGACTCGATTGGAAATAGATGGAAATTTGGTTTCTTTGTTTCTGATGTGTGATGCTAGGATTTCTGGAGGGGTTGGCTGGGAATCGATTGGAGCAAAGGAGGTCGAGTTTTTTCTAGGACATCGTCTCCAGAGGGACCTAATTTCGCGCCGCCTCTATAACTAGGCCGCGCCCGCGCATGATGGTCGCGATAGGATTGCGAACGGTTTCCTGTCCTGGCTCGAACAATCACCGGCAGATTGAGCGGCATAACCGGTACGCACATCAGGACGAATGCGATAAAACGCCTCGCCGCATTCTGACAAAATGTTGGTGGATCGACGCCACGTTTTGTAGCAGGATGGCGAAGCACGGAACGGATGACGGGTGCCGTAACCCTTTTGGAAGGGGCTGCGTTATCCGCCAAGATAACGTCACCCGTTCCGTGCTTCTCGGCTCCAGTTTGAGCTGGTGCCTTCTCGAACGAGGGTTGCCCCCCGAAACCTGCGGCACCGTGCGAGTTCGCAACCCAGGTACCGAATGCAACCTATAGTGCCTCTTCTGAGTCACAGTTCAAGAGTCAAAATGACGGTTCGGGGACTCGGTTCGTCGCATCCACGGAACGAGTTTCAGCCCCTTGACACAATAAAATAGTGATACTGTTCAAGGGCTTAGTCGAATCCACCTGTTTCGCCGAACTTATCCGCAACAAAAGAATCTGTGGACGAAATTTTGGATTAGCGAGATGGGGCCAGTTCGAAGCTGTCGCATCTAACTTGAACAGTGGTTCTCGGCTTCCTTCACGTTTTTCAGCCCGATAGCGGTATATCGAGCAAACGGATCAGAGCCGAGCTTCCATCCGGAAGGCATTCTTGCTTTCAAGCTCCACTGGTTTCCGCTGTAACACGAGCTAAGCCGGGCATCCTCATCAATCGTCAATACTCCTCGCCGGAAATGCTGGCATAAGAATTTTTCGAGCGGTTCTCGGTACCACAAAGCCGGGTTGGCGCCGATCGTATCACGCAGGACCTTCACGGGGACAGCATGGTCGACGATGAGCCTGAAAGGCGAAGAAATGCCGCCCTTGGGTTTTTTGACGGCAAGGTCGCGCATCAATCCTCTTTTAAGAATGGCGGCTGCTGCGGGGGTGATCCAATCCATATGATCAAATAGCCGCTGAGCCTCTTTCCAGGGGCACGGATTATTGAACCAGCGCTGTCGACAGCTCCTGGTGAGCAACCCGCCACCATAAAAGTATGCCGCCCACTCATCGAGGTGAGTTCGCATTGACCCGACGGGACCAATCGTGAAAAAATGAATTATGCGGTCAAGCCGCAGGTCTGCGCTTTCCCGGTATTGCACCATGCTCAATGTAACCTCTGACATCCGATCCGCCCGATAAAGTATACCCTTATCGAACATTTCGGCGGGACAATAAAACTGTTCCAATAGGGTTGACTCCGAATTTTCGGACACATATAAGGTCATGGTCTAGAGTCTATTGAGACACTTCTCCATGTCGACCATCATTGGCTATGCTCGAGTCAGCACCGACGATCAGGATTGTTCGATTCAGGAAGCCGCGTTGAAGGCTGCGGGCTGTACGATCGTCCGATCCGAAAAAAAGAGCGGCACCACGACAGAGGGTAGGGCAGAGCTTGATACCGTCCTCTCCTTCCTGCGCGCTGGTGATGCCCTAATGGTAACGAGGATTGATCGCCTTGCTCGATCGGTGGCGGACCTTGAAAGGATCGTTGCCCTGGTAAAGGAGCGCGGCGCGTTCCTGCGGGCAACAGAACAACCCATTGATACCTCAACCCCAGCCGGGGTTGCCTTCCTTCAAATGCTGGCTGTGTTTGCCCAGTTTGAAACCGCAATCCGCCGCGAACGCCAGATGGAGGGCATATCGAAGGCTAAAGCCGCTGGCGTATATAAAGGTCGCAAGCCTTCTGTTCCCGTGGATGAAGTTCGGCGGTTGAAGGCCCAGGGTATGAAGCCCGCCCATATTGCCCGCGAGTTGGGGATAGGCCGGGGAAGTGTCTATAGGGCATTGGAGGGGGCTGGTTGACGCGGTTCGGGCCACGGACCCGCAACCATCACGGACGAGGCTCGACAGCGCGCTCCATGATGTCGTACTTTCGATCGAGCGCGCAGCCGATGTCCTTTCCGCAATGTCGCGATCCCTCGGCGGGCTTGCCAATCGATTCCAGATACTTCCGCTGGACAATGTCCGCTTCCTCCGGCGACATCTGATCGTCAACGCGGGGTGCCGATTGGAGCTGGGCCTCTATTACCGACCGGGCCGACCCGATGGGCGCGGCCGATGGCGGGCTCGATTGTGCTGCCGCCGACGCGAGCATGATCGTGATCAGCATAGATATCCCCCCGGCTTAGCGGTAGACGCACCGCCCAGGCCAGCCGATTAGATATCGCAGCCGGGTCCGCCCCGAAATCGGGGAAACTACAACCTCAGGCCGCGATCGCGTCGCCCTCATTGGCGCGCTCGCTATCTGAGTTCCCGCTAAGCGGTTGCTTTAGATTTTGGATTGAGAGTTAGCCTTTAAAATAGATATGCCTCTATTTTGCCCTATAAGCGTCCAGGAGTGATTTTATTTACTTTGTCTGTTTATCAACCGGATTTCATTTTTCGTGCTGTAGGGCGGCTTTTAAATCAATTTCAGGACCTATTTGGACAACGAGTTGGCGTCTGCGGCTTATTGGGCAGCAGTGGTTCGATCACATGCCACTCGAAATCGGTCAGGTCGTATCGGCTCATGCCGACGCTGAATCATCTTTGCTCTTGCAAGGGAAGGTTGTCGTAGTCGTTGAAGTGGCTACTCTCCTTGCAAAGAGGCACCGATGAGCAACGAGACCGTTTCCGTAAGAGCCAACGTCCGGCTGCTGTCCACAGCCGAGGGCGGCCGCACTTCGTCGATCAAAGGGAGCTACCGTCCGAACCACAACTTCTTCGGCCCAGATGATCGCGAAATGACAATCGGCTTTATCGAACTGCCAGACGGCACGGAGTTGCATCCCGGCGACAGCATCGATCTGCCTATCACGCTTTGGAACTGGCCTGGTCTTGAGGGGCAAATCTACCCCGGTCGCGAATGGCGCATCCAGGAAGCCGCCAAGCTCGTCGGCATCGGTACCATCCTAGAGGTTCTACCCTCGGTTAATGAGTTGCGACCTAGTATGACAGCAGACAACTCAGGCGGAGGCCGACACATTAATGAAGGCTATGTACCCATCGAAAAGGGTTACCAGCCTACGTCCTCGACGCCTCCGAGAACAGATACTGCAGGCCACCAGCCCACGTCCGGTCAAGGGGGTAGTGGAAAGCCTCCAACCCAAGGTGGCAGTGGCAAGAAGTAAATGATGTGAAGTGGGCCGGTTGTGGAGACCGGCCATTACAATCGCCTGGGAGAGCGACCGTGAGACTGCGCCTACCCGATAAACTTATCGATTGGTGGGTCGTAATACCTGTATTCCACCTGATCGCCACGGTCGTCTATCTGTTCGGGTACGGGGCCGGCTTTGGCGCCAAAATATCAAGCCTTTTTACTACCGACGACATCACAAGTTCCGCTCTTGGAGATATGCCATCGATCTACGTGCAGGGGTTGGCTATGCCCGTGCTATTCTTCCTGGTCTTCCAACCAAAATTTTTCCAGCCTTTAACGATCGAGTCAGGATCGGACGGGGCGCCTACCGCTCTAGCTATAGTCATACGCGCAATAATGATGATAGTGATGATCGGTATTGTCATCGCCGTGCTGGTCGTTGCAATTTATGTGATTTACGACGCATTCATGGAATGGGAATATGTTTCTTTAGTTGCCCCTAATGTTGCCGTCATTCCCTTTATTTTACTTCTGTCCGCTTATATCGGCGTTCGAAGCAAATTGGACAGGCCTTCCCTTCTAGCCACGATGATTATCGTATCATTCTTGGTGACATCGTTTACCAGCGGCCTAGATCGAGGACACGAAGATCGCTTTTCTGTTTTCAATGTTGCGAAATATGAGAACCCTAAATGTGGCGAATCCGCTGTTCTGAGGCAGATTGGTAGAAATCACCTTGTTGTTACGCCCGATGGCACGAAAGAAATTTTAGATACAAATTGCTCTACAATCCTTCGCATCCCCGAACCATGGTGGATATATACTCCGCCACCACGGGGAGGGTTTTGGAAGCGATTTCTCTGGTATTATAAGTGGCCTGCTAGAATAAGGGCGAAGGCTAGATAGGCGCCCTGTTGCAATGCACTGGATCGAAAGGCGGCACGCGACCCCGTTGCACACGTCACAAACACGAGCAATATGCCTCATGGCCCAGACCGCATCCGCCCCGTTCAACAAAGGCCAAGCGACCGAGCACTTCTTCCGTCTGTTGGGAGAGCTACATCATAGCTACACGGCACTTGAGCATGAGCTAACATGTTCAGTCTATGCGGCGGTTACCCGCTTTGAAAAGCGGGATGATGCGGTAATCGCTATGCTGGGCGGGCAGCGCATGTCGCCCCTAAAAGATACTATCAAGCGCCTTCTGCGGGTCACAGGCGCGGATGAAGACCGGAAGAAATTTGTTGACCAATTGTTCAGTCATATGGGGGATATCCAGTTTTTCCGGGATCGTCTTACGCACTTCCTAACGGTGATGTCGGATTATAATCCGGAATGCTGGGTAAATATGAACTTCACCGGCATTAAAGAGCGTGAAAAGATGGAAGATATCCACTTTAATCTTTTCGCGCTCCATGCGGCAGCGTGCGACTTGCGCGCGCTACGTCTACTTGTTAGCCCGGTGTTTAACTATCGAATTGAAGGAGCGGATGAAACTCTACCGACTATCCCCGCATGGCAATTCGAACCGTCAATGCTCGTTCGCGATCGTCCCATTGTTCGAGAAACCGGCAGGGCAAACTCCGAAAGCGGAGTTATTCCGGATGGTGGCAGCTAACCACCCCCGTTCCAGGCATTTTGGGCTATTGCCCCCGGAAGTCACCTCTCGCATCCTACCCCATCACCATCACGATCCAGATGCGGACCATAGCCCGGCGTGCCTGCATAGACAGGTGCAGCCCCGGCCGCTCTAGCAGCGGCGCAATTGGGGTATGGTCTCGACGATGACCCCGACCCCGATCCTATCAAGCCGTAAGAGCCCCTAGGAGCGTTGTTGCCGCCTCCTCCGCTATGACAGTGATAATCCCCTGTCTTGCGGTTCGTATGGCATCCCTCGGCATTCAGCCCGCCGCTATGGGCATATGATGCTGTTGCCAAGGCCGCCGTTAGGACACTCGCGATATGTTGCTTCATAGGCCGTTTACTGCTCACCTCCGGCGGGAGTCTGAGAGTCCTAGAATCCTGTAGGGAGAAAAATTGCATAAATAAGATGTATTAAGATAAATATACCGGCCACCGCCAGGCCTAAGAAAAACCCAATCTTGAATAGCGCTTCTGCTAGGCCGGGCTCGTCGGACTGAGGGTCTTTAACTTTGTCGTCACATGGTGGTGGTATTGTTATGATTTTTGCTACTTGTCTAGTAGCGATATTGGTTATGAGTGCTTCCTTTGCTGGCCGATGGCGCTTAGCTTTCGACTTTCCTAGAATGGCTGCTTGCTTCCAAGCCGCCTTTAGTTCTGCTGCATTTGGAGCCCGACCAGCCGCCTTGTTTAACAGATAAAAATCCATGACCTTGCCGATGGCGTAGGTCAGCCCGAACACGACCGGGAGGGTGGCAACACCCCCTACGATCGGAAAGAAGATTTTGGCTGCGGCAATTCCTGCTTGCTGGGCAACAAGACCCATGCCGACAACGCCCATTATTTCCTTCACGATCTCCGCAGCTTGAGCTTCGCTGAGCGGGACGCCCCGGATGGCCGCTAGGCGAGCGCCCATGTAGGCCTGCAATGGGGTAAGAATGAAGAAGTCGGCGAAAGGTATCGGCTGGATAGCTATCGCTGCGCAGGCCGTGGAGAAGATCACGATAATTTGATCGACCTTCTTATCGTCGGACAGGTCGGGCCTACTCTCTATGTCCAGTAGCTCGCGGTCCAACTTGGCCTTCGCCTTGGCCAACAGGTCATCACTCATGGAAATCCCCCGATCCCTTCTAGCGCTCATTACGGCATCCCGATCGTGATTGGGAGCGAAAGCCGGTCCAAAAGGGGGCTTGAATTTTGTTCTCTCTATGTTCCATATTCCGCCCATCAGATTCGTTCTATGAGGAAGCGGAAATGGAGCATGATCTCCGTTTGCGGGCGGCGGCCCGTGCTGTTTACGATACCGTCTATCCGACCGATGAGCTTGCCCCTGTCGGGTTCGAGGAAGCCGAGAAATTCGGCACCATCCATTATCGCCGTGCTGTTGAAGCTGCCCGCGCCTGTTTCATGGTCCGCGCCGATCAGGGCGAGCAATTGCCCCTGATCTAACCTCCATGATCACTGTTCGGGAGCACTTGATTTTCAAGGCCCTTGCCGCCCTTCAGGAAGTCCGCCGGGAAAGTGGAGATGGTCCTATTAGGCCGAGTTGGTCGCTTAGATTCTGCCTCGCCTATCTGTTTTCCCAGAGCCACGGAGGACGCGAAGCCTTCGAATATTTCTGGACCGCAATGCAGGAGGACCATTCCAAAACGACCGATGGGGGCCGCTATATGCGCCATTGCAACCTGGGCCGGGCGATAAGCTGCATCATCCACGGGCTAGGGTTCAATGATACGGCCCGGATAGGAGAATGCCTTAGCCATCCTCATCGCGGGCAAGCCGTCCATGACTTTTGGACTGAGGTACAGGTCCAACTTGACGATGGACGGCCGATGCCCGAGCGACGGATCAAGAGGGGGTAGGAATAGGCAGCGCGAGCGACTTTACTCGTTTCGCTCCAGGTAAGGAGAATTCCCTAGCCGAAACTGATCTATGTTAGTCGCCTTTTGCGTGGGTCTAGCCCACTCCACTGATCAGTGTACCTCGCCAAAGCACGGCACTGACTGACAGCAACGGGAAAGCTGCCGCTTAAACGGAGCTTTCTATGAGCATCACCGATCATCTCGAATATTTTGAGCAGCGCCGCCTGGAAAGTGCCGAGCGCGCGGAAAAGACAGACGATCCAGCACTAGCCCATATCTATCGGCGATTCGCATTGCACTATGCTCGGGCGCTTGCCGAGGAGCAGCAAGGCAAGCCGCACGTTATTGGCACCCGTCGTCGCAGATTGGCAAAATAAGCTAGGGCAAGAGCCTTTCAGTGTCGCGCATCCTATTTTGCGATTTAAGCCCCGTACAGAGCATCTATGGAAAAATGGCTGTCTATCACATCGATTAGATTTCTTGCGCTGTACGGGCCTACAAATGCCATTTATGGCGTATTTGCCAATAGGTCTGCGGCTTGCCGCGTGTCGCGCGGCTAAAGCCTTAACCCCGCGAGCAACGTGACCATATTATCATCGATATTGAACTCATTATATCGGGTATAGTTTCCTTCAAAGCCAATATAGAAGCTTTTGGAGATAGCCTGCTGCCAGCCGACGCCAGCCCGCCAGCCATTCAGGCTGCCGAAGTTCTTGACCTTCATCCTCGAATATCCGCCGGTAACATAGATCAGGCTATTTTCACCGATCCTTGGGCCGATCTTGAGCATCGCGGAAAGGTCATGGCTCTTGGAAAGGCCGAAATATTCTGTTGTCGAGGAATCCAAGCCAACATCGAAGCCGATAACGATGTCCTTGCTTAAGGGCGCCTGATACCCCGCCCTAAAACCGTAGGTAACGCCATCTGGATTCCCTATCTCGTCCAGGCGCTCATAGCCCAGCCGAACCTCGACATTGGCGCCGGTTAATCCTTCAGCAAGCGCAGGCGATGCCACTCCAAGGGTAAAGCTGCCAACGAAAACACTGATGATAGATTTTTTGAGATGAGCGTTGGTCATAATTCCCCCATTGATATTCAAGGTCAGAGACGCTGACTCATTCTGAAGTCATGAATTGAAAAAGGCTTTAAAATCGGTTTGTCATGTATTTAATTCTTGATGAATTGGCAGACGCCAGCGCCGCCGCCTAGAAAACCCTTGGAGGGTCCAAACGCGCCGAAGTCATATCCTTCGATAATCTGAGTTGCGATATCGCCCACGAATAATACGGTGTGTGGCTCAAAGCCAGTATAACCGCCATAAGAATTCTTGGCGTTGATTAAGACGTTTACCGCCCACCCCTGCCAAGCCACTCCTTTTCCCTGAAATAGGCCCTTTTTGCAGTAGCCTGGAAGAACGCTGCCTATCTCATATTGTGCGCTGTCGGGGTCTTTGAGATAGGTTTGCCCGATGGCTTTTACGCCCGCCAGAATGTCGCGCGGCTGAGGGCCAAGCTCCCCGACGCTGATGACTCGCTTTATTGGGCCCGCCGATACGGCAGATGCCGTAAACAGTGCACTAGCGACCAGCAATGTTAATTTCATCATGATACCGCCCCTACTGATTAACCTAGGGGCTACCCGGCCTAAAGCCGGGCGTTCGTAACCTTGCACAAGGACAAGGCGCTGCCGCCTTTGGGCAGAGCCTTGGACATGCGCGACAGCCGCCCGGCCAAGAAACTCGACCGGACCTTGTGACGTGGGGTTACGACGCCCCATGCCCGCTCTCACGGGCACGGGACCAATTTGCGCATTCTGAATTCGGGCGCAAGGGGCGCTATGGTGCTTTCGGCAAAATGATACCCTTGTAGGTGCAGTCCTTCACCGCCTCGTAGGTCACCTCGATGGGCACCTTGCCAACATATCGGGCGTCCATCTCGCCTTTGGCGTGACCCACCACCTCGTTGATGATGTTCGGATGAAGGGATTTTTCCGAGCTAACCAGCATCGTTTTGAAGGCGCTCCGGAAATTGTGAAAGGTCACCTCCGTTCGGGCGCCAGGGGCTAAAGTGGCCTTCAACGCCGCCGGGATTACGGTACGATTGATAGCGCGGACCAGTTTGGAATTACCCCAGCCGGAACTATCTCCGGCTCCTTTTTCCCAATCGGGGAACAGCCGATCAGCACCTGTCTTTTTGATGCGCTCGTAATATTCCTTGAAGCCTAGCTTCACCAGCACGTCGAGGATCGGGACATCGCGGGCTTCGGAATTCTTGATCCCGCGATAAACATTCGCTCGGATGGCGAAATGGGGATGCTTGTCATCAAGATGGACTTCCGCAACCCTCAGGCCGCCAAGCTCGGAAGCGCGGCATCCAGAAAACAGGGCAACGATCGGCACCCAAAATTCCGCGCCATTCAGCCTGTGTGATCCCGGCAAGTGGGTTTCTGACGCGGATTTGCAGCCGGTAAACCAAGGATGCTTGAGCAGGGCATTCAACTCGGTAATTTTGAACGGCCTTTTGTCGGGCATGATGGCTTTATCGGGCTTCTTGACGAACGCATCGATATTGATTCCCGCCGCCGGATTGCGCCCGTCAAACCAGTCTCGACTGATCGCAAAATTGATAACCGTGCAGAGAATGCCCAGCCGCTTTTTAACGGTCTGGGCGGAGACAGCCCGCTTGATGCTGCCAGCCGTCTTCCCTCCAACGGTGCTGTCAGCCAAGTGCTCGACATATTTGTGAAAATCCGATTTGGTCAGCGCGGTAAGCGACTTATTCCCCACCACGGACTCAAAGATTTTCAACGATAGATCGATTTCAGAAGCGGGCTTTTTATCGAAGCCTTTGAATTTTTTATAGCGCTCGACAACTTCGCGAAGGGTGAGGCCCGTTGCTGCTTTCGCGATGGAGGCGGGGGTAGGAATGGTGGGTGCTATCTTCCCGTCGCGAAGTTCGTCGACATAGGCATAACCCTGAGCCTTTCCCGAACGGATCGCGGCGATAATCAGACCAAATTCCTCCGATCCGGGCGGGGCGTTAAAATGATGATGCTTGACCACCCAATCAGCGTGCTGCTTGAGCGTCTCGCCAAATATGGTGCTGTCCGAGCCGGGTTGCGAAGCAGCCTTGATCTCCTCGGCATCCACTTCAATTTCGTAATAGAGCCGTTCCAGTTCTACCGCTGCCAGGGGATCGGCATCAGCCCGCAAATATGCTTGTCGAAAGGGCTTGATTACAGATTCCTTTGCCTGTTCGGCGATGATGTCGAGATCGGCCTGGGTGACCTTTTTAGGGGCGACCTTGGGCTCGGCCGGTGTCGGCGATAGCCGCCCCAACGCTTGGGCCAGCAGCAGTTCGAATTCTTCGTGGACGATCTTGGCTGCCTCGTAGGCTACTAATTGATCCTTGGTTCGGAGGGACCGACGGAACACGGCTTGCGATTTGAAAAAGGCTTCGAAGCGGACGGGCTTGTTGACAACGCTGTCGGGCACCCGGCGGATATATTGGTACACGCCATTGCGTTTCGAGACGTACCGGATTTTGCTCGCCATCCGAGGTCCAATTTCGTAGATTTGTTACACACCAAAGTTACACACTTATTTTAGGAAAAAGTCAGTGAAGTCAATTAGTACCGCTAATTCAACAACTTAAATTACACTAAAAAACCGGTCCCGTTGGGGTCACCATCGTTGATTTACCTGGCTTTTTTGCCGAGATGGACCGGACGGTCCTCCCTTCCCTAGAACGGACCTGATTTCCCCAACGGATCGCGGGAGGGTGCGGATGAGCGCGGTGATGCTGCAGGGCACCGGGTCCGACGTCGGCAAGTCGGTGCTGGTCGCGGGCCTGTGCCGGGCCTTTGTCCGGCGGGGGCTGGCGGTGCGTCCGTTCAAGCCGCAGAACATGTCGAACAACGCCGCCGTCACGGTCGACGGCGGTGAGATCGGCCGGGCGCAGGCGCTGCAGGCGATCGCCTGCCGGGTCGAACCGCACAGCGACATGAACCCGGTGCTGCTCAAGCCGCAGGCCGATCGCACCTCGCAGCTCGTCGTCCATGGGCGGGTGCGCGGCACTCTGGGAAGCGCCGATTTCCGCGAGGGGCGCCGTCCGCTGCTCGACGAGGTGCTGGCGAGCTACCGGCGGCTGCGCGACCAGTGCGACATCGTCGTCGTCGAAGGCGCGGGCTCCCCGGCCGAGATCAACCTGCGCGCCGGCGACATCGCCAATATGGGCTTCGCGCGCGCGGCCGGCGTGCCGGTCGTGCTGGTCGGCGACATCGACCGTGGCGGCGTCATCGCGGCGGTCGTCGGTACCCGCGCCGTGCTCGACCCGGCCGACGCTGCGATGGTCCGCGGCTTCCTGATCAACAAGTTCCGCGGCGATCCGGCGCTGTTCGAGGACGGATACCGCCAGATCGAGGCGCTGTCGGGCTGGCGCGGCTTCGGGGTCGTGCCCTGGCTGACCGCAACCGCGCGCCTGCCAAGCGAGGACGCGGTGGTCCTTGAACGGGATGCCCATAGGGAGGAAGGCCGATCGCTGGTCGCCTGTCCGATCCTGCCACGCATTTCCAATTTCGACGATCTCGATCCGCTGAAGCTCGAGCCTGGGATCGAGCTGGTGATGATCCCGCCCGGCCGGCCGATTCCGGCGGAGGCGGCGCTGATCGTGCTGCCGGGTTCCAAGGCGACGATCGCCGACCTCGCCGCGCTGCGGGCCGAGGGGTGGGACATCGATATCCTCGCGCACCATCGACGCAGCCGGCCGATCCTTGGCCTGTGCGGTGGCTATCAGATGCTCGGGCGCCGCGTCGCCGACCCCGACGGGATCGAGGGCCCTTCGGGCGCGGTCGACGGTCTCGGCCTGCTCGACGTCGAAACCCGGCTGTCGCCGGCCAAGACGCTGCGCCAGGTCCAGGGCCAGGCGCTCGATGCGCGCTTCGACGGCTATGAGATGCATGTCGGCGAGACCGAGGGCCCGGACCGGAGGCGGCCTTTCGCGCGGTTTGACGACGGCCGAACCGACGGCGCGGTCGATGCCGGCGGCACCGTCATGGGGAGCTACGTCCACGGCCTGCTGGCGAACGCCGGATTGCGCCGCGCGCTACTTGCCCGGATCGGCGTCAACGGGGGTGGGCGCGATTATGCCGCGAGTGTCGATGCTGCGCTCGACGCCATCGCCGAGGAGATGGAACGCCACCTCGACATCGACGCGCTTGCGGCGTTGGCGAGCACCGCCACATGAAATGAAAAGGGCCCGGCAATGCCGAGCCCTGTCCGTGAACCGACCGTCGTCAGTCCGCGTGCCTCATCGGCACTTTATGTCGCCGCGATCGATCTGCCGGCCGAGCAGCGCGCCACCGCCCGCGCCAAGTACGGTGCCGAGGGTATTGCCGCCGATGACATTACCGAGCACGCCGCCCGCCAATGCGCCGACCACCAGGCCGGTCGTGCCGTTGTCGCGCTTGCAGTAATAGCGGCCGTCGCTGCCCCGGTAGATGCGGTCGTTACGGCTCAGCCGCCGTTCCCGGTAGCGTTTGTTGTCATAGTGCCGCGAGGGATCCCATCCGTCGTTCCGGTCACCGCGCCAGCGGCGGTCGTTCCGGTCATAGCGATCGCGCTTATCCTGCCAGTCGCGCTGGTCATGTCGGTCGTGACGGTCATGGCGTTGCGCCGATGCGCTGTCCGGAGCTGCCGTCTGAATGAACAGCGCCGCTGCCATTGCTGCAAGAATGGCCTTGTTTTTCATTAAGATACTCCTTTACGCACGGGAGCCGCCCGCAGCGGAACGTTATGGAGAAAGAACGACTGCTGCAAGCGGCCCTCCGGCCGCCGGTTGCTCAGGCGGGTCAAGCTGCGGTGCTTTGCACCACGGCATGCCCGCCTTCATCGCTGGCCTTTATCCTGCCGCCGAACAGCATCTTGACCTTGCCGACCAGGGACATGTCCGCTTCCCACAGTTCCGCTTCGTCGATGTCGAAGCGCAGCAGGGCGAGATTGGGATCGTCCTTGCCGCCGGGGAACCAGCTTTCGACCGGCTTCGACCAGAGCTTGTCGATCATCGCCCGATCATTGTCGACGGTCGCATGGCCAGACAGGCACGCGAAATAGTCATGTCCCTTCGAGACGAACTGGGCCATTGCCGCCCCGCCCCGGGCAAGCCGGTTGTCACGACCGATGAAGAAATAGATGCGATCGACCTGATCCTTGTCGAGCATCGCCGTCAGCGGTTGGGAATGTTCATGCGTCGAGGTGAGTCCCATCATGAGGAAGGGGCTCTCGCCAAGCTTTTCCCACAGCTTCCTCTTCAGCGTTGCGATGTCCGTCATGATGCTCTCCTCGGTTGGTCCTGCCGGAACAACGAAAGCTGATGGCAGGAGTTGCGTCGCTGATCGCGGAGGTGAGGCCATGTCCTTCGATTTCCACGCGACTTTCCGGACGGCCCGGCGCAATATGGGACCATCGGGTCGTGGAGGCGGTGGTCGCTCGGGATATTGAGACATCGGCGGGATTGACGGCGGTGCTGGCCGAATATCGGCCGCAGCTGATCCGCTTCTTCACCAGCCGTACCGGCGACCCGGCCGAGGCGGAGGACGTCGTCCAGGAGATCTGGCTGCACATCACCCGCGCGGGCGGGGCGCCGATCGCCCATCCGCTCGCCTATCTCCACCGCATCGGCATGCACATCGTACTCGACCGCCTGCGCGAGCGGCGGCGGCGCGCGCTGCGCGAGCAGGGCTGGGCCGACGCGACGATTTCCACTTCCGGCGACGAAGCCGTCGACGAGGCGCCGTCGCCTTTCGCGGTGGTCGAAGGACAGGAACGCATTCGCGCGCTGGCCGCGGCTATCGACAAGCTGCCACCGGGCGCCGCGCGCGTGTTCCGCCGGCACAAGCTCGACGGCCTCGGCCATGCCGAGATCGCGGCTGAGCTGGGGATCAGCCGCAGCGCCGTGGAGAAGCACATCGCCGTCGCTCTGCGCCATTTGCGGGAGGCGCTCGAATGACCGGAAGAAGGACGAGCTGGGGTGGAGGCCGTTCGGCGGCGTCTTATCGGAAAGAGGGCGGCGCGATGGTTCGGAGGTCGGCATGACCCCTGAAGAAAGACAGGGACAGATTCGCGAAAAGGCGGCCGAATGGCACGTGCGGATCGATTCGGACGCGATGGATTGGGAGGGCTTCGCGGCCTGGCTCGACGCCGATCCCGCGCACCGTGCCACCTATGACGGCGTCGCGTTGCTCGATGACGAGATCGTTGCCGGCCGCGAGGCGATCCGTGCGGCACAACCGGCCAACGATGTCGCCGCTATCGAAAGGACAGATACTCCGCCCGGAAGCCACAGGCGGCGCTGGTGGGCCGGAGGCGGGCTCGTGGCGGCGGCCGGCCTGGCGATCCTGGCCATGCCCCAGCTCCGCTTGCCTTCGACCGCGGCGGCGGTCGTCTATCGCACCGGCCCCGGCGAGACCCGCTCGATCGGCCTGCGCGGCGGCAGCCGCATCGTCATCGACCGCAACAGCGAGCTTGCGCTGCGCGACGGCGATACGCCCGAGGTCGATATGCGCGGCGGTAGCGCCTATTTCGACATTCGCCACGAACCCGGCCGTGCCATGGTCATTCGCGCGGGCGAATATGAGGTGCGCGACATCGGCACCCGTTTCGACCTGGTCCGCACGCCCGATCATCTCGCGGTCGCCGTCGCCGACGGCCAGGTGACGATCGCCGAGCCGGGCCGGGAGGGGCTGTTGCTAAGCGGCGGCCAGCGCGTCGATATCGCCGGCCGGGGCGGGGAGGCGACGATCCGCCGTCAGGATGCCGGCGACGTGGCAAGCTGGCGTGATGGCCGGCTGGTCTACGACAATGCGCCGCTCGCTCTGGTGGCGGTCGACCTGTCGCGCTATGCCGGACGCGCCGTGTCGGTGGATCCCGCGGTCGCCGGCCTGCGTGTGTCGGGTGTGCTCACCATTGGGGACGGTAGCCGGCTTGTCGGACAGATCGAGGCTCTCCTGCCGGTCAAGGCGACGGTCGAGGATCATCGCATCCGCCTGGTTGGCACTCTCTAGCCTGCTCGCGGCGCCGGCATCGGCGCGTCCCGTCCGGATCGATATCCCTGCCTCCGACCTTGGCGACGCGCTGCTCGCCTTGTCGCGACAGACCGGTCTGTCGGTCGGCATGGCGGGAGCGCTGCCGTGCCACCGCACCCGGCCGATCGGCGGCACGATCGAGCCCGCCGCCGCGCTCGAGCGGCTATTGCGAGGCAGCGGCCTGCGGGCGGTCCGCGTCGCCGGGCTATGGCGGCTCGAACGGCTGCCGCGCGAGGTGACGCGGTCGGGCTTCGTGGGGCCGACCGAGGCGATCGAAGATATCATCGTCACGGGAACCAAGCGCGACGAGAATCTCGCCAGCGTGCCGATCGCGGTCAGCCTCATGCGCCCCGGCATCGCTGACCGGCTGCTTTACGGCCGCGGGCTGCACGACCTGATCGAGACGGGGGAGGGCGCGTTCGCCACCAATCTCGGCCCCGGGCGCGACCGCATCTTCCTGCGCGGCGTCGCCGACAGCGCTTTCAACGGGCCGACCCAGTCGACGGTAAGCCTGCTGCTCGATGACGCGCGGGTCAGCTATGCCACCCCCGACCCCGACCTGCGTCTGGTCGACATCGATCATGTCGAGCTGCTGCGCGGGCCGCAGGGGACGCTTTACGGCACCGGTGCGCTCGGCGGCATCATCCGCATCGTGCCGAACAAGCCTGACCTTGCCGACTGGTCGGGCTTCGCCGCGATCGATGGCGGCACGACCCGGCACGGCGCGGCCAGCGGATCGATCGAGGGCGGGATCAACGTCCCGCTGGTCCGGGACCGACTGGCGGTTCGCGCGGTGGGATATGGCGAGCGGATCGGTGGCTGGATCGACGACGCCGGCCGGGGCAAGCGCAACGTCAACCGCACGGCGCGCTATGGCGGGCGACTGGCGTTGCGCTGGGCCGTCACGCCCGACTGGACGGTCGATCTCGGTGCGACGCTCCAGGGAATCAATTCGGACGACAGCCAATATGCCACGCGCGGCCTGAGCCGATCGACCGCGCTTGCCGAACCGCACGACAATGATTTCGTCGCGCTGACAGCGACGGTGCGGGGCGTCGTCGGCTCGCTCGATTTCGTGTCGGCCAGCGCCTTCGTCCACCATGAGGTGGAGAGCGTGTTCGATGCCGGCGCGGTCGCGGCGGGGCGGGGCCTGCCGGCCCCGCTCGGCTTCAGCGACATGCGCCGGCTGAGGCTCGGCACGCAGGAATGGCGTTTCAGCGATCCGGCGGCGACGCGGCCCTGGGTGCTCGGCCTCGCGCTGCTCAAGGCCGACAATATCTATCTCGGCCGCTTTTTCACTCCGGGCGGCGGATCTCTGCAGGACATCTCGCTGCACGACGACGCGATCGAGGCGGCGCTGTTCGGCGAGGCGAGCCAGCCGCTCGGCGGGGCGCTGACCGCGACGCTGGGTCTGCGCGGCTTCTATTCGAAGGTCGACAATGAGCAGCAGGGACAGACCCGCCGCCGTGCGCGCAAGGCGGGCGTCACCCCCAGCGCGACCCTGTCCTGGGCGCCGCGCGACGGAATGCTCGGCTGGCTGCGCTATGCCAGCGCTATCCGTCCGGGCGGGCTCAATCCCGACGGAGCACCCGACCTCGCCGATTTCCGCTCCGACGATCTCAAGAGCCTCGAGCTGGGCTGGCGGCTATTGCTGTGGCGGCGGCTGCGCCTGAACGGCACGCTGTTCGGCCTGCGCTGGGAGAATATCCAGAGCGACAGCATCGGCGCGGACAGCCTCGTGCGCACCATCAATGCGGGGAAGGGGCGGAACATCGGGCTCGAATTCGGCGCGTCGCTCGACCTCTCGCCATGGTCGCTCGATGCGCACCTGACCCTGCAGCATGCCCGTCTCTATGCCCCGTCGGCGGCGGCCAACGCCGCAGGCGACGATAATCGGCTACCCGTGCTGCCCGATCGGGCGGGACGGGTGAAGATCGGCTATGAACGGCCGATCGCCGGGATCTCCGTCGGCGGGTTCGTGGCCGCGCGCTATATGGGCAGGGCGCGGCTCAGTTTCGATCCGGGGCTGGCCCGCTCGATGGGCGCCTATTGGACGGCCGATGCCGGCCTGGTCCTCGCCCCGTCCGATTGGCGTGTGGCGTTCACCGTCTCCAACCTTTTCGATGGCCGCGGCGACAGCTTCGGCTTCGGGAATCCCTTCTCGCTTCGCCAGTTCGATCAGCATACGCCGATCCGCCCGCGCACCTTCTCCGTCCGCATCGAGCACAAATTCTGACCGGGCGGACTGTGGTGACCCGTGTCCGGCGGCGTCTCTCGCAAAAGCGAGGACGGCGAGGGAAGCGGAAGGCGCATGGCGACGGGATCGATCGGGCTCGGCAAGATCGGCGCGGAGGCATTCGCTCCGCCCGAGGTCGCGACTCCCGTCGCGCGAAGTGGCGCGCGCCGCGCCGATCGCATGGAGACGCCGCGCATCGCCTTCTTCTTCAATGCCCAGCCGCACCAGCTGCTGCACGGCATCACCACCGCTGAGGAACTGGCGCTCGGCTGGCGGACCCAGGTCGACATCCTGTCGTCGACATCCGTCAACCTGGATCTCGCCCAGGCGGCCGTACTGCCCGACAACCGGCGACGGTTGCATTTCGAACAGGTCGGCTCGCCGCTGGTGCGGGCGCTGCCGGTGCGGCTGGGACGGATCGTTCCGCCCAAGCTGCTCACCCTGCTGGCGATCCGCCGGCGCATGAACGGCTATGACGCGATCGCGCTGCCCGAGCGAACCTCGATCCTGCTTCGCTCGCTGGGCGTCACGCGGCCGCGCTTCATCCATATCGACCACGGCGCGGGCGATCGGGCGGCGGGTTTCGATCCACGTATCGCCCGGTTCGATTTCGCGCTGATGGCGGGCGAGAAACAGCGCCGCCGCATGCTGGCCGAGGGGCTGGTCCGCGAGGCATCGAGCGCGGTCGTGGGCTATCCCAAGTTCGACGCCGCCGACCGGTTGCGCGACAGTAGCTGGACGCCTTTCACGAACGAGCGGCCCATCATCCTCTACAACCCCCATTTCTCGCCGACGCTCGGCTCCTGGCGCGATCACGGCTTCGAACTGGTCCGGCGGATCGCCGAGGCGGATCGCTATAACCTGATCATCGCGCCGCACATCCGGCTGTGCGACACGCGCGCGGGGCGGGCTGCGGCGGAGGCGACGTTCGGGCCGTTCGCGATCTGGCCTCATGTCCATGTCGACTATGGCAGCGAACGATCGATCGACATGACCTACACCAGCATGGCCGATATCTATCTCGGCGACGTGAGCAGCCAGGTCTACGAATTCCTGCGGCGGCCGCGTCCCTGCCTGTTCGTCAACAGCGACGGACGGATGTGGGAGGGCGATCCCAATCACGACCACTGGCGCTTCGGTCCGGTCATCGACGACGCCGAGCAGGTGGTCCAGGCCATCGAGCAGGCGGTCGCCACCCATCGCCGCTACGCCACCATCCAGACGGCCGCGTTCCGCGACACCTTCGACCTGCGCGACGGCGAATGCCACTCGCGCCGCGCGGCGGCTGCGATTGCCGGCTTTCTGGGTCTGGAAGCGCGGCTGCCCGAAGTTTAGGGATCACTCGTCGGCATAGGGATCGACGTCGCTCTTGCGCAGACTGATCGTGAAGGTCGTGCCCTTGCCCGGCGCGCTGGTGCAGTCGATCGTGCCGGCATGGCGGGCGACGACCGTGCGGACGAAGGTGAGCCCCAGGCCGACGCCCTCGCGTGGCCCCTGCCGGAACCGGGTGAAGAGTTTGGCGAGCTGATCCTCGTCCATGCCGACGCCCTGGTCGGCCACGGCCACGCGGATCAACCCATCCTCCTCGGTTACCGAGCAGCGGATGAGGTTGCCGGGATCGCTATATTTGATCGCGTTGCTGATCAGGTTGAGGATCGCGCGGGTGAGGAGTTGCCGGTCGCCGTCGACGAGGTGCGGATCGTCGGCGCCTTCGACGGCCACCTTGATGCCGCGTGCCTTGGCCACCGGCCAGAGCGCGTCGGCGGCGTCGATCGCGAGGTCGTTCATGTCGAGCGGTTCACGCTCCATCGGCTTGGCCTCGGCACGGGCGAGCTGGACGAAATCCTCGGCGAGGTCGAGCGTGCGGTTGGCGAGGCCTTCGATCCGGGTGGCGATCGCCTTGGGAACCCCGGTTTCGGGCCCGCGCAGCAGGGCGAGGATCGCCGACTGCGGCGCGCGCATGTCGTGGCTCAGTAGCTGCAGCGCCTCCTCGCGATGGCGCTCGGCCTGCTTGAGGGCAGTAATATCGACGATCCGGATGATCCAGCCGACCCGGGCATTGGCGGCGTCGCGCTGCGCGACATAACGTATGTCGAAGCTGCCGCCATCCTCGGTCGCGGTCTCCGTGCCGCCGCGTATCGGCGCGTCCGCCGCAAAGGGGGAGAAGGTCCTGCCGTCCGGTGCGCGGAAGCGATCGAGCAGGATGCGCAGGTCGGTGCCGACCTCGCTCGTAGCCCCTAGCCGGCGGGCGAGACGACGGCCCTCGGCGTTGGTCAGCGCCAGCCGACCGTCGAGATCGGTGACGAACAGCGCATCGGGCAGGCGCCCGATTGCGTCCGACAGAAAGCGGCGAAGGTCGCGCAGCCGGTCGATCGCCTGGCCGAGCAGCCCGGCCTGGAGCGTCACCTCCCTTACGCTGAGCACCCGGTGCCGGCGCGGAAAGGCATCGCTCTCGGCATCGAGCTGGCGTAGCTCGCCGGTCATGTAGCTGCTGATCGCCTGCAGCCGGCGCCAGCCCCAGAGCGGGTAGACGAACAGCAGCCCGATCAGCGCCGCGGACGGCGGCAGCCAGACATGGCCGAAGCGGAACAGGACGAAGCTGAACAGCGGCAGCGCGACGATAAGGATCAGGGCGAGATTGGCGTTGGCGCGTGGCGAGAGGCGCAGGAACCCGGCCAGCATGGTCCACAGAGCGCACAAGGCCAGCCACAATGTCCATGCTCGCGGGGCCGGCGTGATCGCTTCGCCCCGCAGCAGCGCATCGAGCAGCTGTGCCTGAATCTCGACCCCCGCCATCTGGGCCGTCACGCCCGATGTCGGCGTCGGATAGCTGTCGCCCATGCCGTCTGCGGTGGCGCCGATCAGCACATAGCGGTCTCGGAGCAGTTCGGCGGGCACGTGCCCGGCCAGCAGATCGACAAAGGAAATGCTGCTGACATGGCCGGCGGCCCCGCCATAAGGGATCATCACCGGCCGTGCCTGCCACAGGCCATGACGCGCGCGGGCAGCCCTGCCGTGAGGTTTGAATCCCGCCATCAGCGCCGAAAGCTGGAGCCAGGACCGGCCATCGCCGCCTTCCTCCAGATAGGCAGTGCGGATCACGCGGTCGTCCTCGAAATGCAGGCTCACCTGCGCGATGCCGGCTGCCGCATCCTTCAGCGGTCCCGCCGGCAGGGCGATGTCGTAGGGCGCGCCGTTCGCGCCCGGCACGTCGATCACCATCGGCAGGTAGGTCGGCGTTCGCCGTACCGCCGCGGCGAGCAGCGCGTCGTCGGCGGTTGGCTCGACGAACAATACGTCATAGCCGATGGCCCGGGGCCGAGCCTCGGCGAGCCGATCGAGCGCGCGGGCGTGGACGGTACGGGGCCAGGGCCAGCGGCCGATCGCCTGGAGGCTGCGATTGTCGATAGCGACGATCAAAATATCGTCCGGCGGCGGCCTGCCCGAGGCAGTCAGGAGATTGTCATAGACGATATGGTCGAGCCGCTCGGTCAAGCGGCCGGTCACCAGCGCGACGATCAGCAGCGTCGCGACGATCGCGACGGCGAGCCACTCAGCGTAGAGGCGCGTGGGTGGCGATGGCGCGCGGCTGGACAGTGCCATGGCCCGTCAGGCTGATCGGAAGCGGCCGGGGTTCGGCCCAGAGGCGGAAGGGCGGGGGAGCGGCGTCGCCCGCGTCGGCGCTCGCTTCGGACGCTGCCGGAGGCGATGAACGGCGCACGCCCGGGGCATAGATGCCCGGCAGTCCTTCCAGCCCCGACGTCGCTATCGCCGTCAGCCGGACGAAGAAGGTCGCATTGGGAGGCAGTGCAAAGCTGACGCTCGGCTCCTCGGTTCGCACCTCCTCGATGATGTGAAGGAAGGCGACGTCCGACGCCAGTTCGACCCGGTAGGCCTTGGCCCCTTCCATGCGCTCGACGACGATGCTCACGCCGGTTGCGGTCTTTTCGAGCTGGAGCAGTTTGGGCGGGGGCAGAAGTGCGGTCGGCGGCTCGGTGCCGGCGGGGGTGCTGACCGCACCATAGCCTTTGGGCACGGCGACCTCGGTCGGATCGGCACCGGCGACGCCCACCGTGCCGGCGACAACCTCCGTCAGCGCACGCTCCCCGCTGTCGTCCACCGCAACGCGGAACTCGGTGCCGCGCACGGCGGCGACCGACAGCGGCGTCGTCACGCGGAAGTTGCTCGCCGGGTCCTTCATGGGGATCACGCTCGATCGAGACCGGCCGGCCTCAAGCCGGAAATTGCGATCGAGCCCGTCGGTCAACAGAATGCGGCGCAGCCTGTCGACGTGGATGCGGCTCTGCGAGGGCAGGGCGATCGTGCTCCCATCGGGCATGGCGATCGCGATCGAGGCATTGGCGCCGGTTTCGACCCGCATTCCCTGCCGCACTTCACCGCCGATCACTGCCTGCCGCCCGTCGATCGTGGCACTGCCGCGAAAGGAGACGACCTTGCCGATCACCGGTTCGGTGCGCAGAAGACGGTCCGGGATCAGCAGGATCGAGCCGATCGGTATATGATAGGGATCGGTGACCTTGTTGAGCCGCTGTATCTCCCGATAATCGCCACCGACCAGGAAGGCCTTGGCAAGCCCCGACAGCGTGTCGTTCGGTCGCACCGTGTAGCGGAACATGGGCTCGGTCGACGGTTGCGCCCACAGAGGCGCCGCGGCCACCAGGGCCGCGACGGGGAGGAATAACCAGGATCGCCCGACCTGTGCCAGCATCAACTCTCTTCGGCTTCCAGCGCCTCCAGGCGGTAGCCATAGCTATAGACGGGTATCAAGCGGAAGCCGCGTTCGGGCCGCAGCCCCAGCTTCGCGCGGATACGCGAGATGTGCGCGTCCAGCGTGCGGGTCGGCAGGTCCGGATTCCGTCCCCAGACGATCTCCAGCAGGTAGGAGCGCGACAACGGCCGGTGCATGTTGCGGAACAGGGTCGCCGCCAGCTCGAATTCCTTGGCGGTGAGGGTGACGTTCTCGCCGTCGACGGTTACCATCTGTCGCGCCGGATGCAGGGTGAAGGGACCATAGGACTCGTTCGCGCCGATCGCCTCACGCGGGCCGGTGCGGCGGTGGATCGCGTTGATCCGGGCGAGCAGCACCGACGGCTGGACCGGCTTGATGACATAATCGTCGGCGCCGGCATCGAGCCCGGCGACAATATCCTCATCGCTGTTGCGGTTGGTCAGCAGAAGCGAAGGGACGGGCTTGTCCATATTCTCGCGCATCCACCGGATGATCTCGACCCCGCTCTTGTCGGGCATGTTCCAGTCGAGGATCACCAGGTCGAACGTGTCCTGTCGCAGCCGCGAGATCAGCGTCCGCGCATTGGGAAAATCGTAGCAGTAATGACCGGCTTCGATCAGCGTCTGGGTGACGAAGGCCAGCATCGCTGCCTCGTCGTCGAGGACCGCGATACGCATGCTATCGCCTGATGGTTTCACGGTCGGATCGGTGGCCATGCCCGGAACAATGCCCGCGGCCACGTTCGATGCCAAGTGGGGATAGGGTCGTTTTGCCCATATCTGCTCGCTCCCTTTTGCCCTGAGAATTGCAGACCGTTTAGCCGCAGAGTGCCAATGGCGAATGTGAGCAACTGCAAAGTTACAATTGTTTACAACGAGATCGAGCCGGCCGGCCCCTATTGTCGGACGCGGTGGTGCCGGGCCTCTCGATGATCGGGGGTGTCGGACGGGAGGGTTGCTCCCCCGCCGTCCGGCCGGTCTGTCTTGCCCTGTCAGGCCATTAGGATCATGGGCTCCGGCATCACCAACCGGCGCGAATCGCGGTTCAGATGAACTGGCCGATCGCATGCAGTCCGATGCCGATCAGCCCGCCGACCAGCGTGCCGTTGACCCGGATATATTGCAGGTCGCGGCCGACCGCGTTCTCGAGCTGAAGGGTGACGGTGCGGGCGTCCCAGCCACGGATCGTTTCCGACACCAGCTTGACGATGCCGTCCCCATAGTCGGCGACCAGGCCGACCGTCACGCGCCGCGTGAACCGGTTGATGGTGGCGCGCAGCCGGGGATCGGTCTGGAGCGTTGTGCCGAGCTGCTTGAGCGTCTCGCCGACCTGCCCACCGAGCGCCGCATTGGGATCGCGCGCCGCCTCGATCAACCGCAGGCGCGTGCCCTGCCACAAGGTGTCGAGCCAGGCGGCGACGGCGGGGCTGTCGATCAGGTCGCCCTTGATCTGCGCGACCTTTGCCCGGGTCGCGGGATCGTGCTGAAGCTTGTAGGCGAGGTCCTCCAACCCCTCCTGCGCCTTGGACCGCAATGGATGGGCGGGATCGGTCGCCATGTCGTCGAGCAACTTGTGGAGTCCCTCGACGATTGCCGTCGACAGCTTCTCGTCGAGGCCGGTCCAGCGCATGAACTTGCCGGTCCGCGCCTGGACCATCTCATGGATCATCCCTTCATTATGGAGAAGGATTCGGCTGGCCCAGCCGATGAGCCCGTCGAGCATCTCGGCATGGCGGTTCTCTACGATCGCGGCATCGAGGGTGCGGCCGAGCAGGGGAGCGAGGTCGAAGCCGCGCAGCCGGCTGGCAAGCGCACCCTTCACCATCGCGCCCAGCCTGTCGTCGCCAAGCGATTCGAGAATGGTGGCGAGTGCACGGCCGATGCCGGCGCGGGTGCGCCCCCCTTGCGGCGGATTGGCGAGCAGCCGCCCGAGGGCGCCGGCAGCGTCGACCCGGTACATGCGGCGGGCGACCACAGAGGCGGTCAGAAAGTTGACGCGCAGGAAGGCTGCCAGGCTGTCGCCGATCCGATCCTTGTTGCGCGGGATGATCGCGGTGTGCGGAATGGGCAGGCCGAGCGGATGACGGAACAAAGCGGTGACAGCGAACCAATCGGCCAGCCCGCCGACCATCGCTGCCTCGGCGAAGGCGCGCAGATAGCCCCAGCCCGCCGCCGCTCCCGGGGCCTCGTGCGACCGAGCGAGCAGGTAGAGGCCCGCCATGATCACGAGCAGGCCGGAAGCAACGATGCGCATTCCGCGCACTCCGCCCTGGGCGGGATTGAAGCGGTCGAGACCGATGGCCTGGAACAGGTTCATGTCGACACAATGGACAGCCGCGCGGAATGTTCAACCGAAACGAACCTCTTCCTGCCGCTTCCTGCTCCGACCGTCATCCCAGCGAACGCTGGGATCTCCCTTCCTCTTCGTTGCTCCCGTCGCACGAAGGCAGGGAGATTCCGGCTTTCGCCGGAATGACGGGCAGGGTGGGATGACGGGGCTACTCCGCCGGCTGGGCCGCCGGTCCCGACTTGTGCTCCTCATTGTTGACGAGCAGCTTGCCGAGCCGCGGCCCGATCCACTTCTCCATATCGTCGGCCAGGGTGAAGCCCGCCGGCACGATGACGAGCGTGAGCAGGGTCGACATCGCGATGCCGCCGATCACGCAGACGGCCATCGGAGCCCGCCAGCTCGAATCGCCCGACAGGCCGATCACGATCGGTATCATGCCCGCGATCATGGCGACCGAGGTCATCACGATCGGCTGGGCGCGCTTGTGGGCGGCTTCGAGGATCGCATCGAAGCGGTTGGCCCCGTGCCGCATCTCCTCGATCGCGAAGTCGACCAGCAGGATCGAGTTCTTCGCGACGATGCCGAACAGCATCAGCAAGCCGATATAGACCGGCATCGAGATCGGCATGCCGGCTATGCGGAGCGCCAATATGCCGCCGAGCGGCGCGAGCAGTAGCGACGCCATGTTCACGAAGGGCGGCAGGACCCGCTTGTAGAGGAGCACCAGCACGGCGAACACCAGCAGGATGCCCGCGATCACGGCGATCATGAAGCCGGAGATCAGGTCCCCCTGGAATTCCTGCTCGCCGAACTTAACCTCACGGACGCCGGCCGGCAGGTTCTTCATGATCGGGGTGGCGTAGATATATTTGTAGGCGTCGCCGCTCACCGCGCCCGGAACAAGGTCCGCGCCGACGACCAGACGGCGAACCTGGTTGTAGCGGCGGATCTTCGACGGGCCGGCGCCAAAGTTGATGTCGGCGACGACCTTCAGGGGCACGGTGCCGCCCGATGTCGTCTGCACCGGCATGTTCTCGATCGAGGAGAGATCGCGGCGCGACGCCTCGCTCAGCGACACCCGGATCGGAATCTGGCGGTCGCTCAGCGAGAACTTCGCCATATTCTGCTCGATGTCGCCCAGCGTCGCGATGCGGATCGCGTTGCTCAGCGCGGCCGTGGTCACGCCAAGATCGGCGGCCAGGTCGAGGCGCGGCTTGATGATCAGCTCGGGGCGCTGGATGTCGCCGTCGATCCGCGGATCGCGGATGAGCGAGCTTTTGCGCATCTGATCGATCAGCGCGTTGGCGCTCTGCTGGAGCTTCACCGGGTCGTCGCCCGCCAGCATGATGGTGAGGTCGCGTCCGAAGCCGCCCGACTGCGATACGAAATTGACGCGCGCGTCGGGGATTTTGTTGAGCAGCGGGGCGGTCTCACGCTCGAACTCGATGCTGGAGCGCGTGCGTTCCTTGGCCGGCTTCAGCGTGATGTAGATCGACGCGAAGCGGGTATCCCCGCCGTCGCCGATGTCGGCAAAGGCGGCGTCGACCTCGGGCTGCTGGCGCAGCACGGCGATCGCTTCGTCGGCGACCCTCTGGGTGTCCTGGGCGACGCGGGCGCCGGGGGTCAGTTCGATCTTCACCTGGCTGTAATCGACATCGAGCGCCGGCTGGAACTGCTGGGGCGAGATGGCGAACAACCCGATCGTCACCAGGAGGGCGAGAACGCCGAAGCCGATCGTTTTCCAGCGGTTGACGAGCGACCATTTGAGGAGCGCGATATATTTATCCATCACCGGCCCGCCGCCATGTTCCTTCACGCCTTCGGCCTTGAGGAAATAGGCGGCGATCATCGGGGTGATGAGCCGCGCGACCGCAAGGCTCATCAGCACCGCGACCGCGACGGTCAGGCCGAACTGCTCGAAGAATTGGCCAGGGATGCCGGGCATGAACGACACGGGCAGAAACACCGCGACGATCGACATCGTCGTCGCCACCACCGCGAGACCGATCTCGTCGGCGGCGTCCATCGATGCCTGGTAGGCGGACTTGCCCATGCGCATATGGCGGACGATGTTCTCGATCTCGACGATCGCGTCGTCGACCAGGATGCCGGCGACGAGGCTGAGCGCGAGCAGGCTGATCGTGTTCAGCGTGAAACCCATCAGGTCCATGAACCAGAAGGCCGGGATAGCCGACAGCGGGATGGCCAGCGCCGAGATCATCGTCGCGCGCCAGTCGCGCAGGAAGAAGAAGACGACGATGACGGCCAGCACCGAGCCCTCGACCATCGCGTGGATCGCCGACTTATATTGTTCCTTGGTGTAGATGACGCTGGTGTAGAGTTCCTTGAAGGTGATCTTGGGATTCTCCTTGCGGAGTTCCTCCAGCACCTTCTGGGCCGCGTCATAGACCTTGACGTCGGACGATCCCTTGGCCTTCTGGATACCGATCGACAGCACCTGCCGGCCATTCATCTTCGATATCTGGCGCTGCTCGCCATAGGAATCGCGCACCGTGGCGATATCGGCGAGGCGGACGGTCCGGCCGTTGCCGACCGAGATCTGCGTCTGACCGAGTTCATAGGCCGAGGCGGCGTTACCGAGCACGCGCACCGACTGCTCGGCGCCGGCCAGTTCGGCCCGGCCGCCGGCGGCGTTGAGGTTGACGCTGCGCAGGATGTTGTTGACCTGACTCGCCGTCACGCCCTGCGCCTGCATCCGCGCGGGATCGAGGATGACGCGGATTTCGCGACTGACCCCGCCGCCGCGGAACACCCCCGCCATGCCGTCGATCGCCTGCAGGCGCTTGATCACCGTGTTGTCGGTGAACCAGCTCAACTGCTCCAGCGTCATGTCGACGCCTTCGATCGAATAATAGGCGATCGGCCCGCCCTCGACGTCGAGACGCTGAACGGTCGGCTCGAGAATGCCTTCGGGCAGCTCGGCGCGAATCTTGGCGACCGCGTCGCGCACGTCGTTGACGGCGCGATCGACCGGCGTGCCGAGATGGAACTCGACATTGGTGCCGGAGGTACCTTCGGTCACGTAGGAGGTGATCGACTTCACATTGCCGATCGACGCCACCGCGGCCTCGACCCGACGGGTGATCTGGGTCTCCATCTCGGTCGGCGCAGCGCCGGGCTGCACGACCTGGACCTCCGCCGCCGGAAAGCTGATGTCCGGCATCTGGTTGATGTCCATCCGCGCGAAGCTGATCAGCCCCGCGAGGGTGAGGGCGGCGAACAGGACGATCGGCGGGATCGGGTTCTTGATCGCCCAGGCGGAAATATTACGCATGCCGGAAGGCTCCGATCGGTCAGCGCGCGATGGCGTCGGGCTTGGCGAGCTGCGGGGTCACCTTGTCGCCGGGATTCAGGAAGGCACCGGCGGACAACACCACCTTCTCGTCGCCGCGCAAGCCGGAAAGGATGACGATCCCGGCGTCGGAGATGTCGCCGACCTTGACGTCGTGGCGGACCACCTTGCCGTCCTTGTCCACACTGTAGACGAACGAGCCCTTCTCGTCGCTCTGTACAGCGGATTCAGGCAGGCGGGGTGCGGTAACGCGACCACTGGAGATCGTCGTCGTGGCGAAGCCGCCCGGGCGCAGCGCCGGATCATAGGCGAGCTGGATGCGGGCGACGCCCTGGCGGGTCTGGGGGTCGATCACGGGAGAAATCTGCCAGATCGTGCCGGTGAAGGACTTGCGGGTTCCGATCGGCGTCACCTCGGCGGTGTCGCCGACCTTGAGGCGGGCGAGATCGCGTTCGACGAGCTGGGCCCGGATCTCCATCTCTCCGCCCTTGGCGACACGGAACAGCGCTCCGTTGCTCGCATTGACGACCTGCCCGGGTTCTATCGCGCGGGTTAGCACCAGGCCGGCGGCGGGCGAGCGGATGTTGAGCCGCCCGATCTGGGCGCGCTGTTCGCCAAGCTGGGCCTGCGCGACCGCGACCCGCGCCACGGCGGCGTCGCGTGTCGCGGTACGGCGATCGATGTCCGCCTTGGAGATGAAGCCGCGCGCGACCAGCGCCTTGGCGCGGTCGAGCTCCGCCTGGGCCAGCTCCGCGTCCGCACGGGCGACGCGGACCGAGGCCGCGAGCGAATTGGCCTGCTGCGCCTGGACGGAGCGCTCGATTACGGCCAGCGTCTGGCCGGCGGCGACCCAGGTGCCCGGTTCGACCAGCACCGCCTGGACCATGCCGCCCTCGCCGGCGATGCCGACCGGCATCTCGCGCTTGGCGAACAGCGTACCGGTGGACGAGATCGTCGCGGCGACTTCGGTGCGGCCGGGGATGATCACGGTGACGCCTGGTGCAGGCGGCGCGGCGGGTGCGGCCTTCTTGCCGCCAAAGATCATCACGCCCGCGACGACGGCCACGATCACGGCAGCGATCACCCCGCCTATGATGATCCGGCGGCGGCGGCGTGCCTGGCCGTCGTCATAGTCATAGGCCGCATAATCGGTCTGGATGCCGGATTCGACGTTCATCCCCATAGCTTTCCATTGTCGGCCCGGCGCGGGGCCTGCTGTCTGTTGGAGCTGTATTATCTCAATATGTCACCTCGCTCAAGAGGAGCGATGCCGGCGCGCGATCCCGATGGCGACCGGGATCATTTCGTAGCCGTAAGGCGTTCATGCCCCATGCAGCGAGGATCGTTATGGCGCATCTAGCAGCCGCGATCGTCGCGGCCAAGCAGGAGCGCAACCGAAATGGGACATGAATTGCTGAAGATCGGTCTGGCCTTGCCGGCCGCCCTGGCGCTGGTCGCGCCGGCCGCGGCGCAGGAGGCGGCGGCCGCCGTTCCGCAGGCGATCGGCGGCACGCGGCTCGACATCGTCGCCAGCGGAGAGGTCAGTGCGGTGCCGGACATCGCGATGGTGGGCGCGGGTGTCGTCACCCAGGCGCCGACCGCCGCCGCGGCGATGAGCGAGAATGCCAGCCGCACCGCGGCCACCGTCGCTGCGATCCGAAAGGCCGGCGTCGCCGACCGCGACATCCAGACGACCACGATCTCGCTCTCCCCGCAATATCGCTATGCCGACAACCAGCCCCCGGTGATCATCGGCTATCAGGCATCGAGCCGGGTCAGCGTGCGCTTCCGCGACATCAAGAAGGCGGGACCGATCCTCGACTCCCTGGTCGCAGCGGGCGCCAACCAGATCGACGGCCCGACCCTATCGATCGACAAGCCCGAGCCTCTGCTCGATCAGGCGCGCCAGAAGGCCGTCGCCGAGGCGCGTGCGCGTGCCGATCTCTACGCGCGCGCCGCCGGCCTGTCGGTGAAGCGGATCGTGGCGATCAGCGAGGGCAGCTTCGAGCCGCCTATGATACCGCGCCCCGCGCCCATGATGATGATGGCGCGCGGCAAGGAGGCCGCGGACACCTCGATCGAGGCTGGCGAGCAGAAGCTGTCCATCAGCCTGTCGGTGACGTTCGAACTGAACTGAGCGGCCGATCGGTCCCCTCCGCTTGAATGAGCCGCCACAAGGTAAGGCTCGCTACTAGCGGCGGGGGCCGGCCTTCCAGCCGGTGCGCGGTGTCCCGCCCGACATCGGCGGGGCCTTCGCCGGCCGGAAGCCCTTGTGCCTGGGCATGGCAGGCGGTCTGGGCCTGCGGCGGATCAGGTCCTTCATGACGATGGCCAGCGTGAACGCCACGAAAAGCCCGGCGAGCAGCATCCTGATGTGCGAACTGTCCATGGTGCCCGTCTCCCACAACGGCGTGACCACAGCGGCGCGGTACCGATCGCCACGCGGCGGTCCGACGCAAGGATTATAGACCGTTTCGCCCCTGACGCATAGGCGGTGCGGCCAGGGGGATCAGCCGCCATTCCCGTCGCCGCGCGCGAACGGGCGCAGCCGGATGCGGGTGCGATGATCGTCGCCCGCGATTCCCGATCCCTCCAGATTGTGGCCCCGATAATAATGCTTCTGCCATTTCTGCGCGGCGGCCTCGGTCTCCGGCGTGTGCAGTGTCGCCAGGAAATTGGCACGGCTGGCGGTCCAGGCTTCGAATTCGGCCTGGAGCTCGGGATTGGTCTCGATCGGACGGAACTCGGGTTCGATCTGCTCGAGCTCGCCGCGCCTGGTCGGAAAGACATGGCAGAAGGGTTCGCCCGCTTCGAAGCGGATCACCGTGTTGGGGCGGGTGAACTGCCAGTTCATCGTGAAGGTGAAAGGTGTCCAGTCGGTCTCGACGACGCCGGTCAGCGGCGCGATCGCATCCTTGGGGCGGTTGATCGGGCCCTGGATCATCAGGTCGTAGCCGGGCTCGGTCCTGAACACGGCCGAGACATGGAAGGTCATGATGCCATAGCCGAAGTGGCTGATCGCGGGCTTCTGCCCTTCCTGGTCGGGGGTGATCGTGATCGCGTCGATCGCGAGTTCGCCGTTCCACCAGGCCGAGAAGCCGGTGGTGCAGAGGATCTCCCAGCCATGTGCATTGGCGATGGTCAGCGGCAGGCAGCGATAGGCGTAGCGCTGGTCGGTCGCATCCATCCAGTCGCGCTCGTGCGGGGCGGGCCTGATGTCGAGCGGCTGCCGAGGCAGTCCATAGGCGATCAGCTTGGCGCGGTGCGACATGGAATGCTCGGAACCCCCGGAACGATGAATGCCCGATGTTTAAGGCCCGGAGGATGGCAAGGAAAGAGCCGCCGGACCATGCCCGGCGGCTCTCCTTCGTGGTCCACGGATGGCTGCTGTCAGCGCAGCGAGCCGCGCCGGACCAGGTTGACGATAGCGAGCAGGATGACCGCGCCCAGGAAGGCGCTGATCCAGCCGTAGATGCCGCCGCCGCCGAGCGTCGGGCCGAACAGCACGCCGCCGATGAACGATCCGATGATGCCGACGATGATGTTGAGGATGATACCCTGTTGCGCGTCGGTGCGCATAAGGATGCTCGCCAGCCAGCCGATGATGCCGCCGACGATAAGGAAAATGATCAGGTTCATCGCGTCCTCCTGTCCACTGCCGGTTATGGCCGTAGTCTAACCGCTGGGGAGACTACGTTCGAGTCCTGCGCTGGTTCCTTTCTTACCCGTTCCGATGCTGGCGCTCGCCGCATTGGCATGACGCGAAAAGACCCGCCCCCGGGCTGGGGGCGGGCCATCCGGCCGTGGTAAGGACACGGTCGGTGAGCGGTCAATATTTCTGCTGTCTCTCATAGAGCGACTTGTAGTGCTGGATGCGGGTGACGCGCAGGCCGGGCATTCCCGACCGCTCCACCGCGCGTTGCCAGCCCGCAAACTCCTCGACGCTGAGATCGTAGCGGTCGCAGACCTCGTCCACGGTCAGCAGGCCGCCGCTGACCGCCGCCACCACCTCCGCCTTGCGGCGGACGACCCAGCGGGTGGTGCCCCGGGGGGGAAGGCTGTCGAGCGTGAGCGGCTCGCCGAGGGGGCCGATGACCTGATGCGGGCGGATCTTCTGATTCTCAAGCATGCGATACCTCGAACATGGTCGGACGACCGGACTGCGTTTCCGGGTGGCTGGCTATCCGCCCGGCCTTCAAGGAAACTTTTCGGTGAAGGGTAAACCGCCGGTTCACCATCTTTTACGACCGGGGGTTGAACAGCGCGGCGGCAGCGGCGTGGAAGCTGCCATGAGCCTGGCTCCCTGTCGGCGCCGGCTGGCCCGGTCCGGAGAGCAGAACCGCGACGGCGGGCTGGCTGACGTTGTCGGATTGCTCGCCGCTCCATTCGCCGTCCCGCGCGAGCCGCGCGGTCGGCGTCTCCGCCTGATGGCGGGCGAGCAGGGTGCAGAGCGTGGCGAAATCCAGCGGCGCATCGGCCGTCTCGGCGCCGTCGACCCGGAATTTGTTGATGTCGATTTTCATCGCGAGCCCCGCTGCTGTCCGTGTCAGCACAAGAAACGGCTTCGCGGGACAAATCTTTAGGGAAAAATCGCGTAATTTTGCGGCCGTCGGCACGACCTGCTATGGGCGCCGCGATGAACCCGGAATTCCAGCTCGAAGGCCGTCAGGCAGGCTCACTCGCCGGCGCCCGCATCGTCGTCGCGATGTCGGGCGGCGTCGACAGCTCGGTGGTCGCCGCGCTCGCCGCGGCAAGCGGCGCCGAGACGATCGGCGTGACCCTTCAGCTCTACGATCATGGCGCTGCCGTGGGCCGCACCGGAAGCTGCTGTGCCGGTCAGGATATCCGCGACGCGCGCGCTGTCGCCGACAAGCTCGGCATAGCTCATTATGTTTTTGATTATGAAAGCCGTTTCCGCGATTCGGTGATCGCGGACTTCGCCGACGAATATGCCGCCGGCCGTACCCCCATCCCCTGCGTCCGCTGCAACCAGGGGGTGAAGTTCACCGACCTGTTCGGCATTGCCCGCGACCTGGGCGCGGACTGTCTGGCGACCGGTCATTATGTCCGCCGCGTCGTCGGGGAAGGGGGGCGTGCCGAACTGCATCGCGCCGCCGATCCGGCGAGGGACCAGAGCTATTTCCTGTTCGCCACCACCCGGGACCAGCTCGACTATCTGCGTTTCCCGCTCGGCGCGATGCCCAAGCCGCGCGTCCGGGAGATTGCGGCCGAGCTGGGGCTGGGCGTCGCGGCCAAGCCCGACAGCCAGGATATCTGCTTCGTCCCCGACGGCGATTATGCAAGCATCGTCAAGCGCTTGCGCCCCGAGGCTGCGGAGGAGGGCGAGATCGTCGGCCTCGACGGCCGGGTGCTCGGCCGGCATCGCGGACTGATCCATTTCACCGTGGGCCAGCGCCGGGGGATCGAGATCGGCGGCAGCCCCGAACCCCTGTACGTCGTCCGGCTTGAGCCCGAGACGAAACGCCTCATTGTCGGCCCGCGGCGCGCGCTCGCTGTCTCGGCGGCGCTGCTCGACGATGTCAACTGGATCGGAGAGGGCTTTGAGGGGCCGGTGACCGCCAAGGTCCGCTCGCTCGCCAAGCCCGTTCCGGCCCGGTTCGAGGACGGCATGGTCCGCTTCGAGCAGCCCGAATATGGCGTCGCCCCAGGGCAGGCGGCGGTGCTTTATGCGGGTGACCGCGTGCTAGGTGGCGGCTGGATACGCGCGACCGTCCCGGCCGAGCTTGCCGTAGCGGCCTGAGTGCCGTCGTTTCCCTCCAGGCCTTCGTCATGCTGAACTTGTTTCAGCGTCCACCGGGAGGCTGATGCGGAATTCGGGCTTCTTTCGGAACCCGTGCTCATGTCGCTGGCCAGCCTGAGCGGCTGGGTGGATGCTGAAACAAGTTCAGCATGACGGATGGGGCATGGCGGTCGGCAGGACAAGCTAGGACAGCGTGAACACTCCCTCGATCACGGTCACGCACGACCCGCCGAGGAACACCCTGTCGCCATCGATTTGGACGTCGATATGGCCGCCGCGCGCCGAGGCCTGGAAGGCGGTGAAGCGGTCGCGGCCGAGCTGCTTCGTCCAATAGGTCGCGAGCAGGCAATGCGCCGATCCCGTGACCGGGTCCTCGTCGATCGCGGCCCCCGGCGCGAAGACGCGGCTGACGATGTCGGTGTTGGTGCCCGGCGCGGTGGCGATGAACAATATGTCGCCGAGCGGCCGCATCGCGCGGAAATCCGGCTCCAGTGCGATCACCTCGTCGGCGCTGGCGTAGCGGAACAGGGCATAGCCGCCGTCGCGCCACCGGGTTTCGACCGGCGAACCGCCGAGCAGAGCGGCATGATCGGGCAGCGGCTTCGGCACCATTTCCCAGGCGGGCAAGGCGAGCCGATAGCGGTCGCCATCGCGGGCGACCTCCAGTGGGCCGGCCTGCCGCGTCATGAAACGGACCCGCTCGCTGGCGGGGTTGCGCGACAGCAGCACATGACCCGTTGCGAGCGTGGCATGACCGCATAGCGCGACCTCTACCGCCGGGGTAAACCAGCGGAGCTCGAAATCGGCTTCGTCGCCCGCCCAGGGAACGATGAAGGCGGTTTCGGCCAGGTTGTTCTCGGCCGCGATCGCCTGGAGGGTCGCATCGTCGAGCCACGCCTCCAGAGGCATCACCGCCGCCGGGTTGCCGCTGAAGGGGCGGTCGGCGAAGGCATCGACCTGCTGGAACGGGATTTTCATGGGCGATTCTCCTCCCCGGGGTCGAGGTGTCCTTCGGGTTCTGGGTGGATGGTGATGTCGACGCCGGGAAAGGCGGTGCGCAGTTTGGCTTCGACCTCGTCCATCACGCGATGTGCCTCGGCCAGCGATATGGCGGGGTCGACCCAGGCGTGGAACTGGACGAAATCGTCGCCGCCGGCGGTGCGCGTCTTCATATTGTGGATGCCGCGCAGTTCGGGATGGCGGCTCGCGATCTCGATGAAGGCGCGCCGCCGCGCTTCGGGCCACTCGCGGTCCATCAGCTGGTCGAGCGCGGTGCGCGATGCGCGGTAGGCGCCATGGAGCAGCCACAGGCCGATACCGATCCCCGCGATGGCGTCGGCGCCCCGTACCCCGGCGGCGCTTTCGGCCAGCAGCGCGGTAATCACGGCGACGTTGAGCAGCAGGTCGCTCTGATAATGCACGGTGTCGGTGCCGATCGCGAGCGACCCGGTCTGCCGGATAACGCGCCGCTGATAGCTGACCAGCACGAGCGTCAGCACCAGTGCGATCATCGACACGGCGATTCCGGCTTCTGCTTTGGCGGGCGCCGCGTCTGCGAGCAGCCTCTGGGTCGAATGGACGACGATCCAGAAGGCCGAGATGCTGATCAGTACGACCTGAAAGAAGGCGGCGATCGCCTCGGCCTTGCCGTGCCCGAAGCGATGATGCCGATCGGCCGGGGTCGACGCCAGCCGCACCCCCCACAGAGTGACGAGCGAGGCGATGAGATCGAGCATGCTGTCGGTGAGCGAGCCCAGCATCGCCGCTGATCCGGTTGCCCAGCTCGCATAGCTTTTGAGCGCGATAAGGCTGACCGCCACCGCGACCGAGGCCAGGCCGGCCCGGACGGTCGAGGGCATTGTCACGGGTATAGCAGCCCCTCGAACCAGCCGTCGCCGCTGCGCGTGAACAGTCGGCGCTCGTGGAGGCGATGGGCGCGGTCCTGCCAGAATTCGATCCGCTCCGGTGCGACGCGAAAGCCCGACCAGTGCGGCGGCCGGGGGACAGGACCGTCCCCGAAGCGGCGGACCATCTCCGCATAGCGCGCCTCGAAGGTCGCGCGGCTGTCGAGCGGACGCGACTGGTCGGAAGCCCAGGCGCCGATCTGGGAGTCGCGGTGGCGGGTGGCGAAATAGGCATCGCCCTCCTCGGGGCTCACCTTTGACACGGGCCCCTCGATGCGCACCTGCCGGCGCAGCGATTTCCAGTGGAAGAGAAGCGCGGCACGGCCCGTTTCGAGGAGCTGGATCGCCTTGCGGCTCTCATAATTGGTGTAGAAGACGAAACCACGCGCATCATGGCCCTTGAGCAGCACCATGCGCACGGATGGCTGCCCGTCGGCACCGACCGTGGCGACCGCCATCGCCTCCGGATCGTTGGGTTCGGAGGCCTTTGCCTCCGCGAACCAGCTTTGGAACAGGCTGTGGGGATCGGCGGGATCGGTCAATTGGGCCTCGTTCATATCACGGCCTCGGCGGCCTCGGTTCGACGGCTGTCCAGCGCCTTGGCGATGCGGTCGAGCGCACTGCCCAGCTCGGCCCGGTCTGTCGCGGCACCCAGGCATAGGCGAACGCCCGAGATCAGGGAAGGATCGATCACCGGGGCGGAGGGCGGGGTGAGCTTGACGCCGGCGCGCAGCGCTCGCGCGGCCAGTCTTTCGGCCTGGAGCTCGGGCATTGGCAGCCAGAGATGCGGGCATCGCGGATCGGCCGGGGGGCTTGCGGCAGGACCGAGCCGTTCGATCGCCAGCCGGCCGCGCGCCAGCATCTCGGCTTGCGTCTCGGCGACGATCTCGTCGGCCGATCCGTCCTCGATCCACTGACAGGCGACGGTGGGCCCCATCGTCGCCGGCGCATAGATCCGCGCCCGGATCAGCCGCAATATCTGTTCGAAATGATCATCGTCCGGGGCGATCAGGAAGCCCGTGCGCAGGCCTGGGCCGAACACCTTCGACGTGCCATGAATGTAGAAGCAACGCTCGGGGGCGTGCGCGGCGAGCGGTGCCGGGGCGTTGCCGGTCGCGTAGATCGAATAGAGATCGTCCTCGACGATCCATAGGTCGCGGCGGCGCGCGATCGCGGCGATGTCGCGACGGCGTTGCTCGCTCATGATCCGGCCGGTCGGGTTCTGGAGGGTGGGAAGGGTGTAGAGCACCCGGGCGCCTGCGGCGGCCGCCCGCTCGAGCGCGTCGGGCAGCAGGCCTTCCTCGTCCATCGCCAGGCCGATCGTCTTTTGGCCGCTGGCTTGTGCGATCGATCGGACGCCGAAATAGGATGCGGCTTCGGTCATGATCGCATCGCCGGGCCCGCACAATATATCGAAGGCAAGGGTCATGGCCTGCTGCGCGCCCGTCGTGACGATCAGCCGGTCCGGCCGTGCATCGGGGAAGGCGCAGATCCGGCGGAGCCAGCTCGCCGCCGTGCGGCGATGCGCATCGAGCCCGGCGGGCGGCGCATAGTCGAGCAGGAATCCGAGATCCGGGCGGCGGGCGAGGCGGGCGAGGGTCGCCGGGAGGCGCCGCTGCGCCGAGCCGAGCGGAGGGACGTTGCGACTGAGGTCGACGACGCCATCGCCGCGATCGGTTCGGGCGGCCGTCTCGGCGACGAAGCTCCCGCGTCCCACCGTCGCGGTGAGCAGGCCCTGTCGCGCGGCTTCGCCATAGACCGAGGTCACCGTGCCGATGCCGATGCCCAGCTGGTGGGCCAGTTCGCGATGCGGGGGTAGCCGGGTGCCGGGGGAGAGCCGCCCTTCCTCGATATCGCGGCGCAGGGCGGAGAGAAGCCGGCCCGACACCGTCCCGGCATCATCCCGCAGAATAGGGGTCCAGCTCATCGCGCGCCTTTAATGTCACTATGACAATATGCTCTTTGACTCCTGATACAATAGGCGGCAATTGCTCCCTGTCAATATTCCAAATCGATGTGACAAATGGGACAAGGTTCATGGGACGGCTTTGTGCGACGGCGTTGGCCACCTTCATTCTGCTCGGTCTTGCGGCGGTGTTCTTGGCGTCGAGGATTGCATCCTCGGTCCGTCCCGACCTACGGGAAGCGCGCGCCCTCATGGTCGACGCGCAATATCGGCTGGCCCTTACACTCAGGCGGTGACAATGAGCCCGGACATCATCATCGCGCTCGTCACGTTCTGCATCGTCTCCTCGGTGACCCCGGGGCCCAACAACATGATGCTGCTGGCATCGGGCGCCACCTTCGGTTTCGGGCGTACTGTCCCGCACATGGCAGGGATCAGCGTCGGCTGCATCGTGATGATGCTGTTGCTGGGTCTCGGACTGGCAGGGGTGATCTCACGCGCGCCCTGGCTCTATACGGTGCTGCACATCGCCTCGACCGCCTATCTTCTCTATTTGAGCTGGCGGATCGCTACCGCGGTGGGCGTAGGGTCGACCTCAGCGCGATCCCGGCCTCTCGGCATCCTGGAGGCGGCCGCTTTCCAGTGGGTGAATCCCAAGGCGTGGGCGATGTGCCTGGGCGTCGCTACCAGTTTCACGCGGCCCGACCATCTCGTCGTCGACGTGCCGGTCGCCGCGGCGGTCCTGGCGGTGACGGGCCTGCCGTGCATCATGCTCTGGGCCGGCGGCGGAACCCTCGTCCGCCAGCTCCTGACACGCCCCGGCGCGTTGCGCGCGTTCAATATCGGCATGGCGCTGTTGCTGGTCGCGTCGCTGGTGCCCGGCCTGCTCGAACTCGTCGAGCGGGCCTGACCCCGATCGATCACCGTTCCGGCGGAGGCCGGAATGACGAAAGTTCCAACTCTTCATTGCACCGCACAACGCGATGTGCTGATCCTTGCGTCCATGATTCAGGCGGCACTGCATCATCAGACGGTCTACCGCTACGACCACCCGGTTCCGCTGGGGCCTCAGCTCATCCGCCTGCGGCCCGCGCCGCATAGCCGGACAGCGGTCAATAATTATTCGCTGCGGATCAGCCCGGAAAACCACTTCATCAACTGGCAACAGGATCCGCACGGCAACTGGCTGGCGCGGCTGGTATTTCCTGAGCGGACCGACGAATTCTCGATCACAGTCGACCTGATCGCCGACCTGGTGGTCGTGAATCCATTCGACTTCTTCGTCGAGGATTATGCCGAACACAGGCCTTTTGCCTACGCCCCCGCTATCGCGGCCGACCTGGCCGCCTATTTCGACCTGGAACCGCAGGGGCCGTTGTTCGAGGAGTTCATCGCGCCCTTCGCCGATCTTCGCGCCCGCACGATCGACTTCCTCGTCGACCTCAACGTCGCGATCCACCATCGGGTAGGCTATGTCATCCGCATGGAACCGGGCGTACAGACGCCCGAGGAAACGCTGGCGGCCGGGACCGGCAGCTGCCGTGATTCGGCATGGCTGCTGGTGCAGGTCGCCCGCCGGCTCGGCCTGGCCGCCCGCTTCGTGTCGGGCTATTCGATCCAGCTCACCCCCGACATCGTCCCGATCGAGGGCCCCAAGGGCGTCGCCGCCGACGTCTGCGACCTCCATGCCTGGGCGGAGGTCTACGTGCCTGGCGCCGGCTGGATCGGGATGGATGCGACCTCGGGCATGTTCGCGGGGGAGGGCCATATCCCGCTCGCCGCGACCCCGCACCACCGGTCGGCGACGCCGATCGAGGGCGCGTTGCTCGAACCCGCCCATGTCGATTTCCACTTCGACATGGATGTCCAGCGGATCGCCGAGGCGGTGCGCATCACCAAGCCTTTCACCGATGCTCGCTGGGAGGCGCTCGACGCGCTTGGCGAAGCGGTGGACGCTGATCTGGTCGCGCAGGATGTGCGGCTGACGACGGGCGGAGAGCCGACCTTCGTGGCGCTGGACGATCCGGAGTCCGCCGAATGGAACGGCGATGCGGTCGGCCCGACCAAGGCCGCCTATGCCGACCGGCTGATCCGCAGGCTGCGGGAGCGCTTCGCGCCGGGCGGGCTGCTCCACCACGGCCAGGGGAAATGGTATCCGGGGGAGAGCCTGCCGCGCTGGGGCTATTCGGTCTATTGGCGGACCGACGGCGTGCCGGTGTGGAACGATGCTTCGCTGATCGCGAGCGAGGGACAAGGTGTCCCTGTCGGCGCCAACCAGGCCCAGGCGTTCCTGTCCGCGATGGCCGAGGGGCTGGGTGTCGATGCGGCGATGGTGGCCCCGGCCTATGAGGACCCGGTCGACTGGTCGGTGAGGGAGGCGCAGCTTCCCGCCAATGTCGAGCCGACCGACCCGCAGATCGACGACCCCGAGGCGCGCGCGCGCATGGTCAGGGCGTTCGAGCGGGGGTTGGGCAATCCGGTCGGCTATGTCCTGCCGATCCAGCGCTGGAATGCGCGCCAGGCTGCGACGCCGGGGCGCTGGCGGTCGGAACGCTGGAGCCTGCGGCGCGGCAAGCTGTTCGCCGTGCCCGGCGACAGCGCGCTCGGCTATCGCCTCCCGCTTGGTTCTCTGCCGCACGTAGCGGCCGCCGACTATCCCTATCTCCATCCGCGCGACACCACCGAGCCGCGCGAGCCGATGCCCGACTTCTATCGCCAGCGGGTCGAAGCGGTCGCGCCAGCCACCGGCCATGCCGCGCAGGAGCGGCAGGAACAGGTGCCGATCGAGGGCGCCGTCCGGACCGCGATCACGGTCGAGGCGAAGGACGGTCATGTCGCGGTATTCCTGCCGCCAACCGAGCGGCTCGAAGACTATCTGGAGCTTGTCGCCGAAGTCGAGGCGACCGCCGCGCGCACCCGCATTCCGGTACGGATCGAGGGCTATGCGCCACCGCCTGATCCTCGTCTCAACGTCCTGAAGGTGACGCCCGACCCCGGCGTGATCGAGGTCAACGTCCAGCCGGCGGCGAGCTGGCGCGAGACGGTCGAGATCACCACCGGCCTTTACGAGCTGGCGCGCGAGACCGGGCTGACCGCCGACAAGTTCATGGTCGACGGCCGCGCGATCGGCACCGGCGGCGGCAACCATATCGTGCTCGGCGGCCGATCCGTGAACGACTCGCCCTTCATCCGCCGGCCCGACCTGCTCAAGAGCTTCCTGCTCTACTGGCAGCGGCATCCGTCGCTCAGCTATCTCTTCTCGGGCCTGTTCATTGGCCCGACCAGCCAGGCACCGCGCATCGACGAGGCGCGTCACGACGGCCTCTACGAGCTGGAGATCGCGCTGGCGCAGGTGCCGGCACCGGGCGAGGGCGACGCGCCGCCGCCCTGGGTGGTCGACAGGCTGTTCCGCAACCTGCTGGTCGACGTGACGGGCAACACCCACCGCACCGAGATTTGTATAGACAAAATGTTCTCGCCCGACGGGCCGACCGGACGGCTCGGCCTGCTCGAATTCCGTGGCTTCGAGATGCCGCCCGAGCCGAAGATGAGCCTCGCCCAGCAATTGCTGCTCCGCGCGCTTACCGCATGGTTCTGGCGCGAGCCGTTGAAGGGAGGGCTGGTGCGCTGGGGCACGGCGCTGCACGATCGCTTCCTGCTGCCGCATTTCGTCTGGGCCGACTTCCTGGAGGTGCTCGGTGACCTGCGCCATGCGGGCTATGCCTTCGACCCCGCCTGGTTCGAGGCTCAGCGCCAGTTCCGCTTTCCGGTTCATGGCACAATCTCGGCCGGCGGGGTGACGCTGGAGGTGGCCCATGCGCTGGAGCCCTGGCACGTGCTGGGGGAGACGGGGGCAATCGGAGGCACCGTGCGTTATGTCGACAGCTCGACCGAGCGGCTCCAGCTCCGAGCGACCGGAATGGTGCCGGGCCGCCATGTCGTCGCCGTCAATGGCCGCGTGGTGCCGATGACGCCGACCGGCGTGCCGGGCGAGGCGGTCGGCGGGGTACGGTACAAGGCGTGGAAGCCGGCCAACTGCCTCCATCCGCTGCTCGACGCGGATGCGCCGCTGACCATCGACGTACTCGACAAGTGGAACGAACGTTCGCTAGGCGGATGCGTCTATCATGTCGCGCATCCGGGGGGCCGCAACTATGACACCGTGCCGGTCAATGACCTGGAGGCAGAAGCGCGGCGGCGCGCTCGCTTCCAGGACCATGGTCACACGCCGGGGCCGGTGACGATCCCGATGCCGGAACGGGCCAGCGAATTCCCGATGACGCTCGACCTGCGCGTCCCGCCTGGCTGGTAGGACGGTCGTGCAAAGCGACATGATGGCCGAGCTGCCGGGCCTGCCCAGCCTCGGCGAAGGCTGGCTGCAAAGCTATATCGCCATGGCGGGAACGGCGGACGCGCTGCGCGGCGATGTCGGCCGTGGCGCGCGATGGTGGCATGCGCTGTTCGAAGGGATCGGGCGGCTCAGCGAAGGCCGGCTCGACCTGCTCCAGCAGCGCATGGCGCGGCAGGTGCAGGAACTGGGCACCGCCTTCCGCCTGCCTGGTGAGGAGGGCGAGCGACCCTGGCCGGTCTCGGCGGTGCCGCTGCTGATAGGCGAGGACGACTGGGCGGTGATCGCGGCCGGGATCGCGCAGCGGGCCGAACTCCTCGAACGGCTGCTCGACGATATCTTCGGTGAACAGAAGGTCGTCGCCAGCGGCGCGATACCCGCAGCGCTCGTCACCGGCAGCCGAGCCTTCTGGCGTTCGCAGGTCGGGGTGAAGCCGCCGGGCGGCCACCACCTCCACATCTATGCCGCCGATATCGGCCGCGATCCGAGCGGCGAATGGCGCGTGCTCGACGATCATGTGCGAGCCCCGGTGGGTGCCGGCTATGCGCTGGAGAACCGGCTGGCATCGACGCGGCTGATGGGGGCGCTCCAGACCCGGCTCCACGTCGAGCGGCTCGCGCCCTTCTTCTCGGCCTTTCGCGAGGGGTTATCGGCGGTCTGCCGCCGCTCCGACCCGCGCATCGGCCTGCTGACGCCCGGCCGATACAATCAGAGCTATGCCGAACAGGCGCATCTCGCCCGCTATCTCGGCCTGCTGCTGGTCGAAGGCAGCGACCTTTCGGTGACCGAGGACGGGCTGTTCGTCCGCACGATCGAGGGGCTGAAGCGGGTCGACGCGTTGTGGCGCCGGATCGACTCGCGCTATCTCGATCCGCTCGCCTTCGATGCGGGGTCGGCGATCGGCGTGCCGGGCCTGATGGATGCGATGGCGGCCGGGCAGGCGGTGATCGCCAACGCTCCGGGCGCGGGGGCGGTCGAATCGACCGCGATGAGTGCCTTCCTCCCGATGCTGGCGCAGCGCCTGCTGGGCGAGCATCTGATCCTCCCCAACATCGCGACCTGGTGGTGCGGGCAGGAAGGCCCGCGCGCGCAGGTCGAGGCGCGGCTCGACGAGTTGCTGATCGCGCCCGCGTTCAGCGACGCGCCGCTCGGCCTGCCGCGCGGCCGCCCGGTGTTCGCTGCGACCCTGAGCCGCGCCGAGCGTGAGGTGTTGCTCGCCGACATGCGTAACCGGCCGACGGACTATGCGGCGCTGGAGGACGTCCATCTGTCGACCACCCCGGCCGTGCTCGACGGCCAGCTCGTGCCGCGCCCCTTCACCGTGCGTGTGTTCGCGGCGCGTGATGGCGAGGGCAAGTGGACGGTGATGCCGGGCGGTTTCGCGCGGATCGGCGACGATTCCGACGCGCGCGTCACGGTGATGGGCGAAGGCGCTTTTTCCGCCGACGTCTGCGTGGTCGGCAAGAAGACGGTCGATCCGGTCTCGCTGCTGCCGCAGAAGGTGCCGATCCGTCGCAATCCAGGCACGCTGCCGAGCCGCGCCGCCGACAATCTCTACTGGCTCGGCCGCTATCTGGAGAGGGGCGAGGCGACCTTGCGGCTGGTCCGCGCCACGCTTGGCGGTTCGATCGTCGCCGACGGCGGTGCGGCGCTGTTCCCGCTGACGCTCGACCGGCTCGGCACGATGCTGATCGCTTCGGGCGCGGCGATCGCCGAAAAGGGCGGGGAGGACGAGGCTGACGGCGAGGCGGATGAAGGGGAGGGCGCGGGCGAAACCCACGATCTCCGCGAGCTGGCCCTGCTGGCGCTCGATGGCGACGGGCCGGCGAGCATCGCGACGCTGATGCGCCATGCCCGCGCGATCGCCAGCGGCACGCGCGATCGCCTCTCGGGCGACGTCTGGCGCCTCGTCGACGCGCCGCTGCCCCGTGCCCTGTCCGACGACGCGGAGGCGACGCTGGCCCGCGCGGTCGACCTGCAGGAACGCTTCTCTGCGCTGGCGGGGTTGTCGGCGGAGAATATGGGGCGCACGGCCGGCTGGCGTTTCCACGACATGGGACGGCGGATCGAGCGGGCGCTGTGGGGATGCCGACAGGTTCGCATCTTCGGCGACGCCGACGCCTCGGCCGACGACCTCACCACCCTGCTCGACCTGTTCGACAGCCAGATCAGCTATCGCGCGCGCTACCTCGCCGGGCTGGCGCTCGAGCCGGTCCGCGATCTCGTCGCGCTCGATCCCTATAATCCCCGCTCGATCGGCTTCCAGGTCGAGCGGATCGCCCGTCATCTTGCGGAGTTGCCGGCACTGCGCGACGACGGCATGGCCGAGGCACATGAGATGATCTTCTACCGTATCGAGGCCACCCTCCGCACGGCGACTGCCGAGACGCTCGACGCGGCGACGATGCTGGGACTGGAGAACATGTTCTCCGAACTGTCCAACGCGATAAGCGCGCGCTTCTTCCTGCAGGGCAGCGAGGGGTTCCGCATGTCCGGCATGACCCTGGCCTGAGCGACGACCGATGCTCTACCAGGTTCGCCATCGCACCGTGTTCCGCTACGCCTATCCCGTGGCCTTTGCGCGGTGCAACCTGCGCCTCAAACCGGTGGACTGGGCGGGGCAGCATGTGGAGAGCTTCAGGCTTCACCTGTCGTCGGGCGCACGCGTCACCCGTACGCGCCCGACCGGCTATCTGGGCCACGTCACCCGGATGGTGGTGGAGAAGCCGGCGCGTGAACTGGAGATCGAGAGCCGCTTCCGCATCCGCGTCGACCGGCCGGCGCCGATGCCGCTGCCCGGCGATCCGAGCGTAGCCGAGGTCGCCGCCGCCGCGCGTGCGACACTCGACATCGGCGTCGAGAGCCCTGCCAACTTCATCTACCCGTCGCCGTCGATCCCGCTCAGCACGGCAATCACCACCTGGTGCTCCGAACTGCTCGATCCCGATCGCGGCGTGGTCGAGGCCGGGCTGGCGCTAGCCACCCGGATCCACGACCGCTTCACCTATGACGGCAGCGCCACGACGGTGGACACGAGCCCTGTCGATGCCTTCGAGAAACGGCACGGCGTCTGCCAGGACTTCGCCCAGATCATGATCGCGGGCCTGCGCGGAGTGGGTGTGCCGGCGGCCTATGTCTCCGGCTATCTGCGCACGATCCCGCCGCCCGGCCAGCCTCGTCTGGTGGGAGCCGACGCGACCCATGCCTGGGTCGTGATCTGGTGCGGGGCGGAGCGGGGCTGGATTGGTTTCGACCCGACCAACGCCTGTCTGGTGGGCAGCGACCATATCGTCACCGCGATGGGCCGCGACTATGCGGACGTAGCGCCGATCGACGGCGTGTTCATGGGGCAGGAGGGGCAGAAGATCGACGTCGCGGTCGACGTCGAGCCGGTAGGGTAAGACTGTTCCGGGAGCTTTCGCAAAATCGAACCGTTCGTTCCGAGCCCCTCGGCCCCCTTCAAGGCAGGCGCTCGGGATAGGTTTCGACCGTTGGCCGAAGTCGAGGGACGTTGGCTCTCGCCCGCGATCCTGCTTTTGCACGATCGTCTCGACGTCGATCGACACGAACGGGATGCTGCGATCCGAAAGGCCGTTCAGCGCCAGCCGCGCCCGGAACCGGGCGACGCCTGCCGCCAGTCGGGGCGCCTTGCACGTTCGCGTTGCGTCTGGGCCATCGACTTCATGTTGCGAAAGCCGCGCGCCCGGCGGCGGCGCTGCCGCTGGTGCCAGCGCAGGCCGAGGTTGAGCAGCAGCGAGCCGAGCATGATCGTTCCGAAAACGGCGACCACGCCCCATTGCATCGCCTGTTTTTCCATGGCCCGGCCCTTCCTCTGCCGATCACCTTTACCAGCCTTGGAGTTGAGCCGGTGTTAACAAGTGCAACGCTGCCGCTGGCGCCCGGCGCCACTTTTCTCTAGCGCCGCCGATCATGAAGACGCCGCCCCGGATCGCCCTGTTCCTGTCCGCCCCCGCGCTGGCGCTGGCAGCACCGGCGCTGGCCGACGACGGCCTGACCATCGGCGGCGAGGTGCGGGCGCGCTACGAGGCGATCGACGGGCAGGCGCGGGCAGGCTTCGACAGCCGCGACGCGCTGTTCAGCCTGCGCACCCGCATCCACGCGGAATATCGCACCGGCGCGCTCCGCTTCGGTGCGGAACTGTTCGACAGCCGCGCCTATGGCGCCGATCGTGGAACGCCGCTGTCGACCGGAGAGGTCAATGCACTGGAGCCGGTCCAGGCCTATATCGCGGGCGATATCGACGGGGTGCTGGGCGCGGGAAGCCGGCTGTCCCTGACAGCGGGGCGCATGATGCTCAACCTCGGTTCGCGACGGATCGTCGCCGCCGACGATTATCGCAACACCACCAACAGCTATACCGGGCTGCGTGCCGACCTGACCGCGCGCGGCGGCATCAAGGCGACATTCGTCTATACATTACCGCAGATGCGCCGGCCCGACGATGCCGAGGCCCTGCGCGACAACCGGCCGAAGGTCGACCGTGAAAGCTTTGATGCGGTGCTGTGGGGCGGCATGATCAGCCATGACGCCCTGATCGGCCGGGCGATGCTCGAGCTGAGCTTCTTCCATTTCGGCGAGCGGGATTCGCCTCGCCTCGCGACGCGGGATCGGTCGCTCGACACGTTCGGCGGGCGGATCATCGCCGAGCCGGCGGCGGGCCGCCTGGACTATGAGGTCGAAATCCTTGGGCAGCGCGGCTCGGTCAGCCGCTCGCTCGCCGTCGGCGCCGGCCGGCAGGCGGTGCGCGCGAGCTTCGTCCATGCCGACATCGGCTACAGCTTCCGCACCGCCTGGAAGCCGCGCCTGTCGATAGAGTTCGACCGAGCGAGCGGCGACCGGGCAGGTGGCCACTATGGCCGCTTCGACACGCTGTTCGGCATGCGCCGAGCCGATCTGGCACCCTCTGGCATCTACGGCGCTGTCGCGCGCGCCAATATCGTGACGCCGGGCGTCCGCGCCGAAGCGGCGCCGAGTGGCCGGCTCGATGGCTTCATCGCCTATCGGCCTATGTGGCTGGCCGCCGATGAGGATGCTTTCGCAACCAGCGGGGTGCGCGATCCGTCGGGCCGGTCGGGTGACTTCGCCGGGCATCAGATCGAAGGACGGCTGCGCTACTGGCTGATGCCGCGGCGGCTACGCTTCGAGTTCGACGGTGTCCTGCTCGCCAAGGGACGTTTCCTGCGGGAGGCGCCCAATGCGACGCGCAAGCGCTGGACCCGCTACGGATCGTTCAACCTCACCGCCAGCTTCTGATTTCTTTTTGTTTCCGGGCCTTGTTCCGGCGGCGGACCACCCTATCTCGATAGTGCGGGCCGGGCCCCTCTGGCGCTTCTGCGGAAGCGTGATGTCGGACCGCATCGGGTAAGCCGGTGCAGGTTCGATCTTCCTACCGCGCCGCCGGCATATCCGATCGATGCAACCATCGAAAGGGAATGCCTGACATGAGTGCCATGATGTATCGCCTGTCCGTGATCCACCACCGGCTGGACACCGAAATCCGGCGGGAGCTGAAGCGCCGGTTTCCTGACAGCATCCGCCTGCTGCGGCTCAAGAAGCTCCGGTTGATGGTAAAGGACCGGCTGGCGGGCAACATGCGCGGCGCGCTCGCCTGATCGCCCGGCGGCCGTCTCAGCCGAAAAGGATTGCGCCGGCGATCAGGGCGAGACCCAGGAACAGTGCCATTGCGATCCGGCTTCCCGCCGCGGCGAGCGCGGCGGACGGATCGGCTTGTCGCGCCGGTTCGGTCTCGTCGCCCAGCCGGCGCATCGCGCCGCGCAGCAGTCGCGGCGCGTCTTCCCCGGCACGGCCGAGTTCCCACAGCAATTCGCGCAGCGTCCGGCTCCAGCGATCGGGATCGAGTCGGGCGAGCGCAATCCGGTTGCCGGCGCGCGCGATCGCAGCCGACAGGTCATAGTCCGGCTCGATCGCCGACAGGACGCCGTCGATCGTCACCAGTGCCTTGAAGATCAGCACCAGGTCGGGCGGCAGCACCAGCCGCTCCTCGCGCATCAGCGCGAAGAAATCGACGATCATCGCCTTCAGCACGATGCGCGTGCCGCTGTGGCGCTCGACCAGCCGGTCCGCGGCCCGGCGGAAGGCGGCGATCGGAATATCATCCACGACCGACCAGCGTCGCAAGATGGTCGCCAGGCTCGCGGCGTCCCCGCCGGCGATCGCGCGGACGAAGTCGACGAACTCCTCCCGTCGAACAGGGGAGACATGACCGATCATACCCAGATCGAGCAGGGCGATCCTGTTGCCGGGCAGGCAGAGCAGGTTGCCCGGATGCGGATCGGCGTGGAAGCGCCCGTTCACCAGGATCATGTCGAGCACCATGTCCGCGCCGAGATCGGCGATCGCCGCGGGATCGATGCCTTGCGCGACCAGGCTCGCCGCGTCGCGGGGCGGCACCCCCGCGATGAAATCCATCACCAGCAGGGTTTCCGAACTGAGCTCCCAGTGGATCTGGGGTATCACCACGTCGGCATGATCGGAAAAATCCTCGCGCAGCCGATCGGCGTTCCGGCCCTCATGGGTGAAGTCCAGTTCCTCGAGCACCGCTTCGGCGAGGCGGCGGACCAGTGCGGCCGGAGCCCAGCGCCGTGCCTCCGGACTGGCGCCTTCGATCAGGCCGGCGAAATGGGTGAGAAGGCGCAGGTCGGCCTCCATCCGTGCGCGGATGTCGGGCCGGCGGATCTTGACCGCCACCGCCCGCCCGTCGCGCAGGGTGGCGCGATGGACCTGCGCGATCGAGGCGGCGGCAAGCGGCACGGTGTCGAAGCTGGCGAAGGCCGCCTCGGGCGGTTCACCGAGCGCCGCCTCGACCGCCGGGCGGAGGCGATCGAAGGGAAGGGTGGGCGCCTGGCTGTGAAGCTGTTCGAGCTCGGCGATCCAGGCCGGCGGCAGCAGGTCGCCCCGCGTCGCCAGGATCTGGCCGAGCTTGACGAACGTCGGCCCCAGTTCCTCCATTGCGCGTCGGGCGCGGCGCGGAAGATCGTCGCCATCGCTCCCGCCGTCGCCGAGCGACAGGCCCATCCGTCTCAGCAGGAGCTGCAATCCGAACCGCGAGATGACTCCGGCGATCTCGCCAAGCCGCCCCCGATCGCGGGCGGCAACCTTCATCATGCCGAGCATGCATGCTCCCGAACGGTGCCGGTTTCCGCCCGGCCCGCCGCTTTGGCGACGAGGCGGTTCACATAGTCGATCTTGGCGGTGATCGCCGGCGACAGGTTGAAGGGATAAAGATCTGGCTGGCCCATGCTGCGGTTGACGGTGTTCAGAGCAAAGCTCCAGGGCACCATCTGGGCAGCGAGCCGGTCGGTCGTCGCGCTATAGGGATCGAAGTCGACCACGGCGCCAGGATGTCCTTCCGGGCCGGGAAACGGCGCCATCCGCATGTCGAAGCCCCCGATCGTCGCCAGCGTATCGACCATGTGGAGATAATGGGCGAACGTCTCGGCGAAATCCTCCCATGGATGGGCGGTCGCATAGAAGCTGACATAGTCGTCGGTCCAGACCTTGCCCCCGCTCGGTCCGTAATGCTCCTGCAGCGCCTGCGCATAATCGATCGTCTCGTCGCCGAAGATGTCGCGGAAAGCCGCCAGTTCGGCAGGGTCGGTGGCGACGAGCCGCGCCCAGTAATGATGGCCGACCTCATGGCGGAAATGACCCAGCAGCGTGCGGTAGGGCTCGCCCATCGCGCGCCTCATCCGCTCGCGCTCGGCATCGTCGGCTTCGATCAGGTTGAGCGTTACCACGCCGCCGTCATGGCCGGTCGTGACTTGGGCGTTGCCTTGTTCCTCGGCTGAGCGGTCATACAAGAAATCGAACGCAAGCCCCTGGATTTTATTGCATTCTTCTGCCTTGGTTTCGAGCGGCAGGCCTAGCCTGATCAATGTGTGGAACATCCGCCGCTTGGCCTCCTCGATCTTCGCCCAGCGCGGCGGCACCGATGGTACCGAAAGGTCCGGAATCGTCCGATTGTGACGACAGGCGCGGCAATAGGGAGTGCCTTCGCCGATACCGACCAGCCAGTTGCAGACGCCGTGGGCGTCATTGTTCGCGCATACCACGACATCGTGAGGCCGACCGTCCGCATCGCGCCAGGTGGTGGCGCCGTCGCCCAGGAAGAGGAAGCCGTCGGAGGCGGGATCATAGCCGAGGGTGAAGCCGCAGGCCGGACACACCCGCGCTTCGAAATGCAGCAGGCGCTTGCAGTTGGGACAGGGATAGGGCGCCATGGCGGCAACTCGCTTGTAGTTCGTCGATTTAGGTCCCAGAACGCGGGTCGGCTTCGACGGGTTGCCGCCGAAGCCGCCAAATTTTCACTTGCGGAACGGCAAGCCAATACACATCTCCCATGTTGCATTTTTGCAACAGGTGCGACGGCAGGATGACGACGACGACGATGGCGGACCTCTATTCGAAGCTGGGTGTGAAGCGTGGAGCCGACGAGGCCGAGATCAAGAAGGCCTATCGCAAGCTCGCCAAGGAGCTGCATCCCGATCGCAACCAGGACAATCCCAAGGCTGCCGAGCGCTTCGCCGAGGTGACCGCCGCCTATGACCTGCTGTCGGACCGCGATAAGCGCGCCCAATATGACCGTGGCGAGATCGATGAGCAGGGCAATCCGCGCGGTCCGTTCGGTTTTGGCGGGCGCGGCGGCGCGGGCGGCTTCCATCCGGGCGCGGGTCCCGGTGGCGCGAGCTTCGAGTTCGGCGATGGTTCGGATTTCGGCGACATCTTCGAAGGTATATTTGGCCGCTCGCGGGGCGGAGGGGCGGGTCCCGGCGCGGGCCGGCGCGGTTTCGGCGGCTTCGGAACCCAGGGCGGCAGCCGTCCGGTGAAGGGGGCGGACGTCTCCTATCGCCTGGCGGTGCCGTTCGAGGACGCCGCGGCGCTGAAGCCGCAGCGGATCACCCTGGCGAACGGAAAGACGATCGACGTCAAGCTGCCCAACGGGGTCGAATCGGGCACGCAGATGCGGCTGGCCGGGCAGGGCGAGGATGGCCCCGGAGGAAAGGGTGACGCGATCGTCACGGTCGACGTGCGTCCGCATCGCTTCTTCCGCCGCGACGAGGACGATGTCCGGCTCGATCTGCCGGTCGCCATCGACGAGGCTGTGATGGGCGCCAAGGTGAAGGTGCCGACCGTCGACGGCGCGGTGATGCTGGCGATCCCCAAAGGCACCAGTTCGGGCAAGACGCTGCGGTTGAAGGGCAAGGGCTTCCACCGCAAGGACGGATCGCGCGGCGATCAGCTTGTCACCGTGATGATCGACATACCGGCGAACGACGCGGAACTCGAGGCGTTTGTAGAAACCTGGCCGGGCAAGGGCCAGCGCAACCCGCGCGCCAATCTGGGCGTTTGATCTGGCGGGCATCGACGAAGCGATAGGAGCGGCGCGCTTTGGTGAAGGACGAATCCCCCGAAGCGCGCCGCCGCCGGCCCTTCGAGAAGCATTTGAACCAGATGCGCCCCGGGGGACGTATATATACCGTCCTGCGGCGTGCCGCGCTTGGTGTCTATGCCGACGGCTTCATCCATGCCGGCAACATCGCCTATCTGGCGTTGCTGACCATGTTTCCCTTCTTCATCGTCATGGCGGCGCTGGCGCAGTTGTTCGGCCGGACGCCCGATGTGCAGCACGCGGTCTATGGTTTCCTCGCCACGGTGCCGCCGTCCGTCCGGCAACTCGTCGCCCAGCCGATCAGCGACGTGCTGGCGGCGAACAACAAGGGCGCGCTGCTGTGGCTCGGTGCCCTGGTCGGGCTGTGGACGGTGGGAAGCTTCATCGAGACGATCCGCGACATCCTCTATCGCGCCTATGGCACGCGGCCGAGCAAGGGCTTCTGGCACTATCGCGTCGGCTCGATCCTGATCATCGTCGTGTCGGTCATCCTCGCCATGGCGGCGTTCAGCGCCCAGGTCGTGCTGACCGGCGTCGAGCAGATCATTTGGCGGCTGCTACCCTTCGCGGACAACCTGCAACCGTTGATCAACCTCTCGCGCATCGGCCCGCTGCTGATGCTGGCCGGTGCCCTCTACGCGCTGTTCGTGGCGCTGACCCCGCTCAAATATCGGATGTCCGACTGTCCGAAATGGCCCGGTGCTCTTTTCACGGCAGGCTGGTGGATGGCGGTGACCATGCTGCTGCCGATCGTGGTCGGCGCATTCGGCGGCTATGGCCGCACCTATGGCAGCCTGGCGGGCGTGATCGTGACGCTGCTGTTCTTCTGGCTGGTGGGGCTGGGGCTGGTTTTCGGGGCGCACCTCAACGCGGCTCTAGCGGAAGGGCCGGAAACTTCTGTAAAGGAGGCCGCGCCGAACGAATAAGGGAGATGTCGTGGCGGGTTTGATGCAGGGGAAGCGCGGGCTGATCATGGGGCTCGCCAATGATCGTTCGCTGGCGTGGGGAATCGCCAAGGCGCTTCACGATCAAGGCGCGGAGATGGCGTTCAGCTATCAGGGCGAGGCGCTGGAGCGGCGCGTACGCCCGCTGGCCGAACAGGTCGGTTCCGACTTCCTGATCGAGTGCGACGTCTCGACCGATGCGGGGATGGATGCTGCCTTCGCGACGCTGGCCGCGCGATGGCCGACGATCGACTTCCTCGTCCATGCGATCGGTTTTTCGGACAAGAACGAGCTGCGTGGCAAATATGTCGACACCAGTCTCGACAATTTCCTGATGACCATGAACATCTCCGCCTACAGCCTGGTGGCCGTCACCAAGCGGGCGCGGCCGATGATGGCAGCGGGCGGATCGATCCTGACGCTGAGCTATTACGGCGCCGAGAAGGTGGTGCCGCATTACAACGTCATGGGCGTCGCCAAGGCCGCGCTGGAAACCAGCGTCAAATATCTGGCGATGGACCTGGGGCCGGAGAATATCCGCGTCAACGCGATCTCGGCGGGGCCGATCAAGACGCTCGCGGCCAGCGGGATCGGCGATTTCCGCTACATTCTGAAGTGGAACGAGCTCAACTCGCCGCTCCGTCGCAACGTGACGATCGAGGATGTCGGCGGCGCCGGCCTCTACATGCTGTCCGATCTCGCCTCGGGCGTGACCGGCGAGATCCACCATGTCGATGCCGGCTACAACGTCATCGGCATGAAGGCCGAGGACGCCCCGGACATCGCGTTGGCGTGAGTTCACCGAGGGGGAGGGGCGGTGCTTCTCTCCTTCGTCATTTCCGCGAAGGCGGGAATCCACCGGCAAACGGGTCCCGAACCGACGGGGGACAAGGTCAGGTCTCCACTGGATTCCCGCCTTCGCGGGAATGACGGTGAAGGGTAGGAAGGATATATGAGCTTCAACAGCTTCGGCCGCGTCTTTCGCTTCTCGACCTGGGGGGAGAGCCATGGGCCGGCGATCGGTGCGGTGGTCGACGGCTGCCCGCCGGGGCTGGCGCTGAGCGAGGCCGATATCCAGCCCTGGCTCGATAAGCGCCGGCCGGGCACCTCGCGCTTCACCACCCAGCGGCAGGAGCCCGACCAGGTCCGCATCCTGTCGGGCGTGTTCGAGGGGCGGACGACCGGAACGCCGATCAGCCTGATGATCGAGAATGTCGACCAGCGCTCGAAGGATTATTCGGAGGTCGCGCTCGCCTATCGGCCAGGCCATGCCGACTATGCCTATGACGCCAAATATGGCTTCCGCGACTATCGCGGCGGCGGGCGTTCCTCCGCGCGCGAAACGGCGTCGCGGGTGGCGGCGGGCGCAGTTGCGCGGCTGGTGATCCCGAACGTCAGGATCCGGGCCTATCTCATTGAACTTGGTGGAGATCGGATCGATCCTGCCGCGTTCGACGATGCCGCGATCGACGAAAATCCCTTCTTCTGCCCCGACCGCGCCGCTGCAGGGCGCTGGGAGACGATCGTAGACGATGCGCGCAAGGCCGGCTCCTCGGTCGGTGCCGTCGTCGAATGCGTCGCGGAGGGCGTTCCGGCCGGCTGGGGCGCACCGCTCTATGCCAAGCTCGACAGCGAGCTGGCGGCTGCCTGCATGTCGATCAACGCGGTCAAGGGCGTCGAGATCGGCGACGGCTTCGCCGCGGCGCGGCTGACTGGCGAGACCAATGCCGATCCGATGCGGCCCGGCAATGACGGCAAGCCGCTCTTCCTCGCCAACCATGCCGGCGGGATCGCCGGCGGGATCGCCACCGGCCAGCCGGTGGTGGTGCGGATCGCGCTCAAGCCGACCTCGTCGATCCTCACCCCGGTCGAGACGATCGGGCGTGACGGCAAGGCCGCCGACATCCGCACCAAGGGCCGCCACGACCCGTGCGTCGGCATCCGCGCCGCGCCTGTGCTGGAGGCTATGGTCGCGCTGGTGCTCGCCGATCAGAAGCTGTTGCACCGGGCGCAGGTCGGATGAACGGCGCCGCCGGCCCCGACCGTATCGCCCGCCGCATCCATGTGAAGGGCAAGGTGCAGGGCGTCTGGTTCCGCGCCTGGACGGTCGAGCAGGCGGCCGAGCTCGGCCTCGACGGCTGGGTGCGCAACCGCGAGGACGGCTCGGTCGAGGCGGTTGCGGCGGGGCCCGCGGATCGGGTTGAGGAACTGGTCGCGCGCTGCCGCCGCGGCTCGCCCGCGTCGCGGGTCGATTCGGTCGATGTCGAGGATACGCCCGGCGTGGTCGCGCAGGGCTTCACACAGAAGCCGACGGTATGAGCGTTCGCCCGATCCGGATCGACGCGCTCGCCGCACTGCCGCATGGCTTCCTAGGTCGCGAAGGCGGGGTGTCGCAGGGCATCCATGCGGGCCTGAACGTCGGACTGGGATCGGACGACGACCGTGACGCGATCGGCGAGAATCGCCGTCGTGCGGTGGAGGCGGTGGCGCCCGGCCATGATCTCGTCACGCTCCATCAGGTCCATTCGGCCGATGCGGTGGCAGTCACCGCCCCTTTCGCCGACGATGCGCGGCCGCATGCCGATGCGCTGGTCACAGACCGGCCCGGCCTGCTGCTCGGCATCCTCACCGCCGATTGCGTGCCGGTGCTGTTCGCCGATGCGGCGGCCGGGGTCGTCGGTGCGGCGCATGCCGGCTGGAAAGGAGCGTTGTCGGGGGTGACCGACGCCACCCTGGCCGAGATGGAGGCATTGGGCGCCGACCGCTCGCGCATCGTCGCGGCAATCGGGCCGTGCATCGCGCGGGCGAGCTATGAGGTCGACGAGGGCTTTGTCCGCCGCTTCGAGGCTGACGATCCCGCCAATGAGCGCTTCTTCGCCGACGGGCGCCGCGCCGGCCACGCGCAGTTCGACATCGAGGCCTATGTCGCGCACCGGCTGGCGGCGGCCGGGGTGGGGCGGGTGATCGCGATCGGCGAGGACACCTATGCCCAGCCCGATCGCTTCTTCAGCTTTCGCCGGGCCACCCACAAGGGCGAGCCCGGCTATGGCCGGCAGATATCGCTGATCGGATTGCCCGGCTGAATCGGTTGGAAAATGCGGTTTCACCGCATTTTGGAACAGACCCTCCTTAGAAGGGGATGACCTTGGATTTGTGGGTGAAGTTCATATAGCCGACGTTGACGCCGAGCCGCCAGCCGACGCCGAGCCGGATCGGGATCATCACGACGTCGCCGCGGCGCAGATAGGTCGCGGTGAACCCGCCGACGACATAGGCGGTGCCTTCCACGGCCGGGAAGCGATGATAGGCGTCGGCGGTGTCAAACAGGTTGTAGACCAGCACGAAGCTCTTGGCCCCATTGGCGCCGAGGTCGAAGCCCAGTGATGGACCGGTCCAGTAGATCGGCTGCTGCCCTTCGACCTTGTGGAACAGCGTGCCCGAGCCGTAACGCACGCCGACGATGATCGCGCCGCCGGCTTCGCGGCCCGCGATATAGGCGTTGGGACGACCCTGTTCGGCGAAGATCTTCTCGACCAGCTTGGCGAGGCCCTCGGCACCCTTGCCGAACACGCCCTCGGCGGCGGCGAGCACGTCATCCTGGGCATAGGTGGAATTGGCGGCGGCTTCGGCAGCCTGCGCGCGGGCCGGCATCGGCGCGCCCGCGACGGTTACCGAATCGCCCGTCGCCGCATCCGTGCCGACGGCAGCAGCGTCAGTGGTGCCGGCCGGCTCGGGCGCCGGATCCGGGGCCGAAACCGCGGTGCCGTAATTGGCTTCGCTCGCGGGGACGGGGGCAAGATCGCTTGCAGCGTTGGGATCGACCGTCCTGATCTGTGCTTGCGCAACGCCCGAAAGTGCGAGCGCCATCGCTCCCGTCACGCCGAGCACCATCCCCTTGATCATGCCTGTTCTCCGCAAACCGCTTCGCCTGTCCTGTGGTAAAGCCTCTTTTGGCGGATGCTGCAATGAATCGAACCTGAATATTGATGGCGGAAAATGCATCGAGAGGCGGTTGATCAGGCCGCACCTGCCCGCTATAGCGCGGCCTCTGCCTCGCCGGAGACGTGGGTGAGTGGCTGAAACCAGCGGTTTGCTAAACCGCCGTACGGGGATTACTCGTACCGAGGGTTCGAATCCCTCCGTCTCCGCCAATTTCCTTGATTTTCCGTGGCTTGCCACGAGCTGTTGCGATCTCGCCCTGGACGAGATTGGCGAGAAGTACGGCGACCTGGACGGCGCTGACAGTTGCAGGTCTGGGGTAGGGGCTCCGCACGCTACGGTGTGTCCCCAGGGCGACGCGGAAGTCCGGCGACCACGATACCTTCCCGGCCCGGGGTACGCCGTTGCTGCCAGGCTCGCGCCCTCAGGGACGCGCGAGCGCATTTTGAACAGGATAGGGAACCGGGCTGGTACGGTTCGGGGAAGGGCGAATGGCGATCATGCTTGCTCAGCGCGCCACCCAACGCCTTACGGAAGATGCCGGGCGACGGATATTGATCCTGCGCCTTCGACGCCGCTAGTCGCGTTCGTCGCCGCTCCGCCGGGGCGGAGAAGCCCTCGGCAAAGCGGGCGTCGACCAGGTCGAAACGCTGGGCGCCTTGCCGAGGACGAAAGTCGAGACCGGCTGGTCTCAGGCGGCCGCCGCCTGGAGCAATCCAACGCGTTCCAGGACCTGTTTGCGGCCATAGGCAAGCCAGTCAGGCTCGGATTCACGCTGGACGCGAAGCTGGGACCGCGTCCGCGACGTCGCCTCCTCGTCCACTGTCAGCGCCTCGGGGTCAATCACGACACCGTAATCATGGGCCGCTCCCTCGATGGACACATAGTCGTCGAGCACGTCGTCGAGGACCGACGCGGAGTCCCGATCGAGCGGATCACCCCAGCCGCCGCCCCCTGAACATAGGAAGAAGCAGGCATCCCCATTTTGCGACGGAAGTTGACGGCCAACCTCGGTGATCAGAACTTCGTCGGGTTGGCCCGGCCGAAGTATCCCGTAATTCCCGCAAGCTTCACGCCCGCCGACAAAGCCGTGGAGCGGATGGCGCAGACCCTGCATCATATATTCGTTCAAAAGGCCCGAAACGGTGCCCCGAACCTCCCGAAGCATCGCGTGGCCGGCCGAGCCCCGCCATTGTCCGGGAGCGGCGGAGTCGGTCACCAGATCGCCGCACTGGCGATAGAGGCACGGATACTGAATCTCTGAAACCTCGATCGATGGCAGGGTCAGGGCGGCGAAAGGTGCGGGCCATGCACCCCAGCCATCGACCCCCCTGGTCGCTCCGGAGGCGGTCGGATTGATATTATAGTCGTAGTGCACGCAATATTGGCCGGTGCGGGCATCGATGCCGAATGCAAAATATACGAGCGTGTCGATACTCGCCGTTCCCACCCGATCCGGCGCGAAACCTTCGCATGCTTTCATTACGGCATCCCCGATGTCGCAGCCGATATTAACCGTGGAGCCAATGGTCGACGCGGGAGCGATGGGATCGACCACAGAACCTTTCGGCAACTTGATCGTGATGGGTCGGAAAAAGCCTGAGTTGACCGGGATATCGTTGCATAGGGCCGAAAACACCCCGTAGACATAGGACAAGGTATTTCCAGGGACGCTGTTGACGATCCCTTTGCTCTGTTCCGATGATTCGGTGAAGTCGACCTCGATAGAATTCTCCCCGACTGTAATGGAAACCGCGACCTGTAGGTCGGACCTGCCCGTATAATCGGTATCGAGGATGCTCTTCGCGTTATAGCGGCCTTGGGGCCATTGTCGGATTTGGTCGCGCATCTTGCGTTCGGAATAATCGAAAATCCAATTGACGGCCTCGCGCAGCGTTTCGAGCCCATATTTGTCGCATAGCGTGCGGATTCGCTCCTCACCCAATCGACAGGCTCCGATCATCGCGTAGAGATCCGCCGTGGTGAGGGAGGGCAGGCGGTTATTGGCCATGAGGAAGTCCCACACCTCCTGCCGGATTTCTCCCTTTTCATATAGTTTCATCGGCGCGAGCCGGCAGCCGTCATGCCAGATTTCCCGGGTAAGGCTGCTGATCGAGGAGGGAACCGGGCCGCCGGCGTCCAGCATGTGGCCGCGCACAGAGGGGAAGAACAGCGGCTGCCCCTCGTAGAACACAGGCTTCACAATGGTATAGTCGGGTATGTGGGTTCCGCCATAATAGGGATCCGTGACGATGATGACATCGCCCTGGTTGAGATCGCCCTGGAAAAAGTCGAGGCAGGCCTGAACCGAGGTGAGGGAGCCATAGACGTGTACCGGCACGGCGTCGGCGCGCGCGATCAGTTCCGCTTTGCCATTGTCATAATAGAAGATGCCAGCCGCGCAGTCGTGGGCTTCATTGAAGAGCGGGCTGACGGAGCTGCGGACCATCGAGCTGATGATCTCCGCGGTGGTGCATTCCATATTGTTGCGGATGATCTCCGCGGTGATTGCGTCAACCATGACGATCTCCCAAATCTTGTCGAAGCTGTTCGGTCGCCATGACGTCCACGGCCGTCCCGTCCGTGGCCAGCAGCACACCATAGAGGTCGCGAGCGGCGGTCCGCGAGACCAGCCCGTCGAGAATGTCATCGAACACCGCCCCGGCGTCGCGCTTCAGCGGCGATCCATGACCGCCGCCGCCGCAGGCCGTCAGGCGAACCAAGTTGCCGGGGAGCCCGTCTTCGGTCTGCACCATGGCCACCTTCAGCGCACTGCCAGCAAAATCCATGGACTCCAGCGTCGTGCCACTTCCGCTTTTTCCGCCTTCCGTTCCGGCCGGCCCCACGGCCACGTCCTGGCGGCAGGTGGTAAACAGGAAGCCGGGGGGCATGGCGAACTCCACCTGGAAGCCTGCGCTGCCCCGCCATTGGCCTGCCCCGGCTGTATCCTCCGAATATTCGAGCTGTCGGACGCTCACGGGATGCGCAGCCTCCCATTCTTCGACGGAGGGCAACGCGCCTCTGCTTGAAACGGAGGGGCGCCCCCAGCCGTCCAGCCCGCCACTTCCCGATTGGCCTGAAATGTTCCAGATTCCGAGATCTATGCGCGCCGCGCGGTCTGATTCCGGTCGGCAGAACAGCAATGTCGCAGGAGCCGTCAGTGTCCCGAAGCGGGGCTGCGCCACCTGGCGAAGCAGCTTGTTGACGGCTTCGGTGATCTCGCTGCTGCAATGGGAACGGGACCAGCCGACCGGGGCCTTGCCGGTCGCGCTCGTTACCTTGCCGGGCGTGCTGGCGACTCTGACCGCGGCGAGCAGTCCTCCGTTTGCCGGGACGTCGCTCCCCATCAGGCAGAGGAGGGGAAGCAGCGCTGCACCGACGGTCGTGCCTAGCGTACAATTGATGAAGGCCCGGCGCTGGTCGTCGGAGTTTCCGAAATCCAGGGTCAGATGATCGTCGTCGACCTTCGCCTGCAGCCGCACGGTGACGGGGCCTCCGCCATTGCCGTCATGCTCCAGGGTAACACTGCTCTCATAGTGGCCGTTCGGCCATTGAGAGATCAGCGATCTGGTTCTCCGCTCCGAATATGTCTGGCAATATTCCATCGCGGCGACGACTTCGGTGATGCTGTAGCCGCCGATCAGCTGCCGGATGCGGAGCGCGCCGATCTCCATGGTGGCCAGCGCTGCCGTCAATGTGGTCTCGATGTCGTCGGGCCGGCGGCTGTTGAGCAGCATGGTCGTGGCCAGATCGCGGACGCGCTTGCCTTCACGGTACAGCTTGACCGGGGTGAACGGTACGCCCTCACCCCACAGCTCGACAGCGCCCGGAAAGAGACCGCCCTGAAGCCAGCCGCCGATGTCCGGGACCCGCGCCTGGACCATCAGGTAGAGTGCGACGCGGTGCTCGTGAAAATATGGCCTGAGCAGCGAAATGTCGGTGACCCGGCCGCCGCCTCTGTCCGGATCGCTCGACAGGACGACATCGCCGTCCTTCATGTCGAAGCGGAAGCTGTCGACGATATCGCGGGCGACGCCACCTACGGTGCCGAGAAGGACAGGGTTGTCGATGGCGACGACATTTCCCCGAAGGTCGATGATCGCCGTGGCGAAGTCCTTCTCCTCGTTGATCTCCGGATTCTGCGCCGCGTTGACGAGCTGCGCCGCCATTTCGTGGGTGATGGCGAGCAGCTTGTGGCGCAGTATTTCCAGCTCGATCCCTGCTGGAGAAATGGGGCTTTCGGATAGCGCGGTCATCAGCTCACCACCTCGATGACGTACATTTCATGCTGGTCGAGCATGGCTTCCTGTCGGTCGTAAACGACGATGGTCGTGTCGGGTTCGTGGATGATCGCCGGGCCCGCTATGAGATTGCCCGGCTGCAGCAGAGGGCCTTCGTAGACCGGGCAGTCCACCATCCCGAGGCCCTCGATGAATGTCTTTCGGGTCCCGACCAGCGCGTGGTCGGCGCTTTCGCTCGAGAATGGCTTGGTGGGAAGTGAAACGCGCTCGCGTAGTACGGTAAGTTCGACGCGCAGCGTGACGATCTCGACCGGCTGATCGGACCGCTTGAACCCGTAAAGCGTCTCGTGAAGGTCGTGGAAGTCGCGTAGCGCCCGGGCGAAATTGACCGAGGTCACCCGCCGGGTGCGGCTCTTGATCGGCACGATCACTTCTTGGACCTGGCCGAGATAGCGGACGTCGATATACCGGTTCACGATGACGTCGTTACTGGCGCCTGTCCGCCGTCAGCGCC
>NZ_LDES01000055.1 GCF_001015195.1 Sphingomonas sp. Y57 | reverse complement strand
GTGGGCGATGACGGGCTCGAAATCTCGAACGATCCCGCCACGGTCTTGCCGAGCTGGTTGCCCGCCATGAACAGCCGTTCGCGATGCTCGGCGCCCGCATCGTGGAACTCGCGCTGCTTGGCATAGGGGCGATAGGCGGACAGCCGATCGCGCCCGCGCCGCCGCGCCAGTTCACGGGCCAGGCCCAGCGCCCGCCGCTGCAAGCCGCCCAAGGATATGTCGGAGCTCATCGGCGATCTCGTCGTCGGACAGGGCCTCGATCGCGTCACTCTTGCCCTCGGCGCGCTTCGCCAGGCTCGACGCCATCAGGCGGAGATAATCGTGCGGCCGTTCGTTCCGCACCTGCTCGATCGTGGCGGCCCCGTGCCGCGCCCAGCTCGCCTGCAATTCGGCCAGGAAATCGTCGCTGGGCCCGGCCGCGTCCTGCTCCGCTATCGTCGCCGCATCGGCGGGCGCCCCCGGTTTCGCCACGAACCGCCCCCGCGCATCGCGCCGCGCCGGCATCAGGCGATGCGCAGGCTGAACCTGTGGCCTGCGCGCGGGGCCAGCCACAGCCTTTCGCCCGCCGGCACGAAGTTCGAATTGACGACCGCCGCGACAGCGCCCGACGGGCTATATTCGAAACGAAAGGGCTCGGTGGCGATCAGGCTCATCGCCGCCTGCCCGTCGGGGGTGACCCCGCTCAGCACCGGCGTCGCGGTGATCGACACGCTCTGCGCCTCGGCCGCGGTGCCGTCCTGGCCGGGGTCGGCCGCGACCGGCAGGCCGCCGGTAGCCACACGCGCATAATAGCTGATCTCAACAGTCATGATGTCACTCCAGTCAGGGCGAAAGGGATGGACGCGACCGTTCCCGCGCGGGCAAGTCTCGCCACGCGCGTCCGGCCGCGCCGGAACGGAAGATCCTGAAATGCAAAAAGTGGGAGGCCGCCCGCGCAGCTCTCCCACTCTGGATTTCCGTCTATCGCCCTTTTACGGGAATGTCAAGAACAAAAATGGAACATATCTATTTGTATGGCTGTTTCGCAATGCGCGGGGGAGGCGTATCAGGAAGCTGCGCCAGCCCGCCAGATGCGGTATCACCGCATTCCCAATCAGACGATCACGCCGCTTGACGCGCCTCGCCGGCGGCATCGCGGCGCACCACCGGCCGCAAGGTAACACACAGCTTGTATTCGCCCTCGCCCGCCGCAGGCAGCGGCGGGATCAGCAGCGCGGCGTTCGGCGTGCAGCGATATAGGTCGCCGGCGATCGGCTCCAGCCCTTCGCACACATAAGGCGCATCGACGTCGGGCCGATCGCTGGGGCCCGGTTCAACGCCGATCAGGTCGATCGGCTGAAAGCTGACGTCCTCTATCTGCACCGCCTCGTAAAGGCCGCCCAGCAGGACAGCTACGGTCAGGTCGCCGCGTGCCGGCACGGTCAGGCGGTAATAGCCGTCATGGGTGGGATAGGCGTCGATCTCGACAAGGCAATCTGCGCGGGCATTGGCGAGGATCACCGGGACCGGCGTTCCGCCCGCCTGAAAATCGCCTTCGCGTACGTCCAGCCCGCTGCGCACGATCCCAAACAGCGCCAGGTTGAGCGTCAGTCCTTGGGCCTGGAGTTCGCCCGGCAGGAACATCCGCGCCGTGCTCTGCACATAATGGAGCCCGCGCCGCCGCAGCCCGCGCGTCGCCCGCGCACCGTCGAGCATCCTCAGATGGCTCGACGATCCCATATTGGCGTCATGGGTGAAGTCGCCGATCAAGGCCACCTCCTCAGCCGAAGGCAGATACATCAGCCGCGCCAGCATCGCCGCCGCCATCCGCCGCCGACAATCGCCATCGTCGGACGCTGCCATCCGTCCCGCCGCGGTCGCGGCCTGACCATAGACGATCGCGGCCGCCTGGATCCGGTCGCGGGTGGCGCTCTGCGCCCCCTTGTGGCCCGGCTTCTCGTGGATTGGCTTGCCGTTGGGATGATAGTCGACCACCGACCCCTTTGGCTGGGTGCAGATCTGCTCGATCACCGCGATCGACGATCCGAGCGCCGCCAGCGCCTCGCGCCCGTAATGGCGCTTGTCGAACCAGCCCTTCTTGTCGAGTCCGCTCACCCTGTTCTCGCGCAGCAGCATGTAACGCCCGGCGGTCTCGACGTTCATTCGCTCCTTCAGCACCGGTGCTATATGGTCCTGCACGCTGCCATGATAGCCAAGGTCGACGATCATCAGCAGGTCGCCCTCCTGTACGCCGGCGCGGCGGACATGCGCGATCAGCCGTTCCGCGTTACGCGCCGACCGGCGGACGATCTTCGCCGCGACCTCACTCGTGCACGCCGCCCGCTCCAGGGCCGCCACGCCGCCGTTGGGACCGACCAGTGCGCGCGCCTCTTCCGGCCGGAGCAACAACAGGCCAGCCAGCACGTCGAAACGATGTTTGCCGGCATCGCGCTCGATCATTCTCCGCACCGCCGCCTCGTCGACCAGCCCGGCCCGGCCGGCCGCCAGCCGGCTGATCGAGATCTCTCCGACCGGCGTGCCAACGTTCAGCGTCTCGAACAGCTTCATCGGCAGATAGCCGTCGCGCATAAGGAACAGCGTCCTGACCGGGCGGTCCTGGTCGCGCCCGAGGGCCCCGGCCTCGTCGCATATCCATTGCGCGAAGCCATGTAGCAGTGGCCCGATCACGTCGTGGCCGAACGCGAAGTCGGCCTCCTGTTCCACGCGGAGTGACAGCAACGGGCGGTGCGGCTGCAACGCCGCCACTGTCTGTCGGGTTGCCGGATCGAGCATCACCGCCGCCAGTGCCTCATGGCGCAGCCGGGTCTCGGTGCGGGCGTCGAACTGGACGAAATGCGCGCTAGCGATTCCAAGAGCTGCCGGAGCCTCCTGGTCGGCACGGATGTTGTCGCCAAGGTGCAGCATCGCGCCCGGCGCGATGCCCAGCGCGGCGATCACCGGCGCGAACAGCCCTTCGGGCTTGCTGATGCCATGGTCGGATGAAGTGAATATCCGGTCGATCGCCGCCCCGACCTCGGTTCCCGCGGCGCGTTCGATGAGCGTACGCAGCTGCGCGGCGCTGAAATAGGTGTCGCTGACCACCACCACCGTCAGTCCCTTGGCCTTGGCAGCGCGGATCAGGTCGACCACGGGAGCAAAGCCAAAACAGTGCCGCGCCTCGGCATCGATCTCGACCTGGACCGACGCGGCGACCGCCGCCGCCTCGTGTCCCGGTACCAGCCGCGCATGGATATCCTCGATCGACACTTCGTTGCGTCCGGTGAGCAACGCCTGCCCCTTCCGCGCCTGACGTTCGGCCAACACCCGCGGTTCGATCGCTCCGCCTTCCAGGCCCAGGTCCACGAACACATCGGAGGGCGCCTGGACGTTGCGCCAGAGTAATGTGTCGAAACAGTCCAGTGAGAGGACGCTCACGCCCGCGGGCGCCTCGTCAAGCAAGCTCGGGATTTGCTGCGCAGTGACGCTGATCTTCATCATTCTTCCATCCGGCCGTAGGCGCTCTCCTATCGCCGAGCGGTCCTAACATCGCGTTAACCATGGGTAGGGAGGATCCGGTCTCCCCAAGCGAAGGAAAAATACATGGGGAGCGGAACAACATTCGATCTGCGCGGGTTGATCCCCTTCGGGGCCGTTGTGCCCCCGAGGGGCCTGCGGAGACAAATGGACGACCTATCGAATTTCGACGCGCAGGCGACCGAGCAACGTTACCAACTCCTCGTCAACGCAGTGAGCGACTACGCGATCTACATGCTGGATCCCGTGGGACACATCCTGACGTGGAACATCGGCGCTCGTCGCTTCAAGGGCTATGAGGCCGAAGAGGTGATAGGCGATCATTTCTCCCGCTTCTTCACGCCCGCGGATCGCGCCGCGGGTGTTCCCCAGGCCATGCTCCGCACGGCCTTCGAGGAAGGCCGTTTCGAGGGCGAGGGCGAACGTATCCGCAAGGACGGCAGCGTGATCTGGGTCCACGTCGTCGTGGATCCCATTCTCGCGCCCGATGGTGCACTGCTGGGCTTCGCCAAGATCATCCGCGACATCACCGAGCGCCGGGCAACCGACCGCGCCCTCTTCGCTGCCGAGCAGCGCTTCGGCAAGCTGGTCCAGAGCGTCAAGGATTATGCGATCTATATGCTCGACCTCGAGGGCCGGGTGACCAACTGGAATACGGGCGCGCAAGCGATCAAGGGCTATCGCGCGGACGAGATCGTCGGGGCCCATTTTTCACGCTTCTACACGGAGGAGGATCGTATCCGGGGTGAGCCGGCGCTGGCTCTGGAAACCGCCCTCCGCGAGGGCCGGTACGAACGCGAGGCAGAGCGCGTTCGGAAGGACGGCACCCGCTTCTGGGCGCATGTCGTGATCGATCCCATCCGTGACGAGGATGGGACGCTGATCGGCTTCGCGAAGATCACGCGGGACATCTCGGAAAAGCGTCGGGCCCAGGAGGAACTGGAGCAGGCCCGCGCAGCCGTCTTCCAGTCACAGAAGATGCAGGCGCTCGGCGAATTGACCGGCGGCATCGCTCACGACTTCAACAACCTTATGACCGTGATCCGTGGCTCGGCCGAACTGCTTCAGAAGGAGGATCTCGCGCCCGAGAAGCGTCGGCGCTACGTGCGGGCGATCACCGAAACCGCGGATAAGGCGACCGCGCTCACCTCGAAGCTACTCGCTTTCGGCCGGCGCCAGTCGCTGAAACCCGAGGTCCTCGACCCGGGAAGCCGCCTCGACGCCTTTGGGGAGGTGCTCGCCCGCACGCTTGGCAGCCAAATCGAGGTACGGCTCGATCTCGCACCCGACCTATGGTCGATCGAAGCCGACGCCGCGGAGCTGGAGACGGCGCTGCTCAATGCGGCGTTCAACGCTCGGGACGCGATGCCGAACGGAGGCACGCTCACCATCTCGGCCCGCAACGTAGCCAAGGAGAATGCCGTCTGCATCGCCATCATCGATAACGGCCAGGGAATTTCGGCGGATATCCTCGAGCGGGTTTTCGAGCCGTTCTTCACGACCAAGCCGGTCGGCAAGGGAACCGGCCTCGGTCTCAGCCAGATTCACGGCTTCGCCGCCCAGACTGGTGGCCGCGCCGAAATCGAATCCCAGGCAGGCCGAGGGACCACGGTCAGCCTGCTGTTGCCGCGAACCGACAAGCGGCCCGACAATCGAGCGGCGGTGCGCTCTGCGATTGCGAACTGGGAAAGGCTCGATGTCCTGCTGGTTGAGGACAACGACAATGTACGCCAGTTCGCCCGCTCGATGCTGCGCGAATTGCGGGCGGATGTTACCGACGTGGAGAGCGCCGAGGCCGCGCTCGACCTAATCGGGCGGCATCATTACGATCTGGTCTTTTCGGACATCGTCATGCCGGGCATGAGCGGGCTCGAACTCGCCCGCCGCTTGCGCAAGACGGCACCCGATCAGCGCATCCTGCTCGCCACCGGCTACAGTCGCGAGGTCGCCGGCGGGGAAGCCGCCGGCTTCCACATCGTCCAAAAGCCCTATGGCGCGGAATCGCTCACTGCGGCGATCTCGCTCGCGCTGGCGGATTGAGCTTGGCAGCCGCCTCTCGCAGGTAATCAAGCAACGGCACCTGGCTTGGGAGCATCATGTTCCGCGCCTCGTCGATCCCGAACCATTGTGCTGCATCGATCTCCGGGAAGCTCTGCATCCGGCCGCTTCGCGGCGGCCACTCCATTTCGAAGCTGTTGCTGTGCACCGCCGTCGCGTCGAGATCGGCCTCGACGGCGAAGGCCTCGACGATCTTCCCGCCCGTCTGCCGTATCTCACCGAGTGGCACCGGCTCGCCTTCGATCGCCATTCCCAATTCCTCTGCGGCCTCACGCCGCGCCGCCGAGGCGGCGTCCTCCCCCGGTTCGATCAGGCCCTTGGGAATCTGCCAGGCGCCCGCGTCCTTGTTCCGCCAATAGGGCCCGCCGGGATGGACGAGCAGCACCTCGATCGCTCCGCCATCCCGGCGGAAGAGCAGCAGTCCGGCACTTTTTTGCGCCATCTCATGTCCCCGACGATGTCCGGTGATCATCCCGCCCGCACGAGCCCGCGTCAATGCTGGGGAGGTCGCAACTCTAGCCGCAGCAATCGTTACGGAATAGTATCAGGTGGAATTCCCAGCGCCGCTGGAATTATGCTAAGAGCCGCGGTGCGTGTTGCGTTGGGGGTTTTGTGATGCGGTCGTCCGGGGTCGATGACGATGGCAATGCGGCTGGTCGGCTTGCGGAGCGCTGGTCGCTTCTCGCCTCCGCCATTGAGCAGCTCGGCAGTGCGCGGACCATCGGGGACATCAGCGACATTCTTCGGCAATCGGCTCGCGGGATCGCCGGCGCCGACGGTATCGCCATCGTCCTGAAGGACGGCGGCGAGTGTCATTATGTAGCCGAGGACTCGATGTCGCCGCTGTGGGCCGGCCAACGTTTTCCAGCCGAAACCTGCGTTTCCGGGATAGCCATGCAGCACAGGTGTCCGATCGTCATCCCCGACGTGATGGCCGATCCGCGCGTCCCGCACGCCGCCTATGCGCCCACCTTCGTGCGCAGCATGGCGATGATCCCCGTTGGCATGCCTGATCCGCTGGCGGCAATCGGTGCCTATTGGGCCAAGACCGGAGATCCCGACGAAGCTTCAGTAAGCCTGCTCCACACGCTCGGCAGGGCCGCGACCACCGCTCTGGAGAATGCTCGCCTGCTCGATGCGGTGGGCGAGTTGAACCGTGTGCTCGACTCCCGGGTTGCCGATCGAACCGCCGAACTGGAACAGGCCCGCGACATGATCCGGCAGTCGCAGAAAATGGAGACGATCGGTCAGCTCACCGGCAACGTCGCGCATGACTTCAACAATCTGCTGACCCCTATCGTCGGGAGTCTCGATCTCATTCTTTCGGGCAAGCCGCTCAATGATCGGGTGATGCGGACGGTACGCGTGGCCATGGATGCAGCCGATCGGGCTCGCCTGCTGGTCGATCGCCTGCTGGCCTTCGCCCGCCGGCAGCCGCTGGCGGTCAGCCCCGTCGACCTGCGAGCGCTGATCGAGAATATGCGCGAACTGCTCGTCACGTCGCTCGGCGCCAGGGTGACGCTCACGATCGACCTCGAAGCGGAGCTGCCGGCCGTCCACGGCGATCGACATCAACTGGAAATGGCGCTCCTCAACCTGGCCGTCAATGCACGCGACGCGATGCCGGACGGCGGCGTCCTGTCGATATCCGCACGCCGCGCACCCGCGGCGGGCCGTCCTCCGGAACTGGCCGAGGGCGATTATGTACGCGTCACGGTGACCGACAATGGCCGCGGCATGGACGAAGCCATCCGCAGCCGGGCGGCCGAGCCCTTCTTCAGTACCAAGGAGGCCGGGCACGGCACCGGCCTCGGCCTTTCCATGGCACACGGCCTCGCCGGGCAGCTCGGCGGCACGCTACGAGTCGACAGCGCGCCTGGCCTCGGCACCACGATCGGCATCTGGCTTCCCGTGGCATCGGAACCTCCGAAGGCTGCGCCGGGCTACGACGATGCGCACGTCGTCGAGGGACAGGGCGATGTCGTCCTGGTCATCGACGACGAACCGCGCGTCCGATCGGCCACGGCAGAGATGCTCGGCGCACTCGGTTATGATGTGGTTCAAGCCTCGAATGCCCGCGAGGGCCTGGAACTGCTCGACCGAGGCCTCGACCCCGTCGTGGTCCTCACCGACCATGTCATGCCGGGCATGACAGGGATCGAGTTGGCGATGCACCTGCGGGCCACCCGTCCGGCGCTCGCCGTGCTCGTCATGTCGGGCTATCAGGGGATAGATATCCTTGCGCCCGACATTCCCCGGCTCGCCAAACCGTTCCGGCAACAATATCTCAGCGCCGGGATTGCCGCGGCGCGACAATCGGCAGCGGCCTGACGCCTAGTTTCCCATGCAGGGGCCGAGGCGCCGCCCGCTGCTCGCCGACGTCATCCGCATGCTCATCCTGCCGCTCATCACCGCGGTCGACGTTACGTTGAAGGATGTAGAGTTATATTTGCCGTTTGCCTGGGCGGTCATGGTCCCGCCGTTTTGAGAACAGGTCATGGCGGTTGAAATGACACCGCCGGCCATCGAATATTTGGTGAAGCGACAGGACGGATTCTGCTTGAGCATCTCCTGCGGCCCTTTCGCCGCCTGCTCCGGCGTGATGCAATAGCTTTGCCGCGTCGTCTTGCCTTTCATCATCGCGGCCATCTGCGGCGGCGCTCCCGGCATGTCGATCGACTGGACGGTGACGGTGGATTCCCACTGACCTGGCTGGACCTGGGCATGCACTGCGGCGGGCAGCATGGCAAACCCGGCCAAGGCGAGGAAATTTGGATGTCGCATATGATTCTCCCCTGCCCCCGGGGCGCAATCTGCTCCAAAGCCAGAACATTGGAAAGTCTCTCCAGCCGGCCCAGGTGTGCGGTCGGCCGAGCCTGGGCCGCACTTGATCCATATCAGTCGGAACCGCCGCCACTGGCCGGTCGTTCTTGCAAGCACATCAAGACATTGATTTTCAGGATCAAACATGGCCACCAAATATCGATGCGACGCCGCAGACCGGCGTTCGCAATTCCTCGCTGACGACTTTCAACGCGCCCTTGCCCACTGGAACCGCAGACGGCTGCAACCCCGCCTGCCCGATCGGAGCAATCGCCGCTTCGACGACGATATGCGCATGCAGAGGCTTGAGCGCGCCTTCCTCGAAGAACTTCGTAGCGATATCATGGCGGACGCGGCGGCGGCCCCCACCGATGCCGACGGCTTCGTGACCTGGTTCGAGGAGTTGAAGCAGACCGGCCCCGGTCAGGGCGACCCGCTCTTTCCTTGGCTGGCAGAACATGCGTCCGGCGACGAACTCCGCTGGTTTTTCGAGCAGGAGGCCGCCGGCGAAGCCGGCTTTGATGACCTGGTTGCCTATACCCAGGTGAAGTTGCCGGTCCCTGCCAAGCTCGAATTGGCCCGCAACTATTGGGACGAGATGGGGCGAGGCAATCGCGCTGGCATGCACGGTCCGATGCTCGATGCCCTGGTGGAAACATTGGCGGTCTCTCCTCGGATCGAAACCACCGTTTGGCAAAGTCTTGCTCTGGCCAATGCGATGACCGCCATGGCGACCCATCGCGATTATGCCTGGCATTCTGTCGGAGCACTTGGCGTCATCGAACTCACCGCACCGGGACGTTCGGCGGAGGTGGCGAAGGGATTGAGGCGGATCGGTCTTTCCGATCGGGAACGCCGCTATTTCGATCTCCACGCCGTCCTGGACGTAAAGCATAGCGCCGATTGGAATCGGGAAGCTCTTCATCCCCTCGTCGCCGAAGATTCTTGCCGGGCAACCGCCATCGCGGAAGGCGCGCTTATTCGCCTGCGTTGCGGCGAGCGCTGCTTCGAGGCCTATCGCGCACAGCTTTGGGGACCGGCCGGTAGACCATTGAATATCCACTGATATTGATTTGTGGATATAGCGCTTGCTCTCCGCTTCCTCTCGCTTTTCGGCACGTTCGACCAAGGTCTAAGCGGACGTTAACCATTTTTTTGAGATCTGGTCTTCAATCTCCACGATGAAAGGAGTTGAAGTTTATGGGAAGTTCTCTCGTCGATGCCCCCCTGCTGAGGGCAAATGACAGCGACACTCTGCTGGATCTTGGCTTCGTCTATTCCACAGGTTCGAACGGTTGCCCGGTGGACCTGGTGACCGCCCATAAGTGGTTCAATCTTGCCGCTCTGGCGGGGTCGCAAGAGGCCCAGTACTGCCGGACCGACATCGCGGGCCAGATGTCGGCGCGCGAGGTTGCGGAGGCGCAGCGCCAGGCGCGCGCGTGGCTCGCCGACCGTGCGCTTCACTGAGGCGCTAGGTTAGATCACATCCTCTTCCGCAACGATCGGACGGCTTTCGCGAGTGCCGCGCACCCGGCTTTCGGGCTTGTCGGGCTCGGACAGCAGGATGACATGGTCATCATGCACCTCGACCAGCGTCCCGACGAAAGGAAATCCTTCCAAGCTTCCGGTGACGCGGTAGCTCACCACATCGCCCGCCTTGAAGGTCGCGGGATCGAAATTGAACTCGAACGGGCAGCTCCCGTCACCCATATTCTGCATGGCCGTCTCTCCTTGTCGCAATGGTAAGGGAAAGCGGGCCCCTTCATCAAGCGCCCGCACCGCTTTCCAATCGGTTAAGCCGCCGATACAAGTCGGTTCATACCGTCGACCGCCTCCGCAGGATAGCGACCATGAACCGCCGGACCTTCCTCGCCACCGTCCCCGCCGCGGCGATCGCCGCTCCCGCCCTCGCCGAAACCGCCGCCACCCCTCCCACGCGCTGGGCCCCGGGCGCCGATCGCTTCGAACGGCCCGACCTGCGCGGCGGCGACCGTCCGGTCGGTGCAAGCTTCGCCTCGCGCACTGCTGTCTATGGCCTGTCGGGTGCCGCCGGCACCGCCCACCCTCTCGCGACGCTCGCTGGTATCGACATCCTCCGGAGGGGCGGTTCGGCGGCCGATGCTGCGATCGCGATCAACGCGTGCCTCGGCTTTCTCGAACCCACATCGTGCGGGATCGGCGGCGATTGCTATGCGATGCTCTGGGATCCGAAGGCGGGCAAAGTCATGGGCCTCGCCGGCTCGGGCGCCTCGCCGCGCGGCCTCGATCTCGCGACAGTCCGCTCGCGCGCGAAGGACGGCGCCCTGCCACCGCTCGGCGCCGTCACCGTCTCGGTCCCCGGCACCGTCGACGCGTGGGGAATGCTCCATGCGCGCTATGGCAAGCTCAAATGGTCCGAGCTGTTCGAACCGGCGGTCGAGCTGGCCGAGAAGGGGGCACCGGTACCAGATATCATCGCTTATTATATCCGCCGCGCCCTCGCCAATTTCCGAAAGCCCGGCAGCGGGATCGAGGAAATCGATAACGCGCTGCACACCTATGCGATCGGCGGCGAAGGGCCGAAGGCCGGCGGCGTCTTCCGTAATCCCGATCTCGCCCGCACCTACCGGATGATCGCCCAGGGCGGCCGCGACGCCTTCTACGAAGGGGAGATCGCTAGGACTATCGAAGCCTATTTCCGCCGCATCGGCGGCTGGCTGCGGCGCGAGGACCTCGCCGCCCACAAAGGCGAATGGATTACGCCCCACAAGACCGACTATCGCGGCGTGGGCGTCCACGCGCTCGGCGCCAACACGCAGGGCATCGCCACCCTGCAGATGCTCAACATTCTCGAGCATTTCGACCTCGAGGCCGCCGGCTTCCAATCCCCCCTCTCAATCCACCTCCAGGTCGAGGCCAAGCGCCTCGCCTATGAAGATCGCGCCCGCTATTACGCCGAGCCGCACCTCGCGCAGGTGCCGGTCGACTGGCTGATCTCGAAGGAGTACGCCGCGCAGCGGGCCCGACTTATCAACCCCGGCGCCATCATGCGGGGCGTCCATCCGGGCCGCGCGCCGTCGCGAGGCGACACCACCTATTTCACCTGCGCCGATAGCGACGGGATGATGGTGTCGATGATCCAGTCCAACTTTCGCGGCATGGGATCGGGCCTCGTCGCCGACGGCCTCGGCTTCATGTTTCAGGATCGAGGCCAGCTATTCGCGCTGCGGGACGGCCACCCGAACATCTACGCGCCGGGTAAGCGGCCCTTCCAGACCATTATCCCCGGCTTCGCGACCATCGGCGACCAGCCTTGGATGAGCTTCGGCGTGATGGGCGGCGACATGCAGCCGCAGGGGCAGGTCCAGATCGTCGTCAATCGCCGCGATTATGGCCTGGAGATTCAGTCCGCGGGCGATGCTCCACGCTGGCACCATGAAGGATCTTCACAGTCGATGGGTGAAGACAGCCCCGATCTTCCCGCGAGCGGTCTGCTCCGCCTCGAAAACGGCGTGCCGGAAAAAACCCGCATGGCTCTCTCGAGCATGGGCTGGACGATCGGCGCGTCCGATGGCGGTTTCGGCCGCTATCAATGCATCGAGAAACGCGTGGACGGGCCGGATCGCATCTATGCCGCCGGCAGCGAGATGCGGGCGGATGGCTGCGCCCTCGCATATTGATCGGGATTGCCGCACATCGGCGGCATGGCCGGATGGCACATCCATCCTGGCCCGTTCCACCTTACCAACGGGGAGGTCTTCAGCGGTCGAAGCCACGCGTTCCGGCCGTTTTACCATCCCGCATCACGAATGAATGTGGATGCCCTTGCCCCGTTCCTTCGCACGGTACATTGCCGCGTCAGCGGATTGCAGGAGCGCGGCCGAACTGATTTTCTTCCCGCATGTACAGGCGCTCCCAACGCTGGCGCCGACTTGAACGAAAAGGCCGTTCTCAAATACTAAAGGCAAGCGGATCGCCGAGATCAGCCTGTCCGCAACATCTGTGCAGTCCTGGGGAGCGGCCCGAGGTAACAGCGCTACGAACTCGTCACCTCCCAACCGAAACAGCACGTCGTCGCTACGGAGCACTTCGCGCATCCGGGATGCCACTTCACGCAGCAATGAATCCCCGACCAAATGGCCATGCTCGTCATTGACCGCCTTGAAACCGTCCAGATCCACGCAAAGAAAACCATAGTCCGCCGGTCCCCCGGAATATTCATCGAGTTGCCGGCATCGCTCTGCGAAATGCGCTCGGTTGAAAAGCCCCGTCAGTTCGTCGGTCTCGGCCGCTCGCCGTGCGGCCGTTTCCGCCTTGATCAATCTGAGCATGCTGGCATGATTCTGACGTACAAACAGATAAAGGCTGGCGATCCACACCACCGCCAGGATCGCGGGGACGAACATCCCTTCAATCGGCGAACGCAGCATTCCCAGCGCAAATGGCACGCCGAGAAGAAGCAGAAGAAAAAGAGCATGCCGCGGAGTAGCGGCGTTTCGCGACGTGATTGTGCAAGCGACGCCTGTGCCAATCACGGCTGAAACGATCATCAGGGCAGGCGATCCTGCAATAAGGCAAAGATAGGTGGCGATACCGAGAGCCAGCATCCAGAGAGCGCCAAGCCACACGAGCGTTCCGGCCTGTCGCCTCCGCCGGTCTTCGGTCGAGGTTTGTGCGTCGACCATGATGCGCCAGCGGATGCCTGTAAGCAAAAGATCGATGGTCATCCAAACCCACGGCCATCTGTCAGCGGTGACGTTTGCGGCCATCAACGCCATCGGAACTGTGCTCGCCGGCGCGATGAGGATTGCCGCCCGTCTGTCGAGGATCGTTTGGAAAAGCTGGTCCCGTTCGAACGCATCTTCGGTCAAGGGTGACGCGATCAAGTATGCCAGGATGGTTCCCAGCATTCCTCTCGCTCCTCGACGCATGTTTTCTTCGCTCCGTTAGGCTGGAGACGCTCCGGAAGTGGAGCCGGTTCCCGCCGATGGACCTTCGCGCCGGATATCATCACGACTTCGGCCCGTATCGGTACATCGAAAAGCGCATCGACGGGAACGCCCGCTTCACATCGCTGCTTGTGAGCGCTCGCGTCGTCGCCAATACTCCGACACATCTCGCCGTAACTCGCCCGCGCAAAGAAACAGCGCAATCACGTTGGGCACCGCCATCAGGAAAAAGCTGCTGTCGATGATGTCGATTACCCGTCCCAGGTCGATCACTGCGGCGGGCGGCAGAGCGACGACATAGAGGATCTTGTAGCTCCACTGCGCCCTCGGCCCATGTCCAAACAGATAGCCCCAGGCCTGCAGGCCGTAGAAACCCCAGGCAACCAGCGTCGAATAGGCGAACAGCACGACGACGATCGCCAGCAGCCAGGGGAACCAACCCGCGACATGCGCGAAGGCCGCGCTCGTGATCTCGATCCCCTGCAGGCCCGGATCGTCCCAGGTGCCCGCGACGACCAGCGCCAGCCCGCCCACCGCGCAGACGATCATCGTTCCCAGCAGCGGTTCGAGCAGCGCGACCATCCCTTCCGACACCGGCTCCTCGGTGCGGGCCAGGCTGTGCGCCATCACCGCCGATCCGACCCCGGCCTCGCTCGCGAACACCGCGCGCCGCATCCCCGCCACGAAGGCGCCGACCGCCCCGCCCGACGCCGCGTCGAAGCCCCAGGCGCCGTGCCAGATCCGCGCCAGCGCCGCCGGTACTTCGCCCGCGTGCAGGATCAGGATCGCCGCGACCCCGGCCAGATAGACCGCGACCTTGAGCGGGGTCAGCCGCTTGGACACCTCGCCCAGCCAGTGCGCCCCGCCCAGCGTCACCAGCGCCACCGCGAAGGCGAGGCCGATGCCATAGGCCCAGCCATTGCCGATCCCCGTCACCACGCTGACCTGCGCGAAGCTCTGGTTGACCTGCACCATCGGGATCGCCCCGAACAGCGCGAAGAAGGCGTAGAAGCCGCCGAGTGCGATCCCCAGCCTCGGCAGCCCCTTCCGCGCCAGCACCGCCTTCAGCACGTACATCGGCCCGCCATGGACATGGCCGCGCGCGTCGGTGACGCGATATTTCAGGCCCAGCGTCACCTCGGCCATCTTCACCGTCATCGCGAACCAGCCGATCACGAACATCCACAGGATCGCGCCGGGGCCGCCCATCGTCAGCGCGACCGCGACCCCGGCGATGTTGCCGAGCCCGATCGTCCCCGCGAGTGCCGTGGTCAGCGCCGCGAACTGGCTGACGTCGCCCTTCGCCTCGCCCTCGCGCGGCTGGTTGCGGAGGACACGCAGGGCATGGCCGACGCAGCCTATGTTGGGGAAGCCGAGCCAGATCGTGAAGAACAGCATCGGCACGGCGAGGTAGAGCACGATCAGTTCGATCTCGACGCCGAACAGCGGCACCTTGAAGAACACCGCGCCGGTCAGCGCGTCGACGATATGGTTGAAGCTCTCCATCAGGGGAGGATGAACGAGAGCGAGAGCGATGTCATCCGCCCCGCGTCCCTCGACACTCCGCCGGAATCGTCATCCTTCGCACCGTCCCGATGCCCCATGGATCTTTGGCCATCGGCTCTCCATGTTCCATATCAGAACATAGAGAGAACAAACGAAACCCTACTTTGCAAGCCCTTTCGGCCGGTGCGCCGGGGGACTGGTCCGAAACGGCGCGTTCCCCTCGATCAGTTCCTCCAGCAGCACCTCGCCGTCCGGCCAGTCGCCGAGCCCCGACCGGGCGTTGATGTGCCCGGCATGGCCGGCATCGACGAAGCGGCTCCCCCAGGCTCGCGCCAGCGTCTCCAGCCGGTCGAACGCCGCATAGCAATCGTTGCGGCTGGCGACGAGGATCGACGGGAAAGGCAGGGCCGCGGCCGGCGCCGGCGCGAAGCGGCGGACGAAGGGGTGCGCATCGGCCGCGTCGACGTCGGGCGGTGCCACCAGCAGCGCGCCGCGGACCCGCGCCAGCCGCTCGTGCGAGGCGCCGAGCGCCCACCAGGCGATCGTCAGGCATCCCAGGCTGTGCGCCACCAGCACCAGCGGCCCGTCGGTCATCGCCAGCGCGGCGTCGAGCCGTTCGGTCCAGATGCGCCGGTCGGGCTCCGACCAGCAGCCGAGATCGACGCGGCGGCAATCGTCGCGCTTCTCCTCCCACAGCGTCTGCCAATGGTCGGGACCCGAATTGTCGAGGCCGGGAACGATCAGGCAGAGCGGCCCTTCATGCGCCATCATCGTCTCCCGTGAGCCGGAGCAGTTCCGCGATCCCGTCGCGATGCGCGCGCGCCTGGCTGATCGCGCTGCCCGGCGGCACGCTGGTCGTCAGCCAGACATTGCCGCCGATCGTCGATCCCGCGCCGATCGTCACCCGGCCGAGGATCGTCGCCCCCGCATAGATCACCACGTCGTCCTCGACGATCGGATGCCGTGCGAGGCCGCGGCGCAGCGCCCCGTCGGCATCGGCCGGGAAGCTCCGCGCGCCCAGCGTCACCGCCTGGTAGAGCCGCACCCGTCGGCCGATGATCGCGGTCTCGCCGATCACCACGCCGGTGCCATGGTCGATGAAGAAGGATTCGCCGATCGACGCGCCCGGATGGATATCGATCCCGGTACGCGAATTGGCGATCTCGGAGATGATCCGCGCCACCAGCGGCGCGCCCAGCCCATGCAGCAGATGCGCCAGCCGATGATGAACGATCGCCAGCACGCAGGGGTAGCAGATCAGCACCTCGTCGACGCTGCGCGCCGCCGGGTCGCCCGCATAGGCAGCCTCGACGTCGGTGTCTATCAGCCGCCGCAGGCGCGGCAGCCCGCGCGCGAAATGGCCGATGATCCGCCCCGCCTCGCCGTCGACGAGATGCGGATCGGCGGCCCCCGCCGAATAGCCGAGTTCGAGCCGAATCTGGCCGTGGAGCCGGCTCAGTGCGGTCTGCAGCGTCTCGGCGACGAACGCCTCCTCATTGTGCTGGCGGACGAAGCTCGGCCCCAGCCGCAGCGGGAACAGCGCGCCGCACAGCGCGATCATGATCTTGTCGATCACATGGCGCGACGGGAAGCCGGCGGCGCCATGTTCGGCGTGGCGCTTGTGCGCGGCGCGCCAGTCCTCGCGCGCGTCGCGAAGCTCCGCCACGATCCGGTCGATATCCCAATAGTGACCCGCGAGCGCCTCGATCGGCTCGTCATGGACGTCGGTCATTGTCCCCTCTTTCGAAAGCATGACACCGGCTTAGCCGCCGCCCAGCCAAACAAAAGCAATTTTTCTCTATCAAATTGATAGAAAATATATCGGAACTTCAGGAAGCGGGGTCGGCCTGCTAAGCAGGGGGCCATGGTTCCCCGGCTCGGTCCCCTCAAGCTCAAGCCGCAGATCTTCTGCGGAGACGAACCCGCCATCGGCCCAGGCAAGGCCGACCTGCTCGACGCGATCGATCGCGAGGGGTCGATCTCGGCCGCCGGCCGCGCGCTGGGGATGAGCTATCGGCGCACCTGGCTGCTCGTCGACAGCATGAACCGCTGCTGGGCGGAACGGCTGGTCGAGACAACGCCGGGCGGCGGCCAGGGCAGCGGCGCCAGGGTGACGCCGCTCGGCCGCCGGGTGCTCGCGGCCTATCGCGCGCTCGAAACCCGGCTGCTGACGGCAGCCGACACCGCCGAATTCAAAGACCTGACCGCCCTGCTGCGCGAACATCCCCTGCCCCCAGGTTGACCCCACTTGCCATATACTGCGGGATATAGCATGTCGCGATTATCGCGCGGAGGTGATCCCATGCCCGTCATCGTCCTGGCTCTTCGCTGGCTGACCCTGATGGGTGCAGCGCTCTCCGCCCCACTGCTCGCCGCCGAGACCCAGGTCGCCGTCGCCGCCAACTTCACCGAACCGGCCAGGGCGATCGCCGCCGCCTTCGAGAAGGCGACCGGCCACAAGGCGCTGCTCGCCTTCGGCGCGTCGGGCGGCTTCTACACGCAGATCAGCCATGGCGCGCCGTTTGAGGTCTTCCTTTCCGCGGATGCCGATCGCCCCGCCCGGGCCGAGCAGGACGGGCTGGCGGTGCCCCGCACCCGCTTCACCTATGCTGTGGGGCGGCTGGTGCTCTATTCGGCGACGCCGGGCCTCGTCGACGCGGGCGGCGCGGTGCTAAAGCGGGGCCGGTTCGACTGGATCGCGATCGCCGACCCCGCCACCGCGCCCTATGGCGTAGCGGCGGTCGAGACGATGCGCCGGCTCGGCGTCGAAGCCGCGCTCAAGCCGAAGGTCGTCACCGGTAGCTCGATCGCGCAGGCCTATCAGTTCACCTCGACCGGCGCCGCCCAGTTCGGCTTCGTCGCGCTCAGCCAGCTCGTCGCGGTGCGCGGCGGCTCGCGCTGGATCGTCCCCGCCGGGCTCCACGCCCCGATCGAGCAGCAGGCCGTGTTGCTCCGGACCGGCGAGAGCAACCCCGCCGCCCGCGCCTTCCTCGCCTTCCTCAAGAGCCGGACCGCGCTCGCGATCATCCGGCGCTACGGCTATGCGGTCCGATAGCTGATGGGCCTCGTCCTCGCGACGACCGCCGAACTCGCGCTCGTCACCACCCTATTGCTGCTGATCATCGCCACCCCGCTCGCCTGGTGGCTGGCCCGCTCGCGCCGCTGGTGGAAGGAAGTGGTCGGCGCGATCACCGCCGTGCCGCTGGTCCTGCCGCCGACGGTGATCGGCTTCTATGTGCTGATCGCGCTGGGCCCGGCCAGCCCGCTGATGAGCTTGCTCGAACCCTTCGGCATCCGCACCCTCGCCTTCACCTTCACCGGGCTCGTCATCGGCTCGCTCTTCTATTCGCTGCCCTTCGCGATCCAGCCGCTGCGCACCGCCTTCGAAGCGATCGGCGATCGCCCGCTGGAGATCGCCGCGACGATGGGCGCCGGGCCGGTCGATCGTTTCTTCACCGTCGCCCTGCCGCTCGCCCGCCGCGGCTTCCTCTCCGCCGCCATCCTCGTCTTCGCCCACACGGTCGGCGAGTTCGGCGTGGTGCTGATGATCGGCGGCAACATCCCCGGCAAGACCGAGGTGCTGTCGACCCGCATCTACCAGCTCGTCGAAAGCCTCCAGTTCGCCGAGGCGCATCGCATCGCCGCCGTCCTCGTCGCCTTCTCCTTCACGGCGCTGCTCGCCCTGCTGCTCGTCGAGCGCCGCATCGGGACGCCCCGGCCGTGACGATCGCGGTCGCGCTCGACGGAAAGCTCGGCGGCGCCTTCGCGCTGCAAGCGATGTTCGAGGTCCCGTCCTCGGGCGTCACCGCCCTGCTGGGCCCATCGGGCTCGGGCAAGACCAGCATCCTGCGCGCGCTCGCCGGACTGGAGCGGATCGCCGGCACGATCATCGTCGACGGCGAGGTCTGGCAGGACGGCGCCACCTTCCTGCCGCCCGAGCGGCGCCGGGTCGGCTATGTCTTCCAGGGTGTCGGGCTGCTTCCGCATCTCTCGGTCGCCGCCAACCTCGCTTATGCCGAGCGCCGCGCCGGTCCCGGCCGCTTCGCCCGCGATGCGATCGTCTCCCGCACCGGCATCGCGCCGCTGCTCGATCGCCGCCCCGCCTCGCTCTCGGGCGGCGAGGCCCAGCGCGCCGGCATCGCCCGCGCCCTGCTCGGCCAGCCGCGCCTGCTGCTGCTCGACGAGCCGCTGTCCGCGCTCGACACCGATGCGCGCGCCGACCTGCTCGACTGGCTGGACGACCTGCTGGCGGAGATCGCCATCCCCGTCTTCCACGTCACCCACGACCACGCCGAAGCCGCCCGCCTCGCCGCCCGCACGATCAGGCTGCGGTATGGTAGGGTGGTTCTGCCCTGATCGGATCAGCGTACCATGAGAAAACCGAAGACGAGGGGCGGGCCAACGAGAATGATCGCCAGAACCCACGGCCAACGCAATTCGCCGAAACGCGCCAGGCAGAACAGGATGATCGCGTCGGCGACGAGATAGACCAGCATCGCCACGGCGATCCTCACACCCTCTTCATGATCAGCCAAAGTGGGGCCGGCCGCAGCCATCATCATCAACGCAATCGGTAGCATTGCGAGAAGGAGAACCACGATCGCACTACGCAGGAAGGTCAAGCAGACCCTGATCAAGGCGGTTACCTCCCGCCGGTTGTTTTTCGCGATCTTCTGCCGCCATGATACCTCTCATAATATCTGCGGTGTCTCGGGGATCGTCGCCGACATGACGCCCACCTCCAGTCAACGGATTACCCCAATCGACTTTATATGGATGCCTGCTCGGGTCTTTCATGTGCTGAGCGAGTTGTACCGCGCCTGCAGCCCGCGTTAGAAATTACCGCTGGAAAAAGCGACCATCCGGAAGTTTGGCCGCCAAGGGATCAGCATAAACCGTCCTCGGCTTAGCCTTTCTGCCAAACATGGCCATTGGTATCCCTACATATGTCAAACTAGAACATATAGAGAACATTCATTCCCTACATTGGAAGCTTTTTCAAATGCCCCGAAGGGAATCGCGCTCAATCCAACCGGCTGGCAGTGATCGATCGAGTGCTGCGGGCGGAAAGGCTGGCCGATGCCTTGGCGGCTCGCACCGTCAGCGCGGCCTCCATCGCCGCCGCCTCGCGATCGAGGCTGGCCGCGACCTCAAGCAGGCGCTGCTTCTCCTCCTCCCCGAAAGCATTGTCTGCAAGCTTTCGTGCCTTGGCGGCTTCCCGCCGCAACTGATTTGCGCTTCCCGAATTGGACACGATGCTTCTCTCGACGCTAAGTTACTCACAATAAAGGCGCCTTGAGCCGTTCCACATGAACAGATCGTTACGCGCTCGTCGATTTTACAATATTTTGCACTTCTCCGCTACGCCGAGCGTGTCGGGTCGTTCATCTGCGCGTCGACGGTCACCGGTTCATGCCGGCGGGCGCTGGGCAGCGACCCCGTCTGCCGCTCGATCATCCGGTGGACGCGGACCGGAATATCCTCTTTCTGAAGTCGGTGCACCGCGGCGCTGTTCTCGGCATCGGCATGGGTGCGGCGCTGATTGTGCCGGATATAGTCGTGCCAGGTCGCGACGTGATAGCGTTCCACCCACAGCTCGGGCTCGGTGAGGTCGCGTAGCAAGGTCCAGCCATGAGCACCATCCCGCCGGCGAATGCGACGCCTTTCGGTCATTGCGGTGAGGAAAGCCACGATGTTGTGCGGTTCGATCCGATACTCGATCGTCACCACCACCGGGCCGCTGCGCGGTTCGAGCGGTACCGCGACCTGAGGCTCCTGCCATTGCTGGAGCGGCGTCAGATTGAGATCGTCGACCTGTGACAGGGGCATGACGAAACCGAGCAGGATGGTCCCCGTAAGGAAGGCCGCGCTCACCAGCAGGCCAGCGGCAACGCCATGGCTGTCGGCGACCATGCCCAGCACCCAGGCGCCGATCGCCATGCCGCCGAATGCAGCCATCTGATAAACCGACAAGGCGCGCGCGACGACCCAGCGAGGCGAAGCCAGCTGGACACTGATGTTGAACGTCGACAGCGCCAGCACCCAGCTAAAACCCGACAGCATCAGCGCAGCGATCGTCAGCAGGAGAAAGGGGCTGGTCGCGGTGATCGCCGTGCCGGCCGCCAGGCTGAGCGTACCCAGCCGGATAATATGCTCGGTCGACAGATGACGTCGCGCCGGGCCCGATACGAGCCCCCCCAGCACGGCGCCAACGCCAAATGCGCCGAGCAGCAGGCCATAGGTGAGCGCGCCGCCTTTCACCAGGTCACGGGCAACCAGCGGCATCAGCGCCGAGACCGCGTTGGCCGCGATGCCGAAGGCCATCGCGCGGCCAACGACGATCCGCAGGTTAGGCGACATGGCAACATAGCGCAGCCCTGCCCCCATCGCCATGAATAGGCCTTCGCGCGGCAACAGCCTGGGCGCATGCGGCCGCCGCCAGCGCAGAAGCACCAGGATGAGCCCGAAATAGGACAGCGTGTTGGCCAGGAACGCCACCGCGGCTCCAGCCGCCGCGACGATCGCACCGCCCACCGCCGGACCGGCTGTTCGGGCCGTGTTGAAGCCCATCGAATTGAGCGCGACCGCGTTCGGCAGTTGCTCACGCGATACGATGTCGCCAACCGAAGCCTGCCAGGCCGGCCCGCTCACCGTCGTCCCGCAACCGATCAGGAAGGTGAAACCCAGCAACACCCACGGTGTCAGCCAACCCTCCCAGGCGAACAGCGCCAATGCCGCCGAGACGCACAGCATGAAGCTTTGCGCCGCCAGCATCACCTTGCGCCGGTCAAGATTGTCGGCGACCGCGCCCGCCCACAGCGCCAGCAGCATGAAGGGCAATACCGTCGACGCCTGGACCAGCGCGACCATCTTCGGAGAAGAGGTCAGCGACGTCATCATCCAGGCGGCGCCGACCGACTGGATCATCGCGCCAAAGTTGGACACCAGCGAAGCGATCCAGATCGCACGAAAAATAGGAACGCTGAACGGGGAAGCCGGTCGCGATCGCGGGGCCGATTGCAGGTCGGATGCCATGTCGTTCCAATGCAGGAGCGGCCGGCTTGTGCCAACACTGTTTCGCCGTCCCGACGGCTGCCCCCGGTCGGCACGACACCGCTCAGGCGAGGGATGCCCGGCATCGTGAGTTAAAAACGTTGTAAATCCTGCCTGATACGTGGTTTTACGTATAGGATAACCCCCGGGTCGTTCCGAAAGTGCCGCATAAGCATCTTCGGGATGGAAGCGATCCGAGGGGATTGCTTCATTTGACCGAGTAGCGGACCGTAGATGACCAGTTTTGCCGTGGACTCGTCCGAACGTCGGCGTGCGTTCCGTTTTGCCATCCGCCACCAGTCGCGCCTGCGGCTGACGCTCGAAGGCAATCCCGATGGCGAAGAGATCAACAGCGTCATGCTGACCGACATCTCGCAGCAAGGCCTGATGGCGGCGGGGGCTGGTCATCTTGTGCCGGGCGCGCAGATCCTGCTCGAGGTTCCCCTGGTCGGCTGGCGCGAGGTCGAGGTCATCTGGATCGCGGAGAACCGCGCGGGCTGCCGCTTCATCGAGCCGCTCAGCTTCGACGAATTGCGTCTCGCCGCCGCGAGCAGTGAACGGCTTGCGCTCGAATGTCCCTCGCTGGGCGCAGAGATCGCCCAGCTTCCAGCGTTCTCCGAAGCCTCGGAGGAGGACGCAGACAACGCGGATGCCGACGATATATGGTCGTCGAAACCATGGCTCCTGCCGGCCGGGCTGCTGGTGCTGGCACTGCTGGCCGCGGCCGCTTTCATGCTCACCTACTGATCGGCCGCCGTCCTATTCGACCATCGGATGAGGCCGGAACGTCTTACGATCAGGCTTAGCGTCGCGTTCACCAATTCCCCTAAGCCTTCATATGCCGTCGGCATTTAATCCGGATCATGCCTGCCGGGCCTTTCGGTAGGCGCGTGAGGATTGCGTACCATGTCGATAGCGTCTGCCCTGGGCCTTAAAAGACGGCCCGACCTGCGCCGAAGCGAACGTAGCCGCGTCTTTCTGACAGCGAAGATGCTCATATCAGGGCAGCCCTGCCCCATCCACCTCCTTGACCTGTCTCGCCACGGCGCGCTCGCTCATGCCGGCGATCCGCCCCAGGACGGCGAGATCGTCTGGGTCGTCTGCCGCGGTGTGGAGCTTCTGGCACGCACAGCCTGGGTCAGGGGCAACCGTTTCGGCCTCGCCTTCGACTCCGGCCTGCCCACAGCCAAATATGAGATCCTGCTGAAGGAAGGCCGCCGCGTCCTGTCCGCGCAGACCCCGATCGTCGCATCCGCGCCCGCCGCCTGACGGCCCCGTCCAGCTACCTCAGCCGGCCCCGCTCTCCTGGGCCGACCCCGCCTTGGCCAGTCGGCTGTGGTGGCGCGCATAGCCCAGATAGATGAGCAGCCCCAGGACGTTCCATCCCAGGCACCAGAGCAACGTCTTGGTCGGCAGGCTCGTGAACAGGTAGAGGCAGCCGAGCACAGCACCGAGGCCCACCACCAGCGCGGCCGGGGCGCGGAACGGGCGCGGCAGATCGGGTCGGTTGCGCCGTAGCACGATCAGGCACGCGCCCACCGCCATGAAGGCGATCAACGTGCCGGCATTGGCCAGCGCAGCAATCTCGCCGATCGGCAGCAGCCCGGCCAGGATTGCGACGAGGACCGCGGTTGCCGTGGTGATCCGCGCGGGCGTACCCCGCTTCGATATCGCCGCCAGCGAAGCGGGCAGGAAACCGTCGCGCGCCATCGCAAGGAAGATGCGGCTCTGTCCGTAGAGGAAGGCGAGCAACACCGTCGGCAGGGCGATCACGGCGGCGGTTGCCACGACATGTGCGACCCCGGGGCGCCCCAGTTCACGCAGGATCAACGCCAGTGGTTCGGGGCTGTCGGCGAAGCCGGCGAAGGGCACTGCGCCGATCGCGGCGGCGGCGACCAGCACGTAGATCAGCGTGCAGGCGAGCATCGACCCGACGATGCCGATCGCCAGGTCGCGTTCGGGCCGCTTGGTCTCCTCGGCCGCCGTCGAGATCGCGTCGAAGCCATAGAAGGCGAAGAAGATGATCGCCGCCGCGGCCATGACGCCGCGCTGCACGCCGTCCGGACCCGGAGTGGAGCCGAAGCCGTAGGGCATGAACGGATTGAGATGTGCCGCCTGGAAATGCGGGAGCGCGACCGCCACGAAGAGCGACAGCGTCGCGATCTTGACAATGACCAGCACCGTGTTGACCCGCGCGCTCTCCCGCGTGCCGAGGAGCAGCAGGCCGGTCACTACCGCGATGATGAAGATGGCCGGAAGGTTGATAAGACCGCCCAGTTCGGGTCCCTGGGTCAGTTCGACCGGAAAGCCCAGTCCGGCCAGCAACGGCGAGGCATAGCCCGACCAACCGACCGCAACCGTCGACACGACCAGCGAATATTCGAGGATCAGGCTCCAACCAACCACCCAGGCGATGATCTCGCCGAGCGCCGAATAAGCATAGCTATAGGCGCTTCCCGCGGCCGGCATCATCGCCGCCAGTTCGGCATAAGCGAGCGCCGCGCAGGCGCACACCGCCCCCGCGATCGCGAACGACAGCAGCACGGAAGGGCCCGCGCGATCGGCACCGACACCGATCAACGTCAGAATACCTGTCCCGACGATCGCTCCGACACCGAGCGCCATGAGATGCGGCCAGGACAATGTCGGCGGCAGCCGGTCCCCGTGCCGCTCCGCCCCTCCGATCGGCTTGCGCCGCATGAATCCCGTCATTCTGCCCTCTCCGCGAAACGGTCGGTCGCTGCAATCAGGTGCTCCAATATGCCCGGCTCCGAATAGGCATGGCCAGCACCCTCGATCAGATGGAAATCCGCCTCGGGCCAGGCCCGGTGCAGTGCCCAGGCATAATGAGCCGGACACGGCATGTCGTAGCGGCCATGAACGATCACGCCGGGGATTCCGCGCAGCCGCCCGGCATCGCGCAGCAACTGATCGGGCTCCAGCCAGCAGTCATGAAAGAAATAATGGTTCTCGATCCGTGCGAAGGCGATCGCGAAATGATCGTCGCCATGCTGGTCGGTCAAAGAGGCGCTCGGCAGCAGCGTGATCGTCTCGCCCTCCCACAGGCTCCACGCCTTCGCCGCCTCGATCTGTGCGGTGGGATCACTTCCCGTCAGCCGGCGGTTATAGGCTGCGACCATGTCGTCGCGCTCGGTCTCAGGGATCGGTGCGATGAAGCGCTCCCACTTGTCGGGGAACATCTGCGACACGCCCCACTGGTAATACCATTGAATCTCGGCCCGCGTCGCCGTGTAGACGCCGCGCAGTACCAGTTCGCTGACCCGATCGGGATGCGTCTCCGCATAAGCGAGCGCGAGTGTCGATCCCCAGCTTCCGCCGAACACCAACCACGCCTCGACGCCCGTCATCGTCCGCAGCCGCTCGATATCGGCCACGAGATGCCACGTCGTATTGGCGGTCAATTCCGCGTGCGGCGCAGATCGCCCGCAGCCGCGCTGATCGAACAGCAGCAGGTCGTAGCGGGCGGGATCGAACAGCCGCCGGTGATCGGGCGAACAGCCCGCTCCCGGCCCTCCGTGAAGGAACACCGCCGGTTTCGCCCCTGGGGTCCCCACCCGCTCATAATAGATGCTGTGTCCGTCACCGACATCGAGCATCCCGCTCGCATAGGGTTCGATCGGCGGATATAGCTGTATCGATGGTGCTGACATGGTTGCAAACTAGCGGAGTCGCATGATGCGCGCCAGCCGACGACAACTACTGATCGGAGGCGGGCTAGCCGGCCTCGCCATAATGGCTGCGCTGCCGGGCTGGGCGGCCGGCAGCGCAGCCGGGCTGGCGCCCATGACGGGCGGCGCCAAACCGATCTCCACCGAAGAACGGCTCGGGCGCATCGCTCGGGCGCAGGAACTGATGCGTGCGCAGGACATCGGCGCACTGCTTGTCGAGGCGGGGTCGTCACTGCTCTACTTCACCGGCATCGATTGGTGGCGCAGTGAGCGGTTGACCGCGGCCATCATCCCGGCGGAGGGTGACGTGCTGATCGTCACGCCCGGCTTTGAGGAGCCCTCGATCCGCGAAAGCCTCGCCGTGCCTGGCGACGTCCATGTCTGGCAGGAGGACGAGAACCCGATCGCTCTGATCAGCGATTTCCTCCAGCGCCGCAAGCTCGACAAGAGCACGATCGCGATCGAGGAGACCGTCCGCTTCTTCGCCATCGACGGGCTGCGGCAGGCCCTGCCCGATGCGCAGATCGTCTCGGGCGCGTCCGTGGTACGCGGCTGCCGGATAATCAAGTCGCCCGCCGAACTGGCGCTGATGCAGCTTGCCGCCGACATCCAGATCGCAGCCTTCCGCCACGTCGCGCCGCGCATCGAACGCGACATGAGCCAGCAAGACATCCAGGCGATGCTGATCGCCGCCAGCCGCGCGTTGGGTGGCGAAACCGACGGCGGCCTGATCCTGATCGGCGAATCCAGCGCCTATCCGCACGGCTCGCACATCCCGCGACGCGTCGCGGATGGCGAGGTGATCCTATTCGACGCCGGCGTCACCGTGCTCGGCTATCAATCCGATATCTCGCGGACGATGGTGTTCGGACGCCCCGCCGACGCGAAGCAGCGCCTGCTGTTCGAGCAGGTGCGGCGTGGTCAGGATATCGCTATGGAGACCGCGCGGGTCGGCACCCCCGCCGGCAAAGTCGACGATGCGGTCCGCGCCTATTACGCCTCGCTCGGCTATGGCCCCGGCTACAAGCTGCCAGGCACGCCGCACCGCACCGGCCACGGCATCGGCATGGACGGCCACGAGCCGGTTAACCTCGTCCATGGCGAGCCCACTCCGCTGGCGCCGGGCATGTGTTTCTCGAATGAACCCGGCATCTACATACCTGGCGCCTTCGGGGTACGGATCGAGGATTGCTTCTATATGACATCCGGCGGCCCGCGCTGGTTCACTCGCCCGCCTGCATCGATCGACCGGCCGTTCGACTGAAGCCGAAAACGCGTCATGGCTTTGACTTGCCGCCCTTATATGAGAGCATGAGCGATCGGGAGAGATATGGACGAACCCGTCGAAATTGAGCTCAAGCTCGACTTTGATCCCGCCGACCGGGACCGCCTCGTGGCTTGCCCGCTCTTCGGCCCCGAACCCGCGGCTACCCGCAGGCTGAATGCGACATATTTCGATACGCCGGGCTTCCATCTCGACAAGGCCGGCTACGCTCTTCGTATCCGCAGCGAGGGCGGGGAGCGCATCCAGACGGTCAAGGCGGCGTCCCGCGAGGCCGCCGGTCTGTTCGTACGCGGGGAATGGGAACGCCCCGTGCCGGGTGACGAGCCCATTGTGGACGAGAAATCCGGGCCACTTGTTCAGCTGTTCGATACCGCTTTGCTATCCAGGCTTCGACCGGTTTTCACGACAGCTGTCGACCGCACCCAAGGCCCTGTCGATCACCCGGACGGCAGCCGCGTCGATTATGCGATCGACCTCGGCGAGGTGCGCGCGGGAACGCGCGGCACCACACTGTGCGAGCTCGAACTCGAATTGAAAGGAGGGGCCCCGCAGGCGCTGTTCGATCTTGCCCGCACACTAGGTGAACTGGTGCCGCTGCGACTCGGCGTTTCGACGAAATCCGAACGCGGCTATGCCCTGGCCGACAGTGCGTTTACCGCCGCCGTCAAGGCAGAGCCGCTGACGCTCGACCGCACCATGGCGGCCGGCGACGCGTTCGCCGTCATCGTCGCCTCGTGTCTGCGCCAATATCGTCGTAACGAGGACCTGTTGCTGCTGTCGGGCGGTGTCGAGCAACTGCACCAGGCCCGGGTCGCGCTGCGCCGTCTGAGGACTGCCTTCTGGCTGTTCGAGCCGTTGCTCGATGGAGACGACCGCGCCGAGGCCTTCGTATCCGAGCTGCGTTGGCTGGCCGCCGAACTGGGAGCGATCCGCGACATCGACGTCCTTGTACCGCGCCTGGAAGAATCGGCGCGTGCAGCGCTGTTCGCCGTCCGGGAGAACCGCTTCGGCCATCTCCGCAACCTGCTCGACAGCGGCCGCGTCCGGCTGCTGCCGATAGAGCTGGCCGAATGGCTGGCGCTGGGCCGATGGCGGACCGGCCCTGCGGATCCCGAGCTGCGCGACCGCCATGTCCGAGCCTTCGCCGGCGACCGGCTCGATCGGCTGCGCAAGCGGATCAAGCGCGCTGGCAAGGGCCTCGCCGACGCCGATGATGAGCACCGGCATGAGGTCCGAAAGGATGCCAAGAAACTGCGCTATGCAGCGGAATTCTTCCTGTCTCTCTATTCCGGGCGGAAAACACGGCGACGAATGGAACGTTTCCTTGACCGGCTGGAGGCGCTGCAGGACAAGCTCGGGCAGCTCAACGACATCGCCACCGCGCCCCGGCTGTTTACCGAACTGGGCGTGGAGGTCCCCCCATCCATGCCAGGCAGGAAGGAACGCAAGCGCCTGCTCGACGATGCCGAGGATTGTTTCGAAGCCCTCATCGAAACCAAGCGGTTCTGGCGCGACTGATGCCCCTTTCATGCTGACACGGCGGGCGCTGATCGCGACGGCTCTCGCCATCCCGGCAGCCTCTTCTTTTGCCCGCCCGGCCGGCCTCGCCACCGCTGCGCCGATGGTCGATCCGCGTCTGGTCGAGCGCGCCCTTGCCGCACTGTTCCGTCACCACCGCCACATCTGGTCGCGCGATGTTATCGCCATCGCCGATTTCGGCCTCCCTTCCTCGGCCCCGCGCTTCTTCCTCGTCGATATCCTGCGCGGCACGACGACCGCGCTGCTCGTCGCACATGGCAAGGGATCCGATCCCGATCATAGCGGCAGGCTCCAGCTCTTCTCCGATGTCGTCGGCTCCGCCGCCACGTCCGAAGGTGCCTATCTCACCGGAGATGCCTATGAGGGCATCCATGGGCCTTCACGCCGCCTGATCGGCCTCGATCCCACCAACGCCCATGCGGAGGAGCGCGCTATCGTGATCCATTCCGCCTGGTACGCGGAACCCGACATGGTAGCGAAGCAGGGCCGACTCGGCCGCAGCGACGGTTGCTTCGCCTTAGGGAAAGCGGATACCGCAGCCGTTCTCGCCCGCCTCGGCAAAGGGCGCCTTCTCTATGCCGGGAGGATCGATGGCTGACTGGTTTCGTCGTAACCTTGGTTGGATCCGCGGCGTGGTCGGGCTGCTGGCCTGGTTCGCGATGCTCTACTTCATGTTCTGGGATGTGCTCTAAGAATCCGTTTGGTAGTGCGCCTGCTGGCGCATGCCGGGAGGGCCGGTGCCGCTTCGAAATGCGCTCTTCCGCGCATTTCGAAATAGACTCCGGCACCGTTGCGATGCCGGCCGCCGCCCCGTAAAGCCGCGCCATGCTCCGCATTTCCGAAATTAAGCTGCCGCTCGACCATCCGGCCGAGGCGCTTCCCACCGCCATCGTCGCGCGGCTGGGGATCGCCCCCGCCGATCTGCTGAGCTGGGAGGTCGCCCGCCGCGCCAACGACGCACGCCGCAAGTCGGCGATCCTGATGGTCTATTCGGTCGATGTGACGCTTGCCGACGAAGCCGCGGTCCTGGCCCGCTTCGCCGGGGACAACCATGTCCGCCCGACGCCCGATACCAGCTATCGCTTCGTCGCGACGGCGCCGGCTGGGGCACCCCGCCCGGTGGTGATAGGCGCGGGTCCGTGCGGGCTGTTCGCGGGGTTGATCCTTGCACAGATGGGCTTCCGCCCGATCATCCTCGAACGCGGCAAAGTGGTGCGCGAGCGGACGAAGGACACCTGGGGCCTGTGGCGCCGGAATATCCTCAACCCCGAATCGAACGTCCAGTTCGGCGAGGGCGGCGCGGGCACCTTCTCCGACGGCAAGCTCTACAGCCAGATCAAGGATCCTCGCTTCCTCGGCCGCAAGGTGTTGACGGAATTCGTAAGGGCTGGCGCGCCTCAGGAGATATTGACCGAGGCCCATCCGCACATCGGCACCTTCAGGCTCGTCTCGATGGTCGAGAACATGCGCGCATCGATCGAGGCGTTGGGCGGCGAATATCGCTTCGAGCAACGCGTCGTCGACTTCGACATCCGCGACGGCCGGCTGCGTGGCCTCCACCTCCACGACGGCGGCTATCTGGAGACGAGCCATGTCGTGCTCGCCGTCGGCCACAGCTCTCGCGACACCTTCTACGCCCTCCATGATCGCGGCGTCCATATCGAGGCCAAACCCTTCTCGATCGGCGTCCGTATCGAGCATCCCCAGAGCTGGATCGATCGGGCCCGCTTCGGCCAGTGCGCCGGCCATCCGGACCTGGGCGCGGCGGCCTATGCGATCTCGCACCACTGCGAGAACGGGCGATCGGTCTACAGTTTCTGCATGTGCCCCGGCGGTCGCGTCGTCGCCGCTACGTCCGAGGAAGGTCGCGTCGTCACCAACGGCATGAGCCAATATTCACGCAAGGAGTTCAACGCCAATTCCGGGCTCGTCGTCGGCATCGATCCCGAACGCGACTATCCCGGCCACCCTCTCGCCGGTATCGCCCTGCAACGCCATTGGGAGGAGCGCGCCTTCGTCGCCGGCGGATCGAGCTACGAAGCGCCCGGTCAGCTCGTCGGCGACTTCCTCTCCCGCCGCCCGTCGACCGCGCTCGGCGCGGTGACGCCTTCCTACAAGCCCGGCGTCCACCTGACCGACCTGTCATTCTGCCTGCCTGACTTCGCGATCGACGCGCTGCGGGAGGCGCTGCCCGTGTTCGGCCGCCAGATCGCCCGCTACGACGACCCCGACGCCGTCATGACCGGGGTCGAAACGCGCACCTCGTCACCCATCCGCATTACCCGTGGCAAGGATTTCCAGAGCCTCAACGTCGCCGGCCTGTTTCCTGCGGGCGAGGGTGCGGGCTATGCAGGGGGCATCCTGTCGGCCGCCGTCGACGGCATCAAGGCGGCGGAGGCGGTGGCGCTCAGCCTCGCCGGTTGAGCCCGGCTGCGCCGCCAGCCGCATGGGCGGCGTGGGCCTCGGCGGGCCCGCGATAGGCTTCCTGATGGTCGACGCTCCAATAGCGAAGCTCCTTGAGAGGAATCCGCTCCCCCGTCACCGCGCACAGCACATGGTCGCCCCGCTGAACGACGGAGAATTGCGGCGTATCGTACAGCAGGATCGCGGGCTTACCGGAAAACAGCATCGGATCACCCTACCGGACAGGTCCAGGCGACGGAACCCCGCCTTCGCCCTTCGGCACGATCTCGACGATCTGGTCGCCGGACTCCAGTCGGCCGGCAGCCGGCTCCCAGAAACCGTGAGGCGCACCGTCGCGATAGATCCGCAGGCCGAGGCCAGTCGTGATCGCGGACAGCGGCCTGCCCACCTCCCCCGCCGCTACGATCCGCTCGCGGAGCGTTACCCGCCCATCGGCATTGGCCAGGTCGGCCATATAATCGGCGATGTGCGGCCCATGGGTCGATCCGGCCAGCAGCAGGCCGGCGAAGCTCGCCGGGTTGATCACTGTGTCGGCCCCCGCCTGCCGCGCCAGCGACTCGTTGTCCTCGGATCGGATGATCACGCTGATCGGCACGTCGGGCGCCAACCGCCGAGCCGTGAGGACGATCAGGATCGATGTGTCGTCGCGCCCCGCAGCGACGATGATCGCCTTTGCCTCCGCGATACGCACCGCTTCCAGAACCGTGTTCCGGGTCGCGTCGCCGTCGATCACATTGGCGCCGCTCGCCTCGGCAGCGCGCAGATTATCCTGACGTGGGTCGATGACGACAATCTCGTCGGGCTTCAGGCCACGGCGGACGAGCTCATTCGCCGCCTCTGATCCGGTCGTGCCATAGCCGGCAATTACGACATGGCCACGCAGCTTTCGCTGGATCACGCTCATGCGCCATTTCTCCCAGACATGCTTGAGCAGGAATTCATAGGCTGTCCCCAGAAATATCAGCCAGACGAACAGCCGGACAGGAGTCACGACGAAAGTATCGAACAGCCGCGCCCGCTCGGTCACTGGCACGATGTCGCCATAGCCGACCGTAGTGACCGTGATCATCGTGAAATAGAGAACATCGACGAAGCTGATCGCGCCGTCGATATTATCCCGAAGCCCGCCCCGGTCGATCCAGTGCCCCACCAGCGCGATCGCGATCAGCGCCAGGGCGAGACCTATCCGCCACAGCAGCGACAGCCACACCGGCGATCCGCTCTTGCGATGGAGAAGCAGTCTCTGGTCACGACGTGGTCTGGGGCGGAGCACGGAGTTCCTTTCGTCCTGACGACTGCAACGGAGACAGATCGCCTTTGATCCGTTCACTGCTCTCTCTACAGGGATGCACCAAGCATGGTCGGGAAGGAAGATCGATGGCATCGGGACTGGTCGCATTGTTGGACGACATCGCAGGGCTCACCAAGCTCGCCGCGGCCTCGCTCGACGATGTCGGCGCGGCGGCGGGCAAGGCGGGCACCAAGGCGGTCGGCGTCGTGGTCGACGATGCGGCGGTCACACCACGCTATGTCACCGGGCTGACGCCCGATCGCGAACTACCCATCATCGCCCGCATCGCGGTCGGATCGCTCCGCAACAAGCTGCTCATCCTGCTTCCAGCGGCGCTGCTGCTCAGCGCCTTCGCGCCCTGGGCGGTGACGCCACTGCTGATGCTCGGCGGCGCCTTCCTCTGCTTCGAGGGGGCTGAAAAGGTGATCGAGGCGATCGGCGGCCATCCTCCGGTCGAGGAATATGTCGCCGCCACCGACCCTGCCACGCTGGAGAAGGAGCAGGTGGCGGGCGCGATCCGCACCGACCTGATCCTGTCGGCCGAGATCATGGCGATCGCGCTGGCCGAGGTGTCCAGCCAGACGATTATGATGCAGGCGATCGTGCTCGCCGCGGTTGGCATCGCGATCACCGTCGGCGTTTACGGCGTCGTTGGATTGATCGTGAAGATGGACGATATCGGCCTGCACCTCGCCCGCAAGCCGGCGACGCGCACGCTCGGCTGCGCACTCGTCAAGGGCATGCCGGTGGTGATGCGATGGCTGTCGGTCATCGGCACCGCCGCAATGATCTGGGTCGGTGGCGGCATCCTGATCCACGGGCTAGAGGTGCTGGGCGTTCACGGCCCCGCCGATCTCCTCCACCATCTCAGCGAAGGGGCTGCCCAGGCCGTGCCCGCGGCCGGCGGCATCGTCGGCTGGCTCGTCACCGCGCTGGGGTCAGGAATCGCGGGTCTTGCAGTCGGCGCAGCGATCGTTCCCTTCATCCATCTGCTCGGCAAACTGCGCGGCAAGGGGCATTGAACCACTTTCAGGCGGCGGCCACCTCACCGCGCCCGATCCCAAAGCGCTGGCGATAATCGCCCGGCGATAGGCCGATGATGCGATGGAAAAGCTTGCGGAAGGCGGCGGCGTCCTCATAGCCGACTGTCCACGCAATCTGTTCGACGGGCCGTCTGGTGTATTCCAGCAGTTCGCGTGCCCTGCCCATCCGCAAATGTTGCGAATATTCCGTGGGCTTCAACCCGGTCGCGGCCTTGAATCGGCGCAGGAAAGTCCGCTCCTCCATTCCCGCCCGTGCCGCCATGTCGACCACGCTGACGGCCCGCGCGCCTTTCGCCTGCAACCAGTGCTGGACCTTTAGGATCGGTTCGTCGCCGTGCGTCATGCGCGGCGAGAAGCTACTGTAATGGCGTTGCTCCCGGCCCGCCGGGTCGACCAGCAGAAAGCGTCCCGTCTCCACCACCACAGTCGGTCCGAAGAGCCGATCGACCAGTTTCAGGCCCAGATCGGTCCACGCCATCAAGCCACCGGCGGTAATTATATCACCGTCCTCGATCACGATCTTGTCAGGATCGAGCAGCACGTCGGGAAAACGTTCGCGGAAGGCGTTCGCGAACATCCAGTGGGTCGTCGCCGGTCTGCCGGACAACAGCCCGGTCGCCGCCAGGACAAAAGCTCCGCCGCAGTTCGACCCCAGGGTCGCTCCCTGTGCATGACGATCGAGCAGGAACCGGGCATAAGGCGCCGCTTCCCTTGCATCCATCACGCCGCTCAGGCTGCCGGGCACAAGCAGATAGGCCGGACTACCCGGTTCGCCGGGATGGGTGTCATGACAACGGGCGAATCCTCCCGCATCTTGAAGCTGCCAATGGCTAACCCGAATCGGCTCTCTGCCGTGATTGCTGGCCAACCGTCCCGCAATCTCGAGCAGGTCGGTCATGCCATGGATCATCGCAAGCTGGCATCCCGGATAAACCACGAGACCTATCTCGGGTCGATTGGCCACCGCTTTTCCCGCCATCGTCAAATCCTTTGTCGATTTTGCCCCGGATAATGTCGAATCCGCCAATCCCCACCATGCCGCCTCTGCCCTATTCCTTCAACCACAGGCAGAAATGCCGCCCATTCAAGCAGAAGGAATAGCGACATGAACACGATCACCACCAAGGACGGCACCCGCATCTTCTACAAGGATTGGGGGCCGCGGAATGGCCAGCCGATCATCTTCTCCCACGGCTGGCCGTTGACCGCCGACGCGTGGGACGCCCAGCTTGTCTTCTTCGCCAGTCAGGGCTTCCGTGCCATTGCCCATGATCGCCGCAGCCATGGCCGCTCGGACCAGGTCTGGGACAACAACAATATGGACCAATATGCCGACGACCTGGCCGAACTGATCGAACAGCTCGACCTGCGCGACATCATCCTGGTCGGCCATTCGACGGGCGGTGGGGAAGTCACCCGCTACATCGGCCGGCATGGCACCGCACGCGTCGCGAAGGTCGGCCTGATCGGAGCGGTCCCCCCTTTGATGCTGAAGACCGAAGCCAATCCGATCGGTCTGCCGATCGAGGCGTTCGACGACATCCGCAAGGGCACGTTCGACAATCGCTCGCAATATTTCAAGGACATCACCATCCCCTTCTACGGCTATAACCGCCAGGGCGCGGTGATTTCGGAGGGTATCCGGGATGACTTCTGGCGGCAGGGAATGATGGGCGGGCTCAAGGGTCAGCTAGACAGCATCCGCGCCTTCTCGGAAAGCGACTTCAGCGAAGATTTGGCGAAGTTCGATGTGCCGACGCTCGTCCTGCACGGCAGCGACGACCAGATCGTCCCGATCGACGCCTCAGCCCTGTCCACGGTGAAGATCGTCAAGCATGCCGTCCTGAAAATCTATGAAGGCGCAGACCATGGCCTGACCCAGACCCATCAGGACCGGTTCAACGCTGACCTGCTGGACTTCATCAACGCCTGAACCAACTCCCCCTCCCGCACCGGGAGGGGATCGCCATGCAAAGGAACCCTCCATGACAACCAAGGCACTCATCACCGGCGCTTCCAGCGGGATTGGCGAAGCTTATGCCGATCGCCTCGCCCGACGCGGCCGGGACCTCATACTCGTCGCCCGCAACGCCGCCAGGCTCGAAACGCTCGCCGCCAGGCTCCGCGCCGAAGCCGGCGTCTCGGTCGAGATCCTGCCGGCCGATCTCGGCAGGGCGGATGACCTGGCCAGGGTCGAGGCCATGTTGCGCGACGACGAGACGATCGACATGCTCGTCAACAATGCGGGTGTGGCGGGAGAAGGCCCGTTCGCCGATGCCGATCCGGCTTTCCTGACCGGCTTGATCAATCTCAACGTCCTTGCCGTAACCCGACTCGCCGCCGCGATCGCGCCTCGCCTCGTCGCCAATGGCGCGGGCGCGATCATCAACCTCGCCTCGGTCACGGCGTTGATGCCCGACGGTTTCACTGCCGTCTATCCGGCGACCAAGGCCTTCGTCCTCGCTCTGACCGAAGCGCTGCAGGTGGAACTTGGCGCCAAGGGCGTTCGCGTTCAGGCCGTGCTGCCGGGCATCACCCGCACCGCGATATGGGATCAGGAGCAACTGTCGCAGATTCCGGCCGAAATGGTGATGGAAGTCGGCGAGATGGTGGATGCCGCGCTTGCCGGACTGGACCAGGGCGAGGGGGTCACTATCCCGGCGCTGCCCGACGCGCGCGATTTCGACGCCTATCTGGCGGCCCGGGCTGCGCTGCGTCCCAATCTGTCGCACCGGCATGCCGCGGATCGTTACCGCTCCTGATCTCCGATCAATCGACCCCCACGACCAGGCCCTCCCGCAGCCAGTGTCCCAGGAACTGGCCGGTAGCGGCCACGGCTTCTTCTCCGATCTGCTCGACCATCGCCGCGCAGATCATGCCGAAGTTCGCTCCCGATCGAGCCAGGCCGATCGCCTTGGCCTCGATCGGATCGGCAGTGCGGAAACGGGCGGTGAACCCCTTGCGCCATACAAGGATAGTCGCCGGTTCGGGCAGCAGCGCGGCCGGGGGCGGCGTCCCGGCCGCCGACAGCGCCGACCAGATCGCTGCTGCGTTGCTGCGGAACACCTGGGTCGCGAGCGTCGGCGACAGGCGCAACACCGCCCGGTCCCAGTCAACTTCGCTTAGCTGGCCCGGATCGATCGCCCCCACGTCGGGACCGACAAAGGCTTCCGACAGGGCGAGGTCAAGCCAGCCCAGCTCGGCGATCTCGGGATCGTCGCGGAACAGCAGGTCGAGCGTTTCCGGGAAGTCGGCGGCGTAGGCGTCGAGCGTCCAGCCGCGCGGCGGAGTGACGTCGACATGCGCTGCCGTCGTCGATCGGAAGCGCTCGTCCCCGATCCACAGGTGGACACGCTCGAATACCTCGGCCAGGCAGTTCGCCAACGCCGCGCGATAATTGTCATGATAGACTTCCAAGCCCGGCCGCGCGGCCTCACCGAGGCGAAGCGCCGCATCGTCGGAGACCTCCGAAAGCCATGCGCGAAAATCACGCTGCATTGCCAGCAGGCTCATGCGGCCTTCCGCCCACGAGTGCGCATCATGTCACGTGCGATCTGCAGTTCATCGAGCAGCTCGGCCAGCGGCGGGATATCATCGTCGCGCTCGATCATGGTGGCGACCGGCCCGAACCTCGCGATCGCCGCCTCGTAAAGCGCCCATACCGGCGGCGGCACCGGGCGATCGTGCGTGTCGATCAGCAAGGAGCGCCCCTGGCTGTGCCCGGCGAGATGGATCTGCGCGACCCGTCCGGCAGGGATTCCGGCCAGATAAGCATGGGCGTCGAAGCCATGATTGGTCGCGCTGACATAGATGTTGTTAACGTCGAGCAGCAGCCCGCAGCCGGTGCGCGCACACATTGCCTCAAGGAATTCCCATTCGGTCATCGGCGCGTCGAAAACGACGTAGCTGGAGGGATTCTCGATCAGCAGCGTCCTGCCAAGCACGTCCTGCGCAATCGCGATATTGGTGCAGACCACGTCGAGCGCTTCCTCGGTATAGGGCAGCGGCAGCAGGTCATGAGCACTGAATCCCTCTATCCGCGTCCAGCAAAGATGATCGGAGACGAACAGCGGATCGACGTCGTCGACCAGCAGACGAAGCCGCGCGAGATAGTCGCGATCGATGCCGTCCGCGGACCCCACCGACATCGAGACGCCATGCAGCGCAACCGGATGGCGCTCGCGCACGCGGCGCAGGACATCGCGCGGCCGTCCGCCGGCGACCATGAAATTCTCAGAGATCACCTCGACGAAATCGACCGGGACCACTGCCTCGCCATCGAGGAAGTCGCCATAATGCGGCTTGCGGAGACCAAGGCCGAAGAGAGAGCCGGACATGTCGGACATGGCGGATGACCGGCCGGGCAGTGGTACCGCCCGGCCGTTCCGGAGCCTATTTCTTCTTCGGCTCGGTGGTGCCGCCGGCGGCCTTGCAGGCGTCCGCGGTCATGTCCTTATAACCTTGGCCCTTGCAGGCGTTCTGGCCCTTGCACGAATGCTTGGCCGTGGCGCAATCGGAAGCGCCCTTGCAGCTGTTGACGCCATAGCAATGGACGGTCTTGGCTTCGGTGGAGGCATCCGCAAATGCGGGCGCAGCCTGCATCGCTGTGAAGGCGATGAGGGCGGCGGAAGCGGCGGCACTGACGCCGGTCTTGACGGTGGTCATCCTTCATTCTCCCCTGGTTTATGCCTTGGGTGGCGCACGTAGATACGGCGCCCCCCGAGGGCTGGTTCCACTGCCCGAGGGTTATTTCATCCGCATAGCTCCTTCGGGACTCTATCGGGCATCGCGACGCGGGCTCGCCCGATATACAAGGTTCAGCTCTGGAGTCCGTAACGAAAATCGGGCACCCAGAGATGCGACGACGCGTTGGTGGGATGAGCGGAGGTGCAGGGCAGCAGCAATTCAACCCGCGACAAGGCGACCATCCTCGTTGTCGAGGATGAGTTGTTCGTGCGCATGACGGCGGTCGAGGCGATCGAGGACGCAGGCTACGCGACGATCGAGGCGCAGGATGCCGATCAAGCGCTGGTCCTGCTCGAGGTTCATGACGAGATCGATCTTGTCTTCACCGACATCAAGATGCCGGGGACGATCGACGGGCTCGGCCTGGCGCTCCGGGTGCACGCAGGCTGGCCGGGCCTTCCGCTGATCCTGACCTCGGGCCATCTTCGGCAGGAAGATGGAACAGTGCCGGACTCGGTGCCCTTTCTCCGGAAATCCTATCGCCCCGTAGCGCTGCTTGCCGAACTGGCCCGGCTGCTGGGCCAGGAATGACCTTGGCGGTCGATCCATATTGCTGGCTCTGCGGCCGCCTGCTCGGCCAGCGAACCGAATGGCATCATCCTCATCCGAAGAGTCGCGGCGGACGTGCGACAGTGCCGCTCCATGCCATCTGCCATCGCGCCATCCATGCCCATTTCAGCAATGCCGAACTGGCACGCCTGCCTGCCGATCCCGATCGGTTGCGCCGTCACCCGGACGTCGCCCGCTTCCTTGTATGGATCGGCGGCAAGCCTCCCGACTTCCACGCGCCGACCCGCGCGATCCGACGCCGATGATCGAAAAGCCGGTGCACGTGAAGGAACCCGGATGATGTGCCGACGGTTCTGCACATCAGGCCGGAAAAGCCCCCCCTACCCCCGGCTTTTTAGGAAAAAGAACCCGCCGGACCACGGCCCGGCGGGTTTTTCCCTTTGAGTATCGTTACCTTGCCCCCTCCCTCTCGCGGACAGCCTGAAAATGCGCTATAGCCCTTGCAGGGCACAATGCCGCGCATATTCGGGGGCGGTTTGTGCTTGAGCGTGCCCCGCCCCGCCGTCCTCCAGGGCGGGGCGTCACGCCCCAAAGCCAATCGTTCGGGATTCCTCGCTTGCCATCGCCGTCCGGCACCTCCGCGTCCGCGCATGTGCATCCTCTCGACCGTCCGATCTGGGCCGCTCTTGCCGACCGCCATGCAGCCTTCGCGCTCGGCGATCTGCGGGCGCGACGCTATCGCGCCGATATCAGCCCCCTGGCCGCCACTCGGGACAGCTCGATCGAGGCTCAGTCGGCATTGGCCGGGCTGCTCCCCCCGGAAGGGTCCCTCATATTGCTCGAAACGGGTCCTATCGCCGTTCCACCCGGCGTGATCGTCGAGAAGCAGGCGCTTGGCGTCCAGATGGTCGCCGAGGCGGTGCCCCCCGCAGGGCCCGACAGGCGGGTCGTTCCTCTCGGTGATGGCGACGCGCCCGAGATGCTCGCGCTGGCGACGCTCACGGAGCCAGGCCCCTTCCTGTCGAACACGCATCTGTTCGGTGGCTTCATCGGCATTCGGATCGACGGACGACTCGCCGCCATGGCAGGCGAGCGCCTGAAGCCGCCGGGCCATTGCGAGGTGAGCGGCGTCTGCACCCATCCCGACTTTCGCGGACAGGGACTCGCCGGCCTGCTCTCGACCATCGTCGCCAACCGGATCGCCGCACGTGGCGAGGTACCGTTCCTCCACGCCTATGCCAGCAACACCGGCGCCATCCGGCTGTATGAATCGCTTGGCTTCCGCATCCGCTGCGAGGTCTCGGTCCTCGTCGTGCGGCGTCCCTGAATCTGGAGCGATTTCTAGGCAGATGGAACATCTGCCGCCTCGGAAATCGCGATAAGACAATAAGCTAGAGCGGCCGATCCGATGCAACCGGATCGTGAAGCGCCCTAGCCCGTCGGCGTCAGCCGCAACAGCCGCCCGCCCGCCTTGTCCTCCAGCACATAGACCGCGCCGCCCGGCCCTTGGTCCACTGCCCGGATGCGCCGGCCCATCGAGTAACGGGCCTCTTCCTTCGCGCCGTCCTCGCCCAGGTCGACCAGGATCAGCATCTCTCCCGAAAGTGCGCTGACCAGTGCCTTGCCGTGCCATTGGGGGAAGAGCTTGCCCGAATAGACCAGCAGGCTCGACGGCGAGATCGAGGGGTTCCAACTCACCTTCGGTGCCTCGAACTCGGGCCGGGTCGCGTGGTCGGGGATCGGCTTGCCATCATAATGATCGCCGTTCGACACGATCGGCCAACCGTAATTTCGGCCCGGCAGGATCAGATTGACCTCGTCACCGCCCTTGGGGCCCATCTCCGCATCCCACAGCCGCCCTTTCAGGTCGAAGGCCAGCCCCAGCGGGTTGCGATGTCCATAGCTCCAGATGGCAGGATCGAATCCCTTGGCCGCGAGCGGATTGCCCGCCGCCGGCTTACCGTCCATCGTCAGGCGCACGATCTTGCCCAACACGCCGTCAGGCTCCTGCGCGGGCGTGAACTTCTGCCGCTCTCCCATCGAGAAGAAGAGATGGCCGTCGGGCGAGAAGGCGATCCGCCCCGCATAATGACCGCCGCTCTTGAGCGGATGCGCGCGATAGAGGATTGTCACACCTTCCAGGCGCGCGCCGCCAGGATCGCCGACCAACTTGCCGCGCGCAAGCACGATGCCGTTCGGCGAACCCGGTGCCGAATAGCTGAAATAGATCAGGCGGTTGGTCGCGAAGTCGGGATGGGCGACAACTTCGCCCAAAGCCCCCTGCCCACTCGAATCGACAGCGGGTAGGCCCTCGACGGCGGCGCGCCGAGCGCCATCGGACGACAGCAGCAACAGCCGGCCGGCTTTCTCACTAACCAGTATCTGCCCGTCCGGCAGGAACGTCATTGCCCAGGGATTGTCGAACCGCGCGACCTCCTCCGATTTGAACGGCTTGTCCGCGAAGGGCCGACCGGCCGTGATGGGGGCCTGAGCGGCGATCGCCGGGACGGCCGGGACCATGGCGAGAAGGGCGATGGAGAGGATCGGGTGAGGCATCATTTGCTCCTGAAACGCCGTCAACGCCGCGCTTCGTTCGGCCGTGCGGCCCGGGAGGCGTGCTTCTTTTCGCTGGGCGGAACGTGGGTGATCGTCGCCGCATATTCGGCGAAGAGCACCAACACCCATATCTCCACGCCCTTCCATTGCCCACTGACCACGCCCGAAAAGATGTCGAGCAGCAGGAAAGCCAGCGCCACCATCCGGAACCAGCGCATGCTGAATGCCGGTATGTCGGCACGCAGCGACGCCGTGACCATCATGAACAGGCTGAACAGGCCGGCGATGATCTGCGACGTCAGGGACGTGGCGATGCGCAGCTGATCGAGCGCGGTGATGAACCAGAACAGGCGGGAAACCGCATATTGGCTCTGCCGAGTGAGCTGGCATAGCTTGATGATCGGCGGCACGAACAGCGTCCTGCCGACCCAGACATCGATGTCCACCATAGTCATGCGGGCGATATAGCAGGACTTCATTCTTATGCCACAGTCTGGCGGCGCTCGCCGACCGCATCAATCTGGTCGAACGCTACGGCAGCGCTTGCCGGCCGCAACGAGGCCGGTCGCCCACCCGTTCAACGGCGATCCCCGCGCCGAGCAGCAGCGCCTCGTCCGCGTGTCGCGCGACAAGCTGGAAACCCAGCGGGAGGCCCTCGGCATCGATACCGCCCGGCAAGACGAGCACCGGATGGCCGGTCACGTTGAACGGCTTGGTGAAACGAGCGCCGAGCGGGTCGGCCTGGCGCATAGCGGCACGCCATTCGTCCAGCGTCGGGGTGTCGATTGTGAGCACCGGCAGGATGATCAGGTCCGCGGAGGCGAACGCCGTTTCGAGCTGCTGCCGATAGGTCGCCCGGGCCGTCACGAACTCGTCCAGATCGCCGACCTGCATTGCTCGGCCCCGCTCGATCGTCGCGGCCAGGCCCGGCCCATAATCCTCTCGATGGACTGGATACCAGTCAGTATGGACCGCCGCCGTCTCCCATGCCTGCAGCCGGCCGGTCGCGGCGAGCAGTTCGGCAACGGGCGGCAGGATCACTTCTACGGTTGCCAGGCCAAGGGTCTCGAACAGCCCGATCGCCCGCTCGATCGCGCCGCGGCTCTTCGGCCCGGTGTGCTCGAGGGTGCTGCGATCGACTCCGATCCGCACGCCCGCGAGATCGGCGACGGGATGCTGCGCATCACCCTCGCCTATCACCGCCATCGCCGCCGCCAGATCGGCGACGCTATGTGCGATTGGCCCGACATGATCGAGCGACGGCGCGGACGGGAACACGCCCTCGACATCGACCCGTCCATAAGCCGGCTTGAACCCGCTCACCCCACAGCACAGCGACGGCAGCCGTATCGACCCGCCGGTGTCCGTTCCGATCGCTACCGAGCAGAGACCAGCCGCCACCGCTACACCCGCGCCGGTCGATGACATTCCGGGGAAGAGGTCCGCACGCCATGGATGGCGAGGGAATGGCCGGTCCGCGGCGGGATCGACGAAGGCTCCCGCCGTCGTATAGGTCTTGCCGATCAGCACCGCGCCCGCCTCCCGCAGCCGCGCTACGACGGCGGCGTCGCGTCGCGGAAGTCGGTCCGCGAAGCCACGCAATCCCGCCGTGGTCGGCATGTCGCGGGTCAGGCATAGATCCTTGACCGTCACCGGAACACCGTGCAGCGGCCCTCGGTCGATCCCGGCCGCCAGCTCCGCCTCCGCCTGCCGCGCCGCGTTTTGCGCGGCCTCTCCCGCAAGGGCGGCGAAGGCGCCCAGCACCGGATCGAGACGGGCGATACGAGCCGTCAGGGCGCGTTCGACGTCGACCGGCGACAGCGTCCGGTCACGATAGCGACGGCCCAGCTCGCCAACGTCGAGATCGAGCGCTTCCATAGGCCGTCCTCCACAGGGGAGAAATCGTCGCTCGTCGGGCAAGGCCCGGCATCGTCCAACTGGACGATGTCCAGCCCCTCGCTGCCTCAGGCCAGTAGCGCCCTGGTCCGCGCCTCGACCAGCCGCTCCATCACCGTCAGCGGCATCGCTCCGCTGTTGAGCACGTCGTGGAACCGGCGGATGTCGAAACGGTCGCCCAGCGCCTTCTGGGCATTGGAGCGGGCGCGCACCCACGCCATGTGGCCGACCTTGTAGGAGCAGGCTTGTCCCGGCTGGGTGCAATATCGCTCCACCTCGCGCTGCGATCGCGGCTGCGCGAAGCCCGTAGCGTAGACCATATAGGCGGTCGCCTTGTCACGCTCCCACCGCAAGGTGTGGATGCCGGTGTCGACCACCAGCCGCGCCGCGCGGAACAGGAAGGACTGGAGATAGCCGGCACGTTCGAGCGGATCGGCATAGCCCCCCAGTTCGTCGGCAAGCTGTTCGGCATAGAGCGCCCAGCCCTCGCTATAGGCGCCGAAGAAACCGATCTTGCGCAGGGTCGGGATGTCCTTCGACTCCTGCGCCAGGCTGATCTGGAGGTGATGCCCCGGCACGCCTTCGTGGTAGGTCAACGCCGGCAGCGTATATTTTGGCCAGTCGCCGACATCCTTGAGGTTGATGAAGTAGATCGCCGGGCGCGCGCCGTCGAGCGTGGCGCGCTTGTAATAGCCGTTCGAGGCCCCGTCCTGGATTTCCGTCGGGACAGCCCGGATCTCCAGCGGGGCGGCAGGCACGTGCGAGAAATAGCGCGGCAGCTTGGCATACATCGCCTTCACCCCCTCGTTGAGCGAGGCGATCAGCGCGGATCGCCCTTCGGCGCTGTCCGGATAGAGCTGCCTCCGATCCTTGTTGAGTGCGGTCAACCGCTCGCCGATCCCGCCCTTGGTCAGGCCCTGCCCCTTCAGGATCGTATCGAGCTCGGCGCTGATCTCGGCGACCTGCTCCAGGCCCATCCTGTGGACCTCGTCTGGCGAAAAGCTGGTGGTGGTCGCCTGCGCCAGCGCGGCCGCATAGATCGCCTCGCCGTCCCGCAACCGCCAGACGCCGGAGCCGGGCGCGGTGGTGACGCGCAACTGCTTCATCAATGCGATCTGCCGGTCGAGTGCGGGATAGATCTTGTCGCTGACGATCTTTTCGGCCGGTCCGGCGAAATCGCCGGCAATGCCCTTCTCCTCCGCGCGCCGGACGAGGGAGCGGACCAGTGTGTTTTCCGCGGCGGGCGTCCCGCGCAGTCTCTCGAGCTGGCCGATCGTCAGATCGATCGCGAAGTCGGGGGCGGTGATGCCCCGCCCCGATCGCTCCTTCTGCACGGCGGTGTCGGTGTCGAGTACCGCGCCAAGCGCATCGAGCCGCGCGAGATAGGCGTCGCAATCGGCCTTGTTGTTGATCACATGCGCGTCGTTGAGGAAATCCGGGAGCTGGAAATAAGCACCTCCCTGCTGGAAGATGCGATAGGGCCGGATCACGCTATCGATCGCAAACCGCTCTGGCGCGACGGTCTGGTTGCGCAACGAATAGCCGACGATTTCGCGGTTGAGCGCGCCGGCCTCGGACAAGCCTGCGGTCGGGAAAGCCTCCAGCTCGGCCAGCCATTTCTTTGTCCGGGCGAGATCCTCGCGCATGCCCGCATCGCTATTATCGTCGAGCTTGCTCTTGGCAGCTGCCCGGTCCCCCTTGTCATAGCCGAGCGCTGTGCAGAACTCCGGCGAACTGTCGAGCGTGTCGTTGAAGATCCGGTCGAACAGCGCATTGAGACGCCCGTCGGCTCCGCCGGCTACGGCCGCCTGGGCCATGGCGGCAACGGGTCGCGATCCGGCGATCAGGGCGGCAATGCCGGCCGAGGCAAGGAAGGTACGGCGATCCATGGCGATCCCTCTTCAGTCAAGCTTTTGATATACGCCGACAATAAGCGAAACACCCCCTCCCGCGCCAGAGCACCCGCCAGCCTCAATCTGCGTCGATCCGCTCCACGCATATGGTCTGCTCGATCAGCTCGGCGGCCCCGAAGATCGTCATGAAGGCGATGTCCGTCGCATCCCGGCCGATCGCGATTCGCACCAGCCCGTCAAGCGGGGCCAGTTCGGTCGGGTCGACCAGATACCAGTCGCCCGCCAGCCAGACCTCCACCACGGCGTGAAAGTCCGGCGGATCGAGCCGCCAAGCATAGGCCGACGCCAGTCGCGCGGGCACGCCCGCCGCCCGTGCGAGGCTGGCGAGCAGATGGGCGAAGTCCCGGCACACGCCTTGCCTGGAAACGAAAACGTCGACCGCCGTGGTCCGAACGTCGGTGGAGCCGGGACGATAATCGAGATGCTCGCGAATCCAGCGGGCCATGGCGAGGATTTTTCGGCCGTGATTGTCGCCCGGAAACTCTCGTGCGACGAACGCCTCGAACCGGTCCGCCTCGCAGTAGCGGCTTGGCCACAGATAGGGGATCACCTCCGGCGGCAGTTCGCGGCGCGGCGTGATTGGCAATTCATCGATCGTCACCGGACGTCGGTCGACCTTCACCACGGCCTCATAATGCGCGTGGAAATCGCCCGCCGCGCGCATCCACCGTCGCCGGCCGACGCCGTCCTCGCCGGCAACCGCGCGCAACGTTCCGATACCATCGACCTCCAGTCGGTCGTCGATCAGCCGTTGGTCCGGCAACTCTGCGGCTTCAATCGCCAGCAGAACGTCGACCGGCTCGCTCATCGAATAGCGAAGATCAGCATCAATCCGCAAATGCATCGTCGGCTCCCGATCGGCGCGAGGCGCGGCGCCAGCCGAACGAAGGACCCAGACGGAGCGCGAAAGTTCCCTCAACCGTCCCGGGTCGTGGATCAGGCCAGCGCCGCCAGCCCCAGCACCGCCGCCTCGATCCGCCGCCGGTCCTCTTCCCCGGCGGCCCGGCCTTCGCGCCGAGCTGCGATCAGCCGATCGAGCCAGCCCGGACCGAATTCGAAATGGTGATCGACGCACAGGCTCTCGACCGCCCGGCGCACATCCCGTCCGCAATCGTCGAGGACCGCCAGCCGCCGATTGAGCGCCGCCTCCAGTTGCGCCGCGCGCTCGATATCGCCGGTGGCGCCGACCCGCACCACGCCACGCCCGGCGAGGTCACGATAAAGGCCTCCGCTAGGTGCCAGCGCGGCATAATGCGCCCAGTAGAGCTTGAAGAGCACCCGCCCCGCATCGCGCATCGCCGCGCCGTCGCGCACCGGATGGGCGAGCAGGTCCGCCAGCCAGGCGCGACCGACCGCATCGACTGCCTGGCGATGGTCACCCATCCCTATCGACGCGGCAGCTTCTTCGGCCTTGCCACGCTGCCACAGCCTCTGCGCGGCGGGGTCGAGCGGTCCGGCGCGCAATGCGCGGTGCAGCCGCAGTTCCGCCGTCCCACGGTCGAGCCGCGGCCCACCGATGGCGATCAGCCGGCCTGTCTTGTTCCGTGCTCCCGCCTTGCGCTTGCGTCCCGCTCTGGCCATGGCCGATCTCGCTCCTCGTCGCTGGTCGCCGGTCATCCCACCGACAAATGGATTGAACAATCTTGCACAAGATTTACGGATGCCCTCGACCGATGGCCGAGGAGTGAGTCGATGTCCCTGCCTTTCGAACGCATGCGCCTGCTGCGTGCCCGCTCCGGACTCTCGATGCGGGCCTTCGCGGCGCTGCTCGGCAGCCCACTCGACACCCGCTACGCCTATTATGAGGAACGTCGCTTCACGGGGCTCCTCCCGATAGACGCTGCCCGCCGTATCGCGGCCACCCTCCAACCCTATGGCGTCGAACCGCTCGAGGTGCTGGCGCTCGCCGGCCTGTCCGAGGACGAGGCCGCAGCCGATGCCGCCGCGCGGGCACCCGTCGTCCAACATCTTCGTCTCGATGTGGCCTTTCCTAGTGAAGAAGCCCTGACTCGCATGTTCGAGACCATGCTGGAGGACGAGGTTCCCGCCGGGCGTCGCGACGTGCTCGCGCGAACGCTTGCGCAGCGTCTGCCATCCGCGCTTCAGCGCGCGACAACATCACCGCCCGTGCCGGTTCCGGGCCACTGGCCTGCTCCCGGCGAAGACGCTGCATCGCCTGCCAGGCGTCGTGCGCCTCGCCGGCCAGGATTGCACATCTGATGTCGCAGGCCGGGCAGTTCAGATGGCAGCCCGGCGAGGGCCGATAGATCGGTTCGCCCATTGGATCGACTCACGATTTGTTCTTGTTATGTTCCATCCTACCCGTCCAATCCTACATGTCTAGGATTTTTCCTACCGCCACGAAAAAATCGCGACAAGTCAGTCACGGGTAAACAGGCCTAGCGGGCTCGGCGAGGAACGTCCCGGATCGAACGATAGGGTTGCATGACGGCCGAAGCGGCTCCCGGCTGCGGATCGACATGACCTGACATGATGGCCGGATCCACCCGGAACACCGGAGCGATCATCCACGCCGGCGGGCGCGGCCGCTGCTGATCGATGAGGGGAAGCCCCATCCGGGCCAAGGCGTCGAAGCTGAGATCCTCCGCCTCCTCCACCCAGTCGGTCGTCATCATGTTCATCGCGACTCACCTTTGCCCGTAGCGTCCGCCCCGCCCGTGTGCGCCGCAATGGTAAACAAGAAAATAGGACTGTCGCCGAAGTTACAATTGTTCACACCGACGCCGGCAAACCCTTCATTTAATTGCTTAACATCTTTTAACAAATGGACATGCGGGTCCCATATGTGTCCCAGAATCTCGATTGACTTTGTACAATAATCTTGTATAGCGAGAAGCTCTTTTCGGAGCCGTGATGACCTTCCAATCACCCATGGACGTCGGTTGCCGCGAGGGGATCGAGATCGACGCGCTCCAACGCGCGCTGCGCAATCTCCGCCATTGGTCGGCGACGGCGGCAGCGCGTCGCGGCTATTCCGACGATCGCGATCGTCGGCTGTTCGCGACAGCCGCGGGGCTACGCGACGCGGCCTGGACCGACTGTCTCCACGCCGCCTACGACCTGTTCGAGATCGACGCGATCCACAGCGCCTGGATTGATGCGGGCGGGCGCCAGGCATGAGGGGCGGCACGCCAAATTGCGGCCTCCGGCTCGCCTCGCTCCTGTCGGCTATCGTGGAAGCCGAAGAGGATGCCCGCTATCACGACCTGGCCCCGGACGACCGCGATCGGCACGCCGAAGCCGCGCAACAGGCGGACCGATGCGCGGAGACCGGCCGCTTGGTGGCCCGCCGGCTGATCGAGGATGCTTTTCCCGGTGTAAGCTGGGCGATGATCGAACGCGCCGCCCTTTAAGGATTAGGAAGGGCCTAGACAGTCACCAGTTTCACGCCGGTGATGAACAGCACCACCGCCAGGCAGCGCTGGATGATCCGCTCGTCGAGCCACAGCGTAAGCCGCGATCCGATCACGATGCCGGGGATCGATCCTATCAGCAACATACCCAGCAGTCGCAGGTCGACACTTCCCGCGATCAGGTAGCCGATCCCCCCGACCAGGGTGAGCGGTACCGCGTGCATGATGTCGGTCCCGACCAGCTTTCGCGCCGTCAGCCGCAGCGGATAGAGCATGAGCAGCAGCGTCGCCCCCAGCGCGCCCGCCCCGACCGATGTCAGGGTGACGAGCGTCCCGAGGACCGCGCCCGCCGCTATCGTCAGGACCGGCTGGAACCGGATGAAGCGGCGTGCCTTCACCTCATCGTCGGTGTCGATCATCGCGTGGACGAGTTGTCGGCGGAACAGCGTGGCAAAGGAAGTGATGATCAGCATCCCGCCCAGCAGGGTGACGATGAACCCGCTCTTCTCCTGATGACCACCGAACTCGAAGAGCAGCAGCAGGGTTAGGACCGCCGCCGGAATGCTGCCCAGGCACAGCCACCCGACGATGCGATGATCCGCGCTGTTCTGACGGTGATGGACAATGGAGCCGACCGTCTTGGTCGCCGCCGCAAACCATAGGTCGGTACCGACGGCCGTGGCCGGCGCGACACCGAACAGAAGGATCAGTATGGGCGACATCAGCGATCCGCCGCCGACTCCGGTCATCCCCACGATGGTCCCTACCAGCAGGCCGGCGAGCGCATTGAGCCCATCCGTGGGAATCATTGGCGAAACGATCTCCAGCGAGATGCCACACCTCCGGGACGCCGTCGACGGGGCAGGTCAGCAGATCGGTCGGTCATAGTCCGCATCGTTGTAGTTGGGAGACGACCCGTCAATCCGGGAACGAATGCGGCTGGCGACCCATACAACCGCGGGCGGATGGCGTTCGCGATCGAACCTGTGCCGGCCTTCCGCTCGATTTGGTCCATGTCCCCCTTCACGATCCCGCCTCTACCGACGCCGCCCCCGCTGCGCGCCAAAGGAATAATTGCATCGCGCTTAGGAAATGTGCGGCCAGTCATCCCAACGGCAAAGGCCGCCAGGGAAGGCTGGAGGACCTTCGCCTGGCGGCCTTGCTGGAGGCCATCGATGGCGCCCGGATCAGCGGGCGGCGAGCTTCAGTTCCGAACCCTGGCCCGCCAGGGCCAGCTTGGCTTTGGCGTCGCCGATCGCATTCTGGCGGCAATTCGCGACCTTGATGCTGGTGGCGACGTCAGCCTGGCCGCAAACTTCATAGGCCGCGCGGCGGATGCGGGCGTCGAGGCGGGCGGCACCGGCCTCGCTCTGGATATCCAGATCGCCATAGGCGACCGGCACGCTGATCGGCTCGGCCCGCAGCGGGGTCGCCGCGGCGACGGTGACGAAGGTGGCGACGAGGGCGAAGGTGCCGGCGACGGTGTTCTTGAAGGTCTGCATTGTAAGGTCCCTTTCGATGTGCGTTGTGGATGCACATCTCTCAGCAGGAACCGTGCCAAACTAATTTACCCTGAAAAAATCGTGTCTTTCTATAAAACCCTTCCGGATCATGCGCCAAATATTTTATATTTTTTCCAATTTTTGGTGAAATTTACACATCACCGCGACCGGATCGACTGACGGTCGAACATCCAGCCGGGATATTCCGCGGGCAGCGCGCTGGCCGTATCGAGCACCGCCAGTTCGTCCGCGCTCAGCGCCACGCCCGTCGCCGCAATATTGTCGGTGAGCTGGTCCGCGCGCTTGGCGCCGATGATCACACTGGTGACCGTGGGCTGGTGCAGCAGCCAGGCCAGCGCCACCTGCGCTACCGAAACCCCCTTCTCGATGGCGATGGGGCGCATCGCCGCGATCACGTCGCGCGCCCGTCCGCGATCGACAGGCGGGAAATCGAAAGCGGCGCGGCGTCCCTCGCCACTCGTTTCGTTGCCGATATCGAACTTTCCAGACAGCAAGCCGCCCGCCAGCGGGCTCCACACCATCAGGCCGAGCCCCTCCGATTTCACCATCGGCGCCAGTTCGCGTTCGAGATCGCGGCCGGCGACCGAATAATAAGCCTGGAGGGAGGCGAAGCCGGCAAGTCCCCGCCGCTCACTGACACCCAGCGCCTTGACGATCTGCCATGCCGCCCAGTTGGAGACGCCGACGTAGCGGACATGACCATGGCGAACGAGCGTATCGAGCGCTTCGATCGTCTCCTCGATCGGGGTCGTCGCGTCGAAGCCGTGGACCTGGTAGAGGTCGATATGGTCGAGCCCCAGCCGATTCAGGCTCGCCTTGGCCGCCTCCATAATGTGATAGCGCGACAGGCCGAGCTGGTTGGGCCCCTGCCCCATCCGTCCCATCACCTTGGTCGCGACGACGATCTCGTCGCGCGAGATACCGAGATTGCGGATCGCCCGACCAGTGATCTGCTCCGATCGGCCTTCGCCGTAGACATTGGCCGTGTCGACGAAGTTGATCCCCGCATCGAGCGACTGGCGCAGCAGCTTGTCTGCGTCGCCCTGCTGGAGATTGCCGATCGACGCCCACATCCCTTCGGAGCCGCCGCCGAAGGTCATCGTGCCGAGGCAGAGCTCGGAGACATAGAGGCCGGTCCGGCCCAGGGGCTTGTAGCGCATCGACTCGTCTCCTCGGCTTGGCGCCGGGAACGTCCGGATCGCCGCTTCAGCGGCGCCGCAGCGCCGTCACCTCTATCTCAACCTTCATCTCGGGCTTTATCAACCCGACGATGAGCGCCGTCGCCGCCGGGCGAATCTCCCCAAAGACCTCCCCGAGCACCGGCCCGACTTCGTCCCAATAATCGGCCCGCGTGAAATAATAGGTAGCGCGGACCACGTCGCCCATCGCAAAACCAGCACCGTCCAGCGTCCGGGCAATGAGCGCCAGAGCATTGCGCGCCTGATCCGCAGCGCTGTCCGGCATGATCCGGGTCTCGGGATCGTATCCCGTGGTTCCCGCGACGAACGCCCAGTCGCCGTCGACCAGCGCGCGGCTATAGCCCACCTGCTTCTCGAACGGCGATCCCGAGGATATCAACTGGCGTGTCATTGCCCGTCCCCTTCATAGACGATCTTCAATTTCGCGACGGTAGCACGGGCTGCGGCGCGTGCGTCGTCGGCTGTCCCGTCGCGCGCCAGGGCCAGTGCGACCCCCATGCGGCGGTTCGGCCGGGTAACCGGCTTGTTGAATAACCGCACGTCCGTCTCCACCCCGGGCAGGGGGGCCAGCGCCTCCGCCAGCCCGTCGAAGTGGAAATCCTCGGCATGGCGATCGGCCAGCAGGACGGCCGAGGCCGCCGCACCGTTGAGGTGGATATGGGGGATCGGCAGGCCCAGGACCGCGCGCGCGTGCAGGTCGAACTCCGTCAGGTTCTGCGAGATCAGCGTCACCATGCCGGTGTCGTGCGGCCGCGGCGACAGTTCGGAGAAAATGACCTGCTCCCCGGCGACGAAGAACTCAACGCCGAACAGGCCATAACCGCCGAGATCGTCAACCACCTTGCGCGCCATGCCCTGCGCCGCAGCGAGCGCCGCCTTCGACATCGGCGTCGGCTGCCAGCTCTCGCGATAGTCGCCCAGTTCCTGGCGGTGCCCGATCGGCTCGCAGAACAGCACGCCCTGGCGGGTCCGGACGGTCAGGAGCGTGATCTCGTAGTCGAAGGCGATGAATGCCTCGACGATCACCCGTTTCCGGTCGCCGCGCATTCCCTCGACCGCATAATCCCAGGCGGCGTCAACGGCCTCGTCGGCGGTGACGATGCTCTGCCCCTTGCCCGACGAGGACATGACCGGCTTCACCACACAGGGAATGCCCACCGCCTTCACCGCCGCGCGCATCTCGTCGAGCGTCTCGGCGTAGAGGAAGCGCGAGGTGACGAGGCCGAGCTCGTTGGCAGCGACATCGCGAATGCGATCGCGGTTCATCGTCAGCATCGTCGCGCGCGCCGATGGTACGACCGAGTAACCCTTGTCCTCGAAATCCTGCAGCACCTCGGTGCGGATCGCCTCCACTTCGGGAACGATATGATCGGGCCGGTGCTTCTCGATCACCGCCGCGAGCGCTTCGCCGTCAAGCATCGAGAGGACTTCATAATCGTCGGCGACCTGCATCGCCGGGGCCTTCTCATAGGAATCGCAGGCGACGACATAGGCGCCCAGCCGCTTTGCGGCGATGGTGAACTCGCGCCCGAGTTCGCCCGAACCGAGCAACAATATCTTGGCTACAGGCCTCATCGGGAAATCTCCTCGGGGACGGCGCATAGAGAGGAAACGGTCACAGGTGAAGCCGCCTCCGTTTCGACCAATGACTATCGCCATCGCGCAACTTCATTTTACCCCGCGGTGCGGACCGACTATGAAGCCTTGGGGTTCTCGGGGGAGTTTCCGGCACGGTGTCGGTGGATTTCTTCATCTTCGCGGTGTTGCTGCTCGTCAACGGCCTGCTCGCGGTGGCTATGCTGCTTGCCTCGCGGACCTTGGGCCAGCCGAAGATGGCGATACTGCTGGCCGCGGCCTTCGGCGGCAACGTGCTGCTCTATGCGGGCGATGCCGCCTACTATTTCCTGTTCAGGGGCAATATCTGGTTCAACCTGGTGGTCAGCGCGATCGCGATGAGCCCGCCGATCTTCGCCGCCATGGCCTACCGGATGCGGTCAGGCCTCCCCACCAGGACGGCTCCGCTGCTAGCGACCCACGCCGCGGCACTGCTATTGATCCTCTGGTACAGCACGGTGGATCCCGATCGGGGAATGCGGAGCGCGGTGGTCCCGATCTACGCCGCCGCCGTGCTGCTGTTCGGCGTGACGACAGCGCTCGCGCATCCCGGCCGCAAGCTGCGGCTGGGCGAACGGCCGATCATCTTCACCTGCTTCGGCCTCGCCGCGGTCGAGCTGGCCGGCGGCATCGTGCTCGCGGCGATGGGCAATGGCGAGTCGGCGATGCTCGACCGCGCCTATACCTATATCGTGTTCCTGGGACTGCCGGCGATGACGGTGGGCGCCGGCATCTTCTCGCTCTACCTGATGGGCGGCGACCTTGCCGAGAAACTGCGCCTGACCGCGGAGACCGATGCGCTGACCGGGGCGCCGAACCGCCGCGCGGTCGAGGCCACCGGCGCCCGCCTGATGGAGGAGGCCCGCGCTACCGGCCGCCCCCTGTCGATCGCGATCTGCGACGTCGATCATTTCAAGGAGATCAACGACCTCCACGGCCATGGCCATGGCGACGAGGTGCTGTGCCGCCTCACCTCCCTGTTTCGCGAGCAGTTCGATGGCACTGGCCATTATGGCCGCTTCGGCGGAGAGGAATTCGTCCTGCTCTTCCCCGGCAGCGATGCGGAGACGGCCCGCATTCTGGTCGAGGCTCTGCGCACGCGCATCATGGCGGTCCGGATCGGCGACCTGCCGCTGCGGCTGACCGCCAGCTTCGGTGTCGCGGCGATGGGCGTCGACGATCATATCCTCGCCGACATCCTCAAACGGGCCGATCGGGCGCTCTATACCTCGAAGGAGAATGGGCGGAACCGGACGACCGTCGACCGGCAGGTCCAGCCCGCCTTCTGATCAGCCGAGCCTGGCCTCGTAGAGATCGGGCTTGAAGCCGACGAGCAGTTCACCGCCCGTGTCGAGCACCGGCCGCTTGATCATCGATGGCTGCGCTTCCATCAGCGCGATCGCCTTGGCCTCGTCGACGCCGGCGCGATCGGCGTCGGGCAGCTTGCGGAATGTGGTACCCGCACGGTTGAGCAGTACCTCCCAACCGACCTGGCCGGCCCACTTCTTCAGCGTTGCACGATCGATCCCCGACGCCTTGTAGTCGTGGAAATCATAGCCGATGCCGCGCCCTTCGAGCCAGGTCCGTGCCTTCTTGATCGTGTCGCAATTCTTGATGCCGTACATGGTGATCGTCATCGGTCAGCATTCCCCTTGCGGTGTTTTTCGACGTCATCCCAGCGAAAGCTGGGATCTCTCTTTCTGTTAAAAAGAAAGGAGCTTACAGCTTTCGCGGGAATGACGGCAAAGTCCTACAACACGTATTTCGACAGGTCGGTATTCCGCGCCACCTCGCGAAGCTGCCCGTCGACATAGGCCGCGTCGATCGTCAGGGCCGTGCCCTTGCGATCCTCCGCGTCGAAGCTCACCTCCTCGAGCAGCTTCTCCATCACCGTCGACAGACGGCGCGCGCCGATATTCTCGATCTGGCCATTCACTTCGGCGGCGATCTTCGCGATCGCGGCGATGCCGTCATCCGTGAAGCCGATCTCGACGCCCTCCGTGGCGATCAGCGCGCGATATTGCTCGGTCAGGCTTGCACGCGTGTCGGACAGGATACGAACGAAGTCCTCTTCCGTCAGCGCCTTGAGCTCGACCCGGATGGGCAGGCGCCCCTGCAGTTCGGGCAGCAGGTCCGATGGCTTGGCGACGTGGAAGGCGCCCGACGCGATGAACAGGATATGGTCGGTTTTGAGCGGCCCATATTTGGTAGCGACCGTCGTCCCTTCGATCAGCGGCAACAGGTCTCGCTGCACGCCCTCGCGGCTCACCGATCCGCCGCGCACGTCGCTCACCGCGATCTTGTCGATCTCGTCGAGGAAAACGATGCCGTTCTGCTCCGCATCCTGCAGTGCCACCCGGCTCACCTCGTCCTGGTCCAACCGCTTGTCCGCCTCTTCGTCCACCAGCTTCGACCAGGCGGCGCGGACAGTCATCTTGCGGCGCTTGGTCCGGCCCTGGCCAAAGGCCTTGCCCATCATGTCGCTCAGGTTGATCATGCCGACCTGCCCGCCCATGCCGGGTATTTCGAGAGGCATGCCGCCGCTGTCCTCCACCTCGATCTCGATCTCCTTGTCGTCGAGCTGATGGTCCTCGAAGCGCTGACGGAACGCCAGCCGGGTCGCCTCGCTGGCGTCCTTGCCGACCAAGGCATCGAGAAGACGGCCCATCGCCGCCTCCTCGGCCTTGTCCTTGACGGCTGCGCGGCGGCGATCCTTTTCGAGCCGAACCGCCTCCTCGACCAGGTCGCGGGCGATCTGCTCGACATCGCGGCCGACATAGCCGACCTCGGTGAACTTGGTTGCCTCGACCTTGACGAAGGGCGCGTCGGCCAGCTTGGCCAGGCGGCGGCTGATCTCCGTCTTGCCGCAGCCGGTCGGGCCGATCATCAGGATGTTCTTCGGCGTCACCTCATCGCGGAGATTTTCCGGCAGCCGCTGCCGGCGCCAACGATTGCGCAACGCCACCGCGACGGCCTTCTTCGCATCGCCCTGGCCGACAATATGTGCGTCGAGTGCGGCGACGATCGCCTTGGGAGTAAGATTGTCGTTCATGCTTTCATCCAGATTCCGTGGGGCCCGGGCGAGGTCGAAGAGCCACGATATGCGCGCTTCGACCTCGCCCGACACGAACGGGGGTTAGTTGGCGCTGTCGAGCGCCTCGATCGTCAGGCTGTCGTTGGTGAAGACGCAGAGGTCGGCGGCAATCGCCATCGCCTTGCGGCAGATCGTCTCGGCATCGGCTTCATAGTCGACCAGCGCGCGCGCCGCGGACAGGGCAAAATTGCCCCCCGAACCGATCGCGGCGACTCCGCCGATCGGCTCGAGCACATCGCCATTGCCGGTCAGGATCAGGGTGACCTCCTTGTCGGCGACGATCATCATCGCCTCCAGGTTGCGGAGATATTTGTCGGTCCGCCAATCCTTGGCCAGCTCGACTGCGGCGCGCAGCAGTTGCCCGCCGTGCTGCTCCAGCTTGCGTTCCAACCGGTCGAACAGGGTGAAGGCGTCGGCCGTCGCACCCGCGAAGCCGCCGATCACCGATCCGTCACCCAGCTTGCGGACCTTCCGGGCGTTGGGCTTCATCACCGTATTGCCCATCGATACCTGGCCGTCACCGATGACGACCACCTTGCCGCCCTTGCGCACCGACAGGATCGTGGTGCCGTGCCATTTGGGAAGTTCGCTCATATCCGTCCTACTAGCGATTTCGCGGCTGGAGGAACCAGCCGGCAGCGAAATCGCGCCCTACCTCTATGCTTTGCAAGGCGGATATGGGGTGACTGTTCCGCGAGTGCAATCGCGATCAGGTTCGGCCCAGGAACATGAAGCAGGCGGCGCCGATCATGCATATGAACGCGCCGAGATGTCGCCAGCCCAGTTGCTCCCCGAGCACGACGACCGCGAACAGCGCGAACACCAGCAGGGTAACGATTTCCTGCGTGATCTTGAGCTGGCCCGCGGTCCAGCCCTGCAGATAGCCGATCCGGTTTGCCGGCACGGCGAAGCAATATTCGACCAGCGCAATGCCCCAGGAGGCCAGGATCACGATCCACAGGCGCGCATCGGTGAACTTCAGATGGCCGTACCAGGCGACCGTCATGAAGATGTTGGAGCAGATCAGGAGCAGCAGCGGCGTCAGCGTCATGGCCGATGCCATGACGCTGAACGCAGCCGTTGAAAAGGGGTCAGGCGGCCTGCGGGAACAGGGTCGGGCGACGCTGCTGGCGCAGCATGTGGCCGACCAGTCCGAAACCCACCAGCAGCATCAGCCAGGTTCCCGGCTCCGGCGCCGTGATCGGGCTACCGCCACCGCCGGCCAGCGATCCCAGGCCGACGCCCGAGCTCGACCCGTTGACGGTCGGATTGATCGACTGGAAGCGGACCGCGAAATTGTCGAAGGTCACCGACTCCATGACGTTGGCGAAGGTGATCGCGAACGTTCCGACCCCCGTCTCGTCGGGGTTGGAGCTCAGACCACCCGGCCCGCCCGTGCAGCTGCCGTTGTTGGTCGCGATGAAGCACAGGTCGAGACGTCCCACGCCGACCGGGAACTGGCCGTTCAGGTCGGTATATTGATAGGCGCCCGTCGCCGAGAGGCTGGCCACGGTGCCGCTGGTGTCGACGCCGAACGAACGGATGCGCGAATCGACGATCGAGTCGTTCGTCATCGTGTAGCTGAAATTATAGGTCAGCCCGTTGTTGCTCACCCCGTCAAAGGTGAAGTCGGCGAATGCGCTCACCTGGTCGGTCCACGCCTCGTTCACGAAGCCGGTATAATCTATGGAAAAATTATAACCGCTATTGGCGGAATTGATGACCACGGCAGCCGACAGCGGCATGGCGGAGGCCAGGATAGCGACGGCCGCCACAGCCGCCTTTCGAATCGTACGCAGCATAAACACACCCCCGAAACCGTCCGGCCCTACCCGTTCGGCAAGGGTTGGTTCATAGCACAGTCGCGAAACAATCGCTATCGCTTTACGCCCGATGAGCCTTTGCCCGGGCGTTGTTTACATTTCGGATCAGTGGTCGGCTTGCCTCGAATAGGCCGCCTGCGGCTCGGACCAGCGTTTCTCGCAGCGGCGCCAGCAGGTCGTGTTGGGCATAAGATCGCGCGCGCGCGGCCCTCCCGGCCGGAGGGCGAGCCCTGCGACGATCTCGGGCGCGATTCCATCAGGCGGAACCTTGTGACAAAGCAGGCAGCGCTGCCGATAGGTCTCACGTGTCAGCACCGCCTGCTTGGGCTTGTGTGCGGACGCGCCATGCAATGCGCCCGCCGACAGGGCCGCCGCCGCCAGCAGCGCAAGCGGCGGCAGGGCCCGTTCAGGCCGGCGCATCAGCATCGACCGACAACTCGGCCACCATCACCTCGCGCATCGCGAATTTCTGCACTTTGCCGGTTACCGTCAGCGGGAACTGCTCGACCAGCCGGACATGGCGCGGCACCTTGTAATGCGCGATCCGATTGCGGCAGTGTGCGATCACAGCCTCCACCGACAACGCGCCGCTGCGCGAGATCACCCAGGCGCAAACCTCCTCGCCGAACTTCGCGTCGGGCACGCCGAAGATCTGCGCGTCGACGATGTCGGGATGAGTGAGCAGGTGCTCCTCGATCTCGCGCGGATAGATGTTTTCGCCGCCGCGGATGATCATGTCCTTGATGCGGCCAACGATCCGACCATAGCCCTGTTCGTCCAGCGTCGCGAGGTCCCCGGTGTGCATCCATCCCTCGGCATCGATCACGTCGGCGGTCTTCTCCGGGTCGCCCCAATAGCCGAGCATGACCGAATAGCCGCGCGTGCACAGCTCGCCCGGCTCGCCCAGCGGGACGACCTTCCCGTCGGCATCGACCACCTTGGCCTCGAGGTGCGGCTGGACCTGGCCTACCGTCGAGACGCGCAGTTCGATGGCGTCGTCCATCGCCGACTGGAAGCTGACCGGGCTCGTCTCGGTCATGCCATAAGCGATCGTCACCTGGTGCATGTTCATCCGGTCCAGCACGGCTCGCATTACCGAGATCGGGCAGAGTGACCCCGCCATGATGCCGGTACGCAACGTGCCGAGGTCAAAGCGTTCGAAATCCGGATGCTCCAGCATCGCGACAAACATCGTCGGAACGCCGTACAGCGCGGTGCATCCCTCCGCCGCCACTGCCGCGAGCGTGCTACCCGGGTCGAAGCCCTCGCCCGGAAAGCACATGGCGGCGCCATGAGCGACACTGGCGAGGTTGCCCATCACCATGCCAAAGCAATGGTAGAGCGGCACCGGGATGCAGAGCGTGTCCGCCGGCGACAGGCCGATGCGATGGCCCACCATATAGCCGTTGTTGACGATGTTGCGGTGCGACAGGGTCGCCCCCTTGGGCAGGCCGGTGGTGCCGCTGGTAAACTGGATGTTGGTGGGATCGTCGGGCCGGACGTCGTTCGGCAGCGACGCGTCGCTACCGCTCATGACCGAGGTAAGCGGCCGGCATCCCGGATGCTCGCTCTCGCCGATCGAGAAGACCAGCCGCAGTTCGGGCAGTTCGTCGCGGACCTCGGCGAGCATCGCGACATAGTCGCTCGACTTGAACGACCGGGCGAGCACCAGCGCCGCACAGCCCACCATTTGCAAGGCGCGCGCCATCTCGCCCGCGCGATAGGCCGGGTTGATGTTGACCAGTACGAGCCCGGCACGTGCCGCCGCGAACTGGACAAGCACCCATTCGGCACAGTTGGGCGCCCAGATGCCGATCCGGTCGCCCGGCTTCAGTCCTTCGCCGAGCAAACCCCGCGCAAGATCATCGACCCGCGCGAGCAGTTCGGCGTAACTCCACCGGATACCCTGGTGGCGGACGACCAGAGCCGTCGCCTCGGGCTGTCTGGATGCTGTGGCTTCGAGCAATTCGCCGATGGTCATGTCGAGCAGGGGCGGGAATTCGGCTCCCCTGACATGCGAATCGGTCATGCAGTTCCCCTCTCCCATTCCCGATCGCGCAGCTCCTTGCGGCGGATCTTGCCGCTCACCGTCTTTGGCAGGCTTGCGACGAACTCGATCTTACGAGGGTATTTATAGGGAGCGGTAGTAGATTTCACATGATCCTGCAGCATTCCGACCAGCGCGTCGGATGGTTCGAAGCCGGCTGCGAGCACGACGAACGCCTTCACCACCTCGCCGCGGGTCGGATCGGGGCTAGACACTACCGCGCTCTCGGCCACCGCGGGATGCTCGAACAGCGCGCTTTCGACCTCGAACGGTCCAATGCGATAGCCCGAGGACAGGATCACATCGTCGGACCGGCCCACGAACCAGAAATAACCGTCGGCATCGACGATCGCCCGATCGCCGGTCAGGTACCAGCCATGGCGTCTGGTGTCGGCGGTCCGTTGCGGGTCGTCGCGGTAGCGCGCGAACAGGCCCGGCGGATTCCCCTCGGCGATCCGCAGCGCGACATCGCCCTCGGTGTCGGGGGGAAGCCGGTTCCCCTCGCCATCGATCACCGCCAGGTCGAAATGGGGGGCCGGCCGCCCCATCGAGCCCTGGCGGGCGGCACCGGGCCGGTTCGCGCACAGCAGCACCGTCTCGGTCTGGCCGTAGCCATCATGGATGTCGCGGCCGGTCGCCGCATTCCACAGGTCTATCACCTCGGGGTTGAGCGGCTCGCCCGCGCTCACGCAATGGCGCAGGGTATCGAAACGGCGGCCGTTCAGGTCGCTGCGGACGAACATGCGATAGGCGGTCGGCGGCGCACACAGCGTCGTCACCGGCATGCGTTCGAGCAGGTCGAGCGTCGCGACCGGATCGAAGCCCGACGAATGATGGACGAAGATCGTCGCTCCCATCAGCCAAGGCGCGAACAGGCTGCTCCAGGCCGCCTTGGCCCATCCGGTGTCGGACAGGTTCCAGTGCAGATCGCCGGGCTTGAGATCGAGCCAATAGGAGCCGGTGATGCGATGCGCCAGCATATAGCCGTGCGTGTGTATGGTCATCTTCGGCTGGCCGGTGGTACCGCTGGTGAAATAACACAGCGCATCCTCGTCGAAACCGGTGTCCGCCGTCGCCGCGATCGGCGTCACCGCCGCTCGGCGCGCTCCATAGTCGAGCCAGCCGGGCCGCGGCCCGCCAACATGCAGCCGGACGATGTCCTCGCCTGCCAGCGCCGCGTCCACCCGCTCCGCCATCTCGCCGCTGGCGACCACGCAACGCGCAGCCGCGGCCTGGTGGCGATAGGCAATGTCCTTGGCCATGAGCTGGGTCGTGCCCGGCGAGGCGATCGCGCCGACCGCGATGCAGCCGAGCATCAGTTCCCACCATTCGATCTCGCGATTGAGCAGGATCAGAACGGTGTCGCCCCGTCCCACTCCGGCCTCGGCCAGCACCGCCGCCGCGCGGGAGGCGGCGACCGCCATCTCGGCGAAGCTGCGCTCGATCACCGCCCCGGCGGGATCGGTCCATAGCATGGCCAGGTCGTCGGGCCTGAGTTCGGCCCAACGTTCCATGATGTCGCGGGTGAAGTTGAACGAGGCGGGACGATCCCCGAGATCGATCATCGTCACTTCGCCTCGTTGATCACATGAATCTGGGTGAATTCGTGCAACCCCTCCTCGGCGAACTCCACGCCCAGGCCCGACTGCTTGGCACCACCGAACGGCATCGTCGGACCGAAGTCGAGATGTTTGTTGATCCAGACGGTGCCGCTCTCCATCCGCCCGGCAAGGTCGCGCGCCGTTTCCCGATCGCTTGACCAGATCGAGCCGCCGAGGCCCATGTCGGACGCATTGGCGCGTGCCAGCGCATCCTCGGCATCCTCATAGCGGATCACCGGCAGGATCGGGCCGAACTGCTCCTCGTCGACCAGCTTGGCGCCGTCGCTGATGTCGCGGACGATGGTCGGGCGGATGAAATAGCCGGGCCGGTCCTCGACCACGCCGCCCGCGACGATCGTGCCATTGGCACGCGCGTCGGCGAGGAAGCCCTTCACCTTCTCATATTGCGCGGCATTCTGGAGCGGGCCGATCTGGACGCCCTGCTTCAACCCGTCGTCGACGATCGCTTCCTCGGCGAGACGGCCGAGCTCGGCGCACAGCGCATCATAGATGTCGGCGTGGGCATAGACCCGCTTGATCGCGAGGCACACCTGCCCGGCGTTCAGGAAGGCGCCGCCGAAAATGCCCGGCGCGACCTTGGCGGGGTCGACGTCGCCCAGCACGATCGCCGCGTCGTTGCCGCCCAGTTCCAGGGTCAGCCGCTTGATCGACGAGGCGGCGCTCGCCATCACCTTGCGGCCGGTCTCGGTCGACCCGGTGAAGCTGATCTTCGCTACGTCGGGATGGGTCGACAGCTTGCCACCCAGGTCGTTCTGGTCGGTGACCACGTTGACGACGCCGGCCGGGAATATCTCGGCCATCAGTTCGCCCAGCTTGAGCGTGGTCAGCGGCGTGGTCGGCGCGGGCTTCACCACCATCGTATTACCAGCCAGCAGCGCCAGCGGCAGCTTGAACGCGACGATCAGCACCGGGAAATTCCACGGTATGATCGCGCCGACGACGCCGAGCGGGCGACGGCGCTGTTCGACCCGGCGGCGATCACTGTCCTCGAGCACCTTGACCGGCAGGTCGTGGGTCGCGAGCTGGCGGATGAAGGCCTGGGCGTAGGCGATCTCGGCGGTCGCCTCGGTCAGTGGCTTGCCCTGTTCCTGGGTCAGCAAGCGGGCGAAGGCTTCCGCCTCGGCCTCGATAGCATCGGCCAGCTTCAGGATCAGCGCGCGACGGTCCTCGATCGGCTTGGCAGCCCAGGCCGGAAAAGCCTTCTTCGCAGCCGCCACCGCCTCGTCGAGCTGCGCCTCGGACGCACGCGGACAGGTCGCGAGCACCTCCTCTGTCGCGGGATTGATCACGTCCATCGTCATCGCGCCGTCGACCAGACGGCCGCCGATCAGGAGCTTGTAGTCCGACATCATGCTCTCCTCGGCCGGGCCGTCCGGAATGCCCGGCGGCCCGGTCCTTTCCTAGAATTTATAGCCGACCGTCACACCGTAGGTCCGCGGGGCTCCGACATGGTTATAATCGTAACCAAAGCCGCCGACGAGATCGACCCGCGAGGTGAAGTAGAAGCGGTTGGTCAGGTTCTTGCCCCAGATCGAGGCGGTGAACGGCCCCCGCTCGAAATCGATGTGCCCGCCCAGCAGCGTATAGGCGCGCTGCTTGAGCCGAGGGACGTTGAACACCTCGAAATACTGGCTCGATACATAGCTGATGTCGGGGTGCAGGCTGATCTTGCCGGCGTCCGAGTCCATCACGGTGATGTCCAGCCCGCCATTGGCACTCAGCGACGGTGCATTTGACAGCTTGTTGCCGCTGACGTCGACGCCGCTCAATATACCCTTCTTGATCCGCGCGTTCAGCAGGCCGACGCCGGCCCGCGCGCCCACCCATTCATTGGCACGAACGTTGAGTTCGAGCTCGCCGCCATAGATGCGCGACTTGTCGACGTTGACCAGCGTCTGCGCGGCGGTGAGCGGGCTGATGTTGATGAACTGCTGGTTCTTGTAGAGATAGTAGAAGCCGGCGAGGTTCAGGGTCACCCGGCGGTCGGCGAGTTGCATCTTGGCGCCGCCCTCGAACGCGTCGATCGTCTCGGGCTTGGCGACCGAAGCTTCGGACGGGTCGAAGAAGGCCTGGGCGTTGAAGCTGCGGGCGCGATAGCCGCGGCTGTAGTTGACATAGAGCAGCGTGTCGCGATCGATCTTGTAATCGAGCCCGATCTTGCCCGACAGGTTGTTGTTCCTGAACCGAAGATTGGTCGACGGGATCAGCGCCGCGACCAGCACTCCGTCCGCGCCGACCGCGTTGGAGGTGAGCCCCTTCTGGCTGCCGTCGTCGCGAGTGAAACGCAGACCGCCCCGCAGGGTGAAGCCGGCGCCGAAATCGTAATGCATGTCGGTGTAAAGCGCGTAGCTGTGCTTCAGCTGGTCGAAGCGGTTGACCACGCTGCATGCCGCCGGCAGACCCGCCGCGCAGTCGGCCGCATCGACCGTGCCGTTGCCGTCGATGTCAGCATCCTTGAAGATGCCGAAGTCGGTCGTGTTGAACACCTTCTCGCGGTTGTAATAGGCGCCCAGGATGAACTCGAACGGCCCGCCGAAGCTGCTCGCCAGGCGCAGGTCCTGCGAGATTTGCGTCGCCCGGTCGCCGTAAAAGATCTCCAGTGTCTTGTTCGGCGCGCCATCGGTGTCCTCGCCGAAGTTGAGCCGGCCCTTGTCCCACGACGATACCGACACGATCGACAGGTCATCGCCGATGTCGAAGGTCGAGGTCAGCGAGACCGCATAGGTCCGCGCGCGGCGGCGCGGCGTATATTCGGATTCGATCTGGCGCCGGCCGAGACCGGTGCGGAAATAGCTGCTTCCCTGGCCCAGCGATTCATAGAGTCCGGCACCTATGCCATCCGGCCCGGGCGCCGCGAAGATCCCGTAATTATAGGGGTTCTGATAGCTGGTCGATCCGCGCAGGAGGAAGGAGACACCGTCCTGGGGTTCCCAGAGCAGCGACCCGCGCAGCGCGTATTCGCGGGTGCCATTGAGGTCGGGCTTGCCCGGAAGCTGGTTGCGGAACCAGCCATCGGCGCGCGCGACCGTGAAGGCAAGACGCGCCGCCAAGGTTTCGCCCAGCGGCACGTTGATCGCGCCATTGGCCTCGCGCCGGTTGTAGTTGCCGTAGCCGAGATTGACATAACCCTCGGTCTTGCCGATTTCGGGCTTGCGGCTGATCAGGTTGACCGCGCCGCCGGTGGTGTTCTTGCCATAGAGGGTGCCTTGGGGCCCGCGCAGCACCTCGACCCGCTCGAGATCGTAGAGCGCAACGCCCAGAAAGGCAAAATTGCCCTTGTAGACCTCGTCATAATAGGTCGCGACCGGCCCCGACTGATTGAGGCTGTAGTCGGACATCGAAACGCCGCGCAGCGCGAAGATCGGGGTGCCGTCGCCGACGGTCGAGGTGAGCTGGAGGTTGGCGACCTTGCTGACCAGGTCGTCGGCCGAGCTAAGCCGCTGCTTGCGCACCGCGTCACCGCCGATCGCCGAGATCGAGATCGGCACGTCCTGGAGGCGTTCGCTGCGTTTCTGGGCGGTGACGACGATCTCCTGGGGGTCGGCCGCTATGGTCTCGGCTGCGGTCTGCGCCATCAGCGCCTGGCCCGACAGCCCCGCCAGCAGCGCGGCCAGCATACGCGACCCCCTTGTCGAAACGATCTTCATCATTGAACATCCCCTTTTTCGTGTTCTGTTGGTTCGACGCCTCCGCGTCGTTCGAGGTCTGCTATCAGCCGTGCACGTGTCGCGGCCGCCTCGATCCGGAGCGGCTTTTCCCGCAGCTTCCGAATTTCGTCCGTGGTGTAGGGTTGGAACCCCGCCGGCACATGCTGGGCATCGAAGCGCAGCAAGGTCCAGTTGAGCAGCTCCGCCAATTGATCGTCGGGCAGCGCAGCCGTTGCCACCCCCGGCACCTGGCCGAGGAATTCCCGGCCACCCGGCACGGCCAGCAGGCGAGCCACCTGGCCCGCCATAGCCGGCGCGGTCGTCGCGCTACCGGCGCCGTCCGGGCGGTGACAGCCCTGGCACTTGACCATCCAGTTGACGTGTGCACGCTGCGGATTGGGCACGCCGGGCATCGCCGTGCCGATCGCCGCCGTGGCCCCGGCGGCCATTCCGATCCCCAGGATCGCAACGACCACCGCCGCCCTCATTTGCCGGTCAGCTTCGGCTGGAGGCGGGCTACGGCGATGGCATCGAGCCCCGCCCCGCTCTCGCGCGCCGCCTTCACCTCGGCGGCGGTGAAGGGCTTCACGGCATCGCCGCCGCCCGCGATCGTCCCGGCGACGTGGCTGAGCACCGCCGCGACGGCCTCGTCGTCGAGACCGCTCTGGGGAGGCATCATCCCACGATAGGTCTTGCCCTCTACGACGAGCGGACCGGACAGGCCGCGCGTTACCGCCAGCGCCAGGTAACGGCGCCCGGCCGGATGTCCGGCCAGAGCCCGGACATCGGCCTGGAGCGGCGGAAAGGCTCCCGGCACGCCCTTGCCGGTCGGCAGGTGACAGGCGGCGCAGCGCTGATAGACCTTGGCACCGTCGGCGGCCGCCGAAGCCATGCCGGCCGGCAGCGCGAGCGCGGCCAGGGTTACGGGCAGGAGGATCGCGCGGCCCGGGCTCATTTGCTGTCCAGGGCGGTGCCGAGGATGACCGCGGTCGAGCAATTGTAGACCGATCCGCTCTCGGTCCCGAGGCACCAGTTGATGTCGTTGTTCGCTTGCGGGCGGACCATCGGCCGGTCGCTCTCGTTACGATTGCACAGGCAACGCCCGCACGAGGATTTGCCGCAACAATCGTTATAGCTGATGATGTAGGATCGCCCGTCGGCGGGGTTCAGACAGGTACCGATCCAGGTGATCGGCGACATCTCGGTCCCCGGCGGACAGGCGCTCGCCGTGCCGCCGCAGCAGGAACAGAGGAAACCGTCGATCGCGCAATAGCGCCAATAGTCGCATTGGGTCTGGTCGCCCGGATCCTGCGGATTGCCGGTCGTCTGCGGCGGCAGGCCGCTCTTGCCCCCGCCATGGGTGGAGGCGACGGCACGCGACACCGGCAGCACCGGGATGACCGCCGCGCCCGTGATCGCTCCCCCGATCAGGGTGAGCAGGCTGCGGCGAGAGGTGCGACGGGCGACCCTGCGCACGGCACGTTCGGCGAAACTGTCCATGTCCGACATATCAGCGGCCCTTTCTATGTTGCGCTCAGGCGCCGGCCAGGAATTGCTGGATCGAAGCGACGCCGCGCTCCTTCGCCTCGAACAGGCTTTCCAGATGCTCGCGGTTGTTGATCAGGCCGAGCGAGGCGATCTTGCCCTGTTCGTCCAGCAGTACCGCATAAGGCAGCTTCGACACGCCCAGCGATCGGCCGAGCGTTTCCGACAGGACATAGGGGATGCCGGCCAGTTCCTGCTTCATCACCAGGCGGCGATGTTCGGCCTCGTCCTCGCCGTCACTCGCCAGCACCGTGTCGACCCAGCCCGCCTCGGCTCGGGCGGCGGATCGCAGCACCGGCATCAGCGTCTTGCAGATCGGGCAATCGGGCGAGAGGAAGAAGAGAAGCTGGCTGCGGCCATCGCGCCGTCCGCCGATCCGGACCCGCGTGCCATCGAGCGCGGTAAGCTCCATCTCCGGCCCCTTGTCACCGACCGACACCTTCTGGTGGAGCGTCAGCGCGCCGGCCGGGGCAATGCGTTCGTGCAGCACGCCGACCTGACGCGCGAGAGCCATGACCAGCACGCCAAGGACGCCGACCGCGATCCACAACATGATCTGAGATGCGAGTGCGAAACCGGTCATCGAGCAAGGCTCCTGCCAGTGGAGGAAACCGCGGCGAGTTCGCCGGCGGCCAGATAGAGGGCGAAGAAGGCGAGCGCCGCGAACAGGTCGAGCGCACCGGGCATGGCAGCCGGCAGCAGCGCCGCGACGACAGCCAGCAAGGCCAACACGATGGCACGCCGCGCCGGATACAGGGTGATGATCTTCGGTTGTGCCCCGAAGCTGCACCCGCAATCGAAGGCGCGGCCGGCGCGGTGCGCGCGCCACAGCAGCACCGCATATATGGTCCACAGCAGCGCAGCGAGAATCGCCCCCGCCGGGCGCGCGGCCGGGACGGCCAGCGCGAGCCCGGCGCCAGCCTCGACCGCGGCGGCGGTCAGGCTGAGCGGCTGGCCGAGCGCAGGGGTAACGCCGGTCAGCCGGGCGGTGGCAGCAGCCAGCCGGTCACGCGCGGCGAGCTTGTGCGCCGCCGCCGTGAGCAGGACCACCGCGAGGAACAGGGCGAGCGGGGACGCCAAGGCGCTCACCGCGACGCCGTCATCGTCATCGGATCATGGACGACCTGCGCCAGCGTCCGCTGGAAGGCCCCGCTCGCCGCGTCATAGACGTCGAGCGACCCGTCGGCCCGCGACGCGACCAGCAGCGGCCCGCTCTGCGCCGTCACCTCGACCGACACCGCCGGGTTCTGGAGGGGGATGCGGGCTACGCGCTGCTTCCTGGCGGGATCGACCACCCACACCTCGGTGCCGCCGTCCTTGTGGCTGCCTTCCTTGCCGGCGGGGTTCATCAGCACGTAGAGCCGGCCCGCCGCATCGGCGCTGATCACCTGCCAGCCGCCCGGCCGCCACTCGCCCTCGGCGGTCTTCTCCTTGGGCATCTGGAACACACCGAGGTCGCGGGCCTTGGCATTGGCCAGATCGAGCCCGTGGATATTGCCCTTGAAGGTGGCGAACCAGGCCGTCTTGCCGACCATCGCGGGGGTCATGAACATCGGATCATGGTCGATGTCGTTGATCGGCTTGCTGGTACTGCTCGCCGCTACCTTGCCGGCCGCGTCGAGCTCGATGCTCGTCATCGTCCCGTCGGCGCAGAGCGAGGTGAAGCCCCGCGCACCGGTAGGATAGACCAGCGAGCAGCCCGGCAGATCGATCTCGTTCAGGATCTTGCGCGCGTCGATGTCGATTACCGACACCGACGATGCCGGGGTGAAGTTGAAGAGCAGCGCCCATTTCTCACCATTGGTGAGCTGGAAGCTGTTGCGCAGCGTGACGAACTGGCCGCGCTTGCCGCCGGGCAGGACGATCTCGCCCTTGGGCTTGAGCGTCGCCTTGTCCCAGATGGTGATCACGTCAGTCCGCTCGCCCCGTGTCAACCGCGAGAAGAAGGTTTCGGCGACGTAGATTTCCGGTCGGGTCGTCGATGGCAACAGCGTGCCGAACTGCGCGACGGGCACCTGGCCCTTGAAGGCGTTGACGTCGGCTGCGACGTCCACAATCGCGGCGCGGCCATCGGGCAGGCTGTTGAAGTGCAGGTCGTGCACATAGACCCAGCTGGCCGGATATTGCGCCGATAACTCGACGACATTGGGGATCGGCTCGTTCGCCAGGGGCTCGGGATAGCTCGCCGCCTGGGCGGCACCCGCCATGATCGCCAGGGCTGCCGCCCCGAGAAATCTTCTCACCTTCATCGACGACACCCTCTCGCGACGCGGCCGACTCCGGTGCGTCCTGAGCAAATGTTTGTCACTTGACCAACTTGTGTCAAGCGACAAAAATTAACGCCTGCCTTGTTGTCGCGGACTCGTCGGATTAGGGCTGGGAGATCAATGCTTTGGGGGTTGTCCCGTTGACCGAATCATTTGTTTCTGACCTGAAGATCAGGCCTCGGGAAGGCGGCTATGCGCGGGGTCAGGAGGGGCTCGAGCAGATTCTCTACGCAGCGCTCAACATCCTTGTCGAACAGGGATCGAAGGCACTGACGCTGCGCAGGATCGCGTCCGAATGCGGCATGAAGGCGGGAAACCTCGCTTATTATTTTCCGTCGAAGGAAGACCTGCTGCGCGAGCTGCTCGACGCGATCATCAGCAGCTATGAGGACGCTTTCGACATCATCGTCCACGATCCGGCCGAGCCGGCCGAGAAACGGCTGGAGCGGCTCGTCGTCCTGATCCTCGACGACATCACCACCAAGAAGACGACCCGCGTCTTTCCAGAGCTATGGGCGATGTCGAACCACGATCCCTTCGTGCAGGAGCGGGTGAACGAACTCTACCAGCTCGCGCGCGCCGCCATCCTCGAGCTGGTCGAGGAGATCAACCCGGCGCTCCCCGCCAACGAGCGGGAGATCGTCGCGCTGTTCATCTCCGCCTCGATGGAGGGAATGACTGCCTTCGCCGGCTATGAGAAGCCCTGGCGCGAGCAGATGGCGGCGATCGAACGGATCGCGGTCAAGTCCTTCCTGCACATCATCCACACGCTCAAGCCGGGCGAGATCGGCGCCCGGACGGCGGCCTGACCCGGCAGCCGCGCAGCTGTCATCGCGCGGGAGGAACGGAGCGTTATCCTCTGGCGCGGCTCAGCACTCGACGACGTTCACCGCCAGGCCGCCAAGGCTGGTTTCCTTATATTTGGACCGCATATCGACGCCCGTCTGGCGCATCGTCTCGATCACCGCGTCGAGGCTGACGACATGGCGCCCGTCGCCGTGCAGCGCCAGATAGGCGGCGTTGATCGCCTTGATCGCGCCCATCGTGTTGCGTTCGATGCACGGCACCTGGACGAGCCCGCCGATGGGATCGCAGGTCAGGCCCAGATTATGCTCCATGCCGATCTCGGCGGCGTTCTCTATCTGGGCGTTGCTCGCGCCCAGGGCGGCCGCGAGGCCCGCCGCCGCCATCGAACAGGCGACGCCTACCTCGCCCTGGCACCCCATCTCCGCCGCCGAGATCGAGGCACGCTTCTTGTACAGGAAGCCGATCGCCGATGCCGTCAGCAGGAACAGCCGGCTCCCCGCTGCCGTCGCGCCGGGGACGAACACCTCATAATAGTTGAGCACCGCCGGCAGCACGCCCGCCGCGCCGTTGGTCGGCGCGGTCACCACCCGGCCGCCGGCCGCATTCTCCTCGTTGACCGCGAGCGCCCACAGGCTGACCCATTCGAACACCGTCGACGGGTCGACGCGCGGGCCGCGCTGGACCAGCGCGTCGTGGACCGCCTTGGCGCGACGGCGGACGTTGAGGCCGCCGGGCAGCACCCCCTCCCCCTTCAGCCCGCGTGCGATGCAGGCGAGCATCGCGGCGCGCACCTTCGCCAGGAAGGCGTCGGTCTCGCTTGACGATCGCCACGCCTCTTCGTTCGCCGCGACGACCTCACCGATCGACAGGCCCTCCGCCTCGCCGATCGCGAGCAGTTCGGCGGCCGAGGAGAAGGGATGGCGCAGCGCGACATTGGCGCTGCGCACCGGATCGCCCTCGCGCAGGATCGCGCCGCCGCCGATCGAGAAATAGGTCGCCTGCTCCTCGCCGCCATCGGCACGGAAGGCGGTGAAGCGCATCGCATTGGCGTGCCCGGCGAAGAATCTGCCGCGCAGGAACAACAGGTCGCTCGCCTCGTCGAACGGGATCGCCGCGCCGCCGTCGAGCGGCAGCGCCTTGTCCGCGCGGATCGCCGCCGCCTTGGCCTGGATCTGGTCGGGATCGACCGTCTCCGGTGTCTCGCCGGCGAGTCCCAGCAGGATCGCGACGTCGGTGGCATGGCCGAGGCCGGTCAGCGCGAGAGATCCGAACAGCTCGCATTGGACCCGGATCACCGCCCCCGGCACAACCGCGCGCTCGGCGAAGTCCTTCGCCGCCCGCATCGGCCCGACGGTGTGCGAACTCGACGGCCCGACCCCGATCGTGAAAAGATCAGCAACGCTGATGGCCTGGTCCGCGACCGGCGCGATACGCTCGCTCCGCGCCGCCATCACGTGGCTGTCCCGAAAAGCACCACGACCATCGAACCCTCGACCTCCAGAGTGTCGGCCAGGCTTTAACGGCCAAAAGCGCCATGGTCATCGGCGTTTCGATGAACCGGTGGCTCCCGCCCTCCCTACGCGCCGTCCCGGCGCGCCAGGTGCCGGGGGATGTAGAGCCCCAGATAGGCGCAGCTCATCCGCTTCGCCTCGTCGACCATCTCCCGCAGCAGCGCGCCGCGCTCGAACAGCGACAGGCCGAACATCAGGTCGGCGGCCTCGATAGCGTAGAAGAAGATGCGGCTGCGATCGGGAAGCTCGGGCAGCACGAAATGCGCATCGATCAGGTTTTCGATCAGCCGGCTGGTGTCGATGTCGGCGCGACGGCTGTAGCGCTTGATGGCAGGCGGCGTCTGCGAAGACAGCATGAGCTGCTGTGCGGCGGGATTGTCCTCGAAATAATGAGCCGCGCGATCGATCACGATGCCCATCAGTTCCTCCCAGCCCTCCACCCGGCCGACCGGCCGGGCAATCGCCTGCTGGAACTCGATATCCAGCAGCGATACCAGTTCGACGAACAGCTCGATCGCGTCGGTATAGAAATGATAGGCCGAGCTTTTCGAAACCTCGGCTCGCGCGGCGATATCCGCCAGGGTGATCTGGCTGCTCTCGCGCTCTGCCAACAACTGGCGGGCGGCCGCGAGCAACGCATCGCGCCGCTTGCGTCCGCGCGCCTGCATCGCGACCGGCCGCACCGCCTCCGCCGTCACGCCGCCGGCCCCATCATACCGGAGCGCCGACGCTTGCGCGGTCGTCAAGGTAGCGCCGGGCGACCAGACAGGCCCGTTCGATCAGCATAGGCCCGAGCTCCTTGGCCGTCTGCGTCTCCGGGCGGGTCTGTACCCAGCCGAGATAGGTGGTGCTGCGCAGGAACATGAACAGGGGGAGCAGCGCCCTATCGGCGTCGGACAGCGCACGGACCGAGCGATACCCCTCGAACAGTGCCTGCTCCATCCGGTCGTAGGCCGGGTGGTCGAGGTTGAAGTAGAGTGCCGTCGCCAGATCGAACATGTGCCAGCCATAGCCACCATCGTCGAAGTCGATCAGCTTCAGCCGTCCGTCCTCGACCAGCAGGTTCTCAGGAACGAAATCGGCATGGATCAGGCCGTAATTGTCGGCATGCTTGCCGAACGCCGCCAGATCGTCGCGAGCATGTTCGCGAGCCTGCTGGAGCAGGTCGTGCTGCTCGACGGTGAGCTGCTCCAGTTCCCAGAAGCGCCCCCAGAAGGGGTCTGCTCCGATCAGCCCGTCCTCGTCCCAGGCGTGACGGGTGAAACCTTCGGGAAGGGCCATCGTCTTGACCTGATCGTGCATCCGCGCCGCAAGCGCGCCGGCGCCGAAGAACAGCCGCGCCGCGCTGGCCTCATCGGCTTCAAGCCCCTCCTCGGAAGACCCCGCCGGCGCGCCCGTCATCCAGCCGAGCACGTCGACCTGGCGCGGCTCGGGCACGCCCGGTGCGGCGACCGTGGCGAATATCTCTCCATCGCAGGTAGGGATGATCGGCGGCACCTCTATCCCGTCGCGGCCCAGCGCCTGCATCCATTGCAGCTCCGACCGCAGCGCATCGTCGCTATGATAGGCATGGCGATGGACGCGCACCGCGACCTTTCGGCCGTCCGAGCCCAACGCCGAGAAGACCGCGTTTTCGCGATATTTGATCAGGGTGACCGCGCTATAGTCGCCGGGCCAGCGCTGCAATGCGACGCGCGCCAGCTCGGTCAGGCGGACGGCCTGCTCCTCGTCGCTCAAACGGTAGAAATCGGGCACGGTCACTCCCCTCACAGCGCCTGCAGCGCGTCGTCCAGCGTCGACAACAGGATGTCGGCATGCTCCTTCGCGAACACCATCGGCGGCCGCATCTTCAGGATATTGTCGTAGCGGCCGATCCGGCTGATCAGCACGCCGCGATCGCGCATCAGGTTGATCAGCCGCTTGCATTCCGCCGTGGCGGGCGAGCGATCGGCATCGTCATGGACGAGGTCGAGCCCGAAGAACAAGCCGCTGCCGCGGACATTGCCGACGATGGCATGCTTATCCTTCAACCGTTCGAGCCCGGCGCGGACATAGGCACCCGTCGCCCGGGCGTTCTCCAGCAGATTCTCCCGCTCAAGCACATCGAGCACCGCCATGCCGGCCGCGGCCGACACCGGATTGCCGCCGAAGGTGTTGAAGTAATTCGCCGCCTTGCCGAATTCGTCGACCAGGTCGGACGAGGTGATCACCCCGGCGAGCGGATGGCCATTGCCCATCGGCTTGCCCAGCGTGACGATGTCGGGAACGACGCCGTTGAGCTGGTGGCCCCACATCGCGTCGCCGGTGCGGCCGAAGCCTGCCTGCACCTCGTCGCAGATGAACAGCCCGCCCGCCTCGCGGACGATCTCTGCCGCCTTGGCGGCATAACCCGGCACCAGCTCGGGCAGGCCTTCATTGGCGAACAGCGTGTCGATCAGCAGCGCCGCGACCTTGATCCCCGCCGCCTGCAGCGAGGCGACCGCCTCCGCCACCTTCGCCGCGAAATGGTCGGCCAGCTGCTCGTCGCTCATCCCCTGCCGGTCGCGATAGGGATCGGGCACCGGCACCTTGCGGGCATAGGCCGGGAAAGTCTCGGGCACCGGGAAGCAGGTCGTCAGCTCGGCGACCATCTTCGAATTGCCGTGGTAGCAGAAATCGCTGACGATCACGCCCTCGCCGCCAGTGCGGAAGCGCGCCATGCGCAGCGCCAGCTCGTTGGATTCGGTGCCCGAGCAGGTGAACACCGCGCTGTTCAGCGAGGCGTCGAAGGTCGCCGTCAGCCGCTCGGCATAGCGGACCACCGTTTCGTGGAGGTAGCGCGTGTGGATGTTGAGGATCCCGGCCTGGGTGGCGATCGCCTCGACGACGTGGGGGTGGCAATGGCCGACGCAGGGGACGTTATTGTAGACGTCCAGATAGTTGCGCCCGTCGGCGTCCGTCACCCAGACACCCTTGCCTTTGACCAGGTGGACCGGCCGCTCGTAGAACAGCGGCGCGTTGCGGCCGAGCACACGCTGGCGCCGTTCCAGCAGTTCTTTGTCAGGAAGCATCGACGGACCTTTCTTCAGGAAGGAGGGAAGAGGGCTGCGCGCGGTGGACCGGCAGGCGCAGATAGCTGAGGACGATCACCGCGAAGAGCAGGCCGAGCCCGGCCAGCACGATCGCGTCGACCTGGAAGCATGCGGCGAACAGCGCGCCCGACAGCAGCATGCAGACCAGCGCCGTGCCGATCCCGCCGGCGGCGCGGAACGGGCGCGGCATGTCAGGCCGGGTGAGGCGCAGGCGGATGAAGCTGGCAAGCAGCACGACGTAGGACAGGCTCAACGACAGCACGACGATCAGCAGCACCTTGTCGGGCGAGATCGCCGACATGCCGACGCCGACCGCGACGACGAGGAGCAGCGCCAGGTCGGGCGTACCGCGCCTGTTGGTGCGGCCCAGGATCGCCGGCAGGCGCCCGTCGCGCGCCAGCGCGAAGATCTGCCGCGAGGTCGAGTAGATCAGCGAGAACAGCGTGCCAAGCAGGCCGACGATACCGCCCAGCCCGACGAAGGCGGTCGTCCAGCCGGCAGTGCCGCCGACCTCGGGGCTCGCCATCGCGGCATAGAGCGGGTCGTCCGCCCCGCCGATATGCTGGATGCCGCCCCCGCCCACGCCCAGGACAAGGACGACCATCGCCGAGACGAGCAGGGTCAGCACCGCCGCGATGATCCCGCGCGGCATGTTGCGCGCGGGTTCCGATACCTCCTCGGCGGCGGCGGCGGTCTGCTCGACCGCGATGAACAGCCAGATCGCGAAGGGGATGCAGGAGAATATACCGCGCGGATCGACATGCAGCCCTTGGCCCGGCAGGGTCAGGTTGGCGGGATCGAAGTGCGGCAGCATCGTCGCGCCGAACAGCAGGATCGCCGCCATCGCCAGCAGGCCTGCACCGACCATCAGGCGCATCGCTTCCCCCACCCCGCGCAGGTGCAGGAACAGGATGACCACGAAGATGCCGATCTTGAGCGGCCAGCCGCCGAAACCGAACACATGGGTCGAATAGGCCGAGATGAACTCGGCCGCGGCGCCGGTGCCGATCGTCAGCGCCACCACCACCGCGCAGCCGACCAGATAGCCGGCGAACGGTCCGAAGGCATCCTCGCAATAGATATAGAGTCCACCGGCATGCGGCCGGGCAGCCGACAGCTCGGCAAGACATTGGGCAAGACCGAAGCTGAGGGCTGCCATCAGCAGCGTGGCGACGATCATGTTCGCCCAACCCGCGGAAACGAGACCGTAGTTCCAGCCGGAAAACTGGCCTGCGATCACCAGCGCGACGCCGAGGCCGGCGACGTGACGCCAGTCGATCGCGGAACGGGCGAGGGTCATGCGGTCCTCCGCTGTTCGGTGCGGTCGAGCCGGATCAGCATCGGCAGCAGGATGAGCGCCGCGACGATGTTCACGACCACCGAGGGCAAGGCGAGCCGCGCGAGATTGCCGTCATTGCCGAGCGTGCCGAACAGTGCCGCGCCCAGCGCATAAGGCACCAGCGAATAGCCCTGCAGCGCCGCCGCCACGCGACCCTCGCGGTCCAGCACCGAGGCGAGACCGAAGAAATAGGAGTTGAGCGCCATCTGCATCAGCCCGAAGGCGAGCATGCCGGCGATGAAAGGCACCGTGCCCGCCGCACCGAGGACGAGGCCATAGGCCAGCGTCGCGACCGCCATCGTCGCCAAGGTCGGGATCGTACGTCCCGGCCGGGTGCCGACCCAGGCGACCAGCAGCGCGCCGATCACCGTCATCAGCGTGGTCGCGCCCAGCGTCGCGCCGATCGCCGCCGGCTCGAGCCCGATCGCCACGGCGCGCCGCTCGGAGAAAGCGTAGACCCCGCCGTAGAGCGGGAAGGCCACGGTCATGACCAGGACGACGATCGCGATCATCGCCCAGGGCTTGGGCGCGGTCGCGTCATGATGCGCCTCGCCCGGCGCGATGTCCTCGCCCAGCAGCGCCAGCGCCGGCATGGTCGCCAGTGCTACCAGCCCCAGCACGACGAACATTGCCGATACCCCGAAGGCACCGCCGATCACCGGCAGCAGGAACAGCAGCAGCGCATAGATGCCGGTCGCGACCGCATAAATGACGCCATAGACCTGGTCGGGGCTCGGCGCCTTGGCGATCCGCATCGCCATGCCCGCCAGCAGTCCGCCCGATCCGGTGCCGCCGAGCAGCGCGAACAGCCCGAAGATCGCGAAGCTGCGCGAGACCGCGAAACCCAGATAGCCCGCCACCAGCATCGCCGCGAACAGGAAGAGCGGCAGGCGGCCCGGGAAACGGCGCAGCAGCGACGGCATCAGCATCGACGCCGCTGCCACCGCGCCGATCGACAGCGTACCGATCCATCCTGCCTGTTCGGCCGACAGCTGCGCACTGTCGACGGCTCCGCCGATCAGGATCGGCGTCGTCATCATCGGGTACATAGCCAGAAAGGTGCCGCCGATCAGCGGACCGACAAAAGCCCACTTCATTCCGTCCCCCGCTCTCGATTCGGGTGAGTTTCTATTTTCTATCTGGACCACAGTCCAATATTTTATCTAGAAACAAGCTACAGGATACGCTCGATCGCGAATCCATGGTTTTGAAAATGGACCATGTTTCAATTCAAGCCACAGCAAAGGGTGCCGGAATGAGTCAGGATCAGAATGGGGAAAAGCCGGTCGTCGTCGTCACGGGCGGCGGCAGCGGCATCGGCGCGGCGGCAGCCCGGCGACTGTCGCGCGAGTGGCGGGTGGCGATCTGTGGCCGCCGCAAGGCGCCGCTCGATGCGGTGGCGGCCGAGACGGGCGCCGTCCCCTTCGTCAGCGACGTCGGCGATCCGGACGCCGCGCGCAAACTGATCGCCGACGTGGTCGCGCATTTCGGCCGGCTCGACGGCTTGGTGCTCAACGCCGGCATCCTGATCAACGCGCCGTTCGGGGAGATGAGCCTCGACGCCTGGAATCAGCAGATCGGCATCAACCTGACCGGCCCCTTCGTGCTGACCCAGGCAGCGCTTCCCCACCTGCTCGCGCGCAAGGGGGCGGTCGTCTCCATCACGTCAGTGGGCGGACTGCAGACCGGGCCCGGCCTCGCCGCCTACTCGGCGTCCAAGGCCGGCCTCCAGCTGATGACCCAGGCTCTCGCCTATGAGCATGCCCGCGACGGGCTGCGCGCCAACATCGTCGCACCGGGCTGGATCCGTACCGAGATGGGCGACGAGGAGATGGAGACGATGCAGATCGCCGACGATCTCGAGGGTGCCTATGCGAAGGTCAGTGAGTTCGTGCCACAGCGCCGCGCCGGCAGTTCGGACGAAGCCGCCGAGGCGATCGCCTGGCTGCTTTCCCCCGCCGCCTCCTTCGTCAACGGCGCGGTCCTCGCGGTCGACGGCGGCTCGCTGGTCGCCAATGTCGGGATGACCTTCTTCGACAAGATCACCGAGGGGGCGGCGTAGGCCGCTCCCTTTTTACCTCTCGCGTCATGTCAGCGAAGGCTCACATCCCTGTCCGCTTCTCTCAAAAATGCCGTCTTGCCGATGAAAGACATGCTGGCATTGCTACATTCAAATCCTGAGATCAGGAAAGAAATGAAAATAACATTCTATCGCTAGAGAATGAAAGGTAGTGACTTATCTCACAGCCATGATTACCCCGACAGATACGTTGCAGATTCCATCTCAAAAAATCTTGGCGCGGAATAGTGACAGGCGATTTCCCGCAAAATGGATGATTGAAGACGAGGAATGGCATGAAATCATTCTTGAAATTTCTCGTCGCGATCGCTCTTCTCGTCGGCATATCGGATATGCCTGCTCGCGCCCAGGACGGTGTCAATCCGCAGATCGCGAATTGCGAGGAATTGACCGATCCGGATACGCGGTTCCAGGCCGAACTGTGCAGCGCCCATCTCGGGTGCCGACTGGTCTTTGCCATTCACAGGGCCTGTACGAGCGCGAAAAGCTTTCTCGGGCGCTTGGGCAGCCGGCTGAACGGTCGCCGAGATATCAACAATAATGATGTATTCTATGCCGACATGCCGGCGATGCCCAGCTCGAGCTATAGCGGATCGCGTTTGTCGATCTGGATGCAAAAGCTACGTGCTTCGGTCTCCGAACTCTTCAATGGCAAGAAGCAGGAGGGCTTCATGCTCAATGACACTTATTATGAAGGCAGTTTCAACCGGTCGACCGGCACCGGAACAGGAGTGGCGATCGGCAAAGATAGAAGCATGCGCGGCAGTTTCGTGAATGGCCAGCCCGATGGTCTGGCGCAGGTCAAGCGCGACGATACCTTGCTCACCGGGCAATATGCGCGTGGGAATCTGCATGGTGACGGGACGGCCCTGCTCAAGGACGGGAGCGTCGTCGAGGGGCGGTGGGCGAATGGAAAACCGGTGGGCCAGATGCAGATGACCCGGGCAGACGGCACCCGTACCACCCTCACGGCAACGCTGTCCGGCGGCCCGCCAGCGGCTAAGCCTGTCGCCGGACAGCCATCTATCGTAAAACAATCACCGCCGATATCGACCCGCGCGCCGGCATCGGTTTCGTCCAAGGCTCCCGCGCCTGCCGCTTCATCGCAAAAGCCCGCGGGAAGCAGTGGCAACACCGGTCAAACCTTTTGCTTCCCCGGCCCCCAATATGATGCGCATCGATGCCAATGCTGGACATATCCGAGAACTCCGGGTTGTTCACCACGATAGCCGCTTCGCCGCAGGCCGGACTTGTTCAGACAGGTAAGGCGCTGCGCACACCCAATCTTTGGCGGTGGTTGCCTTACTGATAAAACCGACGACATCAGGAAAACGGCCCGGCCGCGCCAACCACGCGGCCGGGCCCTTTCTTTTACAGGCTGCGGGTGACGCTCGCGCCGAACCAGCGGGGCCGGGCAAAGGCCTGCTGGGTGAAGCCGAACGGGCCCGACAGGTCCAGATTGTAGAGCCGGTACTTCTTGTCGGTCAGGTTGTTGACGAAGCCCGCGACCTCCCACTTGCCGCCGCCGAAGCCATAGGTGACGCGAGCATTGCCGACCACGCGACCCGGCTGGCGATCAACCGGCGCGTTGAAGGTCGAGAGATACTGCGTGCTGTCATATTTCCAGTCGGTCTGCAGGGCGAGCCGGCCGTCGCCGGCATCGAGCTCATAGCGAACCAGCCATCCGATGCTCCACTTCGGCGCCTGCGGCATGCGGGTATTGGCGACGCGGCCGCCCGGCAGGATCACGCCCTTCACCTTGCTGTCGAGATAGGTGGCGAAGGTCTGGAGGTAGAGGCCGTCGACCGGACGGGTGTTGAATTCGGCCTCGATGCCCTTGATCGTCGCGTCCTTGTTGCGGACGGCGAGCGCCAGATCGACCAGTTCGAAGGCCTGATAATCCTTATAGTCGTAGTAGAAGGCGGACAGGTTCAGGTGAGTCGTGCGATCGAACAGGGTCAGCTTCACGCCGCCCTCATAATCGGTCAGCACCTCCTCCTTGAACGGGATGGTGGTCAGATCGCCGGGGTTGAACGCCGGCGTGCCGAAGCCACCGCCCTTGATGCCACGATTGACGCTGGCATAGATCAGCGTGTCCTCATTCGGCTTGAAGTTGACGCCGGCCTTGCCCGACCAGTCGTTGAACTTCTGCCGCGCGAGCTTGCCCACGCTGGCGCGATCGAAGGTGAAGTCAGTCACCCCGTTCTCGGCATGGGTGAAATCGATCGTCTTGCGGTCGGCCGAATAGCGCAGGCCCCCGATCAGGGCGAACTGGTCGGTCAGGTTATATTCGAGCTGGCCGAAGCCCGCGAACGAGGTCGTCTTGAGCCTGCCGCCATAGATTTCGCGGAGGCCAAGGCTGCCGCTCAGGTCCGTGTCGTAGCCGTTATCGCTGACGATCTTGATCGCATAGCCGCCGATCACCCAGGTGGCCCGGTCGCTGCTGTTCGACAGCCGCAGTTCCTGCGAATATTGGTCGAGGTTCTGGCTCGTCGAATAGGCGAAGGTGCTGGCGGGCGACATGTCCGCGTCCTCGCCGTAGCGCTTCTTCAGATACTGATAGTCGCTGATCGAGGTCAGCGTGACGCCGCCCAGATCCTGCACATAGCGGAGCGACGCGCTCCAGTAGCTGCGGCTGAAATAATTCGGCCCGTTGAAGGCGACCTTGAACGGATCCTTGCCCGCCTGGACATAGCCGAACATGTCGCAGCCGGCGCAGGTGCCGAACGGATTGTCGTTCGGCCCGACATATTCGCCGAGGCCGTCGGCATTGGCGATCGCGGTACGGTGCGAATAGAGGCCGCCGGTCCGCTCCTTGTCGTTGCGCAGGCCCTGCAGCTTCAACGTGAACTCACCGCTCTCGCCGACATCGCCGGCGAGCTGGAAGCGGCCGCCGTAGAATTTCGAATTGCCGAGGTCCTTGCCGACACTGTTGTCGATGTAACCGCCATGATGATTGGTGGAGAAGGACAGACGGGCGCGCAGCGTGTCGCTCAGCGGGCCGCTGATCGCGCCCTCGGTCGCGACCTGGCCGTAGCTGCCGACGGTGACGGTGCCGAAGCCGGAGAGGTCGCGGGTCGGCTTGGCGGACACGACCTGGATCAGGCCGCCCGTGGCGTTGCGACCGAACAGCGTGCCCTGCGGGCCGCGCAGCATCTCGACGCGCTCGAGGTCGAACATCTGTCCACTGATCGCGCCGAGCGCGCTGATGTAAACCTCGTCATTGTAGAAGGCGATCGGCGCCTCCTGCGAATCGGCGAAGTCGTTCTGCGACACGCCGCGGATGTTGAAGACGGTCAGGGTCGGGCTGTAGGCCAGCACCTGCACGCTCGGTAGCTTTGTCGCGAGAGCGGAGATGTCCTGACGGCCGAGATCGGCGAGGCCCTGCTTGCCGAGCGCGCTAATGGCGACGCCGACCTTCTGGATATTCTGCTCACGCTTCTGCGCGGTAACGACGATATCGCCATAGGCCGGCGCGTCTGCCTCGGCGGTAGCGCCCCCATCCTGCGCCAGGGCCGCACCATGGATGCCCGTCAGCATCAGCGCCGCCGCGAGAGCTTTCACGCTGGCCTGCGAAAGGCTGCGAAGCTGCGATTCCACCATACCCTTTTTCTCCCAGACATTATGTCGAAATATGTCTGGTCTTGTCCGCAGGAGAACGGAAACAGTCAATTGAATATTCAATAAAAAAGGCAGTTCCTATCGGGCTGCGACCTTTCGGCCACAGTCCATAATGTCTATACATTTTCCGTATAAAACTCGATTATCTTCGATTTCAATCACTTGGCGATCGGGAAAACGCGACCCTCCCGATCGCCTATCTCGCGCCGCCCAGTGAGACCGTCCAGGCCTCGGCCATCTCGTCGATCACCTGCCGCTGGAACGCGAGCGACTTCGCTCCCGGTTGCTGCGGCACGAAGATGTCGAGCGTCGGATCGACCACCTCCGTGCGGTGACCACTGAGCGTCTCAATGATGGCTAGTCCGAGGAACGGTACTACCGCCTCCGAATAGCCGCCCTCGTGGACGACGACGAGCTTGCCGTCGCAAAGCCGGTCGGCAAGAGCCATGAGCTCACCGGTCATCGCGCGGAAGGTCTCGCTGTGTACCAGCATCCGGGCGAGCGGATCGGCCGCGCCGGCGTCGAGACCGCTGGCGATGACGATCAGGTCAGGGCGAAAGTGCTCGATCGCGGGAATCACCAGGGCCCGCAATGCATGGCGATAGGCCTCGTCGCCCGCCCCCGGCGGCAGCGGTATGTTGAGGTTGCAGCCTGCGCCCCTGCCCTCGCCGCGATCGTCCTCGCCGCTATAGCCGGGCGGGAAGCAATTCTCCTGATGGAGTGAAATGGTCAGCGTGTCGTCACGGTCGTAATAGACCGCCTGGGTGCCGTTGCCGTGGTGGACGTCCCAGTCGACCACGACAACACGCAGCGCGCCATGACGGGCACGTGCCGCCTCGATCGCGATCGGGATGTTGCACAGCAGGCAGAAGCCCATCGACCCATCGGGCAGGCAATGATGGCCGGCGGGGCGGCACAGCGCATAGGCATTGCGGTGCCGGCCCGACAGCACGTCCTCAATCGCCCGCTTGGCCAGCCCGGCGGACAGCGCCGCGATCTCATAGCCGCCCTGGCTGAACGGCGCGAAACCGCCAAGGTCGCCGCCGCCCGCGTCACTGGTCGCCTTGAAGCGGTCGATATAGTCGACCGTGTGAACGCGCAGCATGTCCTCGCGCGTGACCGGATCGGCGCTCGCCACGGCGAGATGGTCAATCAGGCCGCTCGCCTGCACCAGCGACAGAAGGCGACGCTTGGAATCGGGCGTGTCGGCGCCGGCCGCGCCCGAAGGAGGCTGCACCCAGCCGCCCACGGGCAGGAACAGCGCCTGCATCCCGACCGAGTGCCAGAAGCAGCGTTCGTCGGTGTAGAAACCGGTCGTCATGTAAATACCGCCATGTCCGGGCCGGGTGCGTCACCGCGCCCGGCCCTTTGTTGTCAGAACTTGATCGAGGCGGAAAGGCCGTAGGAAACCGGCTCACCGTAGATCTCGATGCGGAAGAAGCTGATATTGTTGATGTAGGTCAGATAATCCTTGTTGAAGATGTTCTTCCCCCACGCCGCGATCTCCCAGCCGCCCGACTTGCTGGCGACCGCCAGCCGCGCGTTCTGCACCCAGTAGGCCGGCGCCCGGTCAAACAGCTGGTTGGTCGCCTCCAGATAGCGCTTGGCGGTATATTTGAAGTCGGTGCTGCCGATCAGATTGAGGTCGTCGCTCAGCGGCACGCTCTTCTGGATCATGCCCTGCGCCGTCCATTTCGGCGTGTTGACCGGACGCTTGCCGTCGAGCGGCACCGGCCCCGCATAGGTGGTGATGACCGCCGTGGTGTTGCGGAACTTGGCGTCGAGATAGCTTCCGCCCAACCGCACCATCCAACTGGGGTCGGGCCGCCAGGTCAGGTCCGCCTCCGCACCGTAGGTGCGCGAGCCGCCGATATTGCGGGTGATCGGCACCAGCGGCGACAACGGATCATCGACGTTGGTCTGGATGTCCTTGTAATCGTAGAAGAAGGCCGCGAGGTTCAGGTCGAGCGTGCGGCCCAGCAGCCGCGACTTCGAGCCGATCTCATAGGCCGTCAGCCGTTCGGGGTCGAAGGTCGTGATCACACCGCCGAACGGCACGCTGTAGCCGCCGCTGCGGAACCCGCGCGAGATCGAGGCATAGAAGAGCTGGTCGCGCGACGCCTTCCAGTTGATGCCGCCCCGGAAGGAGGTGGTGCCATCGGTGCGGCTTGCGACGCGTGCATCGACCGGGATCACCGGGGTGACGAGGTGGCGACGGCCCGAGGGGTCGTCGGCGCCCAGATAGGCCGCACCGTTGAGCTTGGTGCGATCATTGGTGTAGCGCAGCCCGACGATCACCGAGAGCTGGTCGGTGACCGCATATTCATTGTTGGTGAACACCGCGAGCGAGCGGACCTTCTGCTTGAAGTCGGCGGCAAGGCGCGGCGCGAAAGGCGGCAGGCCGGGCAGCGGATTCTCGATCGTGTTGGCGCTGTTCGCTTCGTCGATCGAGTCATGCTCGAAGAAGCCGCCGATCAGGACGTTCAACCGGTCGAACTTCGCCGTAGCGCGCAGTTCCTGCGAAAACTGCTTGATGCGACTGTAGAGCAACTGGTTGACCGCGATATAGGGCGTGTTGTCGCCGTCATCGACCTGATCGCGAACGAACTGGTCATAAGCGGTGATCGAGGTCAGCTGGAAGGCGCCGGCCTCCTGCTCCAGCCTCAGATAGCCGCCGAACGCCGAATTGTCGGCCTTCCAGGGAGCGTCGGCGTTGACGTCGCGGATGCTCTGCGTCTCGCGCAGACCGCGGGGATCGCCGTTCGGAACGAACGGCCCGAACTTCAGACAGGCGCCGCGGTCCTTCTGGATCGCACCGGTGAAGACGGCGGCGCAATAGCTACCGTCGGCGTTGAACAGGCCGGGGCTCTTGTAGGGGGTGAGCTGGCTCTTGTCCCGGAAGCCATAGACCATCAACCGTGCTGTCGTCGTCTCGCCCGTCCACTTAAGCTGCAGGCGGCCCGCGATCTGGTTCGGCTTGCCATGATCCTTGCCGGTCAGCAGGTTGCGATAGGGGCCACCCCAGCCTTGCGCGACATAATAGGAAGCGCGGGCGGCGACGGTGTCGCTGAGCGGCTGGTTGAAAAAGCCATCGCCACGGACGCGGCCGTAATTGTCGATGCTGGCGTTGAAGCCGCCGCCGGGGGTGAACTGCGGCTCCTGTGTATAATAATTGACCGAGCCACCGGTGGTGTTGCGCCCGAACAGCGTGCCCTGCGGTCCCTTAAGCGCCTCTACCCGCTGGATGTCGTAGAACGGCATCGACAGCATGTAGGGCTTCGACTTGTAGACCTCGTCGATATGGACTGCGACCGGCGAGTCGAAGTTCGAGGCGAACTCGTTCAGGCCGATGCCGCGCACGGTGAAGGCCGGCAGGTTCGAGCTGGTCGTGGCGACCACATTGGAAATCTGGTTGGCGAGCTGGTTGACGTCGGTCATCTGGTTGCGGCGCAGTTCGTCAGCGCCGATCGCGGTCAGCGAGATGCCGACATCCTGGACCGACTGGGCGCGCTTCTGCGCGGTTACGACGATCTCGCCGCCATCATCGATAGCCGCCTGGGCAGCCACCTCCTGAGCGGCCGCGACCGATGCCCAGCTCGAGGCGCCGGCGCACAATATGGCCAAATGAAGCTTTTTCATCGATTGCCCCTTTTGATGTTTCGATAGGATGCCGACTCGTCCGCGCGCCCTTCCGGATCGCGCGATCGCCAGGCTCTTCGGCCGCCGGCTATCTTTCGATCTTCGGCGGATAGCATCGGGTCGCAAAACCGTCCCGCCTGTCCGTGCCATTTCATCGTCTGGGCGTGCCAACCGGTTCCGGGTGGCACCTGCCCACCGAAGTTACTTGAAACTTCCATGAATCCATTCATCATGGCAGCCAGCGCCGGTGCCTTTGCCCGTAAGGAAAGGGAGCGAGCATGGGGTCAATGCCAACATCGTCGGATGCGAACCAGTTCGCCAGTTCGCTGCGCGCAGCTTATGGCGTCTACGACACCGAGCCTACCTCGTCCGCCATCCGTTCGGCCGGGACGCTGACGCCGGTGTCGCGCGGCCCCTTCGACGGCTATCTGGTCCATGCCAATGCCGTGCGCAGCCGGCGCCCCGCCCTGCGCGACCGGTGGGAGGAGTGTGCCTTCATCCTGATGCCGCTCGCCGGCGACATCCATGTCGATCATTATGACCGGCAGAATGTGCTGAGCGCGGGCGACATGGTACTGATGGATTCGCACGCGCCCTCGACGATCGACGCCTTCGGGCGCAACCGCTCGGTCGTCCTTGCCATGCCGCGCTCGACCGTGTCACAGCTGCGTCCCGACAGCGACCGGGTATTCGGCCGCCGCCTCCAGGGACGCAAGGGTATCGGCAACATGCTCTCCGCGATGCTCGCGAGCATCGTCGATGCCGAGGCGGAGGAGGAGATGGACGCCCGCGATTCGATGCTGACACTGTCGGTGACGATGTCGCTGCTCGACCGGCTGATCGAGAACCGCCCGGACAGCGACTCGAATCGCCACTCCCGCGCCGAAGCGGAGATCGGTAAGATGCGTGCCTGGGTGGTCCAGCATGCCGCCGATCCCGACATGAGCATCGAAGCGCTGGCGCGCCGCTTCGCCCTGTCGCGCCGCAGCCTTTATCGCCTGTTCGGGGAGGTGGGCGTGACTCCGCGCCAGTGGCTCGCCGACGTGCGGCTCGACGAGGCGCGCAAATGGCTGGTCGCGGGCGATCCACGTTTCCGGTCGGTCGGTCAGGTTGCCTTCGCCGCCGGCTTCAACGATAGCAGCCACTTCACGCGCCTGTTCAAGCGGCGCTTCGGTGTCCTTCCCGGATCGCTGGTGCGCTAGACATCCAAGCCGACCTCGGCGCCCCCCTCGTCCCGATCATGCGGGACGGAACAGATCGATCCGAATCCGCCGCCGCCCGGCGTTTCGATCACGAACACGTCGCCCTCCCGCATCTCGACGCTCTGGGTTGATCCGACCGCCTCGACGGTTCCGTCGGCGCGGCGTACCTGGTTGCGCCCGACCTCGCCGGGCCCGCCACCCTCAAGGCCGAAAGGCGCGACGCGGCGGCGGTTGGACAATATCGTGGCGGTCATCGGCTGGCGGAAACGGATGCGGCGATGAATGCCGTCGCCGCCGCGATGGCGCCCCGCCCCGCCCGAGCCACGGCGCACCTCGAACGCCTCCAGCAGCACCGGGAAGCGCCATTCGAGCACCTCGGGATCGGTCAGTCGGCTGTTGGTCATGTGCGTCTGCACCGCAGCAGTGCCGTCGAAATCCCGGCCGGCACCACTGCCGCCTCCGATCGTCTCATAATATTGATAAACCGCATCGCCGAAGGTGAAGTTGTTCATCGTCCCCTGTGCGGCGGCCATGGTGCCGGTCGCGCCGTACAGCGCGTCGGTGATCACCTGGCTCGTCTCGACATTGCCCGCGACCACGGCGGCAGGCCAGGCGGGACGCAGCATCGATCCATCGGGGATGATGATGTCGATCGGCTCCAGACAGCCATCGTTCATCGGTATGTCCTCGTCGACCAGGGTGCGCATCACATAGAGCACGGCCGCGCGGCAAATCGACGGCGGCGCATTGAAATTGCTGGCCTGCTGAACGCTGGTGCCGGTGAAATCGACCACCGCCCGCCGCGTCGCCCGATCGACCCGGATCGCCACGGCGATGCGAGACCCGTCGTCCAGCTCGTAGGTGAAGGCGCCGTCGCCGATCCGGTCGAGCACGCGGCGCACCGCCTCGGCCGCATTGTCCTGTACGTGGCGCATATAGGCGGTGACGGTATCGCGTCCATAATGGGCGACCATCTTGCGGATCTCGTCGGCGCCGCGCGCGCAGGCCGCGATCTGGGCGCGAATGTCGCCGACGTTGCGATCGGGATCGCGCGCCGGCCAGGGACCGGAGGCGAGTTTCTCGCGGAATTCAGCCTCGCGCAGGCGCCCGTCCACGACCAGCGGGAAGGCATCGAACAGCACGCCCTCTTCGTCGAGCGTGCGGCTGTCGGGCGGCATCGATCCCGGCGTGCGGCCGCCGATATCGGCATGATGGCCTCGCGCGGCGACATAGAAGGAGCAGCGCCCCTCATCATCGAATACCGGCATCACGACCGTCAGGTCGGGGAGGTGCGTGCCGCCATTATAGGGGTTGTTGATCAGATAGGCATCGCCGGGGCGCAGCCCGCGCGGTGAGCCGAGCGCCGCATCGCGCACCGCGCGCACGCTGTCGCCCATCGAACCGAGATGCACCGGCATGTGCGGCGCATTGGCGACCAGCGCGCCGCCGCCGTCGAACAGCGCACACGAGAAGTCCAGTCTTTCCTTGATGTTGACCGACAGCGCGCTGTTCTGGAGGGCCTGCCCCATCTGCTCGGCGATCGCCATGAACAGGTTGTTGAAGATCTCCAGCCGGACCGGATCGAGCGTCGTTCCGTCGGCCCCGGCCCGTTGCTCGCGCGGCGCGACGCGGCTGAGGATCAGGTCGCCCGCGTCGGTCGTCCGAGCCGACCAGCCCGGCTCCACCACCACCGTCGCGATACTGTCGTGGACGATCGCGGGCCCGGCGATCGGCTGGCCCGGCGCCAGCGTCCCACGCGCCAGCACCGGCGCCCGATGCTCCGCGCCGTTTGCGAACAGCCGGGCCTCCCGCCGCTCGGCGGTCGACAAGGTTCCCCCGCTGACGATCACCTCCGGCCGGATTGCGGGTATGACCAGTTCGACCGAAACGGACTCGACGATCAGAGGCACCTCGGGCATCGCGAAGCTGAAGCGCTGCCGATAGCGCTCCTCGAACTGGCGTCGGATCGTCCCCTCGCCGGCCTCCTCAATCTCGATAGCGGTATCGGTCCCCTGGTAACGGACCAGCAGGCTGCGGCGGAAGCGCGCCCCGTCCGGATCGAAGCCGTCGGTCACCACCTGCGCGCGGCATTCGCCTTCCAGCGCGTCCATCAGCGCGGCGGCCTCCGCCAGCGTTTCCGCGCCGAGCGCCGCCTCGATCGCGCGATGCCGCAGGATGCGCTGGTCGGCGAGACCGATGCCATAGGCCGACAGCACCCCGGCGAGCGGATGGATCATGACATGGCCCATGCCCAGCGCATCGGCGACCAGGCACGCATGCTGGCCCGCCGCCCCACCGAAACAGGCGAGCACATAGTCGCCGACGTCATGCCCGCGCGCGACCGACATCTTCTTGATCGCGTTGGCCATTCCCTCGACCGCGATGGCGAGGAAGCCTTCGGCCAGCGCCTCGGGCGTGGTCGGCGGCAGACCCGCCGCCGCAACCTCGGTGGCCAGGGCCTCGAACTTCTGCCGGACGATCGCCACATCGATCGGCAGGTTGCCGTCGGGGCCGAACAGCTTCGGGAAGACCTCGGGCTGGAGCTTGCCGAGCAGCACGTTGCAATCGGTGATCGTCAGCGGCCCGCCCCGGCGATAGCAGGCCGGTCCCGGATCGGCCCCGGCGGACTCGGGGCCGACGCGCAGCCGGGTTCCGTCGAAGCGGCAGATCGATCCGCCGCCGGCCGCGATCGTATCGATGCTCATCATCGGCACGCGCAGCCGGACACCGGCGACGACCGTCTCCAGCGTCCGTTCGTACCTTCCCGCATAATGCGAAACGTCGGTCGAGGTGCCGCCCATGTCGAAGCCGATCACCTTGCCGAAGCCGGCGGCCTCGGCGGTGCGGACCATGCCGACGATCCCGCCGGCCGGCCCCGACAGGATCGCGTCGCGCCCCCGGAAGCGCTCCGCCCCGATCAGCCCCCCGTTGGACTGCATGAAGGCGAGCGGCACGGCTTCGCCCAGCGCCTCCGCCACCTGGTGGACGTAACGGCCCAGCACGGGCGACAGATAAGCGTCGACCAGTGTGGTGTCGCCGCGGCTGACGATCTTCATCAGCGGGCTGACCCGGCTGCTGACCGAGACCTGGGTGAAGCCGATGCCGCGCGCGATCTCGGCGATCCGCTCCTCATGCGCGGGAAAGCGATAGCCGTGCATCAGCACGATCGCGACGGCGGTGCAGCCCGCCGCGAAGGCCTCGCGCAGCTCCGCCTCGACATGCTCGGCATCGAGCGGCTGCAGCACCCGCCCCTGGGCATCGACCCGCTCGCGCGCCTCGATCACCCGCCGTTCGAGCCGGTCGGGCAGGACGATGTGGCGGTCGAAAAGCCGCGGCCGGTTCTGATATCCGATGCGCAGCATATCGCGAAAACCGAGCGTGGTGACCAGCGCCACCGCTTCTCCCTGCCGTTCCAGCAGAGCGTTGGTGGCGACGGTGGTACCCATCTTCACGCTGGCGATCCGCTCCGCCGGGATCGGATCCGCGGCAGCGAGGCCGAGCATGTCCCGGATGCCCTGGATCGCCGCATCCCGATAGCGTTCGGGATGCGACGACAGGAGCTTGCGCGTAACGATCTGGCGATCCGGCGACAGCGCCACGATGTCGGTGAAGGTTCCGCCCCGATCGATCCAGAAATGCCAGCCGGCCCCCGTTGCTTCGTCACGCGCCGCTTCGTCACGCATCGCTTCACCCAACCCGGAACGTCATCAGCGCTGGCTGACCCCGATCGCGAAGATTTTCAAGGGCAAGCTGTGGCGGGCATCATTCCGACACGCCCATCCATTCGAGCGTGAGGCCGCGCACCGTGTCCCAGACCTTGGCATGCCCGCCGGCCAGCGTCAGCCACGCCGTGCCGAGCGCCGGCAACCCCAGTGTGCCGCTCAACCCGCCCAGCCTGTGGCCATAGGGCGCCGGATCGTCTCCCGCATCGATCGCCGCGATCGCCTGGGCGAAACTGTAGCGCAGCCGGGCGACCATCGCCTCCATGGGCTCACGCCCCATGATCTGCTCCAATCCTTCGCGCGTCGCCGAGCCCTCGTCGATCGGGTCGATCGACAGCCAGCGGCGCAGCTGGCCGTGCAGGTCGGTCGCCGTGAATGGCTTGGGCAGCCAGCCGTCGAAATCGCGCTCCAGGAAATAGCGCTCGCCCCCCGGCGGCCGGTGCGCCGTGAAGGCGATGATAGGCACTTTCTTCGTCCAGTCGGCGGTCTGCCGGATCGGCGCGATCCCGCGCAGGCCGGTAATGCCCGCCATCTCGATATCCATCAGGATCAGCGAATATTGCCGGATGCGCACCGCGCGGAAGGCGGCGGGCGCGTCCGGCGCGATATCGACGGCATGGCCCGTGCCCGCGAGCAGCGCTCGCACGATCCCCCCGAACGCCGGCTCATCGTCCACGACGAGCAGGGGATGCCCCTTCGGCTCTTCGTCCATCAGGACCGGTTGAAACTTGTTATGACAGACATAGCAGCCCTGATCCATCCATTGCCACGGGCTCCCGGTTCCCCGGGAGCGTGGGACCGGCTATCGATGATCGACGGCACGCAGCCGACGGCGGATGATGCGGCGCGACGCTCCCCACGCCGCGACCGGCCTTCCTGATCGATCCCGAATGACGACGCCGTCGTCTACGCCTCGCGCCATTCCCCACGGGACGGTGCGATCGACGGCCATCCGGCCTCCAGCCCCGCCGGCACTGTAGGCGCATTCGAACGACAGGCGATCCTCCGTAGAATCCGGGAGCCGCCGAAACGGTCTCTGCTCTCCCGCAAATGGTGGACAGGACCGAAGCCGGGGCGATAGGCAGGCCCGACAGCTTTTCGGAGGGGCACCAGATCATGACGTCGTCGCGCAGCATCGCTCGCCACCTGCCCTGGATCGCGGTGGCGAGCCTCGGAGCGCTCGCCGCCGGCGGCATGGCGGCCCAGCGCGGCGAGCAGGTCAACGCGCTTTGGCTCGTCGTCGCGGCGCTCTCGGTCTATCTGATCGCCTATCGCTACTACAGCCTCTATCTGGCGCGCAGCGTCGTCGGGCTCGATCCGGCGCGGGCCACGCCGGCGGTCCGCCATGCCGATGGCCTCGACTTCGTGCCGACCGACCGGACCGTGCTGTTCGGCCACCATTTCGCCGCGATCGCCGGGGCGGGCCCGCTCGTCGGCCCGGTCCTCGCAGCGCAGATGGGTTATCTGCCGGGGATGCTGTGGCTCCTCGCGGGCGTCGTGCTTGCGGGCGCGGTCCAGGATTTCCTGGTGCTGTTCATCTCGATGCGCCGCGACGGGCGCTCCTTTGGTGAGTTGGTCCGGCTGGAGATGGGGCCGCTCGCCGGCACGATCGCGCTGGTCGGCGCCTTCATGATCATGGTCATCATCCTCGCGGTGCTCGCGCTGATCGTCGTGCGGGCGCTCGCCGACAGTCCATGGGGCATGTTCACCGTCGCCGCGACCGTGCCGCTCGCAATCCTGATGGGTATATACACCCGGTGGATCCGGCCGGGACGGGTCGGCGAGGTGTCGCTGCTGGGGCTGGTCGGTCTCGTCCTCGCCATCGTCTATGGCCAGACCATAGCGGAGAATCCCGCGACCGCGGCCCTGTTCACCTTCTCGGCCGTGCAGCTCTGCTGGATCCTGATCGGCTATGGCGCGGTCGCCGCGATGCTGCCTGTCTGGCTGCTGCTGGCCCCGCGCGACTATCTGTCGACCTTCCTCAAGATCGGGGCGATCGTCGCCCTGGCGATCGGTATCGCGATCATGCAGCCCGAACTGCGCATGCCCGCCCTCACCCGCTTCGTCGACGGATCGGGCCCTGTCTGGTCGGGCGCGCTCTTTCCCTTCCTGTTCATCACCATCGCCTGCGGCGCCGTCTCGGGCTTCCACGCCCTGATCTCCAGCGGCACCACGCCGAAGCTGATCGCATCGGAATCCGACGCGCGCTTCATCGGCTATGGGGCGATGCTGGCCGAGAGCTTCGTGGCGATCATGGCGCTCGTCGCCGCCTCGATCCTCGATCCGGGCATCTATTTCACGATGAACGCCCCCACGGCGCTTCTCGGCACCACCCCGGACAGCGCGGCGGCCGCAGTGACCGCCATGGGCTTCCCGATCGACGCCGCCACCATCGCCCAGACCGCGCGCGACGTCGGCGAGCACAGCATCATCTCGCGCGCGGGCGGGGCCCCGACCCTCGCTGTCGCGATGGCGCAGATTTTCAGCCATGTGATCGGCGGCAAGGCGATGATGGCCTTCTGGTATCATTTCGCCATCCTGTTCGAGGCGCTGTTCATCCTGACCGCGGTTGACGCCGGCACCCGCGCCGGCCGCTTCATGCTGCAGGATCTGCTCGGCCTCGTCTCGCCACGACTCAAGGACACCCAGTCGCTCCCCGCCAATGCGTTGGCGACCATCCTGTGCGTCGCGGCCTGGGGCTTCTTCCTCTACCAGGGCGTCACCGATCCGCTCGGCGGCGTAAACACGCTATGGCCGCTGTTCGGCATCTCGAACCAGATGCTCGCCGCAGTCGCGCTGATGCTCGGCACTGTCGTCCTGTTCCGGATGAAGCGCCACAAGATGGCCTGGGTGGCGATGGTCCCCGCCGCCTGGCTGGTGCTCTGCACCGGCACCGCCGGGTTGCTCAAGCTATTCTCTGCCGACCCGCGGGTCGGCTTCCTCGCCCATGCGGCGAAATTCCGCGCTGCCGCGGCCGATGGCGAGATCCTCGCCCCGGCCAAGTCGATGGCCGACATGCAGCGGATCATCTTCAACGACATGATCGACGCCGCGCTCTGCCTGCTGTTCCTGCTGGTGGTGGTCAGCATCCTGCTGCTGGCTATCCGCGCCTGCCTCGATGCCCTGCGCCGCGACGCGCCGAGCGCGCGCGAGACGGCGGTGGCGGCATGAGGGACTGGCGCCACCCCTTCCGCGCCGCGCGCCGGATGATGCAGGCGATGGTCGGCCTGCCGAGCTATGACGCCTATCTGGCGCATATGGCGGCCGAGCATCCCGATCGCGAGCCGATGGACTATCGCAGCTTCTTCCGCGACCGGCAGCAGGCGCGCTACGGCGGAAACGGCGGCGGCCGCTGCTGCTGAGCCTTACCCGAACAGGCCCGCCCGGCTGAGATCCGCGGCAACCCGCCGGAGCGCGGGTAGCAGGCGCGACCGCAGGTCGGCCATCGACACCCGGCTGGCCTGCGTGCCAATGTTGAGCGCGGCGACGACCCGGCCGCCCTGGTGGACCGGCACCGCGACCGAGCGCAGTCCGATCTCCAGCTCCTGGTCGACGATCGCATGGCCGCGCTCGGCCGTCTCAGCCAGGATTGCCAGCAGCGCGTGGGTATCGGTTTCCGTCCTGTCGGTCAGCGCGACCAGCGGGGTGCTGCGCAGATATTCCTCCTGCTCGCGCCGCGATCGCGCCGCCAGCAGGATGCGGCCCATCGAGGTCGGATAGAGCGGGAGCCGGCTTCCCGCCCGCAGCGCGATCGACATGATCCGCGAACTTTCCGCCCGCGCGATATAATAGACCTGCTCCTCTTCGCAGACGCCTAGCGAGCAGGATTCGCCGATCTCGTCGCGCAGCGCGTCGAGCATAGGCTGCGCCCGCGATGCCAGCGGGCTCGACGACAGATAGGCATAGCCGAGCGCGAGCGCCTTGGGCTGGAGCGCATAGCGATGTCCAATCCGCGCCGCATAGCCGAGACAGACCAAGGTGTGCAGGCAGCGCCGAACCGCCGGCCGGCTGAAGCCGGTCTCCTGCGCGGCCTGGGCGATCGTCAGCGGCTCGCGCCGCTCGGCAAAGCAGCGAATCACCGCCAGCCCCCGCGCCAGCGAGGTCATGAACTCTGGATCCTTCTCCGCGCCCGCCCCGTCATCTGCCATGCTTCAACCCCGAAAAATAACCGATTATCGGACTATAATCCTTTTATCGGTTGACTCAAGACCTGTGACGGGTCGAGACGAAGGGGACCGGAGATTGGCGGGAAGAGTGCGATGATCGACAAGGGATTTGCCAGCATCGACCAGGCGGTCGCGGACGTCTTCGACGGAGCGTCGGTAATGGTCGGGGGCTTCGGCACCGCCGGCATGCCGGACGAACTGATCGACGCGCTGATCGCCCGCAATGTCGGCGAACTCACGATCATCAGCAACAACGCAGGCAACGGCGAGACCGGCCTTGCCGCGCTGATCAAGGCCGGACGGGTGCGCAAGGTGATCTGCTCATTCCCCCGCCAGGCGGACTCGCATCATTTCGACGCGCGCTACCGCGCCGGGGAGATCGAGCTGGAGCTGGTGCCGCAGGGTAACCTGGCCGCCCGCATCCAGGCGGCCGGCGCCGGCCTGGGTGCGATCTTCACGCCGACCGGCTTCGGCACCCTGCTCGCCGAGGGCAAGGAGACGCGGCGGATCGACGGCAAGGACTATGTGCTCGAATATCCGATCCATGCCGATTTCGCGCTGATCAAGGCGCAGCGCGCGGATCGCTGGGGCAATCTGGTGTACCGCAAGACCGCCCGCAACTTCGGCCCGATCATGGCGATGGCCGCGAAGACCGCGATCGCGCAGGTCGCCGAGATCGTGCCGCTCGGCTCGCTCGATCCGGAGGCGATCGTCACCCCCGGCATCTTCGTGCAGCGCGTCGTCCAGGTCGCGCCCGGCGCCGCCCATTGATCGGAGAGCAAGCATGAACCGCCTCAACCGCGAACAACTCGCCGCCCGCGTCGCCCGTGACATCCCCGAGGGCGCCTATGTCAATCTGGGCATCGGCCTGCCGACGACGGTCGCGAACTTCCTGCCGGTCGATCGCGAGATACTCCTCCAATCCGAGAATGGCCTGCTCGGCATGGGTCCGGCGCCCGAACCCGGCCACGAGGACCCGGAGCTGATCAATGCCGGCAAGCAGCCGGTAACGCTGCTGGCCGGCGGCGCCTTCTTCCACCATGCCGACAGCTTCGCGATGATGCGCGGCGGCCATATCGACATCTGCGTGCTCGGTGCCTTCCAGGTCTCGACCCGCGGTGATCTCGCCAACTGGCACACCGGCGAGCCGGGGGCGATCCCTGCCGTCGGCGGCGCCATGGATCTCGCGATCGGCGCGAAGCAGACCTTCGTCATGATGGACCTGCTGACCAAGCAGGGCGCGAGCAAGCTGGTCGAGCGGTGCACATATCCGCTCACCGGCCTTGCCTGTGTTTCCCGCGTCTATAGCGACCTCGCGGTGTTCGACCTCGGCCCCGACGGGGCCACGGTGGTCGAGATGGTCGATGGCCTGACGATCGAAAAGCTGCGCGAGCTGACCGGCCTGCCGCTCGCTCTCGCCTGACCCGGTCCCGCCTGGAGTATCCCTTATGGCCGAAGCCTTCATCTGCGACGCGGTGCGCACCCCGATCGGCCGCTATGGCGGCACCCTCTCCGGCGTCCGTGCCGACGACCTCGGCGCACTGCCGATCCGCGCGCTGATCGAGCGCAATCCCGGCCTCGATCCGGCATCGATCGAGGAGGTGTTCTACGGCTGCGCCAACCAGTCGGGCGAGGACAATCGCAACGTCGCGCGGATGAGCCTGCTGCTCGCCGGCCTGCCGACAGCGGTGCCGGGCGTCACGCTCAACCGGCTTTGCGCATCGGGGCTCGAGGCGGTGGGCGCCGCCGCAAGGGCGATCCGCACCGGCGAGATGGAGCTCGCCATCGCCGGCGGCGTCGAGAGCATGACCCGCGCGCCGCTCGTGATCGGCAAGGCCAGCGGCGCCTTCGGGCGCGAGCAGAAGCTCGAGGACACGACAATGGGCTGGCGCTTCGTCAACCCGGCGCTCGACGCACTGCACGGCACCGAGACGATGCCGCGAACCGCCGAGAACCTGGCCGAGGATCATGGCATCAGCCGCGCCGACCAGGACGCCTTCGCGCTCCGCAGCCAGCAGCGCGCGGTGGCGGCGCAGGCCAACGGCTTCCTCGGCGAGGAGGTCATCCCGGTCACTGTGCCCGGCAAGCGCCGGGGCGAGACCTCTCAGGTCGACGCCGACGAGCATCCCCGCGCCGACACCACGCTGGAAGGCCTGGGCAAGCTCAAGCCGCTGTTCGGCCCTTCCGGCACGGTAACAGCCGGTAATGCGTCCGGAATCAACGACGGCGCGGCAGCGATGATCGTCGCCGGGGAAGCTGCCGCGCGCGCGGCCGGCCTTACGCCGCGTGCGCGGATATTGGGCATGGCGTCGGCCGGTGTCGATCCGCGTGTGATGGGGATAGGTCCGGTGCCGGCAACGCAGAAGCTGCTCGCCCGACTGGGCCTGACGATCGACGCATTCGATGCGATCGAACTCAACGAGGCCTTCGCCAGCCAATCGCTCGCCGTGCTGCGCGGGCTGGGCCTGCCCGACGATGCGCCGCAGGTGAACCCGAACGGCGGCGCGATCGCGCTCGGCCACCCTCTCGGCATGTCGGGTGCGCGGCTGGCGGCAACGCTGGTCCATCAGCTCGAACGCACCGGCGGCAAGCTGGGCCTCGCAACCCTGTGCGTTGGCGTAGGCATGGGCCTTGCGCTCGCGGTCCAGCGCATCTGACGACCGCAAGGTCCGGACCCGCAGCGACAACGGAAACGGCCGTTCGACCATCCCCTATCCCGCGCGGCCATCACTGGTTATGACCGTTGCATGGATAAAACAGAACAACGCCGCGCCTTGATCATGGCCGGCGCTTCCGGGATCGGCGCCGTATTGGCCGAACGGGCGGTGGAGCCGGAGGACATCGCCGACACGATCCTGTTCCTCGCCGGCCCCGCCGGCCGGTCGATCACCGGCCAGTTCATCGGCGTCGACGGAGGTTTCGAATGACGATCCTGCAGGTCGCCCCGCTTCCCGCGCCGCGCCAGCCGAGCGAGTTGCTCGACCGGCCGGTGCCGATCCTCGACCGGCTCGACGACCCCGAGGGCTGGCTGGCCGAGCATGGCGGCTCGGTCCAATGCCTTATCACCCACGCGATGCGCGGCCCGCCGGCCGGGCTGCTGGAGCGGCTGCCCGCGCTGAAGCTGATCGCCAATTTCGGCGCGGGGATCGACCTGATAGACCTCGACACGGCGCGAGCGCGTGGCATCGCGGTCACCGCCTCGGGCGACCTGCTGACCCACGACGTCGCCGATCTCGCGCTGTGGCAGATGCTGACCCTGTTGCGCGGCCTCGGCGGGGCGGACGGCTTCGTCCGCACCGGCCAATGGTCGAAGGGCCCCCCGCCGCTCGGCCGCTCGGCGCGCGGCCGCAAGCTCGGCGTCCTCGGCTTCGGCCGGATCGGGCAGGCGATCGCCCGGCGCGGCGAGGCGGTCGGGATGGAGATCGCCTATCACAGCCGCCGCCCGGTCGCCGACGTGGCCGACCGCTACGAGGCCGACCTGCTCGCCCTCGCCCGCTGGGCGGAGATCGTTGTCATCGTCCTGCCCGGCGGCGGCGCGACCCAGTCGCTGGTCGACCGCGCCTTTCTCGACGCGCTCGGCCCCCAAGGCCTGCTCGTCAACATCGCGCGCGGCAGCGTGGTCGACGAGGAGGCGCTGGTGGCCGCGCTGCGCGAAGGACGGGTCGGCGGCGCCGCGCTCGACGTCTTCCGCAGCGAGCCCACGATCGCGCCGATGCTGCTCGAGGCACCCAATCTCCTGCTTACCCCGCATGTCGGCTCGGCCACCCATGACGCGCGCCTCGCCATGGCCGATCATGTCGCGACCAATATCCGCGCATTCCTGGACGGTAGGCCTCTCATTGGTCAGGTCTGAGCCCGACATCCGATAGGGTGCCCCCCCCGAACGGCGATCGATTGCCGGCTTATAGGGGAGCCATGACAGCGACCTCCTGTGCGTCTTGCCCTTACGCATTTCGCGTGTAGCGTGGCCGCCATGTCGACCGAATATGATGCGATCGTGATCGGCGCCGGTATCGCCGGCGCGGGTGTAGCCGCCGAACTTGCCGCCGACCGGCGCGTCGTCCTGCTCGAACAGGAGGAGCGGCCCGGCATGCACACGACCGGCCGCTCGGCCTCGCTCCATTCCGAAACCTATGGCGGCCCTTGCGTCCGGCTGCTGAGCCGGGCGAGCCGCGCCCACTTCCTCGAAGGTGTCGAGGGACGCCCCTTCGCCACTCCTTGCGGGAGCCTCTATCTCGCCACCGAGGCGCAACTGGACCGGCTCGACGCTTTCGCCAGCCAGCCAACCGTGGCGCCGGCGGTCGATCGGATCGGGGAAAGCGCGCTTCGCGCCTTCATTCCGCTGCTCCGCCCAGGGGTGGTGGTGGCCGCTCTGTTCGAACGCGACGCCTGCGGCCTCGACGTCGACGCGATACATGGCGATTTCCTCAAGCGGTTCCGTCGGGCGGGCGGGACGCTGCGCTGCTCCGCACCTGTAACGGGGCTCGACCATGCCGGCGGACAGTGGAGGGTTGCGGCCGGCGGGCAGAGCTTCCGCGCACCTCTGGTCATCAACGCCGCCGGCGCCTGGGGCGACGTGGTCGCGGCGCTGGCCGGCGTGCGGCCGTTGGGCCTGCAACCCAGGCGCCGTACCGTCGCGTTGGTCGATCCGCCGGCGGGGGTCGACCCCGGCGCATGGCCGATGGCGGTGGACATCGACGAGCAATTCTACTTCAAGCCCGACGCCGGCCGGATCATCGTCTCCCCCGCCGATGAGACGCCAATGCCACCCTGCGACGCCTGGCCCGAGGATATCGACGTCGCGATCGCCATAGACCGGGTCCAGCAGGTCATCGATCTGCCGGTCCATCGGGTTTCGCACAGCTGGGCCGGCCTTCGCACCTTTGCTCCCGATCGATCACCGGTCGCCGGCTTCGACACCGAGGCGCCGGGCTTTTTCTGGCTGGTCGGCCAGGGCGGCTACGGCATTCAGACCGCACCTGCCCTGTCGCGCCTCGCCGCGGCCCTGGCGCGCGGTGAAACGATCCCGGCTGACCTGGAGGCGATCGGCCTTCAGGCAAGCGACCTGGCGCCGGACCGGCTTGCACGCTGATCCCGGCAGAGACCGCCGGTGGGAAGGGTCAACTGCGGCGCACGCCGTAAAAGGCTACATATCCGACGTGGTCGGACAACATCCCTCCATCGGCGTCATGGCCGAAGGGCGTGCTGAGGCCCTGCACCGCCAGTTGAAGGCGCGCGCCCGGGACGGCCAGCTGCCAGTCGCGGGCGCGGAACATCGAATAGCTGGCGTCGGTCGGCATGACGCCGCAGACCGCTTCCGAGGCATTGCAGGTGCGCAGCGCGTCGCGGATGATCCCCGATGAGCGCTCGCCCCATTTGCGAAGATGCTCACTGAAATAGGCCTGGCGCGCCGGACGCTGGCCGACGTTGAAATCACCCGCGATGATGACCGGCGTGCCCTGTTTCACATTGGCGGCGAGAAATTGGTCGAGTGCGTCGATCTGGCGGCGATAGGCATAAAGCGATCGATCGTCGCCGACATGCGAGGCACGGCGCGAATTGAGGTGGACGTCGACCACCGCGATCGGCTCGCCGATACCCGGCACCGCGATCATAGCCAGCACCGCGCCCTTGTTGGCCAGGCAATCAAATCCGGCACAGGTCGGGAAGGCCATCCGCCGCACCGACAGGATCGGATAATCGGACAATATCTGGAGACCGCTGTCGACGACCTTGCCGCTGCGTTCGCCGCTGAAGAAGCTCGCATCGCGCTGGAAGGCGCGGTCGGCCTCGGTGACGACAGGGGCGCCGGCAAAGGACCTGTCGGGACCATCGACGATGTAGCGATAGCCGCTTTCGACGCCGATCCGCTTGGCCTGATCGGTGAACGCCTCCTGCAGCACGACGATGTGCGGCTGTTCGCCCAGCAGCCGCAACGCCTCCAGCCGGGCACCGATCTTGGCGAACGCCGCCTCCCGGCCCAGCCGGACCGGCCAGGGAAGGCCCTCGATATTGTAGGTCATCACGGAAAGACCAGGATGATCACGCATATTGGTCATGACGAACGGCGTATTGCCACTGGCAGGGCGCAACAGGCCCGGCACCAGCAACGCCAGGGCAACCAGCCCGAGTCCCGCCGCGATCCGCGCCGCCATCGTCCTCGCCTTCGATCCCATCGTCATCGCCACGCGCTCCGTTTCGAGCGCCAAGACGGCAAGCGCCTTGCAAAGCCGCACCAGTCCGGCGGGCGAATCCAGCTTTCTCGCGCTGGTGCGGGTTTCTCCGGCCGGTGGCGTCATGGCGCGCATGAGGATCGGATTTCTGTTCAATCACGACCAGGTCCACCAGGTCGCCCACGCCCTGCCGATCGCCCTGGCGATGCGTCGGCTCCACCCCACCGCCGAGATCGTCGTCGCCACGACCAACGATCGGCTGACGGCGGAGGTTCACCGCCTGGCGGGCGATGCCGCCGACCGCCTGACCATTGTCCAGCTCGCGCTACGCAAGCCGTTAACACGCTTTCTCGCGCGGCACCTGGAATGGGCGCTGCCGGTACGCAAGATCGGGGTCTATCGCGACAATCTCGATCTTTTCGAAGGGCTCGATGCTCTGGTCGTTACCGAGAAGACTTCGCTCCTTCTCAAGACCCGCTACGGCCTGAGGGTCCCGATCATCCACACCCGGCACGGGGCAGGCGATCGCGCGATCGGCTTCGACAAGGCGAGCGCCCGTTTCGACCGGGTGCTCGTATCGGGGCCCAAGATCCGTCGCCGCCTGGTGGAGGAGGCCGGCGTCGCTCCCGAGCGTATCGATACCGTCGGCTACGCCAAGTTCGACCTGATCGGGGAGCGCTCGCCCCGCCTGCCCTTCCAGGGCAACGGCAAACCGACGGTGCTCTACAACCCCCACCTTTCCCCGCATCTGTCGTCCTGGTACCGCCATGGCCGCGCCGTGCTCGACCATTTCCTCCACGACGACCAGTTCAACCTGATCTTCGCCCCGCACGTCATGCTGTTCCATCGTCGTTTCGTCGTCACTATCGACAAGCTGCGGATCGACCGGCCCGGCATCATCGAACAACGCCACCTCGACGCGCCAAACATCCATGTGGACCTGGGCAGCCCGGCCTCGACCGACATGACCTACACACTCGCCGCCGATATCTATCTCGGCGACGTCAGCAGCCAGGTCTACGAGTTTCTCCACCGCCCCCGCCCCTGCGTATTCCTCAACAGCCATGACGTCGACTGGCGTGGCGATCCCAATTATGCGCATTGGGCGGCAGGCCCGGTGATATACGACCCGGCCAATCTGGGCGCCGCGATCGACTGGGCGATGGTGGCGCACGACCAATATGAGCCCGTCCAGCAGCAATTGTTCGCCGACAGCTTCGACCTGTCGGACGAGCCCTCCTCGCTGCGTGCGGCGCGGGCGGTGCTAGGCTTCCTGGGAGGGACCGCGATCGCCGAGCCGGCGCGCGACGGCAAGGACCTGGCCGCCTGACCATGCCGCTGCGCAAGGACATCTGGCGACCTGCCATCGTCGAGCGCCGGATGGGCGACATCGTAGCGACCGGATCGCTCGCGGGAGCGCCGCTACGCTGGCTGCCCGCGCTTCCGCCTTACAGCTTCAGGGCCGATCCGTTCGGTCTATGGCGGGACGGTCGCCTCCACCTGTTCGTCGAGCGCTTCGATTATCGCGACCGGCGCGGCGTGATCGAGCTGATCGTCCACGACGCCGACCTCAACCCGCTCTATCGTTCCAAGATATTGTCGGAGCGCTGGCACCTCTCCTACCCGTTCGTGTTCGAAGCCGAGGGACGGAGCTGGATGCTGCCGGAGGCGCATCGCTCGGGCATGCTGACCCTCTATCATTGTTTCGATTTCCCCGATCGCTGGCAGCGTGCGGCGCGGATCGAGCTCGACTGCGTGCCGGTCGACGCCACGCCCTTCTGGCACGATGGCTTGTGGTGGCTCTTCTACACCGACGCTGCAGACCGCCACAGCAAGGTCGCCCACCTCCACGTCGCCTTCTCCGAGCGGCTGACCGACGGGTGGCGGCCGCACCGCGCCAACCCCGTCCGCCGCGACTCTGCCAGCGCGCGACCTGGCGGGACACCTATCCTTCTCGACGGCCGGATCATGCTGCCGGTGCAGGACTGCTCCCGCACCTATGGCGGAGGCATCGCCATGCTGGCGATCGAGCGGCTCAGCCCCGATGAATTCGTCGCCCATGTCGAGCGGAGCATCGCGCCGCCCGCCGGGCTCCATCCCTTCGACCAGGGGATGCACACCCTGTCGGCGGCGGGGGATGTCACGCTGATCGACGTCAAGCGGACGATGCTGTCGCTCCATGGTCTTGCGATCGAGGCGAAGCGCGAGACCCAGCGTCTGCTTGCGCATCGCCGGCGCTGACCAGCCGGCCCAGCACTGCTCGCCCCTGACGGTCGAAAGCATCCGCCCCGAACCGTTCGAGCACGTTGGCGCGTGCCTTGGCGCCCATTGCCGCCATCCGGTCGGGATCGGAAATCATCGCTGCGATCTTGGCCGCAAGTGGCTGGACCGCGCCCGGCATCACCAGTTCGCCGGTGAACCCCGGCTCGACCGAATGCGCCAGTTCGCCGACAGCCGAGGCGATGACAGGCAGACCTGCCTGCATCGCCTCGTGCGCGGCGATGCAGAACCCCTCCGACCAGGAGGGCTGCACATAGAGATGAAGTCCCGCCAGGAAAGCGCGCGGATCCGCGACGAACCCTGGGAAACTGACATTTTGTACACCCTTCGCTGCCGCCCAGGCCTCGAGTGCGGCGCGTTCCGCGCCTTCTCCGCCGATGATCAGTTCGAACCGCAGTCCCAGCCGTTGCAGCCCGGCCGCCGCGCGCAGCAGTACGTCATAGCCCTTCACCGGATGCAGCCGGCCGAGGCTGCCGATCCGGATCACCTCGCCCGGCCGCCATGGCGCCGCGCGAGGCGCATCGGCATCGGCGCGGAAGATCGGCCAGGTCATCAGCCGGTCCGGCCCGACCTTCAGCCGATCGGCAGTCAGGGCCGCGACTGCATCCGAATCCGCTACCCACAGCGTCGTCAGGTGGCGGGTCAGCCGCAGCAGGCGGCGATTGGCGGGCTTGAGGAAGGCGGCATGCTGCCAGCTCACGACCGGCAGCGAAAGGCGAAGCCCCGCGATCTGGCCGAGCATCGTCGCGCGGGTGAGCGACGTCCAGAGATGCGTCGGCCGCCAGTCGCGCAGGCGCCGGAGCAGCCAGCCCAGCGCCCGGCCATGGTCGCGTTCGCCGCCGGGGCGCACCTCGACCGCGATCCCCGCCGCCTCCAGCGCCGCCACGCCGCGTCCGTCGCGCCGGGTCAGCGCGAAGACGCGCACCTCGGCGCCGCAGCGGCGCAGCACGTCGAGGATGGCGGGCACCGGCGACGATGCCCCGCCGCCCTCCATCGAATTGATGATGTAGGCGATGCGGAACGGAGGCGAACTCAGCGGCGCGTGCAGCATTGCCGAAAGACGCCGCCGGCCCGGTACGCCCGCAGCTGCCGGGCCAGCCCGAAGTGAAAAATTTTCCTGCTGCGGCATTTGGGATGCGCCGCCGTCTTCCGGGCAGCTGGCAGAGGCGCCGGCACGATGGGAGGACAGCGAATGCGAGCCGCCGCGACCGGGCCCGTCCTGACGCTGATGCTGGCTGCCGGCATGCCCGCGGACGCCGCGCTGCCCCTGATGCCGTGCAACGGATGCCAGCTGCCAGCCACCGCTCCGCGCCTTGCTAACGGCCGCGGCGCGCTGGACGCTATGATCCCCGCACCGCACTTGCAGCCCTCCTATGACGATCTGTTCCATGCGGGCCATTCGGCGGCGCGGGGCCTGACCGATCGCTGGGCCACACATGTCTTCGCGCCGGGCAAGAGTCGCTTCTCGATCGAAACGGTACGGCGCCTTGCCCGTCGCTCGGCGGGGCCCGAGGCTCTCGGGATGCGTCGCGATACGCTGTCGATGGGATCCGCTACTCTTCGCTACACCGCTCCGCTCGGGTCGGACGACGAGGTCTCGCTGGGTCTGATGGCCGGCATGGAGAAGCAGCGCTTCGCCTTCGACCTGTCACGCGGCCACCATGTCCGCAGCGAGATGCTGGGCCTGGTCGCCAACTGGTCGCGCGGGACGCCGTGGCGGCTGGAGACCGGCTATCGCTTCGACTTCGGCAGCCGCAACACCTCCAGCCTCGAACGCGGCATCGAACTGGCCGAAGGCGCGCAGCGATCGCAGCGCGGCGCCTGGACTGCGCTCAGCTACACGATCGACGGGACGGACACTCCCTCCAGTATTTCCTTCGGCGTGCGGGCCCAGGCCTTCCGTCTGACGAACGACGACCGGCTCGCGCTGGGCGCCACCGGACGCGCCGACAACCGCCTGGTCTTCACCACCTCGTTCCGGTTCCGCTGATGGCTCTCCTGATCGCCGACCGTCGCACGCCCCGCCTACCCTCCCCGGCTTCGCACGGCTATGAAGTATGCTCGACCGGCCCGAACGAGACGAATCGCATGACCGGAGACGGCCTCGAAGCCATCTTCATGACCCATCGCCCGATGCTCTCGCGCTTCTTCGCGGCGCGCGGCGCGAGCGCGGATGTCGAGGATCTGCTGCAGGAGCTGTGGCTCAAGGCGCGATCCGTACAGACCGGCCCGATTGCCGATCCCGCCTCCTACCTGTTCCGCATGGCTGACAACCTTCTTCTGGATCGCCGCCGCGCCGACCTGCGCCGCAGCCGCCGCGACGACCAGTGGACCGGCTTGACCCGCGGCAGCGTTGTCGACGTCTCCGACACGCCGTCGGCCGAACAGGTGCTGATCGCCCGCGAAAGGCTGCGTATCGTCGATCGCGCGATCGATGCGCTCGGCGAGCGGACGGCAGGGATCTTCCGCAGCTACCGGATCGATGGCCTCAACCAGCGCGACATCGCCGCCCGCGTCGGCATCAGCCTCAGCGCGGTCGAAAAACATCTGCAGAAGGCTTATCGTGCCCTCGTCGAGGTCCGCGGCCGGCTGGATGCGGATTCCCCGGCACCGCGTCGTCTCGACGTCGAAGGAACGAACGATGTCGCAGATTGAAGAAGCGAGGAAGGAGGAAGCCGCGGCCTGGTTCATCCGGCTGCGCGATCCCGCGACCGCGGACTGGGAGGGATTCACCGCCTGGCTCGAGCGTGATCCCGCGAACAACGACGCCTATGAGGCGGTCGCCCTGGCCGACGATGACTATGTATCGCTGCTCGGACAGACCGCCCCGCCGCAGCCGTCGAACGACAATCCTCCCGGAGAACGGCGCCGCCTGGGTCGGGTCGCCGGATGGGCGACGGCCGCCGCTGCCGTCATGGTCGCTGCGGCCTATCCGCTGCTGACCAGCGCGCCCGCCACCTATGCGATCGAGACCGCCGCCGGCCAGCGCGACACCATCCGGCTCGACGACGGCACACGGATCGACATCAACGGCGATTCGAAGGTCACGCTGCGCAAGAACGACAACCGCTTCGCCTCGCTCGACCGGGGCGAGGCGACCTTCACCGTCACCCATGACCCGAAGAATCCCTTCTCCGTACAGGTCGGCGACGACGTGATCCAGGATGTCGGCACCGTCTTCAACATCGTCCGTGGCGCGGATGGGATGGAAACGGCGGTGTCGTCGGGTACGGTTGTCTACAACCCCGAGGGCGAGGCGGTGCGCGTGGCCGCCGGACAGGTGCTGCGCCTGTCGGCCGACGGCAAGACGGTGTCGGTCGGCAAGGTCGACCCGGCCGGCGTCGCTACGTGGCGTCAGGACAGGCTGGTCTATGACAACGCATCGCTCGCGCGGGTAGCTGCCGACCTATCACGCAACCTCGGAACCCCGGTGCGGATTTCGCCAGACATTGCAGCCCGCCCCTTTAGCGGCGTAATCCTGCTCGGCGGCGATCAGGCCGTGCTGCTCCCGCGCATCGGGGCGATGCTGGACGTCACGATAACGCATGAAGTCGATGGTTGGCGCCTATCGTCACATAGTGATGACGGCCACTAAGGGATTGGTCTGCATGGCGATGGCGGGGGCGCTGGCGCAGCCGGCGGTCGCGCGCGACCTGCGTTCTTTCGACATCAGACCAGGCCGCCTGTCCGACGCGATCGTCGCGCTAGGCGTACAGGCTGGCGTGAGCATCGGCCTGTCTAACGCCGCAGCGCAGAATCTGCCGGTTCCCGGCGTGCGCGGGCGGCTCTCGGTCGACCGGGCGCTGCGGCGGCTGCTGGCGGGCAGCGGGTTCCATGCCGTGCGGATCGACGACCGCAGCTACACGATCGCGGCGGACCGGCCGAAGGCGCGGCCGACGACCGTAGCAGCCTCGGCCGGGCCCGCCACTCCGCCGCTGGACATCATCGTCACCGCCAGCAAGCGGGACGTCCGCCTGCACGACTTCCCGGGCACCATCGCTATCGTCGACGCGACGGCGGCCGGGCTGAACGGCAACGCCCGCCACGGCACCCAGGCGATCGTCGACATCATCCCCAGCCTGTCGTCGACGCATCTCGGCCCCGGCCGCAACAAGCTGATCATCCGGGGCGTCGCCGACAGCAGCTTCACCGGCCCCACCCAGGCGATCGTCGGCCAGTATCTCGGTGACATCCGGCTCAACTACAACGCGCCCGATCCCGATCTGAATCTCTACGACATGGCCGGGGTCGAGGTGCTCGAAGGGCCGCAGGGAACGCTCTATGGCGCGGGATCGCTCGGCGGGATCGTCCGGCTCATCCCGACCCCGCCCGATCTGGCGCAAACCGCGGGATCGATCGCGGCGGGGATCGGCAAGGTGGAGGGTGGCGGACCGAGCAACGACCTTGCCGGCATGATCAACCTGCCACTGCGAACCGGTCGGATCGGCCTGCGCGCGATCGCCTATCGCTCGGTCGACGGCGGCTATATCCGCGATGCGGAGCGCGGGCTGAGCCGTGTCAACCGGTCGAAGGCCGCGGGCGGGCGGATCACCCTGCGCGCGCAGCTCGGCGACTGGACGATCGATGCCGGCGGCACGCTGCAGAACATGACGAACCGCGACGGCCAATATGCCGAGCGCGATGAGCCCCGCTACACCCGGCGCAGCGCGATCGCGCAGCCCTTCGACAACGACTATCGGCTGGGCCAGATCGTCGTCACCCGCAAGTGGAACGACATCACGCTGCTCTCGGCAACCGGCATCGTCGGCCAGGACGTTGACGAACGTTTCGATGCGACACGGCCGAGCGATACGGGTCCGCGCCTTTTCCATCAGCGAAGCCGGATCACCCTCTTCTCGAGCGAGAACAGGCTGAGTCGTCAGAAACCGGACGGCACCGGCTGGCTGATCGGCACCAGTTTCGTATCCAATGGCGAGCGGCTGATCCGCGAGTTGGGCGCGGCGACGGCACCGGCCCGCATCGCCGGCGTGCGCAATTCGGTGCGCCAGATCGCCGCCTATGGCGAGCTCAGCCTGGGCCTCGGCCCCCTGATCATCACAGCGGGCGGACGACTGGCGCACAGCCGGCTGGCCGGCGAGTTGCTCGACGACGGCAAGGGCAGGAACGAACCCAATCGCAGCGAGGTCGAGGTGCTGCCGTCGATCGCGCTGAGCTGGCGTCCCGCGCGCCGCCTGACCACCTTTCTCCGCTACCAGGAGGGTTTCCGTCCAGGCGGGCTGTCAGTCGCGGCGGGCAGCGGCGGGATTGTTTCGCAACGCTTCATGGGCGACAGAATCGCCACGATCGAGGGTGGCGCACGTTTCGGCCATCCGGTGCGCGACCGTTTCTCGGCGGCGCTCAGCCTGTCGTACAGCGATTGGAAGCACATCCAGGCCGACCTCGTGGACGCCGCGGGCCTGCCGATCACCGCCAATATCGGCAATGGCCGCATTCTCGGCATCGAAGCAAGCCTGCGCTGGCTCCCCTTCACGGGCCTCTGGGTCGAAGCCGGACTGTTCCTCAACGACAGCGAACTGACCAACCCTTCCGTGGGCTTCGAGGATGCGGCCAATGCCGAATTGCCCAACATCGCGTGGACCGGCGCTCGGGGAGCGCTCAGATACGATCGGCCGATCGGCGGTGGCCTGTCGCTGTCGCTGACCGGATCGGTCCGCTATTTCGGCCATTCGCAGCTCGGCGTCGGGAGCCTGCTCGCTATCGAGCAGGGCAATTATGCCGATACCGCGCTCGGCGTACGGATCGGCACCGAGAGGTTCGGCGCGTCGATCGACGTAACCAACCTGTTCGACGCCGCCCGCAACCGCTTCTCGCTTGGCAATCCGTTCGGCGTGATGGACCGGCTGCAGGTCACGCCGCAGATTCCCCGCACCGTCCGGATCGGTGTCGATGCCCGCTTCTGACAAATCGCTGCTCGCGTCTATCCACGACGTCTCGCCGCGCTTCTCCGACCAGATCGACCGGCTCGCGGACCGGCTGGCACGCCACCTCGGCGAGCCGCGCTTCGCGATGCTGGTCGTACCCGATCATTGGGGCGAAGCGCCGATCGCTGGCAACCGCGCCTTCCATGCGCGGCTGCGCGACTGGCACGCGACGGGGGTCGAGCTGTTCGTCCATGGCTGGTTCCATCGCGACGACAGCCGCCATGCGGGCGCGGCCACCGGCTTCAAGGCCAGGCACATGACGGCCGGCGAAGGCGAGTTCCTGGGCCTCGACGGAGAAGAGGCGCTCGATCGCATGCGCCGCGGCCGTGCGCTGATCGAGGACATCGTCGGTGCGGAGGTCGCCGGCTTCATCGCGCCGGCCTGGCTCTATGGCCCCGGCGCGCTCGCAGCGCTTTCAACCGCGGGGTTCGCCATCGCCGAGGATCATCTGCGCGTGTGGTCGCCCCTCGACGGCCGCGTCCTGGCGCGCGGGCCGGTAGTGACGTGGGCCAGTCGCAGCCAGGGACGCATCGCCAGCTCGATCGCCTTCGCCGCGCTTGCCCGCCATGCCCTCGCCCCGATGCGGACGGTGCGGGTAGCGGTCCATCCGGGCGACACCGGCGTCCCCCGCTTGCTCGACAGCATCGATGCCACCTTTGGCCGCCTCCTGCACGGGCGGAAGCCGGGGCGTTATCGCGATCTTCTGACGGCCTGAAAAAACGTCGCACCGCCGTGCGGGAAAGCGAGGACCGCGGCGTCCTCGTTCCGAAATGGCAAAGCGACGAGGACTGAGTGTCGTCCCACCCGAATAGCGCCACGGCGCAGCTTCCATCGATCGACCTCCCCAACCGCAATTGGCCCAAATGGGTATCGGCCGCCGTGTCGGTCACGCTGCTGGCGGTGATCGGCCGGCAGCTGGGGCAGCTCGATCGCGCCGCGCTGCTCGCTTCGATTCCGGCCAGTCCCGGCTTCTGGGCGGCGTTGCTGGCCTATTATCTGGCGCTGCCGCTGTCCGAATGGATTATCTTCCGCCGGCTCTGGGGCCTCCCGGTCGAAGGGTTCGCGGCGCTGCTGCGCAAGCTGGTCAGCAACGAGGTCCTGCTCGGCTATAGCGGCGAACTGAGCTTCTACGCCTGGGTCCGCCGCCGCGGCGGAATGAGCGCCGCGCCGTTCGGCGCGATCAAGGACGTCAGCATTCTCTCCGCGCTCGCGGGCAATATCGCGACCCTGGCGATGATGGCGCTCGCCTGGCCCTTCGTCGTCACCCATCTCGGCAACGCCATCCGGCTCCGGGACGTGGCGCTGTCGATCGCCGCCGTGCTGCTGACCTCCATCGTGATCGGCCTTCTCAAACGCAGGATATTCTCGTTGCCGGGCGACGAACTCCGCTTCGTCATGGGCGTGCATCTCGCCCGCCTGACGGCGACGACGCTGCTGTCGGGGCTGATCTGGCACTGCGCGCTGCCCGCAACCCCGCTGACGCTTTGGATCGTGCTCGCGGCATTGCAGCTGCTGGTCACGCGGCTGCCCTTCATCCCCAACAAGGATCTGCTGTTCGCCAGCGCGGCCCTGCTGATCGCCGGGCCCGGCAGCGACATCGGCCGGCTGCTTGCCATCGTGGCGAGCATCATCCTGGTGATCCACCTGCTGGTCGGCCTGCTGCTGTCGGCGGCCGACCTGTTGCGGGAGGCACGCGAATGAGCGTCGCCCTCGCCTTCGCCCTGGCGGCAGCCCTTCCCGCCTCCACACCCGAGCTAGGCAAACGTGAAGGCGCCTGTCGAGTGAACGAACCGGGCCCGGCGGTGCTGGTCGACATAGCCGGCCTCAAGGATCGTACCGGACTGCTCCGTGCCGAGCTCTATCCGGCCGTCGACGGCGCTTTCCTGGCAGACGACAACCTCCTGATCGCGGCGGGCAAAACCTTCGCGCGGGTCGATATGGCGGTCCCCTCCAGCGGTCCGGTCCGGCTGTGCATCCGCGTGCCGCGCGCCGGCCGCTATGCGCTCTCGCTGCTCCACGATCGCAACGCCAACCTGAGGTTCGACCTGTCGGGCGACGGCATCGGCTTTCCCGGCAACCCAAGGCTAGGCTGGTCGAAGCCGCGCGCCGACAAGGTGGCGTTCCAGGCGGGGCCCGGTATCACAACCATCGCCATCCGGCTCAACTATCGCCGCGGCCTCGCCATGCGTCCCCTGGAGGATCGATGAAGATCGTCGACGTCAGCGCCTTCTACGCTCCCGATGGCGGCGGTGTGAAAACCTATGTCGAGCAGAAGATCCGCGCGCTTGCGGCACGCGGACATGAGCTGGTCATCGTCGCCGCTTCGGACCGCGACGCGATCGAGCCGCGCGGTCCCGGCTGCCGGATCGTCCACCTGTCCTCGCCGGCCATGCCGCTCGATCGCCGCTACCGCTATTTCGCCGAAGCCGGGCCGGTTCATGCCGTGCTCGACGCCGAACGTCCCGACTTCGTCGAGGCGTCCTCGCCCTGGCGGACCGCTTCGATCGTCGCGGGATGGCAGGGCGCCGCTCCCCGCGCGCTGGTGATGCATGCCGATCCGCTGGCGGCCTACGCCTATCGCTGGTTCGGACCGATCGCCGAGCGGGCAACGATCGATCGCCACTTCCAATGGTTCTGGAACCATCTGCGTCGCAATGCCCGCCGCTTCGACCGGGTCGTCTGCGCCAATCACGGCCTCGCCGCGCGCTTGTCGGCTGGCGGAGTAGCGCATGTGGCGACGGTGCCGCTGGGCATCGACGCCGGCATCTTCAGCCCTTCCCATCGCGACGAGGAGTTGCGCGCCGACCTGCTCGCCCGCTGCGGACTGGGGGCCGGCGCGCGGTTGCTGCTCGGGATCGGCCGACACAGCGCGGAAAAGCGCTGGCCGATGGTGATCGATGCCTGCCAGCGCGCCGGTTTGAAGCGTCCGATCGGCCTGGTTCTGGTCGGCGGCGGGCGTGATACCGCGCGTATCCGCCGGCATATCGGCGGCAACCCGCACGTCCATCTTCTCGCCCCGGTCCGCGATCGGGCTTTGCTGGCCAGGGTCATGGCGAGCGCCGATGCCCTGATCCACGGCTGCGAGGCCGAGACCTACGGCCTGGCCGCCGCCGAGGCCGCGGCATCGGGCCTGCCGCTGATCGTTCCCTCCGAAGGCGGCGCCGCCGACCTCGTCCTGCCTGGCCATGGCGAGCATTTCCGACCGGCCAGCCGCCGATCGGCCGCTGCTGCGATCGATCGGCTGCTCGCCCGCGATATCGACGGGCTCCACGCCGCGACCCGCGCCGACGCCGGGCGGATCGCCACGATCGACGATCATTTCGATCGGCTGATCGCAGACTATGCGCACCTGTCGGCGGCGGCCCGGATCGTGGCCTGATGGAGATGGCCATGAAGCATCCGCCATCGCATGCCCACGCGAGCCACATCGCGATCGTCATGCACGACTTCTCGAGCGGCGGGACGGAACGTATCGCGATCCGGCTGGCCAATCGCTGGGCCCGGGCGGGCCGCCAGGTTTCGATCCTGTGCGGTACGGCCCAGGGGCCGGCCCGAGCGCTGGTTGACCCGGCGGTGGCGGTGATCGCGGTCTGGCCGGAAATCCAAAGAAGCCCCCTGTCGCGCTTCGCGCTGGGCCGGGCGCTGGCCGAATGCGTCGGACTGCTCCGGCCGGACCTTCTGTTCGTCCCCGGCAATTTCCACATCCTGGTGATCGCCACGCTCGCCCATATGCTGGGTTCCGATCGACCGGCGATCATTTGCAAGCTCAGCAATCCGCTCCGCCGGCCCGGCCGCCCGCGCGCCCTCCAATGGCTGTTCGAAGGGATCGTTCGTCGCATGACGGGCACGGTCGACGGCTTCGTGGCGATGTCGGCTGCCCTGGCGGACGAGGCCCGGCAGGTGCTGCGCCGGGCCGATGTGCGGCTGATCCCCGAACCCAATCTCGACGAAACCTATCGCCCGCCGCGCAGCACGGGGCAGCGTGACGGCCGCACCATCCTGTGCGCCGGCCGGCTGGCGCCGCAGAAGAATTTCGAGCTGGCGATCAAGGCCTTCGCCCGTATCGACCCCGCCTTCGACGCTCATCTGCTCATCCTGGGCGACGGCGAGGCACGCCTCAAGCTGGAGATCCTCGTCGACCGGCTTTGCCTCAACGAACGCGTCCACTTTGCCGGTCATGTCCCCGACATCCGACCAGCCCTCGCGCGTGCCAGCCTGTTCCTGCTCAGCTCGCGCTATGAGGGCTATCCGGCGGTGCTCATCGAGGCACTGGCCGCGGGCGTTCCCGTCGTCGCAACCGATTGCTCGCCCGCGATGAGCGAGATCATGGGAGATCCGAGCTTCGGCCAGGTCGTCCCCGCCGACCCGAGCTTGCTGGCGGAGGCAATGGAGAAGCTGCTGCTCGACCCCTGGCGGCGGGTCGATGCGAGCAGGCTCGTCGAGCGGCATCGCGCGGATACAGTCGGCGATCGCTATCTGGCCCTCTTCGACGCGCTTGTGCTCCGGCGGGCCTGACCTTTCATGCCGACAGCTCTTTGCTTCGATAATATTTCTGTTATTCTGGATATATGGAAATCGATTCGGCCATCGCCGCGTTGGGTGCTCTGGGGCAAAGGACGCGCTTGGACGTGTTTCGCTTGCTCGTGGAACATGAACCCGCCGGCCTGGCCGCGGGCGAGATTGCCCGCAGGCTCGACGTGCCGCAGAACACCTTGTCGGCACATCTCGGCATCCTCGCGCGCGCCGGTCTGGTGCGCTCCGAACGGCAGAGCCGCTCGATCATCTACCGCGCCGATCTGGATGGGCTGCGCACCCTGACGCTGTTTCTCGTGAAGGACTGCTGCGCGGGCCATGCCGAGCTGTGTGGACCGCTCGTCGCCGAACTGTCCCCTTGTCGTTGAAAGGTCATCCCATGGCGGTCGATGTGGTCGTCTATCACAACCCCGAATGCGGGACGTCACGCAACGCCGTAAACCTCATCCGCAATGCCGGCATCGAGCCGCACATCGTCGAATATCTGAAAACGCCACCGGCCCGCCCGCTGCTGATCCAACTCATAGACCGGGCCGGCCTCCGTCCCCGCGACCTGTTGCGCGAGAAGGGAACGCCCCATGCGGAGCTCGGCCTGGATGATATATCGCTTTCCGATGAGGCACTGGTGGATGCGATGATGGCGCACCCGATCCTCATCAATCGCCCCCTCGTCGTCTCGCCGCTCGGGGTTAAGCTCTGCCGCCCGTCCGAGGCGGTTCTCGACATCATTCCGGAAAGGCAGCGCGGAGCGTTCACGAAGGAAGACGGGGAACGGGTCGTCGATGCCGCTGGCAGGCGCATTCCGTCAGCATGAGCCGGCAGGCCATCGCCGCCGAAGCTCTGGGAAGCTTCCTGCTGTTCGCGACCGTCATCGGCTCGGGCATCATGGCGGAACGGCTGTCCGGCGGAAATGCCGCCGTCGCATTGCTGGGCAACACGATCGCCACGGGCGCGATCCTGTTCGTCCTCGTCACCATGCTGGGGCCTGTGTCGGGCGCCCACCTGAATCCGGCCGTCACGCTGGTCATGCGCCTGCGGGGCCATATCGGCACGGATTCCGCCGCGGCCTATGTCTGTGCCCAACTCGCAGGAGGCACGCTGGGCGTCTGGGCGGCCCATGCCATGTTCGCGGTCCCGATCCTCCAGCTATCGGGCAAGATCCGGAGCGGGCCGGGTCAATGGATCGGCGAAGCCGTCGCCACGTTCGGACTCATCCTCACGATCGTGGGAACGGGAAAATGGCGGCCCGGGAGCGTTGCCGCAAGCGTCGCCCTGTATATCACCGCCGGCTATTGGTTCACCTCGTCCACGAGCTTCGCCAACCCGGCGATCACTATAGCGCGGACGCTCAGCGACAGCTTTGCCGGTATCGCGCCCGCGTGCGCACCCGCCTTCATCGCCGCCCAGATGGCCGGCGCGCTCTGCGCCCACTTCGTCGGCAGTGCCATATTCAGCCCGATGCATGACAAAGACCTCGCAAATCCTGTAGACCTCGTCGACGCGCTCTAACCTCGAAGCCTTTGCGCTTCCCCCCCGGAAGATGAGGCACTAGTGTGCCGCCATGGCTGCCATGGAAAAGCCGGGCGACAGGGGTGGAACGGGCCTGGCCGATGCGTTCGGCCGGCGGATCACCTATCTGCGCCTATCGGTGACCGATCGCTGCGATTTTCGCTGCCGCTACTGCATGGCGGAGAAAATGCAGTTCCTGCCCAAGCGCGAGATACTGACGATCGAGGAGATGGCGACGCTGGCTGACGCCTTCGTCGCCCGTGGCATCCGCAAGATTCGCCTGACCGGGGGCGAGCCGCTGGTGCGCCGAGGCATCGACGAACTCGTGCGGCTGATCGGCCGCCGGATCGGCGCCAAGGATGACGGGGGGGGGCTCGACGAGCTCACCGTCACGACCAACGCCAGCCAGCTGCGCCGCCACGCGCCCGTGCTGGCAGAGGCAGGCGTGCGCCGCATCAATGTCAGCCTCGACAGCCTCGATCCCGAACGCTTCGGCTTCATCACCCGCGGCGGCGACCTGGCGGTCGTGCTCGACGGAATCGCCGCGGCGCGCGAGGCCGGGATGGCCGTGAAGGTCAACATGGTCGCGCTGCGCGACCTCAACGAACATGAGATCGAGCCGATGCTGCGATGGTGTGCGGCCCAAGGCCATGATCTCACGCTGATCGAGACGATGCCGCTCGGCGAGATCGAGGACGACCGCACCGACCGCTACCTGCCGCTCGACCGCGTGCGTGACCGGATCGAGGAGCGGTATACGCTGAGCCCGCTGGACTATCGCACGGGCGGCCCGGCCCGCTATTTCCGAGTAGAGGAACTCGAGGCGCGGCTCGGCCTGATCACGCCGCTGACCAACAATTTCTGCGACGGCTGCAACCGCGTCCGCGTCACCGCGACGGGCCAGATCTACATGTGCCTGGGCCATGACGACAGGCTCGACCTGCGCCAGGCGCTGCGCGCGGGCGACATGGAAGAGCTTGATCGGCTGCTCGACCGGGCGATGCGCCTGAAGCCCGAGCGCCATGCGTTTCGCATAGACACGCCGGGCGCGGCTCCCGCGGTTTCCAGGCATATGAGCGTCACCGGCGGATGACCGAACAACGGATGGCGCTCGTCGCGTCCCCCACCGCGGCCGCTCAGGAGGCGGCCACCGAATTGCGCGCCATCTATGAATGGCATCCGATCGAGCGCGCCGACCTCGTCGTCGCGCTCGGTGGCGATGGCTTCATGCTGCGCACCCTGCATGCGATGCTCGACAGGCACCGCATCCTGCCGGTGTTCGGGATGAACCTGGGCACGGTCGGCTTCCTGATGAACGACTGGAAGCCCGACCTGCTCGAGCTGCGACTGCAGCAGGCGCGCGCGATCACCGTGCTGCCGCTGCGCATGGACGTGGAGACGGTCGAGGGCCAGCGCCATTCTGTGCCGGCGATCAATGAGGTCTCGCTGCTCCGCGAGACCCGCGAAACCGCCAAGATCGAAGTGTTGGTCGACGGCCGCGTCGTCCTGCCCGAGCTCGTCTGCGACGGGGTGCTGGTATCGACCCCGGCGGGATCGACCGCCTATAATCTATCGGCACAGGGACCGATCCTGCCGCTCGAATCGTCGCTGCTGGCATTGACCCCAATCAGCCCATTCCGCCCCCGCCGCTGGCGCGGGGCGATCCTGCCGAACAAGAATGCGATCTCCTTCCGGGTGCTCGACGCCGTGAAGCGGCCCGTCAGCGCCGTCGCCGATCAGCGCGAAGTCCGCGACGTTTCGATGATCCGCGTCGGCATCGACAAGACAAGCCCGCTGACCCTGTTGTTCGACCCCGAACACGCCCTGGACGACCGGATCACGATGGAGCAATTCGCGGTCTGACCCCCTATATTTCCGGCCTTCCGCGTCCGGCCAGCGAGAAGTTTCAGGGAGGGGCGTCTAAGGGCTTGCAAGGTTCGAGAGGCCGCTGCTATAGGCGCGCCTCGCTTGAAGCGGAAATGATCCCCGGTAGCTCAGCGGTAGAGCATCCGACTGTTAATCGGACGGCCGCCTGTTCGAATCAGGCCCGGGGAGCCATTTTTCTCACGCTATGACGGCCAATCCTGTCCGTCGTCAGGCTATTTGGCGCAGATGGCGGCGTAGATTAGCGGAGAGCGGGCCTCGTCTGGGGATTGATGTTAGGCGGCGAGCTTGCGGTGCTGCAAGCGCCGATATTCGATGGTCTGTCGTTTGATCCTTTCGCGCTGTTTGATGATGGCGGGTGCCCTGCCGAAGTAGGCGTCGGCGGGCGTCACGTTGGCCAGGCTCTCGTGGTAACGCTGGTGGTTGTATTGCTCGACGAAGGCCTCGATCTGGGCTTCGAGATCGCCGGGCAGAAAGTAGTTCTCCAGCAGGATGCGGTTCTTCAAGGTCTGATGCCAGCGCTCGATCTTGCCCTGCGTCTGGGGATGACACGGGGCGCCGCGGACATGGCTCATCTTGTTGGCTTCGATATATTCGGCCAGTTCGCCAGCGATGTAACTCGGGCCGTTGTCTGACAGCAGCCGGGGCTTGTGCAGCACCGTGGCACTATCACAGCCGGAAGCTGCCAGGGCGAGGCTCTTATATCAGATCTCTCAGCGATTTGGACTCGAGCTCCGCAAGATGCCGTCCGTTATACGGCCGAGAGCCGTCATTCGAACGCCTCCACCGGCTCGCGAGGCACGCACCGGACCGTCGACGGATGCCAACTTCACGCGTTTACCCTGCGAAGAATCGCGTGTAATTCCAACATATAATCTCCGCTATCGTCTAGCGGATCTCCCTTCGCCAGCTTTCGCGACGCCTCCGGCAGGTTTGTGAATGGCCGGCACTAAGCCCAGGAAGCGACATGTACGATTCTAGAAATCCCAAGCTTTCCGTCTGGCTCTATCCGGCCCTCGCCTTCCTGCTGGCCATCCCCTTCGCCGCCGACCTGTTCTTTCCGCTCGGAACAGCCGTCTGGGTCGCCTATCTTCTCCCGGTCGTCCTCGCCTATCTGGCGCCCTTGCCCGTCATTCCCCCCGTCACCGCCGCCCTTGCGACACTTCTGACAATCATTGGCTTCAACATAGCCCCCGCTGGGGTCGATCCCGAGGTCGCTTTGATTAACCGGGCCCTTGGCGTGATCGTGTGTTGGATAGTGGCGATCATTGGCTATCTTTTCGTCCGCAACCGCCTGGCGATCCGACGCGAGGAGTGGCTGCAGGGCGGACAGGTCGGCCTGGCCAACGCCGTCGCCGGCGAATTGCCGCTCGACGAACTTGCCAACCACGCGCTGCGCTTCCTGGCCGAATATGTGAAGGCCCAAGCCGGCGCCCTCTTCATCGCCGACGACTGGGGTTTCAGGCGATACGCTACCTATGCGGTCCCGGCCGACGCGAAGATTCCCGATCTGGTTCAGGCGGGAGACGGATTGCTGGGCCAGGCGGTCGACGACCAGCGGCATTTCCTCGTCAAGGACGTGCCGGAAGGCTATCTCTATTATGGATCGGCGCTCGGGCAGGCGAAGCCGAGCTCGATCATTGTCGCCGTGACGCGGGCCGACGGCGCCGTCAACGCGGTGCTCGAAATTGGCCTGCCCGATGCGCCGGGCGATGCGGCGCTCGCCCTTTTCGATCGCATATCCGGCCAGCTCGGCGTGTCGATCCGATCGGGGAAATACCGCGCGCGCCTCCGCGAGCTGCTCGAAGAAACGCAGCAGCAGGCGGAAGAATTGCAGGTGCAGAGCGAGGAGCTCCGCGCGAACAACGACGAGCTCGAGACCCAAAGCCGCCAGCTCCAGGATTCGCAGGTGCGGCTCGAGGCCCAGCAGGCCGAGCTCGAACAGACCAACGTCCAGCTCGAGGAGCAGACGCGCCAACTCGAAGCCCAGCGCGACGATCTGGCGCGGGCGCAGATAGCGCTGACCAACCAGGCAGGCGAGCTCGAACAGGCGAGCCGGTACAAGTCGGAATTCCTGGCCAATATGAGCCACGAACTGCGCACGCCGCTCAACTCGCTGCTGATCATGGCCCGGCTGCTCGCGGAGAACCGCGCCGGCAACCTGTCCGAAGAGCAGGTGCGCCACGCCGAGGTGATCGAAACGTCCGGCAACGACCTGCTGACGCTAATCAACGACATCCTCGACATATCGAAGATCGAGGCCGGGAAACTGGAGCTCCAACCCCGGCGCATCCACGTCGCCGCGATTCTCGAAAAGCTCGGGGCCCTGTTCGAGCCCTCGGCGGCGGCGAAGGGGCTCGGCTTCGCCGTGAAGGCGGCGAACGACGCGCCGACGGAGATCGAGACCGATCCGCAACGGCTCGAACAGGTCCTGAAGAACTTCCTGTCGAACGCGATCAAATTCACCGATCGCGGTTCCGTCTCGCTGTCGGTCGAGCCCAGGAGCGACGATCGCATCGCCTTCGTCGTGCGCGATACCGGCGTCGGGATCGCGCCGGAGCAGCAGCAGGTCATCTTCGAGGCGTTCCGCCAGGCCGACGGCACGATCAACCGCAAATATGGCGGCACCGGCCTCGGCCTGTCGATCTCGCGCGAGCTGGCGCGCCTTCTCGGCGGCGACGTCGCTGTGGAGAGCACCGAGGGCGACGGCAGCACCTTCTCGCTCGTTCTGCCCGCCGCCTTCGAGCGCGGATCGCTCGCCGCCATCGAGGTCGAGCCGCAAAAGCCGAAACGCACCAAGCCCGCCAGGAAGATGGCTTCGGACCGCGCCGCGCTCCCACAGCAGGACGACCGCGAGCAACTCGCCGGCGATGCGCGCGTGATCCTGATCGTCGAGGACGACGCCGCCTTCGCCCGGATCCTGTGCGATCTCGCGCACGAGCTCGGCTTCCAGTGCCTCATCGCCGGCACCGCCGACGAGGGCGCGCTGATGGCGCGCCAATATGTCCCGAACGCTGTGATCCTGGACATGAACCTGCCCGACCATACCGGCCTGTCGGTTCTGGACCGGATCAAGCGGGACGTCCGGACCCGCCATATCCCGGTGCATGTCGTCTCGGTCGACGACGACAGCCAGACGGCGCTTTCCAGCGGCGCGATCGGTTATCTGTTCAAGCCGGTGAAGCGCGAGGCACTGGTCAACATGCTCGAAGGCCTGGAAGCGCGCATGGCCCAGCGGATGCGCCGGGTCCTGGTCGTCGAGGACGACGCGCAGCAGGCGGAGAGCATCAAGCTGCTGCTGGCGTCGCGCGACGTCGAGACGATCGAGGCGCATTCCGCGGCCGAATGCTTCGAGATGCTCGGGCAGGAAACCTTCGACTGCATGGTGCTCGATCTCAACCTGCCCGACACGTCGGGGTTCGACCTGCTCGAACGGCTGAGCGCCGACGAGGCGGTCGGCTTCCCGCCCGTCATCGTCTATACGGGCCGCGATCTCAGCCATGAGGAGGAGCTTCGCCTCCGCCGCTATTCCAAGTCGATCATCGTCAAGGGCGCGAAATCGCCCGAGCGGCTGCTGGACGAGGTCACCCTGTTCCTCCACCAGGTCGTGTCCGACCTTCCGGAGACCCAGCAGGAGCTGATCGTCAAGTCGCTGAACCGCGACGCCGCCCTCGACGGCCGGAGAATTCTCGTGGTCGAGGACGACATCCGGAACGTTTATGCCCTCACCAGCATTTTCGAGCCGCATGGCACCAAGGTTCACATCGCCCGCAACGGACGCGAGGCCGTCCAGGCGCTCAGCGAAGCCGCCCGCGGTCTCTCCGACCCGATCGATCTCGTGCTGATGGACGTCATGATGCCGGAGATGGACGGGCTGACGGCGACCCGCGAGATCCGCGCACAGCCCTGGGGCAAGGCCCTTCCCATCATCGCCCTGACCGCGAAAGCGATGGCGCGCGACCAGCAGGAATGCCTGGAAGCGGGCGCCAACGACTATCTGGCCAAGCCGCTCGACGTCGACAAGCTGCTCAGCCTCGCCCGCGTCTGGATGCCGCGATGAACGAAACCTATTCGGCACATGAGGACATCGAGCTCGATCTTCTGCTCGAGGCGATCTGGCGCCGCTATCATTACGACTTTCGCGGCTATTCGCGCTCCTCGCTCCATCGGCGCCTGACGCGGGCGCAGCAGCGGTTCGAGTGCGACAGCCTGTCTCAGCTCCAGCACCGGCTGCTGCGCGAGCCGTCGCTGTTCCCCGAGCTGATGTCGTTCCTGACCATCCAGGTCAGCGAGATGTTCCGCGATCCCGCCTATTTCTGCGCGTTGCGTGAGCAGGTGATCCCCCATCTCAGGACCTATCCGTCGCTCAAGGTGTGGATCGCAGGCTGCGCCAATGGGGAGGAATTCTATTCGCTCGCCATCCTGTTCCGCGAGGAGGGCCTGGAGGACCGGACGATCTTCTACTGCACGGACATAAGTCCCGCCGCGCTCGAAAAGGCGGAGGCCGGCATCTACGATCTCGACCGCATCCGGCAGTTCAGCGAGAACTACCGCCTCGCCGGCGGCGCCACGTCGCTGTCCGACTATTACACGGCGGCCTATGGAGCGGCCGTGTTCGACAAGTCGCTACGGCGCCGCGCCGTGTTCGCGGAGCATAATCTGGCGAGCGATCACGTCTTCGCCGAGGTCCAGCTCGTGTCGAGCCGCAACGTGCTGATCTATTTCGATCGCGCCTTGCAGGATCGCGCGCTCGGGCTTTTCGGCGAAGCGCTGGTCCGGGGCGGTTTCCTCGGCTTGGGCGCGAAGGAGACGCTGCGCTTCTCGCGCCATTCGGACGCGTTCGACGATTTCAACGAGAAAGAGAAGATCTATCGCCGCAATCTGGTCGGCACGACGATCCTGGGGGAGGCGGCCTGAGATGGAGAAGATCCTCGCTGTAGACGATGTCGAGGAAAATCTGATCGCGCTCGAAGCCCTGCTCAAGGACGAGGGCGTGGAGCTGATCAAGGCCCGCTCGGGCGCGCAGGCGCTCGAACTGCTGCTCGTCCACGACGTCGCCATCGCCCTGCTCGACGTGCAGATGCCGGGCATGGACGGGTTCGAGCTCGCCGAGCTGATGCGCGGGACCGAGCGGACGCGTCGCGTCCCGATCATCTTTCTCACCGCCGTGGCCACCGACGAGAGCCGCCGCTTCCGGGGCTATGAGGCCGGCGCCGTCGACTATCTGCTGAAGCCCGTCAATCCATGGGTGCTGCGCAACAAGGTCCATATCTTCGTCGAGCTGTTCCAATATCGCCAGGAACTGGCGCGCCAGCGCGACGAGCATGCCGCCGCCCTCGCCCGGCTGCAGGCGCATCTCGACAACTCGCCGCTGGCGATCGTCGAGCTGGACGCCGGCCAGTATATCATCGGCTGGTCGAACGGCGCGGCGCGGATGTTCGGGTGGAAGGCGGCGGAAGTCGCGGGCTTCAAGGCCTGCGAGATCGGCTGGCTGGATTCGCAGGACGAGGACGACTTCAGGACGCTGATGGCCGACATGATCGCGGGGCGGCGCCCTCGCGACATGCGGACGCTGCGGATGCGGACCGCCGAAGGCATCATCCTGGATTGCGAATGCTATTGCTCGGCGCTGCTCGACGGGCGGGGACGCCTCGTCTCGGTGAACGTGCAGATCCTCAACGTGACCGAGCGCAAGCGGGCCGAGAACACGCAGAAGCTGTTGATCGGTGAGCTCAACCATCGCGTCAAGAACACGCTGGCGTCGGTCCAGGCCATCGCGATGCAGACGCTGCGGCATTCCTCGGGTCCGTCCGATTTCGCCCCGACCTTCACCGGGCGCATCCACGCCCTCGCCAAGGCCCATTCGCTGCTGAGCAGCTCGACCTGGCAAGGGGCCAGCCTGCGCCAGCTGATCGACGGACAGCTCGATATCGGCGCGGTCGAGCCCGGCCAGCTGTCGATCGACGGCCCGGACATCGAGCTCGTGCCGGAGCTCGCCCTCCACCTCGCCCTCATCCTCCACGAACTCGTCACCAACGCGCATAAATATGGCGCGCTGTCGGTCGGCGAGGGACGCGTGTCGCTGGACTGGACATCGAGCGACGGCCTCCTCGTCATCCGCTGGACCGAGCGCGGCGGGCCGCCGGTGACGCCGCCGAGCCGGCGCGGCTTCGGCACGGCGCTGATCGAGCGCAGCCTCAAGGCCGAGGGCGGAACCGCCACGTCCGATTACGCGCCGGAAGGCCTGAACTGGACCTTGACCCTCCCCCATCGCATGCGCGTCTCGCGCCCGAGTTCGGAGGAGAACGGCAGGACCTTCGTATCCGCCCCGGTTCCGACGACCCGGCTGGCGGGCAGGCGCCTCCTCATCGTCGAGGACGAGCCGCTGGTGGCGATGGAGCTGAGCACGCTGTTGGAGGATGCCGACGCCGTCATCGTCGGCGTGGCCGCGACCGAGCAGGAGGCGCTGGACCTGATCGACGACACGAGCTGCGACGCCGTCCTGCTGGACGGGAACCTGCAAGGCCAGCTCGTCGATTCGATCGCCAGGACGCTGACGGCCAGGCAGATGCCGTTCCTGTTCGTGTCGGGCTACGGAAGGGATCACCTGCCCGCCGGCTTCAGGGACCGTCCGCTGGTGATGAAGCCCTTCAACGTCGCGACCTTGTTGTCCACCACGGCTGCGCTGTTCGCCGACAGGAACGAGGGTGGTGCCCCCGCTGTCATGCCTGCCGGGCAGATCCCCGGCGACATATAGCTTCGTCACCACCTGAAGCGGGAGCCTTCCCGCTCGGAACGGGCGAGCGGCATTTCCAGTGCACCGTGGTTGCTTCCACCGGCTCCTCCTGGAACTCGGCTGAGCATCGATCCATGGAACCGAGATACGATCAGCCGGTTTTAGCGCCGACCGCCCCCACCCGAGCGGTCATTCTGGAGGTGAGCCCGCAGGCTTCTATTGTTTCCCCGGACGTCTGCGGGCTCATTGCCTCTCGCTGCTCAGAGGCGGATGGCCGAGAGCAAATTGCCTCTGGAATGCCCTGTGATCCGCGATCCTATCGGCACATTCGGCTAGAGGGGCAGCGTCAGGATCGCGACGAGGCCGCCGCGCTCCCGGTCGGCCCGCTCGAGCGTCAGCGTGCCGCCGTGGCTCTCGGCGATGGAGCGGGCGATGGCGAGGCCGAGGCCCGCTCCGCCGGTTTCTCGGCTGCGCGATCCTTCGACGCGGTAGAAGGGCTCGAATACCCGCTCCAGTTCTTCCTCCGCCAGGCCGGGGCCTTCGTCCGCGATGCGGATCTCGACGCCGCCCGGAACCGACGCCACGCTCGCGCTCGCACTGCCGCCATATGTGATGGCATTGTCGATCAGATTGGCGACGGCGCGGCGGAGCGGGCCAGGCTGGACCGAAGCGACGACCCGCTGCTCGGTCGCCATCCGGGCCGCCCGCCCCAGTTCCCGCTGCTCGTCAACCAGCATCTCAACGAGCGCAGTCACGTCCATCGGCCTGGCCGGCTCACGCGCGCGGCCGGCGCGCGCGAGCATCAGGATTTCCTCGAGCATGTCCGCCATCTCGCCGATCTTCGCGACGGCGGCGTCGCGCTCTTCCGGAGGCTCCATGCTTTCCACCCGGATCCGCAGGGAGGCGAGCGGCGTGCGCAGGTCGTGGCCGAGCGCCCCCAGCATGCGATCCTTGTCGTCGAGCAACGCGACGACGCGGCGGTTCATTGCGTTGAACGCGGCGATCGCCTGGCGCAGGTCGTCGGGGCCCGCCGGCGTCACCATCATGGGCTCGTCGCGCCCGCCAAAGGCATTGGCGGCCCGCGTCAGGTCGCGCAGCGGCCGGGCGAGCCGCAGGGCGATCCAGCCGCTCGCCCCAAGCACGATCACATAGACGAGCAGCGTCGCCGCAGCGAGGCGAGCGGCGAGCCATTCGTCACGCGGCGGCACCGGCATGCGGCCGACCAGCCACCTGCCGTCGTCCTGCCGCGTCGCCAGGACCAGGCGCCGTCGCGGCGGGCCGTGGCTGCGGGTCTCCTCGGCAAAGGCCGCACGCAGCGCACGCGGCGCGATGCCCTGCCCGGCCAGCGCCGCGGACAACTTCTTCTCGATCTCGCCCTGGCGAAGCGCCTCGGCGACGCCGGCATCGGCCTGCAATGCGAAACGCTCGCCGCGCCGCGACATGTCCGACAACAGCGCGTCGCGCAGGTCGGGCAGGGCCGTCGACATGTCCGAGGCGACTTGCGCATAGCGCGTGATGGCCGGCCCCTCATTCTGGGCGAGGCTCAGCTTCTGGCGCTCGTTGAGGATCAGGGCGAAGTTGACGATCTGCGCCACCAGCAGCGCCACACCGAGCAGCAGCAGCATCTGCGCGGCGAGGCTGCGAGGCAGGAAGCGCCTCATATCTTGCGGACGTCCGCGGCCAGCATGTAGCCGCCGCCCCATACCGTCTTGATCAGCTTGGGATCGGTCGAGTCCGCCTCGAGCTTGCGGCGCAGCCGGCTGACATGATTGTCGATGCTGCGTTCGAAGGCGGCCAGCTCGCGCCCCTGACTCAGGTCGAGCAACTGATCGCGGGTGAGCACCCGGCGCGGATGGGTAACGAAGGCGAGCAGCAGATTATATTCGCCGGTCGAAAGCGGCACCGAGACGCCCCCGGCGTCGACGAGCTCGCGATCCTGCGTGCGCAGTACCCACGAGCCGAACGCGTAGCCTTCGGCGTCGGGCGCGCGGACCGTCGCCGTTCCCGCCGACCGGCGCAGCACCGCCTTGATGCGCGCCAGCAGCTCGCGCGGGCTGAACGGCTTGGTGACATAGTCGTCGGCGCCGATCTCCAGGCCGATGATCCTGTCGATCTCCTCCGCTTTGGCGGTGAGCAGAATGACGGGGATGGCGCTGTTCGCGCGGACGAAACCGGCGAGCGCCAGCCCGTCCTCTCCGGGCATCATGATATCGAGCAGCACGAGGTCGATGGCGTGGACAGCGAGGATCTCGCGCGCCGCGGCGGCATCCGCCGCCTTCGAGACGCGCAGGCCATTCTTGCCGAGATATTGGGCGAGCGGATCACGGATGTCGCGTTCGTCGTCGACGACGAGGATGTGCGGTTCGGAGCTCATGACAGCGGGTTACCCTGTGCGGCGGGGACAGCAAAGCCCCCCGGAACGAACGTCCGGGGGGCTTGTGCCGCGGGCGGCCCCTTAGCGGATGACGTTGGCCATCACCGAGGCGATGATGCCGGTGGCGATGCCGACCAGCACCGCGTCGTTGCCAGACTGGACCCAGCGATAGCCGCGGGGCGCGTCGTGCAGGCGATAGACGCGGGGGTTGCCGATCACCCGATAATTATAGGCCCTGCGGGCGTCGAAGCGGTCGCCGCGCTTCCAGCTCTGGCGGAACTGGACCTTGCCCGGCCGATAAGCGTCGCGGCGGATCTCCGGACGATGCTTTTGCTCGATCCGGCCGCGGTCATTGGGGCCATGGGCCTGGAAGGAAGCGGCGAAGACCGGCGTGGTGAGCAGCGAGGCACCAACCGCGGCGAGGATGAACTTTTTCACGGACTTTCTCCTTGATCAATCTGCAAACGCCTCGATGGCGTTGAAGAGAAAGTGCCTCAGGTCTGTCGCGGAAATTTCCCCGGCCTAGGGGAAATGTGTCGCAAAATGTACGGCATCGAAGCTCAGGTGGAGCGGCCACGCGCGGTCCCCGCGTCGCAGGGTGGCTCCCAGCCGAATACGCTGCGGCCGCCATATTCGTGCGAACGGCTATTTTCTTCGGCGATGATCGCCTCCACCGCGGGCCCCGAGGCCGTCGCCTCCAGCCGCCGCGCCTGCGCGTCGAGGCGCCGGAGCGCCGCCAGCTCCTCTTCGTGCCCGAGCTTCGCTCGCACGACGGCCGACTTCATCACCGTAATCGTATGGTCGTAGACCTTGGTCGGTACCGGATAAGGGTGCCGGTCCTTTCCGCCATGCGCAAGCGAGAAGCGCGCTGGATCGCTGAAGCGGCAAGGAGCGCCGTGGACGACTTCTGCCACCAGCGCCAGCGCGCGCACCGTGCGCGCGCCGACCCCCGGAACCAGCAGCAATTGGGCAAAATCCTCGGGCCCGCGATCCGCAGCGGCAGCGAAGGCCGCATGAAGCCGCCGATCGACGATATCTTCGGGCCGTACGTCGTGATGGTCCGGCAGGATCAGATGCGGCAGCAGCGGTTCCGGCCCCCCGGCCGACGCGGCCTTGCCCTCCAACCGCGCGAATTCGCGGGCGATCCCCGTCGGGCCGATGTCGCCAAGCAGTTCTAGCTGACGGCCCCGCGACTCCGCGGCGCGCCGATCCGCCAGGTTGACGATTCTGCCCTGCTGTCGCCCTTCGATGGCGGCATGCGGTGCGTCGACGAAGCTCTCCAGTCCCTCCGACAGCCAATGATATCGCCTTGCTTGCCGGCGATCCCCGTTCATGCCCTGCTGGACGACGACCCAGCGGCCGTCATCGCTGACGATGAAGCCGTGGAGATAGAGATCGAACCCGTCCTGAACGGCTGCGCTGTCGATCTTTGCGACTAGTCGGCTGGTCAGGGCTAAGGCCGAGCCATCGATGCCCACGCGATCACCGACCGTTACAAGCTCTCCCGGCGTCGCCCTGCTGTGTCGACCCCGCCCGCCACAGACGTGGATGCCGAGTTCACCCGACAAGGGCGCCAAGCCGCGCTTCAGCGCACCGATCACGCTCGTCGTGATCCCCGATGAATGCCAGTCCATACCCATCACGGCCCCGAAGGACTGGAACCAGAAAGGATGGGCCAGGCGCCGGAGCAGCTCGTCGCGGCCATATTCGAGGATGATCGCCTCGACGATGACGGCGCCGAGGCGGGCCATGCGCTGGCCGAGCCAGGCCGGCACGCGCCCGCCATGGAGAGGAAGGTCGGCGCTGCCCGCACGCCGCCCCATCAGATTACGACCGCCGAGGTCGGAAGGAGGATATCGAGCAGATTTACAGGCCGAGGCTTCATCTCCACCTATATAACATATAGAGAACATCAAGGGAACAGATGGTCTAGATCGTCGGGATGGCCTCCTCTCTGTCCTTCATGCTGGGCGGTTGCGCTCCGCACATTCGGGCCGCATGGTCGATGAGCCATCATGCCCCGCCAACTTTCCCTTGCCGTCAGAGGCGCCGATTTCGCTAACAATAAACCGAAGGCCCAAGGGAGTGTCCCGCGGCGCTTCGAGATCGCAACGTGCCGTCCCGGTGAGCCGGTCGAACTCGTGCTTGAACCCGACAATCCGCATGATCCGCAGGCCATCCTGATCCTGTCGGCCCGCGGCGTGCCGATCGGCTATGTTTCGGCCGAGCGTGCTCCTTTCATCGGTCGGCATATCCGGCAAGGCGAAGAGGTCATTGCCATCTTCCAGCAAGCCACGCGAACAGCGGCCGTTATCCGGGTGTCGCTCGATGGCAGCGAGCCGATCCTGCCCGATATCCGGAAGGTGAAGGGGCCACCGGCTTCGGAGGATGACCATTATCATGTGGATCCGATCTGGCCCGACGACTGAGCCGTGCTGGAGAGGCCGCTGCGAGCCGCATCGGATCATGGTCATGCCAATTAACAATCCTTCACTTTCCATGGGAACCTTTCCGGCGCAGTCTCCGGCCGCCGCCCCATCAGGAGAAGGACGATGAAGGCTCTTTGTATCGCTGTTGCTACCGCGTTGATGTTCACGGCCGCGGCACCGTCGGTCGCCGCTCCTTGCAACGATGCCAAGGGCAAGTTCGTGAAGTGCCCGGAGAAGAAAGCCCAGCCGAAGCGCTGCAAGGACGCCAAGGGCAAATTCGCCAAATGCGGAACGCCCGGCGCCAAGCCCATCTAGGAACCGTCAGTGCGTGATATCGCCGGCCTCGAGCAGTTCGTCGGCGCGCTGCGCCGCATGCAAGCCGGCGGCATCGCCATGCAGGATCAAGCTGGCGCAGGCCCAAATCTCTCGATCTTCGATCACGAAAAATCTCTGTAAAAGTAGGATTTCATGTGAAATCTAGACTGGATGCGACGCGACTCGGACCTTATCCGCGCGATCCTTCTAGCCATTGAAGCTGATGATCGCTGCGAAGTTCTTCGCCTCCCTCGGATCGAGGGGTTTTCCCCAGAGGCGGTACATTTCCATGTACATCTCCTCATTGAAAAAGGCCTTCTTCAAACCGCGCTCCCAGATCGTTCGGTTCGGCAGCCATGGATGTGCCTGCGGCTGACCTGGGAGGGCTATGATTTCCTCGACCATATCCGCGATCCCGCGGTCTGGAGATCGGTGAAACGTGCGGCGCGCAAGGTCGGGAGTTGGTCGATCGAGACCCTCGCGGCTCTCGCCAAGGCTATGATCCTCGCAAAGGTGGAGGCGATGGGCCTGGCCGCCTGACACGCTGCCGGGGAAGACCATGGTTGCTGCATCAAATCCACTTCGCGCGGCTCAGTATATCCGTATGTCGACGGACCAGCAGCGTTACTCGCTATCCAACCAGACGGCAGCGATCGAGACTTACGCGGCCTCCCACGGCTTCGAGATAGTCAGGACCTATGCCGACCCCGGCCGGAGCGGGCTGACTTTCGCCAGGCGCAGGGAATTGCAGAAACTCCTGTCCGACGTGCTAGGCGGCGCGCCCGGCTTCGAGGCGGTGCTGGTCTACGACATCAGCCGCTGGGGCCGCTTCCAGGACACCGATGAAAGCGCCCATTATGAATGGCTCGTCCGCAATGCCGGCATCCCGATCCACTATTGCGCCGAGGCCTTCGAGAATGACGGGAGCCTTACCTCCGCGATCATGAAGAACCTCAAGCGGGTGATGGCCGGCGAATATAGCCGCGAGCTGTCCCGCAAGGTCTGGTCCGCCCAGGTCCGGCAGTTCGAACTCGGCTATCGGATGGGCGGGCGCACGCCTTATGGGCTCCGGCGGCTGCTCCTCGACGAGCAGGGACGGCCGAAGGGGTTGCTCCAGCCCGGCGAGGCGAAGAATCTGCGCTGGGAGAAGGTCGTTCTCGTACAGGGGCCACCGGATGAGATGGCGCTGATCCGTCGGATCTATCGGCTCTCCGTCCGCGATTCCCTGTCCGACGCCCAAATCGCGGCCCTGCTCAATCATGAGGGGCGGCCCGCGGTCAGGGGAGGGCCATGGACGAAGTTCCTCGTCAGGAAGGTCCTGACCTCCGAGATCTACATGGGCACCGCGACCTTCAATTGCACGTCGCAAAAGCTGGGTGCCTCGGCCCGCCGCAATCCGCGGGAGGAATGGGTTCGCCTGCCAAACGCCCTCCCTCCGATCATCAGCGCCCGGCGGTTCGCCGAAGCCCAGCGCGTTCGGGGCCATCGGCGGATCCTGCGGCTCAGCGAGGAGGCCCTGCTGACGCCTCTTCGTCGCCTCCTGGAGGAGAAGGGGCGACTGTCGCTTCCCCTCATAGCCGCGGAACCCGGCATGCCGAACCATGCGAGCTATCGGCGGCGATATGGCAGCCTCGACGCCGCCTATGCCAAGGTGGGCTATGTCCGGCCGGCGCGGAAGGCCTGCCCCACGCCAGCGGTCACCGTCGACCGAGCCGCGGCCTTCACGACCCAGGTCGCCGGCAGCCTGAAGCGTGCCGGCTGCAGGATCGGCGGCGATAGGGAGCGTGGGCTGCTCGTCGTCGATCGGGCCTGCCGCATCGCCGCCGCGACCTGTCGCTTATGGTCGAGCGTTCGCGAGCGTTTCTGGGAAGTCCGGACCGATCGCTGCGGGCAAGTCGATTTCGTCATTGCCTGCCTGTTGTCCGGGGACGATCTGACGGCGCTGGGATACTATCTCATCCCCGCATCCCGCTTTCCGAAATGCGGCGCGATCCGCATCCTGGAAGGCGGCCATCGCCTCGAGCGCTATCGCCTGGAGGATCTAACGACGCTCGCCGACATCCTGCGCGCGCGTCGGTCAGGCGCTACTTCGCCGCGCGTTCGAGTTCGGCAATCCGCGCCTTCAGCGCCTCGGCCTCGTCCCGAGCCGCCGTCGCCATCGCCTTGACCGCTTCGAACTCCTCGCGGCTGACGAAATCGAGACCGCCGATCCATTCCCTGGACCGCTCCTTGAACGCCACCTGCGCTTCGCGACCGGCGCCGGCCAGGGTTCCAGCGGCGCCGTTCAGCATCTTCACGACGTCATCGAACAAGCGGTTTTCGGACTGCATATATCTTCCTGCTCCACGGGCTTGCCGAGCCTTATTCGATGATGATCCGGGTGTCACCCACCGACTGGATGACGGTCACGCCGCGCGGATTGCGCTCATGGACCTGCCAGTTCAGCACCCCGGCGAAGACCAGCCACGCCAGATAGGGCAGCATCAGCCATGCCGCCAATAGCCGGATCTTCCGGAAGGCGATCGTCGTCGCCGAGGCCCAGAGGAAGATCGCCACGATCAGGACGAAGGCCGTCATGATCTGGTGCATTGCGAAGAAGACCGGTGACCAGGCCAGGTTGAAGGCGAGCTGGATCAGGAAAAGGGTCAGGGCAACGCCCCTCCCCTTGGCCCCGCGCGCATTGAGGATCAGCGCGACCGACAAGCCCATCAAAATGTAGAGAACCGACCAGACGGCGCCGAACACCCAGCCGGGCGGCATCAGCGCCGGCTTGTTCAGCGCATCGAACCAGGGATTGCCCTCGTCCGAATTG
>NZ_LDES01000054.1 GCF_001015195.1 Sphingomonas sp. Y57 | reverse complement strand
GGCGACGATCCACGACAAGGACATTTTGATCTATTGCATCTCGCAGCTCGTCGCGAAGATGAACCAGGGCGAGCAGCCTAGTCGCACCGTGCGCCTGCAAGCCTATGACATGCTCGTCGCCACCAACCGGCAAANCTATGACATGCTCGTCGCCACCAACCGGCAAACCAGCGGCGAAGGCTATCGGCTGATGGCCGACGCCCTCACCCGCCTGCGCGGAACGACCGTGCGGACTAACATTCAGACGGGCGGCGTCGAGGAAACGCGGATTTTCGGCCTGATCGAGGAAGCCAGGATCACCCGCAAGACGTTCGACGGCCGTATGCTCGATCTCGAAATCACCCTGTCGGATTGGGTCTATCGCTCGGTTATCAGCAAGAACGTCCTGACCCTCCACCGCGACTATTTCCGGCTCCGCAAGCCGTTCGAGCGGCGCATGTATGAGCTGGCGCGCAAGCATTGCGGCGTGAAGGACGAATGGAAGATCGGCCTAGAGCTGCTGCAAAAGAAATGCGGCTCGAACAGCCCGCTCCGGGTGTTCCGCGCCCTGGTCAAGAAGGTCTGCAAGCATGACGCCGATCACGGCCATTTCCCCGACTATGCGGTGACGATGGACGATGACGTGATCCTGTTCCGCAACCGCTCGGGCCTCAAGTCCAAGCCCGATCCGGTCGCCAGCGCCAGCGACGATGCGCCCTATATCGACCCGGAAACCATGCACGACGCCAAGACGGCCGCGCCAGGCTATGACGTGTATGCGCTCTATGACGAATGGGTGTCGTGGTGGCACGACATGGGCAAGCCCGAACTCAAAAGCCCTGCCGGGGCCTTCCTCGGCTTCTGCAAGAAACGGCACGAACGCAAGCCGCTGCGTTGAACAAACAACTGCCCGTTCACGCTTTGATGGTGAACGGGCAAAGGCATCAACGCACCAGCTTAATTTTGCTTCGCCGCTGCTGGTGCACAGCCTCGTTGGCCTTCTCAAGTGCCACTTCGATCGCATCACGGATGATGTTCGAAGGTCCGCCCCGAGCTTTTGCCCGTACCAATAGGGCCGCTCCACCGCTTACCACAGCGCCGCTATCGGCCATCACTTTGCTATAGAATGGGTCAGTACCGTTATCGTTCGCCTTATTTGTCATATGGTTCCTCCGGTGGGATTCGAACCCCGCTCCTTGGGTTATAAGCCTAATGCTCTGCCAGCATCGAAAGGATGCCAGAGCTTTCTCACTTATCACCTTTAACCTGATCACGACAGCATGTTCACAGCACCGCATGTTTACATGCAAACATGCGGGCGCGGTTAGCTGCCACTGCGACTTAGGGTTTTCTCGATCAACCGAAGGTGGAAAACATGGGCCGCGACAAACATGCTTCCTATGAAGATCAAGGACGGAAACAACATTCCCTCCTGGCCGGGCCTCGGCGTCATAGTCATCGCCGCAACATTGAACAGCGCCAGCACGCCGATTGCTAGCGAGGGCGTAAAGCTAAGGGCGACAACGCGGGGCGCAGACCAGTTCACCGAACGGGCAAGCGGCTCCGATCGGGAAAGCCGCCATTGCATCGGCAATGTCTTTTCCTGCCGAAAGCGGGCGTTTGCCCGGATGGACAGCCCGATCATCACCAATACGAAAATGGCGGACAAGATCAGCACGGCCATAAGCACTCCCTCAATGCCAAATGTTTGCATGTGAACATGCTCACTTGCCTACAGGACTTTCCCCCATCTTGCGCAGCCAGTCGTTGAACGCTTCGGCCATCGCGTCTTGCAGGCTCATGCCATGCTTGCGCGCGGTCATGTGCATGGCGAAGGACATTTCCGGGCTGAAATAGCCCGTCATGGCCTTCTTGCCCTGACGGCTCGGCGCAACCGGGCTGCTGCTCGATCCGCTGCCGGTGCCTGTGCCAGAACTGCGGGCGATCGGCGCGGCCGCCCTCCCCTCCGGCTCGGCCGTCGCCGAAGATGGCGCTGCATCGCGATCCCGCAATGCAAGCAATGATCCTTTCCGGCTGCTCATGCACTGGCCCTCCGCTTCTTCGATGCTTGCATGTTTACATGCTGACATGTCCACTTGTAAAGCTGTCGCACCTCGTCGGCCGCTTTGCCGTTCGGCTCGATCTCCATCGCGGTCTTGCCCTCGGCCGCCGCGTGGCGGAAGGCGGCACGATCGGCGATATGGTGGGGGCAGGCGTCCAATCCGTAATCCTGCACGAGCTGCGCGGCCTCGTCATACATGCGCGGCGCGGTCGGGCTTCCCGCCGTGAAGATCACGAAGGCGGGCTTGCCGCGCATCTTCACAAGGCTGGCGGTCGTCTTGATCGCCGCCAAATCGAACGCGCTGGGGCGGCAAGGGATCAGCACCAGGTCGGCCGCTTCGACGGCGGCGCTCGCCGCGCTGTCGGCATGGGGCGGGGTGTCGATCACGATGAACGCCGCGCCCTGGCCCGTCGCCTGCTCGATCTTGGCGGCAAGGCGAGGGGGTGCGCTGTCAATCACGACCGGGGGCGCATCCTGTCGCCATGCCGCCCACTGGCTCGCCGTCGCCTGCGGATCGAGGTCGATCACCAGCGCGGTATGCCCGGAATCCTCGGCGGCGGCGGCCAGATGCAGGGCGAGGGTGGTTTTCCCCGCGCCGCCCTTCTGGCTGATGATCGCGATTGTTGGCATGTGAATATCCTTACATGACCGCATGTTTGCATGTGGTCATACTGGCTCGGTTCGGCTGCGTCAACGAAACCCCGAATTACGGGGAGGGGTGGGCGGTCTAGCTATCCTTGCCGCCTTCATCCTCGCTGTCGTCGTCCAGCGGCTCATGGCTCATCTGGCCGTGATCCTCGAT
>NZ_LDES01000053.1 GCF_001015195.1 Sphingomonas sp. Y57 | reverse complement strand
AAGAAGGCGGGACCACCTCAAGCCGCAAAAATTGCATGTGGTGAAGCGCACTTTGAGGCCTTGGCGGTTGAGCCAAACCCGGCGCGGTACGTGAAAGCGACGAAGATCGACGACCTTATGGAGCATTGCTAGCAATAAAGGTGATCTGAGCATAACTGTCTGATATAAAAGGAAATAGTTTTACTAATTACCAAAAACATAGCCATTCACAAGATTGGCGCCACTGGCCTGCGGAGAGAGCATTCACCGCTGAGAAATGTGCCAAGCTTCCATTGTCAGCTTTTTAGTCTTAAATGTTGACATTGTCAGATTTTTGCCTCTATGATCTGAACATAGGAGGGTGAGATGACCGATGGCCCATTCAAGAATCTGAAGCTCGACAGCCGTTTAAAGCGGTTTGCGGAAGCTGTGCAGAATGAAGCCGAGGATCATGACACCCGTTGCGCCCTCGGCAGCCATGCCATCGTGAACGGCATCCTTTCAGGAAACGACAGGCTCATCCGCGACCTGCAAAGTCATGGTGAGAATGGGCAACTTGATCTTGACCCAGAAGGCTCGATCAAGAGCATTTTTGATAAGCACAACAAGTCTGAATTTTCGGATGACCTCCAGCGCCAAGTTGCCATGAGGCTGCATGAGGGCGACAATTCTCGTGATGCAATCGATAACGCTTTGGAGGCATGCGTCGAGAGGCACATTGGCAAGAACCTGACCCGCATTCAGGAAGCTGGGTATGAAGCTCATCGGGAAGGCCCGATGTATAAAGATCAGCTCGAACGGTTAATCGAAGGTTCGAACCATGTGGTGAAGAGTCTCGATCGCGATCGTATCAACGAAGCGGTAAAGAGCTGCAACAAAAATGCGTTCAAGCAGGAAACCAAAAAAATAACTGGTCTAGATGACCCCATACTGTGATTGTAATGACTGATCTTTCAAGAAATTCTGAGCGTGAATTACATGTTCTTGAGGCTGGCCAAGAAGCTATGCGCCGACGCCCGAAGGGGCGCGAGTACGCAACGATTGGGGCAGAAATAAAGTGCAATAAGGACATTTTTGACAGCTACTGTCATGAGGGCTGGAGCAACATCCACCACGACCTTTTGATTGTTTGTGCAGCTGTGGAATTCGCCGACCGTCGATGGGCACGCGGCAACGCACAATGGGCACGCCACCTTCATGTGACTGTTCCAGTGATTGAGCTCGCGACCTGGCAAAGTGCATCTGTTCAGCAAAGTCTTTCCGATACGCTGCGCCACCTAACTGGTGACGAATGGCGATTCACTTTCGTGCCCCATAGGCACTCTGCAATCAGCAAGCCTCGACAAGGCCCCCTGTTTCCGAACCAGCACAAGGAGTTCGCCATAGCATACAGCGAAGGTTTGGACTCAATGAGTGTCTTGGGGTTATTCAACGAGAGCAACACTGCCGTAAGTGTTCGTGTCTCAAAATTCAAACAGCGCCTGCGCAAAAATGAACAGCCATTTGACCGCCTCCCATTTGATGTAAAGGTCAAGCCAGATGGTGAGTACAGCGCCCGTTCGCGCGGTTTCATATTCGCGGCAGTGACTGCAATCGCATCGCATCTGTCAAACGTCAGCAGGATCATTGTGCCTGAAAGCGGTCAAGGTGCATTGGGGCCAGTGTTGCTCCCGCTTCTTAACATCTACCCAGATTACCGAAATCACCCAACCTTCTTCCGAAGGATGGAGCGCTTCATCAAAGCGTTGCTCGGTGTCGATTTGACCTACGAGCAACCGCGCCTGTGGTACACCAAGGGCCAGACGATCACTGCGTTTCTGGAAAAGCCGGGTGTAAATCCTCAACAAGTCATCGAAACTCGTTCGTGCTGGCAGCAGCGGGCAAATGTGCGTTTGGGAGGTAAGGTGCGCCAATGCGGCGTGTGTGCCGCATGCCTGCTACGCCGAATGAGCCTGCACGCTGCCGACGTGGTTGAGCCGTCAGAAAGGTATGTCATTGCCGATTTGAAAGCTGCACGATTCAGCGATGCTCTGCCGAATGAAAAAAGCTTCAGGGCCACCAGCACCCTCTACGACTACGGCTATATGGGGGCGCGTCACCTACAACAGTTGGCTGATATGGCCAGTCTGTCTGATGTAGCCTTGAGACCTTATGCGTTCCAAATCGCTGAAGCAATTGGATCGTCGGTTGACAACGTAACGGGCAAACTGCGGGGTATGCTCATCAAACATTCCGAAGAATGGGCCGCATTTAAGATGCACCAGGGCGATAACAGTTTTCTGCAACTATGGACGAAGGGAGGTCGCCATGGCTGATCTAAACGAGCTGCCCGGACAGGAGATTGGCCGCCGCCTTCGCCTAGCTCGCGAGAGCGCGAAAATCCGTCAAGATGAAGCAGCCAAGGTAATTGGTATGTCTCGACCTACCCTCGTGTCGATTGAGAAGGGAGATCGTCGAGTCCGCATTCAGGAACTGCAGGCGCTTGCGAGCCATTACGGGGTGTCGGTAAACGCGCTGCTTCGCCGCGAGGCAGTCCACACTGACCTCGTGCCACGCTTTCGCCGTCTAAGGGAAACTGAGGATGAGCATACTAGTGAGGCAGTAACGCTGCTGAACGACTTGGTAAGGGCCGAGGTCGAGCTCGAGAACATCCTTGGGATCGAGCGGGCGACGAATTACCCGCCCGAAAGAGGCATAAACTCTGGCGATGTTGTCAAACTGGCAGAACAGCACGCCCAGGAGCTGCGCGATTGGCTCGGATTGGGCTCTGGTCCGATTGCTGATATCTTCGCGCTGATGGAATTGGATCTTGGTATCCGGCTCTATCAGCGCCGTTTGTCCAAGGGCTCGAAGGTAGATGCGCTCTTTACGTATGACCAAACTCTAGGAGCATGCATTCTCTTGAATGCGAATTTCCCTCTGGAGCGGCGCATTCAGTCCGCAGCTCACGAGCTCGGGCATTTCGTTGGCACCCGTCAAGCACCAGAAGTGCTAGAGGAAAATGAAAAATTTCAGTCCCGCGAAGAGCGATATGCTCACGCGTTTGGGCGCGCATTCTTAACTCCGCGAAAGAGCTTTGAGGCGGCGTGGCGTCAGCTTACCGCCGGTTCAGACATCACTCGCAGGTCCATCATCGTGCAGGCGCACCATTTCCGCATTTCGCGGGAGGCTTGTGTACGAAGGCTTGAAGAGCTTGAGCTTGTGAAGCGGGGCGCATGGGACAAGCTAAAAGCACATGGCGGCATAACTCCCTCGCAAGTGCGCGAAGTCTTGGGCGATGCGGCAAGCAAACCCGATCTTGCAAAGGACGACGCCGACCGGCTGGTGTCACACCGTGTTAGTTTCATGGCCTATACCGCTTGGAAGCGCGATCTCATGTCCGAGGGCCAACTGTCTGAACTTCTTAGGATCAAAAGGCTAGAGCTTCGTGCTCTTCTTGATCAAATGGAACTTGAGGAGAGCGAAACGGATGACCTGTTCAAGCTCCCTTTGTGATGTGCTGTATCCATTGGTCCTCGACACCAGTGTGCTGATCAATCTGCACGCTTCGACTTTTGGCGAACAGGTTCTCAGGCTCATCCCGAATGACATCCTTCTCCCTGAAACGGTTGTAGCTGAAATCAATAAAGAAACCGGCCAGACCAATGGAGAATCCGGCTTCCTTCAGGACCTCATCACGAACGATGTCGTCAAGGTCGTTCAGATGGATGAAGCACAGGCTAACCTCTTCGAGACGCTGATTTGTTCGCCGAACTCGCTCGACGATGGCGAAGCGGCAACGATTGCCGTAGCTTTGTTACAGGGCTTTCTGCCGATTGTTGATGAGCGGAAGGGGCGCGCACGAGCTCAAAGCCTAATGAACGGAGAAGCTCCCGCTTGGTCACTGGACCTTTTCGTGCATCCGGCCGTCCAGACCGGGCTAATCGGAAATCGATACACTGAGGCTGTTTATCTAGCCCTCCGGGACGGCAGAATGAGGATAGATGAAACGCGCTGTGACGCCGTAGTACAGCTCATCGGGGTTGAACGCGCTAAAGAATGCACCAGTTTGCCCAACTTCAAGACGAGGCACAAAAGCTGGATCAGTTGATACGCCACAACTCGAAATCCACGTGCTTTGGCAGAAACAGGTGCCTCCCACCCCATTCACTGCCCCTGAGATTCAGCCGCGAACATGGCCGGATGTGTCATCCGGTCAACAGGCTGCCCGCTCCATTCGCACCCATTTCATAGGCGCTCCCGTGTTGCCTGTTCCGCTTGGGCTTTGCCCAGGCTGACCGACTGCCCGTGCCATCCGGCCCTTTTCCTTCGCGTCCTCAGGAACAGCGAAAGGAGACCGGACATGACTACCAAAACTGCTTCACGCTTCGACGTTTACGAAGCCATCACCAATCAGATCATCTCTGCCATCGACGCAGGTGCTGGCAAGGTTCAGCTTCCATGGCACCGCAAAGGCGCTTCCATCATGCGCCCCGTCAATATCGCCAGCAGGAATGCCTATCGCGGCGTGAACACCGTTGCCCTCTGGGCTGCCGCTGATGCGTTCGGTTACGAGCACGGCATCTGGGGCACCTACCGGCAATGGCAGGAACGCGGTGCACAAGTCCGCAAGGGCGAGAAATCCTCGCTGATCGTCTTCTACAAGGAATTCGACCGCGATGATGCCGCCGGTGACGACCAGTCCGGTGATGACCGCCAGCGTCGCTACATGGCCAAGGCGTCCTATGTGTTCAATGTTGCGCAGGTGGACGGCTATGTCTCGGAAGAGACCGCCACGCCTGAAGTGCAGATCGACCCTATCGAGGCCGCTGAAGACCTGATCGCTGCCACGGGTGCACAAATCCGTATCGGCGGCGAGGAAGCATACTTTGCCCCCAAGGCCGACTACATCGCCATGCCGAGCCAGCATCGCTTTATCGGCACCGAGACCTCATCCGCTACCGAGGGCTGGTATTCCGTGTTGCTGCACGAGCTGACCCACTGGAGCGGTCACGAGAACCGTCTTGCCCGTCAGTACGGCGAACGCTTTGGTGATGATGCCTATGCGATGGAAGAGCTGGTTGCCGAGCTTGGTGCGGCTTTCCTGTGCGGTGATCTTGGCATCACCGTTGAACCGCGTCCCGACCACGCCGCATATATCGACCACTGGCTGCGCATCATGAAGGGCGACCGCAAGGCGATCTTCACCGCCGCCAGCGCCGCCAACAAAGCGGCTGAGTATCTCAAGTCCCTCGGCGGCGCGTAAAGCGCCGCCTATTCTCTACTATCCACGTTCCAGATCAGGCCCACGGTCGGGCGATGACCGACCGCGCGGCTGATCCTTGCCACGTTCAGATTCGCCGCGACCGCTCGACTGGCGCGAGAATTCGCTGCGGACATTGCCGCGCTCACTGCCAGTCTGTTGTTGCGCTTTCTGGCTTTCAGCCATTTGCCGGTAGTTTGCCGCCTGCCGGTGCAGGGCCAGTATCTGCTGCGCGTGGCGTTCCCGCGCTTGCTCGATCTGCTGTTGCAGGCGCTGGCGTTCAGCCATCTGCGCGGCGATCAGCGCCTGGCGCTGTTCGCGGTCGCGCTGAAGCGCGAAGAAGGCTTCAACCTCGTTGCTCTTCTGGGTTTTCTGGTAATCGCCGGTCAGGCGATCCCACAATCCCATAAAGCCTTTGCGCAGACGGTCGGCGCGTTCCCGCGTTTCGGCCTGCCAGCGCTGCTTCTGGCCTTCCTTCTGCTTATCGCGCTCCGCCCGATGCTGTTCGGCCATGGCCGTTGCCTGTGCCTTCAGCGGTTTCATGACCGCATGGGCATTCTGTTTGGCTTCGCGGATGTAGCTGGAAACACGCGGCGCGATCTCATTGGCGATCCGTGCCTTGGTGGCCTCTACGCTGAGAAGATCGTCAGGCTTGCCCAGCTTCGCCGTGACATCCTTGGCCTTCTTGTCGATCAGGCGCGAGAGGGCGAAGACTTCGCCCTCATAGGTGACGGCGACATGGCCGCGCCGATCACCCTTGGCCAGATACAGGCCGCGCTCTTCGAGCGCACGGGCGAACGACTCGCGACTGTCCGACACCGCCCAGCAATCTTGCACCATGCCTTTCAAATCATGGGGATTGAGGCCAGCGCGTTTGGCCTGCTGCCACTCTGCCAGCGTGAAATTGCGCGGATCGCGCTCCCCATGCGCCATGAGGCCGCGCGGCATTTTCCAGCCATTGTCGAGGAATAGCTCCCGCGATATCTGCTGGAGCTTGGTCTTGTAATAATCCATCCGCTTGGCCGTCATGGTTTCGGCATCAATCCGCGACCAGACAACATGGGCATGGCGACGACCTTCCTTTTCATGGAAGACCACCATGCGCGGCTGGCCTTCCAGACCCAGCCGCTCTTCGATCTTGGCAATTGCGCCCTCGAAAACGTCCAGCCGGACGTTTTCGGTATCCGGTGGGTTGAGTGAGACGGAGAACAAGAACTTCTTGCACTTGGTGCCCATCGCCATGGCCTGGGCTTCCTTCATTGCGCCCATGACCGTTTCGGACACGAAGCCGCTGACTTCGTGAATCTCGACCTGTTCATTCTCGGTTTTCAGCAGGTGCAAACCGAGCTGTGTGGAGCCGCCGCGCGATGATGCCTTGATAATCATGGGCCAGAATCCAGACCGAGGGCGTCGATCACCAGCTTGCGCATGGCGGCAACATCATCGGCAGCCTTCAACAAAGCCGCCTCGGTGTCGGGAGTAACCGGCAACGTGCCGAGGTTCGCTTGCTTGGCGAGCTGGTTCAGGTTGTTGGCCAGACGCGATTGGCCGAGCTGACCAAGGACGCGCAGGAGCGCATCCTTGTCATTCACGCTCAGCGCCTTCCGGCGCGGCGCTTCGTCCAGCAGACGTGAACGGATGTATGCGCCGAGAGGTTGGCCATCGGCCAATTCCTCAAGGCGCGCCCGTTCCTCAAACGAGAGGCGCAGGCTGAACGGAGGATCGTATGGCTTCTGTGCCATCAACCCTCCCGCGCTCAGCCGGTCTTGCGCCTCCGCACGGCAACCGGATGGTTGTCGCGCGGGGCGCTCCCATCCTTTCCATTCTTAGCCTTCTCGGCGACTTCCTTGCCCAGGCGCGTGTAGCGCAGAACGTGGCTCCAATCCTCGAGAATTTCGAACAGACGGTTCGAACTTTCTCTGGTAAGGTGCGCCAGGATGTGCATGGCCCGTCGATCGCCTGACGCCGCCGCACGCGAGTTCCCCGGTTACATGGCAATACATACCCAACGGGACCGCGCGCCTTGCTCGCGCGATCCCGTCGGCCGTGCGTCAGATGACGCCAAGCGAGCGCATCGCCTCGGCGACGCGGACGAAGCCGGCGATGTTGGCACCGAGCACATAATTGCCGGGCGCGGCATATTCCTCGGCCGTCTCGGCGCAATTGTCGTGGATGTTGCGCATGATCTGCGCCAGACGCTCCTCGGTCTGCTCGAACGACCAGCTATCGCGCGAGGCGTTCTGCTGCATCTCCAGCGCCGAAGTAGCGACACCGCCCGCATTGGCGGCCTTGCCGGGCGCGAAGGGCACGCCCGCGCGCTGGAACAGGTCGACCGCCTCCGGGGTCGAGGGCATGTTGGCGCCCTCGCCTACCGCGATCACGCCGTTCTTGATGAGGGTATTCGCATCCTTGGCGGTCAGTTCGTTCTGGGTCGCGCAGGGCAGAGCGATGTCGCACGGCACGTCCCAGATCGAGCCGTTCTCGATATAATGCGCCCTTGCGCCCGCAGCGCGCGCATATTCGGACAGCCGCTCCCGGCGCACTTCCTTGATCTCCTTGAGCAGATCGAGGTCGATGCCGTTCTCGTCAACGACATAGCCGTTCGAATCGGAGCAGGCGACGACCTTGCCGCCGAACTGTCGCACCTTCTCGATCGCGTAGATCGCGACATTGCCGGATCCCGAGACGACGACGCGCTTGCCTTCGAACGCCTGGTCCTTGGTGGCCAGCATTCGCTGCACGAAATAGACGAGACCATAGCCGGTCGCCTCGGTCCGCGCGCGCGAGCCGCCATAGACCAGGCCCTTGCCGGTCAGGACGCCCGCCTCGTAGCGATTGTTAAGCCGCTTGAACTGGCCGAACATATAGCCGATCTCGCGGCCGCCCACGCCGATGTCGCCCGCCGGCACGTCGGTATATTCGCCCAGGTGGCGTTGAAGCTCCGTCATGAAGGCCTGGCAGAAACGCATCACCTCCCCGTCGGAACGGCCGCGCGGGTTGAAATCCGAACCACCTTTGCCGCCGCCGATCGGCATGCCCGTCAGCGCATTCTTGAAGATCTGCTCGAAACCCAGGAATTTGACGATGCCGAGGTTCACGGAAGGGTGGAAGCGGATGCCGCCCTTATAAGGGCCGAGGGCCGAGTTGAACTGCACGCGAAAACCGCGGTTGATCTGGACCTGACCCGAGTCGTCGACCCAGGGGACGCGGAAGATGATCTGCCGCTCGGGCTCGCAAATCCGCTCGATCAGCGCCTGTTCGGCATAATCGGGATGCTTGGCGACCACGCGACCCAGGCTTTCCAGCACTTCACGTACGGCCTGGTGGAATTCGGCCTCTCCGGCGTTGCGACGCAATACTTCATCAAGGACGGGCTGCAACTTCTCATCAATATTACTCAACAACACCTCCATGGAGCACGTTTCGCACATGCCTTTGGAGCAATCGTTGCATGTTTCGCAACCCACCAGTCATCGTATGGCCGTTATGGAGCGACGGCGGGACCGGGGCCGATCAGCCGTTGACCATCCGTCGGATCACCCAGGCGACGAGGCCGAGCAAGGCGACGCTCGCCGTCCAGATGCCAACGAACCAGGCGAGCCGTCGCCAGAGCGGGCCAGGCTCAGTGATATCCGGCTTCATCGACCTTGCCGCGGAACACCCAATAGGCCCAACCGGTGTAGCCGAGGATGATCGGCACCAGCACCACGGCCCCCACCAGCATGAATATCTGGCTACGCTCGGGCGCCGCGGCTTCCCAGATCGTCACCCGGCCCGGAACGACGTCGGGGTAGATCGAGATGGCAAGGCCCAGCATCGAAAGGCCGAACAGGACGAGGGTCAGCAGGAAGGGCATCCCGTCCCGCCGTCCGCCGATAGCCCGCCACAGCAGCAGCGCGACGATGGCGACGAGCACCGGCACCGGGATCGTCACGAACAGGCCCGGATAGTCGAACCAGCGCTCATGATATTTGCCTTCGAGGAAAGGCGTATAGGCACTGACCGCCGCAATCGCGACCAGCAACGCCAGGCACAGCGGTCTCGCGAAGCGACGCGCATCGGCCTGGAGTTGCCCCTCGGTCTTCCAGATCAGCCAGCCCGCACCGAGCAATGCGTAGCCAATCGCGAGACTGACCCCGGTCAGCAGCGAGAAGGGCGTGAGCCAGTCCCACCATCCGCCGGCATAGGCCCGGTCGCCAACCTCGATCCCCTGCAGCAGGGCACCGAGCGTGATCCCCTGCGCCAGCGTCGCGACCAGCGACCCGCCGCAGAAGGCCGCATCCCAGAAGGCGCGGTGCCCCGGATCGCGCCAGCGGAACTCGAAGGCGACACCCCGGAAGACGAGGCCGAGCAGCATCGCCGTCAGAGGGGCGTAGAGTGCCGGCAGAATGATCGCGTAGGCCAGCGGGAAGGCCGCCATCAGTCCGCCACCGCCGAGCACCAGCCAGGTCTCGTTTCCGTCCCAGACCGGTGCGATGCTGTTCATCGCCATGTCGCGCTCGCCGCCGACCCGGAAGCCGGGAAAGAGGATGCCGATGCCCAGGTCGAAACCGTCCATGACGACATAGGCGGCGACGGCGAAGGCAATGATCGCCGCCCAGGCAAGGGTGAGATCGAAGCCGATCATGGCCTTTCTCCTTCGACGGACGGCGCGGGCGTGATCCCGGCGCTGCGGATCGGCCCCTCGGCCGCATCGGCACTCTCGCCGCGTTGTGGCGGCTTGGCCATCAGCTTGAGGATGTACCAGACGCCCACCCCGAACACCGCGAAATAGACGATGATGAAGGCGAGCAGCGACGCCCCGACGGCTGGCGCCGCCAGCGGCGATGCGGCATCGGCGGTACGCAGCAGCCCGTAGACGACGTAGGGCTGGCGGCCGACCTCGGTTGTCACCCAGCCCGCGATCACTGCGGCGAAACCCGACGGCCCCAGCAGGATGGCGAAACGGTGGAGGAGCGGCCAGTCGTAGAGGCGGCCCCGAACGCGGGCGACGAGGCTGAGCAGGCCGAGCGCGAAGATCGCCAGGCCGATTCCGACCATGATACGGAACGCCCAGAAGACGATACCGACCGGCGGATGTTCGTCCGCGGGTATGGTGTCGAGCCCTGCCAGCGGCGCGTTCGGATCATGCTTGAGGATCAGCGAGGACAGCTTGGGAACCTCGATCGCCATGTCGACGCGCTGCTCCGCGCTGTTCGGGATGCCGAACAGGATCAGCGGCGCGCCATGCGGGTGGCTTTGATAATGGCCTTCCATCGCCATCACCTTGGCCGGCTGATGCTCGAGCGTGTTCAGCCCGTGCATGTCGCCAGCGAGAATCTGGATGGGCGCGACCAGCGCGGCCATCCACATCGCCATGGAAAACATGGTCCGCGCGCCGCGGTTGGTGCTGTCGCGCAGGAGGTGCCAGGCGCCGACCCCGCCGACCACCAGCGCGGTCGTCAGATAGGCGGCGATCACCGTGTGCGCGAGACGATAGGGGAAGCTGGGGTTGAAGATGATCGCCAGCCAGCTCGGTCCCGGCACGAACTGCCCGTTCGCCGCGATTTCATAGCCGGCGGGGGTCTGCATCCAGCTGTTCGCCGACAATATCCAGAAGGCCGAGATGAAGGTGCCGATCGCGACCGCGCAGGTCGCGGCGAAATGCAGGCCCTTCCCCACCTTGTTGATCCCGAACAGCATGACGCCCAGGAAGCCGGCCTCCAGGAAGAAGGCGGTCAGCACCTCATAGGCCATCAGCGGACCGATCACCGCCCCCGCCCGATCGCTGAACACCGACCAGTTGGTGCCGAACTGGTAGGACATGACGATTCCCGACACGACGCCCATGGCGAAGGTGATCGCGAAGATCTTCAGCCAATAGCGGTAAAGATTGGCGTAGATCGCGCTCCCTGTCTTCAGCCACAGCGCCTCCAGCACCATCAGGTAGCTGGCCAGCCCGATCGAGAGGGACGGGAAGATGAAATGGAAACTGACGGTGAACGCGAACTGGATGCGCGCCAGCACCACGGGATCGAAGGCGTCCAGCATCAATGCGATGCTCCCCTCTGGGCGGGGCTGACCGGCAACGGAAGCCCCGCGAGTCGAAGCGGTCCGGCAGTTCCGGCCGCAGCCCGCGCTATACCAGCATTTCGCCGCGCCGGAGCGAAAATCGTGTCTATTCGTATATTTCCCGAACCGTTGCGCCAACGCGATTGCACCGCCCCCTCCCTCGACCTAAGTCCGGCGCATGGTCACCGAAGCATCCCTGTCCCTCTTCCCCCTGGCCGGCGTTCCGATGATCGAGGACGGCGCCGACCTCGCCGCCGTCGTGGTGGCTGCGCTCGAAACAAGCAGGCAGTCGCTGGTCGACGGGGACATCGTCGTCCTCGCCCAGAAAATCGTCTCCAAGGCGGAAGGGCGACTGGTCGAACTCGCCAGCGTCACGGCCTCGACCCAGGCGATCGACATCGCGCGGCAGGTCGATAAGGATCCGCGCCTGGTCGAGTTGATCCTGTCGGAAGGGAAGGAAGTGATGCGCGTCCGCAAGGGCGTGCTGATCGTCCGTCATCGGCTCGGGCTCGTCCTCGCCAATGCGGGGATCGATCAGTCGAACATCGACCATGAGGGCCAGCCCCGCGCCCTCCTCCTCCCCGTCGACCCGGACGCCAGCGCCCGCGCTCTAAGGGCCGCCCTCTCCGAACGCTGCGGCGTAGACGTGGCAGTGCTGATCATCGACAGCCTCGGTCGCGCCTGGCGGACCGGCACCACCGGCACCGCGATCGGAGTCGCCGGCATGCCGGCCCTACTCGATCTGAGAGGGCGCGAGGATCTGCATGGTCGCCGGCTGGAGACGAGCGAACTCGGCTTCGCCGACGAAGTCGCCGCCGCCGCCTCACTGGTCATGGGCCAGGCCAACGAGGGACGGCCGATCGTGATCGTGCGCGGAGCAAGCCACGACCGCAGCGAGGGCAGCGCCGCCGACCTGATTCGCCCGCGCCATATGGATCTGTTCGCATGATCCTGGCGTTGGCCGGCGGTGTCGGAGGGGCGCGTCTTGCGCGCGGGCTCGCGGCAGTCCTGCCGCCCGAAAAGCTGACGATCGCGGTCAACACCGGCGACGATTTCGAGCATCTCGGCCTGCTCGTCTGCCCCGACATCGACACTGTCTGCTACACGCTGGCGGGCATCAACAACACTGCCCAGGGCTGGGGACTGCAAGGCGAAAGCTGGGCATTCATGGACGCTCTCGGCAAGCTCGGCGGCGAAAGCTGGTTCAACCTCGGCGACCGCGATCTGGCGACCCATGTGTTGCGTACCGGCATGATCGAGCGGCTGAGTCTCTCGGAGATCACGGCGCTGCTCGCCGGGCGAATGGGGATCACCCACCACATCGTCCCCATGAGCGACGATCGAATCCGCACGATGGTGGATACCGACGAAGGCGAACTCCCCTTTCAGCATTACTTCGTCCGCCGCCGCGCCGAACCGCGCTTCCGCGCAATCCGCTTCGACGGGATCGAGACGGCCCGCCCTTCGACCGGCCTGCTCGACGCAATCGCCGATCCGGCGCTGGAGGCGGTGATCCTCTGCCCGTCCAACCCGGTGCTCAGCATCACCCCGATTCTCGCCCTGCCCGGCGTCCGGACCGCGCTCGCCGCACGGGGCGTGCCGATCGTCGCCGTGTCGCCCTTCATCGGCGGCGAGGCGGTGAAAGGCCCCGCCGCCAAGATCATGGCCGAAATCGGCCTCTCCACCACTCCGGCCGGACTTGCCGCCTTTTATGATGGGCTGCTCGACGGCATGGTCATAGATCAGGCCGATGCGGCGGCGGACACCGGCGGCGCCGCGACGCACGTCACGGCCACGCTGATGCGCGATTTCGACGATCAGCAACGCCTCGCCAGCGAGACGATCGCCTTTGCACGCCGCCTGCGCTGAGATGGATGTTCATCTTGTTCTCGCCGTCCGTCCCCCCGAGGAGGGGAAGAGCCGGCTCGCCGCGACGATCGATTTCGATCGAAGATTAGCGCTCAATTATAAAATGTTCCGGCATGTTCTAAAGATTGGAAGAGAAGTTTTCACTCCTGATCGGATCATCCTCGTCAGCCGATCCGCCACCCTGCGGGACGAAGCGGCCGCGCTCGGCGCACATGTGCTGGAGGAAGCCGGTGACGGGCTCAACGCCGCGCTCGAACAGGGCGCGGCCTTCGCCGCCGCACGCGGTGCCGACGCGTTGCTCTCGCTGAGCAGCGACCTCCCCGAGCTGACTGCCGCAGACGTGCGGGCGATGCTCGACGTGCCGGCGCCGATCGCGATAGCCACCGATCGCCTGCGGACCGGCACCAACGCCCTGAAAATGCATCCGGCCGGCGCGATTCCGTTTCGCTACGGCGTGGACAGTCTCGCCGCCCATCTCTCCGCCGCCGCGGCGGTCGGGCTTGAGGCCGTGGTTGTCGAGCGGCCGGGCCTGGCGGGCGACATCGACACGCCCGCCGACCTGGCCGAGTGGCACCGTCGCTGATCTACTTCTCGTAGTTATCGGCGACGAAGCGGTCGAGAAGGCGGACGCCGAAGCCGGTCGCGCCCTTGTCCCACGTGGCGCCGGGCTTCGAGGCCCAGACCATGCCGGCGATGTCGAGGTGTGCCCAGCGGACCCCATCCTCGATATAACGTTTGAGGAACTGCGCGGCGGTGATCGAGCCGCCCTCACGCGGGCCCACATTCTTCATGTCGGCGATCGGCGAGTCGATCAGCTTGTCATAGGTGTCGCCGAGCGGCATCCGCCACAGCTTGTCGCCCACCGCGCTGCCGGCAGCGGAAAGCTGGTCGGCCAGCGTGTCGTCATTGGCGAACATCCCGCCATATTCATGGCCGAGCGAAATGATCATCGCGCCGGTCAGCGTGGCGAGGTCGACGATCGTCTTGGGGTTGCGGGTCTTCTGCACCCAGGTGAGCGCGTCGCAGAGGACGAGGCGCCCCTCGGCGTCGGTGTTGATCACCTCGATCGTCTGACCGGACATGGAGGTCACCACGTCGCCGGGCCGCTGGGCATTGCCGTCGGGCATGTTCTCGACCAGGCCGCAGACACCGACGACGTGCGCCTTTGCCTTGCGCAGTGCCAGCGCCTTCATCGTCCCGGCGACGGCCCCCGCGCCGCCCATGTCCCACTTCATGTCCTCCATGCCGGCTGGCGGCTTGAGCGAGATGCCACCGGTGTCGAAGGTCACGCCCTTGCCGACAAAGGCGATGGGCGGCTCGGCCCCGCCGGTGCCGTCCCAGGTCATCACCAGCAGCCGGGGCTCCCGCACCGAACCCTGGGCGACGCCAAGCAGCGCCCCCATGCCCAGCCCGGCCATCGCCTCGCGGTCGAGCACTTCGACCTTGACCCCGAGATCGGCAAGCCCGCGGCAGCGTTCGACGAAGCTCTCCGGGTAGACGATGTTGGCGGGCTCGGCGACCAGGGTTCGGGCGAACATCACGCCCTCCGCAACCGCCTCGCGGCCCTTCCAGGCCTCCGCCGCGCCGGCGCCGCCGCCAACGATGACGATCTCCTCCAGCGACGGACGCAGCTTGGCGTCGAGCTTGGTGCGATAGGCGTCATGCCGCCAGGCGCGCAGCACCGCGCCGAAGGCGAGCGCGGCCGCCGCCTCTGCCGGCTTGTCGCCGGCAACCGCCGAGATGTCGACCACCAGCGCGGTCTCGCCGGAGGTCAGCAGCCTGGCCACCAGCGCTGCGCCCGCCCGCTCGAAATCGTTCTTCGATCCCACCCCGACGAGCAGCAGGCGGCGATGCGCCGCATCGGTCTCGCCGAAGAATTCGACGACAGCCCCGTTCTCACCGTCGAACCGGTTGGCCTGGGCCGCGGCGCGCGCCAGCGGCTGGACCGCGTCCGGCAGCGCGACAAGGCCGGCGCCGCCGATCGTGGCGGGGGCGACCGCGATCGCAAGGGCGTGGGACCGAGCCGGCCGGCTGTCGACAAAGCTGATGCGCATCGGGGAAATCTTCCTTTTTTGTGTTGGCCTTCATCTAGGGCCAGCACCCGTGTGTCGCAACGGGGGTTCGCCAGAGGATTGCAGCCGGGCGTCGGGTACGATAGGCGGCGCGAACGCACATTTCGGGCGATCCGTCCGCGCGTCAAAGGGGTAGCGTGAAGAAGCCGATCCTATTCCTGCTGGCGACGACCCTTCCCCTGCCGTTCGCGGCGGTTCCGCTTCGCGCGCAGAACATCGCGACGCCGGCCGGCGGCCCCCCTGTCCAGGGCGATGCGCCGACCCCGGCCAACGAGCAGGAAGTCACCTTCGCCGCCGACACCCTCACCTACGACGACAATGTCGAGGTCGTCACGGCGACCGGCAACGTCCGCATGATGCGGCAGGGCGACCGGCTGCGCGCCGACAAGGTCCAGTGGAACCAGAAGACCGGTGTGGTCCGCGCCGAAGGCAATGTCGCCGTCGTCAATTCGAGCAATGACACGCTCTACGGCGACTCGGTCGAACTCACCGACTCCCTGCGCGACGGCGTGATCGAGAATCTGTTGCTCGTCCTCAACGATGGCGGCCGCCTGGCAGCGGTGCACGGGGTTCGCCGCGACGAGGTCACGACCCTCGACAAGGCGGTCTACACCCCTTGCGCGGTGCTCGACAGCAAGGGCTGTCCCAAGGAGCCCATCTGGAAGATCAGCGCGGTCCGCGTCGTCCATGATCCGAACAAGCACCGGATCAGCTATGACGGTGCGCGGATCAGTTTCCTCGGCGCGCCCATCCTGTGGCTGCCTGGGCTGTCCCATCCCGATGGCAGCGGCGGCGGCGGATCGGGTCTGCTGCTGCCCGACGTCAAGTACAGCCGGGTGAACGGTGCCGAGCTCGGTCTGCCCTATTATTTCCAGCTCGCCCCCAACCGCGATCTGACGATCACGCCGCACGTCTATACGAAGGTGCTGCCGGCGATCGAGGCGCAATACCGCGCGCTGACCGGCAATGGAGCCTGGCAGGCTGCCGGCATGCTGACCTACAGCTCGCGCTTCGCGGCGACGACGGGAGCCACGCCGACCCCCACCGGGAACCGCGACATCCGCGGCTATATCGATGCCAACGGCCGCTTCCAATTCGGTCCCTACTGGACGCTGTCGGGCTCGATCCGCGGCACCAGCGATCGCACCTTCCTGCGCCGCTACGACATTTCGCGCGACGATCGCCTGCGCAACCAGATCCAGGCCGAGCGGATCACCTCGAACAGTTATCTGTCGATCAAGGGATGGGCGGTGCAGACGCTCCGCACCAACGACAAGCAGGGTCAGCAACCGATCGCCCTCCCCGCGATCGACTATCGGCTGCGCCTAGCCGATCCCTGGGTCGGCGGCACGCTAAGCATCCAGGCCAACAGCCTCGCGCTGCTCCGCACCGACGGCCAGGACACCCAGCGGGCCTTCGCCGCCGCGCAATGGGACATGCGGCGCTACACCCCGCTCGGCCAGGAATTCACGCTGACCGCCTACGGCCGCGGTGACATCTACCATACCGATCAGGTCGGTCGGACCTCGACGATCATCTATCGCGGCGATCCGGGCTGGACCGCACGCGGCATCGCGGCGCTGGCGGCGGATGTGCGCTGGCCGTTCGTCGGCGAATTCCTCGGCGGCTCGCAGCGGATCACCCCCCGCGTCCAGATCGTCGCCAGCCCCAAGACCCGCAACCTGAGCATACCGAACGAGGACGCCCGTGCGATCGACCTTGAGGATTCGAACCTGTTCGCCCTCAACCGTTTCTCCGGCTACGACCGCTGGGAAGACGGCAGCCGGATCACCTATGGCGCCGAATGGGCGGTGGACCTGCCGGGTATCTCCTTCAACACGGTCATCGGACAGAGCTATCGCCTGTCGAACAAGTCGACCCTGCTTCCGGTCGGGACCGGCCTGTCCGATCGGCTGTCGGATATTGTCGGCCGCACCACGATCAAATATGGTCGCTTCCTCGAGCTCACCCACCGTTTCCGGGTCGACAAGAACAATTTCTCGGTGCGCCGCAACGAAATCGATGCGACCATCGGCACGCAGCGGACCTACGCGACAATTGGCTACCTGAAGCTCAATCGCGATATCGCCGCGACGATCGAGGACCTGCGCGACCGGGAGGAGGTTCGTCTCGGCGGGCGCATCCAGATCGCGCGCTACTGGTCCGTGTTCGGCTCGACCGTGATCGACCTGACCGGCCGGCGCGAGGATCCGCTGACCTTGTCCGACGGATATCAGCCGATTCGACACCGTCTGGGCATCCTCTACGACGACGACTGCATCGAGCTTGGCGTGACGTGGCGGCGCGAATATGACGCGATCGGCGATGCCCGGCGTGGAAATACCTTCCTGTTGCGACTGGCGCTCAAGAATTTGGGCCGCTAAGCCTGCATTCAGCGGGCGCATGCCAGGGGACAGCCCGTCTGGCCAGATTGAGGATGTGACTAGGTGCGTGGACTGATGCTGAGGCGGGGCGGCTTTTGGATGGCGGCGGCGGCGGCCGGGGCGATCGCCCTGGCAACGCCGATCATCGCCCAGACGATGATGGACGACGAGGACGTCGGCGGCCTCAATATTCCGAAGGACATCACGGTCTTCGGCAACAAGGACCCGAACATCCGCACCGCGACGGCGATCGTCAACGGCACGATCATCACCCAGACCGACGTCGAGCAGCGTCTGGCACTGGTGATCGCGGCCAATGGCGGCAATATCCCCGAGGAGGAGCGCGAGCGGCTGCGCCTTCAGGTGCTTCGCAACCTGATCGACGAAACGTTGCAGATCCAGGAGGCGACCGCCCAGAAGGTCGAGGTGTCGCCCGAGGAAGTGCAGCAGACCTATGACCGGGTCGCGGCCAATTTCCGCAAGTCGCCCAAGGAGTTCGCCGAATTCCTTCGCGAGAAGGGTTCGTCGCAGGTGTCGATCAAGCGGCAGATCGAGGGCGAGGCCGCCTGGCGGCGCGTCCTCAGCCGCAAGGTCGAGCCGTTCGTTGCGGTCAGCGACGAGGAGGTCAACGCGATCATCGCCCGGCTCAAGGCGTCGAAGGGCGCCAACGAATATCATGTCGGGGAGATTTTCCTGTCGGCGACGCCCGAGACGATGGGCGAAGCCAGCGCCAATGCGGAACGGATCATCGACCAGGTCCGCCGCGGCGCCTCCTTCGCGGCCTATGCCCGGCAATTTTCCGAGGCATCGACCGCAGCGGTGGGCGGCGACCTGGGCTGGGTCCGCGCCGAGCAGCTGCCTGATCAGCTTGCTTCCGTCGTCAACCAGCTCCAGCCCGGCCAGATCAGCCAGCCTATCGCCATCCCGGGGGGCTATTCGATCCTGTTGCTGAGTGACAAGCGCCAGGTGCTCGGTGCCGACCCGCGCGACGCGCAGCTTCTTCTCAAGCAGCTCACCGTCAATTTCCCGCCGGGCATCACCCAGGCGCAGGCGACTCCGAAGGTCGAGGCCTTCGCCAAGGCGCTCGAGCAGATCAAGGGTTGCGGCAATGCCAACGAGGTCGCCGCCAATATCGGTGCGGAGGTCGTCAACAACGACCAGATGAAGATTCGCGACCTGCCGCCGCAGCTTCAGGAAGTCATGCTGCAGCTGCAGATCGGCCAGTCCACCCCGCCCTTCGGCTCGCTCCGCGACGGCATCCGCGCGCTGATCCTGTGCGGCCGCGACGATCCCACCCCTTCCTCGGGCCCGTCGTTCGAGCAGATTCAGTCGCAGATCGAGCAGGAGCGCGTCAATCGCCGCGCCCAGCGCTATCTGCGCGACCTGCGGCGCGACGCCGTCATCGAATATCGATGAGGCGATGGAGATAGGGCCTCTCGCCGTCGCACTGGGCGATCCCGCCGGGATCGGGCCGGAAATCGTTGCCAAGGCCTGGGATGCCCGCGAGGCGCAGAATCTGGCGCCGTTCTTCGCGGTCGGTGACCGGCGTTCGCTCGAGGCCGTGTGGCAGGGACCGATCCGTCAGATCGCCAGTCCCGACGAAGCGGCCGCCCATTTTGCCGACGCGCTGCCGCTCATCCAGATTTCCGATACGGGACCGATCATCCCGGGGCAGCCCGACCTCGCGGGCGCCCGCTGCGCGCTCGATTCGCTCGAGCTGGCGGCGGGGCTCGCCCGTTCGGTGATGGTCGGCGGGCTCGTCACCGCGCCGGTCGCAAAGGCTCAGCTCTACGCGATCGGCTTCGCTCATCCGGGCCAGACCGAATTCGTTGCCGAGCGCTGCGGCGTTGCGTCCGCCAATACGGTGATGATGCTGGCCGGCCCCAGCCTGCGAGCCGTCCCGATCACAACCCACATGCCGCTGCGCGACGTGGCGGACCATGTGACCGTCGACCTGATAGTCGCCAAGGCCCGCGCCACCGATCGCGGCCTGGCCCGCAATTTCGGGATCGAGCGCCCGCGCCTCGCCATTGCGGGCTTCAATCCCCATGCCGGCGAACAGGGGGCGATCGGCCGCGAGGAGATCGACCTCATCATCCCCGCCGTCGAGCAGCTTCGCGCCGAGGGAATCGACATCGTCGGGCCGCTCGCCGCCGACACCATGTTCCACGCCCGCGCCCGCGCCCAATATGATTGCGCGCTGTGCCTCTATCATGACCAGGCTCTGATCCCGCTCAAGACCCTGCATTTCGATGAAGGGGTCAACATGACCCTGGGCCTTCCGATCGTGCGGACCGCGCCCGACCACGGCACCGCCTTCGCCATCGCGGGCGAGAACAAGGCACATCCGGGCGCGATGATCGCGGCGATCGCGCTGGCGGCGGACGCTGCGCGGAACCGCCTCGTATACGCATGAGCCGCGCACTGCCGGACCTGCCGCCGCTGCGCGAGGTGATCGCGCGCCACGGGCTCAACGCGAACAAGGCGCTTGGCCAGAATTTTCTGCTGGACGGCCAGCTGCTCGACCGTATCGCACGCATCCCCGGCGATCTCGACGGCCGGACGGTCTATGAGGTGGGCCCGGGGCCCGGTGGCCTGACCCGTGCGTTGCTGGGCGCGGGCGCTTCCGTGGTCGCGGTCGAGCGCGACGACCGCTGCCTCCCCGCGCTCGAAGAGCTGAATCAGGCATCGGGTGGGCGCCTGCGCGTGATCTCCGCCGACGCGATGAAGATAGACGAACGGGCGGAGGCGGGCGACGGCGCGCATATCGCGTCCAACCTGCCCTATAATGTCGGAACCGCGCTGTTCGTCCGTTGGATGACGCTCGATGCCTGGCCGCCCTGGTGGCGATCGCTGACCCTGATGTTCCAGAAGGAGGTCGCGGAGCGGATCGTCGCGAAGCCGGGTACCGCCGCCTATGGCCGGCTCGCCGTGCTGGCGCAGTGGCGGGCGACGCCTAGCATCGCGATGAATGTCCACCGATCAGCCTTCGTGCCGCCGCCCAAGGTTATGTCGGCCATCGTCCACGTCGTTCCTGCTGCCCAGCCCGAGGGGGCGAGCATGGGGGCGATGGAGAGACTGACAGCGGCCGCGTTCGGCCAGCGCCGCAAGATGCTGCGCCAGAGTCTCAAAGCGGTGAAAGGGGCGGTTGAGGCACTGGCGGCGGTCGGCATCGATCCGGAACGGCGCGCCGAGACGATGACGGTCGACGAGTTCGTCGCACTGGCGCGGGCATTGGAAGCCTGACCCAGCGGTCATTTTGGCGTGATCACGGCATTGCTTGGCCATATCACTCCATGTCGGCCGTGCAGTGGGGGATTATGATCGGAAGATCCCACGATGGGAGATCATGGAGAACCCGACAATGCTCATCGACCTTTCGCTGCCGATCTCGACCGACCAGATCACCGGGGGCGAGGATTTCGTCCGCAAGATCATTGACGCCGGCCATGCCGGCACGCATTTCGACGTGATGGACAAGAGCTTTCCGCTGGAGAAGTTCAAGACCCGCGGCAAGGTGATCGACATCTCGCACATTCGCGACCGGGAGATCGAGGTTGCCGACCTTGGCGACATCCGGATCGAGAAGGACGATTTCGTGATTTTCCACTCGGGCTGGGTCGGACAGCTCGGTTACGACATCGTCGACGAATATATCCACAAGAGCGCCGAACTCTCGGACGACCTCGTCCGTCATCTGGTCGAGGCCGGCGTCTCGCTGATCGGCGTGGACGCAGCGGGCGCACAGCCGCCCAAGAAGCACCCGGCCGTCGACCAATATTGCGCGGATCACGGCGTTTTCATTATAGAAAATCTGAATAATGTCGATAAACTACTTGATATTCCTCAGCCTTTTACGGTGTACACCGCTCCCCTCAACCGGGTCGACCTGACCGGATTGCCGTGTCGCGTGCTGGTCGAGGCGGACTGACGTATCGCCATGGCAGGACCGCGATGACCGAGCATCTGCCCGCAGGGACCGAGGATCCGGACCTGCTTCCACGGCCGCTGGTCGGCCTTACCATCCGCGGTACGCCAGCGGCTGAAGGGCTGCCGCACCGGCACGACAAGGCGGAGTTGCTCTATGTGATCGGCGGCGTCATCACCGTCCAGGCCGCGACCGGTATCTGGACGGTACCACCGCGCTGCGCCTTCTGGCTGCCGCGCGGCGTCGAGCACATGGCCCACGCCAGCGGCCATTTCGAAGCCGGGGCGCTCTATGTCGTTGCAAATCTTGCCGAGCGCATGCCGGGGGAGTGCTGCATCGTCTTCGTACAGCCGTTGCTTCGCGAGCTGATTCTGCGCTTCATACGCAGCCCCCAGCTCTACCCCGAAGGGGATTCACGCGAAGCCCGGCTGGCGGCGGTGCTTCTCGACGAACTGCAGGCAGCCCCGCGGGAGCCCCTCCACCTGCCCTTCCCTACCGACCGGCGGCTACGCCGGCTCACCGAGGCGATCTGCGAACAACCTTCGCTGCGGCTCAGTCTGGACGAATGGGGCAGCCGCGTCGGCGCAAGCAGCCGTACCTTGTCCCGGCTGTTCGGCAGTGAAACGGGCATGTCGTTCGTCCGCTGGCGGCAGCAGCTCCACGTAGGCCTGACCTTGCAGCACCTCGCCATGGGCCGATCGGTTGCGACGATAGCCCACGAACTGGGCTATGAAAGCGTCAGTGCCTTTATCGCGATGTTCCGGCGCGTCCTGGGCACGACCCCCGCGCGCTACTTTTCCGAAGCGATGGGGACGAAAGCGGAGGCTGCCTCGGCCGGTGTTGTCCTCAGGATGACGCCCGACGGGATCCGTCCCGATGGCGCCTGACGGCGAAGCTCACTTCTCGCTGACGACGCTTTTTTCCTCACCCTTCGGGGGCACCTTGTCACTGGCTTGCGCCGCCATCACCGCCGGCGGCGGTCCCTTGGCAATCGCGGCGGCGAGTTCGGTCGCCGGCGCACACTCGCTTTTGCACAGCGCCTTGACGCGCGCGAGATTGGCGCGGGCGCGTTCGATCGCGCCCTTCTGCACCATCGCCTGTCCCTGCGCCGACAGCGCGGTGACGTCATTGGGCTCGAGCGCAAGCGCCTCGAAATACATGCGGATCGCCTTGCCGGGAAGCTGCTGCGCCTGAGCTACGCGGCCGAGCGCGACGAAAGCCGCCCGATTGCGCGGGTCGATCGCGAGCGCCGTCTCCAATGCATCATTGGCGCCCTGGAGATTCCCCGCCTTCAGCGCCGCCTGCCCCTCGTTCAGCAGCGCAAGCGATTTGGGATTGATCTGATCGTCGGCCTTCTGACCGTTCACCCCGCTGGAAACCGCCGCGAGGGTCAGGGACAAGGCGATCGCAACCGGCGAAAAACGCATCAAAATCTCCACTAGCGAAGCTGGTTGGCCTTCTATCATGCACGCACCAGCCTGGCGACGAAAAAGCCGTCGGTGCCGTCGTGCGCGGGACTGAGCAGCCGTCCGCCATCTCGATAGCGCCCCGCGCTGAACGGCAGCTGAGCGACCGCGAATGAGGATCGCCGATCGAGGAAGGCGCGAAGCTGGCCTGCCCCCTCCTCGTCGAGCAGCGAGCAGACCGCATAGACCAGCGCGCCGCCCGGCCGGACCAGGTCGGCCGCGAGATCGAGCAGCCGCGCCTGCGTCTCGACCAACCTGGCGAGACGGTCGGAGGTCAACCGCCAGCGCGCCTCCGGATTCCGTCGCCAGGTGCCCGTGCCCGAGCAGGGCGCGTCGACCAGCACTACGTCGCAACCGTCGCGTAGGTCACCGAGCGCGGCAAGTTCGCGGCCGGGATCGAGCAGACGCGTCTCGATGCCCCCAAAGCCCGATCGCTCGGCGCGCGGCCGGAGCCGATCGAGCCGGGCGCGATTGGTATCGCTGGCGATCAGCCGTCCGCCCCTGCCCATGTCGTCGGCCAGCGCCAGCGTCTTTCCGCCCGCTCCCGCGCAGAGGTCGAGCACCGTCATGTCGCCTGCCGCCTGTGCAGCAAGCGCGATGAGCTGGCTGCCCTCGTCCTGAATTTCCACCAGCCCGTCGACCCAGGGCGTGCTCGCCTCGATCGGCGTGCCCTCGGCCAAGCGCAGGCCATGAGGCGCGTGCGGTGTCGGTTCCGCGCCGGGCAGCAGCGCGGCGACCGCGTCGCGGCCCGCCCGCCGGCGATTGACCCTTAAGTCGAGGGGCGCACGCTCGAGCAACGCGGCATGTTCGGAGGGATCGATCCGGTCGGCGAGCCAGTGCGGCAGCACACCGGCGGGGCTGCCGGGCTCCTCTCCGGTGATCGGGGCCGGCGTGTGCGGCGCTCCATCGAAGGCGACGGCCAGCGCCGCATCCTCACGCGCAAGGCCGACCAGCGCGGCGCGCCCGTTCTCCGGCACCTCGCCCGTCCGCCGTATCGCACGGTAGATCAGCTCGCGGATCGCCCGGCGATCCTTCGACCCGGCATAACGCCGGGTCTTGAAATAACGTGCGATCAACGTGTCGGCGGCCGCCCCGCCCTCGCGGGCCGCACGGATGATCTCGTCGAGCAGCTCGATCGCCGCCTGCGCGCGTGCGCCCGGCGTCATCGCGCTTTATCGGGTCGGATAATTGGGTGCCTCGCGGGTGATCGACACGTCATGAACGTGGCTTTCCTTGAGGCCCGCATTGGTGATCCGGACGAAGCGGGCGCGCTTCTGGAGCTCGGGTATCGTCCGGGCGCCGGTGTAGCCCATCGCCGCCTTCACACCGCCGACGAGCTGGTGGATCACGTCGCGGGCAGTGCCCTTGTAGGGAACCTGGCCCTCGATGCCCTCCGGCACCAGCTTCATCTGGTCCTTGATGTCCTGCTGGAAATAGCGATCGGCGGAACCCCGCGCCATTGCCCCGACAGAACCCATGCCACGATAGGACTTATAGGCGCGGCCCTGGTAGATGAAGGTCTCGCCGGGGGCCTCCTCGGTGCCCGCCAGCAACGATCCGACCATCACCGTGCTCGCACCCGCGGCGAGCGCCTTGGCGAGATCGCCCGAGGTGCGCAGGCCCCCGTCGGCGATCACGGGCACGCCCGACTTGGCGGCCTCGGCGGCGGCTTCCATCACAGCGGTGAGCTGCGGGACTCCCACGCCCGCGACAATGCGAGTGGTGCAGATCGAGCCGGGCCCGATGCCGACCTTGACCCCGTCCGCGCCCGCGTCGATCAGCGCGCGGGCCGCTTCGGCGGTGGCGACGTTGCCGGCGACGACCTGGACGGAATTGGACAGCCGCTTCACCCGCTCGACAGCGCGGGCGACATCGCGGTTGTGACCGTGCGCGGTATCGATGACAATCAGGTCGCACTCGGCATCGACCAGCGCCTCGGTCCGTTCGTAGCCCTTGTCGCCGACCGTCGTCGCGGCGGCGACGCGCAACCGACCGCTCGGATCCTTGGTGGCGGCCGGATAATTGACCGCCTTTTCCATGTCCTTGACGGTGATCAGCCCGACGCAACGATAGGCATCGTCGACGACCAGCAGCTTCTCGATCCGGCGCTGGTGGAGCGTGCGGCGCGCCTCCTCCTGGCTGACGCCACTGCGGACGACCGCGAGGTTCTGGCTGGTCATCAGCTCCGACACCGGCTGGTTGGGATTCTCGGCGAAACGAACGTCGCGGTTGGTGAGGATGCCGACAAGCTTGCCGTCTGCCTCGACCACCGGGATTCCCGAAATCTTGTTGCGCGACATCAGCTCGTGCGCGTCGGCCAGCGTCTGGTGGGGCTGCATCGTGATCGGGTTGACGACCATGCCCGACTCGAACCGCTTGACCGCACGGACGGCAGCGGCCTGTTCCTCGACGGTGAGGTTGCGGTGGAGCACGCCGAGGCCGCCGAGCTGCGCCATGACGATCGCCATGTCGGCTTCGGTCACCGTATCCATCGCCGACGACAGGATCGGGATGTTCAGCGTTATCGCCTTGGTCACCTGGGTGGCGGTATTCGCCTGGCTCGGCAGTACGTCCGACTCTCCGGGCCTGAGAAGCACGTCGTCGAAGGTAAGGCCGAGGCTGATGTCCATGAGGTCGAATCCCGGGGAAGTGATGAAGGATTCGAGGCCATATATGTCGATGGGCGGCGGATCGCTAGTCCGCTTGTCCGATTTCCGCAGCGATCCCGGCGCCGGCCTATTCCTCGCCGTGGATGACCACCCGGTTGCGGCCGCCGTTCTTGGCGGCGTAGAGCGCCTCATCGGCACGACGGAGCATGGCACCATCATCCTCGCCCGCCAGGAGTTGGGCGACTCCGGCCGAGAAGGTGACGGTGCCGAGCGGCTCTCCGGTGGTCTTGGAGACGAGGTGGCGGCCCGAAAGCTCGTCGCGCACCTCGTCGACACGCATCGCGGCGCGCCGCGCCATGATTCCGTCGAACAGGATCAGGAATTCCTCGCCGCCGAACCGGCCGACAAACGCATCCTCGCCGACGCCCTCCACCAGAGCCTCGGCCACCATCTTCAGTATCCGATCGCCGGTGTCGTGGCCGTGACTGTCATTGATGGATTTGAAATGATCGATGTCGCAGAAGGCGACCGACAGCGGCGTCCCTTCGGCAGCGGCCTGCGCCATCGCCCGCGCGAGGCGCGACTGGAAAGCGCGGCGGTTGGCCAGGCCGGTCAACGGGTCGCTCTCGGCCACGGCCTGCGCCTCAGCGAGCTCGCCCTGCAGGCTGCTCATCTGACTGCCCATCTCGACCAGTCGGCGCTCGGCGTCATTGGTCTTGTCGATCATCGTGCGGGTCAGCTCGGCCATCAGCTCGAGCGCGCGCCCCGCCGGCTCGCCGCCGGCTTCGATCGCCGCCGAACCGCGGTCGAGCGCGCTGCCATAGGCGCTGGCATCGGTGCGCGACTGCCCGACCAGCGCGGCGGCCAGGGTAACGCTGCGGTGGGCCTGGTCGATCAGCTTGCCCAGCAGATCGGACGATACCCGGCTCGATGCGGCCTCGGCGATTTCCGCAGCGACGTCATGGCGCAGCAGGCCGTCACGCGCGATCGCGGCGTCGACCGACGCGACCAGCGCGGGATCGTGACCGCCAAGATATTGATAGGCCAGGTCATAATTGACCGGGCTCGGATCGAGCCGATGGGTCCGCAGGAAACCACCGATCCGGCCGAACAGATCGGTCGGTGCGGCCTCGTCCGGGCCGGCAAGGGCTGACGCCTGCACGACCGGGACGGCGGGATCGTCGGCCGGCGAGCGGCCGAACAGCGCATCGAAGCTCCAGCCCTTGCGGCCGGCGGAGGATGGCGGCTTTCCTTCGTACATCGGACACCCATTTTGCGGATCGTCCTACGGGCTTATCGGCCGCCCCTTAATTTTCGGTATCGCCGTCGGGAAAAGATGCGAGGTCGGGGGCGATCAGCGCGCGCCGCGCCGCGACCGAGAAAAGCCGGTCGCGGCTGTAGAAGCGCAGCGGCCAGTCCCGCTGCCCCTCGGGCGCTCCGAGCAGGCCGTTGACCCGCTCGACCAGGGTCCCAGCGCCGGTCCGCGCCAGCCAGCCACGGACGCCCGCGATGAAGCAGTGGGTGATCGTGTCGTGATAGCCCTGTCGATCGTCGTTCACGCCACCGACCGCGACATTGTAGGCGCTGATGATCGCGCGCATGTCGCGCGCCGGACCGATGTTGGGCCGCTCGACGACGATCCACAGGCAGGCGGCCAGATGCGCCTCGTGGGTCCATGCCGCCTTCGGCAGGCTGCGGTCGAGCAGGCCCCGCCCGACATGCCGGATGCTCTCGTCGTCCGCGAACAGGCACGGACCTTCCCCGATCGCCATCGTCATTCCCTCAAAACGGAAGGAGGGCGCCCCCGCCGAAGCCGGGGCGCCCTCCTGAAAGCCGGTATCAGCCCTTATGGAGTTCGTCAGGCCGCCTTCGGCGCCGCCTGGCGAACGCCCTCGTCGACATGGTCCGCGAATTGCGCGAAATTCTCGATGAACTGATCGACTAGCTTCTTGGCGGTCGCGTCATAGCCGGCGCCGTCGGGCCAGGTCTCGCGCGGGTTGAGGATCTTGCTCTCGACGCCCGGCACCGCGACCGGGACCTTGAAGCCGAAATTGGGATCGATGCGGAACTCGGCATTGTTCAGGCTGCCGTCGAGCGCGGCGTTGAGCAGTGCGCGGGTGACCTTGATCGGCATACGGTGGCCGACGCCGTACTGGCCGCCGGTCCAGCCCGTGTTGACCAGCCAGCAATCGACGCCGCCCTTGGCGATCCGCTCCTTGAGCAGGTTGCCGTAGACCGACGGATGACGCGGCATGAACGGCGCGCCGAAGCAGGTCGAGAAGGTCGCCGACGGTTCGGTGACGCCGATCTCGGTGCCGGCGACACGCGCGGTATAGCCCGACAGGAAGTGGTACATCGCCTGATCGGGCGTCAGCTTCGCGATCGGCGGGAGCACGCCATAGGCATCGGCCGTCAGGAAGATGATGTTCTTCGGAACCGGGCCGAGATTCTCGTCCGACGCGTTCGGGATGAAATCGATCGGATAGGAGCCGCGGCTGTTCTCGGCGAGGCTGTCGTCGTCGAGGTCGATCTCGCGCGTGTCGGGGTCGATCACGACATTCTCGAGCACCGTGCCGAAGCGCTTCGTGGTCGCGTAGATCTCCGGCTCGGCCTCGGCCGACAGGCGGATCATCTTGGCGTAGCAGCCGCCCTCGAAGTTGAACACGGCCTCGTCCGACCAGCCATGCTCGTCGTCGCCGATCAAGGTGCGGCTGGCATCTGCCGACAGGGTCGTCTTGCCGGTGCCCGACAGGCCGAAGAAGATCGCGGTGTCGCCCTTGGGGCCGATATTGGCCGAGCAGTGCATCGGCATGACACCCGCGACCGGCAGCTTGTAGTTGAGGATGCCGAACACCGACTTCTTCATTTCACCGGCATAGGCGGTGCCGCCGATCAGGATCAGCTTCTCGGTCAGGTTGACGGCTATCACCGTCTGGCTGCGGCAGCCATGACGTTCGGGATCGGCGGCGAAGGTCGGCAGGTCGATGATCGTGAACTCGGGCACGAAGGCGGCGAGCTCGGCCGCTTCCGGGCGTACCAGCAGCGTGCGGATGAACAGGTTGTGCCACGCCAATTCGTTGATCACGCGGACATTGACGCGATGGGCCGGCTGCGAGCCGCCATAGAGATCCTGAACGAACAGCGTCTCCCGGGTCTTGAGATGCGCCAGGAAATCGGCCTTCAGCGCCGCGAAATGCTCCGGCGTCATGCCCTTGTTGGTCTTGCCCCACCAGACGGTGTCCTCGGTCTCGGCATCGCGCACGATGAACTTGTCATTGGCGGAACGGCCCGTGTGGGCACCGGTCTTGACGACGAAGGGACCGTCCTTGGCGAGCAGTCCTTCGCCCCGCTGGACCGCATGCTCGACGAGGGGCGCGGTACCCAGGTTCCAGTGGAGCTGGGCGGCGACATCGATTCCCTGTTTGTCGAGGCCAAAGGCGGGGATGAGCTGGGGCACTTTTGTCTCCTATACGGGTGAGGCTACCGTTGTGGGGTCGCCCTCCTAACGTCTAGGCGCGTGATTGATGCCGCGAACCATGGCCGACATCCTCCGCACCTTTGTATCTTGCCATCGCGCATAGTTTCAAAGCCCCGGATCGTAAAGGGTGCGCAGCATGGTTGAACGTCCATGAGGGCTGCGCTAGGCAGAGCGGGCATTTTCCGGGCCATGGCGTGTCGGCCAGCATCATTTCGGGGAGGCCACCGGTCCCAATGACACCCACGATCGCCCTGGTCGACGACGATCGCAACATCCTGACTTCCGTGTCTATCGCGCTGCAGTCCGAAGGGTTCACCGTCAGGGTCTATTCCGACGGCGAATCGGCGCTGAAGGCCCTGCTCGACAATCCGCCCGACCTCGCGGTCCTAGACATCAAGATGCCGCGGATGGACGGTATGGAGTTGCTGCGACGGCTGCGCGAGAAGAGCAGTATTCCGACGATCTTCCTTACTTCCAAGGATGATGAGCTCGACGAGGCGCTGGGCCTGGCCATGGGCGCTGACGATTATATCACCAAGCCCTTCTCGCAGCGTCTGCTGATCGCCCGCATCCGCGCGATCCTGCGCCGCACGGAGGTGCGGGCTACGCCCGAGGACCAGGCCGACGCCACGCCGGTCGAGAAGATCGTGCGAGGTCGGCTGGAGATGGATCCGGCGCGGCACCGGGTCCAATGGGGCGGCCGGGACGTTACCCTGACGGTCACCGAATTCCTGATCCTCGAGGCGCTGGCCCAGCGTCCCGGCTTCGTGAAATCCCGCGACCAGCTGATGGATACCGCCTATCAGGACGACGTCTATGTCGACGACCGGACAATCGACAGCCACATCAAGCGCCTCCGCCGCAAATTCCGGCAGGTCGATCCCGAATTCAAGGCCATCGAAACCCTCTACGGCGTGGGCTATCGCTTTGCCGAAGAATGACAGCGCCCTCGGTACGCCCGAGGCCGCGGCGCGCACCTCCCTCACCACCCGCATCCTCGCGGTCAACATCTTCGCACTGGCGATGCTGGCGGGCGGCTTCTTCTATCTCGATAGCTACCGTGCCCAGCTGATCGATGCCCGGCTCGAGGAAACCGCCACCCAGGTACGCCTGATCGCGGAAGCCTATGCGGTGACGCCGCCGGCGGGACGGTCCGAGCTTCTGTCCAAATTCGGCCTGCTCACCGACACGCGGTTGCGCGTCTATGCCTATCCGTCGCCCGGCGCTCGCGCCGCCGACGTTCCGAGGAGCTTCGACAGCTGGTCGGTTTCCGGCCCGACCTACCAGCTTCGCGATCCGGCGCAGGAGGACTGGCAGAAGCGTGCCGCCCGCTTCCTCGACCGGTCGATCGACATAATCGTCGACGCCGACCATCCGGAAGGCTTCCGCGAACCGGACCATGACACGCTCGCCGCCTGGCCGATCGCCCTGCGCGCAGCACGCGACCACAATATCGCCACGTCGGTCGAGCGGGCGCCCGACCGGACGCCGATGATCCTGGCGGCGATCGATGTCCGCCGGCCCGACGGCAGCGGGGCAGTGATCCTGTCGACCGAGAACCAGAGGGACATCACCCGCATCGTGCGCGCCGAACGGCTTCGCCTCGGCGTCGTGCTGCTGATCGTCGTGCTCGTCTCGGTCAGCCTGTCCCTGTTCCTTGCGCGCACCATCGTCCGCCCGCTGCGCCGCCTGGCGCTTGCCGCACATCGTGTCCGCCTCGGCCGCGCGCGCGAGGTGCAGGTGCCGCGCCTGCCCGAGCGGCGCGACGAGATCGGCACCCTCGCCCGCGCGCTGTCGGATATGAGCATGGCGATCCGGCAGCGCATCGATGCCACCGAGGCTTTCGCCGCCGACGTCACGCACGAACTCAAGAACCCCCTCGCCTCGCTGCGCTCCGCCGTCGACAGCCTCGGCCTCGTCAAGGATCCGGCGCTGCAGAAGCAGCTCATCGACGTGATCCGCGACGATGTCGGCCGTCTCGACCGGTTGATCACCGACATCGCGGAGGCGTCGCGCGTCGATGCCGAGCTGGCACGCGCCCGTTTCGAGTCGGTCGACCTCGGCACGATGATCGAGGGACTGCTGACGACGCGTGAGGAGCGCGGTCGCAACGGCGACGTCCGCGTTGCCTTCGCCCGTCCGCACCGCGGCACCGCCGTGGTGTTCGGCGACGGATCGCGACTCACGCGGGTGATCGAAAATCTGGTCGAGAACGCGGTCTCCTTCTCCCCGCCCGGGGGGCTCGTTCAGGTTGCAGCCACCCGCGATGGCGATGATGTGGTGATAAGGGTGGAAGATGAGGGACCCGGCGTGCCGCCCGACGCGCGCGAGGCGATCTTCAACCGGTTCCACAGCGACCGCCCCGAGGGCGAGGAATTCGGCCGGCACAGCGGGCTCGGCCTCGCCATAGCGAAGGCTATCGTCGAGGGTCATAATGGTTCGATCGTCGCGACCGACCGGGACAATGCGCCGAACGGCGCCAGGTTCGTCATCCGCCTGCCGGCCTGGAGCCGCTAGGCCATGAGTGATTCCGTCCCCCGAACGCAGCCGATTCATGCCAGCAGCGTCCTGATCGACGGCCGCGTGGTGCTGATTGCCGGCAGGTCAGGCAGCGGCAAGTCGGACCTGGCGCTGCGGCTCATCGATCGCGGCGCGCGGCTTGTGGCCGACGATTATACCCGCCTCGAAAGCCGCGAGGGGCGGCTGGTTGCCAGCGCGCCGCCGCAGATCGCCGGCCGGATCGAGATTCGCGGTGTCGGTATCGTCGAACTGGCGAGCGCCGCCGAGGGAATGGTCGCGCTGCTGGTCGACCTTGATGGCGCGGTCGAACGAATGCCCGCCGAACCCCTTTCGACAACCACCTGCGAAGGTGTCGCCATCCCCACGCTCGGCCTTTCCGCCTTCGAAGCTTCAGCCCCGATCAAGGTGGAGCAGGCCTTGCGCCGTCATGGGTTGGGGGGCCCACAATGAGCAAGGTCGGAGAACCGCGCCGCATCCTGTTCGTCACCGGTATGTCCGGTTCCGGCAAGAAGACGGCGCTGACGGCATTAGAGGACATGGGCTGGGAGACGGTCGACAACCTGCCCGCGTCGCTGCTCGAGCGGCTGCTCGCCGCCAGTGTGCCGGAAGGAAGCGTCGACGACGATCGTCCGCTGGCCCTGGGCATCGACAGCCGCACGCGCGCCTTCGACAGCCGAAGCCTCGTCCGGCGGGTGCAGTCGCTCCGCGAGAGCGGGCGAGACGCCTCGATCCTGTTCTTCGACTGCTCCAGCACGGAATTGAGCCGTCGCTATTCGGAAACGCGGGCGCGCCATCCGCTGGCGCAGGATCGCCAGGTAGAGGATGGCATCGCCTATGAACGCGAGCTGCTGGCACCGTTGCGCGAGGCGGCCGACGAGCTGATCGACACGACCGACAGCTCGACCAACGAGTTGCAGGCGATGCTGCGCCGCCGCTTCGGAGATTCGGCGGGCACGGGCACGACCTTGACGGTCATGTCCTTCGCCTTCTCGCGCGGGGTGCCGCGCGACGCGGATCTGATGTTCGACATGCGCTTCCTGCGCAACCCTCACTGGGTGCCGGAGCTCAGGCCGCATAGCGGCCTCGACCCCGATGTCGGCGCCTATATCGCCGGTGACCCGATCTATCCCGAGGCGCGTCGGCGGATCGAGGAGCTCATCCTGCTCCTGCTGCCACGCTACGAAACGGAGGGTAAGAGCTATGTGACGATCGCCATAGGCTGCACGGGGGGAAAGCATAGGTCCGTGCATTTCGCCGAAACCCTCGCAAGCCGGTTGCGCCAGGAGGGATTTTCGCCCACGGTCCGCCACCGCGATTTGACTCGGCAGAAGTCGGACGCTGAGGAGAGCACCGTGCCAGGCGTGGGGTCATGACCATTAGGTTTTTAGTCAAATGATCGGATTGGTGCTCGTTACCCATGGCCGCCTTGCGGCCGAGTTCGTGACCGCGATGGAGCATGTCGTGGGTCCGCAGACGGCGATCGAGGCGATCTGCATCGGTCCGGACGACGATATGGAAAGCCGCCGGGCGGACATTGCCCGCGCGGTGAAGGCCGTCGACGACGGATCGGGAGTGATCCTGCTGACCGACCTGTTCGGCGGCACGCCGTCGAACCTGGCCATCTCGCTGATGGAACCGGGCCGGGTCGAGGTGATCGCCGGCATCAACCTGCCGATGCTGATCCGTCTCGAAGGCGCCCGCAAGATGATGAAGATCAAGGCCGCCGTCGCCGCCGCGCGCGATGCGGGCCGCAAATATATCTCGGTCGCGTCCGAGGTTCTGGGGGAAGCTGCCGCATGACGCAATTCCGGCGCGAAGTGCAGATCACGAACATTAGGGGGCTTCACGCCCGGGCCAGCGCCAAATTCGTCACCCTGGCCAGCGCCCATAGCGCCGAGGTCGAGGTGGAGAAGGACGGATCGAAGGTCGCGGGCACCTCGATCATGGGCCTGATGATGCTGGGCGCGGCCAAGGGCGACAGCGTTGTCATCTCCGCCACCGGCGATGGTGCCGAAAAGGCGCTCGCCGCGCTGATCGAACTGGTCGAAGGCAAGTTCGGCGAGGAGTGAAGTGAAACCATTCGTGTCGAGCGAAGTCGAGACACGTTTCGCCTAGCCCACGTCCCTCGACTTCGCTCGGGACGAGCGGCGCCCAGTCGAGGTCCATTACCCTGCCCCGCCAGATCACCGCCTTCTCCAACCCGCTGATCAAGCGCGTCCGGTCGCTCCGCGAGAAGCGGCACCGGCGCGAGGAAGGGCTGTTCCTTGCCGAGGGCCTGCGGATCCTGACGGAGGCATCGGAGGCAGGGGTACTGCCGGAGTATGTCTTCTTCGCGAAGGACGGCGCCCAGCATCCGCTGGCGAAGGCCCTGATTGACGCCGTCGAGGCCAAGGGCGGCGAGGCGATCGAGACGGATCGCGACATCCTGTCGAAGCTGTCGGGCAAGGATAATCCGCAAACGGTGATCGGCGTCTATCGCGAGTTCGACACCTCGCTCGACCACATCGACCGTTCGACGGCGGGCATCTGGATCGTTGCCCAGTCGCTGCGTGATCCCGGCAATCTCGGTACGATCCTGCGAACCGGCGATGCCGTAGGCGCGGGCGGCCTGATCCTCGTCGACGACTGTGTCGATCCCTTCTCCGTAGAGGCGGTGCGGGCGACGATGGGAGCGCTGTTCACACAGCGCATCGCCGCCGCGCGCTGGCCCGACTTCCTCGCCTGGTTGCGCGCTGGCCCGGGCCAGCTCGTCGGCACGAGCCTGAAGGCGACGCAGGACTATCAAGCTCCGCGCTACGCGGCACCGACCTTCATCCTTGTCGGGAACGAGGCGCAGGGCCTGCCCCCCGCCTATGAGGACGCGTGCGATCTGCTGGTGAAGATGCCGATGCTGGGCAAGGCCGACAGCCTCAACGCCGCGGTCGCCACGGCGGTGATGGCCTATGAGGTTCTGAACCAGCGACGGGCGTCATGAGCACACAGCCGCCGCCCAATTACGTGACGCCGGCCGGCTTCGCCGCAATGCGGGCCCGTTACGATCATCTCTTCGGCACCGAGCGCCCCGCGCTGGTCGAGGTGATCAGTTGGGCAGCCGGCAATGGCGACCGTTCGGAGAACGGCGATTACATCTACGGCCGGAAGAAGTTGCGGGAGATCGACCGCGAGCTGGCCCATCTCTCGCGGCGGATGAAGGCGGCCAAAGTGGTGGATCCCGCCCGGCAGGCCGATCGTATCAAAGTCTATTTCGGGGCAACCGTCACCGTCGTTGACGAGGACGATGTCGAGCGGACCGTGACGCTGGTAGGCGCCGACGAAGCCGATGCCACCAGCGGCCGGATAAGCTGGCTCTCCCCCCTCGCCCGGGCACTGCGTGGCGCGGCCGTCGGAGATGTCCGCCGGGTCGCCCTGCCGGGCGGTGATCGCGAGCACGAGATTCTTTCGATTCGCTATCCGGAGGCCTGAACGGCGTCCGGCCACCGTTTTGGATGGCCTCTCCTGCCGCTTGTCTCGTTCCGGATCAGCTACTTGCGCTCCTTCCGGCAAGTTTCGCATCGACTTGAAGCTCCGATGCGTTATTTTTCGCCCATGAGCATCGAGGCCATCAGCAAACTGACCGCCAGGCAACGCGATTGCCTGCGCCTCGTGCTTCATCACAAACAGTCGAAGGAGATCGGCCGCGAGCTCGGTATCTCGCCGATGACCGTGGACAATCATTTCCGTAGCGCGATCCAGACGCTGGGCGTCTCCAATCGCCTCGAGGCAGCGCTGATGCTGGCCTCATATGAGGGCGACGAGCCTAGTCAGCGATTGACTAGTCAACCGCACCCCGTTGTTTCCCCGGACAAAACTTCCATCATGGCCTCGTCGTCGGACATCGGTGACGGGCAGAGGGAAATGACGAGCGCCCTTCGAGAAGACCAGGTCCCTTACAGGACCTACCGCGAAGCGAGCTTCGTCGATTTCCCTTTGCCGGTGCCGACCAGGGGGAAGCCACGCAATGACCTGTCGATCGCCCAGCGCCTGTTCTGGATCGCCGTACTGATCTTTGGAATGGGACTGGGGGCCGGCGCGTTACTGTCTGGCTTTGCCGCTCTGACGAACATCGCCCTGGCGCTCAAGCACTAGGGACTTCCTGCAACCGTTCCGAGGCGCCCGTTCCGGCGCAAGGGGAGAGCTATGTCCAAGAACCGTGATGACGCAACGCTGCGCGTCTATGCCGCCCTCGAGCAATATGAGCGCGCTCTCGACATCGCCGCCAAACAGGGCGCCCTGCTGGCCGCCGAGCTTCCGCAGGCGCGGCTCGACGGCAATTTCGCGCTGGAGGTCGCGCAGGGCGCATTCACGCACTTTTTCAACTCGCTCTCCACGATCATCGAAGCCCGCGGACAGGTCGTAGAAGGCCATCGCGAACTCGCGGTCGTACAGCGCAAGTTCAACCTGCCCGTCGTCTCGACCGGCGACAAGACCGGCATCCCGAAGCTGCCGATCGACAACGGCGAGTCGCTGCCCCGCCGGGTCGCGTAACGCGACGGATCACCCCTTGACGCCGGCCATGCAAAGCCGGATTGGCAAGGGGTGATCCGGCTCATCCTTTACGGCGCACTGATGTGGGGGGTCTGCCTCTACGCCTTCTTCCGGGGCGGACGGGCCGAACGTGTCACCGCCGCCAGCCTTCTGGTGGCGACCTACGCCACGGCGCTGGTCGCTCGCCCGATGGCGATGCGTTTCCAGGGCGTTGAAATGCCGATCATGATGGTCGACGGGATGTTCTTCCTCGTCCTCTTCGGCATTTCCCTGAAATCGGAAAAATTCTGGCCGCTATGGCTTACCGCAATGCAGGGCCTGACCATCTTGTCGCACCTGGCGCCCTATGTCCCGCATGTGCTGCCATGGGCCTATGGCAATGCGCTTGCCATGTGGAGCTATCCCATGCTGGTGGTGCTGGCCTTCGCGGTCCACTCCCATCATCACAGCAGGAGGGGTGGCGGCTTGTTCACCGGCTGATCCAGGCGATCAAGCCGGCCGGGGCATCCGCGATCGTCGACCGACTGATCTCGGAGTTCGCCGACGCGTCCACCCTGCTCTTCGCCGGCCCCGCCCGCCTCGAGCGCGCCCTGCCCGACGATCCGACGATCATCGCCATATTGATAGCCTCCCGCGAGCTGTTCCTGCAGTCGCTCGAGCACCGGATCAGCTGGCGGCCGATCCTGGCCGACGATCGCGCCGTGCTCGACTATCTCGTCGCGCGGATGGCACATCAGCCGGCGGAGCAGGCCCGGGTGCTCTATCTCAACACCAAGAACGAGCTGTTGCGCGACGAGGTCGTCGCCCGGGGGTCAGTCAACCGGGTCGACATATCGCCGCGCGAGATCATCCGCCGGGCGCTCGATATGTCGGCGACCGGCCTCATGCTCGCCCATAACCATCCATCGGGGGATCCGACGCCGAGCGCCAGCGACGTCGCGCTTACCCGCGACCTGTTCCAGGCTGCCCGCCTGTTCGAGATCGCGCTGCTCGACCACATCGTCGTCGCACGTCAGGGCTATTACAGCTTCCGGGCCGAGGGCCGCCTCTAGGAGACAGCTCCCGCCGACCCGACGAGGCCGGGTCGGCGGAAAGCCATCAGTGCCGGACGGCTACCTCGCCGCCGTCGGGGCTGGTCGCGCCCTTCAGCGTCAGGGCAAGCTCGTCTGCCTCGGTCCAGTCGATCGCGGTGAGGTGGCCGGCCAGCGCGAGGCTCAGCACCTCGTCGACATGGCTGACCGGAATGATCTTCAATCCCTCGCGGATGTTGGTCGGGATCTCGACGAGATCCTTCTCATTCTCCTTGGGGATCAGGACCGTGGTGATGCCACCGCGCAACGCGGCAAGCAGCTTCTCCTTGAGGCCGCCGATCGGCAGGACACGTCCGCGCAGGGTCACCTCGCCGGTCATCGCCACTTCCTTGCGCACCGGGATGCCGGTCAGCGTCGAGACGATCGCGGTGGTGATGCCGATGCCCGCCGATGGCCCGTCCTTGGGAACGGCGCCCTCGGGCAGGTGGATGTGGATGTCCTTGCGGGCGATCAGGCTCGGCTTGATGCCATAGGCCGGCGCGCGCGCCTTGACGAAGCTGAACGCCGCTTGGACGCTCTCCTTCATCACGTCGCCGAGCTTGCCGGTGGTGCTGATCCCGCCCTTGCCGGGCACGGTGACCGCCTCGATGGTCAGCAGCTCGCCGCCGACCTCGGTCCAGGCGAGGCCTGTGACGGCGCCGACCTGATCCTCCTCCTCGCCGATGCCGAAGCGATATTTCCGCACGCCGGCGAAATCGGACAGATTGTCGGGGGTAATGACGACCTTCTCATCCTTGCCTTCAAGGATGCGGCGAAGGCTCTTGCGCGCAAGCTTGGCGATCTCGCGCTCGAGCGTGCGGACGCCCGCCTCCCGGGTGTAATAACGGATCAGGTCGCGCAGCCCGGCATCGGTCAGCTCGAACTCGCCGGCCTTCAGTCCGTGCGCCTCGACCTGCTTGTCCAGCAGATGCTCCTTGGCGATTTCGACCTTCTCGTCCTCGGTATAGCCTTCGAGACGGATGATCTCCATGCGATCGAGCAGCGGCTGCGGCAGGTTCAGGCTGTTCGCGGTGCACACGAACATCACGTCCGACAGGTCGACGTCGATCTCCAGATAATGGTCCTGGAACTTGCTGTTCTGCTCCGGGTCGAGCACCTCGAGCAGCGCCGAGGCGGGATCGCCGCGGAAATCCTGGCCGAGCTTGTCGATCTCATCGAGCAGGAACAGCGGGTTCGACGTTCCAGCCTTCTTGAGATTGGTGACGATCTTGCCGGGCAGTGAGCCGATATAGGTGCGCCGGTGGCCCCGAATCTCGGCCTCGTCACGCACGCCGCCGAGCGACTGGCGCACGAATTCGCGCCCCGTCGCCTTGGCGATCGAGCGGCCCAGCGAGGTCTTGCCGACGCCGGGCGGGCCGACGAGGCACAGGATCGGCCCCTTGAGCTTGTTGGTGCGCGCCTGCACAGCCAGATATTCGACGATCCGGTCCTTGACCTTTTCGAGCCCGTGATGATCGGCGTCGAGGACCGCCTGCGCGGCGGCAATGTCCTTCTTCAGCTTCGACTTCTTGCCCCACGGCAGGCCGAGCAGCACGTCGAGATAATTGCGGACGACGGTCGCCTCGGCCGACATCGGCGCCATGGTGCGCAGCTTCTTGAGCTCCGCATTGGCCTTGCCGCGGGCTTCCTTGGACAGCTTGAGCTTGGCGATCTTCGCGGCGAGTTCGGCGAGCTCGTCGCCACCATCCTCGCCTTCGCCATTGCCCAGCTCGCGCTGGATCGCCTTGAGCTGCTCGTTCAGATAATATTCGCGCTGCGTCTTCTCCATCTGCCGCTTCACGCGACTACGGATCTTCTTCTCGACCTGGAGGACGCCGAGTTCGCCTTCCATCAGCGCGAAGGCCATTTCGAGCCGCTTGGCGGGATCGAGCTCGACCAGCAGCGCCTGCTTATCCGAGACCTTGATCGAGATGTTGGCGGCTACGGCGTCGGCAAGCTTCGCAGCCTCCTCGATCTGGCCGAGCTGGACCGACGTTTCGGCCGGCAGCTTCTTGTTGAGCCGCGCATAATTCTCGAACTGGTCGACCACCGAGCGCATCAGCGCGGAGACCTCGGTCCCCTTGGCTTCGGCTTCCTCGATCAGCTCGACTTCGGCGGTCAAGTGGGCATCCTCGCCCTGGAGCGCCTCGAGCCGGGCACGCTGCTTGCCCTCGACGAGCACGCGGACCGTGCCGTCAGGCAGCTTGAGGAGCTGGAGCACCGTCGCGACGACGCCGAGATCGTAGAGAGCATCGCGATCGGGATCGTCCTCGGCCGGATCAAGCTGGGCGACCAGGAAGATCGACTTGTCCGCCGCCATCGCGCTTTCCAGCGCGGCGACCGACTTCTCGCGTCCGACGAACAGGGGCACGATCATGTGCGGGAAAACGACGATATCGCGCAACGGCAATACGGGAAGGGTCTCAGTCATCTATACTCCGATCGGAGCGTCGCGGGGGGCGCATCCTGCCCCCTATATGGCCCCACCCCTCCTCATGATCAATGAACGCCGCGCTTTGTCGGCGGCAAATTTGTCTTGCCCGGCGTTGTAATTTTCCTTCCCTGCGGTAAGGGCCCGCGGGTGACCTCCTCCGATACCAGCCCTGGCGGCGGACCGCGCCCGACCCGGCGTGATGCCAGCATCGACATATTGCGCGGGCTGGCCCTGATCACGATCACGATCAACCACATCACCGGCTTCACCGACCGGATGCACATGGTCGGCATGCAGTTCCCGACGCTCACCCTGTGGGGCTTCTCGAGCGCCGCCGAAGTGTTCTTCCTGCTTTCGGGCTATCTGGTCGGCGCCGTCTATTTCCGGGCCGATCGCGATTCCGCCATCGCCACCTTCGCCGACAAGCTGTGGCGGCGGGCCGGCAAGCTCTATGTCTATAATCTCGGCCTGTTCCTGGTTCTGGTCCCGCTCGCGCTCAATTCGCCCGATCTCGCGCGGCTCAGCTTCTACAGCTATTTCATCAAGGGCGGACCCGCGACCATCGTCGACTTCCTGATCCTCTATATCCAGCCCTACTGCCTGGAAATCCTCGTCACCTACATGGTGCTGCTCGCCACCGCGCCCCTGTTCGCGCTGCTGTTGCGCTGGCAACCGATCGTCGCACTGGTCGCTTCGGCGGGGCTGTACTGGTTCGCCCATGAGCATGCATGGTTCAACGTCATCGGCGGATCTCCGGTCGGCGACTGGCGCTGGAACTTCAATCCGGCATCGTGGCAACTCGTCTTCTTCGGCGCGCTTGCAGCAGGGCGCTATCGCCTGCTTGCCCGGCTGGAACGCCGCGCCGAGGGCAATTGGCACTGGCTGGTGCCGCCGGTGCTGCTGTTCGTCGGGCTCACCCTGCTGTTCCTCGCGCAGAGCTGGTTCTCGTTCGAGGTGCTGTACCAGAGCAAGATTCGCATCGGACCAGTCCGGGTCGCCCATGCTCTGTCGGTCTGCTGGCTGATCATGAGCATATTGTGGATGTGGCCACGCCTCCAGCAGCTATGGCCGATGCGGCAGTGCGCGGTGATCGGCTCCAACTCGCTCCAGACCTTCGTGGTTTCGGTCGCGCTGAGCTATGCTGCGGGCTTCCTCTGGATCGAGGTCTGGCCGAACCATGACGCCTATATCGGCCTGTGCCTGGCGAGCGTCGTATTCCTCGGCCTGTTTGCCAACGGCTACCGGCACTGGAAGGCGGCCCGCCGGGCCTGACGCCGTCCGGCAAAACCGCAGCTTGCCCCGTCCAAAGCCACCCTCCCCTTGCCTTTCGTGCCCCCCGCGCGCATGGGAAGCCGCCGAATAGACAATGGGACTGGACATGGCGACGAACTGGACGCCCGCGAGCTGGCGTCAACATCAAGCGGTGCAGATGCCGGATTATCCGGACGCGGTGGCCCTGGCGGCTGCCGAGCAGGAACTGTCGAACTTTCCACCGCTTGTCTTTGCAGGCGAGGCCCGCGAGCTGACCGCGTCGCTCGCCCAGGTCGCCGCAGGCAAGGCCTTCCTGCTCCAGGGCGGCGACTGCGCCGAGAGCTTCGCCGAGTTCCATCCGAACAATATCCGCGACACCTTCCGCGTGCTGCTACAGATGGCGGTGGTGCTGACCTTCGCGTCGAAGCTGCCGGTGGTGAAGGTCGGCCGCATGGCGGGCCAGTTCGCAAAGCCGCGCTCGGCGCCGACCGAGGAGATCGGCGGCGTCACCCTGCCGAGCTATCGCGGCGACATCATCAACGATATCGGATTCAGCGAGGAATCGCGCATCCCCGATCCGCGCCGGATGGTCCGCGCCTACAGCCAGTCGGCAGCGACGCTGAACCTGCTGCGCGCCTTCGCGCAGGGCGGCTATGCCAACCTCCACCAGGTCCATGCCTGGACGCTCGATTTCATGGGTCGCAGCCCCTGGGCCGCGCAATATGGCGAGGTCGCCGCCCGAATCGGCGACGCGCTCGACTTCATGGCCGCCTGCGGGATCAACCCGGAGACCGTTCCCCAGCTCAAGGGGACGCAGTTCTACACCAGCCATGAGGCGCTGTTGCTGCCGTATGAGCAGGCGATGACGCGCGAAGACAGCCTCAACACCGGGCAGTATTTCGACACTTCGGCGCATTTCCTGTGGATCGGGGACCGCACCCGCTTCGAAGGGTCGGCGCATATCGAATATCTGCGCGGCGTCGGCAACCCGATCGGCCTGAAATGCGGGCCAAGCCTGGAGCCAGACGCGCTGCTGCGGCTGCTCGACACGCTCGATCCGCAGCGCCAGCCCGGCCGGATCACGCTGATAACCCGCTATGGCCACGACAAGATCGAGAAGCATCTGCCGGCCCTGGTTCGCGCCGTGAAGCGTGAAGGACGGCCGGTGGTCTGGTCCTGCGATCCGATGCACGGCAACGTCGTCAAGGCCGCCAACGGCTACAAGACGCGGCCGTTCGACCGCATCCTGGCCGAGGTGCGGGGCTTCTTCGCCGTCCACCGCGCCGAGGGCACCCATGGCGGCGGCATCCACGCCGAGATGACCGGCCAGAATGTCACCGAATGCACCGGCGGCGCGATGGCGGTGACGGACGAGAATCTCGCGGATCGCTATCACACCCATTGCGATCCTCGTCTCAACGCGGGCCAGAGCCTCGAACTCGCCTTCCTGCTGGCCGAGATGCTCAACCAGGAAATGAAGGAGCGCGATCGGGCCGCCGCCTGATCGCGCAGCGCTGCATAGGATCACGAAGACGCCATCAGTCCTCGGACTGGTGGCGCTTTTTCTTTCAGTTGCGGATAGAGCGCATCGCCCGCCAGGGGCCTTCAAAGCGTTGCTCGACGATCTGGAGCAGGCGATCGAGGCTGTCGACGGCCTGATCGTCACAGTGTCGGACCGCGTCCGCGATCCGGTCAACGAGCACCGCGATCGCATCGGCGCCATGAAGCGCGATGAGGTCGTCGGCCTTGTCCGGTGACGTCAGTTCTGCCTGCATGGACCGAACCTAGCGACCCGCGCACCCGTTACTATTGCGTAGTTTCCCTGTGGCTCGGGCGGTCGGCGTAAATGGCGAACGCCTTGGCGCGCAACAGCCCTTGACTTGCCCTCCCCCGCCCCATAAGGACGCCGCTCCGCACAGGACGGCCCCTTCGTCTAGCGGTCTAGGACGTCGCCCTCTCACGGCGAAAACACGGGTTCGAGTCCCGTAGGGGTCACCAGCTAAGTAGTTGATATTGTTAGGGGGAATCGCGAAAATGCGGTTTCCGTGGCACTTTCGTGGCACATTTGGCGTTTTTCGAGGCCACCCCAGCCCCCGTTCCAGGCTCTTTTAGATCACCTCAATAGCTGCCCAGTAGACGAGGGATTCGTTCGCGGCAGCCGCCACCGACAGGCAAGCCCTCCCCACAGACCAGCCAGACATCCGCGTCAGGAACCGTAGATCTGATTGAGCTTGGCTGCTTCGCGGCCATAGTCCGCGTGATCGATCCATTTCGAGTAGTGCCGGAACAGCATTGCCGCGCTCTTGTGGCCAAGCTGGCGGGCGATATAGGCCGGGTTCACCCCGCCCATCAGCGCCGTCGTCGCGTAAGTGTGGCGCGTTTGATAGGCATCACGGCTGCGGATGCCGAGCGCACGCAGTGCGGGATGGAAATAGAGCTTCCGCTGATCCTGCACGTCCGGCCACGGCGTGTTTGTGACCGGGTTGATGAAGATCGGCGAATCGAGCCCCCGCATGAAGCTGTGCGCCTTCTGGCGTCTAAGCACGGCCATCATTCGCGGAGTAAGATCGACGTCGCGCACGGTCCTGGTCTTGGTCGATTTCTCCACGGCCCGGACGCGGGCACGCTCGACCCGGATGGACTGGCGCTTCCAGTCGACGTCGCGCCACTGGACGACGATCTGTTCGCTGGGACGCATGCCGGTCCCGAAGGCGAACTCATACCAGTTCCAGACCTGCTCGTCGTAACGCTCGTGCATATAGGTGAGGATGCGTTCGGTCTCTTCCCGGTCGAACGGGTCCGGCTCGCGTTTCTGATGCTTCTGGCTCTTGATCCGTTCCAGCGGCGAGCGGTCGATCAGCTCGTCGTCGAGAGCCATCTCGAAGATGCCGCGCAGCGGAATGACGTTGTTGTTGATCGTCTTGCCGCTGACCTGCTTCGCCCGGTCGGCGATGACCTTCTTGATCTCGCTCGGCTTGATGCTCTTGAGTTGCCGCTCACCGAAAGCCGGCGACCAGACATTATTGATCGCCGACACATAGTCGGACATCGTCGATTTCTCGACTACGAGCGTTGCGAGCCACTCTTTCGCATAAGTCTTGAAGCCCGCGTATTTGTTCCGGTCGGGTTTGGCATCACCCTTGGGAAACGTGCTTTCATAATCGAAGACGCCGAGATCGATTTCCTGATGGACACGGGCCATCAAGCGCTCGGCCGCCTTGATGTTAGCGGATGTGGGTTGGAGCTGGAGCGTTTCGCGATAGAGCCGCCCGTTCCAGCGGAAGCGGACGCGAATGCAGCTTTTCAGCGGCTCGACGCCAGTCCCTGGCCGTTTTCTACCCATTTGTGGAAGCCTTCGAGGTCGATGCAGATGCTGCCATCGGGAGCGCGGCGATATTCGCGGCCCTGAATCCACACGCCGTCGGCGATCTTTCGATAGACCGCTTTCTCGGTGTAGCCGGTCAGCTCGGCGAAGCGCTTGATGCGCACGTAGCGCGCGCCCGTCATGACAGTGCTCCGGTTGAGGAAAGGAAACCACGGACAGCCAACCGTCCGCTGCTTCCTCTCTCCTCCCGCTCCCTTCCCTTCCGGCCGATCTGCGATGACCGCATGGCCGGCCGACCAGGACGGGCAGGCGCTCGCGAACGTGGGTCTGGATAATCCTCGCAGAAATGGCGCATGGATCGCTGGCCTGTTGGGCAGCGCAAGCAGGCCATGACGCGACGTCAGTCTAGCATTTCGATCCTGGTCCTAAAAAGAGGCCAAGATCGCATATTTGGGCAACCCACTGCCTAATCTCGTGCTTTCGCCTGTCAGCCTATTGGCGTTGTCGCGCCTTGGAAGAGACTCGCAGCGTTCCACTCGCCGTTGTTGATGGCCTCGAAGAATGGGACAAATGATCGGGACGCATGGCGGCCTGCCGCGCGCGATCGCGGGCGCGCTGATTGACAGGAGGGGGTGGAGCCTCGATCGTCTCGGCGTCATCGTCAACATGACCGGTCCGCTCGCCGGCATGGCCTCCGCAATGCTCACCGGGTGGCTGGCCAACAGGCTCGGTCGGCGGCGGATACTTCTTGTCGCAGCGGCCGTTCAGCTTCTAGCCGTTTTCGCCGTGGCGGCAGCGGTCATGGCGACGGCAATCCCTGCCGCTGCCGTCGCCGCATGTGCAGTCGGTTATTTTCTCCTCTACACGCCCGCCGCAACCGCCCTCGCCGTCGTCATGATGGACCGCACCGCCGGTGAGGCGCCGGCCACGGACTATTGTCAGGATGTTTGCCGGGCGCGCGCCGCGATACGCTTGCGGGCCATGCCGATATGCTTAACCGGCGGAGCGTCGATGCCGCGTTCTTCGTTGGACCGATGATCGACGCGGACATCATAGCCGAGCGCCGCGAACTTATCGTTCAGCATCATCGCCCAGGCCGCGCGGATTTCGAGCAGCTTCACGCGGCTGTTCCATTCGCGCGGTTTCCGGCCGAACATGCCGTCGACAATCGGACGGGTCGGTATCAGCACATAGCCATGGTGGCGCTTGCCTCTGGGCGTATCGCCCATTTCGATCAGTGTCAGGTCGGCGGCAAAACCCGCGATGCAAAATATCTCGCTGGCGAAACGCTGCAGAACCGCGATCGACGCCGGCAGGTCCAGTTCATCGGGCAGCGCCACGTCGAACTGACGGCCAAGCTGCGCATCCTTGCGGATTTCGGCGGCTTCGAGCGCGTTCCAGAAACACTCGCGATCCTCCCACTGCGCGGGGCCCCCGGACGGCAGTATCAGCGCAGACCAGGCAACCGCCCGCTTGTTCACGAAATTGGAAAACCGGCCGTAGCGCTCATCGTACAGGCGGCAGCTGTTTTGCCATGCCGCGGCCGCGACGATACTGCGTCCGGCGCCGCGGCTGATGATATTCACATGGAAATGAAAGATCGCCATCTTTTCCGCCTGTCCCAGCGTCACGCCCGAACCGGACCGTCAATTTTCATGACTGGTCCTTCCCGCCGTCCCGCTACCATTCGGGTGAGAGGTCCTGTTTCAGCCCGGCGATCACCGCATCCGAGATCGCCTCAATGCATGTGCGTTCGATGCTGGCCAGGTCACCGTGGATCAGTTGCCGCGGGAACCGCATGCGTTGGCCCGCATAGAGGACAGGCAGCGCGATATGCGCGGTCGATGCACCGAGCCGGAGCAGTGCGATCAGATGATCCTCCAGCCTAATCCCCGGATCGCCGGACTCGATCGCGCGATACCAGCGCAGGCTTCCGCCCATTTCGGTGGCGACCTCCAGCTGCGTCAAACCGAGCGCCTTTCGCGCCTGCCTGATCTTCTCGCCGGAGAGCTTCTTGAGTTCCTTGAAGATCGACAGGTCGACGTCGGCGAATTTTCCATCGGATGCCATATGTCCTTCCTCCCCGGTTCGGCCCGTCGGGCTCTGTGGGTAATCCGGCAAAGGTAGGATCGTGGAGTAACCAGCATCAAGAATAGATGCCGATGATTTTAGAGGAATATCTCTGCCCATTTATAGCGGATGCGCGACCATATTTATGTTTCGACGCACAATGAGCAGTTAATTTCCATTTTCCTCCAAATCGGATCATTCAGGAACTTTATTGCCGAACCGGCACCAGATCAGTCCATGTGATCCCGAAAGCGAATTTATAAGGCTAAGTTCGCATATTTACGGCTAATATCGCCATTTCAGGCACCCCACTGCCGGGGCCTGTTGCAATCCTCTTCGTTTCAAATCACTCAGATCGTGTTGCGAGGGTTCAAGTCGAATCGGACCTGATACTTCGGACCATTAAGTATTCATCAACCATGGCGCGGGGCGCCAACATGGAGTCGTGCATGATGCCGATTGCCAAAGCGATGACGGCTGCCCTGGGCACACTGATCGTCACGACGACAGCCTGTGCCGGACCCGGCGGACATGGCCGACAGACAGTTATCGCGCCGGTGGCCGAGCAGCCGCGCATCGTGGTGGCGACGGTCGATGGGTTCGTTCTGCGCGCCGCCGTGACGAACCGGATGGAGTCGATGCCCGCACCCGTCACTGCCGAGCACATCCCGGTGGGGTCGGGCACGCATGTCGATGCGCGCCTGCTCTCCCGCCCTGCCAGCACTCTTCAGGAGAGATCGCATGCACATCCATAAGCCCACCCGCCTGTTTGGTGCGGCAGCCCTCGTCCTCCCCTTGTTGCTCGCTGCTCAAGGCGCAGCGTTCGCGCAAGCCGCCGATCCGCTTACCGCCGCCGCGCGCGATGCCGAAAGCGAGTTGCGGCAGACCTTCGTCAATCTGCAATTCGAGGATTTCGGGCCGGCGCCCGTCAAGGGCCCGATCTATCAGGCGACGGCGGGCGGCCGCATCATCTACTATGCGCCTGACAGCGAACATCTGTTGTTCGCGGAAATCTACGACCGCAACGGCCAGAACCTCACCGCGCTGGCGCAGAACGCCGCTTCAGCGAAGAAACTCGCCGGGATCGACACCGGCATGGCCCTCGCCATCGGTCCGGCGGGCGCGCCCACGGTGATTGAGTTCACCGATCCCGACTGTCCCTACTGCCGGGCGCTCGACCGCTTCTGGGCGGCGAAAGCGGCCGAAGGCAAGCCGGTGCGGCGCCTGATCTTCTTCGTCTCCGGCATCCACGCCGAGGCCGCCGCCAAGGCCGAGCATGTCCTTTGCTCCCCGGACAAGGAAGCGGCGTTCAAGGCGATCTACGCCGGAACCGCGCCCACGCCTTTGCGCACATGCGCGGAAGGCAAGGCCAGGGTCGAGGCGCATGCCGGAATCGTCGGCAAGACCGGCATCACCGGCACGCCGACCCTGATCGCGGACGGACAGATGATTTCCGGTTTCCGGCAGGCCGAGATCGAGGCGTTCCTCGACGGTAAGAAGGCGCTCGCCAATGCCGGCCGCTGATCGCCTTCCGGCTCCTCACATCGCGAACGCGCGGTGCATCGGCTCTGCCGCTGCCGCGCAAATCCCAATGCCGGCGGCGGGACCCGAACCGGGCCGTCCAGCCTCGCCGTCGGCCGACAGCGATCCTCATCGATGCCGGCAAGCAGTCCCCGGAGCGGCCCATCTTCCCTGGAGCAAGTGCATGTTGAAAACACTCGGCAGACAATCCGCCTCAATCGCCAATGTCGGCATTCCCGTAACCCTGCTCGCGCTGCTCGGGGCCGGTGGGGCTCACGCCTTCTCGGCGCCGGCGGCCGGCGACCTCGGCTACGACATCTACGATATCGTGGTCAATCAAGGGGTCAAAGGCCCGCTCGGCTTCGTCGGCGGCGTCGCGGCCTTCCTGTTCGGCGTGAGCAGGCTCTTCTCGAACATCATGATCGGCATCCCGACCATCGTGGCGGCCGTCTGCCTGATCAAGGCGGACTCGATCCTCCAGACATTCGGAATGGTCATCTGACGGATTGGTCCGCCGCCGCGCCTGGGCGCGGTCGGCGGACCTCAACGGGCCAGGGCGCATGAGGCGCACTGGCGGGACAACCCCCGAAGTTCAACCAGCTTCGCAGGGAGGTCACGACGCAAGGAGGAGAAGGCTCGTGGACGAGCGGCTACCCCAATATCTGCACAAACCCGTCCAGATCCTGTGGTTCGGATCGGACGAGTTCGTGCTCGTGATCACGGTGATCTTCGTCGCCGTGATCGTGGGCGGGATGCTCGGTTGGGCGCTCGTCGCGGGTCTTCTCCTTTTCGTTCCCTGGCTCCGCACCAAGCCGCGCGGCTTCATCCCGCACATGGCCTGGCGCTGGGGCCTGGTCCGCTGGTCCAACTATCCGGGTCCGACCCAGACTCGGTTCTACGAATGAGGCGGGCCATGTTCGGACGCAAATCCCCCGGCACACCCCCACGCGATCCGCTGATCGGCAAGCCGGGCAGCTATGGCATCCACCGCTACCTGCAAGGGGCGAGCAACCTGTTCGAGGAGAACCGGCTGTTGAAGCTCGCCGTCATCGGCCTGTTCGGGATCACGGCGGTGCTGGGCACGGTGATCTACACCTCCAACCAGAACACCCGGACGATCATCGTCCCCTACGGCGCGGGCGGCGACCTCTATGTCACGGGCGGCGAGCCGTCCGAGGCCTATCTGCGCTCGATCACGCGCAATGTCGTGTCGCTCTCGGGCACCTACTCCGCCTACTCCGCGGATCGGCAGTTCCAGGAACTGCTGAGCATCACGCACCCCTCGACCTACAACAGCCTGCGCGACAGCCTCAACCGGCTGCTCGACGAACTGGCCAATAATCCGACGCTCTCGATCGCGACCTATATCCGCCCCGACCAGCCCGTCACCTGGACCCGGACCGAGATTCTCGTGCCGGTCGAGAAGGTCCGGGTGATCGGCGGGGTGATCCGCAAGTTCCGGGGCAATCTTCGGATCCGTTACGTGATCGACAATGGCCGCTTCTGGCTGACCGCCCTCAATGAGGAAAATTTCGATGTCCAGCCTCGCTAAGTCCGCGCGGCCGAGCCTGATGCTGCTCGCCCTGTCGCTTGCCGCTCCGGCCGCCGCGCAATCCATCATGGTTCTGCCCGACCAGACCAGCACGATCCGCCTGTCAAACCGCGACATCAACCATGTCATCTGTTCGGGCGGAGAAATCGAGGACGTCAGGTTCAGCGCCGAAAAGGCGATCGCCGTGGAGCGCGCCGGTTCCGACGCCTGGATCAAGTTCCTCGTTCGCGAGATCGACGACGCCGGGATGGTGACGCGCAGCTTCGTCACCGTGCCGTCTGAGTTCTTCATCACCTGCAACGGCGCGGTCTATGCGCTCTATGCCGAGCCGTCGGATATTCCGGCGCAGACGGTGATGCTCCAGCCCGGCGCTCCCCAGCGCGCCCGCGCCAATGAGGAACTGCTAGGACCCCTGGTCGAAGAAGAGCGTGCAGTCTCGATCACGCTCTCGATGCTCCAGGACCGGATCCCGGCGAGCTTCACCAGCGTTGCGCCCCGATCCGGGCCGATCCGGCTCGCGACGCTGCCGGGCGCCACGCTGGAGGAACGACGCCGCATCGAAATCGACGGGTCCGGCCTCTCGGCATCGGAATATCTGGTCTCTGCCGCCGGCGGCGCGCAGCTCGACGAACGCGGTTTTCTCGACGGCGCGCTCGGCGCCAACATCTTCGCGATCACCCTCGACCGGGGCAATATCGAGGCCGGGGAAGCCGCGCGGCTGATCGTCGTTCGCCGGGGAGCCGGGCAATGAGCGGCGGGGACTCTCGCGGCGGTCGCGGGCCCCGCGGGCGCGGTCCTGCCGATCGCGCGGAGGAACTCGACCTCGACGGCTATGAGGCGGACCGCCCTCGTCCTGGCGAGAATACGCGCGGCCCCGCGCTGCTCGATCTCAAGACGCGGTGGCAAACGCTGACCGCACGCCAGCAGCTGCGTTTGAGGCAGCTTGGCGTTGCCGGTGCGATCGGCGTGCTGGGGCTCGGCCTCTACACGGCCAGCGGCGACAAGACCGAGCAGGCCGCGCCATCGCCCAGTTCGAAGCTCGACATGGGCGCGGGGCTTCGCGGCGACAGCCTAGAGGTCAAGCTGCGCGGCGACCTGCAGAAGATTCTTGATGGACAGCAATTGCTCGGCGATCGCGTCTCCGCCATCGAGGAAGGCAAGGTCGCGCCCGGTTCCGGCACGCCGCCCCATGCGCTGGACGGCGATCTTCCTCCGGCGATCCCCGGCTCGGTTCCCGACTTTCCCGAACCGCCCGCGACCGGTGACATCGATCCTTCCGTCGCGAAGCCGCCCGCGCCGCCCGCCGCGCCGCCAGCGCCTCCGGCCCCGCCGGTCGAGAAGACCGTGGGCGCGATCGGCGCCGCGACCAGTCCGGTCGCGGCCGCCGATGGGGCACAGGCCGCTAAAAAAAAGACGCGGACCATCTATTTGCCACCTGGTTTCATGAAGGCGCGGCTGCTGACCGGGATCGATGCGCTGGCGAGCCGGGATGCGACCAACAATCCCGAACCGTTGATCGCGCGGGTGCAAGCCCCCGCCGTCCTGCCCAATGACGTCAAAGCCAACCTCGCCGGCTGCTTCGTCATCGGCAACGCCACCGGCAGCCTCGCGAAGGAACGGGTCGAAGTCCAGTTGGTCAGCCTCTCTTGCGTCGATTTCGACGAACGCTCGGTGGTCGACCAGCCCATCAAGGGCTTCTTCGTCGACGCCGACGGCAAGAAGGGCCTCTCCGGCAAGGTCGTCACCCGCGCCGGCGCGGCCCTTGCCCGCGCGTTCATCGCCGGGACCATCACCGGGGTCGCCGATACGGTCCAGAATACGGTCGGCGACGTCTCGACCTCGGCGCTGGGTTCGGTGCGCACGCTCGATGCGGGCGACGCCGCCAAGGCCGGCATCGCCGGCGGCCTGTCGCGATCGTCCGAGAAGCTCACCGATTTCTATCTCGATCTCGCGCGCCAGGCGGGGCCGATCGTTGAGGTCGGCGCGGCGAAGGACGTCGTGGTCGTGATCCAGGAGGGCGTCACCCTCGATATCAAGCCGACCGCCGGAAGCAAGTTCTGATGCGCCGGCTCCTCATCCAACAGGGAGTATCGCCCATGCGGCCTCTATCGCCCGCGCGCCGATCGCGCGCCCTCTCCCCGCTTCTTCCGGTCTGCGCCGCCTTCATGCTGAGCGGCTGCGCGACGATGGGCTCGATCATGTCGCCCTATAGCGAGAAGTTCAGTTGCAAGAACGACGATCACGGCCAGTGCATCCACCCTGAGAAGGCCTATGCCGATGCCGTTGCGGGCGTCGCGTCGAAGTCCGATCCGGCGGTCACCAGGGACAGGAAGTTGCTCAGGGACGGCAAGGCCGCGCGCGGTTCCACTGGAACAACGTCGGGCGCCTTCGCCGGTTATCGCGATAGCGTCTATCGCGAGCTCCAGGGGCTGATCGAGCAGCCGGTCACGCCGATGCTCAAGCCCCCGCGTTCGGTCCGGACGCTGATCCTGCCCTATGCCGACCGCCAGCGGCCCGACCGGCTCTACATGCCGCGCTATGTCTATTCGCTGGTCGAGCGCCCGCAATGGGTGGTCGGCGACTATCTTGTCGCCCCGGTTTCGCCCGCGTCCCGCGCGAACGTGCTCGAACAGGTCAGGGACCGCCCCGACGATGGCCAGAATGATGCGGGGGCCCGGCCATGACCAGCTATCAATCGGGCATGACGCTGGCGCGGCTGCGCCGCAGCGTCGAGCGCGACAGCTATTCCGATTTTCTTCCGCTCGCCGCCTGGGTCGAGGAAGAACAGGCCTTCCTCACCATCGACGATGGCTGGGGCTATAGCTGGGAGCTGATCCCCTCCCCCTACATGTTCGCCCATGTCCATGAGGCGCTGCTGGGGCTGCTCAACGTCAATTTTCCCGAAGGCACGATCCTCCAGCTCCAGAGTTTCGCCGACCCGCTGATCGACGATGCGCTCGACGCCTTTCTCGACCTCAAGACACGGCCCGATCCGCTCATCCAGGCCTCGGCCCGGCGCACCTTCGACTATCTGCGCGCCGGCACCATGGGCTTGAAGGCCCTGCATGGCATCCCGATCCGCGATTTCCGCGCATTCCTGTCGGTCAAGACGCGCGCGCCGATGGACAGCGACCTGCGCCGCCAGATCGAGGAGCAGCTCGCCAAGCTCGGCATCCGCCCGATGGCGCCGAGCGAGATCATCTCGCTCTACCGGCGCATTTTCAACGGCGTTCATGCGCCCGCGCCCGGCGTCTTCACCCAGACCGCCGACGTGCCGCTGCGCCGCCAGATCATCGATGCCGGGCCGGCGCTCCGCTTCGACGGGCCGGAAGTATATCTGGGCAACCAGGTGGCGCGCTGTCTGACGCCCAAGTCGCCGCCGCGGCGGATCACCGCCGAACGTGCCAATCGTCTCACCGGCGGCATGCGCGGGTCGTCCGAGGACAGCGACCAGATCGGCGGGCCGTTCCTCTATACGCTCAATGTCCTCTTCGATCACTCGGCCTTCGAGATCCACAAGCGCGCGCAGATTCTCTCGGCGCAGAAGGCGGCGGGGTCCTTCGCGGTCGAGGTCGGCAAGCAGATCGAAGAGATCGGGTGGATCCTGGACGAGGCCGGAAACACCCGGTTCGTCTCGGTAATCCCCACCATGTGGGTGTTCGGCCGCGACCGCCATCAGGCCCGCGAGATGGCGGCGCGCGCCAAGCGGCTGTGGGAGAGCGAACCGCTGCCGTGGATGGTCCAGGAGGAATCCTACCTCAACCCGATCCTGCTGGCCGCGAGCCTGCCCTTCGGCCTGTACCCCGAGCGACGCACGATCGGTATGCTGCAGCGCGATTTCCGCGTGCCGGTGCGCGCGGGCGTGCTGATGTCGCCGATCCAAACCGATTTCCGGGGCGGCGGGCGGCCGGCGCTGCTCTACACGGGCCGCAAGGGGCAGCTCATCACGCTCGACCTCTTCGATCCGCGTATCAACAACTACAACTTCATCGTCTCGGCGGAATCGGGCGCGGGCAAGAGCTTCCTGCTCAATAACCTGTGCCAGCAGTATTTCGCGCAGAACGCGCTCATCCGCATCATCGACATCGGCGGCAGCTACAAGAAGCTCTGCACGCTCTGCTCGGGCCGTTACATCGATCTGGGCGAAGAGCATCTCGTCCTCAATCCGTTCGACCTGGGGCTCGCTCTCGACGGCGACGATCGAGAGTCCGCGATCTCGATGGCGGTGTCGATCGTCGCGGAGATGGCCAACGCCGGGACGCGCAAGGGCGTCACCACGTCCGAATGGAACCTGCTCAAGTCCGCCGTGCAATGGGCGATCGAGAGCGGCCGCGCGGAAGCCGGGATCGATGCGGTGCGCGAATGGCTCGGCTCCTATCCGGCCAACACCGTCTCCGATCTCGACCGGGTCGACCACCTCGTGCCCACGGCGCGCGAATTGGCCTTCAACCTGCGTGATTTCGGGTCGGACGGAGCCTACGGCCATTATTTCAACGGTCCCAGCACGTTCGACATCTCGAACGATGAATTCGTGGTGCTCGAACTCGAGCGCCTGAAGGCCATGCCTGACCTGTTCAACGTGGTCGTCATGGTGGTGATCAACGCGGTAACGCAGGAACTCTACCTGTCCGCCCGTGATCGCCCCCGCTTCGTGCTGTGCGATGAAGCCGCGCAGTTCATGACCCGCGAAGAGGGCCAGGACCTGTCGCGCCTCGCCGAGGCGATCAGCCAGGGCTATCGCCGCGCCCGAAAATATCGCGGCAGCTTCGGCATCATTCTCCAGAGCATGAACGATCTGCTGCTGTTCGGCGGCACGGGACAGGTGATCCTGGAAAATGCCGCGACGCGCTTCCTCCTGCAGGGATCGACCTATGACAAGGCGGTCGAAAACAAGATCCTCGACTATTCGGGTTTCGTCCTCGACCTCCTGAAATCGGTCCGCAACAACAAACCGAACTATTCGGAAGTCTTCATCGACAGCCCGCTTGGCCTCGGCATCGCCCGGCTCGTCGTCGATCCGTTCAGCTACTGGATCAACACCTCCGCGCCCGAAGACGTGGCCGCGTTCGAGGCGCTGGTCCGCGCCGGACGCTCGCCGCTCGAAGCGGTGTGCGATCTCGCCGGCGTCGATCCCGCCGGGATAATCGGCACGTCCTTCGATGACGCAGCGCCGCTGAAGCGGAGCGCGCTGTCATGACGCGGCGCTCCCCCTCCCCCGACCAGTTGCCGCTCCGGCTCGTGGAGAGCCCGGATGAGGATATCGAGCGGATCATCGAGGCGCGCGTCGCCGCACGGGCGGAAGCCGACGCATTGCGCTGGCGCTTCCGCCTGGTGGTCATCGAATCCGTGATGATCGCATCGCTCGTGCTCGCGGCCGGGCTGGTGCTCGAACAGCCCGCTGGCATCGTTCTTCGCGGCGCGGCGATCGTTGGCGGCGGCTGTTTCCTGACCGGGCTCATCCTCATCGGCCTGACCGGGGCCGCGGGCCGCTTGCTCGCAAAACTCAGGAGGAAAAGATGATGCTGGACATACTCCCGCCCAGTGGCGGCAATGAGCGCCTGACCCTCGTCGTGCGCAGGCCGGACGAATCCCTTCACGACTACCTGGTCCGCTGCCAGTGGGAACTGGGCGACCGGGTCCGGTTCCTCGCGTCCGTTCGCGATGCGCAATGGACCATCCTAGAAAGCGAGCGCCAGCGCTGGCGGCGGCACGCTCTCCTGCTAACCTTCACCGGGCCGGTCATCACCGCCCTGGCCTATGCCGCTCTTGGCTTGTGCGGGGCCGCGGACAGCGTGCTGCCAGTGCCGCTCATGGCCGGGCTGATCGCCTGTGCCGGAATTGCCGGCGCCGCGCTGGCGATCGGCATCGCCCGCATCATCGACAGCATCCCGAATTGGCTGGTCACGCGGAGGGCACGGAGATGGGCATGAACGGCAGCTTCTCCGGCTCGCCCGACCCGTCGTCGATCCGGCCGCTGATCGGCGACATGATCCGTTGGCTTGCCCGACAGATCGACGGCGGGATCGACGAAATCCCTCCTCGTCCCGGAAAACGGCCGGAGAATCTTTTGATCCGTCCAGGGATGGCCCCGCGCCTGCCGGGCGAGACGCAGGAAGCCTACGTCGAACGCCTGCATCGCTCGAATGAAGCCGTGCTCCTGATCATGACCCGTTCCGCGCTTGCCATGGAATATACGTCCGGTCGGGACGAGAGGATCGCGGCTCTGCGCTTTCGGCAGATCGTGGGCCTCGAAGCGGCGGCGGCCTCGATCATCGTCGGCCTGTTCCTGCTCGTCCCGGAAATGCCCCTGTTCATGCGGGCGGCCATTCTTGTCCTGACGCCGATCGCGCTTGTGCGGGGAGGACTTTGGTTCCTGCACCGCGCGTCGAGGATGGCAAATGCCCTCGCCCGACATGCCGAAAGGTGGGGCCGATGAACGGCATCTTCTCCGGCGCGCCTTGTCCGTCATCCATTCGCCTGCTGGTCGGCACCCATCTGCTGTTGATCCTCCAGTCTTCGCTGGTGCTCTGGTCGGCCCCCGACCTCGGCGGCAGCCAGGCGCTGATCTGGCTCACGCTGTTCCTGGGCGTCACCGCGTTCATCTGCGCGGTCTGCGGCGAGAGTCGTACGCCTGCCGTTCCCTGGAGGGAGCGCCGCCGTGGTCGATAGACGTGTCCCCCAAGGCTGGCATGTCCTCGCCATCCAGTCCGCGCTCATCGCCGGGTGTCTGGCCGGCGCGCTGATCGTCGCGGGGGTGGCCCACGCCGAGACATCGACCATTGGTCGTACATGGCCGATCGCCGAGCCCGACGCGATGGCCGAGATCGAGGCGCGTGCCGCAAAGCAGCCGCCCAATATGGCCGAAAAGTTCGGGCCGCGTTCGGGCTGGAGCGCATTGAAAGGCGCGACGCTCGGTGTCGCGCGCCAGAACCAGGTTCGCAGCGTTGTGCCGTTCTACACGCTCGATCAGGAAATCCGGCTGCCGGACGGCAAGCTGCTCTATCCTGCGGGCTTCACCTTCAACCCGCTGACCTATGTGTCGCTGCCGCAGAAGCTGGTGGTCGTGCATCCCCGCGATCTGGGCTGGGCGCTGAAGACCGCCGCGCTCACCGACTGGATCATCCTCACCGGCGGTGGGGACGCAAAGGACGATGCGCTCTCGCTTGGCGAGAAGCACGGCCGTGCCCTCTTCATTCTCGAGGAGCGCGTGAAGGAGCGGTTGGGCCTCACCGTCGCGCCCGTGATCGTCCGGCAGGTCGGCCAGAAGCTGGAGCTGACAGAGGTGCGCGTCGATCGCGCTCCCGTACGAAAGGCCATCCCATGAGTCGGCTCATCTCGATGCTGCGCACCGGCGCGGCGGCCCTCGCTCTGGCGCTCGTCGCGCCCGCCACGCCTGCGCATGCCTCCAAATGCGAGGCGGGCACCGTGTTCAATCCGATCACCAAGGTGCGCTGGAACTGCATCTTCCCGATCACGATCGGGGGCGTGCGGGTGGGCTCCTACGATAAGCTCGACAAGGAACTGGACGCCCAGTCGGCCTCCAAACCGCTCTGCGCCTGCCGCAAGGGTGCGACCTTCTGGTTAGGGGTCAAGGTTTCGTTCTGGTCACCCAATCGCATGGTTGATGTCGTGACCGAGCCGGGCTGCATGATGGCGCTCGGTGTCGATCTCATGCCGACCGGTGGGAAATTGCAGGGCAGCCAGTCGTCGATCTCGGACGGCACCAACACCCGCAAGATGTTCGCGCAGGCGCATTATTACATCTCGCCGGTCTGGAAGATGCTCGACATGTTCACGGACCTGCCGTGCATCGAGGATGATGGCTTCGACGTCGCGATGATCACCGAGGTGCTGCCGACCTGGCAGTCGGGCACATTGGGCGCTATCATCCAGCCCGAAGGCATCCTGTTCGGCAATCCGGCGGCCGGCCTCGCCTGTATGGCCGACAGCGCCGCCGCAGCTGCTGGCAAGGTCATCGATCCCCTGTTCTGGTGCATGGGCTCCTGGGGCGCGACCTATCCGGTCGCCGGCGACATCCATTTCGGGGACAGCGTCGAGGCCTGGGCGGGTCTCGCCGCGCGCTCGACGTTCATGATGGGCAGGCTGGGCGCTCTCACGATCCACTCGGCGGACGGCTGCTCGTTCAAGCCGCAGCCGATCTGGACCAAGAGCCGCTACAAGATGCAGATCATGGAGCCGGTCAAGGGCGGCAAGTGCGTCAACATCGGCCGTCCCGGCGCGCTCTGGACATCGGGCAAGCACGCGCCGGGCAAGGACAATGCCCAATTCATGTTGTTCGAGAAGGCGATCTGCTGCGCGGGGATTTCCACGCCATGAGCAGATCGCTTCCCCCAAACCGTGCGTCTCGCGCGGGTAGCTGCCCCGCTCGTCACGGAACGCTCCCCACCGTGAGCGGGCGCGCGGAAGGAGCGGCGGTGTGCCTTTCAACCGCCGCTCCCCCCTCGGTCAGCGCGGCCGAAAGCCCCCCGCCGGGGCCGGCAATGCCCCCTCCCGCCGTATCTCCGGTGGCGGCCGCGCTGACCATTTTTGAGGGACAGGCCGTCTTCAGGATACTCTCGCCCGGATCCAGCGCGTTCCGGGCGGGAGACGTGCTGCGCTTCGCCCATGGCTCGCGAACCACCCGCGCGAGGACGCCATGGTGAAGCGCGGCATCCTCCTCCTCGCGGCCAGCGCTCTGGCGCCGGTGCCGCTCTCGGCCCAGACGGTCGAGGACCGCGCCCGCGCCGCCGCCGAAGCATCCCGCGCGAAGACCTCGGACAGCGATGCGATCCAGCAGAATTATCTGACGCCGGGGCTTGCCGGACAACCGATCTCGACAGTCGACAACAGCCGGACGTTCAACCCCAATATAGCGTGCCAGAAGACGGCGACGCTGCTCGAACTGATCGCGCAGCCGGCGGCGACCGGCGATATCGGCACGCTGCGGATATCGCGCGACAAGGATCTCGACGGCACGGTCGACCAGACATTGACCCTGCCGGTGCCGGTATCGGGCATTTGCGCCAATGGCGTCGTCTCCTGTCAGCCGGGCACCTGGAACCAGTGCAAGAGCTTCAAATGGGATGTTGCGTCAGGCGGCGATCTCAAGCTCGCGCAAGTCGACCTGACCGATCTCGCCGGTTGCTACTGCATCAACAACAGCTGCGGCAGCAACCTCGTCTGGGGCAATATGGCCTCGGTGCTGAAAGACCTGGGCGGCGGCGTCATCGGCGCGCTCACCACGGCCGATCCGCGCGTCGGCGTCGCGCAGGCGGTGATCGACGGCCCGGCCATCCGTTACACTGGCGCCCAAAGCACGGCCTGCTCGCCCAACCCCGCGCTCCCGCAGACGGCCTATCGCGCCAGTCCCGCCACGATCCAGGGCGATGCCGCGAGCGTCGCCGCATCGAACAGCATCTTCCAGGCGCTCAAGGGCTCGCCCGCCGGCGTCGGCAAGGCCGAGCAGATCCGGTCCTGCACGATCACGCGGGAGGTGTCGTTGAACGCCGTCAAGGCGGACGATGTGATCGCGCATCTCGGCGGCGCCTATGCGATCTATGCGCCCGCACCCGATCAGCTCACATTGCAGATGGGCTCGCCGCGCGACGACAGCCTGCGAGGCGGGAGCTGCCGCATCTTCGAGTTTTCCATGCGGCTGCGGATCGATGATCCCGATCGCCTCGCGCAGTTCCGGCTCTCGCACTATTTCTTCGACGACTGGCTCCAGCTTCGCATCGACGGCGAGCTCGTGCTGTCCAATCCGGCGAACTGGACCGGGACCGGCCTGCCGCCCGGCAAGTGCGAGCGGAAACGGACCTGGCATGCCTATCCCAATCTCGACCTCAAGCCGTGGCTGACCCGCGGCGAGCATGTCATTTCCATGCGCATCGCGGTCGGCGGTGAAGGAGAGGCCTTCGCGCAGTTCGATGCAATGCTCGACCTCAGTTGCAACCCGACCGAGCGGATCGTCGACCTGTGCGCGGGCTATGCCGGCGACGTCAATTGCGCGCTTCATGACGAAAGCGTCGATGGCGTCGAGACGTTCCGCAACGGCGTCGGCACCGGCCTTACACCCCTCCCCCAGGCACGCCTGTTCGAGAGCGGCGCCTGCTCGCTCCGTCTCGCGCGGCCATGGTTCGAGCGTCAGCGCCGTTATCGTTGTACCGTCGATACCGGATCGATGCCGGAACCTGATCTGAGCCGCGGCGCCTATATCATCGACCATTCGACCGAGACCATGCTGGCCGACCGGACGAGGACCTCGGACGGGGGTTATGCCACCGCGTCACGGCCCTTCGCGCTGCCCGATCGCGGCTCGGTTCCGGCCTGCGAGCCGGTCTGCAAGACCCGCGCGCCCGCGCGCAATACGGCGGCTACCCTCGACGGAGTGGTCGGCACGAAACAGAATGCGCCTGTCGGGTGGGACACCTTCTACCATGCCTGCACGGCGGCAGGCGGCGGCGATGTCTGCCCTGTGGGTCCGGGCGAGGAAATCGTCTCGGCCTGCGGCTGCCTCGACGATTTTCCCGAAGCCGTCGTCATGATGCAGACCGTCCGCCTCGGTGGGGCCGACATGGTCTGCACGGGGGAAGTCCGATGATCGGGCGCCTCCTTCCCTGGCGGAAGCGCGCACAGCTGCTTGCGCTCGGCCTGTACGGCTTGCTGCTCGCGGGGCATGTCACGCCAGCGCAAGCGCAAACGCTCCCGGTCTGCGCGGTCGATCTCGATGGCAACGGCGATGCCGGTGATCCTGGCGAGGTCGCGAACTGCACGATCATGGCGGATGAAGAATGGCTCTGCCCGATCCAGCAAGTGATGTGCGTGGCCGATGCCGAGGGCGCGTATAGCTGCCCGCTCGGCAGCCAGCACTCATGCCTGACGCCGGTCGGCGGCGGCACGCCGATGTGCTCGCCCAATGCCTGCACCGGCAGCGACGGCACCGGAATTGAGGACGATCCCATCGTCGACGATCCCGGCGCGCCTGCCGATGGCGAAGTCGATGCCGAAGGGCATTGCCTCGGCAATATCGAGATATTCGCGGGACGCGCGGTGCGCTGCCGCCCAGCGGGTCTCAAGACCACCTTCTCGAACTGCTGCAAGGACAAAGGCAAGATCGTCAAGGACGGGATGGGCTCGTCCATCTCGTCGATCGGCACTAAGATCGCGGTGGCGAAAGGCGTCTTCACCGGCATGAAGGCCGCCTATGGCGCGTTCAAGGCGGGCGCGACCGCCGGCCAGGCCGCGAGCTCCGGCGCGAACGCGATCATCGCCGGGATCGATCCGACCTCGATCGCCATCAGTCTCGCGATCAATTTCATGATGGATTTCCTCCTGTCCGGCTGTGACCAGCAGGACATGGAAGTGGGCATGCTGCGCGGGTCGGGCATGTGCCACGAGGTCGGGACGTATTGCTCCTCGAAGATCCTCGGCATCTGCGTGCAGAAATCCAAGGGCCACTGCTGCTTCAACACCAAGCTTGGCCGCATCATCCAGGAACAGGGTCGCCCGCAGCTCAAGAGCTTCAACGGCCTTGGCTGGGGCACGCCGAAGAACCCCTATTGCCGCGGATTCACCCCCGAGGAATTCCAGGCGCTGGATTTCAGCAAGATGGACCTCTCCGAATATTATTCCGAAATCGAGGCCCGCGCCCAGGCCGACATCCAGATCGACATGAAGGACAAGATCGATGCCTATATGCAGGTCATCGGCCAATAACGCGCGCGTCTCGCTCGCGCTGGCCGGTATCGCTTTCCTCTCCACCTCCGCGCCAGCGCAGGACACCGCTCCGCCGGTAAGCGCGAGGGAGCGCGCGCAAGAGCAAGGCGACACGGCGATGGACCGGCTCGAACGCGCCACCGCCGCGCGCAAGGCCGAAGCGGAAATGCGCGGTCCGACCGCGCTGCCGACGCCATCGGACGAGACCCGCCGCCGCGCTTTCGAGGGGCTGCGCAAGCGCGCTCCGTCGCCGGCGATGGATGCGCGGGCGCGAACCGCGCTCGACAACGGCAAGGAGGCCATGGCCGCCGAGCACGACGCCATGGCCAGACGGCTCGGCCAGGCGCTCGGTCTCGATGCGCCCGACATGCAGGCCGTAGCCGGCATCACCACGCCTCCCGAAACCAAAGGCTGGGTGCCGGTGCTGTTCGTCTCGTCCTCGATGCCGGTGACGACATTGCGCATCTATGCCGGGCAGCTCGAACGGGTCGGCGGCGTGCTGGCCTTTCGCGGGATGCCCGGCGGGCTCACGAAGGTCGCGCCGATGGCGAAACTCTCCGCGGAAATCCTGCGCCATGATCCGGGATGCGAAGGCCCGGCCTGCGCGATGCGCGACGTGCAGTTGATCGTCGATCCGCTCATTTTCCGCCAGCACGGCGTCACCCGCGTCCCCGCACTCGCCATGGTGCCCGGCGATCCGGCGCTGCCCTATTGCGAGCGCGAGGATGATGCCCCGCGCGCCGCGCATGTCATCTACGGCGACGCCGCACTTTCAGGATTGCTCGAAGAATATGCCCGCCTCGGCGGCAAGCAGGAGGTGCGCGATGCTCAGACTCGCCTTCAGGGCCGCTAGATCCGGCTGGGCCGAACTGAAGCTGCTGCCGCTCAAGGCCGCGGTCGCGCTCGGCAGTTCGGGGCTCGGCCAGCCACCCCGACCCGAACAGTTGTGGAAGGCGTTCGGCATCGTCCTGCCGGTGGGCCTGCTGACGTGGTGGGCCATTCCCCAGGCGACGATCGTGATGAGCCCGTCGATCGACGCCTGGCTCGTCCGCAAGGCGCCGGGGCCGATCCATCGCGGCGATTTCGTATCGTTTACCCTGTCGCATCCGCTCGCCGGTCCCAAGCCGGTCGATGTTACCAAGATGGCGCTGTGCCTGCCGGGCGACCGCATCGACTGGATCGAGAAGCCGTCGTCTGCATCTGGCCCCATACATCCCGGCGAATGGGATGGCTGGTACTATTGCAACGGCAAGCTGCTCGGGATCAGCAAGCCTTATGGGCACAATGGGCAGAAGCTCGACCATTGGCGTCCGATGATCGGAACGATCCCGCCGGGCATGATCTATGTCGGCTCGTCGCACGCCAGCGGGTTCGACAGCCGCTACTACGGCCCGGTCGAGATCGAGCGGCTGAAGCGCATGGAGAAGCTGCTGTGATCCGCCTCGCCCTCCTCATCGTGGCGGTGCTCCTGCCGATCCTGCCTGTCCATGCGCAGACCGGCGAGCAACGCACCGGCTACTGGTGGTATCAGGCGCCGCCCAAACCCACGGAAGAGGATGCCGATCCCGACGCTCTCAAAAAGCCGGTGATCCCGCCGATGGTCGAACTGGCCACCTGGACGCCGCCGAAGATCAGGAAGCTGATCGAGGAACAGCGCGACTACGCGGCGACCGTGCTCACCGTCGATGCGGTCGCGGATTTCTGGCGTCTGCAGGACTTCGCCCGGCGCAAGGCCCGAGCCTTCGCCGGTGTCACGCAGATCGCCATGCTGCAAAATCCCGAACTCAACGCCAAGTCCGCCAATCCGATGGTCGGCGAGGCGCGTGACCAACTCTCCGCTCAGAAGGATCAGGTCCGCCGCCAGTATCTGCGTAGCCGCGCCAATGAATTCGCGCTGGTCATGTTCTCGCGTTCGACCTGCGGCTACTGCCGCGTCCAGTGGCCGATCGTCCAGCGCTTCCAGGACGAGATGGGCTGGCAGGTCACACTTCAGGACATCGACCGCAAGCCGGAACTCGCGCAGCGCTTCGGGGTCGAGGTCACGCCCACGACGATGGTGATCCGGCGGGGCAGCCAGCAGCGCATGGTGATCGCCAGCGGGGTCGAGGCCTATCCCAACCTCATCCAGATGGCCTACCAGGCGGTCCGGCTGCTCGCGGGCGATATCCGGCCCGAACAGTTCCTGACCGGCGCGGGCGAGGAAGACGGGTTCTTCGACGCGCTCGCCAACGGCCCGGTCTCCGCCACCGATCCGCGCGTCCTGGGCGGCGATCTGGTGGACGTTCGGATGGGACCCCGGCCATGATCCGCTTTGCCCCCATCCTGCTTACGGCGATGCTCATGGCCAATGGATCCGCGCACGCGCAGGCGCCGACGCACGAACAGGCGATGCGCGCGGCGATCCACCCGGTCGCCACCGACGCGAAGATGCGCCAATGGCTCGCCCGCGTTCCGGTGACGCGCGACTGGCCGCCCGACTTCGCCGAAACCATGAAAGGCCAGGCCCCCGCGTTCATCGTCGAGATGAGCACGGCGCCCGGCTGCATCCCCTGCGCCGATCTCTGGGCGCGGCTCGGCACATTGGGGCAACGCTATGGCTGGAAGGTCCGCACGATCGGCAGCCAGGAAGCGATGCTGCGCTCCGGGCGCCTCGGTCTGCCATGGGTCGGGCATCCGGTCGCCTGGGTCCGCCCTGTCGCCGATTCCAATCGCATCATTCCCGTCGCGATCGGCACCGATCACGCGCCCAACCTCGCGCGCAATCTCTACCTCGCCGCCAAGATGCTGACCGGGGTGAAGCCCGCTGTCGGCGTGCGCGGCATGGCGAAGTTCACCGGAATCGTGGCCGCGCCCACGCCTCCATCCTCCAACCGAGCAAGGAACTGACATGGGGAGCCAGACCCTTGCCCGCGCAAACGAAAGCTGCCCGCCATGGCAAACCCGCGCCGCCGCCTGACCCTGCTCGCCTTGCCCCTGCTGGCTTGCGTTGCCTTCGCCACACCGGCTTGTGCGCAAAGCTGGGCCGAAAGCTGGTTCGACAATGTGACCTATACCAGCCCCGGCTCGTTCGAGGACCAGACCCGCGGCTATATCACCGCGGGCGGCATGTCGGGCCGGATCGATGTCCATAACGACTATCTCATGTCGGTCACGCTGCCCAAGGTCCGCGCGGGCTGCGGGGGAATCGACATGTTTTTGGGCGGCATGTCGTTCCTCGATCCCGACTATCTCGTCCAGAAGCTCGAAAGCATCCTTCAGGCCGCCCCGGCGGTCGCTTTCCAGTACCTGCTGGAAACCCTCGATGAAAAAATGGGCAACATCATCTCGAAGATGGAGGCGGCGACCAACTTCCTCAACTCGATCCAGGTCAACGATTGCCGGCTCGCCAACCGCATGGTCCAGATCGCCCGGGGCGACGACAATATGTCGGGCATCATCGAAGAGATGACCGGCTACAAGAGCGTCCGCGAGGGCTTCTCCAAGAGCTATCAGCAGAGCCGCGAAAAGATTCAGGCGAACCAGGGCAATCCGACCGAGGATCTGCGCGACGCGCTGGAAAACTGCCCGGCCGAGGTCACCGACATCTTCAAGACCGGCTCGCTCCTCGCCCATGCCGCCGCGCGTGTCGGCGCGTCCGACTGGGCCGGCGTCATGCGCGCCCGCGTCGGCGACGTCTATATGCGCTGGGACCCGGCGGACAAGGTACCGCTGTTCACGGCTATCCCCGCCTGCGCGCGGCAGGACACCGAGAGCGTCGATGATTTCCTGACCGGCAAGGTCCAGACCCGCGCGATCGCGGTGCCGCCGACCTCGGCCGACTGCTCGACCGACGGCAGCGGCAAGGGCGCGCTGGTGCTCGCGCGCGGCCGGATGGAGTCGATCGCGATCAAGATCCGCACGCGCGCCGCGCTGACGGCGGAGGAACGCCAGTTCGTCGCCAATGTGCGCACCCTCCCCGTCTATCGTCTTCTGGAATGGGGCGTGCGCCAGGGGCTGGTCGAGAGCGTGATCGGCGATACCGACGAACTGGTCGCGTTGACGCTCGCATACCAGATGCTCAACGACCTCACGCGTAGCATAGATTTTGCCGTGTCCAATGCCGAACGTGGCGTGACCGCCGCCGGCGCGGCCGATGCCGGCAGCGCCCGGATCTGCCAGACCCGCATCCTCGCCAAGGGCATTGAGCAATTGAGCGGGCTACGCGACGAGGTGCTGCGCCAGCGCGCGCAGATGCGCCAGTCCTACATGGCCGCCCTCAACCAGGCGAACCTCTCGGCCAACTATGCCGGGGTCGTGCGCCAGCGCGACCGTGATGCGCGCGACGCCGCCGGCGCCGCCGCCAACCGCAACCGCTGACGGAGGGCCGCGTCATGCACCGCTTAGTTCGCGCGATCTCGGTCCTGATCGCTCTCTTCTCGGCCAGTCCCGCGCTGGCGATCGATGCGAGTTTCCACACCTATGACGGCTTTGCGGAGACGGTGGACGCCTTCCGCCTCGTCTCGATGATCTTCGGGGATTCGCGTTACGAGACATTGGTGCTGATCGTCGCGGTGGTGGGCATCGCGCTCGGCGTCCTGCTCGCCAGCATCCGCGGGCAAGGCATGGGCATCGTCGCCTTCGGGTTCCAGATGCTGATCGGCGTCGGCCTGTTCGTCGGCCTGGTCGCGACGACGGGCACGGTCCATGTCTACGACCGCGTCCGCAACGCCTATCAGCCGGTCGGCGACGTGCCGAACCTCATCGTGCTGGTCGCGGGCATGACCAACATGATGGAGCGCGCGCTCGCGGAAGTGATCGACGACAACACCACCGATCCCCATGCCAAGCTTGAGTTCGGGGCGGGCGGGCACAGTTTCGACCTGTTCCTCAATGCAGCGAGCCCGCGCGGCCCGATGACCGACACGTTCCTTGACGCGACGATCAAGGACTATGTCCGGCAATGCTATCCGGTCGCGCGGGTCTCGCCCGCCTATGGCGTCGACGACGATCAGCTGTTCCGCACGGCGACCGATCTTCCTGCCGCCTTTGCCGCGATGGCGGGGCCGGCGACCTTCAGCACGGTGTTCACGTCCACCGACAAGGGCGGCACGACGGTGAGCTGCAACGAGGCGTGGGAACATATCTCGACACGCCTCTCCGAACCTGCGCTGTTCGACAATTATGTCGCGCAGGTCTGCACCCGCACCGGCTACGACATCGGCAATGCGACCCAGCTTCAGCGCTGCCGCTCCAACATCGGCGAACTTGGCCAGATGATGATGGATACGCCGCTCTCGCTCCAGCAGTTCCTGACCAATGTGATGCTCGGCAGCACGGTGGGCGATGTGCTGTTCGAGGACAGTCCTGCAACGGCGGCGCGTGTCATGGCCAATCGCGCTGTCGTCTCGTCAGGCCTGGCCACCATGTCGACGGCCAACGAGTGGATGCCCACGATCCGGGCGACGGTCTTCGGGATCATGCTCTTCATGATGCCCGTCGCGCTGCTGTTCATCCTCACCCCGATCAATCTGCGCGTGGCTTCCTTCGCCCTCGGCCTGTTCGTCTTCGTGGCGCTCTGGGGCGTGATCGACGCCGGGATCTATCAGCTGACGCTCGGCCGCGCGACCGATGTGCTGGCCGAGATGCGCGCCAACCATGTCGCGGCCAATGCCTGGATGCTGGCGCCGTCGTCCGCGATGAAGGCGCTCGCCATCTTCGGGAGTTTCCGCACCGCGTCCGCGGGTCTTGCGGGGGCGTTCGTCTTCACGGTTTTCCGGTTCTCCGGTAATGTGTTCACCTCGTTCACATCCGGCGCGCTCGGTGTGCAGGGTCAGGGCACGGCAGCCGCCGCACCGCTTGCCACCAGCGAAGGCTATGCCGGCGCGCTCGAGGCGCAGGCGGGAGCAGCGGGCACCATGGCGCGGCGGGGCGCGGCTTCGAACTTCGGGGATTTCGGGGAGCGCTCGGCCTTCGGCGCAACCCGTGCGTTCGGTGCCGCGAGCAGCGTGCTCGGCGAACATGGCGGCGGCGCCAGCGGGACGGCCGCATTCGGCATGGGCAAGCTCGATGCGGCACGCGAACTGGGCGGGCTCTCCCCTGCCCTCACCGGCCGCAGCCTCACCGATCCCGCGACCGTGCGCGCCGTGCGCGACAATGCCGCGACCAGTGCGATCCATAATTTTGCCGAGAAGGATGCGCTCCGCAGCCTTGGCACCGGCTATTTTGGCGAGGGGCAATCCGGGGAACGTTCGTTCGCGGCCTTCACGCAGAAGATGGTCCAGTGGAAGGCGTTCGGGGATACGCGCGCCTATGACATGATGCTGTCCGGAGCCCAGCGGCATTTTGAGAGGAACGGCTACGACCAAAAGGATGCCGCGCTCAAAGCCTCGACGGTGATCGCCCAAGCGTCGGCTGATCCGACCTTCGCCAAACTGATCGCCAATACCTTCGACCAGGAGCAGATGCTGCGCAACGATCTTACCGGCGCGCAGATTCAAGTCGGCGCGATGGAAGGCCGGCGCGATTTTGCTGGCGACAATGTAAGGCGGATCGAGCGCGGCAATGTCGCGACCGAGCAGGCGCATAGGACCGGCAGCAATGAGGGCCAGCGCAACGCCGCCTCCATGCTCGGCCTCTCAGTCCAGGAAACCTCCCGCCGCATCGCCTTTATCAATGCGCTATCCGGAGAGGCTCGGTCGACAGCCATTTCCCAACTCTCCCGCGCAACCGGCCGCAACGAGGCGCAGGTCATGCGGGCGCTCGAAACCTACAATGCCGCCGTGCAGGTCGGCACCGCCGACGGTGCGACCGTCGAGGCCGCGCGCGAGGGCGCCAGCGTCTATGGCCGCACCCGCGAGGCAGCGGGCTTCGATTTTGCGGAGCGGTCGGGCAAGCTCGACGCGCAGCGTGAGGTCGGTCACGACGGTACGCGCTCGGCCGCCCGGATCGGGGAGCAGCGGCGACAGGCCGACAATGCCGGGTTCGCGGAAGGCGCGGCCGCCGCGGGCATGTCGGTGCGCCAGGCCGCACATCTCGACAGCTTCATCCGCACGCTGTCGCAGGGCGCCGGCAATCAGGTCGACATGGCCGAAGGTGGTGCGGCCGGGATCGCTGACCGCGCTCGCAACGAACGGATGACGCGGATCATCGATAATGAGCGCCTGACGCGCATGCAGAAGCTGCTGGCCGATCATGGTGTCGACATGTCGAAGCGGCAGATCGCCATGGCGCAGAATGGCGATCTGAGCCTCAATCTCACCCCGGAGACGGCGGCGCAGATGTGGCGCGGCGGGCTCATCAACGAGAGCCAATTGGGCGCGGTCGCCAATGGCGGGCGGGCAAGGTTCTCGTTCGCCGACAACGATCTTCTCGTCTCCAGCTCGGTCGGGTTCCAGCAATCGGCCCGCAACGATACCTCTACGCGGTTCGAGGCAGGGAAACAGGCCGGGCCCGACACGATCGAGCATTTCCTCAGCAGCGGCGAACAGGGCCAGGCGATGATGCAGAACTGGCTCAAGGGCGGGTTCGAGATGGACCGTCATGGCAACTGGCGTCTGAACCCGCAGGTGGCCGATACGCTTACGCGCGACGTGCAGGCGATCATCGCGCAGACCGGGTGGCAGCGCGGGCTCTCGCGATCCGCGCAGGATAATGTCACGATCGGTACAAGCGTCGGCGCTCAACTCGGAGGCTCGGTTGGGGTCGATGAATCGGAGGCGATAGGCGGTCGCGGGCAGCCTGCAGAGAAAGGCAAGCAAGCGGGCCAAGCGCAGTCGCCACAGAAGACCACGTCGACCTCAGGTCGAGTGGGCGCCAGTTGTTCCCCGTCAGCGCCAAT
>NZ_LDES01000052.1:87149-132496 GCF_001015195.1 Sphingomonas sp. Y57 | reverse complement strand
TCGACACCCGCACCATCCTGGTCGAACTCGGTCGGCGCAAGATGGTCGGCGGACAGGAAGACATGATCGTCGACGTCGCCCTCGACATCAAGCGGCGGACCGACCGCAAACGGACGGTCACGCTTTGAAGCGCGCTCCCCAGCCGTCCTCCCCCATCCGGATAGCATCGCTCGTCCCGCTGGAGCCGGCCGCGCGGGCTGAGTTCGCGCGGCGCTTCGTCATCGAGGACGTGGATGCGGCAACGCTCGGCCTGCTTCGCCCTGACGTCCTCCTGCTGAGCCCGCCCGTCCGGGTGGATGCCGCCTTCCTCCTCAGTCTCCCCGCCTCGGTGGGGGCGCTCGCGACCTATTCGGTCGGCCTCGACCATATCGATCTCGACGCGGTCCGTGCGCAGGGCCTGCCGCTGTTTAACACCCCAGGCGTCCTGGCGAACGCCGTGGCCGATCAGGCCATGCTGCTGTTGCTGGCCGCGACGCGCCGCATGACCGAGGCGACTGCCCTGCTCCGTGAAAACCGCTGGACCGACCTGTGGTCGAGCCAGACCCTCGGTATCGAACTCGCGGGCAAGACATTAGGGATCTACGGCCTTGGCGATATAGGTCGCCGGGTCGCGCAGCGCGCGCGGGCCTTCGGCATGACGCTGGTCTATCATAACCGCGGTCGGACCACGGACGAGGCCGGGGCCACTTTTATCGCTGACGCGAAGGATTTCCTCGCCAGCGCCGATATGCTGCTGCTCGCGGCCCCTTCGACCAGCCAGACCCGCAATTTCCTCGACCGCGATCGTCTTGCCATGGCGCGCGACGGCCTGATCGTCGTCAATATCGGCCGGGGCGATCTGATCGACGACGACGCATTGCTGGAAGCACTGGACAGCGGCAAGGTCCGGGCGGCCGGCCTTGACGTCTTTCGCAACGAACCGCGGATTGATCGTCGTTTCCTGAGCCGTCCCAATGTGGTCGCGACACCCCACATCGGCAGCGCGACCGAAGAGGCTCGGCGCGGCATGGCGACGGTTCTCTGCGAGGCGATCGAAGCCTGGCGACGGGGCGAACGTCCCGCCAACCGGGTCGTCTGACCCTCCCCGATCGAGGATCCCGCTCTTGGCCGACCGCCACGCCACCCTTGCCAGCTTTGCGGATTTCCGCCGTATCGCCAAGACACGCATTCCGCCGCTCATCTTCGACTATTTCGAAGGCGGTGCCGGCGACGAGACAACGATCCGTGAGAACGAGACGGCCTTCGCTGCCGTGCGCCTGCCACAAAGGGTGATGGTCGACATGTCCGCCATCGACAGCTCGGGCGATCTGCTCGGCGAAAGCTGCGCGATGCCGCTCGCGCTCGCACCGATAGGCTTTGCCGGCCTGATGTGCCGGCGCGGCGAGACCCAGGCGGTGCTTGCGGCCGAGGCTGCGGGCGTCCCCTTCTGCCTGTCGGCCAACGCGATCTGTTCGATCGAGGAGGTCGCACGCGCGGCCCGACGTCCCTTCTGGTTCCAGCTCTACATGATGCGCGACCGCGACGTCGTCGTCGACCTGATGCGCCGGGCCTGGGACAGCGGCTGCCGCACGCTGGTCTTCACCGTCGATCTCGCCATGCCCGGCATCCGCCGGCGCGACATCCGCAACGATCTGTTCGGGGGCACCACGCCGGCCAAGCTCCTCAGCTATGTGCGCCATCCCCGCTGGCTGATCGATGTCGGCCTGCGCGGCGGCCCGCACACCTTTGGCAATCTCGCGCCCTATGTCGCCCAGGCTCGCAACCTGGCGAGCTTCGGCAGCTGGCTGATGGGGCAGTTCGATGCCGGCGTCACTTGGCGGGACATCGCCTGGCTCCGGGACCAGTGGCGGGGTAAACTCGTGATCAAGGGCGTTCTCGATCCCCGCGACGCCCAGCTGGCGCTCGACAGCGGTGCTGACGCGATCGTCGTCTCCAACCATGGCGGCCGCCAGCTCGACAGCGTTTCTCCCACGGCCGCGGCGCTGCCGGCCATCGCCCAGGCGGTCGGCGGTCACGCCACCTTGCTCGTCGACGGCGGGGTGCGCAGCGGGCAGGACGTGCTGAAGGCACTGCTGCTGGGCGCCGACGGCGTCCTCATCGGTCGCCCGTGGGCCTATGCCGCCGCCAGCGGCGAAGCGGCGATCGCGGCGCTGCTCGCCCGTTTCCAAGCTGAATTGCGCACGGCAATGGTACTGGCCGGCCTGCGGGATACCGATGAGGCGAAGGCGATCGGACGTTCGCATCAATTGTCGCGGACAGCAAATCCACCTATATGACATCTTCCTGCTGAAACCCGCCGGAGCACTTTAGGAAAGTGATGACCCAATATATAACTGCCACGGCGGCGGACGACCGCCGGACTGGCGCCATCAAGCTGCACGGCGCCGAAGGCTTTGCCGCCATGCGCAGGGCCGGGCAGGTCACTGCCTCCGTCCTCGACGCCCTGACCGAACTGGTCGTACCCGGCGTCACCATGGCGGCGCTGGATGATTTCGCGCGCGAAGCGATCCGGGCGGCGGGGGCCACACCGGCCAATATCGGCTATCGGGGCTTCGCCCATACCAGCTGCATCTCGGTCAACCACGTCGTCTGCCACGGCATTCCCAGCGACCGGACGCTGAAGGACGGCGACATCGTCAATATCGACCTGACGTCGCTCGTCGACGGCTGGCACGGCGATACGAGCCGCATGTTCCTGGTCGGCGACGTCTCGATCAAGGCACGGCGGCTGGTCGATGTGACCTATGAATGCCTGATGCTGGGCATCGAGCAGGCGAAGCCCGGCAACCATCTGGGCGACATCGGCCATGCCATCCAGCGCCATGCCGAAAAGTATCGCTACGGCGTGGTCCGAGACTTCGTCGGCCATGGCGTCGGCCGTGTCTACCACGACGCGCCCGACGTCTTTCATTATGGCAAGCCGGGGACCGGCCCCGAACTGAAGGCCGGCATGATCTTCACCATCGAACCGATGATCAATATCGGGAAGCCCGGCGTGAAAATTCTTGAGGACGGCTGGACCGCCGTGACGCGCGACCGCTCACTCTCGGCACAGTTCGAGCATTCAGTGGGTATCACGGAGACCGGCTGTGAGATCTTCACGAGCAGCCCGAAGGGCCTGCACCGCCCGCCCTATTGGTGAGGCTTACTTCTGCCGAAGGCACGAAAGACGCCTGCGCCTTCGATGAGAACGGGCGGACGCGCCCCTGACGCGCCCGCCCCGCAACGATGGTCTCAAGCAGATCAGGCTTTCCGGGTAGCCACGCCGACCACATAGTGGCGGCTGATCTTCGTACCCTCGCTATCCTCGTTGCGGCGCTCGATCGCCTCGACCATCCGCGTCATCGTGCGCTCGAACTCCCCCACCTTTTCCAGCGCCAGGCTGCAGCCGCGCGATACCGGATGGACCTGATCAAGCCCTTCCAGGAAGGTGCGCGGCGCCGGGCCGGTGTTGACCATCGGATGCTTCGTCATGACGATGTCGAAGCCCTGCGCGCCGAACAGTTCGCGCATCTCATCCTCATTGCCCCAATAACTATAGGGAAAGGGCGCCTGGCCGACGACGGCCGCGGTATCGTTGATCTGGATCTTCGCGATGTCGGAAATCGCGTCGCCGCCGAACCAGCCCGTCCACACGATGCGTCCGCCCGGCTTCAGTACCCGGGCCATCTCGGCGACCGCCGCCTCACGATCGGCGCCGAACATAAGGCTGACTGCGTCGATCACCGCATCGAAGCTGGCATCCGGAAAGGGAAGCCTGGCGACGTCGGCCAGTTCGAAGCGGGTCTCGGGGAAGTCCTTCAGCTTGTTGCGTGCGACGTCCAGCAATCGAGGCGAGATCTCGATCGCGGTGACCTTCGCGCCCGCCTGCGCCGCCAGCAGCGCCGCATTGTTGCGCGCGCCGACATCGAGCACGGCCTCGCCCGGCTTGATGGCGGCGGTGTCGACGATCATCTGCGCGATCGGCATCAGCGCCTCGCCGATGAACTCATATTGACCGAGGGCGCCGAAATCGGGCGCGACCGAAAAGCGCCCGACATAATGCCCTACAAAATCCCACACGGGGGCAACGGCTTCGGTCGTCGACATCATGTTCCTCCTGACAGATCGCGGACACGCCGGTGCCGCGTTGTCGGCGACTATGCGACCGCCGGCCCGCCATGTCCAGTACTTATCTGATATGTTAAGCCGTACCAGAACCTATCGACCTTCTTAAAAAGGCTAAGAAATCCAGTGGTTTTAGGGGTTATACTGGCTGACCTGGACCGAGCCCGACATATTCTACATTGCCAACATATCAGATATGTGTGAGCAACTCCGGCAAAATCAGGAAGGGAATCGAACCAAATGCGCCTCTATCATTCGCCGATGAGCATCGCCCTGGCATGCCGCCTCGCCCTCACCGCAGCCGACATCGATCATGAGGTCGTCATCGTGAACTCCCTGTCGGGCGAGACCAAGCGGGAGCCGTTCCTGTCGATCAACCCGCTGGGCGAGGTGCCGACACTGGACGCCGATGGCACGATCATCACCCAGACTGTCGCGATCCTCAGCTTCGCCGCCGATCATGGCAACCATGGCCGGACCGATCTCTCCCCGGCCGAGCGGGCGAAGGAACTCTCGACCATGATCGTCGCGGCAGTCGAGGTTCAGTCCTGCTGGAAAATGATTAACCGCCCCAACCGCTATGCGCCCGGCGACGCAGCCGCAGCCGAAGTCGGCGCCCAGGCGCGCATTCGCCTCGACGCTGCCTATGCCGAACTGGAGCGCCGCATCGGCCTGCGCGATATCGGCGGGCCGCTGACCGTTCTCGACTATTATGTCGGCGTTCTCGCCCTGTGGAAGATCATGGCGCCAGCCGGCAAGGATCTTTCGCCTACGCCGCAGCTCGATGCGGTAAAGGATCGCCTCATGAACACGCCGAAGCTGCGCCAGGTGATCGACGAGGATATCGCCAGCTATACGGCGATGATGGGTTGAATCTCTCTTGCCTCGCCGGCCTCGCCCTCGATCACATAAGGGCGGGGCGCTGCCCCTGTTCGTCGAAGAATGGATCGAACGAGAAGCGATGCGCGGCGAGCCGGCTCCAATTCTCGCGGATCGCATCGTCGAACAATTGCCGCATCGCATCCGTGGCCGCCTGGGGGTCTTTCCGCGCGATCGCGCGAACGATCGCCTTGTGCCGGGTAACCTGGGCCTGCTTCATCGCCTTGGTGGTGCAGGCCTTCCAGGCCGCGCGCGTGGCGATGCGCGTGATCGGCGCGAAAGAAGCCAGGATCTGGGCGAACAGCACGTTATGGCTGGCCCGCGCGATAGCGTAATGGAATTCCGCGTTATATTGGGAGACCCGATCGGGGTCGTCCATGTACGTGGCGATCGCGTCGACGATGCCCTGGATTTCCTTAAGCTCCTCGTCGGTGCGCGCCGTCGCCGCCATTTCGGTGGCGCGCAGCTCGACCGTCTTGCGGACCTCCCATACGTCCAGGATCGATATCTGCGACGTGTTGAACCCATGGACGATGGAGGTCGCGAACAGCGAACCGTCGACACGACGCACCTTCGGCTTGCGGCCACGGGCGACGTCGATGATCTGGAGCGCGCCGAGCGCGCCGAATGCCTCACGCATGACGGCCCGGCTCACACCCAGCTCGTCGCCGAAATATTTCTCGCCAGGCAGCGTGTCGCCCGGGCGCAGGCCATTGTCCCGCATATAATTGCCGACCGCGCGGATCGCTTGCTGGACCAGCGAGCCGCCGGCACCCTGCTCGCCGCCACCGGCGGTGGTCGCCTTCGGCGAACCGGCAGACTTCGCCGGCCTGCGGCCCCGCGGAGCACCGCCATCCCCGGCACGCTTGCGCACGCTACGCCGGCCGGCCTCGGTGTCGATGGGGTTATTCATCCTGCAACTCCTACCGTTCCGCACCACAATCCGCAACGCCACGGCCGATCGTCGGGATCGGCCGCGCATCACCATCGCATGGCGCCTCTCAAGGCACCGACCTGTCGACAGGCCCCACATATGTCGGACACCTTTATAAGCGACCTCGGACCACAACAAGGGACCATTCTCGAAAGTTTCTCCATATTTTCTTAATTCCTGAACCTTGCCTGCTTGCCTTTAAAAAAAAGATATCAGATATGTTTTACCACATGCCGCCTATGCGGCGCCACGAATCCGCAAAGGCTGCAAGAATGACCGATCCCGTTCGTGACCTGGCCCTGGCCTATCGAATCCTGGGTTCCTTCAAGATCGGAGTCGGCGTCCTCGCGCATCTGACGATGCGCGGCGCCGGCGGCTCGACCTTTTGGACCTATCAGCTCGGCCAGAGCGTCGAGGAGGTACGGACGGCCGACCTCGTCGAGGTCGGTTTCGACCTGAAGCCGGTCGGCGGCCAGGGTCGGGTCAACCCCAGCCTCTCGATCCACGGGAAGATCTATGCGGCGCGGCCGGACGTGCAGGCGATCATCCATCACCACGGCGCCAACGGCGTCGCACTCGGCGCGATCGGCGCAACGGTCGTTCCCTTCGACCAGCACGCCGCGCGCTGGCACGAAGAGATCGCCCTCGCCGAGGTCTATGAAAGTCCCCTCCTCCATGGCCAGAGCGCATCGATCGCCGACGCGCTCGGCTCGATGAAGGCCCTGCTGCTCAAGCATCACGGTGTCCTCGTCACCGGCAGTTGCCTGGCCGACGCGGTCGTCTCGACAATCGAGCTGGACAATGTATGCGGCGCCCAGCTCAAGGCGATGGCCGCCGGCGAGGTACAGGCGATGCCTGCTGCAGAACTGGCCGACGTCAAGCAGGTCATGGGATCCAGCATCTATTATGAGGCTGCCTGGGCCTATTATCTGCGCCGCCTCAAACGGCTAGGGCTCGATCGGGGTATCGACGACGCAAGCCCCGCGGGCTTCGAAGCGGTCGATGTCGATCTCGCGAGGGACTATAGCGCCAGCATCAGGGAGCAATGATATGAGCGAAGTTTGGCGCCTTTCGGCCAGCGAGATGGCCCGGCAGGTGGCCGCCGGGGAGGTCACCTCGCGCGAGCTCGTCGAAGCCCATCTCGACCGGATCGAAGCGGTCAACCCGCGGATCAACGCGGTGATCCGCGTTCTGCGCGACGAGGCGCTGAAAGCCGCGGCCGACGCCGATCGCAAACGGTGGGAGGGCGCACCGCTCGGCCCGCTGCATGGCGTGCCCTTCACCATCAAGGACTGTATCGACGTCGCCGGCCTGCCGACGAGCTGGGGTACCGAACTGTTGGCGGAAGCCGTATCGCCGGTCGACGCGCCGGTGGTGGAGAAGATGCGCACGGCCGGCGCCATCCCGATCGGGCGCACCAACCTGCCCGACTTCGCGATGCGGCCATCAACCGACAGCTCGCTCTACGGCATAACCCGCAACCCCTGGGATCAGGACCGGACGGCGGGCGGATCGAGCGGCGGCGATGCCGCAGCGCTCGTTTCCGGCATGACGCCGATCGGCCTTGGGTCGGACCTTGGTGGCTCGCTGCGCAACCCGGCGAACGCCTGCGGTATCGTCAGCATCCGGCCGTCCGCCGGTCGCGTGCCAGTGGCGCAGCAGGTTCCGGGACCGGACCAGCACATCTCCAATCAGCTGATGAACGTCCAGGGCCCGATGGCGCGGACCGTCGGCGACGTCCGCCTCGTGCTCGAGGCGATTATCGGCGCACATCCCAGGGATCCCTGGTCGATTGACGCCCCGCTCGCCGGCAAGCCGATCGGGTGGCCGATCCGCGTCGCGGTCATGACCGCCCTGCCCGGCTCGCCACTGGAGGCCGCCGTTGCCGATGCCGTACGCGGCGCGGCCGATGCGCTGTCCAACGCCGGTTATGACGTCGTCGAAGCCTGTCCGCCGCGCTATGAGGAGGCTATCGAGGCCTGGGGGCAGATCATCGTCGGCGACCAGCGCTTCGGCGCCGATGGCGTATTGCCGCTGCTCAGCCCCGCTACGCTGCGCTACTTCAACTTCTACCTCGACGGCATCCCGCCTTTCGCCGACTCCTTCGAAATGTCGGCGGCCTTCATCCGCCGCCACAGCATCGCGATGGAATGGGCCGCGTTCCAGGAGGATCATCCGCTCATCCTCGGGCCGACCTGGACCAGGGTGACGCCGGGCCATGATTATGACCTCGACGCCGGGAGTCTCGCGGGGCTACTGGAGATCATCTGTCCGGTCACACCCGCAAACCTCCTCGGGCTGCCATCGGTCTGCGTGCCCGGCCGACTTGATCCGGCGACCGGCCTGCCGATCGGCGTGCTCGTCGGCGGCCGGCGTTTCCGCGAGGATCTCTGCCTCGATGCGGCCGCCGTCATCGAGGCCGCCGCGGGAGTCGCCACGCCTATCGATCCACGCTTCTAAGTCGCCGCCACAGGGGAAGCCGCGGAGACGAGTGGCGTCTCCGCGGTTTGCCATTTCCGTTCAGCGCCGCGCGGCGATCACATTTTCGATAGCGCCGATCCCGTCGATCTCGCAGCGCACGACATCGCCGGCCTGCAGGAAGATCGGCGGTTCCAGCGCCGCGCCGACGCCATGCGGTGTGCCCGTCGCGATCAGGTCGCCGGGCTCCAGGGTGAAGGCAGTCGAAATATAGGCGATCTGCGCCCAGAGGTTCGCGACCATCTCACTGGTGTTGCTGTCCTGCCGCTTCTCGCCGTTCACGAAGCAACGCAGGCCCAGCGCATGCGGATCGGCGATCTCGTCGGCGGTCACGATCCAGGGGCCGATCGGTCCATGGGTGTCGAACGACTTGCCCATGGTGAAGGTCGGCGAATGCATTTGCCAGTCCCGCGCCGAGACGTCGTTTGCGACCACATAGCCGAAGATGTGGCGCGGCGCCTCGGCCTCGGACACGCTCTTGGCGGCCTTGCCGATGACGACGCCAAGCTCGACCTCATAATCCAGCTTCTCGGTGACGCCGGGTTCGATGGGGTCGAATGGGCCCGACAGGCAGCTCGTCTGCTTGTTGAACCAGAGCTGGTGCTGCGTCCGGGCAATGCCCAGCTTGTCGGCCTCCTCCCGGTGCTGGGCATAGTTCATGCCGATCGCGAGATATTTTCCGGGCCGCTCGATCGGCGCCAGCAGCCGCACGCCGTCCAGCCCGACCGACGCATCGGCGCGCGCCGCGATCGACGCGATGGCGTCGAGTGCCTCCGGGCCGGCCGCGATGACCTCCATCATCGTCGTCCAGCGCGCCCCGGCCGCCGCCAGATCGACGATCCCTTCATCCTTCACCATGCCGATGCGTGGGCCCGCCCCTGCATCATATCGAGCCAGCTTCATATCCTCTCCTCTTCTCGTTGTGTGGGGGGCCGGCGCTGTCGCACGGCCCGAGCATCATCCGCCTTCGCTGCTGTCACGCTCCTCGCGCAGGCCGTTCCAATGGTCGACCCGCCGTTTGATCGTCACCTCGAAGCCTCGCTCGTTCGGCATATAGAATTGCTGGCGGCCCAGCTCGTCAGGCCAATAATTCTGCGCCGAGAAGGCGTTCGGCCAGTCATGGGAATATTCATACTCCTGCTTGAAACCCAGCGACCGATGCAGCGCGGTAGGCGCGTTCAGGATGCGTCGGGGCGGCCGTATGGTCGCGGTCGCCTCGGCCAGTGCCGTCGCCCTCTTCCAGGCCAGATAGACCGCATTGGACTTGGGCGCGGTCGCGACCGCCACGATCGCCTGCGCCAGCGCATATTTGGCCTCGGGCATGCCGACATGCTGGAAAGCATCGAGCGCGGCGGTCACCAGGCCCAATATGGTCGGGTCGGCCATCGCGACCTCTTCCGACGCCATCACCAGCAACCGCCGCAGGATGAAGCGCGGATCCTCTCCGGCCTGTACCAGCCGTGCGCCATAATAGAGCGCCGCGTCCGGATCGCTTCCCCGGATCGACTTCTGGAAGGCGCTGGCCAGTTCATAATGCCCGTCGCCCTGACGGTCGTAATTGGCGATGCGCCGGGACAATATCCGTCGCAGATCGTCCGGCGTGAGCGGTTTCGTCGCCGGTGCGTCCAGCAGATCTTCGACCATGTTGAGGAAATAGCGGCCGTCGCCGCCAGCCTGCGCGAACAGCGCCACCCGCGCCTCCTCGGTCAGGGCGAGACGGGCGCCGACATGTTCCTCGGCCCGCGCCAGCAATTGCGCGAGGTCGTCGGCCTCGAGCGGTTCGAGCGTGAGCACGCGGGCGCGCGAGGTGATGCCCTTGGCCAAGGAGAACGACGGCGCCTCGGTGGTGGCGAGGATGGCGACGATCGTGCCGTCTTCCATCACCGGTAACAGCGTCTCGGTTATGTTCCGGGCTGCCCTGTGGCTTTCGTCCAGGAACAGGACGGTACGCTTGCCCTGACCCAGCTGCCGCCGCGCCTCGGCATAGGCGGCCTTGAGTTCGGCGACCGTCACATGGGTACCGGAAAAGGCCACGAACCGCATCCCGACCAGATCAGCCAGGAGACGCGACAGCGTCGTCTTGCCGGTTCCCGGCGGGCCCCAGAAGATGATCGATGCGAGCCGCCCTGCGCCGATCATGCGAGCGAGCGGAGCGTCGGCCCCGGTCAGATGCGGTTGCCCGACGACCTCCTCGATCGATGTCGGACGCAGCCGTTCGGCCAGCGGCCGGGCGTCGACAATGGGGGAGGTGCCGGAGGCCAGCTCATCTTCGGTGAACAGATTCATGGCACATCCCGCGTTTCCCGCCCCGCGCATCCGGGACTAGGTTGCCTTCTGGCCGAGGTTCAAAGAAAGGAAAACCGCCTCCAACCCGAAAACGGCCAGGCCGCGTTCGACATAGCCGACCAGCACGTCGTCGCCCGCGAGCGGCGGCAAAGTCGCGATCGTCCCGATGAAGATGAAGAGGCCAAGCAGGCACATATCGGCGAAGTTCGGTTCCTGCCCGCCGATGAAGGGCTGGCCGGCGATCGTCTCGCGTACCGGATCGAACGCACGGCGCAGGTCCGGCAGCCGCGCCTCGCGGCCAGCGACGATCACTTCCAGCGCCCGGCCGTAGAAGGCCTCCCGCGACTCCCGGTAATAGGCCCGATCCTTCGGCGACGAGCCGTCATGCGCGTCGAGCATGTAGATCGGCAGGACATGGGTCAGTATCACCTGCAACAGCCACCGGTCGAAGAAGCCGATCATCATCCGTTCAGCCGCACAGGCGAAGATCGCAGGCCGGTCGGGATAGGCCGCATCGAGATGATCGGCGATCGCTAGGCTCTCGTTCATTTGCCGCTCGCCGAAGTCGATGATCGGCGCCGTCGGAAAGCGTCCACCGAAAAGCTTCGGTATGTCCGTCAAACTCAGCATCTTGGACCTATAGGCAAGCCCTTTGCGAGCGAGCGCGAACTTGATCCGCCAGACGAACGGACTGGCCGACGATCCGTCCGCCACCCCGATCTCATATAGGGCGATGCCCGGCATCGGCTCCGTCTCCCGGCTCAATGGAACGCCACTCCCGCGGCGATCGATCGATGCTGCGTGGGCTGGCGCTTCCCAACGTGCCGGCCCAACAGAAATGCGATCGACGAAACCGCGCTCGATGCCCCGCAGACAATCGCCAACGCAGTCCCGACGCTCTCCGGGCCGCCGATCCCGGTCGCGACGATGCTGACGAGACTGGGCGACAGGCCGGCGCTGAGCAATATCTGCACCACCGCGAGGACCGATACCGCAAAGCCCCGCAACTCGTTGGGGAGCAGAACGGTAATGAGCGTGAGCGAGACGGAGATGACCATGCTGCCGACCAGCAGGAAGGCGGTCAGGCAGACACTGGCGAGCGTCGATCCCCGCGCGACGGCAAACAGGCCCAGCAATACGCTCGCTCCCGCCAGCAGGGTCAGCACGCTCATGACCCGCACGACACCGCCCGAGGCCAGGCTGCGGTCCGCCGCCAGCCCGCCGAAGATCGGGCCAAGCAGACCACCGACGACCAGTGCCATTCCCATGATGCCGTTCGCAGAAGCGGTGCTGGTGCCGAAGGCGCGGGTCAGCGTTGGCACGACCCACACCAGCGTGGCGCCGTCGGCGACGCTGATCGCCACGACGCCGCCGAACAGCGGCAGGATGATCCGCCGGAACCTCCACAATTCCACAGCGGAAGCGATCAGGCTGGGCCTCTCCCGTGCAATCTCCAGGCGTGGCTGTTCGCGTAGCAATACCAGCGACAGCAGGAATACCAGGAGTAGCGGGACGCTCATCACCAGTACCCCCGATCGCCACAGATCGGTCGCGGGCAGGATCGTGACGAGCGCGCCGCCGGCCGCGAACGCGAACGCCATCCCGCCAACCTGCGATATGCCGTAGATCATGCTGCCGCGCCCGCGTCGCGAGGGCGGGAACAGGTCGGCCAGCAGCGATGGCACCGTGATCGACACCGCTGCGGTCGAAAAGCCGATAAGCGCCCGCGACGCGAACAACAGGATCAGGTTGTTACTGAGGGCAGTGATCAACGTGCCGGCGAAGCTCAGCAGGCAAAATATCTTCAACAGCCGGGCTCGGTTGAAGCGGTCGACCAGCAGACCGACCGGGATGCCGCCGATGACGGCGGGAACCGCCATCGCACTGCCCAGCAGCAAGGCGATCTGATTGTCGCTGAGGCCCATCCCCGCCTGCAGGGATTGCTGCAGCGAGTTCAGGGTCATGCGGCAGAAGAAGGACGATCCGACGATCAGCGACAACAATCCCAGGACAGCGCCGCGTCCGGCAGCGCGGTTCCCTGGCCGGACCGGTTCGGGCGATGCCGTGAGGGAGGGCTTGGCCATGCGAATAGTCCCCGATCGGCGGACCGCCCGCCTGTTGCATCGAACGAAGCGGCCGCGGGCGGCTCCCGTCGATCCGCCCGCGGCCCAGTGCCGCTGGTCCCTGATGACAAGCCCAGCCCGATGGCCGGAGCGCGTCCCGCGCGGGCCGCGGCCCGGCCTCTGCTTCAACGATATCGGAAGGCCAGCGAGACGCCATAGGTGACCGGCTGCCCCATGTAGCGGACGACGGCGTCCTGGACATAGGTGGCCGACGAATAATAATAGCTGTTGGTGACGTTGCGTCCCCAGATCGAGGCACGCCACTTGCCATCGTCGGCCTCGATACCCGCGCGCAAGTCGAGCCGCGCATAGGCCTTGGTCGTGAATAGCGCCAATTCGCCGAACTGGCTGTTCGTCTTACTCTGATAGCTGACGTTGCTGCCCAGGAAGGCGTTCAAGCGCTCGCCGACCGGCCACTTATATTCGGCGTCGGACGTGAGCTGCCACTTCGGCGTATTGGGGAACGCCTGCCCCTTGAAGTCGCCGGGCGTGCCAAACGGATCCACGTTTACGAAGGAACTGGTGACTTTCGAACTGATATAGGTGCCCGCGGCGGAGATTCTGAGCCCCTCGACCGGCGCCGCCGTGATCTCCAGCTCGGCACCGTTCACCCGCGACTTGGGTATGTTCAGCAGCCGCAGGACATTGCCCACACCCGGCAGCACGACGCTGCCCAGTACCTGCTTGTTCTTATAGTCATAGTGGAAGAGGGCGCCGTTGAGCTGCACGGCGCGGTTGAACAGGCCCGCCTTGAACCCGGCCTCATAGGCCAGCACCGATTCCTGGGTGACCGGGTTGAACGACAGATAGCTGTTCGCCGGGACGATCGGGAAGCTGCCGGCCTTATAGCCCTTGCTCACATTGGCGTATATCAGGACGCGCGGGGCGAGCGTCCACTGGATGCCGGCACGCCATGAGAAATTGTCCTGCTTCAGGGTCGACCGGACGATGCCGGCCGTCCCCGCCTCGGTGACGGTGAAGCACTGGCCGGGCAGGACCGGCGAACCGTTGAGGATCGAGAAGATCGTCGCCGCCACACCGTCGCCGCTGTCGGCGGCGCAGCCCGAAAACTTCGTCTTGAAATCGGTATAGCGGCCGCCGGCATAGACGTTGATCGCGTCGGTCAGATCATAGTCGAAATTGCCGAAGATCGCCTTGGTGGTCGAATCCTGGTTGGTCGAGGTGGTGAAGGTCACGGGCAGCGGAACGCCTAGCAGGCCCGAGAACAGGTTCGAGACCGAGGAGACCGGGCTCGACGTCGGGTTGATCTCGCTCGTGTCGTCGTCGGCATAGTTGGCACCGATCGTGAAGTGCCCGCGATCCGCTATCGATCCGCTCAGGCGCAGCTCCTGCGAGATCGAGCGGAGCCGGCCGATGGTCCGGAAAAAGCTGTTGTTTACCGTGGTGCCGTCGAGGTCGACGAGCTGGTTTTCGCTATACCGGCTGTAGGAAGTCAACGAAGTCAGGGTCAGGTCTTCGGCGACGTCGTAATCGACACGGAAGTTCGCCTGGATAAAGTCATTGTCCTTGCGATAGCTCTTGTCAGTATCGAAGTCTGCGGCGCGCGCATTGTGAGGCGCGACCGGATAGACCGCCAATTCGGGCACCGGGGCGGGTGTCGTCGGCCGATAGGCGATAAACTGCTGCGCCTGCGTGTCCGAATGGTCGATCCAGCGGTTCAGCGTGAAGCTGGTTTTCAGTCGGTCGCTCGGCGCCCAGTCGAGCGTCAGGCGACCGTTCCAGAAATCCTGCACGCCCAGCTTCCGGTCGGTGGTGTAGCTCTTCTGCCAGGCGTCCATGCCGTCATGCTGGACAGCGATGCGCGCACTGAGCGTGGAACTGATCGGCCCGCTGACGAAGCCGCCGATCTGGCGAGCATTGAAGCGGCCATAACTGAGATCTGCACCGGCCTGCACGTCGCTGGTCGGCTTGGCCGCGATGAAGTTGATCGCGCCGCCGGTCGAGTTGGTGCCGAACAGCGTGCCCTGCGGCCCCTTCAGGATTTCGACCCGCTCGAGGTCGAGACCCACGCCGCGCGCCTCGCTGCTGAACGGGAGCGGCGCCTGGTCGACATAGACCGTGACCGTCGGGCGGCCGGCCAGCGCGATGTCGCTGAAACCGATACCGCGCACGGTGTAAACCGGCGTCCCGACGCCCGAATCCGCATAGGTGAGGCCCGGGGTGATCTTCACCAGGTCGCGGACCTGGGTAACACCGGCGCTGCGCAACTGCTCGCCGGTGGCGGCGGTGATCGACATCGGGACCCTGTTGATGTTCTCCTCGCGCTTCTGCGCGGTCACCACGATCTCGTTGAGGCCCACGTCCGCCGGGGCGGCGGTCTGGGCCAATGCCGGCTGGACGGAGAGCAGCGTGGCGACGCTGAGTACGGACGAGCCAACCAGATAACGCTTGGACTTCATTCTTCTATCCCCCTTCTCGGCGTGCTCCACGACACGTTTCTCCTGCCCACTCCAGACTGAATGTCCGACTGCGACCGTGCGTTTCGTAGGAACGCTTCGGCCGTCAAGCGAGGTGCGCAGTCATGAAGTTATCATATATGTTTCTATCGTCAAGTTGTCATATATCTCTTGTGTATCGACGCACCTTCGACGCATATTCGCCGCGAACGTCGGGGCGGTTTTGATGGCCGCCCGCCGCGGCGCGAAGAGGCGGAGAATGTTATGAAGCGGGTATGGGTTAACGATTTCGGGCCGCCTGAAGCGCTGCGAATCGTCGATGCGCCGGAGCCTCGGCCAGGCCCCGGCAACGTCGTGATCGCGATCGAGACGGTCGGGCTGGGATATGCGGACGTAGCCGCCCGTCGCGGTGAAAGTTATCTGGCATCGTCTCCAGGTTTCGTGCCGGGATATGAGATTGCCGGCACCGTCATCAAGGTCGGCGACGACGTCGATGACGCCTGGCGCGACCGGCGCGTCTTCGCAGTGCTGCGGAAGGGCGGCGGCTGTGCCGAACGGCTCGAGCTGCCGGCGGAAGAACTCATTGCACTGCCTGATGGCATCTCCTGCGAGGATGCGGTCGCCGCCGGTCTCAACGCGCTCGTCGCGCAAGGCGCGATCGCCCGATTGCCGATCACCGGCGGAACCCGGGTCCTCGTGCGCGGCGCGGGCGGCGGAATCGGACTGATGTGCGTCCAATATGCGGCGCTGTGCGGTGGTACCGTCGTTGCGAGCGCTTCCTCGAAGGACCGCGGCGACCGCCTCCTCACGCTGGGCGCCGCATCGATCTGGAACCGGCTCGACGGCGACCTGGACGCCCCCACCGGGTTCGACGTCATCGTCGACACGATCGTCGGCCCCGACCTGCCCGGCTTCTTCGACAGGCTCGGCACCAACGGCCACTATCTCTTCTGCGGCGGCGTGGGCGGACTGCCGCCTGCGGACTACGGCATGAAACTGATCGAGCATTTCCACGGCTCGCCGACGCTGCACGCCTTCAGCCTGAACTCGGCCACGCCCGAGCATGTTGCAGCCGAGGCCGCCATCCTGTTCGATCATATCGCGGCCGGGCGGATATCGCCCGTGATTGATTCGGTGCTGCCGATGGCCGACATCGTCGCTGCCCACCGCAAACTCGATAAGGGCCAAGCCTTCGGCAAGGTCATCCTTCGGCCGGATGGAACGCCATGATGCTGCCCACCCCTCGCGCCCTCTTGGCAGCGACGGCCGACTTATCGAAGTTCAATCAATTCCTCCCATTGGAGTCGGGACTATGACGGAAGCCGCCTTACCCTTCGGCCTGCACGATCGAGTCGCTATCGTCACCGGCGCCGGGCGCGGCATCGGGCGGGAGATCGCCCGCGTATTCGCCCGCGCCGGGGCCCATGTCGTCGTCGCCACCCGCACCGCCGGACCGGGCGAGGAAACCGTCCGGCTGATCGAGGCGGAGGGCGGAAGCGCCCGGCTGATCACCGTCGATCTCGCGGATCGCGCCGCAACCTATGCGCTGATGGAGGAAAGCGACCGCCTGTTCGGACGCCTCGACATCGTCGTGCACAATGCCGGCGTATTCCCCTTCGTCACCGTCGACGACATTTCCGAAGAGGAGCTGGAACACACGCTCAACGTCAACCTCAAGGCCGCCTTCTGGCTGACCAAGGCCGCCGCGCCGATCCTGCGCGCCGCGCCCGCGCCGCGCCTGCTGTTCACCTCCTCGCTCAGCGGGCCGCGCTTCTCGGCTGCGACGATGGTGCACTACGGCGCCTCCAAGGCCGGCCTCAACGGCTTCATCAAGGGCGCGGCGATCGAATATGGCCCCGATCGCATCACCGTAAACGGCGTCGAGCCAGGCGCGATCCTGACCGATGCAACCCGTGCGATGGGCGGCCCCGAACAGCAGGCCGCCGTCGCCGCCGCCATCCCGGCCGGCCGGCTCGGCGAGCCCGAGGACATCGCCTATGCCATGCTCTTCCTCGCGTCGGATCAGGCCGGATACATCACGGGCCAGACCATCGTCGTCGATGGCGGCATCTCGATCAGGGTGCCGGTATGATGATCGGCAAGCAGGAGGGCGGCGCCGGCCTTCTCTGGTTCGACGACTTCGCCACCGGCCTCGACATCGGCGGCGGCGAGGCCAGGTGGAAGCAGCTCGAAGTGGGGGAATTCCGGCCCGCCGATGCCATCTTCACCCGAGGCGCAGACGGCCTCGCCATCGTTCCGAAGGGCGTGCACCCGGTCTCGGGCGAACCCGCCTTCACCCAGACCCGCGCGCCGGCCCCGCCGGAGGCCGCAGTTCCCGGCGTGCTCGACCACGTCAAATGGTTTGCCTCGGTCAACTGCCGTTCCTCTGGCAGGATTCCGGGCTTCGACACGCCACCCGGCAAGACGCTCCAGGTCGAGGCGCTCATGAGCGGTAGGACCTACGGCACCGAAGGTCATCCGTTCGGCGATGCGGTCGGCGATGCGCTCAATGATTTCCGGCTCGGCGCCCCCGCCCTGTTCAATGTCGATCAGGAATCGAACGTGGTCTTCGGATTTTTCCTGACCAACAAGGGGATCTTCGCGGCCTATGAACGCGCGCCCTTCGCGCGCGAAAGCTTCGGCAACTACGCCGCCTTCTCCTTCGGAATGCAGGTTGCCGCACGGGCGCCCGACGAATGGCACAGGCTCGCCATCACCTATGATCGCGACGGCAACACCGCGCGCTGGTTTGTCGACGGCAAGCTCGTCCTGGAGGTCGACCGGGTCGGGCGTCGGCTCGATCGCCGCTACATGGCCATCGATGTCGGAGGCGACGAACAGGAGGTCCGGCTCAACCAGCTCGAATGCGGCCTGGGGCTCTATACACTGCTGGACGGATCGGTCGACGGCGGCCCCGGCCTCGTCGATCTCTACGGCTATCCCATGTTCTTCGATACGCGGTCCGGCGCGCCGCAACCGCAAAGCTATGTCGATCGCGAAAGCCTGCCGACCAGCCGACTGTTCGGCCAAGGCGCCGAACTGCGCATCCGAAGCCATGCGGTGTCCTACCTGTAGACCGGACCGGCGGCGGCGACACACGCCGGCATCGAATCAACATATATGATATCTTTCAGGGAGAAGGCCTGATATGACCACCCGTAGATTCCGATCCGAGATCATCCGCGAGGGCGTGGTCCGCACCACCACACGCAGCTTCCTCTATGCCCTGGGCGAGGATGACGATGATCTCCAGCGCCCCCATGTCGCCGTCGTCCACACCGGCGGGGAAATGAGCCCGTGCAACACCACGCTGCGCGATCAGGCGCTCCACGCCAAGACCGGCATCTATGCGGGCGGCGGCACTCCGCACGAAACCCCGGTCGTGTCGGTGTCGGACGGCCTGTCGGTGGCGCATTCGGGCATGCGTTTTTCGCTGATCTCGCGCGAGCTGATCGCCGATAGCGTCGAAGCGACCGTTCGCGGCCATCAATGGGACGGCATCCTCGCGGTCGGCGGCTGCGACAAGAACATGCCCGGCCTGATGATGGGCATCGTACGCTGCAACGTCCCCTCGGTCTTCCTCTATGGCGGCGCGGCGCTGCCCGGCCATCTCGCCGGACGCGACATCAACATCGTCGATACCTATGAGATGATCGGCCGGGTCCTGGCAGGCGAGGCGACCCAGGCCGAACTGGAGGACATGGCGCGCGCCTGCCTGCCGACCGCCGGGGCCTGCGCCGGCCAATATACCGCCAACACCATGGGCATGGTGTCCGAGGCGCTCGGCCTGGCGCTCCTCGGCTCCTCGATGATCCCGGCGGTCTATGCCGCCCGCGCGCCGATGGCGCGCAAGGCCGGCAAGGTCCTGATGCAGGCGGTGCTCGGCGGCGGACCGCTGCCGCGCGACATCGTCACCCGCAAGGCACTGGAAAACGCATGCGCGGTGGTCGCGGCCACCGGCGGATCGACCAACGTCCCCCTCCACCTGCCCGCCATCGCCAATGAAGCGGGCATAGCTTTCGATCTCGACGACGTCGCCGCCGTGCTCGCGCGCACGCCGCTGATCGCCGATCTCAAGCCCGGCGGCCGCTTCCTGGCCAAGGATGTGTTCGAGATCGGCGGCGCGCCGGTGATCCTGAAAGCACTGCTGGACGGCGGCTATCTGCACGGCGACTGCCTGACCGTCACCGGTCGCATGCTTGCCGAAGATCTGGCCGAGGTCTGCGCGCCCGACGGCGACGTGGTACGTGCCTGCAGCGCCCCGATCGCGCCCTCGGGCGGCGTGACCGTGCTCAAGGGCAATCTCGCGCCCGACGGGGCGCTGCTGAAGACCGCAGGCCTGAAGAAGCTCGAGCATCGCGGCCCCGCCCGCGTCTTCGAAGCCGAAGAGGAATGCCTCGCTTCGGTACGAGCGATGGCCTATGCGGCCGGCGACGTCATCGTCATCCGCAACGAAGGCCCGCGCGGTGGCCCCGGCATGCGCGAGATGCTGGGCATCACGGCCCTGCTCTACGGCCAGGGCATGGGGGAGAAGGTCGCGCTGATCACCGATGGCCGCTTCTCGGGCGCCACGCGCGGCATGTGCATCGGCTATATCTCGCCCGAAGCGGCCAGCGACGGGCCGATCGGCCTGATCCGCGACGGCGACATCATCGCGATCGACGCGCGTGACGGCTTCGGCACGCTTCAGGTCGAACTATCGAAAGGAGAGTTGGAGGCCCGCGCCGCCCTGCCCCGCCCCGCTCGTCCGCGTCCAAAAGGAGGGGTCCTCGAAAAATATGCGGCCATGGTTGGACCCGCGAACAAGGGTGCCGTAACCCATAGTGGCAACGTCATATGGGAGATGGATGCTTGAGCAGCGGGGTACAGTTGACCGCGAAGGGCAGCGCCGCATGACCGAGCCGAAGGTCGTGCTGGTGACAGGCGGCGCCTCCGGAATAGGTGCCGCAACCGTGCGCCACTTCATCGCCCGGGGCTGGAACGTCGTGGTCAACCACTTCCTTGAAAGCGAGGCCCCCGCCGCCGAAGCGCTGGTTGCCGAGGCGTACGCCGCCGGTCTGCAAGGCCTGGCGGTACAGGGCGATGTCGGCCGGGACGAAGATTGCCGCCGCATGGCCGTGGCCGCCATGACTCGCTTCGGACGGATTGACGGGCTGGTCAGCAGCGCGGGCGCCTCGCGCATGGTGCCGCAGCACGATCTCGACGGACTAACGCTCGACGACTTCGTGCACAGCACCACGGTCAACACGGCCGGCCCGTTCCAGATCGTCCGCGCCTGCGCGTCCGCGTTGCGCGCCGCCCGGGGCGCGGTGGTGATCGTCTCCTCCTATGGCGGGATCACCGGCACCGGATCGTCGATGGCCTATGCCGCATCGAAAGGGGCGACCAACACCCTGACCCTGTCGCTGGCCCGCGTGCTGGCGCCGGAGATCCGGGTCAACGCGGTCTGTCCCGCACTCGTCGCCGATGGCTTCGTGCAGCGGCTCGACCCGGAACTTTTCGAGCGCCGCGCCGCCGCCCAGCGCGACCGCTCCCCACTCAGGAAGATCGGCCACACCGCCGATGTCGCCGCAGATATCTACTGGCTGGTCGCCGGAGCGTCGCTGATGACCGGCGCGGTGCTGATGCTCGATGCCGGGCTCCACCTCAACATGGACTGACAATTATCCGCAAAAGATATCATATATGTTGACCTGATTACGCTCCTCCAGCTAGAGCCGTCGACATTGCCCGGGCGTGCCGGTGGGTTTGCCGCGTCGACCTCCGCCCTGGCCGTCACCGTGCTGGAGGACCTGTTCGACATGGCTGCTACGCAATATTGGCACACGATGCTGCGAATCTCGGATCCCGAGAAGACGCTCCGATTTTTCGAGCTTCTCGGCCTCAAGCAGGTCGACCGTCACGACAATGAGGAAGCCCGCTTCTCGCTCTACTTCCTGGCCGTGATTGGCAAGGAAGATGGCCCCCAGATCGAACTGACCCACAATTGGGATGAGAGCGGCTACGCCACCGGCCGCAATTTCGGCCACCTCTGCTTCTATGTTGATAACATATATGACACTTGCCGGCATCTTTCCGATGCGGGGGTGGTCATCAACCGGCCGCCGCGCGACGGGGTCATGGCGTTCGTGAAAACACCCGACGACATCTCCATCGAACTGGTCCAGGCCGGCAAGAAGCCGCTGCCGCCGCAGGAACCCTGGCTCTCCATGACCAACGAGGGCAGCTGGTAGGTGCTGGAGGTCGTCGGTGTCCCGGTGCTGGCCGACAATTATGTCTGGCTGATGCACGATAAGGCGAGCGGCGAAACTGTCGTCGTCGATCCGGCGGTCGACGCCGCGGTCCTCGCGGCGGCTGCATCGCTCGGCTGGCGCATCTCGCAGATCTGGAACACGCACTGGCACGATGATCATGTGGCGGGGAATGTCGGGATCAAGGCTGCGACCGGGTGCCGGATAATCGCGCCGGACGATCCCGAGCATCCGATCCCCGGCGTCGACCGCATCGTCGGCGAAGGTGACCGGGTCGGCATCGGCACCTTCGAGGGCCATGTCCTGTCGACCCCGGGCCACACCAGGGTCCATCTTGCCTATCATCTGCCGGACGTGGCGATCCTCTTTACCGGTGACACCCTGTTCGCCCTCGGCTGCGGCCGCCTGTTCGAAGGCACTCCCGACCAGATGTTCGCGAACATGCGGCGACTGGCCGCGCTGCCGCCGGAAACGCTGATCTATTGCGCGCACGAATATACCCAGGCCAACGCCCGCTTCGCCGTTACGGTGGAACCGGGCAACGCGGCGCTGATGGAACGGGTGCGGGAGATCGACACGGAGCGGGCTGCGGGAAGGCCCACCGTGCCGACCACCATCGCCGACGAACGCGATACCAACCCGTTCCTGCGCGCGTCGACCGTCGCGGAGTTTGCGTCGCGCCGGGCGGCCAAGGATGTTTTCCGGGGCTAGTCCGTCCAACAGGAGACCGCGATGATCGACCTTCATTATTGGCCGACCAACAACGGTATCAAGGTCACGATCCTGCTCGAGGAACTCGGCGTCCCCTACCGGATCGTGCCGGTCAACCTCGGTCGAGGCGACCAGTTCACCGCCGACTTCCTGGCGATCAGCCCCAACAACCGCATGCCCGCGATCGTCGACACCGAACCCAGGGGCGGCGGCGCGCCGCTCAGCGTATTCGAATCCGCCGCCATCCTCTTTTATCTCGCTGAAAAGGAGGGACGCTTCTGGCCGCGGGAGGATGCCCGCGCCCGCTATGAGGTCGTTCAGTGGGTGGTGTGGCAGGCGGCCAACCAGGGGCCCAAGTTCGGCGAGCGCGGCCATTTCGCACAGGTGCCGGCCGACGCGGGCGACCAGAGCTACGCCCGGCGGCGTTTCGACGATGAGGTTCACCGGCTCTACGGCGTGCTCAACAATCGGCTCTATGATCGCCGCCATGTGGCGGGAGACGCCTATACGATCGCCGACATCGCCGCCTATCCCTATACTATGGGATGGCGGAAACAGGGCATCGATCTCGACGAGTTCCGTTACGTGAAACGGTGGTTCGAGGAGATATCGGCCCGCCCCGCCGTGCAGCGCGGCCTCGCCGTGACGGCCGGCCCGCCCGAGGATCCCGCCAGCCTCTCCCCCGAGGAACTGGAGCGCCGCCGCGGGATATTGTTCAACCAGCGCGCCCGGCCTGCCCCCTGAGCGTTGCCAGCATCATCGAAGCCCCGCAGCACGGGCCCGCATGGAAAGGGACCATCATGACGACCGAAACCGAGATCGCCGCCTTCTTCGCCAACTATGTCGAGGCCTTCGCCAAGGGCGACGTCGATACGATCGTGGAACTGTGGGAGCCGGTCGGCCTGTTCCCCTCGCCGACCGGGAACTTCGCGATGGAACGGCAGGCCTTCCGCAGCCATGTCGTCAACCTGCTGGATTTCTATCGCAAGCAGGGCGTCGCCAAGCCGGTGGGCGAACTCCTCTCCGCTACCCTGCTTTACCCCCAGGTCGCCGAGGCGCGCATGGCCTATCGCATGCTCGGCGCGGAGGACGAGACGATTGCCCAATGGGACCACATCTACATCCTGCGCCGCACGGACCGCTGGCGTGTGACGCTCACTATCTCCGACGGCGAGATTGCAGCATGGACCGAGTTGGGCGCGATTTAGCACCTGCCCTCCCTGCTCTGCCGCCGGACAGGATAAGCCGGCTTCCCAGGCCTCTATAACCGGAGCGCTTTCGGCACCGGCTGGACATATGTGCATGCCACCGGGCCGAGAAGGCTCGACCGTTCTCGCTGACAGGGGTTTCGACGCCCCACTCCCGAGTGTCGCGGAAACCGAGGCAGACTGCGCGACTTGCGAGGGGGGCAGTCGGATGTTGCAGCAAAGCGAAATTCCTCGCTCGCCGCTCACTCGCCCCCCGTTGCCTGGAGGGGCGCGGTTCGAACAGCCGCCCACGCCGAGAATCTCGGCGCAGCCCCGGCACCTCCCCGTTGGAAGCTCCGCGACGTATCTTGACGTCGAGCGAAAAACGTCCGAATAATACGATATTGCTCAATTGTACGATAATAGCTCGAATTTCATAAGGGGAGGCCCTCCATGACCTGCCAAGGCAAACTTCTGCATATTTCGCGGGCACTTGTCCTGTCCGCGGCAGCCGGCGCATTGCTGGCCGGGGCCGCCCACGCCCAGACGGGTACGGCAACCGAACCGCAGGCGGCGGCGGAAGATGATTCCACTCAGGACATCGTCGTGACGGCGCAGCGCCGCTCCGAACGCCTGGTCGACGTTCCGATCTCGATAGCTTCGGTCAGCGAGCAGCAGCTCGCCAATTCCGGCACCAACTCGCTCTACAACCTGACGCAGAACGCGCCGGGCCTGCGCCTCGACAGCTCGGGTCCCTATGTGACCCCGACGATCCGCGGCGTTGGCGCGACGCTGTCGGGCCCCGGCCTCAACTCGAACGTCGCCATCTACATGGACGGCTTCTACATCCCCAACCAGCTCGGCTCGGATTTCCAGCTTCTCAGCATTTCGAACGTGCAGGTTCTGAAGGGTCCGCAGGGCACGCTGTTCGGCCGCAACTCGACCGGCGGCGCAATCCTGGTAACGACCAAGGACCCGACCTTCGACACCCACGCGACGGTGAAGGCGAGCTACGGCTCGTTCAACCGGCTCAACGGCAGCTTCTACGCCTCGACCGGCCTCAGCGACAAGGTCGCGGTCAACCTCACCGGCTTCTACGAGCAGGGCGACGGTTATATTCGGAACGTCAACACCGGCCACAAGGACGCGGCGTTCGACAAATGGTCGCTGCGCGGCAAGCTGCTGTTCCAGCCGACCGAGACGGTGAAGCTGGTTGCCGCCTACGGCCATTCGGAGGCCGACGATCCCTTCGCCTATGTCACCAGCAGCTACCAGGGCATGTCGGCGGGGAACAAGATCCCCGGCAATGCCGTCGCGGACGGCCGGCGCGTGACCAGCAACGGCATCCAGGCCGCGCACGACTTCAACGGCGATGCCGCCAGCCTGACCGCCGACATCGACCTGGGCGACATGGCGTTCAAGTCCTACACCCAATATCGCGACGAGAAGACCCATGAGCTTGCCGACTATGACGGCACCGCGGCGAACATCTTCACGCCCGAATGGCATGTGCGCGACCGCACCTTCACCCAGGAATTCAACCTGTCGTCGAGCGGAAACCAGCCGCTGAGCTGGGTGCTCGGCCTCTATTATTATCGCAACAAGAACCAGTATCGTAACTTCCAGCTACGGATCGACGGGCTGCCGGCGCCGCTGGTGATCTTCAATTCGGACATCACCAACGAGGCCTATGCCGCGTTCGGCGACCTCACCTGGAACTTCGCCGACAATTTCTACCTGACCGGCGGCCTGCGCTACGGCACAGACAAGGTGAAGGGCTCCTACGACAATTTCGTGGGTGCCGGATCGGACGGTGCGAAGACCACCTTCCACAACCTGTCCCCGCGCGCGATCCTGCGCTACGAGATCGACCGCTCGACCAACGTCTATGCGTCGTACAACCGCGGCTACAAGGCGGGCTTCCTGCCGATCTCGTCCTTCGCCACCGCGCCGAAGATCAAGCCCGAGAAGATCGACGCGTTCGAGGTCGGCTTCAAGACCGCCAAGGGTCCGTTCCGCTTCGAAAGCTCGGCCTTCTACTACAACTACAAGGACCTGCAGGTTGCCGCCTATATCGGCGTCACCTCGATCTTCCGCAACGCGGCGACCTCGCGGATCTGGGGCTTCGACTCCTCGCTGACCGCGCAACTCACCGACAATTTCGACATCAGCGTCTCGGGCACCTACACCCACGCCAAATATCGCGATTTCCAGGGTGCGGTCGCCTATGCGCAGGATAACGATCCGGCCAGCCCGACCTTCAGCCTGTTCAACACCTTCGCGACCGACGCGAGCGGCAACATCATGCCGCGCTCGCCGAAGTTCATGGCAAACCTGAACCTGCATTATGGGGTCGATCTGGGCGGCGGCCGGCTCGACCTGAACGCGAACGGCTATTACACGACCAGGTTCTACTATGACGCGCCGCATCAGTTCAGCCAGGGCGCCTACGGCCTGGTCAACCTGCGCGCGACCTACACCACCCCGGACGAACGCTGGGCCTTCTCGGTCTACGGCACCAACGTCACCGACACCAAATATCGCAACCAGGTGCTGCCCGGCACCTATGCGATCCAGCAGACCTATGGCGAGCCCGCCGCGATCGGCGCGTCGGTGACCTTCAACTATTAACCCCACCGTCCCGCGACGGAAACTTCAGGGGCGGGCCGTTGGTCCGCCCCTTTCTTTTTGGGAATGGTCCAAAGCGGCGACAAGCCCCAGAAAAAAGGCCGCGTCCCCTCGGGGAACGCGGCCTTTCTTTCGATCGGGCTTACTGCCCCTGGAAGCGGGGCGGGCGCTTCTCGAGGAAGGCCCGGGTGCCCTCGGCATGGTCGGCGGTGAACAGGGTGAGCTGGTCATAGGCCTGCGACATCTCGAAGGCGCCGGCGGTGAGCTGCTTGAGCATCAGGTTGATCGACATCTTGCTGTAGTTGATCGCCAGCGGCGCGCCATTGGCGATCTTGCGGGCGAAGCCGTCGACGAATTCGTCAAGCTCCGCCTCGGGCACGCAATAGTTGATCAGCCCCATCTCGGCCGCCTTGGCGGCGTCGATCGGCTCGCCGGTCATCATATATTCCTTGGCCTTGTGGAAGCCGATCAGCAACGGCCACAGCGCGGGGCCGCCGTCGCCCGCCGCGATCCCCATCTTCACATGGCTGTCGCAGAAGCGAGCGCCCTCGGCCGCGATCACCATGTCGCAGGCGATCGCTACATTGACCCCGGCACCATAGGCCGGCCCGCACACCTTGGCGATGATCGGCTTCTCGCAATCGAGCATGTTCCAGAACAGCCGGCGGGCCGCGCCCGTCATCGGCTTCTTGCGCCCGCTCTGGTTGTCCTCGTCCTGGACGCTCAGGTCGGTGCCGGCACAGAAGGCGTTGCCCTCGCCGGTCAGCACGACCACGCGGATATCGTCGTCCATGTCGACATCGGCCCAGATGAACTGCAGCTCGCGGTGCATCGGCCGGCTGAGCGCGTTCTTCTTGGTGGGATTGTTGAGCGTGAGCGTGGCGACGCCGTCCTCGCGCTTGTCGATCTTGATCCACTTGTAGCGGCTGGGGTCTATTGCAGGCACCGTATCACTCCGTTCGCTGATAATCGTTCATCGCGCCGCCCGTCGCGGGCGCATAGTGTTTTTCGCCGGCCCGCCAGCGGACCACGGCGGCCTCCTCGGCCGCCAGCGCCTCGGCCATCGGTGCGCCGTGGTGGTCGGCGATCAGCCGCATCTGCCAGTCGATCGAGCGGCGGTCGCAGCCCGTGATCGCGCGGCCGAGGTCGAGCGCCCGTGGCAGCAGTTCCTCCGGCGTCGTCACCTCGTTGACAAGCCCCCAGGCGAGCGCTGTCGAGGCGTCGACAAAGGCCCCCGTCGCCATCATCTGCCGCGCGCGCGCCGCACCGATCGCGCGGGGCAGCAGCGCCGACTGGCCCCAGGCGGGCAGGATTCCGATCTTCGCATGGGTGTCGGCGAAGACCGACCGGTCGGAGGCGATGGCGAAGCTGCAGCTCAGCGCGATCTCCAGTCCCCCGGTGATGCACGGCCCGTCGATCGCCGCGATCACCGGCCGGGTGCAGGCTCGCAGCGCCTCGCCGGGATGCGGGCGGACCATCGGCCCCGGCTGGGCGCGGCTCTCGCGGATGTCCGATCCGGCAGTGAAAGCGCCATGCGCGCCGGTGACGACGATGCAGCCGACCGACGAGTCCTGGCCCGCGTCCGCCAGCAGCAGGGCGAAGCGACGGCGCATCGCGCGCGACAGGGCGTTGCGCGCCGCAGGGCGGTTGAAGATGATCAGGCGGACCCCGTCGATCGTCGCGGTCGCGACCTCGTCCTCCGATCCGGCGAGGATCTCCTCAATCCGCATGGGATGCCGGCACACCGGCGCGCGCCGCGGCGGCCATGTCCGGTACCCGACAGGCCGCGACATAATCGGCCCGCAGCCGCTCGACCAGCTCGGCGACAGGGGGCACGTCGTCGATCAGCTCGATCCCCTGCCCCGCGCTCCACAGGTCGCGCCACGGGCGCACGTCGTCCGGCAGATGATCGTAATTGCGCGGCGCCGAGGCGACGGGCAGGTCCGCCGGGTCGAGGCCATGGCTGCGCAGCGAGGCGTGCAGCCAGTTGGCGCGCACCCCCGAGACCGCGCTGGTGAAACTGAGATCGCCCGCCCTGCCCTCGACGATCATCGCCTTGTAGCTGTCGGGCGCGCGGGACTCGCGGGTCGCGATGAAACGGGTGCCGAGATAGCAGAGGTCCGCGCCGAGCACCTCCGCCGCGCGGATCACGGCGCCGGTGGACGCGGCGCCCGCCAGGATGATCGTGCCGTCGAAGATCGCGCGGATACGGGGGATCAGGACCAACGGATTGATCAGACCGGAATGGCCGCCACCGCCCGCACCGATGCAGGTGAGGCCGTCGACCCCTGCGGCGATCGCCTTCTCGGCATGGGGGACCGACGTGACGTCGTGATAGACGAGCAGGCCGCGATCGTGCGCGCGGATGGTCAGCTCGGCCGGATTGCCCATCGCGCTGATGACGATCCGCACGCCGTGGCGCGCGCAGAGGTCGAGATGGGCTTCGATCTCCTCGATGGGCCGCGCGGCGGTGACGTTGACCGCCAGCACGCCGCGATCGGCCCCGCCCGCGTCGCGATGCGCGGCGCGGGCGGCGGCGATCCGGTCGAGCCAGTCACCGAGTTCCTCGATGCTGCGGGCATTGTGCGCGGGCAGGCCCGCGACCAGTCCGGCATTGCACGCCGCGGCGACCAGCTCGGGGCCGGTCACCATCATCATCGGCGCGCAGACGGCGGGGAGGACCAGACGATCCCGGATATCAGCGGCCAGGCTCATCCGGTCCTCCCGCTCCGCATCAGAAGTGGTACGAGACCTGCGCCCCGATCACCGCCGGTTCGCCATAGCCCTGCTGAACCGCACCCGAGGCCGGCTGGACCTGGTTGCGATACTTGGTGTCGGTCACGTTGGTGCCGAACACCGAGAAGGACCAGGCCTTGTTGGGCAGGGTGTAGGTCGCGCGGAGGTTCAGCAACGCATAGCCGTTCTGGTAGAACTGCTCGACCGGATCGAAATAGACGCGGGTGGTGTAGTAGAGATTGCCGTTCAGCGTCAGGTCGCCGTCGCCCACCGGAATCTTGTAGGTGACGTCGGCGGTGCCGGTGAATTTCGGCGCACGCTGCATGGCGAAGCCCGAGGCATCGACGGTCTGCACAGAGAAGAAACCGCTCGCGCCCTGGACGTAGCGGACCGCAGTGGTGAAGTCCTTGTACTTCGCATGGGTATAGGCCCCGCCCAGCGAGACGCTGAGCTGCGAGGTCAGGTCGGCCGCGAGCTGCACCTCGGCGCCGTAGATCTCGGCCGAGGCAGCGTTGCGGACGATCGAGCCCGGCGACAGGAAGGCCGTCACCTGCAGGTCCTTATAGTCGTAATAATAGGCCGAGGCATCGAAGCGCAGGCCACGACGCGCGGTCTTGAAGCCGACTTCGAAGGCGTCGATCTTCTCGGGACGGACCGGCTCGATCCGGTTGCTGCCGGCGGGAAGCTGGCCCGACTTGAAGCCCTTGCTGTACGACGCATAGACGCTGGTCCGGTCGGCCAGCTCATAGCGGACCACCGCGCGCGGCGTCAGGCTCTTCCAGGTCTCCGACCCGTCGTTGATGCCGTTGCTCGGCATGTCGAGGTGGAGCTTCGCCTTCTCGATGCTGTAGCGCAGGCCGCCGGTCAGGAACAGGCGGTCGCTGACCTGATAGGTGCCGTCCGCGAACGCGGCATAGGCGTTGATCTTGTTGATCGAACCCTGCGTCTTGGCGAACGGTGCGCCGTTGATCGACACGTTGACCGACGGATATTTGATGTCGTTCCAGAAATAATAGCCGCCGAGCAACCACTTGAAGGCATCCGACGCCTCGCCCGACAGGTTGACTTCCTGGGTGAAGCTCTTGTCGATCGACTGATAGTTCGAATGGACCACCGATGCCGACGAGCTGTCGTTATCGTTGGCGATGAAGGTGCGTTCATCGCGATACTGGCTCAGCGACTTGAGGGTCGCGAAGCCCAGGTCGAACTCGCCGGTCAGATAGAAGGCGTCGCCATTGATCCGGCTCTGCGTCTCGTAATTATTGGCGACATCGCGGCGGCCCGACGGCGTGAGTGCGCCCGGAACGACCGATCCGGCGCTGAGACCGTTATAGCTGTTCTTGGCTACGAACGTGGGATCGTCGGCATATTGATGCGAATAGGCGAGGGTGAACTTGGCGGTGTCGCTCACTTCGGCCAGCATCTTGGTGCGGACCGCCCACTTCTTGAACTTCGCTTCCTTGTGGCCGTCGATCAGGCTGCGGACGAAGCCGTCGCCGCGCTCGAAATAACCGGTGACGTCCATCGCGACCTTGTCGCTGAGACCGGTCGAGGCATAGCCGCCGATGTTGAGATGGTTGAACGACTGGTAGCTCGCCCGCGCCGTCACCGTGGTCTCGTAGGAGGGATCGCGGGTCGTGACCAGGATCGCGCCGCCGGTGGCGTTACGGCCGAACAGGGTGCCCTGCGGGCCCTTCAGCACCTGCACGTTCGACACGCTGAGCAGCGACAGGTCCGACGTCAGGCTGTTGGGGACGTAGAAGCCGTCGATATAGGTACCGACGTTCGAGCTGAGGCCGGGGCCCGCGACCGAGCTGCCGACGCCGCGGATGGTCGGCTGGGCGAAGGTGCCAGACTGGTCGAGGCGCAGGCCGGGGACGAGGCTGGGAAGCTGCGACACGCGGGTGACGCTCGACGCCTCCAGCGCGGAGCTGCCGAGCGAGGTGATCGCGATCGGCACGTCCTCGAGCCGTTCGGTGCGGCGCTGGGCGGTCACGACGATATCTTCGACAATGCCATCCTCGGCGGCGGCCGGCGCGGCCTGGACGTCCTGCGCTGCAGCGGGAGCGGCAGCGATGGCGAGCAGCGCGATGGTCGAGGCGCCGGCCATGCGAAGAGGCGAACCAAGGAAAAATCTGTCGAGCTTCATGAAGGGGCTCCCCCGGATAATTGTTCGTTATTGTTACTAATGTAACACATTCTGATATCTGCCCACGTTTATCGGAGGAGTCAACGCATTTTGAGCGACAATCGCACATACGGACGATTTTTACCAATAACCGCAGGCCCTCATCGGTGCGCCCCGGACGTCCTCCAGCGTCACAGCTTGGGCGACAGCGGGGCTCAGCCCGCTGCTGCCAGCCCCAGTCGCGCGCGCATTTCAGCCGCGCTCGCCAGCTCGGCGCCCAGGTCCTCGGCGATGCGGCGCGCCTTTGCGCACATGGCGGCATTGGACGGCGCCAGCACCCCCTTCGACAGGAAGACCGCGTCCTCCAGGCCGACCCGGATATTGCCCCCCGCCAGCACCGACTGCGCAACCATCGGGAAGGCCATGCGGCCGGTCGCGAAGCCTGTCCAGATCGAACCGGCCGGCAACATAGACCGGGCATAGAGCAACGCCTCGATCTCCGCCGGGAAACCATATCGGATGCCGAGCACCAGCGAGCAGAGCGGGTCGGGATCGAGCGTCCCGTCCTCGATCAGCGCGCGCATCAGCATGATGTCGCCGGTGTCGAACAGCTCCAGCTCCGGCCGGACCCCGGCTTCGCGCATCACCCGGGCCATGCGGCGGACGTTGCCGGGTGTGTTGATCACCACCTCGCCCCCGAAGGTCATCGTATTGAGGTCAAGCGTCGCGATATCGGGCTTGAGCTGCGCGATATGTGCGACGCGCTTCTCCGGTGCCAGGAAATTGGTGCGGGGACCGGGTATGACGGGGTCGTCATCGGACGGCTGGAAGCGCCCGCCCGGCCCGGTCGTCAGGTTGATGACCACCGCCCTGTCATGCCGGCGGATATATTCGACGACCTCCTGGTAGAGATCGACCTCCATCGAGGGCTTGCCGGTCTGCGGATCGCGGACGTGGATATGGAGCGCGGCGGCACCTGCCGCTGCCGCCTCCAGTCCGGCGACGGCGATCTGCTCCGGCGTGACGGGCAGGCCGGGATGCTGCTCCAGCGTGGTGTGGTTGCCGGTGACCGCGCAGGTCAGGAATATCTTGGACATGGACGAAGGGCCTCTTCGGGTCGGATCACTTCAGGCGCGACTGGAGGTCGACGCCGACGTCGTTCCAGCGCCAGAAATCGGGAAGCGGATGGAGCACGTCCGGGCCCAGTTCGGCGACCGAGGCGCAGCCCAGCTGTGACATGGTGGCCGCCATGCCGTGGCGCAGCAGCCGCAATATGCCGGCGACGCCCGCCTCACCGCCTGCCGCCAGCCCCCACAGATAGGGGCGACCGACCAGCACCGCCTTCGCACCGAGCGCGCAGGCCCGGACGATGTCCGCGCCGCGCCGGACGCCGCCGTCGAGCAATATGTCGATCCGGCCGCCGACCGCATCGGCGATCCCGGGCAGCATCGACAGGGTCGACGGCGATCCGTCCAGCACCTTGGCGCCATGGTTGGAGATGGAGATGCCGTCGACGCCGATCTCCGCGGCGCGAAGGGCGTCGTCGACGCGCAATATGCCTTTGACCACCATCGGCCCGTCCCATTGCCGACGGATCCAGGCGAGGTCGTCCCAGCTCGGCGGCGTCGCGACCAGCAGCGGGCCCGCCTCCATCAGCGACATCTCGCTACCGTCCTCCTTTGGCGGAGCGTTGGGCGCGCGCATCTCCAGCCCGCCGCGCAGCAGCGACAAGAGCCAGCGCGGCCGATCCCACGCCTGCGGCAGGAAGGCGAAGGCCTCCTTCAGGCTCACTCGCGAGGGCAGCGGCCGCGCCATCCTGTCCTGCTGGGCGAGGCCCGCGACGTCGGCGGTGACGACCAGCACCCGGCAGCCCGCGGCACGGGCGAGATCGATGCAGTGCTGCGCGCCGCGCCGCCCGCCTATCATGTAGAGCTGGAACCAGGTGTCGTCGTTCGCCTCGGTGATCCGCGCGGCAGGCTCGCCGCACAGGGTACTGATGGCGATCGGGATGCCGGCCGCCTTGGACGCACGGGCCGCCCCCAGCTCGCCATCCGAATGGACGACCCGGACGAAGCCGGTCGGCGCGATGACGAGCGGCATCCTGATCTGCCGGCCGAGCACCGTCGTCGACAGGTCGGGCCTGTTACTGGACGAGCATATCCGCGGCGAGAAGAAGACCCGGCTGAAGGCGAGTTCGTTGGCGAAGGCGGTGATCTCCGCGTCCTTGCCGCCCTCGACATAATGATAGACGGCGGGCGGGAGCCGGCGGCGGGCGATCCGCCGCGCCTCCTCGACGCTGCCGAAGCTCATCTTCCTCATGGCAGCGTATAGGCAACCATCGTGTCGCCCGCCCCCAGGCTCAGCGACCGGTGCCCGGCGGCCGAGACGAGGATGAACTGCTTCCCGCTCTTCGGTCCCAGATAGGTCATCGGTGTCGTGTGCGCCGATTCCGGGATCGGCACCTGCCAGAGTATCTTGCCCGTGGCCGTCTCGATCGCGCGGAAGCTGCGGTCGGCGGCGGCGCCGACGAAGCTCAGCCCGCCGCGCGACACCAGCACCCCGCCGAGCGCGGGGACGCCCATCGGCAGCGGCAGATGGCTTTTCATGCCCAGCGGCCCCGCCTCCTTGCCGCTGCCCAGCGGCCGCGACCAGAGGATCTTCTTGGTCTTCAGGTCGATGGCGCTGATCCGGCTCCACGGCGGCTGCTGGCAGGGCACCTTGAGGGGCGACAGGAACGGGCCGGTCTCCTCCGCATAGGGCGTCCCCTCCATCGCGTTGAGGCCGCGCAGCGCCGCCAGCCCGCGCCGGCCCATGTTCATCGGATAGGCCTTCTGCCGCAGCGCTTCCTCGCGGGTGACGAGGATGAGCCGGTTTGCGAGATATTGGGTCACAGCCACCATGATCCCACGATCGGTGTCGATCGAGACGCTGCCCCAGTCCATCCCGCCAAGATAGCCGGGATAGGTGATGCTGGGCGTCAGCCCCGGCGGCGTCATCGGCCCGTCGTAGCGCGCCTCCTTGAACCTTATGCGGCACCACATCTGGTCGAACGGGGTCAGCCCCCACATCATCCGCTCGTTGAGCAGGCCGCCCGCCAGCGACGGCATATCCGTCGGGAAGGGTTGTGTCGGCGACAAGCGCTCGCCCGGCGCATGGCCGCGGGTCGACACCGGCCGCTCCTCGACCGGCGCCAGGGGCTTGCCGGTGACGCGATCGACAAGGAACACCTCGCCGCGCTTGGTCGACTGCGCCAGCGCTTTGACCATGCCGGCCGGCCCCGGAATATCGAACAGCACCGGCTGCGATCCGAGGTCATAGTCCCACAGGTCGTGGTAGACGGTCTGGAACAGCCAGCGCCGCCGACCGGTCTCGACGTCAAGCGCCACCACGGCGCTGGAGATCTCGTCGTCGAACGGGCGGCGCTGCGCCCCGAAATAATCGGGGGTCGAGTTGCCCATCGGGACATAGACCAGGCCCAGCTCGTCGTCATAGGCCATCTGGCCCCAGTTGTTCGGAGTCGAATGGGTCCAGGTCTCGCCCGGCTCCGGTGCGCCGCGCCGTTCGGGCTTGCCCACGTCATAGGCCCAGTCGAGCTTGCCGGTCAGCGCGTCGAAGGCACGGATGACGCCCGACGGCTCGCCCCAATATTGATTGTCGGGCATGGTGCCGCCCAGCACCACCCTGCCCCGCGCGATCGTCGGCGCGGCGGTGTGCGAATAATAGCCCGGAAGCACCTTGCCGAAACCTTCGAGCAGCGACACCTGCCCGTTGCGGCCGAAGCCCTGGCAGGGCCGGCCGGTCTGCGCGTCGAGCGCGATCAGGCGGCCATCGACGGTGGTGCCGAAGATGCGTTCGGCACAGGCGCCAGTGGCGTCGGGCACCTTGTAATAGGCGACGCCGCGGCATGACAGGAACGGGGTCTCTTTTTCGACCTTTGGATCGTACCGCCAGTTCTGGCGGCCGGTATCGGCATCGAGCGAGACGATGTTGTTGACGCCGTTGCAGGCATAGATCGACGATCCGATCTTGATTGGCGTCACCTGCAGCCCTTCCGGAATCTTGTCGCCGAAGCTGTAGGTCCAGGCCACGCGCAGCTTGCCGACATTGGCCGGGGTGATCTCGTCGAGCGCGCTGAAGCGGGTGCCCGCCATGGTGCCGCCGAACGCAGTCCAATCGCCATCGGCCGCCGGACCAGCGGTGCCGGGTGCAGCCGAAGGTGTCCCATCGCGGGTGATCATCGACGCATAGGGCAGCGCGGCGAGCGGCACGCCGAGCATCGCGACGACCAGCCCCAGCGTCGTCCCGCGTGCCACGCGCGGATCGAAGGCCGGGCCGCCGGCCAGGCCCCGTCGCGCCCGGGGGATCAACAGCCAGGCGAACAGGAGATAGAAAAAGCCGAGCCGCGGTATCATCGCCCAGATGTCGAGCCCGGTCTCGTAGAGGGTCCAGCCGAGTGCCAGCGCGATCAGTGCGCCATAGAGCCAGACCGCCCAGCGGCTACCCCGCCACAGGAGGACGGCAGTAGCCAGCATCGCCGCCCCCGCGATCAGGTAAAAGACGGTCCCGCCGACGCGGACGAGCTCGACGCCGCCATAGAGCATGGCAGCCCCGAACAGCGCCATGATCGCCGCAAAGATGCGCGGCTTCCGAGCCGGGCGCGCCCCCGGCTGCGACGCCGACGCCGCCTGATCCCGATCGCTCATCGCCCACCCTCCTGATAGTTGTTCAATTATAGTACTATTGTACGTTTAACGGTAGAAGCGACACGAGGGAGTCGAGCCGGTCGCGCCCCCGGGATGTGCCGGCGGCAGCCTCAGCCGACCAAAGCGGCCAGACGCCCCCGGATGATCGCCGTCGCCTCGTCCACGATCCGGCCGATCAGTTCGGCACAGGTCGGGATGTCGTGGATCAGCCCTTGTGCCATGCCGCCCCAGATGATCCCGGCCTCGATTCGGCCGGTCTCCAGCGCTTCGCGTCCTCCGGCACCGCGCACCAGATGCGCGACGTCGGCGAATTCCGCGCCGGGACGGCCGCCGATCTCGACCACCTGGTCCGAGACCGGGGTCCGGATGACCCGGGCGGTGTTCCGGAACTGGCGGAAGATCAGGTTGGTCGCCCGCTCGTCATTGTCGACGAGCAGCTGTTTGACGACGTCGTGGATCGGTGCCTCGACCGTGGCGCAGAAGCGCGTTCCCATGGTGATGCCCTCGGCCCCCAGCGCCAGCGCGGCGGCAAGGCCGCGCCCGTCGGCGAACCCGCCGCTGGCGATGACCGGCACGTCGATCGCATCGGTCGCCGCCGGGATCAGGATCAGTCCCGGAATATCGTCCTCGCCCGGATGTCCGGCGCATTCGAAGCCGTCGATCGAGATCGCGTCGACGCCCATCCGCACCGCCGAGGCGGCATGGCGGACGGCGGTGCATTTATGAATCACGGTGATGCCGTGCGCCTTGAAGGCGTCGACATGCTCCTGCGGTTTGAAGCCGGCCGTCTCGACGATCCGCACCCCCCCATCGATGATCGCCTGCCGATATTCCGCATAGGGCGGCGGGGTCATCGTCGGCAGGATGGTGAGGTTCACGCCGAACGGCTTGTCTGTCATGCCCCGGCACCGATCGATCTCGCGGCGCAGGTCGTCGGGGGTCGGCTGGGTGAGCGCGGTGAGGATGCCAAGCCCTCCCGCGTTCGACACCGCCGCGGCGAGCTCGGCCCGCCCCACCCATTGCATGCCGCCCTGGATGATCGGATGCTCGATGCCCAGAAGATCGGTGACGCGCGTCCGGATCATTGGGCGGGTGCGTCGGTCGCCCGGTGCGACGGCATCGCATCGAGGAGGACGGTCTTGGTCTCCAGATAGGGCCGCAGGCCTTCGATGCCGCCTTCGCGGCCGACGCCCGACTCCTTGAAGCCGCCGAAGGCTATGCTGAAGTCCATGCGGACGGCGTTATGGCCGACAGTGCCCGACCGCAGCTCGCGCGAGACGGCATAGGCGCGGTCGATGTCGCCGGTGAACACCGACGCGTTGAGGCCGAACGGGCTGTCATTGGCGATCGCCACAGCTTCGGCCTCGTCCGCCGCCGGGATCACCGACAGGACGGGTCCGAAAATCTCCTCGCGCGCGATCGCCGATCCGTTGTCGACATGGCCGAACAGGGTTGGCTCGACATACCAGCCGCGGTTGAGGTGTGCCGGTCGCCCACCGCCGGCCGCCAGGGTGAAGCCGTCGGCCCGGCCCCTGGCGATATAGCCCTCGACCCGCTCGCGCTGCCGCGCGGTGGCAAGCGGCCCCATCTGCGACGCCGGATCGAACGGATCGCCCACCCGGATATCGCGGAAAGCCGCAGCCAGCGCATCGAGCATCGCGTCGTGCCGATGCCGGCTGACGACGACGCGGGTGAGCGAGGCGCAGACCTGGCCGCTCATGTCCGGAGCGGCGGCCGCCAGGCTCCGCGCCGCGGCCTCGACGTCATAGTCGTCAAGGATGACGGCGGCTGATTTGCCGCCCAGCTCCATCGTGTAGCGCGCCATGCGCCCACCGAGGATCGATGCGATAGTCTTGCCCGCCGCGCTCGATCCCGTGAAGCTGATCTTGTCGATACCGGGATGGCGCACCAGCGCCTCGGACGGTCCGCGATCCGCCGTAACGACGTTGATCACCCCCGGCGGCAGACCCGCCGCCTCGGCGATCTCCGCCATCAGCAGCGCATGGCCCGGCGCTTCCGGGGAAGCCTTGATCACCACGGTGCAGCCGGCGATCAGCGCCGGCGCCAGCTTGAATGCGATCAGGGAGATCGGGCCGTTCCACGGAATGATCGCGCCGACCACGCCCACCGGCTCGCGGACCAGCAGGCCGACCTTCGCGCCGGAGAAGGTGCGGTGCTCCTCCTCGAACGGGAAGCGCGTCGAAAGACCGGCATAATATTTATAAAGACCGCTGACAGAGGCCGAGTGGGCGGTGGCGAGCCTATGGGTGATCCCCATCTCGTTCGGCCAGATATAGGCGACGTCCGGCGCCCGCTGGTCGAGCAGCTCGGCGATCTTCTTCATATAGCCGGCACGCTCGACATGGCTCATGCGCGGCCAGGGGCCGGTGTCGAAAGCGGCGCGGGCGGCGGCCACCGCCCGGTCGATGTCGCTTTCGCCGGCGGCGGCGACGCGGATGAACAGCTCCTCGGTCGCGGGCGCGATCACGTCGATCGTGCCGCCATCGGCCGCCGGGGTCCATTCGCCGCCGATGAACAGCCGGTCGGCATGCTTGAGCGGAAGCTCGCGCTGCTGGGTCATGATCGTCTCCTTGATGACGTCAGGCGGCGTGGCCGGCCTCTTCCAAAGCGGTGGTGACGGCGTCCTGGAACATGCGGATCTGCACCTCCATGCCGCCGAGCTGGACCTCCTTGAGCGTACCGGAGCGCAGGCCCTGGTCGCACATCTCGGCCGCCCAATAATCCTCCTCGGCGAAGACGCGGCGCATAAGGTCGAAGGAGCGGCGCAGCCGGTTCTCCATCTTCTCGGTCTCGGGCTTGCCATAGGCGAGGAGATAATAGTCGATCTCGGTCCGGTCGGTCGCGATCGGTCGCACGACGCCCAGGCTGACATAGTCCGGGCTGACGACGATGATCCCGTTGGGGAAGCCGATATAGGAGAAGATCATGATCTGCCGCATGTCTTCGAAGCGGTCGTTCACCAGCGCCTTCTGGAAGGTGTTGCGGTGCGCGGCATTGCGGATGTGCGGACCGATCCGGTCGATCATGTTCTCCGAATCCACGCCGAAGCGGGCGAGCGAGTCCTTGTGCAGCCGGGTGACGTGGTAGCTGTCGAGCATGGAGTCCATGATCAGCTTCCAGTTGGCCTTGGTCTCGAAGGTCGCGTGGTCGTAGACGAAGGTCTCGTGCATGCCGAGCGCCCGGAAATCCTCGGCCAGCTCCCCCGTCACCGTCGAGAAGTCGGGCGGGCTGTCGGGATCGAGCCCGACCCAGACGAGGCCGCCGGCGTCGGCGCAGGGCAGTTCCACCAGGCCGAGGTCCAACTTGGCGAGGCCGGGGAATATCTCCGACCGCGGCAGACCGATCAGCTTGCCGTCGAGATCATAGGTCCAGGCATGGTAGGGACAGACGATCCGCCCGGCATGCACCGGGTCCTTCTCGACGCACAACTTCATGCCGCGATGGCGGCAGACATTGGCGAAGGCCTTGATCGTGCCGTCCTTGGTACGGGTGATCAGCACCGGCATGCCGGTGATGTCGACCTGGTAATGGCTGCGTGGTTCGGCGAGCAGCGACGACGGGCAGGCGATCACGGGCTTGCGGCGGAACACGGCGACCTTCTCCGCATCGAAGCGGGCGGGGTCGGTGTAGAAATGCGCAGGGATCGTGTCGCGGACCTGCGGGAAATTGCAGTCGGCGAGCTCCGGCATCATCGCCAGCAGGCGCTTCTGCCCCTCGGTGAGAATATGGGGAGACGACTGGTCCATCACGGGCTCCATCAGACGGTCGGTTCGGTCGCCGTCGCATCCGGCGCCGAAGGGGTGAAGACGAGGCTGGCGACCCGCTCCTTATGCAGCGTCGCGCTGCCGAACAGCAGCTGGTTCAGCTTCGCCCGCTTCAGGAACAGGTGACAGGCATGTTCCCAGGTGAAGCCGATCCCGCCGTGCAGCTGGATCGCATCGGCAGCGGTGGCCGCATAGGCGTCGCATGCGTAATATTTGGCGGCCGAGGCGATCGCAGAGGCATCGGCTTCGCCGACGCCGACCGCGTCGGCGGCGTGGCGCACAAGCGCGGTTGCCGCCTCCAGCGTCACTTTCAAGCTCGCCGCACGGTGCTTGAGCGCCTGGAAACTCCCGATCGGTCGTCCGAACTGCTCCCGCACGCACAGATAGTCGATGGTCCGTTCCAGCACCGCCGCCGCCCCGCCGATCGAATCGGACGCCAGCGCCACGGCGGCGCGATCGCGCAACCGGTCCAGCGTGTCCGCATCGAGCATGATCCGGTCGGCCGCGGCGAGTGTCGCCGGATCAACCCTTACCTCGCAAAGCGAGCGGGTCAGGTCGACGGTTCGCCGCTTCGTCACCGAGGCCCGGTCCGCCTCGACCAGTGCAAGCGCCACGCCGCCGGCGACGCCCGCCACCGGCAGCAGGAAGAGGTCGACGGTGTCGGCGAACAGCATGTCGGGAACGACCATGCCATCGGTCCCCGCCGACATGGCCCCGCGCCCCGGCGGAGGCAGGACGATGCCCGCCATCAGCTCGCCGGCCGCGATCGCGGGCAACCAGCGCGCCTTCTGCTCGGCCGAGCCCGCCAGCGCGATCGCATCGGCCGCGAGCAAGGTGGTCAGTGACGGCACCGAGGCGAGCGCGCGGCCCAGTTCCTCGTGAAGGACGGCCGTATGGCTGAAGCCCTGTCCGAGACCCCCATGCTCCTCGCCAATTCCGAGGGCGAGCCAGCCGAGCCCGGCCATCTGCTGCCACAGGGCCCGATCGAGCGGGCGGCCGTCTTCGTCGGGAATGGCGTCGCCCTGCGTCTGCAGATGCTCGTCGAGCACCTGGCGGATCGCTTCGCGCAGCTCGTCGAGGCCGATGCTGCTATCGTCCATGCCGCTCACCTCAGGCCACCTGCGCGGCGGCGCCGGAATCGACGGCATCGTCCGCCCATAGCCGGTCGGCGACGGCGAGTGCCGCGCCATGGACACCGCCGGCCTCGGCCTGCAGGGCGCGGATGCGATAAGTCCAGAAATGCAGCAGATGCTCGGTGGTCACGCCCATTCCGCCGTGGAACTGGTGGAGATCGAACATCAGCTTGCCGATCCCCTGCTGGGCATGGGTCGCGGCGAGGTCGGCATGCACGGCCTCCCCGCTCCACGCCGCGCGCATCGCGAGATAATGGGAGGCGAGAGCAAAGGCGCGGCACTGGACGAGCCGATGCTGCACCGTCTGGAACGAGCCGATCGCGCGACCGAACACCTTGCGCTGCTTGACATAGTCGATCGTGAAATCGATCGCCGCCAGCGCCGCTGATGCGATCTCTATCGAGAGCGCGATCCGCCACCAGAGGCGCAGACGGGGCCCCGCGCCGCGCAGGATCCGCGCATCGGCCAGGACCGGAGGGCTGACGAAGCGGCCATAGGGATAGGCATAGATGCTCTCGACCGCCTCGACCGCATCGGCAGCGACCGGCAGGATCGCGACGTCGTCGCCCATATCGACCAGCGCGGTCCGGGCGATCGGCAGGTTGCGGTGGGCCTTGGCCAGCGACCGCGCCTCGATCAGCGCGACCGGCCCCTCCAGCCTCTCGCCTGGCAGCACCATCGGCGCCACCAGCCCGGTCGCGGAAGTCTCGACGAAGATCGGCAGCTGCGCGGTCTCGCTCACGACCAGCGCCGCTTCGAGCGGGCCGATGTCGCGCGCGGCATCGAGGAATCCCGCGTCCGCGAGAATGCCCTGCAGCCCGGCATTGAAATAGCTGAAGCTGAACCGCTCCGACTGCGGCAATTCGCGATGGTCCTGCAGGATCGACTGCAGGGCCGCGACGAGCGCCTCCTGATCTTCGGTAAGCTGGAAATCCATCATGCGCCCCTCGGCAGGCCCAGGCCGCGCTGCGCGACCAGGTCCAACTGAATCTCGTTGGTGCCGCCCGTCACCCCCGCCGGGATGTTGATGCGGTAATAGTCCTCGAGCAGCTTGTCCCCGCCCGCCAGGCAATCGGGAACGAACTCGACGAGGAAGTTCATCAGCTCGGCCACCGCATCGAGCGACCAGATGCGCGACAGGTTCGCGTCGGTCGACGGCGGCATCCGCTTCACCCGCTGGTCGACCACCAGATAGGTCAGCATCCGCGCGCCCTCGAACTTGGCGGCGATCATGCCGGCGCGCGAGCGGATGATCGGATCGTCATAGCGGCCCTCGGCCTTGAGCTGCTCGATGGCGAGCTTCAGCGCCTCCAGCCCGACATGGTAGCGCGGCACGCCGACCCGTTCGTAGGACAGCGCGTGGGTGATGATCTCCCATGCCTGGCCTTCCTCGCCGACCCTGTTCTCCACCGGTACCTCGACGTCGGTGAAGAACACCTCGTTGAGGTGGCCGGGTTTGATCAGGCCGGGGAACGACGTGACCGAGATGCCGGGGCTGTCCATCGGCAGCAGGAAGATCGAGATGTCCTTGCGCGACGCCCCGGTCCGCGCGAGCAGGAAACACCAGTCGGCCTTGCGCGCATAGGACGTCCAGATCTTCGATCCGTTGATCACATAATGATCGCCGGTCCGCTCGGCGCGGGTGCGCAGCGCGGCGAGATCGGTTCCGGCATTGGGCTCCGAGAAACCCTGGCACCAGATCACCTTGCCGCTGGCGATGCCCTTCACGTGCTGAGCCTTCTGGGCCTCGGTGCCGTAGCGCATCAGCGTCGGACCGATCCAGTTGACGTTCATATATTGCGGACCGCGCGGCTCGCCTGCCGCCTTCATCTCCTCGCCGAGGATGAAATGATCCCAGTCCGGCTGGCCGCAGCCGCCATACTCGACCGGCCAATGCGGCACCAGCAGGCCTCGCTCGGCCAGCTTCGCGCAGAATTCGCGCGAGAATTCTATCTGCAGATCCGACGCATAGCTCTCGGGAACATAGGTCTCGTCCCAGTCGTCGGGCAGCAGCTCGTCGAGGGCCGCCCTGACGCGGGCCCGATATTGCAACTGCTCGGTTGTCCAGCCAAACTCCATGAATATACCCCGTTCTCGGTCGGCGGGCCTCAGCCCACCCCCGCCAGTTTCGGTTCGCGCGGCAGACCGAGCGCCTTTTCCGCGATGATGTTGCGCTGAATCTCGCTGGTCCCGCCCGAGATCGTCCAGGCCCAGGAATAGAGATAGTCCTGCATCCAGTTGCCGGTCTCGTTGCCACCGCCCATCAGGATCGGTTCGGCATATTGCGCGCCGATCCCGCCCAGGGTGACACCGAGATCGGTGAAGTCGCGCAGCAGCTCGCTGTAATAGACCTTGATGATCGAGGGCTCGACGCCGGCACCCTCGCCGCGCAGCACGCGGCCCAGCATGTTGTTGACCAGCAGGCGCAGCGCCTGGATTCGCGTATGGACGTCAATCAGCCGCCGGCGGATCTCGTCGTCGTCGATCAGCTGGCCGCCCATGGGCGCGGGCGATTGCGCCGCCTTCAGTAGCATGCCGAAGCCGTTGCGCATCCGCTCGGCCAGTTCGAGGATGGTCAGGCCGCGTTCGGACGAGAGCGTCGCCTGCGCCACAGCCCAGCCGCCATGCTCGGCGCCGATCAGATTCTCCGCCGGGATCTCGACATCGTCGAGGAACAGTTCGTTGAAGTGCGCTTCGCCGGTGATCTGCTTGATCGGCCGCAGCGAAATGCCCGGCGTCTTCAGGTCGAGGATGAAATAGGAGATTCCGCGGGTCTTGGTCGCCTGCGGATCGGTCCGTGCGAGGAGCAGGCAATAGCGCGCATGATGCGCGTTGGACGACCATGTCTTCTGGCCGTTGACGATGAAGCGGTCGCCGCGCCGTTCCGCCCGGCACCGCAGGCTGGCGAGATCCGATCCGGCATTGGGCTCCGAGAAACCCTGGCACCAAATCTCGTCACCGGTCAGCACGGCGGGGAAATGGCGGCGGCGCTGCTCTTCCGAGCCGCAGGCCGTCAGCGTCCCGTACACATGGTGAAGCGCAATGAAATAGAGGATCAGGCGCGGTGCACCGGCACGGGCGATCTCCTCGTACAGGACGATCTGCTCGGCGAAGGAGAAACCGCTGCCGCCCCATTCCCTGGCCCAATGGGGGGCGCCGTAGCCGCCCTCCATCATCTTGCGGAACCAGAATTTCTGGAAGGCGACGTGGTCCGCCTCGGCGGCGCCACGCATCTTCGCCTGCCAGTCGGCCGGCAGGTTTGCCAGCAGCCAGCCGCGCACCTCTTGCCGGAAACCTTCGAGTTTCTTGAGTTCGTCGATCATGCGTTTCCCGCCCGCGGGGCAAGCCCCACCGGCCGCCCTCGTTCGCTTCGTTCGCCCGCCCTCTCATGCGCCGTCACAGGGCACTCCCACCTTCCGCCTCAGCAAATCCCAAATGCCAGGACTTGTTTTCGAACTTGTGCGAATAACGTTCGCGTGTTCTATATAAGATCATTGGGTCGTTTCGAGGGGCTTGTCAAGAACGTCGCGGCGGGGGCAGGCCCACCTGAGCGAAAAGCGCGGGCGTCCGCGCCTTTCGGCCTGCCCCGCGGCGCGACGGCTCTGTTTCGGACGGGTAGAGGAAGGATTTTTGTGCATGCATGACGCCAGTCGGATTTCGTCCCTGGAATTTCATGACGGCGTCGCCGTCCTGACCATCGATTCGCCGCCGGTGAACGCGCTCAGCCATGCCGTGCGCATCGCCATCGCGGACGGGGTCGCGGCGGCGATGGCCCATCCGGCGACCAGGGCGTTCATCCTGATCTGCGGCGGCCGCACCTTCTTCGCTGGGGCGGATATCACCGAGCTGGGCCGCCCGATCCTGCCGCCACTGCTGCAGGACGTGATCGGCGTGCTCGAGTCCGCCGATATCCCCACCATCGCGGCGATCCACGGCACCGCGCTGGGCGGCGGGTTCGAACTGGCGCTCGCCTGCCATTACCGCATCATGGACTCGCGCGCGCGCGTGGGACTGCCCGAGGCGGCGCTCGGCCTCCTGCCCGGCGCCGGGGGTACGCAACGGACACCCCGCCTGATCGGCGTCGCCCGCGCGGTCGACATGATCGCGCTTGGAAAGAGCTACGGTGCCCACGATGCGAGGGCGCTGGGCCTCGTCGACGCGGTCGCCGAAGGCGAATTGCGCGGCGCCGCAATCGCCTATGCCCACCAGCTGGTCGAGGAGGGTGCGTCGCTCAGCCGTGTCCGCGACCGGCCGGCCGACATGACGCCCGCCGAAGCCGAGACGCTGTTCGCCGCCTTCCGTGCCGACCATCCCGAGCTGTTCCGCCACCTGAAGGCGCCCGCGGCAATCCTCGAAGCGATCGCGGCAGCCGTCGCGTTTCCCTTTGACGAAGGCCTCGTCCGCGAGAAGGAACTGTCGAGGGGGCTGGTCGCCAGCCCGGAGTCGGCCGCGCAGCGCCATATCTTCTTCGCCGAGCGCGCCGCCGCCAAGATACCGGACCAGCCGAAGGACATGAAGCCCCGGCCGATCGACAGCGTGGCGCTGCTCGCCGATGGCGTCGCGCTCGACCTTCCCGCCGCCGATCCGGCGACCGCCGCCATCGTCGTCACCGACGCCACCGCTGCGGCCCTCGGCGCCGCCGGGATCGACGGCGATCGGCTGGTGGGCGCACGGACGAGCGGACCGGTGATCGAGATCATGCGCGCGCCCGGCGCCGCCCCGGCGGCCGATGCCGCGCTGGCCGACCATGTCCGCCGCCAGGGACGGCTTCCCGTGGTAATGCGGGCCGGCCCCGCGCCGATCAGCTCGGCCTGCCTCACCGCCGCGCGGGATGCCGCCGCCCGGCTGGTCGCGGCGGGCA
>NZ_LDES01000052.1:0-87140 GCF_001015195.1 Sphingomonas sp. Y57 | reverse complement strand
CCGGCTGGTCGCGGCGGGCACGCCCCCCGCCGCGATCGAGACGGCGCTGGTCGGAGCCGGCTTCCCCCAGGGTTGGATCGGCCTGACCGACGCGGGCGAGGCGACGGGCGGCGCGGAGCCGGAGGCGATCCTCGCGGCGATCGCGGACGCCGTCGCCGACGCCGGCCAGCGCCTGCTGGACGAAGGCACCGCCTATCGCCCCGGCGACATCGACATCGTCCTGGTGAAGGGGCTCGGCTGGCCCCTCCACCTCGGCGGCCCGATGTTCGCGCGCCAGCGCGCCGCCGCCTGACGGGGGCGCCGTGCGGCTCGGCATCGTCTCGGATCTGCACGGCAACCTGCCGGGCCTGCTGCACGCCATCGCGCTGATGGGCCCGGTCGATCGGCTCGTCTGCCTGGGCGACGCGATCAACCAGTACCGCTTCTCGAATGAGGTCGTCGCCGAGTTGCGACGCCGCGACGCGCTGACCATCTGGGGCAACCACGAGGCCAGCTTCTTCGGCCGCGAAGGGGAGCGCGCCCGCAGGGCGGATTGGATCGATCCCGAACTGCTCGACTGGCTCGCAGGCCGGCCGCGGCAGATCGCGACCGAACTGGCCGGCCGCCGCCTGCTGCTGACCCATGCCACCGCCGACCCCGGAGACTTCACCTATCTCTACCCGCACAGCCCGGCTTTCCCGAGCCTCGGCGAGGTCGAGCAGGACATATTGCTCTATGGCCACACCCATCAGCCGGTGGCGCGGCAGCTCGGGTCAACACTGGTGGTCAACCCCGGCTCGGCCGGCCAGGGCCGCCTGGTGGGGGATGGCTTCATACTGAGCTGCGCGACGCTGGACCTCGCCGACGGCGCGGCCGAGATCCACGAGTTCAGGCTTACGCCCGATTCAGCTTGAAAATTCCGTTCGTCCCGAGCGAAGCCGAGAGACGAACGATCCGATTTCAAAAACGTGGACCTCGGTTTGTGAGGGAAGCCAACCCCGTCAGCCCCTGTCCCATTGCAGGTAGAGGTCGGACAGCGCGGCGACGCCGCCCGCGCGCCATTGCGGCTCGGTGCCGGGCTTGATGCGGAAGCGGGGGATACGGCGCAACCATTCCTGCACCATGATCTTCATCTCCATCCGCGCCAGGAAATTGCCGATGCAGATATGCGGTCCGGTCGAGAAGGCCAGGTGGCTACGCTCCTTGCGGTCGATGTCGATCGCCTCCGGATCGGGATTGCGCCGCTCATCCATGCCACCCAGCGCCAGCGGGCAGACCACCATCTCGCCCGCGCGGAACTGCGCGCCGGCCAGCTCGAAATCCTTCTTCACCAGCCGGGTCTGCTGGACGATCGAGCAGCGGCGCAGGGCCTCCTCGACGAATTCGGGCGCGAGCTCAGGATCGGCGGCAAGCCGCTCCTGCAATTCGGGGTGGATCGCAAGCTGGCGGAAGGTGAAGCTCAGCGTGTTCGCCACCGTGTCGAGCCCGGCGATGAACAGCAGGAAGCCGATCGAGCGCAGCTCGTCGTCGGTGAGCGGCCGGCCGCGCACCTGTTCGGCGACCAGCTTGCTCATCAGGTCGTCGCGTGGCTCGGTGCGGCGCTTCTCGAACTCCGCCCACATCACCGCCATCATCCGCTCCTGCAGTTCGATGCGGCGCTCGACCGTGGTGCGGCCGAAATATTCCAGGACGATGTCGCGAAATTCCTCGAAACGATCGAGCGGCAGGCCCATCAGTTCCATGAACACCGACACCGGGAAGGCGGCGCCGACCTGCTCGGCGAACTCGCACTCGCCCCGATCGACGACCGCATCGATCAGCCGGTTCGCCCAGCCCCGCAGCTTGGGCTCCATGGCGCGGATCGTCTTGGGATCGAAATGGCGCATCAGCGCCATGCGGAACGGCAGATGATCGGGCGGATCGAGGTTCAGCGGGATCATCACATAGGGGCTGTTCGACTTGGGAATGTCGAGCTCGCGGTTGGAGAAATGCTCCGTGTCGCGGAGCACCTTCTCCATCAGCTCATAGCGGGTGACCACCCAGAAGCCCCCGTTGCGCGGCGTGTAGAAGATATCGGGCGCCTCGGCGTGGAGGCGATGCTGGCCGGCCTGCAGGTCGACGCCGAAACGATGGTCGTTGAAATAGTCATAGTCGACGATCTGCTCGTCGGCGACATGATCGGGAACGAGCTCGCGCAAGGACTGGTCGGCCATCTCACCTCTCTCGGCAGCACCGGCCACCATCCTCGCATTGTGCGATTATCGACGTACCGTGCTTTAATTGAAAATTATCCGAGCCCCCCATGCCTGTCAATCGGCGCCAGGGCCTGCCGCCGCTTGCGATCCCCATGGTCGTCGATCATCCAATAGGGATAGGTCCTCGCCGGCCTGGTGAGATCATCGAGCGTGGCGATGTCCTCGGCGGGCAGGACGATCTCCGCGGCGGCGAGATTGTCGTCCAGCTGTTCGGGCCGGGTCGCGCCGACGAGTATGCTCGACACCTCGGGCCTGGCGAGGAGCCAGGCATAGGCGAGCTGCGGCACGCTGATCCCCCGCGCCGCCGCGATGTCGCGCATCCGGTCGAGCAGCGCGAAGGCAGCATCCTTGTCGAAGCCGAGCATGTCGCCCTTGGCGAAGCGCGATCCCTCGGCCCCCAGCGTCTCGCGGGTGAACTTGCCCGACAGGAAGCCGAAGGCGAGCGGGCTCCACACCGTCAGACCCAACCCGTAGCGGTCCATCACCGGCAGCATGTCACGCTCGATGTCGCGGCCGAGCAGCGAATAGAACATCTGCCCATGGGTGAAACGCGCCCAGCCGTTCGCGGCCTGCCGCTCCATCGCGACCGCCACCGCCCAGGCCGGCCAGTTTGAAAAGGCGAGGTAGCGCACCTTGCCCGCGCGCACGACCGCGTCGAGCGCCTCGAGCGTCTCGTCGATCGGAGTCAGCGGATCGAAGATGTGGACGACATAGATATCGATCCAGTCGGTGCCCAGCCGGCGCAGGCTGTCGTCGACCGACATCAGGATATGGCGGCGCGACAGTCCGGCGGCGAGCAGCCCGCGCGCATTGCGGATGCCCGCCTTGGTAGCGATCACCACGTCGCGGCGGTGCGGCGAGAGAATCTTGCCCAGCACGCTTTCGGACTCGCCGCGATCATAGACATCGGCGGTATCGAACAGATTGACGCCGGCATCGATCGCACGGCCGACCAGTCGTTCGGCCTGCGCCGGATCGACCTTGTCGAGCGTCCCGCTCGTGAAGGTCATGGCGCCCAGCGCCAGCCGGGAAACGATCAGCCCGCTGTCGCCGAGCCTGCGATATTCCATGCACCCTCTCCTTACCGGCCCTGTCAGGCCGCATCCTCGATGATCAGGTCGGCTCCGCGCCAGGCAAGCGCCATCGCCGGGGCCTGGGTATTGCCGGCCAGCATGACCGGGAAGATCGAGGTGTCGGCGACCCGCACCCCCTCCACCCCGCGCACGCGCAGCCGCGGGTCGACCGGCGCGTCGGCATCCTTGCCCATCCGGCACGTCCCGCAGGCATGGTAATTATTATAGCCGAAGCGGCGATGCGCCTCGGCCAGTTCGGCGTCACTCTGGTAGCGCGGGCCGGGGCGCGTCTCCTCGACCACGAAGGGTGCGAGCGGCGATTGCCCGACATAGCGGCGCGCGAGGCGCATCAGCTCGACCGTCATCGACCGATCCGGCTCGGCCGACCCGAAACGCGGGACGATCACCGGCAGGTCGGCGGGGCTGGCCGACCGGATGCGCACCGTCCCGGTCGAGGCGGGACGCAGCGGATAGGCGCAGATGTTGAGCCCGCCGAACGGCTCGACCCTGAGCTTCGGACTGTCATAGTCGAAGGTGTAGGGCGCGATCAGGAACTGGCCGTCGGGCCGGGGGCTGTCGGGCCGGACGCGGAACCAGGCGCCGATCTCATAGGCCGCGGTCGTCATCGGGCCGCTGCGGTCGAGGACATAGCGGATCGCGTTCCGCGCCAGCCGCCAGCCGCCGAACTGGCGGTTCTCCGATGCGCCGTCCTTCACCTTCCACTGCATGACGATGCCGCGATGCTCGCGCAGGTTCGCGCCGACGCCGGGGCTGTCGTAGCGCAAGGGCACGCCGACCGCGGCGAGATGCTCGGCCGGGCCGATGCCCGATCGCTGCAGTATCGCCGGGGTCGACAGCGCGCCCGCCGCGAGGATCACCTCCCGCTCCGCACGATACTCGATGGCCACGCCGCCGCGCGTCCCGATCACGCCGGTCGCGCGGACGCCATCGAACGACAGCCGATCGATGACGACGCCGGTGACAACGGTGAGATTGGGCCGTTTGCGGGCAGGCTTCAGGAAGGCCGACGCCGCGCTTTCGCGCCGCCCTCGCCAGATGGTGCGTGGCGCATAGCCGACCCGGTCGGCATCGCCGGGGTCGTTGACGTCGTCCATCTGCCGATAACCCATCGCCTCGCCCGCCGCGACCGAAGCATCGGTCAACGCGCTTCGCTCGTCGGGCATGGTGACGTGCAACGGCCCGCCCTTGCCGCGCGTCGGCCCCGCGCCCAGTTCATGATCCTCGAGCGCCTTGTAGGCCGCCCCGATCCGTTCCCAGTTCCAGTCGTCACTGGTACGCGCGGCCAGATCCTCATAGTCCGCCGCGTGCCCGCGTACATACATCATGCCGTTGATCGCGCTCGATCCGCCAAGGGTCCGGCCCCGCGCCCAATATTCGGGCAGGCCGTTCGACGCCTCCTCCGCCTCGGTCATGAAGGGCCAGATCAGCTTGAGGTTGCCGATGATTTTGGCCAGGCCCTTGGGCATGTGGATGAAAGGGTGGCGGTCGGGGCCGCCAGCCTCGATCAGCAGCACGCGCTTCGACGGGTCCTCGGACAGCCGATAGGCCATCACGCACCCCGCCGATCCCGCGCCGACGATCACATAGTCATGGCTGTCCGTGCTCATTTCAGCGTCTCGACATAGGCGGTGATGTCGGCCACGCCCTGCTCGGAGATGACCGAGGGGTAGAGCGCAGGCATCGGCGCGCGCGGATATTTGATGACGTCGATCAGCCCGGCATGAGAATAGCGCGCGGAAACGCCTGTCAGCGCGGGTCCGCCGCCGCCGCCCTTGCCGTCGGCGCCATGGCAGCCGACGCAGGTTGCGCCATAGAGCGACCGGCCCTTGCCGGGATCGCCCGCCGCGACGCCCGCCGCGTTCCCGCCCGGCAGGCCGTAGATCACCACGGAGGGGATCCCGCTCGCCTGCGGCCAGCTCGATCGCGAGATATTGCCCGACGTGATCGCGACATATTGGCGGCCTCCAGCCTTGTAGCTGATCACCCCGCCGGCGATCGCGCCGCCGGTGTCCCATTTGCGGAGCAGCTCACCGTCGCTGCTGCGGAACGCGTAGAAGGTTCCGCCCATGTCCCCGACGAAGGTCAGCCCACCCGAGGTGGGGGTGACGCCCGACACCACCGGCGCGGGCGTCTTGTACTTCCAGCGCGGCTTGCCGCTCTTCGCATCGAACGCCGCGATCCAGCCGCCGCTTTCCTTGTCCATGACATGTTTGCCGCCCATGTACAGGCTGCCCGGGTTATAGGGTGGCAGCGGGTCCATGCGCTTGATCGTGACGCACCAGTCGGTCTGCCCGGTGGTGATCGTCTGGTTGACCGGATCGAAGGCCGGGCTGCTCCATTCCGATCCGCCGTAGATGCCCGGGCAGTAGCGCACCCCCTCGACCGTCGGCGCCACCTCGTGATTGGCGATCGTCGTCGCGGCGACCCGGTAGATCAGCTTATGGGTCTTGCGGTCGATCAGGTAGAGATAGCCGTCCTTCGGCGTCACCGCGACGACCTTGCGGCCGTCCTTCAGGGTGACGAGGATCGGCGGCGAGGTGACGCCCATGTCATGGGTGTCGTGCGGCCGTGTCTGGTAATGCCAGCGATATTTGCCGGTCCGCGCGTCGAGCACGAGCACCGAGTTGGAGAAGAGGTTGTCGCCCTTGCGGGCGTCGCCGACGAAGGACATCGCGGGATTGGCGACCGGCACGAACAGCTCGCCGGTCTCGGGATCGAGCGTGTAGCTGGTCCAGGTGCCGCCGCCGCCGCGCTTCCAGCTGTCACCCGGCCAGCTGTCGTTGCCATATTCGCCCGGCCCGGGAATGGTATTGAACGACCAGAGCTTCTCGCCGGTCTTGAGGTCGAACGCCATCACCCGGCCCTGGATGCCCCAGTCGCCGCCGGCGACGCCCTCGAACACCTTGCCATCCCAGGCGATCGGCGCCGAGGAAAAGAATTCGCCGACGGTCGGATCGGCCGCCTTGGTGCGCCACTTCTCCTGCCCGGATACGGCATCATAGGCGATCATCCGGCCATCGGTGGTGCCGCGCACGACGATGCCATCGGCATAGGCGACGCCGCGATGGGTGTTGAACACCTCGGCCTGCTCAGGGACGTAGTTGGATTTCCAAAGCACGTCGCAGTTGGTCGCGTCGAGCGCGACGGTCGACAGGCGGGTCGTGACGTAGAGCCGTCCCTCCACCATCAATATGCCGCTGCTGAACGGCCCCGGCCCGCCGACGCGGACCCGACACAGCTCGGTCATGGCGCCGATCGTGGCGGTGTTGATCTGGTCGAGCTCGGTATAGCGGCGACCGTCGGCGCTGTTGTTGTAGAAGCGCCATTCCGTATCGCCGGGGCCAAAGGTGGTCGACTTCTCCTCGGGGGCCGCCTGATGGATTTCCTGGCGGGCCTGGGCGAGCAGAACGCCTGCCCCGCCCAGCATCGCCAACAGGGATACCGCACCGGCGGCGACACGAAGCGACATTCAGCCCATTCCTCTATTTTTTGGCCGATTATCGCTCGACCGTGCTTATATCGGACCTTCGCCCGCCGGACGGTCTTTCGTCAAGGGGGGGTAACGCATCCGCCCGGCTTCAGTCCTTCAGCGACAGCGCATGGGCCGGCGGCACGCCATATTCGAGGCGCAGATCGCGCTTGAGCACCTTGCCCGACATGGTCCGGGGCAGCGGCTTGCCGTGCTCCACCAGGAAGTGCGGCCGTTTGTAGTCGGCCAGCTCCTGTCGGCATCGCGCCTTGAGCGCCGGCAGATCGACCGGCTGCGATCCGTTCGCGACGATCATCGGAACTTCGCCCCACCGCTCGCTGGGCACGCCGATGACGGCAAACTCCTCCAGCCCGGGCACGCCCGCGATGACCCGCTCCAGCTCCGCCGGATAGACGTTGAGGCCGCCCGACTTGAGCATGTCCTTCGACCGGTCCACGACGCGCAGGAAGCCGTGCTCGTCGAGAATGCCGGTGTCCCCGGTGCGCAGCCATTCGCCGTCGATCATTGTCCGCGCGGTTTCCTCGGGCTTGTTGACATAGCCCTTCATCACCATCGGCCCGCGGATGATGATCTCGCCCGGCTGGCCCGGCGGCAGCGGCCTGCCCTCGTCGTCGATGATCCGCAGTTCGGTGTTCAACAGCGCGCGGCCCGAGCTGTCCCGCGCATGGTCGGGATCGTCGTGGAACAGCAGGGTCGCGTGACCCGCCGTCTCGGTCAGCCCATAGGCCTGGCGGATCGGCACGCCGACGCTGCTCCACATCTCCAGCAGGTGGCGCGAGGCGGCGCCGGTGACGACGTGGCGCAGGTTCGAGAAGTCGACGGTGCGGAAGCGCGGGCTTTCGGGAATGCGCTCGAACAGCAGCACCACCGCCGACCAGGCGGTGATCCGTTTGTCGACGAGGATGTCGATCAGCGCCTCGGGATCGCCGGTCGGGTTGATGATCGTCGTGGTGGCGCCGGTCAATATGCCTTCGCGCAGCACCTGGCAGGCACCCCAGGTATAGGCCATCGGCAGCGACACCAGCACCCGGTCTTCATAGGTGAGCCCCGAACTGACCGCGCAGGCCAGCGCCGACTCCCGGATATTGCCGTGACTGAGCATCGCCCCCTTGGGAAAGCCCGTCGTGCCCGACGTGTAGCAGATCAGCGCGATGTCGTCGGCGGTTACCGCCACGTCGGGCAGGCAGGCCGGATCGCCGCGAAGCTGGTCGAGCGCCGGGAAGCCGTCCCCGGTCTCGGTGGCATAGACCTTGAGTGCCGGCTGCCGCGCGATCGCGTCCACCATCGCCGGCAGCAATTGATTGTCGGCCACCACCAGCGAGAGGCCCGCATCCTCGATCGGATAGACCATCTCCGACGGTGTGAAGCGGATATTGAGCAGCGTCGCGGCCGCGCCCAGCCGGAAAGCCGCGAACAGCACCTCCAGGAATTCGACGCGGTTGCGCATCAGGATACCGATGCGGTCGCCATGACGCACGCCGGCAGCGGACAGGCCGGCGGCGATGCTTTCGCTGCGCGCCAGCAGTTCGCCCCAGCGCATCTCCTGGCCGACGCAGTCGACCGCGATCCGCTCGGGCCAGCGCGTGGCCCAGAAACGGAGTGCCTGGTACAGGTTCACACTCGACATTCGATCCTCCCCGAGACGTTCGTGACGCGGCGCGCTCAGGCGACCTCGTCTATATCCCGGGCGAGCTGATGATGCAGGTGCTGCGCAGACACCTCGTTGCGGCCATAGCGGAAGGTGCCGTCGGGCCAGGCCTGGGCATTCTGCTGGATCCAGGCCTCCATGGGGAAGTCTTCGGTGGTCGCGGCCTTGCTGAGGATTTCCCAGCTTTTGTTGATCCGCGCCTCCATCTCCGGGCTCAATATCTCCGGCCGGACGAGGAAACGGATGCGGATCGAGCAGTGCGACGGGTCGGTGGTCGATGGCCAGACCGTCCAGAACTCGACATGGTCGGGCGCCCCGATCACCATCGCGTTGGGATAGACCATCAGCAGCGACGCGACATATTTGGAGCTGGCGCCGAGATCCTCGCCCGAAGCGACCAGCGCCTTCAGCTTGGTGCGCGGCTGGAACAGCTTGCCGTGCCGGCCGAACGCGCGAAACACGGCGACGTTGGTCAACGTGCGCGAGCCGACATTGCCGGGCCCGGGATGCAGATATTGCGCATGGAGGCTGTCGATCGCGCCGTCCATCACCAGCTTCCAGTTGATCGGCAGGTCGAAACCCTTGTCGAGGAAGATGGTGGCGCGCTCGAGCCCCCACGGCTCGATCTGCGCGTCGACGTCCGGGCCCAGATAGTCCTCGACCGTCCGGTCGGGATCGTTGGACATGTCGACGAAGATGAGGCCGTGGCGCACCTCCGTCTTGATCCGGTCGAGACCCGCGCAGTCGTGGTCGATCGGGCCGTAGCTGTCCTCATAGGGCAAGGGGCGCAGCCGCCCGCCCTCGCTGTTGTACGACCAGCCGTGATAGCGGCACATGAATATCCGGCGATGGCCCGATTCCTTCTGCTCGACCCGGCCGCCGCGATGCTTGCACATGTTGCGGAAGGTCATGATCGAACCGTCTTCCTGGCGCGAGATCAGCAGCGCCACGCCCAGCAGGTCGCGGGTGACGAAGTCGCCCGGCCTGGGCAGTTCCGAGACATGGCCGACAATCAACGGCAGCCGGCGCATCAGCGCAATCTCCGCCTTCGCTCGCTCCTCGCCGACGAAATGGCTGATCGGAACGTGCAGTTCGCTGTCGACCATGTCGGTCGTGTCGTTGCGGACATGCTCGATCAGCCGCTCCACAACATCCGTGTCCACCGCGACGCTCGCTTCGGTACGCATTTACCTCTCCATTTGCACAGGCATGACGACCGCGTCGGCGGTCACTTGCCTTTAATACCAACACCGTTGGATTATTGAGTCAATCCTCTTCGTCACGAGCGCTGTTATGCTTGACAGATCGCACGACAGGGATGAGGGCAGTAGACAGGCGAAAGGCCCAGAACGAACCGGGGGAAGCGTTGGCACGACCCAAGGAAGCATTGATCTCCCCGGAGGCGGTGATCCAGACCGCGCTCAGGATCATGGAGCATGAGGGGCTGGAGGCGCTTAGCCTTCGCCGGCTCGGGACCGAGCTCAAGATCAACGGCACCTCGCTCTATCACCATTTCGCCAACAAGGACGAGATATTGATGGCGGCGGCGCGCCATGCGCTGCGCGAGATCGAACTGCCGCCGCTCGCGGACGACTGGGAGAAGTGGATCGCCGACAATGCGGTCGCCTATCGCCGGCTGCTGGTCGCCAAGCCCTATCTGATCCCTTTGATGCTCAACGGCATCCGCCCCCGGACCCTGGCGACGGCGGTGACCGAGACCAAGCTGACCGAGGCCGGTGTCCCGGCGGCGATGCAGCCGGAGATGATCCACGCGCTCGACACGACGGTGATCGGCTCGGCGCTCGTGTCGATCGCCGCCGCGCGCGAAGGCAAGGGTGCCTCGCCGATGCGCTTCGACCATGAACGCATCCTGCGCCGGACGATCGAGGTGCTGCTGCAAAGCCTCGTCAACGATTTCCGCTCGCTGCCGCGGCGCGCGTCGCGTTCCACCAGGACGAAGAAGCCGGTGCCGCCCTCGGCCTAGCCCCGGTCTGGGACCGGCAAGGGCCTGAACCGCTTGAAGGTACCGCTGCCGCGGACGAGCAGCTGGTCGCCGGACAGGACCAGCGCCTGTGCAAAGGCGAGCTGGCGGGTCTGATGGAGCGCGGTGACACGGCTTTCCACCCAGGTGCCCAACGGCGCGACCGCGAGATAGTCGATCGTCATGTTGATCGTCGGCGTCGAGCCGAAGCCGCCCTCCTCCGCCATCAGGCCTCGCGCTAGGCAAAGGTCGAGGAAGCTCGCCAGCATGCCGCCGTGGCAGACGTCGCGGGGATTGCACTGATGCTTGCGGATCCGGAAGCCCAGCCGCACCCGCTCACCCGGCTCCAGATCCTCATGCCGGATGAAGAAGGGCCCGACATGCCGGGTGAAGGTCGACATGTGCGGCATCAGGCTCCAGGGCTCCCCGGCCGGAGGCGCCGCCGTTTCATCCCAGTCGCCCCGCTCCATATCGGCTCCCTGCTTAATTTGGTCGATAATTGCCCTAATCGTCGATATTGAAACAATGTGCAACCCGGACACCAGTCTGGACTCGGGGATTTTTCCCGGATATCGACCAGATGAGCGATATTAAAACATTGGAGCGGATGATGGCGGGCGATGCAAAAAAAGCCGTGGTGCTGGGGGCCTCGGTTCCGGGCGGCACCGGCTGGGTGACGGCCGAAACCCTGGCGTCGCGCGGCTACCGGCTGAATGTCGGAGCGCGGCGGATCGAGCCCGCGACCCGGCTCGCCGACGCGATCGGCGGCAAGGCGTTTCGCTGCGATGCGACGGTCGAGGACGATATCACCCTGATGGCGCAGGCCACAGCGACCGACGGCCCCGTCGACATCGCCGTGCTCGCCGCCGGCGAGGGCGTCACCGGCAACATAGACGATATCGGCGGCGAGGCCTTCGAGCACGCGCTGAAGCTCAACTATGTCAGCGCGGTCCACTTCATCCGGCACATGGCGCGCCACATGGCGCCAGGCGGCAGCATCGTGTTGATGAGCTCCATCGCCGCCGCCCGGCCCTGGCCGGGCTATTTCGCCTATGGCTGCGCGAAGGCCGCCCTCGAGACGCTCGTCCGCTATGCCGCGATCGAATATGCGCCGAAGGGGATCCGCGTGAACGCGGTCTGTCCCGGCCCTATCGCCGCCGTCCCCGGCGCGAAGCCGATGCCGGAGGCGCTGTCGACGCTGATCGATTCCGCGATGCCGCTCGGCCATCGGGTCACGCCCGCCGAGGTCGCCGAGGCGGTCGCCTGGCTCTCCATCGGCGCCACGGCGACAACGGGCGAGATCGTCCATCTCGACGGAGGCATGCATCTCGGCCGCCCGCCCTATCCCGCCGAGATCAAGGCAGCGCTGGCGGGTTAGCCAGCGGCCAGCGCTCAGGCCGCCGGCCGGATCCGGAACACGGCATTGCCCCGGATGACGGGACCGTCGCGGCCGGAGAGCGTCGCCTGAACGAAAGCCATGCGCGGCGTACGGTGGACGATGGCGACCCGGCTTTCGATCCAGTCGCCGAGCAGCGCCGGCGCCAGATAATCGAGCGTCATCGTTATGGTAGGCAGGTTCCGGTCGATCCCCCCTGCCGCATAGAGCCCGCATGCCATCGCCAGGTCGAGGAAGGTGGCGAGCATCCCCCCACGGCAATTGCCGAGGCCGTTGCAGTGATGCCGCATGATCCGCAGCCCGTACCGCGCGGGCTCGCCGGGACCGAGGCCATCGGTCGTGACGAACACCGGCCCGGCAACGGCGATGAACTCCCCGACATCGTCGAGGATCGACCATGCCCCGCCCGGTGCAGCTCCGGCAATATCCCGGCTGTCTTCAACCATGCGTCTCTCCGCGATCGATGTTTCGGGAGGCCCCCGCCCTTCCCCCAAAAAAGGAGCCTCCCGACGGCAGGGACGAGAGGCTCAGGGGGGCTCGGGAAGTGAGGGGCGTCAGCCGCCGAAGTGGTAGCGTAGCGTGACCAGCCATTTGCGCGGCTCACCGGCCATGTGGCTGGTGAAGCCGAGACCGCTCAGATTGGTCGTGAGCATGCTGTACTTCTTGTTGGTGACGTTGGTGACGACCGCCGACAGGTCGAAGTTCGACCCCATGATGCGGTTCCAGCTGGCATCGAGATTGACGAGGTTCCAGCCCTTGACCTCGGTGAAGCCGGCCACATAGGTGTCGTCGCCGTTGAAGTCGTCGATATGGTAGTAGGAGCCGCCGAACGACACTTCACCCACGCCGTCGCCCAGATCGCGCCGATAGCGCGCGCCCAATGTATAGACATTCTTGGGAGCCCGGGCGAACGGGCTGTTCGACAGGTCGCTGCCGTCCGGCGCGATGAACTTGGTGAACTTCGCGTCGGTGTGGTTGTAGTCGGCGGACAGTTCGATCTCGGGGATCGGGCGGAACAGGACCTCCGCCTCCAGGCCCTGGATCCGCGCGCGCCCGGCATTGGTCGTCACCGCCTGCACCGGCGAGGTGTTCGGATCGGTCAGGATGCGCTGGATGTCCTTGTACTTGGCGTAGTAGGCGGCGATGTTGGTCCGCAGGAAAGTACTGCCGATCCGCCAGTCCGCCTTGCCGCCGATCTCGATATCGTCGACCGTCTCGGGCGAGAAGGTCCGCGCGAAGCCGACCTGGGTCGTGGCGCGCGACCCGAAGCCACCGCTGCGATAACCGTGGCGGTGCGCGATATAGACCAGCTTCGATGGTGCGATCGTATAGTCGAGACTGATATTGTAGGTCGGTTCCGAGAAGGACGCCTTGTTGGTGACCTGGCACTGGTCGAGCGGCGGCAGCACCTCGGGCGTCGCCGGGTTGTTGTCGGCGTCGATCGTGAAGCGGCACGCGGTGCGCAGTCGGTTGCGGATCGTCGCCTGCCGCTTGTCCTTTGAATAACGGATACCGGCGGTCAGCTTCAGGCCCGTGGCGACCTCATAGGTGCCCTGCGCGAAGGCTGCATAGCTGCGGTTGAAACCCTCGGGATCGGTAACCGAATAGGCGGGCCCCGGATAGTCGACGACGTGCAGCGGCTCGATCGCGCCCGGATCGACCGCGCCCGCATAGGATTCGGCCTGCAACCGCCCCTTTTCGCGGAAATAGTAGAGGCCGACGATCCAGTCGAAACGGTCGGTCTTGCCCAGCACCTGGAATTCCTCGCTGAACTGGTGCGACCAGTCGCGCCGCTCCTGCGGGAACAGCGAGGATTCGGTACCGTCCAGATCGTCGCGGAAGCGATCCCGGACGTTGCGATAGCCGACGATGTTCTTCAGGCTGATCGTGTCGGTGACCGGCATGGTCAGCGTGTTCTGGATGGTGTGGGTGCGGATATAGTTGAACACCGGCGTGCCCGCCGCGATCCGGTACGGCCCGCGCGCCTGCTGTTCGGCCAGCAGGTCCTCGATCGGACGGAAACCGCGCGCGGCACGATAGGCCGCCGTGTTGAACGAGCCGTTCGGGTTGGCATATTTCAGGAACAGGCCCGAGCTGCCCTCGTCGGCGTGGAAATAATCATAGCTTGTCAGCGATTCGATGCCGAACGGCATGTGCAGCGCCAGCGACACGCGGAACGCCTGCTGGTCGACATTGTCGACGTTGCGGCCGAGCAGTTCGTCGTAGACATAGCCGTCATTCTTGAAGGTGACGCCGGCGATGCGCAGCGCGGCGATATCCCGGATCGGGATGTTGATCATGCCCTCGAAATTGCGGGTGTCGAACCGGCCCAGCGAGACGCCGGCCATCGCCTCGAACTCGTCCTTCGGCTTGTTGGGCCGCAGGATGACGGCGCCGCCGGTGGTGTTGCGGCCGAACAGCGTCCCCTGCGGGCCGCGCAGCACCTCGACCGATCCGATGTCGAACAGCGCGCTGTTGATGCCCTGGACGCGCGCGATCACCATGTCGCCCAGATAGGTCGACACCGACTGGTCCCCGAGGATCGAGATTTCCTGCTGGCTGAGGCCGCGGATCGCGAAATTGGGCTGGGCGCGGCCGCTGCCCTGGGCAGGCACGGTGATGAGCGCCGGGGCGACCTGCGACAGCTGCGAGACCGAGGTGATGTTGGCCTGGGCCAGCTTGGCGGGGCTGATCGCGGTTACCGCCAACGGCACTTCCTGCAGCCGCTCGTTACGGCGGCGTGCGGAGACGATGATGTCGTCGAAGGACGAAGCAGCCACGGCGGCATCGACGCCCTCGACCTCAGGCGCGGCATTGGCCGTTTCCTGCGCGAAGGCAATATCCGGCACGACGATCGCGGCGCCGGCAAGCAGCATCGCGCTCATCCAGCGGCGGCGGCCCGAATTGGTTCTGCGGTGGTCCATCACAACATCCTCCCTTTATCGCGACCGACCCCACTCTCCGGCGGGATCCGTGTGACACTCCGTCCTGCCATCTGAACGATGCAGATCGTATCATTATCGTACAACAGGACTACATTCGTACAATTCGCCATCTGAGCCCTGCTGTCAATCCCATCGTCGTTGGATTTTGATTGGATGGCCCCTCCACGCCGTCACCTCAGCCGGTTTCGTAACGCCCCGGGGAAGCGCTGAGCCGTCCACATAGCGGGGATTTTCTCCTTTGCGGTTTTCTTGACTTTAAAATCCAACGGTGCTTGGCATGTGCGAAATGAGGGAGGATGCGGTGAGCGGCTATGATCTTCTGCGCGGCGTGACCGTGGTCGAGGTCGCCCAGCTGGGCCCCGACGCGCTGGGCGGATTGCTCGCCGACATGGGCGCACGGGTGATCAAGATCGAAAGCCCGCCGGACGGCGATCCGATTCGCCGGATGGGCGCGCTGGCGGTCGGCGGCCCGGACGGGTTTGGCTTCATGCATCTGCGCTGGAATCGCGGCAAGGAGAGCATCGGGCTCGACCTCCGATCTGCGGAGGGCGCAACGCTGTTCCGCCGGTTGGCGGCGGATGCCGACATAGTCGTGGACGGGCTGCGCGGCGGCGCGCTTGACCGGCTAGGCCTCGGCCATGCCGAATTGTCGCGCGTCAATCCCGGACTCGTCTTCTGCTCGCTCTCCGGCTTCGGGCTCGACGGCGCTTATCATGCGCTCGGTTCCCATGGGCCGGCCTATGACGCCTATGGCGGGCTGATGCGCGCGGCGCCGGGCGAGAGGCCGGGCGATGGCCCGGCCCATCACCCGATCGCCATGTACGCAATGGGGCAGCAGGCGGCAGTCGGCGTCCTCGCCGCCGTGATCCGCGCCCGCGCGACCGGCGAAGGCGCCATGATCGAGGTCGCAGCCGCCGACGTGGCCGCCACCTGGTACACCGACACGGTCGATGCCGCGCTGAACCGCGACGTCGCGCAGCCCCGCCCCGGCTTCGCCGACGAGGGCGGGCGCATGGTCAACTGGCCGCGCATGGGCCAATATCGGACCCGCGACGGCCGGATCCTGTTCTTCCAGGGATATAAGGACAAATTCTGGGAGAAATTCGTCCGCGCCGCCGGGCGGCCCGACCTGCTCGACATCGTCCCCGGCGACGATGCCGAAGCCTATCATGACCGCCTGTTCGACGCCCTGACCACCTTGTTCGCGACCCGCGACCGCGCTGACTGGATGGCGCTGCTGATCGAGGCCGGGGTGCCGGGCCATCCGCTCAACACGCCCGAGGAGCTGGCGGAAGACGCGCATTTCCGCGATCGCGGTCTGGTCTATGATGCCGGATCGAGGGGCACCGGCCCGCTGCGGCTGGTCGGTTCCCCGATCAAGATCCACGGCCAGCGCTTCTCCCCGACCGTCGCCCCCGAACTGGGCGACGCGAGCGACCGCATCCTCGCGGACCTCGGCATAAACGAGGAAGAGACGGCGCGGCTGCGCGCAGCCGGTATCGTCGCATGATCCGGCGGGCCTCGCCGCGCATCGTGATCGCGATGCTCTTCATCGTCAGCGTCCTCAGCTATGTCGATCGCCAGGTTCCCTTCATCCTGGTCGAATCGATCAAGGCCGACCTCGGCCTGTCCGACCGCGAGATGGGCCTGTTGACCGGCTTCACCTTCTCCTTTGTCTATTCGACGGTGGCGATCCCGATGGCGATGCTCGCCGATCGCTGGTCGCCCAAATGGGTGCTGTCCTGGGGCATGCTGCTATGGTGCGGGCTGACCGCCGCCGCAGGCGCCGCGCAGAATTTCGGCCAGCTCATCGGCGCGCGCATGGGCCTTGCGGTCGGCGAGGCGGCCGGCCTGCCCGCCAGCCATTCGCTGATCTCCGCGCTGCTGCCGCCCGAACGGCGCGGCGTCGCGATCGGCATGGTGTCACTGGGCGTGCCGGTCGGGGCGATGGTCGGGCTGGCGCTGGGCGGCTGGCTCAACGACGTCGCCAACTGGCGTGTGGCGATGATCGGCGTCGGCGTGCCGGGCGTGGTCTTCGCGCTACTGTTCATGGCGATGATTCCCGACGTGCGCGGGCATGTCGCGGCCCCGGAAAAGCAGGGACGCCTGCTCGACGGACTTGCCGAACTCGTGCGGCTCCGGTCGATGCGCCATCTGGTCGCCGGGCTGTCGGTCCAGGCGATCGGGCAGATCGCGATGTTCGCCTTCACTGCCGCCTTCATCATCCGCTCGCACCATATGTCGGCGAGCGGGGTCGGCCTGCTGCTGGGCATGACCAACGGCGTGTCGGGGATCGTCGCGCTGCTGATCGCCGGCTGGGCGACCGACCGCGCGGCCGCGCGCAGCCCGGCCACCGTCCTGCTGCTGCCGGCGATCACCTTCCTGATCATGGCGCCGCTGCTGGTAGCAGGCTATCTGATCCCCAACCTCGCGATGGCCATGGTCCTGCTGGGCGTTGTCAATTTCTGCGCCGTCTTCTACCTGCCTCCCGCCTTCGCGACGGCACAGCGGCTGGCGTCTCCCGAGAACCGGGCGCAGGCCTCTGCGCTGCTCGTCGTCGGCGTCAGCCTGATCGGCGGATCGATCGGGCCGTTCGCCGCGGGCTGGATCAGCGACGCGCTCGAGCCGCGCTTCGGCGCGGACGCCCTGCGCTACAGCCTTGCGCTCGCCGCGCTGCCGACGCTGTGGGGCGCGGCTCATCTGTTCATCGCCAGCCGTTGTCTGACCCGCGACCTGGAAAGCGTCGAACGAACCGCATGAGGAGCCGGCCATGCCCCCCCTCGATCCTGCCCCGCCCGTTCGCACACGCCGCTGGATCGCCGGCGACGGGATCGAGATCGTCGGCGACGTGGGTGGCGATCCGGCCGCTCCCGCGGTCGTGCTCATGCATGGAGGCGGACAGACGCGATACAGCTGGGCGGGCGCCGTCGGCGCGCTGATCGCGGCCGGCTACCATGTCGTCAATTTCGACGCGGCCGGCCATGGCGAGAGCGGCTGGGCTGCCGACGGCATCTACAATCTCGAACGGCGGATCGAGCACCTCCACACCGTCACCGCCGGGCTCGGCGGGCCGATCGCGCTGGTCGGCGCGTCGCTCGGCGGGGCGACCGCGATGCGGGCTCTGGCTTCCGGCGACCGGCCGGCGGCGTTGGCGTTGGTCGACATCGTCCCCAAGCCTGATCGCGGCGGAGTGCAGCGCATCCGCGATTTCATGCAGTCGGCGCCAGACGGTTTCGGATCCCTCGACGACGTTGCCGACGCGGTCGCCAGCTATAATCCGCATCGCCCCCGGCCGACCACCAACAGCGGCCTGATGCGAAACCTGCGCCAGCGCGAGGACGGACGCTGGCACTGGCACTGGGATCCCTCCATCCTGACCGCCGATGTCGACGAGAGCCTGGCCGAGTTCGAGGAGACGATCGCCGGCCTCGCCACCGCGCAGGAGGTTCCGATCCTGCTCGTGCGCGGGCTGGAAAGCGACGTCGTCAACGATCGTGGCATCGCCGATCTCCGCGCCGTGCTGCCCGCGCTGGAGATATACGACGTGGCGGGTGCGGGCCATATGGTCGCGGGCGATCGCAACGACGCGTTCAACCAGGGGATCATCGAATTCCTCCATCGGCGCATGCCCGCCCGTTGACCGGCGAGCCAGCTTGACAGCGCAGAGGCGCCATGGAAGTTTGTTCGATCATAGGACTATTGAGCGATAATCGCTCTTTGAGAGGATCGAATGGGCGACCAGGGCTTTGCCGGCTTCGATATCCATGCGGCCGACGCCCGCGACGGCGCGGAGCATGTCTGGGCACGGATGCGCGAGCAGCCGGGACTGGCGCAATGCCCGCTCTATGGCGGGTTCCACGTCGCCGCACGCTATGACGACCTGATGGCGGTGCTGATGAAGCCCGACCTGTTCGCGTCCGGCGAAGGCATCACCCTGCCCGCGGCGACGGTGCGCAGCCCGCATATCCCGGCCGAGGTGGATCCGCCCCGCCACCGCGACTACCGGGCCCTGCTCACCCGTTTCCTGACACCGGGCGCGGTGCGGGCGATGGAACCGAGGGTCCGGCGGCTGGTCACCGAGTTGCTCGACCGGTTCGCCGGCGAGACCCGTGTCGATTTCGTCGAGGTGTTCGCACGCCCCCTTCCCGTCTATGCGTCGCTCGACCTGGTCGGGCTTCCGCCGGAGGACGCGCCGCTGCTCGATTCGCTGGTGGTCGAACTGCACGAGGAGGTCGCGACCGGCGTTCGGACCGGGGCCGCCGCCCGGCTGACCGACTATGTGACCGATGCGGTGCGCGCCGCCGTCGCCGCCCCCTCGGGCCGCGACGACCTGATGGCGTCCATCGTCGGCGGCTCGGTCGCAGGCCGGCCGCTGACGCTGGACGAACAGGTGTCGATGATCCGGTTGCTGCTGATCGGCGGCTTCGACACGACCGCGATCGCGCTCGCCACGGCCCTCTGGTGGCTGGCCGGCCACCCCGCCGACGTCGCCCGGCTGCGCGCCGAACCCGGCCTGACCGACAGCTTCATCGAAGACGTCGTCCGCTTCACCTCCCCCTCCACCTATCTCCGCCGGGTCGCTACCAGCGAAGTCGAGTTGGGCGGCGTCCGGCTCCGCCCCGGCGACCAGGTGCTGGCCGCGTTCGGCGCGGCCAATCGCGACCCGGCGAAGTTCGACCGGCCCGACGAGATACTCCTCGATCGCAAGCCTAATCCTCATCTGGGCTTTGGCGCGGGGCATCATCGCTGCGTCGGCTCCTTCTTCGCCAAGCTGGAGATGCGGGTCGCAATCGAGGAACTGCTCGCCCGCTATGACGGCTTCGCGCTCGATCCAGACCGTCCCGTCCGGCTGGCGAGCGGGCTCAACCAGGGCATTGCGAGCCTGCCGCTGATCCTCCGGCGATGACGCTGGCGGGCAAGGTCTTCTTCGCCACGGGGGCCAATTCCGGAATCGGCCTGGCGACCACGCTGCGCTTCGCGCGCGAAGGCGCCGCCGTGGCGATCCTCGCGCGACGCGCCGATGCGAATGCAGCCGCGCGCGCCGCGATCGAGGCGCTCGGCGCGCCCTGCCTGACGATCCAGGGTGATGCGACCGACGAAGCGACGATGCGCGACGCGGTGAAGCGGACCGTGCGGCAGTTCGGCGCACTGCACTACGGCTTCAACTGCGCCGGCGCGGCCCAGTCGGTGACCCCGCTGGTGAAACTGCGCATCGACGAATATCAGCGGCTGATGGACGTCAACGTCCGCAGCACCTTTCTCGGTCTCAAGCATATGATCCCGGCGATCAAGGCGGCGGGCGGCGGGCGATCTGCAATTGCGCGTCGACCGCCGGGATGATCCCCAGCGCGCAACAGGTCGTCTATGCCGCCGCCAAATTCGCGATCATCGGCATGACCCGCGGTGCCGCGCTCGAAGCCGCCGCCGACCGGGTACGGATCAACGCGATCTGCCCCGGTGCCACGACCGGCGAGATGTGGCTCGACTTCGCGCGCGACCATCCCGACCGGGCGGCGGTGGCGCTCGCCAAGCATCCGATGGGCCGGGTCGGCGACAAGGATGAGGTGGCCGACGCCGTCCTGTTCCTGTGCCGCGACGCGACCTTCACCACCGGCCATGCGTTGCCGGTCGACGGCGGGCGCACCACCGGCTGACAGAGACACCCGCGGCGAAAGATCGCGCGATGTGGATTGCGGGCCGATGCCGAAGCGATTATACGATGTTCGCTCAAATGTTCTATATTCGCACTTTTTGCTCTGGCGAGAACCTGACAAAGCGGCGATAATGGCGGCCGGCGCATAGCGCGTGCCGGCAAGGGAGACGAGATGGATTACGCGTTCGTGAAGGTAAGGATCGTCGGCGGCATCGGGGCCGACGACGACTATTGGCGCGGCCTCGAACGCGGCGAGTTCCTGCTTCCTGCCTGTTCGTCCTGCGGCCATTGGACCTGGCCCGCCCATTTCCGCTGCGGCGAATGCGGAAGCTGGGACTTCGATTGGAAGCCGGTCGCGCCGAAGGGCCGCATCTATGCCTGGACGCGCAGCTTCTACGCCTTCGACCGGGTCGCCGAGCGCCGCGAGGACGTCCCCTATGTCACCGCGCTGGTCGAGATCGAGGGCGCCGGCGGCGCACGCGTGCTGGGTATGTTCGAGGATGACGAGAGCCGGCTGGCGATCGATGCCGAGGTGATCGGCGAGATCCGCCCACCCTCCGAGAAGTCGAAGGGCTATCCCTCCATCGTCTGGCACCTGGCCTGACGGTCGCTCCCCCGCTTTCCAAGGAAGAACCTGATGTCGAAACTCCGTGGAGCCGCAGCCGTCGTCGGAATCGGCCAGACCCCCTATTACAAGCGCGGGGCCTCGCCCGATCCCGAGCTGAAGCTGGCGCTGCGCGCGATCGTCGGCGCGTGCGAGGATGCCGGGCTCGATCCGAGTGAAGTCGACGGCTTCGTCTCCTACGCCTCCGAGCGCAGCGACGCGCAGAAGCTGATGTCGGCGCTCGGCACGAAGGAGGTCCGCTTCGCCTCGCTCGCCTGGATTCACGGCGGCGGCATTCCGGGCGCGCTGGGTATCGCGGCGATGGCGGTGGCGACGGGACAGGCCAATGCCGTGGTCGTCTATCGATCGATGGCCGAGAGCAGCTCGATGCGGCTGCGCGTGATGGTGGCGCAGAACGACACCGCCGCCCAATATCTGGTCAACGGCCTCGAATCGCCCGCCCAGATCCTCGCGCTGCGCAGCCAGCGGATGATCGAGAAGCACGGCGTCCCGCGCGAGACGATGCGCGCCATGGCGCAGGCGACCTATTATCATGCGCGCAACAACCCGCGCGCCTACGGCCGCGACGTCGTGCTCGACGACGAAACCTACGACAACGCCCGGATGATCGCCGAGCCCTATCGCCTGTTCGATTGCAGTCGCGAGAACGATGGCGCCTGCGCGGTGCTGGTCGTCGCGGCCGACCGCGCGAAGGACTTCCGGAAAACGCCCGCCTACCTCCTTGCCGCGCCGATGGGCACGCTGAAGGGCGGCGGTGCGCTGGAGGAGAATATCCGGCCCTACAGCCTGGCCGGGCAGATCGGTGTCGCCCGCCGCCTGTGGGAACAGTCGGGTTACGGCCCGAAGGATGTCGATGTCGCGCAGGTCTACCAGAATATGACCGGCATGGGCGTCGGGTCGCTGATCGACCATGGCTTCTGCACCTATGAGAACGCCGGCGAGTTCATCACCTTCGACAATCTGATCGCGCCCAATGGCGGCCTGCCTATCAACACCTCGGGGGGCGACCTGGCCGAGGGCTTCATCCACGGCATGGGCCTGGTGGCCGAGGCAGTGCGCCAGATCAGGGGCGATTCGATCAATCAGGTTCCGGGGGCGAAACTGTCGCTGATGACCGGCGGCCCCGGCGATACGATGACCAGCACCGGCCTGTTCGGGGCCGAAGAGACCCTCTGATCCGACAAGCGAGCCAACCCCGATGTCCTTTACTTTTGCCAGTGCGCTCCGGTGGTGGGCCCGCGACCTTCCCGGCAACGTCGCGCTCAGCGTCGATGACGACGCCGTCACCTATGCCGAAATCTACGACTGGTCGGCGCGGGTCGGCCATCACCTGATCGAGCAGGGCGTCGAGCCGGGCGACCGGGTCATGATGGTCGGGCTCAACTCGCTGCCCTATGCGGTGGTGATCCTGGCGCTTGCCCGGATCGGCGCGGTCGGCACACCGCTCACCTTCCGCTCGAGCGCAGCCGAGGTGCGCGAAGGGATCGCGAATTTCGAACCCCGGCTGATCTTCACGGATGAGGACAGGCGCGCCGTCGTCGTCGAGGCGCTGGGCGATCGCGGCACCGATGCGTTGCGCGATTTCGCCGCCATCGACGCCTTCCGCGCCGGCGAGCGGCGCGCCCTGGAGGTTCCGCTCGATCCGGACGGTCCGATGTTCGTCATCGCCACCAGCGGATCGACCGCCAAGTCCAAGGGCGTCGTCCAGACCCAGCGCGGCGTGATGGTCTACGCCTGCGAGTTCACGGTGATGGAGCCGCGCTGCGGCAAGGGCGCCCGCTTCCTGTCGCTCGGGCCGTTCAGCTCGCAGTCGGGATATCTGCTGCTGCTCCAGTTCCTGGCGACCGGCGTGAGCATCTACATGGAAAGCCGGTTCGATCCGGAACGCGCGCTACGCATCCTGGTCGACGAGAAGATCACCATGTTCCTCGGCGTCCCGATCTTCTTCGAACGGATCGCCGCATTGCCGGGCTTCGCCGAGGCCGACCTTTCCAACCTCTATTTCGGCCAGATCGCGGGCGCGCGTGTCAATCTCAACCTGCTCAAGGCATGGCGCGACAAGGGCGTCGTGCTGCGCCAGGCCTATGGCTGCACCGAAGTCGGCGGCGGCTGGGCCGCGCGCGACGATACCGCCGTGGCCGAGCCGCAGAAATGCGGACGCGGCGGTCCGTTCAACGAGTTCGCGATTGCGGGCGAGGACGGCCAGCTCGCGCCGCCGGGCGTGGTCGGCGAGATATTGTTCCGCGGGGCGTCGCTGATGGGCGGTTATTGGGACAATCCCGACGCCACGGCGGAGGCGGTCAGGGACGGCTGGTTCCACACCGGCGACCTGGGCATGATCGACGAGGTCGGCAACGTCACCTTCATCGACCGGCTGAAGGACATCATCATCTCGGGCGGGCTCAACATCTCCGCCGCCGAGGTCGAGAAGGTGATCGCCGAGGTCGACGGCGTCGAGGAGGTCGCAGTGATCGCGGCGCTCGACGAGCAGTTCGGCGAGACTCCGCTGGCGGTGGTCCATGGCGACGCAGGCCGCCTGTCTGTTCCGGCGATCATCGCCCACTGCGACGGCGCGCTCGCCAGCTACAAGGTACCGCGCTACGTCTCGATCGAGGGGGAGCCGCTCCCCCGCCTGCCGTCGGGCAAGATTTCCAAACCCGCGATCCGCGCCGCCTACAAGGACGCTGCCCAGCGTCTTGAGCGGGTTCGCTGACCATCAGAGGACAGATCATGAAACTGCAAGGATGTTCGGCCGTCGTCACCGGCGGCGCCAGCGGCCTCGGCGAGGCCACCGCCCGCGCGCTCGCCGCCGAAGGCGTCAAGGTGGCGTTGTTCGACCTGAACCGCGAGCGGGGCGAGGCCGTCGCCGCCGAGATCGGTGGGATACTGTGTGAGGCCGACATCACCGACGACGCGAGCGTCGACGCCGCCTTCGCCAGGGCGCGCGCGGCGAACGGCCAGGAGCGCATCCTGGTCAACTGCGCGGGGCGCGGCAATTCGTTCAAGACCGCCGGCCGCAACAAGGAGACCGGCGCGATCGAGCAATTCCCAATCGACGCCTTCGAGAAGATCATCCTGCTCAACATCGTCGGCACCTTCCGCTGCATCACCAAGGCGGCGGCCGGAATGATGACGCTCGATCCTCTGGAGGACGGCGAACGCGGCGTGATCGTCAACACCGCGTCGGTCGCGGCCGAGGACGGCCAGATGGGCCAGGCGGCCTACGCCTCGTCCAAGGCGGCTATCGTCGGCCTGACCCTGCCGGTGGCGCGCGACCTGATGCGAGAGGGCATCCGGGTCAACGCGATCCTGCCCGGCATCTTCAACACGCCGCTGTTCGCGACCGCGAAGCCGCAGGTGAAGGAAGCGCTGGCCGCCAACGTCCCCTTCCCGAAGCGATTGGGCGAGGCGCACGAATTTGCCAGCCTGGCGCTGGAAATGTGCCGCAACACCTATTTCAATGGTGAGGACGTCCGCCTCGACGGCGCCCTGCGCATGGGCCCGCGCTGAGCGGGCGCGTTGAAAGGACGATAGCGATGGCGGACCCTCGCGTGATGCTGGTGACGGGCGGCGGAAGCGGCATCGGCCGCGCCTGCGCCGAGCGGCTGGCGCGTGAAGGCTGTTCGGTGATGGTCGCCGATCGCGATGCGGACGGCGGCCGGGATACGGTGTCCGCGATCGCCGCGGTCGGAGGCACGGCGCGCTTCACCCTGCTCGACGTCGCCGACGAGGCGTGCGTGGTCGCGTCGGTCGCGGCGACGACCGATGCCTTCGGGCGGATCGACGGCGCGATCAACAGCGCCGGCGTTCCGCAGACGGCCCAGCCGGTCCACCGCCTCGACGCGGAGGACTGGCTGCGCGTGATCGGCATCAACCTCAACGGCATGTTCTACTGCCTCAAGCACCAGATCGCCGCGATGCTGGAGACGGGCGGCGGGGCAATCGTCGCCATATCCTCAGCGGCGGCGCTCAAGGGCCTGCTGAACAGCGCCGACTATTGCGCCAGCAAGGCCGGTATCCTCGGCCTCGTGCGCGGTGCGGCGGTCGATTATGCGGAGCAGGGGATTCGCGTCAACGCGCTGCTGCCGGGCGGGTCGGACACGCCGCTCGCGCATCGTTCCTCGGCGTCGAACCCGGCGCTCGCTGGTACCTTGCGGGTGCCGATGATGCGCATGTCGAGCCCGGCCGAGATCGCCGCCGCGGCGGTCTGGCTGGTCTCTCCCGACAGTTCCTATGTGACCGGCGCGAGCCTTTCGGTCGATGGCGGGATGACGATCGCCTGACCGCCCCGCCCGGTCAGAACAGGCCCTGGTAGGCGCCACCGTCATTGACGATGTTCTGGCCGGTGACATAGCCCATCTGCGCGGCGCACAGCATGGCGACCAGGTCCCCCGCCTCCTGCGGGTCGGCGAGCCGGCCGGCTGCGCAGCGTGCCCTTACCTCCTCCTCGACCACCGCATAGGGCACGCCGCGTGCCTCGGCCCGCGCGGCCAGCGCGGCGCGCAGCGCCTCGGTGTCGATCAGGCCCGGCAGCACGCTGTTGATCGTCACATTATACGGCGCCACCTCACGCACCAATGACGCGATCGCCCCCGCCAGCGCCAGCCGCGCGGCGTGCGAAGGACCGACGCCGACCTGCGGGAATTTGATGAAATTGGCCGAGATGCTGACAATGCGGCCGAAGCGCCGCTCCATCATGCCGGGCGCATAGCCGTGGATCAGATCGATCGCCGAAAAGAAATGCGCGTCGAGCCAGCCGTCCCACTGGTCGCGGTCGAGCGTGCGGAAGTCGACCGGCCGCTGCGGCACGCCGGCATTGGCGACCAGGATATCGCAGGCGGGCTGCGCGTCCAGCAGCGCCCTGCGCCCCGCCTCGGTGGTCAGGTCGGCGGAGACCCAGTCGACCTTGGCGCCGGTATCGGCGGCGATCTCATCGGCCGCCGCCGCCAGCCGCTCCGCGGTCCGCGCGACCAGAGTGACGTCGGCCCCCTCCTTCGCCAGCCGCCAGGCCGCGGCCCGGCTCATCCCGCTACTGCCGCCGCAGACGATCGCGTGGCGGCCCTTCACTCCGATATCCATGTCGCTCCTTCGCTCACGGCCTTGCGCCGTCGCCGCGTACCACCCACAGGCGGGTCAGCCCGGTGGTCTTGATCGTCCACCCCTCCGGGCCCCGCTCATAACGTTCGTGATAATGGCCGCTGCCGCTCAGGATCAGCCGGCCTGCGCGGTCGTAGAGCTGGTCGCTCATTGCCCAGATGCCCGTCGCGCTGCGATCGTCCAGGATCTCGATCTCGGGCATGAAGCCCTGGTGGACGGTGCGCAGTTCCTCCACCACGCCGCGGATGCGCGCCATGATCGCCTCGCGGCCGACGCTGAGGATCGGCTCGGCGGGAAGTGGCGGCTCCCATTCGCCGGTCCACGGATCGCGGATGCTGCCGCCCCGGCTGTGGTCGAACACCGCGTCGGGCGCGAAGACGGCGGCAAGGCCGTCCCAGTCCTTCTCGTCGACGCAGCGGAAATAGCGCGCCTTGAGCTGCCTTATCTCTTGAATTGCGGCGAGCCGGTCTGTCGCGTCCATCAGGCCAGTGCCGGGGCCATCAGCCCCTCCCGCCCGGCGAGGTCGAGCCGCACCGTCGCATGGCGCCGCAGTGCCAAGGTCAGCAGCAGCAGCACGATCGGGCAGACCACCGCCGCGATGATCGAGAGCGCCATCGACAGCGGGAAGTGCGCGTCGGTCAGGTGGTCGCTCATCACCCCCGCCAGCACCGGCCCCAGGCCCGTTCCGAACAACGCGCTCAGCGCCGCCAGGATTGCGATAGCCTGCGCGCGCAGGTGGCGCGGGGTAACATATTGGAAGGGCAGCGACGACAGGCTGGTGACCGAACTGATCAGGAACAGCGCCACGCCCATCATCGCCAGCTCGGCGTGAAGCGAATCGGTGAGGAGGCCGAAGGTGCCGACCGGCCAGAGCAGCGCGACCAGCAGGATCATGTAGCGCAGCACCGCGCGCACCTTGTCCTCCCCGCCGCGCGCCATGATCAGCACCCCGGCGGAAATCGTGCCCGCCGCCCCCGACAACAGGTAGATCGGGCCGAACAAGGTCCCCATCGTCGCTTCATCGACGCCCTTGGATCGCATGATCGCGGCGGGCAGCCAGGTGACGTAGCTGCTGAGCAGGGTCATCAGCACCGACATCGCCATCGCGTAGGTGCCCATGATCCGCCATTCGCGCCGGAAGAAGGCGATCATCTCGCCCATCCCCTGTCCTTCCCTCGCGACGCCGGCCGGGCGCCGGTCGCGGATCAGCAGCAGCAGGACGGCAGCGAGCAGCCCGGGCGCACCGACGATCAGGAACACCCATTGCCAGGCGGCGAGCTCGGCGAAGACCGACCCGTCGACGGCCGCCCAGCGGGTCACCGCCGCATAGAGCGCCCCGCCCCCGCCCAGGGCCAGGCCGCCGCCGACGAACGGCGCCAGCATGTACATCGCCGTCGCGGTCGGCAGGGTCCTGGGATCGAAGCGGTCGGACAGAGTAGCCAGCGCGGCTGGCGTGAGCCCGCTCTCGCCGGCCGCGATGCCGATCCGCGCGGCGAGCATCTGCCAGAAGTTGGCGGCGAACGCGCAGAGCATCGTCATCGCGCTCCACGCGGCGACGCATACCGCCATCAGCCGTGAACGGCGGGTGTGGTCGGCGAGCCAGGCGAGCGGCAGCGAGGCGGCAACATAGAAGAAGGAGAAACTGATGCCCTGCATCAGCCCGAACTGGGTGTCGCTGAGCGACAGCGCCGCCTTGATCGGCTCGATCAACAGGCTGATCACCTGCCGGTCGACATAGGACATGGTATAACAGAAGGCGAGCAGCAACGCGATCAGCCAGTTCCGCCAACCCGGCCCCGCGCCCGCCGCGTCACCTTCGTCCATTCCGCCTTGCGCCACGGCCGCTCCTCTCCTCGGGCCGGGCCGCCTCGCGACCGATCCGCCAAGTTTCGTACATTGGTACGATAATTGACGATCTGCACACCAAGGGTCAAGCCGCAAAATGCGGCGGAGCAATCAGCAAGATCCGGCGATCAGGGCAGTATGGCGCCGAGCTGCGCCTTGGCGTCGAGCAGGTGGGGCAGAATCTCGTCGCGCAGCCGCTCCGGCTCGGCCCTGACGGCGTGAACCGCCACGGTGATGCCGGCAATGGTATGCCCCGCGAAATTGACGATCGGGACCGCGATCGACCGTGAGCCGATCTCCATCTCCTGGTCGATGATCGAATAGCCGTTTTCCCGCACGCGCTTCAGTTCGGCCATCAGTTCGGGCACCTTGGTGATGGTGTAGCTGGTGATCGCGGGACGCTCGCTGCCCGACAGCAGCGCCTTGGCCTGATCGACCGGCAGCGCTGCGAGCATGACGCGGCCGAGCGAGGTGCAGAAGGCCGGCAGCCGGCTGCCCGGATGCAGCCCCGGGCCGATGATCCGATGGTGGGCCGCGCGGGCGATATACACCACCTCATGCCCGTCGAGCACGGCCGCCGAGACGCTCTCGCGCAGCGTATCCGACAGATGGTCGAGCGTCGGCTGGATCAGGCGCGGCAGCGAGGCCGCCATATAGCTGTGGCCGAGCCGCAGGATGCGCGGCGTCAGCTCGAAATAGCGGCCGTCGGTCGAGGCATATTTGGCTTCGACCAGGGTGAGCAGGCAGCGACGCGCCGAGGCACGATCGAGCCCGCTCAACCGCGCCACCTCCGCTATGGTCAGCGTGTTGCGCCCCTTGCCGAACGCCTCGATCACCGCAAGCCCCTTGGCGAAACCGCCCATCCGATCGACGCTCTGCAGATAGCGTCCCTCGGGCTGCCCCTCGTCGTTTGGCCCCTTCGTATCGGCAACCGATCCCCTGCGGCTGTTCCTGGCTTCCAAGCGATGATCCTTTCGTGGCCCTACGGCTTCGTGCGATTATTGAACTGTTGATCCCGCAAGATCGCCTCTCCTGTCAAGGCGCTACTGGCTTGACAGTCATCGCGTGCCTGCGCAAGACGTTCGTATATAGAACGAATGAAACATATTCGCCCGCCCATCCCGGTGGGCGGACGGCCCGACGGAAGGAAAGACGATGCAGGAGGTTTGGATCATCGACGCGGTGCGCACCCCGCGCGGCATCGGCAAGGCCGAATCCGGCGGCCTGTCGGCGATCCACCCGCAGCATCTCTTCTCCACCCTGCTCGGCGCGCTGCGCGAGCGCAGCCGCATCGATACCGCCGACGTCGACGACGTGATCACCGGCGTCAACACCCAGCAAGGCAAGCAGGGCCTCAATCTCGCCCGGATGGCGGCGCTCGACGCAGGCTACGACCGGCGCGTGCCCGGCTTCTCGCTCGACCGCTTCTGCGGGTCGGGGCTCACCGCGATGAACCTCGGCGCGATGGGCATCCTGTCCGGGATGCAGGACCTGATCGTCGCCGGCGGCGTCGAATCCATGTCGCATACCCGGACGTTGTCGCGCGAATTCATGATGGATTCGGGAAATATGCGGCTGCGCAAGCGCATCCCCCAGCCCCATCAGGGCATCGCCGCAGACCTGATCGCCACGCTCGACGGCTTCACCCGCGAAGAACTCGACGCCCTCGCCCTGCTGAGCCAGCAGCGCGCCGATACGGCGATCCGCGAGGGCCGCTTCGCGCGCAGCCTCATTCCCGTTCATGACGAAAACGGCGTCCTCGCCCTCGATCGCGAGGAATTCCCGCGCCCGCAGACGACCGCCGAGGGACTCGCCAAGCTCAAGCCGGCCTTCCCCGACTTCTTCGATCGGGTGATCGACGAGGAAGGCAACAGCTATGGGTCGCTGCTGCGCACCGCCTATCCCGATGTCGAGATCAACTATGTCCACACCGCCGCGACCAGTTCGGGCGTGGTCGACGGAGCGGCAGCGCTGCTCCTCGCGTCGGCCGCCTATGCCAAGGCGCACGGCCTGAAGCCCCGCGCCCGCATCAGAGCCATGACGACGGTGGGCGACGACCCTACCCTGATGCTCAACGGTCCGGTCCCTGCGGCGCGCAGGGCGCTTGCGCAGGCCGGCATGGAGATTGGCGACATAGACCTGTTCGAAGTCAACGAAGCCTTCGCGGTCGTGCCGGCCAAATTCATGCGCGACCTCGGCATCGACCGGGACAGGGTCAATGTGAATGGCGGCGCGATGGCGCTCGGCCACCCGATCGGCGCAACCGGTGCGATCCTCGTCGGCACGCTGCTCGACGAACTGGAGCGGCGCGACCTCTCGACCGGTCTGATCACCATGTGCGCGGCCGGTGGCCTCGCCCCCGCGGCGATCATCGAACGCGTCTGAGGCGACGGCCGAACCTGACTCCGGTCGAGGGCGTTCGACCTGACATTGCGCGCTATTTCGCGAACTGCTACTGCCCAAGGCATCATGGGCCGTCTCTTGTCTGCATTGCTGATCCTGGTGGTAGCCCTGTCCCATGGCTCGATGGGGGCAGCTGCGCCGCATTTCGGGGAGCATGATTACATCGCGATCGCCAGCCATCATGACGATCATGCGGTTGACGCCCACGATTACGATGCCGCGAGTGCTTCGGCCGACGAGCAAGGTGGTCAGAAGTCATCGCCCGCGGCTGGCCATCATTCGCATCTGTCGTTCGACGTCGCGCCAACCGAGGTCGCGTCGATCGCGCCGCGCCCCTTCGTCCGGCAGCGGAACCTGCCGCTCGACGACGCCTGGCATGGGTCCGGCATCGTAGCGCCCCTGGCCGAGCCGCCTTCAGCCTGATCCTGCATCGCGGATAGCGCCGCCTCGGCCTGCCGCACCTTCAGGATCAGGAGACAGCATATGTTTACCCGTTTACGGGCCGCGCTCGCGCTGAGCGTTGGCCTGTCATCAGCGGCATTGGCGCAAAGCCAAACGCTGACGCTCGACGAGGCCTTTCGGCGCGCCCTGGCGGCATCTCCGCAGACGGCTTCGGCCACCGCCCGGACCGAGGCGCTGACGGCGGCACGCACTGCCGCCGGTCTGCGGCCCCAGCCTACCATCGAAGTGATGGCGGAGAATTTCGGACCGCCCAAGCGTGAGCTCACCGACCAGTTCCAGGTGACCGGAACGTACAGCCAGCGCATCGAACGCGGCGGCAAGCGCGACGCGCGTGTCGCCGTCGCGAACCGCGACCTCGATCTGGCCCAGGCCGAAGCGTTGGTCGCTCGCCTCGACATCATAGCCGCCGTGCAGCGCATCTATGTCGAGGTCCAGGCGGCTGAGGCCACCATCGGCATAGCCCGCGAGAAGCTGGCGGTGACCGAGGAGCTCGAACGGGAGGTGCGCCGCCGTGTCGGTTCGGCGCGTGACCCGATCTTTGCCGGAACTCGCGCGCGGACGTCCGTGGCGGAAGCGAAGGTGGACCTCGAACTGGCGATCCATGCCCGCGATGCTGCGCTCAATCGGCTCGCCTCCTTCTGGGGAGCCGAAACCTCAGCCGATTTCGTCGTTCCGGCATCGGACTTCCTCGAATTCGCGACGTCGGCGGGTCCGGTGATCGCGTCGCCCGCGGACATGGCCGTTGGCGAAGCGCGAGGTAAACGGGCCGAAGCGGCAACCGAACTGCAGCGCGCCAATACGGTGAAGGATCCGACGATCTCGGCAGGGCCGCGCTATCTGCGCACCGGCGACTTCGGCCTGGTCGCCGGTGTCTCGATCCCGATCGGTGGTCGCCGGCTCGCTACGGCACGCCTTGCCGAAGCGCAGGCCGAGCGCCGTAGGATCGAAGCCGACGTCGCGGTCGAGCGGTGGAATCTGAACCGCGAGATCGCGCTTTCGACCGAGAAGGTCGAGGAATCGCGGCATGAGGCCGAGGCGATCCGCGACGATGTCGTGCCCGTCGCCGAGAAGACGTTGAAGGAGGTCCGCAGCGGTTACAATCGCGGCTTCTTCAGCTTCACCGATGTGTCGGCGGCGCAAAACGCCCTGACAGCCGCTCGCAGCCGAATGATCGCCGCAGCCCGCCGCTTCCACGAGGCCAAGGTCGACCTCGATCGGCAGACCGGCCGCTACACCAATATCGCCCAGGAGGCACGCTGATGTCCCGACTCCATGCCGCGCTGGCCGCGGCCCTTCTTCTGCCCTTGCCCCTCGTGGGTTGCAGCGGCGGTAGCGAGAAATCCGAAGGTGCCGAGCATGGCGCCGCACCCGCCGACTTCGAACGCGGCCCCCATAACGGGCGCATGCTGCGCGACGGCGCCTTCGCGATCGAGGTCACCATCTTCGAGGACGGTGTTCCTCCGGAGTTCCGGATGTACGCCTATCGCGAAGACAAACCCGTCCCGCCGGCCGAGGTCCAGCTTTCGGTGGAACTTCGCCGCCTCGACGGCGAGATCAATCGCATCGCTTTCCGGCCGGAAGAGGATTATCTGCGCGGCACGTCCCGCGTCGTCGAGCCCCACAGCTTCGATGTGGCGGTGACCGCCGGCGAAGGCGGGCGGCGCCATCAATGGAAATATGCCTCCTATGAGGGACGGGTGACCATCCCGGCCGCCGCCGCGAGAGCCGCGGGCATAACGGTTGATCGGGCCGGTCCCGGCGAAATCGCCGAGACGGTGGAACTCGTCGGTCGTGTCGAGCTCGATCCGTCAGGGACGGCAGAGGTCGGTGCGAAATTCCCTGGCCGCGTCGTCGCGGTCGGCCCCAATATCGGTGACCGCGTCCGGCCCGGTCAGATGCTGGCGCGGGTCGAGAGCAGCGAAAGCATGCAAGTCTACGCGGTCACTGCGCCGATCGGCGGCGTCGTGTCCGAACGCAGCGCCAATGTCGGCACGGTCGCCGGCAGCCAGCCCCTCTTCGTCATCGCCGACCCGAGCCGGACCACCGCAGCCTTCCCGGTATTCCCGCGCGACATGGAGCGCATCCGCCCCGGACAGAGCGTCCAGCTCGGACTGGTCGAGGGTAGCCGGACGATATCCTCGACGATCCGCGATTTCCGTCCCGTCGCCGACGCCATGACCGGCTCGCTCATCGCCCGTGTGCCGCTTGCCAACCCTGATGGCTTCTGGCGCCCTGGCATGACCGTGAAGGGCATCGTCACCATCGAACGGCGTTCCGTGCCATTGGCTGTTCGTACCGAGGCGCTGCAGGCGTTCCGCGACTTCACGGTGGTCTTCGCCCAGGTTCGCGACACCTATGAGGTCCGCATGCTCGAACTGGGCATGCGCGGTCCCGAATGGACCGAGGTCATATCGGGCATCAAGCCGGGCCAGACCTATGTGACCAAGGGCAGCTACGTCATCAAGGCGGACATCGAGAAGTCCGGCGCGAGCCACGACCACTGAGGAGCGACGGCCATGCTTGAACGCTTGATCCGGCTGTCGATTCGACAGCGCTGGGCGATATTGGCGGCGGCGTTGCTGCTGAGCGCCCTGGGCATCTATAATTTCTCACGGCTCAAGATCGACGCCGTGCCCGACATCACCAACGTCCAGGTCCAGGTAAATACCTCCGCCCCCGGCTTTTCGCCGATCGAGGCGGAACAGCGCATCACCTATCCGATCGAAACCGCACTCTCGGGCTTGCCCGGACTGCAATATACCCGCTCCGTCTCGCGATCGGGGCTGAGCCAGGTCACCGTCGTCTTTCGCGACGGCACCGATATCTATTTCGCGCGGCAACTCGTCAACGAGCGGCTGATCGCGGCGCGCGAAAGCCTGCCGCCTGGCGCCGAGCCGTCGATGGGCCCGATAGCCACGGGCCTGGGCGAGATATTCATGTACACGCTCGAGACGAAGCCGGGCGCGGTGAAGGCCGACGGAACCCCCTATACGCCACAGGATCTTCGCACGTTGCATGACTGGGTGGTCCGTCCCCAGCTGCGAAACGTGCCTGGCGTCACCGAGGTCAACTCGATCGGCGGCTATCGCCGGCAATATGTCATCGCACCGATACCCGCGCGGCTGTCTGGCTATGGCCTGACGGTGGCGGACCTCACGCGGGCGCTGGAAGCCAACAACGGCAATGTCGGCGCGGGCTACATCGAACGAGCCGGCTCGCAATCGGTCATCCGGGTACCGGGCCAGGCCGGCAACGAGCGCGATCTGGCCGCGATCATCGTTGCCAATCGCGGCGGCATCCCGATCCGGATCGCCGACGTCGCCGACGTCTCGATCGGGTCGGAGATCCGCCAGGGCGCCGCCACCAAGGACGGCAAGGAAGTCGTGCTCAGCACCATCTTCATGCTGGTCGGCGAAAATGCCCGCGAAGTGAGCATCGCGGTCGCGGATCGACTGGAGCAGGTCAACCAGTCGCTGCCCCCCGGCGTGCGCACGGTCACCGTCTATGATCGTTCCAAACTGGTCGAGGCTACCCTCGGCACGGTCGAGAAGAACCTGGCCGAAGGTGCCCTGCTCGTCATCGTCGTGCTTTTCCTGCTGCTCGGAAACATCCGGGCCGCGCTCATCACCGCGGCGGTCATTCCCGTCACCTTCCTCCTGACGATCACCGGCATGGTCACGTCCGATCTGTCAGGCAACCTCATGAGCCTGGGCGCACTCGACTTCGGCCTGCTGGTCGATGGCGCGGTGATCATCGTAGAGAACTGCCTGCGCCGCTTCGGTGAGGAGCAGCATCGGCTCGGCCGCCTTCTGGATCGGGAGGAACGCTTCGCCCTCACCGCGGAGGCGTCCGCCGAGGTGGTGAAGCCCAGCCTGTTCGGCATCGCGATCATCACGATCGTCTACCTGCCGATCTTCGCGCTGACCGGGGTGGAGGGAAAGACCTTCCATCCGATGGCTATCACGGTCGTGCTGGCACTGACCGGTGCTGCGCTACTGTCGCTGACCCTGGTCCCGGCCGCGGTGGCGAGCTTCGTCACCGGAAAGGTCGAGGAGAAGGAAGGACGGATCGTTCGATCCGCCCGCAAACGCTACGCCCCCATGATCGACTGGGCCCTCCAGGCGCGCAGGCTCGTCATCGGCATCGCGATCGCGCTCGTCGCGCTGAGCGGTCTGTTGGCGACGCGATTGGGATCGGAGTTCATCCCCAATCTCGACGAAGGCGACATCGCACTCCACGCCCTGCGTATTCCCGGTACGAGCCTGAGCCAGGCCGTGGAGATGCAGTCGGCGCTGGAACGGCGGCTCAAGAGCTTCCCGGAGGTAGATCAGGTCTTCGCCAAGATCGGCACCGCCGATGTGGCTACCGATCCGATGCCGCCCAGCGTCGCCGACACCTTCGTCATGATGAAGCCGCGCGACCAATGGCCGAATCCGCGCAAGCCAAAGGCGCAGCTGGTCGAGGAGATGAATCGAGCCATCCAGCGCGACGTCCCGGGTTCGCGCTACGAGTTCCTGCAGCCGATCCAGATGCGCTTCAACGAACTGATCGCCGGCGTCCGTTCGGACGTCGCGATCAAGATCGTTGGCGACGACCTGGACGAGCTGGCGGCAGCGGCCGACCGGGTGGTCGATATCGTGTCGAAGGTACCGGGCGCACAGGACGTTCAGGCCGAACAGGTCACCGGACTGCCCTTCGTGGAGATCGTGCCTGACCGGGCACGGCTCAGCCAGCTCGGGATCAACGTCGCCGATCTCCAGGCCGTGGTGGCTGCGGCGACAGCGGGGACCGAGGCCGGACAGATCTTCGAGGGCGATCGCCGTTTCGACATCGTCGTGCGGCTGCCCGAGGCGATGCGACAGGACCGCGCGATCCTCGATCGGCTTCCGGTACCGTTGCCGCCGGGCGCCGACGGCATGCGCGGCAGCGTCCCCCTGTCGGAGGTGGCGACGATCGAGGAAACCGTTGGACCGAACCAGATCGGCCGCGAGGACGGCAAGCGCCGTGCGATCGTGACGGTCAACGTCAGGGGACGCGATCTGGGGTCGTTCATCCGGGACGTTCAGGCGCGGGTAAAGGAGGAAGCCGGGCTGCCCGAGGGCTACTGGGTCCATTACGGCGGCACGTTCGAACAGCTCCAGTCGGCGACGACGCGTCTGCAGATCGTCGTGCCGCTGACCCTGCTGCTGATCTTCGGATTGCTGTTCGCGCTGTTCGGATCGTTGAAGGACGCGGCAATCGTCTTCTCGGGCGTTCCGCTCGCCCTGACGGGCGGCGTGGGGGCGCTGCTGCTACGGGGCATTCCATTCTCGATCTCGGCCGGGGTGGGCTTCATCGCACTGTCGGGAGTCGCGGTCCTCAACGGCGTGGTGATGCTGAGCTTCATCCGGCAACTGCGGACCGAGGGCCATTCCCTCGACGCGGCGATCCGCGAAGGTGCCCTTACCCGGCTGCGCCCGGTGCTGATGACGGCGCTGGTCGCCTCGCTCGGCTTCGTGCCCATGGCGCTCAACGTCGGCATCGGATCGGAGGTTCAGCGACCTCTGGCCACCGTTGTGATCGGAGGAATCATCTCCTCGACCATCCTCACCCTGCTGGTGCTGCCGGCCCTTTACCGGGCCGTGCATGGCCGCGAGGACGAAGCCGGACAACCGGGATCCTTGCGGGAGCCAGGGCATATGTGATCGCCGGGCCCCATGCGTCGGTTTCCGATGCGTGGGGCCTTCGATCCGTCAGGCGGTTCGCCATGGGCATCCAGCGCCAGCGATCGGATGCCGCCGCCAGTCAAAGCACATCGCGGAACAGGGATTTGCGGGCACGGACCGAAAGGTCGCACCCGGCGCTCACGGAAATATAGAAGCTATCGTCTCGGGCAGCGGCGAACTAGCGCGTCGCCACATCCCGGACGATACGGAAAATATACTCGCTGCCCTTGTCGATGCCGGCGGTCGGTACACGCTCGTCGGCGCCATGTACGCCGCCGCGTCCGCCCGGATCGACCGGGAAGGGAGCGATGCCGTAGACGGGAATGCCGCGCTGACGCCAGGGCGTGGCGTCGGTCCCCCCGGCCAGCATCGTCGGTAAGACGGTGACCCCGGGCCAGGTCGCGTGTGCATTGCTTTCGATGGCGCGGAACAGGTCGGTGTCGAGCGAGGATGGCTTGATCGACGTCCTGCCGCGCAGATAATCGAGCACCTGTTCCTTCGGCAGGCTGCTGACGACCTCCAGCTCGACCCGGGAATTGCCGATGACGGCACGAAGCTCGTCCAGAAAGGCCGGCACGTCGGTGCCGGGCAGCAAGCGCGCGTTGACCAGGGCCTCCGCCTGCGTGGGCATCGCGTTCGCCTTGAAACCTCCGGTGATCATCATGACCACCATGGTGTTCCGGACGAGGCCGCCCAGGGCCAGCTCCTGGCCGCCGGCGGCCATCATCGCGTCGGTCGCCCTCAGTGCCGTGGCGGGATCGGACGCCACGAGCATCCGGCCGATCACATCGCCGAGCGGGCCCGGATGCAGCTTGGCAAGCCGGCTGAAATAGATTCGCATCTCCGGCGTCAGCGTGATCGGCGTGGCGTAGCGCTGAAGCTTCTCCAGGGCGGTGACGAGTTGGCCATTTGCGGTAAGGTCCACCGGCAGCGGCCGCGAACTGTGGGAGGTCATGCCGCTGGTCTTGACCTTGAAGCTCACCGAAACCTTCTCGGCAAAGCTCACGGTCAGTTCGTGGACCTTGCCGTTCTTGTTCAGGATTTCGCCGCCCTCATTGAGGACAAACTCTGCATCCATCCGGTCCCAATGATCCTTGGCTAGCCATAATGTGCCGTAGGGGCCTTGCTCCTCATCGGCCTCGGCCATGAAGACGACATCGCGGCGGAGCGGTATGCCCGAAGCCTTGAGCCGCAGCATCGCTCGGGCAAAGGCCGCGACCGCACCCTTGTTGTCGAGCGCCCCCCGACCCCAGATATAGCCATCCTTCTCGATCCCCCCGAAGGGATCGACCGACCAGGTCGACCGGTCGGCGGGAACGACGTCCGCATGAGCCGCCAGCAACACCGGCCGCTTCGATCCGTCGCCCCGCAGGCGGGCGATGAAATGAGCAGCCTTGCCGTTGGGCGCGGTGATGATCTCATTGTCGATGCCAGCGGCATCGAAAAGATTCTTGAGATGGGCTGCAAGGCCAGTCGTGTCGCCCGGCACGTTCGACGTGTCGAAGCGCAGCAGATCCTTCAGCAGCGAAGCGGTGGCCCTGCCTTCTGCCGTGGACTGGGCGATGACCGGTGCTGAAAGCACCGACGCCGCCACCGCCATCGCCAGCCAGGAACACCGCATCACCTGCTCTCCGATCGTCAGAACTTGACCGACAGGCGGGCGTAGACCGACGTACCGTTCACGCCGAAGGGCGCGATATAAGCATAAGGGAAGGTCCCGTTATTGTCCGCTCCGTTGGTGCCCGCCGCAACGCTGGCTGCGGTCGAGGCAAGCTGCTTGTCGGGGAAAACGTCGAACAGATTGTCGGCGCCGACCGCGAGCGTCAGCGCATCGGTAAGCTTGTAGGACAGCTCCAGGTCGGTGACGATATTCGATCCGAAATGCTGGATGATATCGAAGGATGTACCGGCCGCGTTCGCCTGGCGCACCGTGACATTATAACCCGGCGTCAGCGCCGCGACCTGGGCCAGGGTCCGTCCGGTCAGCGCGACCTGTGATACGCTGCCATAATAGGTGTTGGTGAGCCGGGCGCCGAAGCGTCCGGATTCGAAGTTGAGCGCCAGGGTCGCCTTGTCGGCCGGCACGCTCTTCTGGGTCCGGATCTGCTGAGTGAGATCGAACAGCGGCGTGGTGATGCCGAAGGCTGCAAGCGCCGCCGGGGTGCCGGCAATACGATCGAACTTCGTCTGGCTGACGTTCGCCGCCAGGGTCGCGGTCAGGCGCCCCAGATCGCCGAGGCGGAAATTATAGCTGGCGGTCAGGTCGACGCCCTTGGTGGTGGTATCGACGGCGTTGGTCAGATAGGCGACCGAGGAGATGTTCGGACTGCCGCGCGAAGCCAGGAAGCTGGTCAGCGCCGCACTGCCGAAGTTCGACGAGATGACGATCCGGTCCTCGATGCGGATGTTGTAATAGTCGACCGAGAGCGTGAAGTTCGATGCCGGTTCCAGCACCATGCCGAGCGAGAGGTTCTTCGACTTTTCCGGTTTCAGGGGGCTGGCGCCGACCAGCGGCGCGACGGGATCGGTAAGCGGGATCACGCGGACCCGCTGGACGACGCCGTTGACGAACTGGGTTGCCGTCTGGCTGGCATATGTCTGCTGCAAGGTCGGCGCGCGGAAGCCGGTGCCGAAGGAGCCACGGAAGGCGAAACCGTCAAGAACATCGAAGCGGCCCGCGACCTTGTAATTGGTGGTGGTCCCGAAATCCGAGAAGTCCTCGTGGCGCACGGCCGCCGTCAGCAGCAGCCGGTCGAAGAAGGTCTTCTCCACTTCGCCGAAAGCGGCCCAGCTGTGGCGCCGCCCGCCGACCGCGTCGATCGGGTTGAGGCCCGCACCCGGCTGCGCGCCGATCGCCGCCGGCCGGCCATCATTCGGGCCGCCCTGGATCGGAACGCCGCCATTCTGATAGCTGGCGGGGTCACCCGGAATCGCGCCCAGCTTCTCCTTGCGATATTCAAGGCCGGCCGCGATCTTCAGCGGGTCGCCGTCGCCCAGGATGTCGGTCTCATAGGCAAGGTCGAGATTGTTGGTCCATTGCCGGTAGCGCGCGCCGCGAATGTAGAAGCGGGTGGGACTGGCCGCGCCCAGCGAAACATTGGCGGTATCGAAATAGCGGAAATCCTCGCTGCTGCGGCCATAGACGCTCGACAGGTCCCATTTGAAATTCTCAAGCTCGCCCCGGATGCCGGCGGCACCCGAATAATTCTCCAGCACCACGCGCTGCTTGGGCAGGAAACCATCGGGGTAAATGGCGCGAACGGTCTCGTCCTGGCCGGCCCGACGGAAAAAGTTGATGCTGACGCCGCTCAGCCGGCTGTAGCCGCCGAAGGCATAGAGTTCGACGGTGTCGCTGACCGGCATGGTGCCGTTGCCGAAGAGTTGGACATTCTCATATTTCGGCTCGCCGAAGACCCACATGTTACGGTCGATGGTCGCCTCGCGCGGATCGAGCGTTCCGTTGGAGGGGGTCTGGCCGGTGCCCGATCCCCAGCTGGACGAGGGGGCGACCGGTAGGCCCGTCGGACCGATGCCGAAATATTGCTGGCGGGTGTCCGGGCGCGCCCGATCGGTGCCCTGCTGATTCTGGTAGTTGGCTGTCAGGCGGATCGAGCCTTCGCCCAACTTCATCCCCGAACTGATTCCGACATCGACGCTGCGGCCGTCATCGCGCGTCGTCTGACCATATTGGGCCTGCGCGACCGTCCCGACGCTGTCGTCGAGGACGAGGTTGAGCACCCCGGCGATGGCATCGGAACCATATTGCGCCGCCGCACCGTCGCGCAGCACCTCGATGCGGGCCAGCGCGAGCGCCGGGATGGAGTTGAAATCATAGGCGACATCGCCACGCCCGATCTGGTTGCCCAGGTTAAGGCTGGCCGAGAAATGGCGCCGCTTGCCATTGACGAGCACCAGCAACTGACCGGGCGACAGCCCACGCAGCGTCGGCGGCTCGAGGAAGTCGGCCGAGTTGGCGGCAACGGGACGGGACGTGCTGAAGCTGGGCACCACGACCTTGAGCATGCTCTGCAGCTCGGTGGCGCCGGACGAGGTCAGATCCTCGCGATTGAGCGCATCGATCGGCGTGGGCGAATCGGTGACGACCCGACCGCCGAACCGGGTGCCGGTAACGACGATAGCGGGTTCGCCGGCGCCGCCTTCCGTGTCCCCGACCGGCGTCTGTGCCATCGCCGGCACGGTCGCAATCATGAGGCTCATCGCCGACGCCGAGACCGTCAGACTTTTACGATAGAAGCTCCGTGACATCATCAGACGGCCCCCTTTTTGGCTCTGGATCAGAAGTGCCTCCTGCCGGGTCGGGCATCTTTTCTTGGAAGGATCTCCTCGACTGGCAGGCTGATGATCCGTGCCGGGAGCCAGAAGTTCAAATGTCGATTGTGTAACTGTTCATGCACTAATGTTATACTAATGCGGCATCGCACGATCTTAGAAAAGGCCTGAATTACGGCCATTTGGCCACCGGATAGAAGATTGATTTAAGGAATCGGCCAGATCTATAATTCGTGCTTATGCAGTCCGTGACAGGGGGCAGCCGCCATGAATTTCCGCCAGCTCGAAATCTATCGCGCCCTCATGGTCAGCGGTTCGGCATCGCGCGCGGCCGAATTGCTGCGCATCACCCAGCCCGCCGTCAGCCGGGCGATTTCGGACCTCGAATATCGGGTCGGCTTCTCGCTGTTCGACCGGGTCAAGGGGCGGCTCGTCCCGACATCGGAGGGACAACTCTTCTTCCGCGAGGTGAACGTCAGCTTTGCCGGGCTCGATCGCCTGCGCGCCCAGGCGGGGCGCATCCGCGACTTCGGGTCGGGCAGCCTGAAGATTGCGAGTCTGGCGGCTCTCGGATCGACGCTGGTGCCGCGCGCGGTGCGACGCTTCCGCCTGGCGAACCCGCAGATCGCGATCACCTTGCAGGTGATGTCGTCATCGCAGGTGCGCGACCATGTCGCCAATCAGCAGTTCGACATCGGACTTGCCGCCGATGAGGTCGACCTCTCGGGCGTGGATCACAGCGTGTTTCAAAGCGCGCGCGCGGTGGTGGTGATGCCGCCCGATCATCCGCTCGTCAGCCGGGAGGTCATCACCGCGCAGGACCTGCACAATATGGCGTTCATCGCGCTGGCACCCGAAGACAGGGCGCGGGCCCGCATGACGGAAACCTTCGAAGCGGTGGATTCCCGGCCACATGTGGTTGTGGAGACGCCCGCATCGGGAACGGTCTGCGCGCTCGCGCTGGAAGGTGTCGGCGTCGGGATCGTCAACCCGCTGGCAGCCGAAGGCTTCGAACAGCGGGGACTCGTCTTCCGGCCCTATGAACCGGCGGTTTATTTCAAGAGCTTCATCCTGTTCCGGCCCGACACGCAACGCGCTCGTCTGGTGCGCGACTTCACCGCCGCGCTCAACGATGCGTTGCGGGCCGGGCCGGCCCGCCAGGATCAGCGGCCAGCCGCCGGATAACGGCGCAGCAGGTTGAAACCGACCGCGACGGCCAGCCCCGCGAACAGGATAAGGCCGAACAGGTCGCCCAGCAGTCGCTTCGCCACGACGCCATTGCTTTCCGGCTGATACCGGAAGCGCGGGATGGCGAGGAATTCCTCCCGGGTCAGCAGTCGGTTCGTCATGACGGCGGGCAGGAAATATTGCCGCCACTTCTCGTGATAGGCCTCGACCTGGGCATTGAATGCCTCGAAATTGGCACTGCTCTGATTGGCCAGCTCGCTGAGCGCGGTCTGGGCGATGATCGCCGGGCTCAGAAATTTGAGGTTTTCGGTGAAGGCCTGCTGCGCATGCTTCTGCTGGCGGAACTCGGTGAAGATCGGCCGCGCGATCGCTTCCCCCTTCTCCTCCAACGGCAGAACCTTCGCATAGAAATCGGCATTGCTGGCGGCCAGCGCTTCTTCCTCGCTCTTGCGCAGGAGGTCCGAGCGATAGGACCGCGAGAAGTTCGACTGGGTTTCCGCCACCCGATCGCCCCGCCGCAGCGCCTGCACCATCTCGATGCGCGACGGAAGCGGATGCGCGACCTTGGCGATGAGATTGAGGCAGGCCGGTACGATCAGCACCAGAGCGATCCAGATACCCATCAGCGCCAGGGCGTTGGCCGAACTGCGCTTGCCGAAGGCGTTGACCAGCACGGCAAGACCGAACCAGAAGACGCCATAGGCCAGCAACACCACCGCCAGCACCAGAACCCGCCACAGGTCGCCCGCGACGATGATCTCCGGATTGGCGATCAGCAGGCCGACGATCGATATGCCGACGGCGAGACCGATGATGATGGCGCCCCGCAGCAGAATCTTGCCGAGCACGAATTGTCCGACGGATACGGGTTGCGACAGCAGCAGCGCCTGCGTGCCGTTCTCTCGTTCCGATGACAATATGTTATAGCTCAGCGCGATAATCAGCAGCGGATAGAGGTAGATCAGCACGAAACTGAGATCGAATGCGCCGATCGCCAGATTCTTTGGATTCTCAAGCTCGTCGGTGTTCGACTGCTTGAACATCGGCTTCCACTGCACCTTCAGATAGGATGGAAGCACGTCGCTTTGTCCGATGGCGATCGCGGCGGTCGGAGCCGGCGGCTTGGTCGCCATCTCATAGCCCTTGTAGCGGGCGAGCGGCGCCGCGACGCGGGGGTCCTCGAAATAGGTTTCCGGATCCTTGCCGGAAATGATCCTGTCCATCTTCTCGAGCTTGCTCTTGAAGCCTGCGTCGGCGAGGCCGACCGCGTTGGACGAACTGGTGTGGAGGAAGCCCTTCCAGTTGGTGCCGATCGCCACGCCGTAGCAGATCAGCAATGCGTAGATCGGGATGGCGATGTAGAGGATGCGCTCGCGGGACAGCAGCATCCATTCGTGCTTCATGATGTGCCGGATCATTATTCGGTCCTTGCGTGAGCGGTGGCGGCGGGGGAGGAGCGATGCTCAGGCATCGATCCGGGCCCGCCGTGCGACCGAGAGAAGAAGCGCGAGGCTGCCGACGAGCCACAGGGCGAGGATCGCAATGCTGACGAGGCTGCGGCCGATGATCCGGGCCAGCGGCGGCGCGTCGAAGTCGAACGCCGGGATTTTCTCCCACAGGTCCTTGCCCGCCTTGTAGCCCCACTCGGCGGAGTAGTTGGACATCCCGCGCGCATTCTTCATCAGGTCGTCGTTCAGGACGCGCACCATGTTGCGGCGATAGCTTTCGCCTGCTTGCGAGAAGTCGTTCGAATAGGCGACGTCGGTGCCCGAAAGCGCCGCCGACAGCGACTTGATCGCGACAAACGGCGACAGGATCGCAAAACCCTGCTGGATGCGGTCCTGCATCTCATAGCTGCGCCGGACCGCGCCGAATGCCTCGTCGAACACCCGGAAGCCGTTCTCCTCGTCGCGCTGCAGGGCCAGGCCGATGAAGTTGAACGGCAGGGCTTCGATGGTGCTGACCTTGTATTTGGCCAGGACCTCGTTGCGGAAGGCGATATGGTTGGGGTGGTTGGGCTCGTGCGCGTGCGGCCCCTTGTCGCGGCCGGCCTCGATCTGCGCGGCGACGGCGAAGGCGGACGGCGTGGGATGGAGCCGCTTGCCGAGATCGGTCGAGAGACGAGGGATCAGCAGGCCGGCGACGATCCAGAAGCCGATCAGCGTGGTCAGCGCTGCGCCCGACGAGCGCGAGACGATGGATATGATCAGGGCGAGGCAGACGAAGATCGCGAAGAAGGCACCATAAGCGACGGTCAGCAGCAGTATCTTGCCGGGAAAGTCGATCATGTCATGGGGATCGTTGCTCCCCGTCATCAGTCCCGCGATCGCCCCGCCCAGCAGCAGGGCCGGGATGAGGACGACGCCCAGCGCCATGGCGACGCCGCCGGCCTTGCCGGCGACCAGCGCGCCGCGCGTGACGCCGATGCTGAGCAATTGTCGCCAGGTACCGTCCTCGCGCTCGCCCGAGACCATCGCGAAGCAGAGCAGGATGATCAGCAGCGGCACAAGCATCTGCAGCACCATCGCCCCCGACAGGTCGCCGAAGCGCTGAAGCGCGGTTGAATCCGCCGCCGGCTTGTAGCTGGCGAGGTTCTCCTTGTGCGCCTCCAGATATTGGATGGTGCCGGTATAGTCGTTGTAGCCGGGGTCGAAGAGCGCGAGCGGAGTCGCGGGCTTGAAGGCGTAGATGCCGTAATGGGCTGCGGTGTGCGGGCCCTTATTGCCTTGCGACAGCCATTGCTGACGGCCTTCCGCTGCCGCCGCTTCGCGCAGGTTGCGGTCCTCGGTGTAGCGCTGTGCCCCCACCGCGAAGGATACGAGCAGCAGCACGACGATGATCAGGCTCGTCCACAGGAAGCGGCCGTCGCGCGTGATCTCGGTGAATTCCTTTCGGGCGATGTGCCAGATCATGTGCCGCCCTCCCTCAATCGTGCATGAATTTAAGGTAGAGCGCCTCGAGATCGGCATGGCCGATGTCCTTGGTCTCGAGATCCGCGACAAGTTCGCCACGTTTCATGATGCCGGCGCGGGTGCCGCTCTCCTTCGCGCGGAACAGATCGTGCGTCGCCATCAGGATGGCCACACCGTCATCGGTCGCGAGCTGGACGAGCAGGTCGGAGAATTCGTTCGATGCCTTGGGGTCGAGGCCCGAGGTCGGCTCGTCGAGCAACAGTGCCTTGGCCTGCTTCGCGAGGGCGATGGCGATACCGACCTTCTGCCGCATGCCCTTGGAATAACCGCCCACCCGGCGCAGCCGCGCATCGTCGGGGACGCCAGCCTTCTTGAGCAAGGCCATCAGCTCATCGTCGGTATAATCGCCATGGCCGGCGAGACGACTGAAGTAGCGAAGATTCTCCAGGCCGGTGAGGTTGCGATACAACATCACGATCTCAGGGATATAAGCGAGCCGCTTCTTGGTCTCGATCGGATGATCGCGAACATCCATGCCGTCGACGAGCGCCTTGCCCGATGTCGGCTTGATGAAGTCAAGAAACAGATTGATCGTGGTGCTCTTGCCGGCTCCGTTCGCGCCCAACAGACAGTAAATGTCGCCGGGCCTGATTTGCAGGTCGAGCCCCTTCAGCGCGACATGCGCATTATATTCCTTTCGTAACGCGACGGCTTCGAGCATCTTCATTCCCCTTTTGGTGGGACAAACGCGTACCTTGGCATAACGTGGAGGCAGCGTCCGCAAACCGCAGGATCGAGCCAAATGACCTAGAAGATCAATTGCGAAATCCGTACCGATCTATGCATCGATTTTATATATGGGGAAAACGCTGTTCAGCCGGGCTTCGAGCATGACAAGGTATAACTTTCATGCATGATATCGTGCCGCCTGCTTAATTGAGATTCTAGCTTTCGGCTTCAATATGCGGGTCGACCTACCATGAGGACCGCTATGAAAGATCTCACCCGCGTCGTGCACCATCCCGAGGTATCGCATGAGGGCTTTGCGAGCCTGTCCGTGCCAACATATCGGGCTTCGACGATCGTGTTCGAGGATGCCGCCGCCTACACCAATCGTAAATATCGCGGTCCCGACGGCTATACTTACGGCCTGCATGGCACGCCGACGACCAAGACGCTGGAAGCCCAGCTGACCGAACTGGAACAGGGCGTCCGCACGGTGATCGTGCCCTCGGGCCAGGCCGGCATTACGGTGGTGCTGCTGACGGTGCTCCGCCCGGGTGACAAGGTACTGATCCCCGACAACGCCTACCCCCCCGTGCGCGGCTTCTGCGTCAACTTCCTGGCGCCCCGCGGCATCGGCCACGCGGTATACGACCCGGCGATCGGCGGCGGCATCGCCGACCTGATCGACGAGACGGTCAAGCTGGTGTGGGTCGAATCGCCCGGCTCGACCACGATGGAGTTCTGCGACATCCCGGCGATCGTCGCCGCCGCCAAGGCCAAGGGTGTCCTGACCGGCTGCGACAACACCTGGGCGACGCCGCTGTTGTTCAAGCCGATCGTCCATGGCGTCGACTTCTCGATGGAGGCGCTGACCAAATATGTCGGCGGCCATAGCGACATCCTGCTCGGCTCGATCACCGTCAACGAAGTGCCGCTCCACCGCGCTTTGAAGGACACGACCCGTATGCTGGGCATGGGCGTCTCGCCCGACGATTGCGACCGTGCGCTGCGCGGAATCGAGACGATGGGCGTGCGACTGGCGCATATGGGCCGAGTCTCGACCGATTTCGCCCGGCGCCTGGTGGGTCTGCCCGGCGTCGAGCGGGTGCTCCATCCGGCGCTGCCGGCATGCCCGGGCCACGAATATTGGAAGCGCGATTTCGCGGGATGCAGCGGCGTGTTCAGTGTCGTCCTCAATCCGGAAACCGAACCGCAGCTCGAAGACGCGCTGTCGGCCATGAAGACCTTCGCGATCGGTGCTTCATGGGGCGGCACGCGCAGCCTCGTGGCGCCGATGTCGGTGAAGAGCGAGCGTGTCGTCAACGCCTGGAGCGAGGAAGGAACGATCCTGCGGATCAGCGTCGGTCTCGAGGACCCGGCGGACCTGTGGGAGGATCTGGAAAAGCTCTTCCGCGATCTGATGCCGGGCGTCTCCAAGGTCGCCTGAGACATGCGGGGGGGCGGACAAATGATGAAACGGCCGATCGCCACAGCATTGTCCGCCCTGCTGGCCGTTGCAGGCTGCTCGGCCGGCCCCGAGAAGCCGGCAGGCGACGCCGGAGCCGGCAAAACCCTCGCCGCCGTGCGAGCGCGCGACTATGTCCGCTGCGGATCGAACCAGAGCACGGTCGGCTTCGGTGCGCCCGACGACAAGGGCTATTGGCGCGGCCTTGACGTCGAGACCTGTCGGGCGATCGCCGCCGCCGTCCTCGGTGACAAGGACAAGGCCCGCTTCATCCCCCTGACCGGACAGCAGCGGCTGACCGCGCTGCAGACCGGCGAGATCGATGTCCTGCCGCGCACCACGACCTGGACGCTCATGCGCGACGCAAACGGCGTCAACTTCACCATTCCCAATTTCTACGATTACACCGGCCTGATGATCCGACGGGACGCTGGCGTGAAGACGGTGCGCGACCTGAGGGGGGCTTCGGTCTGCGTCCAGACCGGGTCGATGCCGGAGGTGACCTTCGCCGACGTCTCCCGCCGCTACAGGCTGGAGATGCGCCCCGTGATCTTCGACAGCGTGCAGGCCACGCGCCAGGCCTTCTTCTCCGGACGCTGCGATGCGCTGATCACCGATGCTTCGGCGCTCGCCTCGGTTCGCGCCACACAGGCGAAGAATCCTGACGACTATATCATCATTCCGGCCGACGAGGAGGTGACCCCCCTCACCCCCGCGGTCCGGCACGGCGACGATCAGTGGTTCGACATCGTCAAGTTCACGATCGGCGCGCTGATCGTCGCCGAACAGCTTGGCATCACCAGCGCCAATGTCGACCGGATGCGCCGCTCGGACGATCCGACGATCCGACGCTTCCTGGGCCTCGAACCCGGCAACGGCAAGGCGCTCGGCCTCAGCGAGGACTGGACCTACCGGATCATCAAGCAGGTCGGCAATTATGCCGAGGTCTATGACCGCAACGTCGGCAAGGACAGCAAGCTCAGGATCGATCGCGGCCTGAACAGGCTCCAGCGCGACGGCGGCCTGATGATCCCCCTGGGTTTCTTCTGAAGATGCGCAGGCGGGGCAGCCGCTCGATCCTGCTGGACTGGCTCCCTCAGGTCGCCGTCCTCGGCCTGCTGCTGTCGCTCGCGCTCTGGCTCGTCGGCAACACCGTTGCCAACCTGGCGAACCGCGGTATCACCGTGGGCTTCGGTTTCCTCGACCGGGCGGCGCGCTTTCCGATCTCCGAAAGCATCCTGGACTATTCGCCGGTCGACAGCTTCGGCTGGGCCTTCGTGGTCGGCCTCGGCAACACGCTGTTCCTCTCGGCGATCGTCATCCTGGCGTCGACCCTTCTGGGCTTCGTGATCGCAATCGCGCGGCGATCGGCCAATCCGATGGCAAGCATGCTCGGCGCGACCTATGTCGACATCACCCGCAACACCCCGCTCGTCGTCCAGTTGCTGTTCTGGTACGCAGCCGTGACCTTCGGGCTACCGCACTCGGCCGAAGCCGTGAACCCGGTGCCCGGCATATATCTGACCGATCGAGGCCTCTATCTGCCCCGTCCGATCTGCCAGGGATCGACGACGGGGCTGGCGGTCGGACTGGTCCTGGCGGCCGGGGTGATGTGGGCATGCCGCCGTCGGGGCCTCGGTCGCATACCGACGGCCGGTCTCGGCCTGCTGGTCGCAATCCTCGCCTGGATCATGGCCGGAATGTCGATGCGGCTGGAACTGCCCGCGCTTGGCCGGTTCAATTTCATGGGCGGCATCATCCTGACACCCGAACTGGTTGCCGTCGCTCTCGGCCTGATCGTCTATTCCAGCGCCTTTACCGCGGAGATCATCCGCGGCGGGATCGAAGCGGTGCCCCTGGGCCAGTGGGAGGCGGCATCCGCGCTCGGCCTTGCGCCGCGCGACACGATGCGGCGGATCATCCTGCCCCAGGCATTGCGTATCATCATCCCGCCGATGGCAAGCCAATATATCAACATCGTCAAGAACTCGACGCTCGGCCTGGTCGTCGGCTATCCCGAACTCAACTTCGTTACCGCAACGACGATCAACCAGAGCGGCCAGGCTATCGAAGGCATCATCGTCCTGATGGTGATCTTCCTCGGGATCAGCATCGGCACGTCGCTGCTGCTCGGCTATTACAACAAGCGCGTCGCGCTGGTCGAACGATGATCCCCGTCGACGTCTTCATCCGCACGGCGGCCGAAGCCGAACGTCCGGCGCCGCCGCCCGTGCGCAAGCCGCTGTTGACGACGATGTTCGGCGATCTGTTCAGCGCCAGCGCCACTGTGGCGATCGCGCTGCTGCTGCTTGCCGCCATCCCGTCGATCATCGACTGGGCGATCGTCAGCGCGATCTGGTCGGGCGACGGCGACCGTTGCCGCGACGGGGGCGCCTGCTGGGCGTTCCTGCGCGAAAAGTACCGGTTCATCCTGTTCGGCATCTATCCACCAGAACAGCAATGGCGCCCCGCCACGATGACCGCGATGGTGCTGGGACTTACCCTCTGGTCGATGCCGCGCGCTCACTGGACACGCACCACGTTTTTCCTGTGGATCGGCTGCGTTCTGGCCAGCCTACTGCTGCTCGGCGGCGGCCTGTTCGGTCTCACGAGCGTGCCCACCTCATCCTGGGGCGGCCTACCGATCACTCTGCTGCTCACGCTGCTGTCGCTGACCTTGGGCTTCCCGCTCGCGGTGGGGCTCGCGCTCGGCCGCCGATCGCGCTTCGCGACCGCGCGGCTGCTGGCCACCGGTTTCATCGAGGTGATCCGCGGCCTGCCGCTGCTCAGCCTGCTTTTCATCGCCTCGGTGCTGCTGCCCATCATGCTGCCGGAGGGGGTAACGATCGACAACCTGTTCCGCGCGTTGGTGGCCCTGACCTTTTCCGCCGCGGCCTATCTGGCCGAAGTGCTGCGCGGCGGCCTCCAATCCCTGCCCAGGGGCCAGGAGGAAGCGGCCTTCGCGCTGGGCCTTTCGCGCGGCGCTACCCTGCGTCGGATCGTGCTGCCACAGGCGATCCGCGCGGTGATCCCACCGCTCACCAACACCGCCGTGGTGATCGTCAAGAACACCAGCCTGGTCCTGGTCGTCGGTCTGTTCGACCTGTTGAGTGCAGGCCGCGCGACCCTGGCCGATCCGGACTGGCCGGCCCCCTATGCAGAAACCTATCTGATGGTGGCGACGATCTATTTCGCGATCTGCTTCGGCATCTCGCGCTACTCCCTCTTCCTCGAACGCACGATGGTGCAAGGAGTCCGGCGATGACGGCCGAACCCGCCGTGACGCTGTCCGGCGTCCACAAATGGTATGGCGACTATCACGCGCTGCGGAACATCGACCTGCGGGTCCAGGCGGGCGAGAAGATCGTGATCTGCGGCCCGTCGGGATCAGGCAAGTCGACGATGATCCGCTGCATCAACGGGCTGGAACGGTTCGACGAGGGCAGCATCGTCGTCGACGGCACCAGCCTGAATGACGACCCCAAGGCGGTCGACATCGTTCGCCGCAACGTCGGCATGGTGTTCCAGAGCTTCAACCTGTTCCCCCATCTGACCATCCTGGAGAATTGCATCCTGGCGCCCACCCTGGTGCGCAAGATGCCGCGCGCCGAGGCCGAGGAGGTCGCGCGCGGCTTTCTGGCCCGGGTTCGTATTCCGGAGCAGGCGGAGAAATATCCCGGCCAGCTGTCCGGCGGGCAGCAGCAGCGCGTGGCTATTGCCCGCGCGCTATGCATGAAGCCGCGGATCATGCTGTTCGACGAGCCGACCTCGGCGCTCGATACCGAAATGGTCAAGGAAGTGCTCGATATCATGGCCAGCCTCGCAGCCGACGGCATGACCATGCTGTGCGTGACCCATGAAATGGGCTTCGCGCGGCAGGTGGCGGACCGGATCATCTTCATGGACGCCGGCCAGATCGTCGAGATCAACAGCCCGGCCGAGTTCTTCGAACACCCCCAGCATGAGCGCACACGCGCCTTTCTGGGGCAGATCCTCCACTAAGGGGAAATCATCATGTCCCATATCGACGAACGCCTTGCCGCGCTCGGCATAACCTTGCCGACGCCGGTGGCGCCGGTGGCCAACTATGTGCCCTTCACCCGCAGCGATCGGATCGTCCAGATCTCGGGCCAGCTTTCCAACGATGCCGACGGCGGCATCAAGGGAACGGTGGGCGAGGATGTCGATCTCGACACCGCCCGCCACGCCGCGCGACTATGCGGGATCAACCTGCTTGCCCAGATGCGGGCGGCCGCGGACGGCGATCTTGCGAGGGTGCGGGTGTTGCGGCTTGGCGGCTTCGTGCAGGCAGGACGGGACTTCTCGGATATCCCGCAGGTGATCAACGGCTGTTCCGACCTGATGGTGGACGTGCTCGGCGAACGCGGCGTTCATGCCCGTTCGGCGGTCGGTGTCTACCGCATCCCGCTCGGCTTCGCGGTCGAAGTCGACGCGATCATCGAAATCGACTGATGATGGCGCCGCGCTCGCGCCGCATCTGGGTAAAGATCCATCTGTGGCTCGGCTTGATCGTCGGCCTGCTCTGGTCGATCCAGGGGCTCACGGGCAGTCTGCTCGTCTTTCACCGCGAACTCGACCGCGCGGGCCTGACACTGACCGACGGCCCGATGCTGCCGCCTTCGGCGCTTATCCGCGCCGCCGAAACCACGACCGGCCGGCCGGTCCAGCGCCTGACCGCGATCGGTACCGACCTGCGCGTGATCGACGCGCGCTATAGCGATGCGGGCGGACGACCGCAGGCCATCCTGCTCGACGGTGCGACCGGCCATGTCGTCGGCCATCGCGAGCGTGATCCCGCGAACCCCTTCTCCGCATCCGGCTGGCGCTGGATCTATATCGTCCATATGTCCCTGATGGCCGGCCCGACTGGCCGGGTCCTGCTCGGCATCAGCGGCCTGTTCCTTTTCGCCAGCCTGGCTTCCGGTCTTGTCATCGGCTGGCCGCATCGTCGCGCCTGGAAAATGGCCTTCTCGCCCGCCCGATGGAAATCGCTTCCGCAGAAGCTTTACGGCTGGCACCGTGCGGTCGGCATCGTCGCGGCCGTCCCGCTCATCCTGCTGGCGCTCACCGGCGTCTACATGACCTTCGACAAGGAGATCGCGCCGACGCTCGGCCGCGTCTTCGCCTATCAGCCGCTGGCGATGATGGCGCACCAGTCGCATTCCGACGCAGCCGCCCACCACCACGCGGCGATCGATCCCGACCAGGCCTATGCGATAGCGCAGCGGCGCTTCCCCCAGGGCCGGTTCATGAACATAGAATTGCCGATCGAACATGCCGGCTATTACTCGGTACGCTTCACCCTTCCCGAAGAGCTTCGCCGCTGGTCGGGACGGGCGCTGGTGCGGATCGACGCGATGAGCGGCGCCATAACGGCCAGCTACGATCCGGCGCGAGCACCCCCGCTCAACCGGATCGATGATGCCGCCTACCCGACTCATATGGGGGAAGCCGCCGGCCTGCCCGGACGCGTCGCCGCCTTCCTCGCGGGGCTGGCCCTGCCCGTTCTGTACGGCTTCGGACTGACCCTGTGGTTCCGCAGGGGACGGCGGGCGGCGGCGCCATCCCGCCCGGGGCCGGCAAGCCCGTCGGCGACCCTGTGAAGAGGGAGAACCGCATGATCCGCGCTCCGGGTTGGGGGCTGCTGGCGCTCGCCATCGCCCTGCCGGCGATCGCGGCTGTCGCCCGCGGCGAGACGCTGGCCGACGGCTCCCGCATCGGCCGCATTGCGGTTCCCAAGGCACCCGAATTCCAGGCGCTGTACGACTATGACAGGGACGCCCTGCCGCTCTCGGATGCCACCTTCCCCTATGAAGTCCGACAGCACCGCGCCCATGTCGTCATGCTGGCCGAGCGCGGCATCATCACGCTGTCCGAGGCGAGGGCCATTCTCGCCGGCCTTTCGGTCATCGACCGACGGGCAGCAACAGACGGATCGCTGCGCGCCTATCTTCCTTATGAAAAGGCGCTGATCGGCGAGATCGGCCATGTCGCCGGCAAGATGCACACCGGCCGCAGCCGCAACGACCTCGCCAACACCGTCAACCGCATGTTCTACCGCGACCAGATCAACCGGACGATCGAGGGCCTGCTGGCGCTCCGCCGGGCACTGGCCGCCAAGGCCGCCGCCCATCTCGATACGGTGATGGTGGTCTATACGCACCGCAAGGAAGCGCAGCCGATCACACTCGGCCATTATCTGATGGCCATCGACGAAAGCGTCGCGAAGAGCGTCGATCGCTATGAACAGCTCTACGCCCGGATGAACCAGAGCCCACTCGGCGCAGCCGCCTCGGCGGGAACGAGCTGGCCGCTCGATCGTGAGCGGACCGCATCGCTGCTCGGCTTCGACGGGCTGGTGGTGAACACGATCGAGGGGACCGCCGGCTGGGACCATATCGCCGAATATGCCGCCGACAACGCGATCTACATGAGCGGCCTCAGCCGCCTCGCCTCGGAGATTCAGCTCTGGTCGACCGATGAATATCGCGTGATCGAGCTCGACCCGGCCTTTGCCGGCACCAGCAGCATCATGCCCCAGAAGAAGAACCCGGACTCGCTCGAACGATCGCGGGCGGCCGCCGCGCAGGTGACGGGATCGTTGATGGCGGTGCTGGCGTCGCTCAACGCGGCCGAGTATCAGCATAGCGGCGCGCGGGTTGCCATCGATCCCCGATCGCTCGATGCGATGATGGCGGCGACCGGCGCGATGACCGGGGTCGTCCGGACGATGCGGCCGAACAGGCAGCGGATGCTGGACTATGCCCGGCGCAACTATTCGACGATGACCGACCTGACCGATGCACTGGTGCGCGACGGCGGCATCTCGTTCCGCGAGGCGCACGAGGTCGTGGCACATGTCGTCGTCGCCGCGATCGATGCCGGCAAATCCGCCGACCAGATCACGCTGACGATGATCGACAGGGCCGCGAAGGCGCAGTTGGGGCGTGCGATCCCGCTATCCGCCAGGGCGCTCCGCGATGCCCTCGATCCGAAGACCGGCGTGATGCGCCGCGCCGGCATCGGTGGCCCCGCGCCGGCGTCGGTCAAGGTCATGATCGATAATGCGCAGACGGCCATCGCCGCCGCCGACCACCGACTGACCGAGCGCCGTGCGCGGCTCGCCGATGCGCAGATCCGGCTGGACGGGGCCGTCGCGGCAATCGTCGGGCATCGCTGACGCCCTTCACCGCGGGATCAGCTGAACCGCAGCGGGATCATCGCCTGGATCGCGGTCCTCCTCGACGACACTTGCATCGCATCCGCCGGCCGCCCTCTGGGGCCCATCGAGAAAGCCCCGTTATAGTCGCCGCCGCGCGCCGACCTAAAACGTCTCCCGGCACTGCGCCCGATGCACCGGCAGCGCATGACACGCCGCATTCCCGCGGCCGTTCGCGCCGCGCCGAAACCGGCTCGCCGCTTCTCGCTGTCAAAGGAAGAAAAATGGTGCGCCACCCAGTCCGGAGCGCCCAAGTCTCCTGAGACAGGTTCCCAGTTATTGAAAATTTCGAGCTCAATCGCTCCGGCCCGTGCTCATCTGCGCCCTCTAAAACACTAGAATATTTATGAATATTCTTATTCCATAAGATTTTAGATGCCCTCTGAAAGGGGATCTCTTATCTAAATAAAATGGGAACTCGAAAATCCTAACTGGGACTTTCGAGTGATCACCAATAGGTTAGTGAGATACCAAGTGGCTGACGATTTAAAAGCTGTAGATGAAGATGAGTTCGCCACGTGGTTAAGGCCGGACGAAACAATAGAATTGCTCACCAGACAGCTCGACATCACAGCCGCATACGCGCTCATCCGAAATCAGCTGATATCTGGAAAATTGCGCTCAGCAGCCACGGTCGCCATTTTTAGCTTCGAAGTGGGGAAGTCTAGTTCAACCGATCGCTGCCCTATACCTTCAGTGATGTGGGAGACATATCCTGCTGAAGATATGCAAATCATGTGCGCTACTGGAGAGGCACGAACCGAAAGCCACCAGGGAGGACGAGCCTCGATTCACGGCCTAAAATTTTGTCGATCAGACGTCATCGAAATGCTTGCCTATTTCCAGCCTGCAGCCACAACTAATGTCCCTGAAATCAGGCCCTCTCGTCTTTCCAACAGTCGACGAACAGGCAGACCCGTGAACGCCTGGTGGGAGGATCTTCTAATCGAAATGTGCCGCCAGCTTTATGCGGGGGATTTAAAGCCCTTTCGTCAGGCAGATATAGAAAAATCTATGTCGGAATGGATCGCTTTGGAGGGATACTCGGCGAGCGAAACCGCGGTTCGAACTCGAGCCAGAAAGTTGTTTCATGCTATACATGGAGAGAACTGAAACTAATTTATGCCCCTTTTTGCCCCTTTCTGACCGATCTTCATTCGCCAAACCGCTATCTGCTCGACAGCTTGGGAGATGAGGTGGGTGACCCATCTTTTGATCTCGTCAAGCGATGCCGCGATAGATATTTATAGGTGTTGAAATGGCTGATGATATAGAACCAGTTCTTTCTCCAGAGACTGTTACAGATGCAAAAGTTGGATACCGGCGACCACCGGTCGAACACCAGATTAAGCCAGGAGAGCGCCGAAATCCAAAAGGCAGGCCAAGAAAAAACAAAGAATCTTCCAGCGAGAATACGATCGCCTTGTTTGCGGTTGTGCTACGAGTGCTAGATCAGAAGATCGACACCACGGTAGGCGGACGTAGAAAGCAGGTTCGCCTCTTGGAGATTTTGGTCAATCAGCTTGCTCAAAAGGCCTTGAAGGGTGATGAAAAAGCTCTCGCCCAGTTGCTGAAGCTGGTGGAAAAAGCTGGCGTAGCTGCCCTCGAAGGCCGCACCGGAGAACCCATCCACATTATTGTCGAGGGGGGTCTACCCGAGCTCCCGGTTCTTGAGCCCCCAACCGACGACGAGTTGCCTGCTCCGGACAATCGAGCAAGTGACACCGGCGCGGTAAATTCTGAAGATCGGCCCTAGAAAATCCGGACCTCGGGGCGCCAGCAGCGGCTCTGCACGGGTTCTGGCGCACCCCGGTCATGCTTTCTCAACTATTCCACAGGAGGTCAGCGCATGGCTGATCGAGATCCCGCCAACCTACCAACCAGCCTGAAAACTCAAGTCCAGGAGCGTAACCGAAGGCGACTGAAGGGCAATGCGGCAAGGGTAAAAGCGGATAGCCATGCGGCTGTCGCCCGGAATGACCCAACCCCGAAGCTCCGCTCCGAACGCTGGCCGCTAGACCGCCTGCAGGACGCCGATCGCCGCACCCGGCGAACCTCGCCCGAGCAGCTTAAACGGGTCACCCGCTCCGTCTCGCGGCTGGGCATGGTGAAGCCGATCATCATCTCGCCCGACGGTAAGATCATCGACGGTCACATCCTCGTCGAGGTGGCGCGAGGCATGGGCCTGCCGGATATCGAGTGCGTGATCATCGATCATCTATCGGCCGAAGAGCTTCGCCTCGCGCGGATCGCCCTTAACCGGATCCAGGAAACCGGCGAATGGGATTTGGACGAGCTGTCGGTCGAGCTCGAAGAGCTCAAGATCGGCGATCTGGATATCAACCTAACCGGCTTCGCTCCGGGAGAACTCGATCTCATCCTGGGGCAGGAATTGGGGATGGCGGGTCTCGATGAGGCCATACCCTCCAACCCTCCCGCTCCGGTGTCAGCGCTGGGTGATCTCTGGCTGCTGGATCAGCATCGCCTGCTCTGCGGAGATGCGTTGGCCATCGAGAGTTACGAGACGCTTCTGGCCGGCCGACAGATCGACTGCGTCTTCTCCGACCCGCCCTACAACATCAAGATCGAAGGCGTGGTCAGCGGCCTTGGCAAGAAGAAGCATAAGGACTTCGCCATGGGCGTCGGCGAAATGTCCGACGAGGATTTCCGCGCCTTCCTTGGCGGCTACCTCCAGCGCTGCAAGGAGCATGCGTCGCCAGGTGCCGTGATCTTCGCCTGCATGGATTGGAGACAGGTCGACCTGCTGATGTTCGCCGGGCGCGATGCCGGCCTACACCGGATCAACAAGGCGGTCTGGAACAAGGGCAGCGGCGGTATGGGAAGCCTGTATCGCTCGGCCTATGAGGAGGTGGTTGTGTTCTGCACCGAGCCATCGCCCGCGACCAACAATGTCCTGTTGGGGAAGAACGGCCGCAACCGGACGAATGTCTGGACCTATGCCGGGGCCAACCAAAAGGGCTCGTCGGCCGGCAAGGTGCTGGCGGACCATCCGACGCCGAAGCCCGTCGAGCTCGTCGCCGATGCCTTTCAGGACGTCACCCGGCGGGGCGACCTTGTCTTCGATCCCTTCATGGGATCGGGCACGACCCTGATCGCTGCCGAGGCGACGGGGCGGATAGCCTGCGGCATCGATCTCGATCCCGGCTATGTCGATGTCACCATCGCACGCTGGCAGCAGATGACGGGCAAGCAGGCGGTGCACCAGGCATCAGGCAAGACGTTCGAGGAACTTGCCCAGGAGCGATCGAACGAAGCCCCCGACGTCGAAGCCGCCGAGTAAGACCGTTGATTCCGACACGAAGTAGCGCTTCTCGTCGGTGAAGCGCACGGCCAGTTCGCGGGGGCTGAGGTCGGTCGCGTCCAGCGCCATCTCGACAATCTGGTCCTGGATGTCCTGGCCGATGCGGTTCCACACCCGGCTCGGCGCCGATGGCCGATCCTCCAACGCTTCTGGCCCGCCCTCGAGGTAGCGATCATACCAGCGGTAGAAGGTCCGCCGGGGGATGCCGAGCTGGTCGAGCGTGCGCTTGGCCGGCAGGTGCGACTGCTCGACGATCCTGATGATCTCGAGCTTCTCGGATGCGGGATACCTCATTCGTCGTCGCCCCCATCCGCTATCATGCTTTTTTTGAGCAACCGGTTTTCCAGCGTCAGGTCGGCCACGCATTCCTTCAGCGCACGGGCTTCGCGACGCAGGTCCTGCACCTCGCCGGTGGTCGCGGCTCGAGCGGTGTCGCCGGCGAGACGGCGCTTGCCTGCTTCCATGAACTCCTTCGACCAGGTGTAGTACAGGCTCTGGGCGATGCCTTCCTTGCGGCACAGCTCGGCGATGCTGTCTTCGCCGCGCAGGCCTTCCAGCACGATCCGGATCTTGTCCTCGGCCGAGAAATGGCGCCGCGTCTGCCGCCGGATGTCCTTCACCACCCGCTCAGCAGGGGCCTTCGCCGACGATTTTGCATTGGAGGATCTGGGCTTCATCTTCGTTCCTTCGTCACTGCGACGAAGCCCAGATCCTCCTTAAATCACAACCTCAAATCTGTGCCATGAGCGCTGACGGCGGACAAGTGTTCCCCGTCAGCGCCAATGGCACAGACGGGGAACAACGGCTTCCAACCCAATCTGCGTCGTCCGCCGATCGGTCTTTGAACGGCAGTTTCCGTCAGAGTCAGCCATCCGCTCAGCGCAGAGTCGCCCGGCACCAATCGGCCTTAGTCGGACAGCGGGCCATCGCTGCGCACCACCCGGTAATAGGAAAGCACGACCGATAATCTGTTGGCCACGCACGCTGGCGCGACCGCCCGCATTGCGCTTGGCGTGCCCATGCTCGGCGACCTCGGCGTAGGACAGCGTCTGCCTGACCGGGATGTCGCGCACGGCCTGCCATTTCGTCATCTGCTGCGCCGGCGACCCCGATCAGGTTGCCGAACGTCCTGTGATGAGACTGATTTCGCGTCCGATCCTGGCTCCGTGACGGCACGACAGTTCGATAGCAATAGTGTCGACCGCCTCCGCCCAGAGTTTCGCGATCCACCGGAAAATCCTGCAGAGATCAGCGCGCGTCCGAGCTCTCAGATCCGTCAAGACGGGTTCGGAATTATCGCCTTCCAGCCGCGCCTAAAGGGTCCGCGGCACTTCACGCCAATGCGAGGCTCGGGTTGAACCGGCTTTGCGAAGAACCGGAACCGCGTCTCGCTGTCCTCCACCGGCGTTCGACTGGTCGCTCACGCGGCAAGAGCCGAATATTCGCCTTCGGCTCCGAGAAGCTGGAGCGCGGCGATATACCCTTTGGAGATTCCGCCGCGCTCGCACTCGCTTCAGAAGCGATAGGCCGCGCCGACCAACACCTGATGCCGGTCGAATTTCTCCGGGCCCTCACCAAGGTCCGCATATCTGTATTCCAAGCGGGCAGATACATGATCGGTGATCATTCGCTCGACACCGCCTCCAACCATCCATCCGTCCCGATTATCGGATGACGAGGCCTTCTGCGCATTTGTCGTGATCGTCGTGCGAACCCGGGCATTGCTGTAACCGCCACGGACATAGATCAGGGTTGCGGGTGTCGCGAGATAGCCTGCGCGAGCGGTCAGGTCGAAGGCGTACTGAGGGTCGACCTCGATCCTGGCAATGTCGCCCGCCGCCCCGAATTCGTCGGAAGCAGCGAGATTGAACTCAGCCTGTGCCCCGATCACGACCTGCGGCACTACTTCGTAGTCATAAGCCAGGAATGCGCCCCCGACGAACGCATCGGACGATCGGTCGACGCCAGGGATTCCCGCACTCGCCGTGGGCAGGCGTACATCGGTGCTGTTCCAGCCCGCCTGGACGCCGATCGACGGCCCGTTGAAGTCCTGTGCAGACGCATGCGTTGACCAACAGGCCAGCGCGGCAGCGGTAAGTATCCGGGTTTTCATCTCAATCTCCTATGTCGTCATGAGACACGGCAATGGCTGCGCGTGCTCGGGAGATCGTTAAGTCTGTGCCCAGCTGCCCGGGATCGTTCCATCGGCCGGGCATCGCCAGCGATCCAGCGCACCCGACACAGCCTTCCGTATAGCCGGAGGCCAGCCAGGTTGGACGGGCGCGCGCCCATGTCGGCTCGTGGCGAGGTCAGTTCCATGGAGACGATAGCCGCTTGTCGTCCCTTGACTTGGTTCTGGCATGCGTCCGGACAGGTCGCCCACAACCATAGCTGGATGGTTGCCGCCTGCGCTCAGGGCCAGTTTGCCGTCAGGTTACTGAGGCAGATTCCATGAAATCCGAGCAGCAGACATCCCGTCGCGGCAATTCGAGGATCAGAACCCCCCGCTCGAACGGGTCGGCCTGGAGCCAGCTATCCCTACTCGTGGTTCCGACGATCGTCGCGCTTGCCGTCGGGGGATGGACCTTCGCCTCGCTGGGTGACCTGGTCCTGTCCATGATCTTGGGCTGTGTGGCGTTCATCACCGTTACGCCGCCGCTGGCCTCGATGAGCGATCGGGACGGTAAAAGAAGGCGACACGGCCAGTGAACCTGCGGCGCCTGGCAGCGGACGGCGTGATCATGATCGCAACCATAGCTTTGCGACTGACGCCCCTCGAGCAGGACCTTCTGGCCGCAAGTCTAGCCGTGCTGCTGCACAGATTCTGGCCACAGGGATCCGATGACGACGAGAAGCGTCGTGACCGGTTCTCCAAACGAAACCCGTTCCACTGCACGCAACGCGCCAATCCCGTGGTGCGCGCCTGCGACGGCGAAGCTGTCGGCGGCGCGGAATAGGCGAGGATCGACTTACCGTGCGTCAAGCCTTTCGGCTTGGCGGCATTGCTCCGCCTGAATGGTCGATCGCGGATGCAGCCTCCCGAGACCCTTGCACGCACGCAGGGCGACCCCGGATCTGTTCCAAAGGATAGATTTGCATAGCCGTTCGCGTGCCAAGGCTAGCCTCTCGCACGGTAGCCGATCAGCGCGACCTTCGCGATCCTCGGCGCGTCCTCCAGGCCTGAACAGCGGTCCCGCGGAGGCACGGCAATTACCGATGCTGCCCACCGAGGAGAATATCGCATGGCACAGCACATTGTTATCGTCGGAGCCGGATTTGCCGGCCTGATGGCCGCGCTTTCGGCGGCGCGAGTGCGCGACGAGAAAGGCGTCTCTGCAGACGACCTGAAAATCACCGTCGTCGCCCCAGAGCCGGCCCTGGTTGTCCGCCCGCGACTGTACGAGCGCGAGCCGGCATCCATGGTCGCACCTTTGGGCGAACTGTTCGCCGCAACCGACATCAGCTTCCATGCCGGCAGCGTGGAGACGATTGACCATGAACGCGGGACGGTGACGGTCACCGGCAGCGACGGCGATGCCGACAAAATCGCCTATGACCGCCTGATACTTGCGGCGGGAAGCCATGGCTTCCAGCCGCCGATTCCCGGCCTTGCCGAATTCGGTCACACCGTGACGGACCATGATGGTGCCATTGCGCTGGATAGGCATCTGCACGCATTGGCCGATCGACCCGATTCGCCGGGCCGAAACACGGTCGTGGTTGGCGGTGGTGGCTTCACCGGCATTGAGGTGGCAACCGAGATGCCGGCCCGGCTATGCGAAATTCTCGGGCAGGACGCTCCTTTGCGCGTGGTCATCGTCGAGCGCGGACCGGTCATCGCTCCCGATATGGGCGTGGAGCCTCGCCCCTATATCGAGGCACGGCTGCGCGACCTCGGCATCGAAACCATGCTTGGCGCGGGCATCGCTCGGCTCGACAAAGGCAGCGTCACTCTGGAGAACGGCGAGCGGATCGAGACCGACACCGTGATCTGGTCCGCCGGCATGCGCGCCTCGCCGCTGACCTCGCAACTGCCTGCCGAACGCGACAATCTCGGCCGTATCATCGTCGATCCCGATCTTCGGGTTCCCGGCTGCCCGCGCGTCTTTGCCACGGGCGATACCGCGAAGGCAGCGACCGACAATGACGGACATTTCTCATTGATGTCGTGCCAGCATGCACGCCGGCTGGGCGCATTCGCCGGTCACAATGCGGCTGCCGATCTGCTGGGCGAACCTGTGCTTCCATACGATCAGCCATCCTATGTCGTCTGCCTCGATCTCGGTCCCGACACTGCGATCTTCACTCGCGGCTGGTCACCCCGCAGCGTGGAGATCACCGGCGCCGACGCGAAGAAGGTGAAGATGGAAATCAATGCTGTATGGATTTATCCGCCGGCGGCTGACCGCAAAGCGGCTTTCCAGAATGCCTTGGAGGCCAGGACGGTCGACTTCTGAGACGTCGGAGGCCCGGCTGGCCGCGCACGGCCGGCCGGTCAACCATCCCACATCCGTCGGCCTGACAGAACCAGGCGGGATCATGATGATCGCGTCTTATTCACTCCAAACCATGCTGGAGAACCTATGCGGATTTGTGTTTTTTCCGGATCGAGCCAAGGCTGCGGATCGGAATACCAGGCCGCCACCGCGGCGCTCGGCGGGCTGCTGGCCCGCAATTCCGTCGAGCTGGTCTATGGCGGGGCGGCGGTGGGATTGATGGGCGCGGTTGCCGACGCCGCGCTCGCCGAGGGCGGCCGTGTGACAGGCGTGATCCCGCAAGCGCTGGTCGACAAGGAAATCGCTCATCGAGGATTGACCGACCTGCGGGTCGTGCGATCCATGCACGAACGCAAGCAGCTGATGGCCGACTTGTCGGATGGGTTCATCGCCTTGCCGGGAGGCATCGGCACCTTCGAGGAGATTTTCGAAGTCTGGACATGGGCGCAGCTGGGAAGCCACCGCAAACCCTGCGCCTTGCTGAACGTCATGGGTTTCTATGATCAGTTGCTGGCGTTCCTGGACCATGTCGTCGATGCAGGCTTTCTCAAGCGAGTGCATCGCGAGATGCTGCTCGTCGCGGAGGAACCCGGCGCGTTGCTGCAGGCGATCGGTCGATACAGGGCACCGGTCGAAAGCAAGTGGATCAGTCCTGCCGAAACCTGAGTCGGCGTGCGAACTGTTTTGCTAGGCTCGGTTTCGGCCGGGTGCCACGGCAACGGCCGCCGAAAAGACTTCGCATCCCGCTGATGATGCACCTTCGTCCGCGCTGCTGCCGGAGGCGGATGCTTGCTGGCCGCACCGGGTTTTCAGGCTCGCAGGTCCTTCGACCCGGCCGAGGCCCTGTCGCGCTCCGACAACTTCTGCGACTGGCGGGGCGTCACTCCGATCGTTCTGCGGAACGCATGGCCGAACGCGCTTTCCGAGTTGTAGCCGGCGCGCTCGGCCACCATTGCGATTGAGCTATTCGGACGGGCGAGTTCCCTTCGCGCAAGTTCCATCCGCCAGTGCAGCAGGTAAACCATGGGAGCCTTGCCTACCGCCCGGCGGAAACGATCCGAAAACCGTGACCGCGAAAGATGCGCGATGCTTGCGAGATCGTCGATCCGCCAATGTCGCTGAGGGTCGCGATGCATTGCCCTGAGCGAAGCACCGATACGGGGGTCGGCGAGAGCCGCGAGCCAGCTGCCGGTCCGCTCACCGGGAACGTTCCTGATCAGCTCGATGAAGACCATCTGCATTATGTTCGAAGCCATCGCCGCGGCGCCGGCCAGGCCCGATGCGAGCTCGTCATTCAATCTGTCGAGAAGCCAGTGCAGGCGCTCGCCTGCAGGCTGATCCGAACGGACCACCACGACCGGCGGCAGGCCCTCCACCCACAGTCCGGCGGTGTTCGGAAGGTCCATTCGACCGCTGAGGCAATGGAACCGGTGCCCCGGTCCCGCGTCGAGCCAGGCAAAGCCGCTCACCTCTGTCCCAGCAAAGACTTCCGCCGCAGGTCGCGGCAGCCGATCGAGATCCGTACCGATAAGGAAGGGCTGATCGGGTCCGACGAGAAAGCAATCCCCTTCCGCGAGCGCCCAGCGCTCACCCTCGACCTCGAGAAAGCAGTTTCCTTGTTTGATGAAGTTGCACTTGAGGGCGCGAAGGGGGGAAACCTGGATCGCCCAGCCACCCCGCGCGCTCAGCCCGCTCGAAACGACGGCTCGCGCGTCCAGGAGAGACAGGATCTGCGACAGGGGATCGTCAACCGGCTCAGGACGATCTCGATATGAATCGGGACAATCTGCCATAGAGTCTCCTGAATAGCATCGCCATCTTCGCGTCAATCGAACAGGAGATCGCAAATGCCCTCTTACCAGAAGCCGCTCCGGACCAACTTCACGCCCTTTTCCACCGCCGAAGAGGTCGCGGCTGGCGTGGACCTGGCCGGAGCTACAGCTGTCGTGACCGGCGGAGCTTCCAACCTCGGCCGGGAGACCGTCCGGATCCTGGCGTCGAAAGGCGCTCGCGTCATTGTGCCGGCGCGCGACACGCAGGGAGCTCGGCAAGCCCTGTCAGGCCTGCGCAGGGTCGAGGTGTGGCCTATGGACCTGCTTGATCCTTCCTCTGTCGAACGTTTTGCCAAGCGCTTCCTCGACGCCGGGCAAGCGCTCGAGCTGCTCATTCTCAGTGCCGGCGTCATGGCAAGCCCCTTGTTTCGCGATGCTGACGGCCACGAGGGCCAATTCGCCACCAATCATCTGGGGCATTTCCGGCTGACTGCGGCGCTCTGGCCGGCGCTTCGACAAGCCCGCGGAGCGCGGGTCGTCGTCCTGTCCTCGCGCGGGCATCAGTTGGGAGGTCTTGATCTGTCCGACCTCGACTTTCGGCATCGAGCCTATGACAAATGGCTCGCTTATGGGCAGGCAAAGACGGCCAATGCACTTTTTGCGGTCGCCCTCGACGCGCGCGGCGTCAAGCAAGGCGTGCGGGCCTATTCGGTTCATCCCGGCTCGATTCTGGGTCCGCTCGCTCGGCATCTGACCAAGGAAGAGATCGCTCAGTTCGGTGCACTCAATGCGGACGGCTCGGCCGTGGTCGACCCCGGCCGCGACTTCAAGACGCCGCAACAAGGCGCCGCGACGACGATCTGGTGCGCGACATCGCCGGACCTGAACGCAGTTGGCGGGGTCTATTGCGAGGACTGCGACATTGCCCCGGTCAATGCGGACGGCGAACTCGGCGGGCCTGGCGTGCGGCCCTTTGCGATCGATCCTGAAACCGCCGAGGCACTGTGGCGTGAGAGCGTGCGGCTGACCGGATGCGAGATTCCCTGAACCCGGCCTATGCTCGCGCCCGCGCGCCATCTGCCGTTCAGTTCGACATCTTGTCGGCATCGATGATTGCGCGAGCGAAGGCATGCGGCGCTTCCTGCGGAAGATTATGGCCTATGCCCCCTTCGATCAGACGGTGCTCATAGGGTCCGACAAAGCGCGCCCTATAATCGTCGGCTCGGGGATGCGGGGCGCCATTGGCATCCCCTTCAAGGGTAATCGCGGGAATCTGCACCGGCGGGAAGGCGGCAAGCCGGCGCTCCATTTCGTCATATCGGCTTTCTCCTTCGGCGAGGCCAAGCCGCCAGCGATAGTTATGGACCGTGATCGCAACATGATCGGGGTTGTCGAGCGCGGCGGCCGACCGTGCGAAGGTCTGTGCATCGAAAGCCCAGTCCGGCGACGCGGTTCTCCAGATCAATCGAGCGAAGTCGTGCGTGTGCGACGCATAGCCTTGCCGCCCGCGCTCGGTCGCGAAGTAGAACTGATACCACCAGCTACGCTCGGCTTCCGGAACGAGCGGCGCCGAGCCGGCCGCCCGGCTGCCGATGAGATAACCGCTCACCGAAACGAGCGCGCGCACCTGTTCAGGGTAAAGGGCGGCGAGAATGCAGGCGGAACGCGCGCCCCAGTCGCAGCCACCGACGATCGGGCGGACGAGGCCCAACGCCTCGACAAGTTCCATCGCGTCGCTTGCCAGGGCGGCTTGCTGGCCGTTGCGCGCACTCGCGTCCGAATGGAAGCGCGTAGCCCCATATCCCCGCGGTAAGGAACGATCACCCGGAATCCCGCTGCCGCCAATAAGGGGGCCACCTCGGCATAGGTGTGGATATCGTACGGCCATCCGTGGAGCAGCAGGACTGCTTGACCATCGGGCGGACCAGCTTCGGCATAAGCGGTTTCGAGCCGGCTCGTGCGGACCCGCTTCAACGGACCGAGCGCCGGCGGTGGCGTTCGCGTCTGCATGGAGTCCGGCGATGCTCGCCCGGGTTCGGCCGATGTCGCCAGACAGGCTGCGCCGCCGAGCGCGGATGACAGGAAGCTGCGTCGCCCGAAAACCGGACTGATCGCCTCGGAGGCGATCGTCGGTTGTGATCTGAACTTTCGCGCCAGCATGCTCGTCACCGCGTCGCCACTTCTTCGAGGGGGGGGCCGGGACGAACGGACCTGCCCCTCCCGGCGATTGGATCAGCTGCGGATGAAGGCCAGCATGTCAGCGTTGATCACGTCGGCATTGGTCGCCGCCATGCCGTGCGGATAGCCGTCATACGCCTTGAGCACGCCCTTCGCGAGCAACTTGACCGACAGCGGGGCGGAATCGGCGAACGGGACGACCTGGTCATCGGTTCCATGCATCACGAGCGTCGGAACCTGGATCCGCTTGAGATCTTCGGTGAAGTCGGTTTCCGAAAACGCCTTGATGCAGTCATAATGGGCCTTGGCGCTGCCCACCATGCCTTGCCGCCACCAGTTCTGGATCAGGCCCTTGCTGATCTTGGCGCTCTCGCGGTTGAAGCCGTAGAACGGACCTGCAGCGATATCGAGATAGAACTGGGAACGGTCCTCGGCCAGCGCCTTGCGAAATCCGTCGAACACGTCGATCGGGAGTCCTCCCGGATTGCTTGCCTTCTTGACCATGACAGGCGGCACCGCCCCGACCAGGATCAGCTTCGAGATCGTTCCGGGCTTGGCACGAGCGGCGTAGTGCGTCGCTTCGCCGCCGCCGGTCGAATGGCCGATATGAACCGCGCCCTTGAGATCGAGTGCGGCGACCAGGGCGGCCACATCGGCGGCGTAGGTGTCCATGTCGTTGCCGCTGTCGGTCTGGGTGGAGCGACCGTGTCCGCGGCGGTCGTGCGCAATGACGCGATATCCCTGCGCCAGGAAGAACAGCAGCTGCTTGTCCCATTCGTCGGCGGTCAGGGGCCAGCCGTGATGGAAGACGAGCGGCTGCGCGTCGCGCGGTCCCCAGTCCTTGTAGAAGATCTGCGCGCCGTCATTTGCGGTAATGAAGTTCATCGGATGGGCTCCTTGACTTGCGTTGTTGAGAGATGCGCCGAGGCTCATGCCCGGCCAACCAAGGCCGCTCACGAACACAGCAACACCGCCGGCGGCGCAGAACGCCCGGCGATCGATCATGAAATCTTTGAGTAGCGGCATGCTGTGCTCCTCTGCACTGCGCCAACTCCGGATCAGGCCGAAAATCGGGATGGAGCGGCTCGGTCGGGGATAGCGAAACGCGATGATTCCACGACCATACGGGAGGCGCGGCCCGGGTATGCGAAGGTCGAGTGTTCCCCGGCGAACGGATCAGGGCGCGCCGGCTACGCAGACAGGGCTCGAGGCGTCGTTGTGAGCACTCCGACCGTTCCTGTCCCAAGGGACTAGCACCCTAGTACCGCAGCACGGTCGCCCGGTCCCGCTGCCGTCGCCTAGCTCTCGTGCATCAACGCCAGGAGATGCATCGATGAGCAGCAAGATACCGCTTCACCACAGCAATGGCGCGCCGGTTGCCGACAACCTCAACATCTTGACTGCGGGACGGCGGGGCCCCGCGCTGCTGCAGGATGTGTGGCTGATCGAAAAGCTCGCCCACTTCGATCGGGAGGTCATTCCCGAGCGTCGCATGCACGCCAAGGGTTCGGGTGCATATGGCACGTTCACCGTGACCCATGACATTTCGCACTTCAGCAAGGCGGCGCTCTTTTCGCGGGTCGGCAAGCAGACGCCAGTCTTCGTGCGGTTCTCGACCGTGGCCGGTGAGCGCGGCGCGGCCGATGCCGAGCGCGACATTCGCGGATTCGCGGTAAAATTCTACACCGACCAGGGCAATTGGGACCTGGTCGGCAACAACACCCCAGTGTTCTTCTTTCGTGACCCCCTTCGCTTTCCCGACCTCAACCACGCGGTGAAGCGTGATCCGCGAACGGGCCTACGCAGTGCTGCGAACAACTGGGATTTCTGGACGCTGCTTCCCGAAGCACTGCATCAGGTCACGATCCTGATGTCCGAGCGCGGAATCCCACGCAGCTATAGGCACATGCACGGATTCGGCAGCCACACCTATGCGATGATCAGCGTTGAAGGCGAACGCGTCTGGGTCAAATTCCATTTCCGCTGTGAGCAGGGCATCGCAAATCTGAGCGACGCCGAGGCGGCCGCCCTGATCGGCAGCGACCGGGAAAGTCACGGACGCGACCTCCTCGAAGCCATCGACCGCGGCGAGTTCCCTCGCTGGACGCTGGCCATCCAGGTCATGAGCGAGCAACAGGCCAGGACGCATCGGCACAGCCCGTTCGATGTCACCAAGGTCTGGCCCAAGGCCGAGTATCCCCTCATTCCGGTCGGCAAACTCAATCGTAATCCAGACAACTATTTCGCCGAAGTCGAACAGGCAGCGTTCTCGCCGGCAAACCTCGTGCCGGGGATCGGTGTTTCGCCCGATCGCATGCTGCAGGCCCGCCTGTTCTCCTATGGCGACGCACAGCGCTATCGGCTCGGGGTCAACCACCTCCATATCCCGGTGAACGCGCCCCGTTGCCCGTTTACCAGCTATCACCGGGACGGAGCGATGCGGACCGACGGCAATTTGGGCGCGATGCCCAGCTATTTCCCGAACAGCCATGGCGCGTGGGAAGACCAGCCCACCTTGAACGACCCTCCGCTCCCCCTCGAGGGGGACGCTGCCCATTGGGACCATCGCGATGACGCGGACCACTGGGAACAGCCTGCCACCCTATTTCAAAAGATGAACGAACGAGAGCGCGAGGCGCTGTTCGCGAACACTGCGCGTCAGATCGCCGGGGCATCCCGGGCGGCACAGGAGCGTCATGTCGCCAACTGCCACCGCGCGCATCCGGCCTATGGCGAGGGCGTAGCGAACGCGCTGGGCGTCGATATGCGAATTATCGCTTCTGCAATCGGGAGCTCATCGTGATCATCGATCGGACCGAAGCGCTCAAGCATCGAAGTTCAGTCGAGGCGTCGAGGAGTCCGCGCGTTGGGCTGCTGCAGCTGAACAACAGTCGGCAACCGCGTTTCCTGTCGCGCGGGTCGTCGACTGAAAAAGGGGGGCCGCGCCTTCACCTGGGTTCAGGCGCGCCGCTTCCATCGACTGGGAGGGCAAATGTGAAAGTCGCACCGTAGGGCTCGATGTTGTCCGCCCACAACTCTCCCCCGTGAGCTTCCACGATCGACCGGCATATGGCCAAGCCGATCCCCATTCCATGCTTCTTGGTCGTGAAAAACGGCTCGAACACTCTGACGGGAAGCTCGATACCGGGACCGCTGTCGCTGACTTCGGTCCGGACGACATCGTCCACCCGCAGCACCCGCAGGCTGAGTACCCGCTTCCTCGTGACGGTGTCCATGGCCTCCATTCCGTTGCGGATCAGGTTGGTCAGGACCTGCTGGATCTGCACTGGATCGCACGTGATGGGCGGAACATTACCCGCAATGTCGATCATGATGTGGACACCGCGTCGAGCCGCCTCGTCCGCAAGCAGCTCCCGCGTCTCGGCGATGATGTCGCCGAGCGGCTTGATCACCCTCTTCTCTGTCGACTGACTGAACAGGGCGCGGATGCGGCTCACGATGTCGGCTGCGGCATTCGCGCTGCGGATGATGCGCTCGGCCGTACCCTTGGCGCGTTCGATATTCGCCGGGCTCGCGGAAAGCCAACGGTGGCAGGCATGGGAATTGGCGACAATAGCCGCCAGAGGCTGGTTGACCTCATGCGCGATCGAAGCCGACAGCTCGGCAAGACTGGCGGCCTGGCTGGCGCGCGCAAGGCGTTCTTGTGCGAGCTTCAACTCGCGTTGCGCCCTGACCTCGCTGTCGATATCGAGGCAAATCACGTTCCACTGCCGGATGGCCCCTCCGGCATCGCGCATCGGGGCGGCGCGCGTTTCGACCCAGTGGTATTCCCCGTCCGCACGCTTCAAGCGGTGCCTTCGGGCATAGGGCTCGCCGGTCAGCAAGGAGTGCGCATAGTCCGCTTGGACACCCTCCAGATCGTCGGGGTGAACGCTGGTCTCGAGCGTTCCGTGCAGCCGACTCTTTCCCGATGCGTCCAATTCGTCGAAACCATAGCCCAGATATTCGGACATCTGTTGGCTGCGATAGATGGGTTCACCGTCCGGCATCGCGCAGTCGATCATGGCCGGCAACGTTTCCACCAGCTGGTGCAGCATGCGCTCTCGTTCGCGCAACGCTTCCTGCGCGCGCATCTCGTCTTCTATGTCTATCGAAGCGATGTACCATTGCACGATCGCACCGTCCTCCGCACGCAGCGGTTGCGCGCGCGCTTCAATCCAGCGGTAGACGCCATCCTTCTCGCGCCTCCGGAACCGGTTCACGAAGGGGCTTCCGGTGGCGAACCCCTCCGATGCCCGGCGAAACATGGTCGCGAAGTCGGCCGGATGCGCCACGTCCAGGGCCAAGGCGTCGAAATCCTCGATATGCGCCGGCGGCGGACCAACCTTGTCCACATAGCGTTTGCTCGCATAGGTCATGGTGCCGGCGGGAGAGAAGCTGAGGATATTGACGGGCACGGCATCGAGCATCTGTTCGAGCTGCTGCTTACTGGCCCGCAATTCCTCCTCGGCCTGCAACTGATCGTCGATGTCGTGGCAAAGCCCGTACCAGTTGACGATGCGACCGTCAGCGTCTCGCATCGCTTCGGCCCTTGCCGTCATCCAGCGATACACGCCGTCCGCCCGGCGCATGCGCCATTTCATCGTGAGCGGTTCGCCGCTGGCCAACGAACGGGCGAAAGCGTCGGCAACGTCCGTCGCATCGTCCGGATGGATGGCCGCCTCGATAAACGCGGAGAGCCGAGTCCTTGCCGGCTTGTCCGGACCCGCGCTGTCCAATCCCAGGAAATCGACAAGCCGCCTGTTGAAGAATTCCGGAACGCCGTCCGGAGTGAGCCGCCACAGGTAGCTCGGGATCATGTCGACAAGCTGCGACAGTTCCCGTCGCTGCTCGCGCAAGGCTTCCTCGACCCGCTTGCGTTCGGTCAGGTCGAGAATATAGGCAACGCCTTGGCGGGATTGCCCGTCGAAGCAGGCAGCGCCGATTAATACGGGTACGCGACTGCCGTCTTTCCTGAAGAACTCCTTTTCGCGGGGCTGCATCTTCCCCGTCGAGACGAGCTCCTCGGCTTCCTCACGACCATGTATTTCCTGCCATTCCGGAGGCGTCATATCGAGCCACCGCAGGCCGGCATCCATTTCCCGCCTGTCGTATTGGACCATGCCGAGGAACGCGTCATTGGCGTCGATGAGGGTTCCGTCCAGGTCCCAGATCACAATTCCGATGATGTCCGATTCGACGAGACGCCGGATCCTCGCTTCACGTTCCGCGATATCGTGGACAAGCCTGACCTGATCATCGATGTCTATCGTCGTGCCGAACCACTCGACGATGTTTCCCTGTTCGTCGAGGGAAGGCCGGCCGGAGTTTCGAAACCAGCGATAGCCGCCATGTGCGCTTCGCAGCCGATGTTCGGTGTCATAATGGTCGCCGGTTCGCAGGCAATGCCGCCATCTTTCCGCGACGCGTTCATAGTCGTCCGGGTGGACGACCAGCCGCCAGCCGAACTCGTCATCGGCATCGGAGGCGTTGAGATCTTCGCTCGCAACTCCAAGGAAATCCAGGGTGTTGGGAGTCACGTAAGTGAAGCGTCCTGTGATATCGGCAGCCCAGCCGAATCCGGGCATGCTTTCCAGGATCCGCAGCGTCCGCTCCGCCTCGCGTTGGCCTTCTCCGGTCATTGACACCGCCCCTTCCAATCTTGGCAATATGCATGCCGGCGCCAACGGACCGGACCCATGGGGTTTGCCGAGCCCGCACGCGAGCCTCCGGCCGGCAGGCCGACGCTCGGCCCGATTGGTCGGGCGGAGTCAGGCTCGCTCCGGGTCGCCGACCTGCCGGCAAGCATGGCGACTACCGCCGAGGCCAATGAGCCGCCCGAGAACCGTCATGTCGTTGACTGTGCCGCATCCAGCATCCGATGATAGGATGAGAGCACCGTTGTCGCATCTGTGCCAAGGTATAGCGTCACGGCGTCAGCGCTCGGCGGGAGTGCCGGCGGTTTCCCACCCGCCGCCGAGCGCCTTGTAGAGCGCAGCGAGCTGCTTCAATTCGGCCGCCCGCGCTTCAACTCTCGCCCGATCCGCCGCCTGTTGCGCAAGCTGTGCCTGGAGAAGGGCCGTCATATCCTCCTCGCCGGCCCTGTACCGGCGGCCCGCAAGTTGGACGGCTTCCGCTGCCGAGACGCTGGCCGCTTCGCGTTCGGCGCGGACCTCACCCGCCGCAGCAAAGCGATTGATCGCGGTTTCGCTGTCGGCGAGTGCGGCGAGAATCGCGCGTTCGTGGCGGGCAAGCGCCGCATCGGCGCGCGCGTCGGCCGCCCTTATCTGCGCCCGGATGCGCCCGCCGGAGAACAGCGGCCAGCGCAGCGCCGGTCCGACCTGGAAGCGCAGGCTGTCGCCCGACAAGAGATCGCCCGCCTCGCGCGCCTGGAATCCGACCCCGCCCAGCAGCGAAAGACGCGGGAAGAGCTCGGCCGTTGCAACCCCGATGTCTGCGGTCGCGGCAGCGAGCTCGCGTTCCGCACGGCGGATGTCGGGCCGCCGACGGAGCAGATCGGAGCGGAGACCGGCGTGCACCTCTCGGCGAGCCGACGGGAGGGGGCGCTCCGCACGCAGGCGCTCGTAGTGCCGTTCGGGCGGCTCCCCGACGAGAAGGGCAAGCCGAAAGGCCGCGGCATCGGCCGCGGCGCGGAATGACGGGACGCTCGCGGCTGTTGCGTGCGCAAGCGTTTCGGCACGGGTCAGATCCGCGCGGGAAGTAAGCCCCGCCCGCAGCCGATCCGCGACGAGGCGCGCGATATGCTGCTGCGCCGCGAGTTCGGTCGCCGCATTGGCGGCTAGCGCCTGCGCCGCACGCAGATCGATATAGGCGCGTACGACTTCGGCGATGACCTGGATCACGGCGCCGCGCCGAGCCTCCTCGACCGCTTCGGCGCGCGCTTCTGCGCTCTCGACGGCGCGGCGCGTACCACCCCACAGGTCGATCTCCCATGAGGCATCGAAGCCACCGTCGAAGATCGAAAGATCGCGTCCAAGTCCGGGCACCTTGCCGACGGGAAGCTGTCCATTTTCACTGAGCCGGTTCTGCGTCGCGGCTCCCGCCGCTCCCGCCTGGGGCATCGCCCGACCACGAACGGCATCCCGTATTGCGCGCGCTTCGCGAAGTCGCGCTTCGGCTTCGGCGAGGTCCCTGTTCCCCGCGATCGCGCGATCGACAAGATCGCTGAGTATCGGATCGTCGAACGCTCGCCACCAGGCGGCGTCGACCGTACCGGGATCGACCGCACCGATCCACGCTTCGCTGACCGCTGATGTCGGCGGCGTGTAATCGGGGCCGACGGTACAGCCGGGGAGGGCAAGGGCTCCCAGGATTGCCGGCAGATGCCATCCGCCAGGTGCAGAGAACCTCATGCCGCCGATCCCGCGGTCGACCGCCGCGCGGCGTTGCGCGCAAGCGCGACCTTGACGGCGATGATGACGGGAACGGCGGCGACGAACATCAGCGCGACGGCGGCAAAGGCAGTATTGAAAGCGATGACGGTTCCCTGACCTGCGAGCGACCGCGCAAGCAGGGCGCGCGCTGCGGCCATCGCGGGCCCCGGATCCATGCCCCGTCCCTCCAGCAATGCGGAATATTCGGCGAGGCGATCCGCCAGCGCCTGCGACCCCGGCGTCAGCACCGCTCCGAGGACAGCGCGGCTGTTGGCCGCCTCATGGTCGATCATCGTCTGGAGCCCGGCGACTCCGATCAGGCCCCCGAGTTGTCGTCCCATGTTGAAGATGCCGATGCCGAAAGCGAGATGAGCCGGCGTAAGGCGCGCGAATGCGATCAGCGTGATCGAGAGGAACAGGCAGCCGAGTCCAAGGCCCCGGAGCAGCAGTGCGACCATCATCTCATCCGGTCCGCTCTCAAGTGTCGAGCCCGAGAGCATCCACATGGCGATCATCATCGACAGGATTCCGAAGGGCACGGTCGCGACGGGCGGAACGCGCCGAAGCTGCATGAGCAGCGCTGCAGCGAAGAGCGTTGCCGCAAAGACCAGGCCGCTCGGCAGAAGCAGCGCGCCGGCCTCGGTGGGCGTAACATGGAGCACCGTGAGTGCGAAGGTCGGAATCAGGAAGGCGCTGCCGAACAGCGCCGCGCCGGCCACGAAGCTGACGACAAATGCAAAAGCGAAGTCGTCGCTGCGAAACAGCGCAAGGTCGAGAAGCGGCGCGCGCGCACGACGCTGGCGGTTCGCGACGAAGAGAAAGGCGAGCGCGGCAAGTACGAGCACCTCCCCGACACGTCTGTCCTCGAGCCAGTCCCAGCGGCTCCCCTGCGAGAGGAGCCACACCGTGCTGAACAGGGCGAGCGCGAGTGCGCCCAAGCCCAAGGCGTCGAGGGCGCGTCGCTCCAGTGCAGGTGATGGGATCGGCTCACTGAACATCATGAAGCCGATCGCAACAACGGCGAGGGGCAGCACCAGGAAGAATATCCACGCCCAGTCATGCGCATCGATCAGCCAACCCTGGAGCACGGGCATGAGCGTCGCCGGCGCCACCACTGCGCCCATCGCGAAAATCGCCTGCACAACCGGCTGTCGCTCCGGGGCATAACGCCAGAACAGAAGCGCTTGCCCGCTGACCAGCAGAATTGCGCCTGCCAGCCCTTGGACAAGGCGAAGGGCAATCAGAAGGTCGAGCCGTGCCGCAAAGCCCGCCAACATCGCGGCAAGCCCCATCGACGCAGTCGCCGCCAGCAACGCACGCTGGGCGTCGATGCGCGTGAGCAACCATGGCGCAGCCGCAAAGCCGATGAGCTTCATCGCGGTGTAGGCGATATCGAGCCAGGCGATCTCGTCGGGTGTCGCATGGATATCGCCCATGACGTCGCCACGCCCGAGCGCGAGCACCGTTCCCGTGATCGCCTCGGTCAAACTGGCAATGACAATCCCGACGACCAGCCAGGACGCGCCCGCAGGTGCGCGTGCGCCGGGGCGATCTGCGACGGTCACGACTCGCCGTCGCGGAGAATCTCGACCCGCGCCGAGAGACCCGGCACGAGCCGGCCCGGGATAGGGTTGCGGACGAGGCGGATCCTTACTGGGACACGCTGGACGACACGGACGAAGTTGCCGGTGGGGATGAGCGCGAACGCCGTGCCGCTACCGGGCGCGAAACTGTCCACGACGCCGGCGATCGCCACGTCGGGATAGCCGTCGATTGCAACGCGCACCCGCTGTCCCCGCCGGATATGCGCGAGCTGCGTCTCCTTGAAATTGGCGACGACGTAGACCGCGTCGACCGGCACGATATCGAGAAGCGGGGTGCCGGGCGCGACGAGGCGGCCGACGCGCACCTGCCGATTGCCGACGATGCCCGCGATCGGAGCGCGCACCTCGGTGTTTTCAAGATCGATCCGCGCGAGGTCGCGCACGGCTTCGGCCTGCGCCAAGGCGGCCGCCGCGATGTCGCGCTGCGCCGCCAGCACGCCGAGCTTCCGGCGCTCGGCTTCGACGCTTGCGGCCGAGGCGGCGGCCCCGGCCTCGGTGCGGTTCTGCCCTGCATCGGCTTCATCGAACTGGGCCTCGCTCACCGCGCCGCCGTCGACGAGGCCGCTGCGCCGCGCGCGCGCCTTCCTGGCGAGTTCGAGGTCGGCGACCGCCGCGCGACGCTGGGCGTCGGCCCGGCGGATCAGTGCATGCTGGAGCGCTTCTTCCTCTGCAACATGGGCGAGCCGGGCCCGGGCCGCGTCAACATTTGCGTCAGCCTGCGCAAGCTTGGCGCGATAGTCGCGATCGTCGATCCGGAACAGAAGGTCGCCGACTTCGACTGCCTGGTTGTCTGTGACTGCGACGGCGGTGACGTAGCCCGAGACCTTCGGTGCGAGGGAGGTGATGTCGCCGCGCACATAAGCATTGTCCGTCGATGCCGCCCCACGGGCATTCGCCCATGCCCAGAGGACGACCGAGAGAATGGCAATGAGTACAAGCAGAATGCCGACCGCCTTACGCCGGGGAACGGTGAACTTTCTCGGGGTTGCCGCTGCGCTCAATGGTCCGTCCTCGACGCTCGCTGATCTGTTGTCGCGAGCCCGGTCATGCCGGCGACGGGCGTTACGAGCTATCGCGTCAAAGCATCCTCGCACCCCTACCGAGGGCAGGCCGACCCCCTACCAAGGTCCAGCTTTCCATGCGCACTCGAAGCCTGCCTTCGGCCCCGCGGGTCGGTCGAAGCCATTCTGCGTCGCGGAGCGCAAGGGCTCGGGCCTGTCTTGCCGGATCCTGTTCGAGCCAGGTCCCCCTCGGGGCCGGGGTTGCGCGGCCGCCCAGGCGACACTGCGAATGGCCGGCCGTCGATCAGGTCGCATTCAGCGCGTTCCCGCCGAAACCTCGGTGCACATTTCCGACAACAGGCTCGACCGCCATATAGTCTCCGGCGCGAGGCAGCACGACGCGAAACTCGGCTCCACCCCCGGGACGGTTCGATGCCGAAATCGCACCACCATGAGCCTCGACGATCGATCGGCAGATCGCCAGGCCAATCCCCATCCCCTGCGCCTTCGTCGTGAAGAAACCATCGAAGATGTGATCGAGATGATCGGCGGCAATACCGGGTCCACGATCGCGCAGGGTGAACAGAGGATTGCCCTTTTCGTCGCTCCCCGTGGCGATCGCGATTTCGCGCTCTGCTTCATCGCGATCCTCAACCGCCTGCACCGCATTGATGAGCATGTTCACGATCACCTGCTGGAGCTGTATGCGGTCGCCGACGACCCGCGGCAATCCGCGCGCATAGGACGTCGATACGCGAACCGAGCGCGTCTCGATCTCGTGACGCACGAATAGCAGGCTTTCCTGCAGGATTTCGTTGAACGGCAGCTCGACGGGGTCGGGTGTCTGCTTGACCGCCATGCGACGCACGCGCTGTACAATGTTGTCCGCGCGCCGTGCGCTCGCCGCAATTCTTTCGGTCAGCTGGGCGATCTTGCCGGTATCGGGATCGTCATGCGCCAGCCAGCGCAGGCTGGTTTCGGCATTGGTCACGATGGCAGCGAGCGGCTGGTTGACCTCATGTGCAATGGAGCTGGTGAGCTCGCCGAGCATCGAAACGCGCGCCGCATGGCTGAAATCGGCCTGAAGCTGGCGCAGCTGCGTCTCCATGCGCAGACGGTCGGTCACGTCTTCGAAGCTGAAGATGGTGGTATCGAGTTCGACGCGCGGCTCCGGATAGGTGACCGAGAACAACACGTCGAGCACGCGGTTGTCCAAGGTGCGCAGTTTCATGAGTTCGTTGTAATTCTTCTGACCGGTGAACCGACCGATCATCACCCGGCGAAGTGAGGCGGGACTTTCTGAGAAAAGGTAACCGACGGGCCGCGTAAGGTCGTGAACCCCCGCGCCCCCCACGAGTTCAATCGCTCGGCGATTGACATCGGTGACCGGAACCGTGCTCGCGGCCCGTTCGACCAGTTCGGGATGCTGTTCGAGATAGCGCTCGAAGTCGACGACTCCGTCCGCCCGCAGTTGCGCGTAGATCTTTCCCATATGGCTCGCATCGACCTGCCAGAGGGCGACTGGCATATAGTCGACCAGCTTGCGGTAGCGCGCTTCGCTGGCCCGCAGGAACAGGTAGGACCGGTCATCGTCGGCGGCGCCGCTCACCGCCACGAACAGGCGCGCCGGCCGCTCCGGACCCGCGCGCCAGACGCTGACGAGCGGATCCCGCAAGATGCCGTCTGACGCGAGACGACGGCTGCAGGTCGTTCCGGGCTCCGCGGCCAACGCCTCGAGAATGAGTTCGGCAAGGATCGCCCGGCTTTCAACCGGCCAGAATGCCGCTACCGATTGCCCGGCCATCAGCGCACGTCCGCGGTTGCCGCCAACGAGGCGCGCGGTGCGCTCGTTCACTTCCACTATCCGGGCGCACTCCACCAAACGCAAACAGAGCTTCTCGCGTTCACCGTCACCGGCGAGGCTCGCGCGTGCGCCGAGCCGGGCGACAATCTCCAACGCCGGCGAGATGTCGATTTCCCAGCTCGCGGCCATTATTTCATCGGGGACCGGCCCGACTTCGGCATCCGCGCCTTCGGCCTCGGTTGCGGGCCGCGCGAATTCGATGGTATCGTGATGCGCTCCCGTCTCATCATAGCGCAGATGACGCCGTACATCGGCAACAACGACTCGACCATTGCGCGCGCGTCGGCAGACGCGGCCCTGCCACCAGCCTTCCTGCACAAGTTGCGACCACGCACATTGTTCTTCGGCAGGCGATGGCGACAGATCGGTGATCTCGGAACCCTGCATGGCGAGGAAAGGCCAACCGAAAAGCCGTTCCGCCGCCGGGTTCCAGTAACGCACTCTCCGGTCCGAGTCGAAAATGATGATGCTCTCCGACGCGAGCTCGGCGATCCTCGACCGATCGTAACATCGGAGATCGCCTGGCGCGGCGGTCATTGCCGGTGGCCCAGCCCCGGATCCTCGATGGCCGCTGCGATGGCGCCAAGGAGCTGCTCGTCCGAGACGGGCTTGGTAAACCAGGCCCGGACTCCGAGTGAAAGGGCGTACTCACGCGATTGCTGGTCGAGCACCGACGAAAGGACGATCATCGGCAGGTCGGCGCCCTCGTCGCGAAGGTGTTCGATGAGTTGGATGCCACTCATGTCCGGCATGCGGATGTCGGTGACAAGACAATCGAACTGGCACGTTGTCCGCGCAGCGAGAAACGATGCTGCTCCCGCAAATGTGTGGCAAGTGAGCCCCGCGACCATCAGCAGGTCTCCAAGAGCTTCACGCACCGCCTCGTCATCGTCCACGATCGCGATGGTCGGCAAGTCAGGCAAGGGGCGACATCCTCTCTTAAGCGGCCTCCAGTGCGGGAGCCATCTATGTCGCGCAGCTTGCAGGGCATTGTTATCATACCAAAGGCTAGGCCGGGACCGATTCACGGATGTCGAGGGGCAGCCGCTCCCAGGCGCGTATCAGTTCGCCGACCGAGGCCGCCTGCATCTTGCGCATCACATTGCTGCGATGAAGCTTCACGGTGATCTCGGTGATGCCGAGATCGAAGGCGATCTGCTTGTTCAGCCGGCCCAAGGCAACTTCGCGCATGACCTGACATTCGCGCGGGGTGAGGGTCTGGTAATGCTCGACGTGCTTCTGGACGGCCCGGGCATGCGCGCGATCCGCAAGATCGCGTTCGATGCCCGCCGTGACGGCATCGAGGAGCGTCTGGTCGCGAACCGGCTTGGTGAGAAAGTCGACAGCGCCGGCCTTCATGGCCTGGACCGACATTGGAATGTCCCCATGGCCAGTCAGGAACACGATCGGCTTGACGATGCCGGACGAGGCAAGATGCTGCTGCAGATCGAGGCCGCTTGCCCCCGGCATGCGGACATCGAGGACGATGCACCCCGCCCGTTCGAGCAGGGGTGAATCGATCAGATCGCGCGTCGAGGAACAGCATGTCGCCTCGAGACCGACCGAAAGCATGAGTTCGCGGATCGCTTCGCGAACCTCTTCGTCGTCGTCGACGACGAATATCAACGGAGCCTCTTCGTCGGCCGTGGCAGTGATCATGACGTCAGGTCCTTCCTATGCGCCTGACTTCCGGACCGCCGCTCCGCGATCCGTCGGTCGAACCATGCTTTCGTGTCGGCGCCGAACCCGGCCGGCGCTTTGCGATCGAGCCGCCCGCCGATATCAGCGAGCGTCTCGCTCGCGAGCGCGTCGCGCATCGCCTTCTCGGCCTTGAGCATGACGGCATGTATCGAGCAGACCCCGCGCGTTGCCCATTCGGGCACGCCCTCATCGAACAGAGCACAGCGACCGCGAATCTCCTGGCAGTCGAAAAGGGGCTTTCGCCCCTCGATGGCGTCGACGAGTTCGAGCACGGTGATTGTCTCTGGAGCGCGAGCGAGACGGTAGCCCCCGCGCACTCCTTCCGCGGCCACGACGATCCCGGCCTTTTCGAGCTTTGCGAAAATCTTCGCGACGAAGGTCGGCGAGACGCCCTGGAATTCGGCGAGATCACGGGAACTGCGCGGTTGCGTGCCGGCGTCCAGCAGGCCGAGCAGGCAATGCAGCCCATATTCCACGCTTGCGGTCAGATGCGACATAACCCGGACTATATCTGTCCGCGTTAAGCGAGGCAAGGGTTTGTCCCTTGCCTCGCCGATGCATGGCAGACCTTTCCGTGCCGGAAGGGTCGCGAGACGGGGCACCGGGCTAGAAGTGCCAGGCAATGCCCGCCAGCACCTGGTGCCGCTCGAATTCGGTGCCGTCGCCGCCGAGGTCGCTGTAGCGATACTCGACGCGTGCGGTCAGGTGACTGGCAATCGCGCGTTCGACGCCCCCACCCACCCACCAGCCGTCGAAGTTCTCCTTCTCCCGCCGAGCGCCCTCGATGTCGCGTATCCGTATCGAGGCGCGAAGATTCTCGTACCCGCCGCGCGCATAGATCAGTGTGGTGGGCGTCACGAGATAGCCGGCACGGACCCCGAGGTCGAAGCCATATTCGGGATTGATCGCCGCAGTCGCATCCTTTTGCGAGCGCGCCATGCGATCATCAATTCCGATGTTGAGCCCGCCTTCCATCGACAGCACGACCCGGTCGACCGGCTGGATGTTGTAACCGACAAAGATGCCTGCTGTCGCCGCGTCGCGCGAGCGATCGACTTGTGCCGTTCCGGCGTCCGTTTCGGCGGTTCCGACCTTGTTCTGCGCCCAGCCGGCCTGCGCGCCGACATAGGGTACATCGAACGTCTGGGCTGCGGCTGGAACAGCGATGCCGGCTCCCGGAACCGCGCCGAGGAGAAAAGCGAAAATGAAGTGTTTCACGATAGTTCCGATCAGATGATGTCGACGAAACAGGGCGCGGCGCCGCCTACGCGAGCCGCGCGGACGGCCTCAGGCCGGGTTGCGCCGCGGAGGAAGGAAGTTGCCGTCGACGCCGCCGGGCCACGGCGTGACCGTTTCACCAGCGACCCTCCAGATGTCCGAATCCTTGCGCAGGCGCAGTTCGTACATCGCCGGTGGCGCGTCCGGGCTCATGCGGCGATAGAGGATCGCAGTGGCATGATCGCCCTGCTGCTCGACATGGAGGACACGATGCTCGGTCGAGAGCGGCTCCTCACCGCTGTCGCGTCGGGACCGGAATTCGGCGATCGAATCATCGCGGCGAACCCGGGTGACGACGCCGTCACTGCCGAGAACGAGGAAGATCTGGTCCGGCGTGTAGAGCTTCTCCATGCCGTCGATGTCGTAAGCGCTGCCGACGTGAACGACGTCGTGGATCAGTTTTTCGATCGCGGGATCGATTTCAGATAGGGTCATCTCGGTTTCCTTTTGGGGTGAATGGAAGGGATCAAAGTAGCGCCATTCCGCCATCGACACGCAGGTCGATGCCGGTGACGAAGCTGCTGGCGTCCGAGGCGAGGAAAAGGGCGGCGCGCGCGAGCTCATCGGGTTGGCCGAGGCGTCCGAGGGGTATCGCGCCCGCCATCATGGCCGTGAATGCCTCCCGATCGTCGGCGGGCACGCCGAGCTTTTCGAGGATCTCGGTTTCCGTAGGCCCCGGGCTCAGCACGTTGACGCGGATGCGGCGATCCTTGAACTCGAGCGCCCAGCTGCGCGCGAAAGCGCCGATCGCCGCTTTCGTACCGGCATAGACGGAGTGTCCGTTGAGCACCTTTTCGCTCGCCAGCGAACCGACGAGAATGATCGATCCGCCGTCCCGCAGGACCGGTCCAATCGCCTGGACGCCGAAGAAGGTGCCGCGCGTGTTGATTCCGAACTGCGCGTCGAACTCTTCCTCCGACACGTCGCCTGAAGGCGTAATCGTGTTGACGCCGGCATTGGCCATGTAGATGTCCGCGCCGCCGAAGCGCGTGCGTACCAGCTCCGTCAGCTCGCGATGGTGCTTCGGATCGGAAACATCGCCCTGGATCGCGGTCGCTGCGGGACCGATCGCCTGTACCGCCTGGTCGAGTGCCTGTTGCCGCCGGCCGGTGATCACCACCTGTGCACCGTGCTCGGCAAGCAGCTTCGCACTCGCCAGTCCGATACCGCTGTTGCCGCCGGTAATGACGGCGACCTTTCCATTCAAACCGGTCATGTCTGCCTTCCTATATTGAACTCAGGAGCCCATCTGGCTTTTCCATCTGGGAAGATAAGGCTGGACCGAGGCACAATATTTTTGCCAGAAACTATCAAATGATCACGGAACTCGAGCCTACAAGCGGACTGCACGCCTTCATCCGCGCGGCGGAAGCGGGCTCTTTCAGCGCGGCTGCGCGCCTCGCCGGCACGACGCCATCTGCGGTCTCGAAGAGCGTCGAGCGGCTCGAGAAGCGGCTCGGCGTCAAGCTGTTCCTGCGTTCGACGCGATCGCTTGCGCTGACCGTCGAGGGAACAGCCTATTATGAGCGCGTCGCGCCGCTGCTCCGGTCTCTGGATGAAGCCGGCGACGTGCTGAGCAGTACCGATACAGCACGCGGGCTGCTGCGCGTCAGCCTTCCGGGCGTCCTCGGACCAACGCTCGTCGAGCATATCGCCGGCACCTTCATCCGGCGCTACCCCGACATCCGGCTCGAGATCAGCATCACCGATCGCCATGTCGACCTCGTGCGTGAGGGATTCGATGTGGCTTTGCGCGCAGGTGCGGTCGAAACCGCCGACTGGATGGTGCGACGCCTGGCGGCGCTTCCGCTCGTCCTTGTCGCGGCTCCGAACTGGCTCGCCGACGCCGGGGGCGCCTTGACGCGCGAAGATCTGTCTAGGGTGGCGCATATCCGCTACCGCCTCGGTTCGCGCGCCTATCCGATCCGGTTCGCTGATGGCACCGACCTGACGACCGAGGGCGCGCTCGATACCGATTCCGGTCAGGCGATGCGGATCGCAGCGCTTGCCGGGGTGGGTATCGCGCAGGTGCTGCGGCTGGCGGTCGCGGACGATCTTGCGGCAGGGCGTCTCGTCGAAGTGCTGCCGCACGATCCACTCGCGTCGGTGCCGGTCCATTCCTTGCATGCTTTCGGTCGCCTTGCCCCGCTGCGCGTGCAGCTGTTCACCGACTTTCTCGCGGAGGTCCTGGCGCCGCACTCGGTCTGATCGGACCGCCCACCAGCTTGCAGTCCCCGGTGCAGTGCGACAGAGCCGTCATGGGCACTTGCGGTCTCTCGTCTCCCGCTCGCAACCCGGTCCGCTGCGGAAGGGGGCTCGCCGGGCGCCCGCTGCACGAGCAAGGGCGCGTACCGGTGAGATCGGCAGCACGCGCCCCAACTCGGCGGTCACTTGGTGGACATCAATAGTCCCAGAACGCCGCCACCCACCGGAACGCGTCGCCGTCGACCGCGACATGGCCGACAGACGGGAACGGCAGGTGAGTGGCCACCAGCAGTTCACCGCTCGCCGCCGCGTCTTGCAGCAGGCGGACGCGAACCCGAACCGACTCTTCGGGGTCATGTTCGAAGCCGTTGTGCCAGTCGGGGTGATCGAAGCCGACCGGGAACAGGGCGTCGCCGGCGAAGGTCAGCCGCTCGCCGCCGGAATTGAGCTGAACGACGCAATGCCCCGGGGTGTGTCCGCCGGTGACCTTTGCCACCACTCCCGGTGCGATCTCACATTCCTCGTCGAAGGTCTTCAGCTTGTCCCGATATTCCTTGATGAACTGCGCGGCAGTGGAGCGAAGCACCTTCGGCACCGGTGTCGGCATCGAGGTAAACGTGAAATCGGGCGCATCCCAGAACGCGACCTCGGTCGCCGATACGTGGATCCGCACATCCGGCCGCAGCCGCTGCTTCACGTCGTCGACCAGCAGCCCGCCGACATGGTCCATGTGCATATGGGTGATCACGACATCGGTGACGGAGGCCAGGTCGATACCCGCCGCCTCGAGCCGCTTGGGGAACTGCCCGGCGCGCGGGAAGCCGGAAAATTGTCCACCCAGTCCGGCATCGACGAGGATGGTCTGGTCACCGCTGCGGACGACAAGGACGTTCAGCGCCCAGTCGAACATGTCGGGCCCGACGAACATGTCCTTGAACCAGGCGGCGCGGACGGCAGGGTCCACATTGGTCGCCATCGTTTCGGTCGGCAGAGGCAGGACACCGTCGCTGATGACGAGGACATCGAGATCGCCAACGCTCAGCGCATAACGCGAGGGGACCAGATCGTCGGCGTTAGGCTTGCCGGGTTTGGCAATGGTTTCGAGTTTCATACTTGGTTCCTTTCGATTGCCGTCAGTGGCACGGCGACAGCCAGGCTAGGTCGGCGGACCCGGCGGATCGATTGGGACGAAGCATCGTCCGGGATATACGATCGGATAGGCCGACAAGGCCGAGGGTTGGTACGGACCAAGCCGCTCGGATGAGCAGCGATTCACCCGCGAGCCAGGCCAGCGCAGGCCGTTCGCCCCTCAACTATCAATGCATAGGCTATCGGTCAGGCATGGAGGGCGCGACTTCGAACCGTGCCGGGTTCTCGTGCGGGACCCTTCCGCCCTTCTACGCAGGGGTTTCAGGCGGTCGTTTTGCTGCCTGCACATTTCTCAACCAGACCCCGGCCACGAGGAGCAGCGTCATGGGCGGAAGCGGGTCGTGAATGAGAAACGGCAGGGGCGGGAGCAGCAATGCGATGCCCGGAAGCACGACGGTACGCCTCGAGATGGGGTTCCTCGCCTCGCGCATCATCCACAGGCTCAGCAAATAGAGCGAAATGGGAATGGCGATGGCGAGCCCTGAGGAGAGCTCTCAAATCGCCGAACGTCCGGTCAGGGCCTCGAGGCGGACGGCAAAGCCGGCGCCAACCGCAGCGCCTGCCGCGAACAGGACAAAGTGGCTGTAGCCCCACAGCAAGGATTGCCTGAGCTGCTCGCCGATGACCTGGTCATGCTGGGTGAAATAAGCACTCCAGAGGGAAAAGGTGACGATGGCCGCGCCCAGCGCCAGCTCCACCTGTCCAGCGCCTGCGAGCCCGCCGTCTCCCTTGACGACCAGGATCGAGGTCACGGAGAGGAAGCACTCGCCGAGGACGATCAGGTTCAGCAGACCATAGCGTTCGGTGATATGCCCGCGATGCCATCGCGTTTTTCCTCAGGCCGCCTCGCAAATCGCCGGCACCGACATTTCTCCGATCGCGCCCAGCAGAAAGAGTCCCATGTACCGTGGATCGGTCGGGGGAACCGTAAGGATCATCCAGGCCCAGAACGCCTGCATTGCTATTATGCCGGACGCGTAGCCGATGGCCGTCCTGCGGCGCGGAGGATCGCCGATCGCGCCCCGAGCCAGAGCGCCGCCATCGCCACGCGCAGTATGACGAACCCCGAAAGCGCGAGCACAAGTGGCCGGGCCTGGTAGGTGGTGGCTATTCCGGCCGCGACGGTCAGGACACCGACGATCGCCACCATGGAGAGGATACGGAACCACCACGAGCCGTCGTCATAGGCGGATGAGAACCAAGTATAGTTCATCCAGCTCCACCAGACCATGAAGAAGGCGGCAGCGTATTGCAGGATCGCAGGGCCTGCGTGTCCTGCCGATATCCCGTGATGAAGACCGGGAGCCGCGGCCGACACCGCGATGACGCTCGCGAGGTCGAACATGAGTTCCAGCGGCGTTGCGGCCCGGTGTTCTTCCTGGGTTTTTCGCGAGCCGCTCGTCAGCGCAACCATCGGACCAATTCCATGACGCACCCCGGACACAAGAACCCGCAGTGTGGCGAGGACGAATAGCTCTGACGAAAATCGCCCACTACCTATCCGTTGGAATGAGCCATCTGCGACATACGTAGTATCGCATGCATGAGGTCGCGACGGTATTCGGATAAGGCGGCCCGCAGGCAGCCTACCCCCCTCCCAGCCTGCGCTGACCGCGCACTCGCGGTGCCTGGAACGGGTCGGTTACCCCAAGCCGGCCCGTTCCTTTGGGGCAAGGCCGATCGCCGGCACCGTTCCAACGAATATGCTCCAGGACACAATGCGTGTGACAGCGGTTGCGGCTCTGCCAGGGATCAAGGATAGTCAGGTTCGAAGGTCTGCTTCATCCGGAACCCGCCATTCACAACCAGGATGACGAACGTCAGCTTCGTCCCAATGTCAGTCATGCCGCGTTTGCTGCGGCGTCGTGTGGACGAATTGCGGGTTTCAGGAACTGGAAAGCTGGTCACGCACGGCAACTGCGTTGGGGGAAGCAGCCATTGCTGTACCCCGCTGCGGGTATCGACCTTTCCCTCCGGCGAAATCGGCGGTCGGCGGATGCGATGCGCATCGAGTTGCAATGGGAACCAGGCGCGGTGTTCGGTCGCCCATTTTACGGCACATTGTCGCGCAGGTCTTTCAAGCGAGGCCTTCCTCGACCACACTTGCATCGCATCCGCCGACCGACCTTTTGCGCCCATCCAGAAAGCCGCGTTATAATTGCCGGCGCGCGCCGACCTAAGACGTCTCCCGGCACTGCGCCCGATGCATCGGTAGCGCACAAAACGCCGCATTTCCGCGGCCATTCGCGGCGCGCCGAAGCCGGCTCGCCACACATCGCTGTCAAAGGAGAAAAAATGGTGCCCAGGGGCGGGATCGAACCACCGACACTGCGATTTTCAGTCGCATGCTCTACCAACTGAGCTACCTGGGCACTCGCGCGTTGGAGGCGTGCCTATAGAGGCGCGTCGCGCATTCTGTCCAGCCCGCTTTTCGCTTTTTTATTCGCCCGTGGGATCAGCCGGCGGACCGGGGATGCGATAGCCTTCGTCCAGCCATTTGAGCAGGTCGCGATCGCGGCATCCCTGGCTGCAGAAGGGTTCGAATTGCTCGGCCGGGGCCTTGCCGCAGCCGGGGCATCTAGGGGGTTTGCGCGTCGACATGGCCTGCCGATATGGCGAGCCCGGCGTCGGCACGCAAGACGATCGGCGCGCCGAGCCGGCGTTCCAGTTCCGCTACCCACCCCGACCCGTGCGCGATCCGGTCGATCACCGCCGGCGCGGCGGTCAGCGTCCGCGCCCCGGCCCCCGGCGTCCGCTCCGCCCGGCGCAGCAGCGCG
>NZ_LDES01000051.1 GCF_001015195.1 Sphingomonas sp. Y57 | reverse complement strand
CGACAGGTACATCCAGCCCCATGGGTAAGGGCTGGTCAGCTGTGTTGGTCTTTCCAGCGATGTCCCCGGTATCTTGATGAACGGTGGGCGATCCGATCCGCCGGCCTCCGGAACGAGGGTCTTGGCGTCGGCGGATCAGCTCGGCCGCGACAGCCGGCGGTTCCGCGGCGACTATCACGAAATCCCAGACCGTGTTCAGGGCGCGACTTCGGTCGGAGCGAGGAAAGGGCGGCGCTCGAGACGGGCCCTAATGAGCGCCGCATGGGCGCGGCCGATCGGCGGCCGCGCCATCAATGCCAGGGAGCCGGCCATCAGGAGCAGCGGAACGGCGGAAAATGCTAGAGCCATGCCAAGCCGACCTGCTCCGGTCTGTTCGGATGCGGTGGCGTCGAACCCGAAATGGGCGAGCAGATAGAGGCCTATGGAGACCCCCATGGCGTAGGTTGCCTTGTGGAGAAAGGCATAGATGGCGAACAGGGTTCCGCCGAGATCCTGGCGATATTTCCAGGAGCTGTAGTCCCCGATCACCGACAGCAGCATCGGAAACAGCATGTTGTTTCCTGCCATGGCGACAAAGCCGATGGCGACCAACGCCATCGTGGGTATGGGCGAGGCGTCGCCGGTGAAGAGGAGGCTGCCACCGAAAGAGGTGAGGAACAGAAGCTTGCAGACCAGGAACGCTGCTACCGGGCCGAATGCCCGGACGAGGAGCGTCCATCCCGGTATGGCGATCAGACCCGTAAAGCTCGCGACCACGAAGATCGTGGCTACATGCTGCATCGTCGCGGCGCTCGACGAGAGGTGGATATACATCACGCCGTACCACATCGACGTGCCGACATTGTCGACGACGATGACGAGGATGAGATGGCGCAGCGGCCGATTGGCCAGGGCGGAACGCAGCACCTTTCCGATACCGAGGTGGTGTGACGGCTTTGCCGCCGGCCGCGGCGCCAGCGCGAGACTTACGCCCAACCCCAGCGCCATCGCGGCCATCCCCACGATGATTGCGAGGCGCATGAGATCCGGCGTGTAGTCTCCGCTGGTGAGGAACGGCAGGAAGGGGATGGAAAAGAACAGGGTATGGCCGGCGAAGGCGAAGCTCGTCCTCCAGCCGAAGGCGGCCGCCCTGTCGGCTGGGCGATCGCTCAGCTCGCTCCCCAAGGCGAGATGCGGCACCTCGACGATCGTCCAGCAAAGGAAGAAGGCGATCAGGCTGGCGAAGAAATAGCCCGGCGTCACCGGGAAAGGCGGTGCGAACAGGAAATAGCCGGCGATGCAGAGGCCGATGCCTCCGAACCAAATCCAAATCCAGCGCGATCCGCCTCGTCCCCTATGCCTGTCCGAGAGAAAACCCACGATCGGGTCGAACAGGGCATCGAGAATGCGGGTGGCCAGCACGATCGTGGCGAGGGTCGAAAGGCTCAGGCCGAAATATTTCGCATAAACGCCCGGGATGATGCTCCAGGTCGGATTGAGGAGCAGATAGATCGAGAAGGCGGGTGCGCCATAGGCCGCCAGACGAAACGTCGGAATCGTGCCGATCGCCGCGCGGGAGGTGACGAGGCTTCCCCCCACGACGGGGGACGTGCGAGACGATTTGGCCATTCTTATCGGGGCTGTGCCAGTGTGTGTGCACCCGTCGTGCAAAAGGCTTCAAGCACGTCGACACACCGGGCGATCGCGCCGAGATGGGCGATTTCATATCCGTGGGTATTGAGTGTGGGAAAGCCGAAGCAGGCAGCCTTGGCCACATGGCCGGCGCGCAGGCTGAACGAGGCGTCACTTCCGAAACCCTGCAGTGAAGCCAGTTGCGCCTGGCTATCCACCGCACTCGCGCAACGGTGCAACGTCTGGTTGAGGCCGCGATCATAGGGCGCGAAGGCATCCTCGGTGACGATGGCGGGCACCGGACCTTCTTCGACGCTATATTCGGGGGCTACCGGCACGATCTCCAGTGCGATCAGCGCGTCGAGGGGCTGCGACTTGGTGAAGTAGAGAGCACCCAGCCCGCCCACCTCCTCATTGGCGGTCGCGACCAGATAGACGTCGAGCGGAGGGTTCTTGAGCCGGCTCGCAAGCAAAAGCAGGATCGCCAGTGAGGCCTTGTTGTCCAGCGTGTAGCTCGCGATATGCTCACCCATCCGGAACGGCGCCTTACGGTGTCGGCCTACCACCATGCGTGCGCCAGGACCGATGCCGGCTGCGCGCAGCGCCTCTCGAGACAGCTTCGTCTCGACCCAGACCTCCTCCCATTTGACGGGAGCGCTTTCCTTGTAGGCGAATTGCGGTGAAGCATGGGAGACGTGGCGCGAGCCAAAGCTGAGCACGCCGCTCACCACGCCTTTGTCGCCGAGCAGATCGACCACGCCTTCGCCGTAAATCCAGGGAAAGGCCCCGCCCAACCTGCGCACGCGCACCTTGCCGTCCGCTTCCACATCGTGGACGCTGCAGCCGATCTCATCCTTGTGGGCGGTGATGGCGAGGCTTCCCGGGCCGCTCCCTGCAATTTTCACAATCAGGTTCCCGGCGGCGTCGATCCGGGGCGCAAGCCCGAGTTCACCGAATTTCCTCATCAGCAGGTCATCGACCTCGCCTTCATGACCGCTCGGCGAGTGGCACATCACAAGTGCGCCGATCAGGGAGAATAGCTCGTCGAAATTGATCATCGGTATATGCTGCGCCCCGCCAGAAAGATCGTCTCACAACGATGAGACGCGTTCGGCGGACAACCCCTCAAGAAAGGCCGAGCGGAGGGGCGAGCCGTTGGCAGAAGTTCGCTTCATGCCAATGCCCGAAGGGTCTCGATCTATCGGATCTTTCCTGACGGGCTTGCTGGCAGGAAAGATCAGCCGCACTATGCGCGCGAGGGCCGGTCATGCGGGCCTGAACGGAGTTTTGCTCGGCAACCCCATGGATTCAGACGATTTTCAGCGCAGGAATAGCCTCCTCGAGATGGCTTCGCGGCAATATCGTACTGCCTTGCGGCGGTTCTTCGTGCGGCGCGCGCCAGCCCTGTCAGATGAGGCCGACGACCTTACCCAAGAGGTTTTCCTGCGGCTCGCCCGTCGTGAGGGGGAGGCTATCGAGCGGCCGGAAGGATATATCTTCCAGGCGGCGGCCAATGTCCTTACCGATCGCGTGCGCCGCCGGGCGGTGCGGCATGCGCGCGATCATGTGGGCTATGAGGAGCATCTGCACGCGGTTGAGGACTTCTCGCCCGAGCGCGTCCTTATCGCGCGACAGCAGATTGAGAATGTCCGCTCCGCCCTGAACGACTTGCCGGAGCGAGTGAGGGCCGCGTTCGTGCTTCATCGGTTCGAAGAGCTGACCTACCCGGAGATCGCCGCGCGGCTTGGCGTGTCAGTCAGTTCGGTCGAGAAATATATCATGCGTGCGCTGAAGGAGATTTCGGCGCAGACCAAGGCAGAACCGTGAGCAACATCGTGTCTATGCGCCGAGACCCCGAACAGGAGACGGAGGACGTTGCGGCGTTCTGGTTCGCGCGGCGACGGCGCGGTTTGCGTCCTGCCGAGGAGATCGAGTTCCAGCGTTGGCTCGAGGCCGACATCGGGCACCGCGAGAAATATGACGACATGACGCGCGCCTGGGAGCTCGCTGGCGCCGCGGCGGGCGACGACGAGATCGTGGCCATGCGAAGCAAGGCGCTGATGATCCGGCCGACGGCGCGTCGGCGTCTACCCGTATGGTCCGCAGCGGCGGCGGCAGTGGTGGCGCTGCTCGGCGCAGCGCTGCTGTTCGATCCGGGCCTGTTGCGCAATTACGTGGGCGGGGAAGGCGCGCAGCTCGCGGCGCCGGTCGAGCGCGAGCTGACCACTGGCATTGGCGAGCGCTCGACGGTGACTCTGGCGGATGGCTCGGTGGTGACGCTCAACACGGGTTCGAAGGTCCGCATCGCCTTCACCACTGAGCGGCGATCGGTCGTGCTGCTCGCCGGACAGGCCTTTTTCCAGGTCGCGAAGAATCCAGACCGTCCTTTCGTGGTGGGCGCCGGCGACCATGAGGTCATCGCCCTGGGCACCGAGTTTGAGGTTCGCCTGGCCGATGAGCGGCTCAGAGTGTCGCTGCTCGAAGGGCGGGTGCGTGTCAGGGAGGATCGTTCTGGCTTCGTAGCACGGCCCGACGCAGCGCCGGAGGCTTCCGCCACCCTACGGGCCGGCGAACAGCTGGTGACCACAGCCGACGGCAGAATGCTGGTTCGCGAGGCGGACATGGCCGACATTCTGAGCTGGCGAGATGGGCGGCTGCGGTGCGACGACATGCCGCTGGCCGATGCGGTCGCCGAGATGAATCGGTACAGTGCGACGCCAATCGTGCTGGCGGATAGTTCGATCGGCCGGATCCGGATCAGCGGCTCGTTCAGGACGGGCCAATCGCAGGCGTTCGTGGAGGCGATTTCCGAGGCCTTCCCCGTCCGGGCAAAAATGGAGAAAGGGGAAATCCGCCTTGAGAGCACCGCGCAATAAAATTGCGAAGATCGATTGAGGGGTTGATCCGGCCCTGCGTCAATCCTCCCGAGGCCACATCAGAGCCTTGATGACAAAGGGGGACGACCATGTACATCAGAGCATCGAGGATCAGGTATCTTCTATCGGCGGCGGCGACACTGGCCGCGATGTCAGGGGCGATGACGGGGGCGTCTGCTCAGGCTTCCGGAGCGCAGCGCAATTATAGCATCGCTGCCCAGCCGCTGAGCAGGGCGCTGAGCCAGTTTGCCGAGCAAAGCGGGGTCGATCTCGTCGTTGCGCCGGGACTCGTGCAAGGTAAACACAGCGCGCAGCTCAAGGGCGTTTACACGCCCGACCGGGCTCTTGCGATGCTGCTGAAGGGCTCCCGGCTTACGAGCCGGCGTTCGGCAAGTGGAGGCGTCGTGGTCGAGGTGGCCGTCGCGGCCAATCCGCCGCAGGGGCGATTGATCGCCGCATCCGCCGCGGCGAGTGATGAAAGCGCGGACATTCAGGAAATCGTTGTCACCGCTCAGAAGCGTGAGCAGCGGGCTCTCGATGTGCCGATCAGCATCACCGCACTGAGCGGTGAAGGACTCGCCGACGCCGGTGTCCGCAATACCCAGGACCTGTCCTACTATGTTCCCAGCCTGACGGTCGCCAAGGTCGGCCCCGGTTTCGCGACCCTCGCCATTCGCGGCCTGGGCAGCGAATTCGGCAATTCATCGCTGACCGGCATCTATCTCGACGAGGCAGCGGTTTCCTCGGACGCGATCTCGCAGATCGACCTCGTCGCGACCGATCTGGCCCGGGTCGAAGTGCTCAAGGGCCCTCAGGGCACGCTTTATGGCGAAGGCTCGACGGGGGGCACCGTGCGCTTCATCACCAACAAGCCGAATCTGGCGGAATTTTCGGGCCGGCTCGATGGCTCGATTTATGACAGCGAGGATGGCGGCGTCGGTGAAGAGTTGACGGGAGTCCTGAACGTGCCGCTGGTCCAGGACCAGCTTGGCGTCCGCATGGTCGGCTATCTCGAAAATGGCGCCGGCTGGATCGACCGCCCCGAGAATGGCCGTAAGAATATTAACGACAACACCCTCATCGACGTTCGCACGACGCTGCTGTGGAAGCCGCTCGAACCCCTCGATGTGCAGGCTATGGCCATCGTCCACCGGAATGATGCGGGTGCGCAGAACATCGTCAATCTGGGACCGCGCTCGGCGAGCAATTTCAGAACCGGCGATCCTACCGTGTCGACCGAGGTCGACGATGATTACGAGCTGTACAATCTCACCGCGAGTTACGACTTCGGCGCGGCCTCTCTGTTGAGTTCGACCCTCTATGTCGATGCGTTCCGCCGACAGCAGGGCCAGGCGCAGACGGCGCAGTTCACCTATGGCCTGCTCGACGTGCTAGCCCGCGACTGGAAGACGGACAGCGAGATTTTCTCACAGGAAATACGCCTGAGCTCGAACGGCGAACGGCGGCTGGAGTGGACGCTGGGCGCCTATTACCGGGATTCGCGGATCGTGACCGATCGCGGGTCCGACATCTACATCGGTGGAGCGCTCATCGTTCCCGGATTGTCGGAGCCGAAGCTGAACGCTTCCAAATCGTGGGCGGTCTTCGGAGACGCTTCCTACAAGCTGACCGATAAGCTCAACATCGGTATCGGCGGACGATATTTCCACGATCGTCGGCGCGCGCAGGATGCGATCCCCGGCCAACCCCTGTCTTCGGGGCAGCTGCTGAAGGGTACGTTCACCGCTTTCTCGCCGCGAATCTACCTCGGCTACACTCCGGTGGAGAACGTCAACATTTACGCCAGCCGCTCGGAAGGCTTCCGGAGCGGTGGTTTCAACTCTCCCGCCGTCATCGCTCTGGGAGCGCCCGGCGATTACGATCCGGAAAATCTGGTCGCCTATGAAATCGGGACCAAGATGTCGCTGCTCGACGGGCGCCTCGGCATCGAGCTTGCCGGCTTCTACAATCGCTACACAGATATCCAGTTCCAGGGCATCCCGGGGCAGCTTGGCGCGGTCAACGTCGGCTATATCAGCAATGTCGGCAAGGCATCGATCAAGGGCGTCGACTGGGCTCTCCGCTGGAAACCCGTTCCCAAGCTGACCTTATCGGTCTCCGGCGACGTGATCGACGCGGAGATCAAGAAGATCAACGCGACCCAGACCGCTTATCTGCCGGGCGACCCGATCGACTTCGTGGCGAAGTACAGCCTGTCGCTCAGCGCCGACTATCGCTTCCAGTGGACCGATGCGGTCGATGGCAAGGCGCGGGTCGCCTATAACCGCAAGGGACGAGCCGTGCAGACGCTACGGGGAATCGGGCTGGTCGACGAACAGGATCGCTCTTCGGGCCTCGATATCATGGAGGCCAGCCTGGGTGCGCAGTTCGGGGCGTTCGAGGTCGAACTGTTCGGCCGAAATCTGCTCAACGAGGATGGACGGATAAGACCTGGCGTCACGCGCTGGTGGGGGCAGCTGCGTCCTCGGACGCTGGGTATACGCGCGGCCTTGGACTTCTGACGCCCACCGTCGGCCGGACCGGCTCAGGCGGGATGCTCCTGCCGAGGCCGGCCCGGCTCCGACCCTGCACATGCGGCGCCTGAACGTCGCCCGGTTGAGGTGTTTCCCGTGATCATCAAGGAAGTCGATGTCAGCCTGCTCGACGTCGATTACAGGGCGCCGTTGCACACCAGCATCGGCAGCCTAACCGCCGCACGCAACGTCGTGGTGAGAATTACCGCCGACAGCGGCATCAGCGGATGGGGCGAGGCCGCGCCGTTCGGCCCAGTCACCGGGGACAGCCAGGAGAGCTGCTACCGCTTTGCCTGCGCCGCGGCCAAATCGCTCATCGGCACCGACCCGCTCGCGATAAGGCTGCGCAACGCCCAGCTGGCGGCACTGTCGGCCGGCGAAATATCGGCGCGGGCGGCCATCGATATCGCGCTCCATGACCTCGCGTCGCGTCATGCGCAGCTTCCGCTCTTCGCCTATCTCGGCGGAGCCAGACGCCCCCTGTCGACCGACTGCACCATCGGCATCCTGCCGTCGGTGGCAGCGACGATCGATGCCGGCAGTGAACTGGTCGCGCGCGGCTTCCGGGCGATCAAGGTTAAGGCGGGACGGGCCGGCGTGGAGGATGCTGCTCACGTCCTGGCGTTGCGCGAGGCGTTGGGCCCCGACATCGAGCTACGCGTCGATGCCAACCAGGCATGGGATCTTCGCGCCGCGCGCGCCAATCTGGAGACCATGCGGAGCGCCGGGATCGCCTTTGCCGAGCAACCATTGCCTGCCTTCGATGTCGTCAATCTCGCCTTTCTCCGCCGGGATGGCGCCGCCGCCATCTGTGCGGACGAGTCGATGTTCGACGCGCACGACGCCTTTGCGATCCTGCGCGAAGGCGCGGCCGACTACCTCAACATAAAGCTCGGCAAATGTGCCGGGATCGCCGGCGGTCTCGACATCGCCGCGATCGCAGCGGCGGCTGGCGCTCGGTGCATGATAGGCTGCTATACCGAATCCCGGCTGGGCCTTGCCGCGGCGGCGCACCTCGCCATGGCACGACCCGCCATAAGCTTCCTCGATCTGGACTCGGCATTCTCGTTCCGAACGGATCCTCTGCTCGAGGGACCGGATTTCGGAGAACAGGCGGGCGGATGCATCGAGCTCTCGGCGGAGCCGGGGCTGGGCTGCCGCATCGACGAGGCCCGGTTGCGCGAGCGGCGGAGCTTTTCATGACCCCGGTTCTGCCCGCCGCCGCGCGGCCTTTCCCATTCTTACTTCGATGGAGCAACCTGCCATGATCGATGTGGCGATCCCGATCATGCCGTTTGTCGATGGGCGTTCGGTCCCCGCGACGGGCGACGGCTTCGAAATGCGCTCGCCCCTCTCGGGGCGCTCGATGGGGGCCTATGGAACGGCGAGCGAGGCCGACATCGACGGCGCGGTCGCATCGACCAGACGTGCTTTCGAGGACGGTCGCTGGACAGATCTGGCCCCGTCGCGGCGAAAGGCGTTGCTCCTGAAGCTTGCCGACCTGATTGATCGCGATGGGGCCAAGATCGATCGGATCGACGCGACACAGATGGGCAAGCCCATTGGCACTGCGCTGTGCAACGCCCAGTCGGGCGCGCATTACGTGCGATACTGCGCCGAGGCCTTCGACAAGATCGCCGGGGATGTTCTCATGTCCGATCGCGCGAGCTTCATAGCTCAATGCCGCGTGCCGCATGGCGTGGTGGCGGGGGTCGCCTCATGGAATTTTCCGTTCTTTGTAGCGCTGCTGAAAGCGGTTCCTGCCATCGCGGCAGGCAATTGCGTCGTCCTGAAGCCGTCAGAAATAGCGCCGGGATCAGCCCTCATGCTAGCGCAGCTCGCCGCGGAAGCGGGGTTTCCTGACGGTGTCCTCAATGTCGTGCCGGGAACAGGACAGATCGCCGGTCGCGCGTTGGGCCTCCACGCTGACGTCGACATGCTGACCTTCACCGGGTCGACACAGGTGGGCAAACGATTTCTCGAATATTCCGGCCAGTCCAACATGAAGAAGCTGCTGCTCGAATGTGGCGGCAAATCCCCCCAGATATTCTTCGACGACGGGATCGATCTCGATGCGGCCGCCGATGCCATCAGCGGGCTCATCCTGTGCAACCAGGGGCAATGGTGCAGCGCCGGTAGCCGCCTGCTGGTGGAACGGAGCATTGAGCGCGACCTAGTCGAACGGATCAAGGCGCGCTTCGAAGCGGTCCGCGCCGGCGACCCGCTCGATCCCTCCACGACTTACGGCCCGATCGCTTCGTCGGGGCAGCTGGATCGTATCGAAACCCATGTGTCCGCGGCACGCGCGGGCGCGGCGCTGGTGACGGGGGGCGAGCGAATGCGGGGACAGCTTTCCGACCGCTTCTTCGCACCGACCTTGTTCCGCGACGTCGCCCCCGACTCTCCACTGGCGCGCGAGGAGATATTCGGTCCGGTTCTAGCGGTCATGGCCTTCGATGGCGAAGAGCAGGCCGCCGCGCTCGCCAATGGCACCGACTTCGGGCTCTACGCCTTTCTTTGGACGACGCGAATCGACCGGGCGATGCGCATGGCGCGCCGCGTGAGGTCTTCGATCCAGGTCCGTTCGAGCTTCATTGCGAGTGAAGGGGCTGGCTTTTCGGCCTGGTCCGAGCCTGCGGGCCAGTCAGGGATCGGGGTGGAAGGCGGCATGCGGGGCATCGAAAGCTACCTGCGCCAACAATCGGTCAGCTTCCTTCATGGCTGATGCGCCGGCCAGAGAACGTGGGAGGACTGCATGACGACCAGGAGATTTCCTTCTCCGACAGAACGCTTCCAGGCGCTGCTCGACGATTATGTCGGTATCCTGGGTAATCTCGGCGCGATTGCCGCTATCGAGATCGACGGAGGAGAGCGTTTATATTTCTCGGCCGGTTTCGCCGACCATGGGCGGTCGGTCCCGGCGAGCGCAAGCCACCATTATCAGGTCGGCAGCCAATCCAAGACCGTTGTGGCGATAACGATGCTGCTTCTTGCGCGCGCTGGTCAGGTCGATCTCGATCGCTCGGTTCGCGCCTACGTCGATTTGCCGATCGATGCGCGCATCACCGTGCGCCACCTGTTGATGAACCAGAGCGGCCTCGGGGAGATGACCAGCGGCCTCCTGCACGGACGATGGGATCCTCGGATAGCAATCAAGCCGCGCGATCTGGTGGCGATCGCGCTGCCCTATGGGCAATTGTTCGAGCCCGGCGCCCAGTTCGATTATTGCAACACGGGCTGGGTGATCGCCGTCCTCGTGATCGAAGCGATCTGCGCGCGGCCCTATGGCGAGGTGGTCGCGGAGCGGCTGCTCGGCCCGCTCGGGCTCGACCGTTCCCATTATGGCGGCGCCACGGCAACCGAACATATGCTCCGCGGTTATCTTCGGACAGCGGCCACCGGGGACTTGATCGATACGGGCGACGCTCTGAGCTGGGCTTATGGCGCCGGCGACGGCATAGCGACGCTCGACGATATGTTGACCCTGTTCGGCAGCTTGCTGCGCGCCGGCAGCCCCATAGCCATCTCGCTCGCCGACCTGACGGAGCAGCTCGGCGAGCCTTCTGCTCAACCATTCTTCGCGATGAGCGCGGGTACCCGCTACGGTCTCGGTATCGAGCAACGCGGCTGGGCCGGATCGCGCGTATGGGGCCATCCGGGTTCAACCGTCACCTATATGTCGGGAACCTGGATCGATCCCGTTGCGCGGGTGGCGGTGAGCAGCTGCGTCACTCGCGCGGTGGACTTTCCGCTGCGCGCCGGTGCGGAGTTCTCCTATCCCAGGGAGCAGCTCTTCGCGATGGCGCTCAACACTGCCTACGCGCTGGCGGACCGCGCTGTCGCTTCCGCCATTCCCGCCGATTGAGGCTCTCGGCGCCGGCTGCGTCAACACGGATGGCGCGGCTTCGCACCATCATCGAATGCCTCCTTTCAGTTCAGGATCACGCCATGTCAGCTTCCCCTCCTTTCGATATCGATATCGACGGGCTCAAGCGTCGCTATCGGCAGGAGCGCGACAAGCGGCTTCGTGCCGACGGCATCGGCCAATATGCGGAAGTCGCTGGGCGGCTGGCCGGCTTCGATGAGGATCATTATGCGGCCGCCCCTGCATCACGCGCGCCGCTGACCGAGGAGGTCAAGGTCCTGATCATCGGTGGCGGCTTTGCCGGGCTCTTCGCCGGCGCTGAGCTCAAGGCGGCCGGCATCAAGGATTTCCTGATCGCGGAGGCGGCCGCCGATTTCGGCGGCACCTGGTACTGGAACCGTTATCCCGGCGCGCAGTGCGACGTGGAATCCTACATCTATCTGCCGATGCTCGAGGAAACCGGCTATATGCCGAAGGAGCGCTATTCCTACGCGCCCGAGATCTTCGACCATGCTCGGCGGGTGGGGCGATGGTTCGATCTGTATGATCATGCGATCTTCCAGACGCGGGTCGAACGCCTCGCCTGGTCCGACGAACAGGCTCGCTGGCGGGTCACGACCAACCGCGGTGACGATTTCCTCGCCCAGTTCGTTATCTGCGCACCAGGCTTCGCCAGTCGGCCCAAGCTTCCCGGCATCACCGGAATCGATCGCTTTAAGGGCAAGATGTTCCATTCGGGACGCTGGGATTATCACTATACCGGGGGCGATCATCGTGGCGGCTTGACGGGCCTCGCCGACAAGGCCGTGGCGATCATTGGAACCGGCGCGACGGCTATCCAGATCGTACCGCATCTCGGTGCAAGCGCCCGACATCTCTATGTGTTCCAGCGCACGCCTTCGTCGGTCGATCGGCGCCGTAACAGGCCTACCGACCCGAACTGGTTCGCGGGGCTCGACGCGGGCTGGCAGCAGGAACGGCAAGCCAATTTCGACGCGATCCTGGCTGGCGGCGAGGTCGAGGAGGATCTCATCCGGGATAGCTGGACTACGCTGTTCCGCAGGAAGCGCGAACTGGAGCGTGACTGCCCCGATATCGCGAGGCGCCCGGACTTCGACGAGCTGCTCGACTTCGAGCATATGGAGGCCTTGCGGGCTCGGATCGACGCCGATGTGACCGATCTCCATGCCCGAGAAGCTCTGAAGCCGTGGTATCGCTATTTGTGCAAGCGCCCGACGTTCAGCGACAATTATCTGCCGACCTTCAATCGACCCAACGTCACCCTGGTCGATACCAGCGAAAGCCGAGGGGTCGAGGAGATACGGGAGGACGCGGTCGTCGCTTGCGGTGTCGCCTATCCCGTCGACTGCATCATCTTCGCGACCGGCTTCGAGCTCAACACGAGCGTAGAACGCAGGATCGGCTTTGACATCATCGGCCGTGGCGGCACGTCGCTGCGTGAACATTGGAAGCAAGGGTTGCGAACCCTGCACGGGCATTCGACCCATGGCTTCCCCAACTGGTTCTTCGTGGGCCAATCACAGAATGCCGCGAGCATCAACTATACCGGCATAGTCCGCGAGCAGGCGCGACATATCGCCTATATCATCAACCAGGTCGATCAACGCGGTGCGCAATTGATCGAGGCGAGCCGTGCGGCCGAGGATGCTTGGGGCGAGGAGATCCGGCGGGCGGCACGGGTGGATGAGGCTTTCTGGCAGGAGTGCACGCCCGGTTACTATAATGGCGAGGGCGGCGGCGGCCCATTGGTGATCGGCAGCGCCTCCTATGCGGTCGGTGCGGCCGCCTTCCACCAGATACTGGAACGATGGCGGCAATCCGGCACTCTGCCCGGCATGGAGATATCGTGACGTCGCCTGTCGCCGCTGCTCGACCGGCAGTGGCCCGCTTCAGCGCAATTTCATCATGGAGAAGAAGATGAGGCCGGCATTCTCGCTGCACCGTACGGTATCCCTGGTGACGGGGGCCGCTCGCGGTATCGGCTTCGCCACGGCACGCGGGCTGGCCGATGCCGGGTCGATGGTGATTGGCGCGGACATACTCGCCAAGCCTTCCGAACTTGCGGTCGAAGGCTGGCTCGAGCTCGACGTGGCATCGGCGGAAGGCTGGCGCGATGCCATGGCGTGGATCGAAGATCGTCACGGGCGACTGGACTGCCTCGTCAACAATGCCGGCATCATCCGCATGGCGAGCATCGAAAACACCACGCTAGCCGATTTCCGGCAGATGATGGCGGTCAATGCGGAGAGCGTCCTGCTCTCGATGCAGGCGGCATTGCCCTTGCTGAAATCGAGCGGAGCTGCCCGCCATGGCGGGTCGTCGATCGTGAACATCTCCTCCTGCGCCGGGCTTGTCGGAGCTCCCTTCTCCGGAGGCTATGCGGCGTCGAAGGCCGCCGTACATCTGCTGAGCCGGACCGCCGCGAAGGAATTCGGTCATCTCGGCTATCCGATCAGGGTGAACAGCGTTCACCCCAACGCAGCGGATTCGCAGATGGCCGATGATGTCCGCGAGGGTTATCGGCGGGCCGGATTGGGCACGGCAGGCGGCGAAGTGAAGGAGATCGGCGCGCCCATACCTATGGGACGGCCAGGCCTTTCCGACGAGAATGTCGGGGCGATCATCTACCTCTGTTCGACCGCGTCGAGCTATGTGACCGGCACGCAGCTTATCGTCGATGGCGGTGCGATGGCTTGAGCGCGGGCCATCACCGACCGGAGCGATTTCAGACTGGCCTCCCGACAGTCGGCCGCCACTGCAGCCGATGGTGCGAGGTCGAAGCCATGATAGGCGCCAGGATAGATATGAAGCTCCGTCGGCACGCCAGCGATGATCAGCCGGCGCGCATATTCCATATTCTCCTCAACGAAGAGATCGAGTGCGCCGACGGCCAGTAACGTGGGGGGAAGATCCGACAGATCGCTTGCGCGCGCCGCCGCAGCATAGGGTGGCACCTTTTCTGAACCGGCCAGATCCCGAAGATAGGATTGCCATCCGAAACTATTGTTCTGCGCGGTCCAGACATGCCGTCCGACAAAGGCTCCAGCGGCACGGGTCGTCCCCGTCCGGTCGTCGAGCATAGGATAGATCAGATGTTGAAAGGTGAGTTGGTAGATAGCTTGGTCGCGAACCAGGAGCGCGAGCGACGCGGCGAGTCCGCCGCCGGCGCTGGCGCCCATGACCCCGATGCATCGCGGGTCAATTCCAAGCCGGGCGGCATTTTCGAATGTCCAGACCAATCCCGCATGGCAATCGTCGATGGCAGCCGGAAACGGATGTTCGGGGGCCAGCCGATATTCTACCGAGACGATGATGCAGCTCAGTTCCAGGGTCAGCGGCGCCAGAAATCCGTGCAGATCGCCGGCCCGCCCCGCCACGAGGCCGCCGCCATGGATGTAGTAGATGCAAGGGAAGGGGCCTTTGCCGGGCGGCCGATACACGAAGACGGACGCCGAACCCCTGGGATCTGAAAGAATCTGGTACCAGCTTATGCCGACCTCGCGGGGTGGGCTTGGATCAATCAACGATGTCGCTCTGAATTCGGCGAGCGTATCGAGCGAGAGATGGCGAGTGGGCAGCTTCTCGAGCAGCTCGGCGAGCTGCGGGTCCACCTCCGGCCCCGTGAACTTGCAAGGCGGCGTCTCGTTCATGATCCTCCCGTTGGCACTGCGACCGATTTATCGAGGCGGCCTCAATGAAATGACGCGCGCTGAGACAGGGACCTCAACGCGCTCGCTCAGGGGTCGCATTCTTCGACCGGCCCGACGCGCGGCGGCAGATCCCGATCGAACGGCGCCAGCCAGGTTCCGAGCGTATGTCCGCCGTCGACGACGATATTCTGACCCGTGACATAGTCGGCGGCGCGTGACGCGAGGAAATGGACCGGGCCGACAAGATCGATCGGACGCAAGACGTGCCCGAGCGGAGTCAGTGATCTGAGCAGCGCGCGCTCTTCCTCCGGTCGTTCGGTCCCGTTCATTCCTGCCGCCACATAGCCGGGGCTGATGCAATTCACATTGATGTTGTAGCGCCCCCAGCGAGCGGCGAGGACGCGGCTGAGATGGACGATCGCCGCCTTCGACGCGTCGTAACTGCCGTTGCTGCACGCGGTCACGGCGGCGATGGAGGCTATATTGATGATCTTGCCGCCGACCTTTCCCTGGCGGCGCATCTGGCGCATCGCCGCGCGGGTACAGAGCCATGTGCCGGTGAGATTGATCCCGAGCACGGTGTCCCAGTCCTCACGGCTCTGCTCTTCGTCGGTCGCATGCCGATAAACCCCTGCGCCGTTCACTAGCAGGTCGATGCCGCCCAGTTTCGTGACCGCCTGACCGATCATCATGTCCACCTGCTGCTCGCGGGATATGTCGCAGTCGATCAAAGCAGATCGCTGGCCGAGAGCGGCAATCATCGAAAGCGTCTCGGCTCCGCCGGCCTGATCGCGATCCGCGATCGCTACCGCCGCACCCGAGCGGGCGAGGGAGACGGCAATGGCGCGGCCCAGGCCCGATGCGCCCCCCGTGACGATCGCGCGTGTGTCGGCAAGATCGAACATGGCTCCGGCGTTGCTCATTGTTACCTCCATCGACGGCCGGAGGATATGATCGCCCCCCTTGCATCCATCGACGCAGCGCGGCGCCAACCCATCAACACTGACGTTTTTCCGCTGGTCGGCCAAGCCGGTGCGCGTTGCGGCGCACCTGAGAAGTCCAGCGTGCCGGGCGTGGCAGATAATGAGAGGGGGTGTGGAAGCAGTCTTCTATCGTCCCAACGAGGCGGAGCTGTCATTCACAAGGTCCAACATCCGGAGCCGAGGTAAGGCGTAGTGATGCGATACCCCATATGTGGGAGAGGTGTCCGTTGGAGACTCAATCTCCCTTCGTCTTCGATTGCGACAGCGCGCGTATAGCTCTGGGTGTTTCCAGAAATTCCCTGTGGAACGCGCGTGAAAAGGAGCTACTCGAATTAAAGCCGCAGGCTAGGGCAATCGATGTCATGGGTATCCGGGTCTTCCGTAGGAGAATACTGGCCTGCGCAAGGCGGATCCGACGGTACATCCCATAGGCTGTCGTCCCGAGATGCTCGCAGAAGAGACGCTCGAGCTGTCGCTGGGATATGGCGGTCGCTTCAGCCAGCGCCTCTATGTCGAGAGGGTTCTCCACATTGGCTTCCATGAGCGCCAGCGCCTTCAATATCCGGTCGTCCGTGACGTGGTAGCGCTCGCTCAGGCTGACCTTCTGTTGTTCGGTTGGGGGGCGTGGATTGGTGCGGACGAACCAATCACTCACTTTTACGGCCAAGGCGTGACCGTAATCGCGCTCTATCACGTCGATCGCCAGGTCAAGGCCAGCGCTTCCCCCCGCACAGGTAAGCCGCTTTCGGTCGATGACGTAAAGGCTCTGTTCCAGCAGAAGCCGGGGGAACTGCTCCTGAAGACTGGGAATAAGATCCCAGTGGATCGTGCATCGATGACCGTCGAGAAGCCCCGCCTTGGCGAGCAGGAACGGACCACCCGCCACGCCCGCGATAGGGGTGCCCGCCCGTGCGAGGAGGCGAAGCCAGCCGAAGAGGGCGCGATCCTCGAAGCCCGAAGGGTCGCCTCCCACGATCACGAACAGCATGTCCAGATCGAGGGCCGCGTCGGCCTTCTGATCCGCCGCAATTATCGCACCCGTTGAAGCGCGGACGGGTTCGCCGTCGAGGGAGATGTGAACCCAGCGATACATCTGCTCGTCGGCCATTATATTGGCCGCTCGGAAGGGCTCGATGACGGAAGCATAGGAAAGCAGGGCGAAGCCATCGATCAACAGGAAGCCGATGTTCTTCATGGTGAGTCCCGATGGCGATAAATGACAAGAATATGGCGATCATCGAAAAATATCCACCTCCAACCTGCGATAGAAACGATCGGACAACAGCAGAGGGGGATCTTCATGTCGCGCTTCGGTCACAGGCTCCACAGAGTTTCTTATCTGGCTTTCTGCGTCGCTGCCCTGGGCGCGGCGCCCGTCGCCGCGCAGGGGGCGGGCGGGGCGGACGAGCTGTCGTCCGGCGAAATCGTGGTTACGGCCCAGCGGCGTGAAGAGCGGTTGCTCGACACGCCGATCTCGGTCGGCGTTCTGAATGGTCAGATGCTTGATGCCGAGAGCAGCCGCAGCGTCGCGGATGCGCTGGGGCAGATCGGTGGCGTATCGCTGATCGAGCGT
>NZ_LDES01000050.1 GCF_001015195.1 Sphingomonas sp. Y57 | reverse complement strand
CGCCGCGATCGGCGCGGGCCGGGGCATTGGCGGCGGGGCCGTCCAGGCGGTCCGCGCCGGCACGTCGATGGGTAGTGGAGCATCCGCCGCCTATGCGCTCGGCCAATCCGCCAGCCCGGCGCCGACGGTCGCCGCCGGCCTTGGCGGCGTCGCGCAGGCGGCCTCCCATGCGGTGCGGTCTCGCCTCTCCGGGACGCTCGGACTCGATGATGCTCGCGCGGCCGGGGAGGCCAGCGCCCGCCAGGCATTTGCGGGCTCGAGCGGGCCGCAGCCCCCTCGGGCCGACGCCGGTGGCCCGCCGGCCTGGGCACAGGCGCTCCGTGCCGAATCCAACGCCCGACACCGCCGCCAGCTCGCGGTCCAGTCCTTGAAGGAAGGCGATCGCGGCGGTGCTTCCGCCACTCCCGACATCCACGAAAGGAATGACTGACATGCCCTTCAAGCGTGCTGTGCAGCGCTATGGTCGCACACCCCCTCCCGAAACGCCCTATGCCCGCGCCGGGCGGATCTGGGATGAGCGCATCGGCTCGGCGCGCGCGCAGGCAGGCAATTGGCGGTTGATGGCCTTTGCGAGTCTCGGTCTGGCAGGGGGGCTTGCCGGAACACTCGCCTGGCAGGCCCAACAGAGCCGCGTCGTGCCCTATATCGTCGAGGTCGATACGCTCGGCGCGGCGCGGGCAGTCCACCCTGCCGATCGGGAATATCGACCGACCGACCCGCAGATCGCGTGGCATCTCAGCCATTTCATCGGCAACATCCGCTCCGTCTCGCTCGATCCGGTGCTGATGCGGCGCAGCTGGCTGGAAGCCTATGATTTTGCGACCAAGCGGGGTGCCGTGTTCCTTGGCGAGTATGCCCGGGGCGCCGACCCCTTCGGCCGCATCGGCGAGAAGACGGTGTCGGTGACGGTCACCAGCGTGGTGCGCGCTTCGGATCGCTCCTTCCAGGTGAAATGGTCGGAGACCGCATTCGAGCGGGGCAGCGCGACCGGCACCAGCCGCTGGACCGCGATCCTCACCGTGGTGACGAGGCCGCCGGCGAGCGCCGATGTGCTGCGTCGCAACCCGCTCGGCCTCTATGTGGACGCGATCGACTGGAGCCGCGAGCTCGAGCCCGCTCCACCGCCGCAGCCGGTTCCCCGGCCCGTGGCGCCGCGGACCATGCCGTCCGGTTCGCCACTCGATCCGACCCTCGCCCAAACCTCATCTTATTATCCTCAGGAGACCGGCGCATGAAATCCTTGTCCCTATTCGCGATCGCGATCGTCGCAGCCCAACCCGCCATCGCCATTCCCTCGACCGGGTCGGCCGTTGCCGAGGTCGCCGCCGCGATGCGCTCGGCCACGGTCGTTCCGGCGCGCCAGGGCTATGTCAACGCGATGCAGGTCTATGCCTTTGCGGACGGCGCGATCTATCAGGCCTTTACGGCGCCCGGTGCGATCACCGATATCGCGCTGCAGCCGGGTGAGGGACTGATCGCGGTCGCGAGTGGCGATACGGTCCGCTGGATCATCGGTGACACGACCAGCGGCCAAGGCGAAAGCCGCCGCGTCCATATCCTCGTAAAGCCGACCTCGGCGGGCCTTGCCACCAGCCTCGTCATCACCACCGATCGTCGCGCTTACCACCTTCGCCTCACCAGCACCGCGGTTTCGACCATGGCGGGCATTCGCTGGTCCTATCCGCAGGACGAGATGCTGGCGCTCAAAAAGGCGGTAGACGCCGCCGAAGCGGCGGCGCCGGTTGCGAGCGGGGTCGCGATCGATAAGCTGGATTTCAACTATGCGATCAGCGGCGACAAGCCCGCGTGGCGACCGCTGCGCGCCTTCGACGACGGGCGGCAGACCTATATCGAGTTCGCTCGCACGCTCGGCGCCGGCGAGGTGCCGCCTCTCTTCGCGCTCGGTGCCGATGATGCCGTCGAACTGGTGAATTATCGTCAGCGCGGTCGCTTCTACATCGTCGACCGGATCTTCGATCGGGCGGAGCTGCGCTTTGGCTTGAAGCGCCAGACCATCGTGCGGATCACCCGCCACGCCAGCCGGGCGAGGGGTCTATGACACCGGGCGAAGCCACCCCAGCTCCTGCCGGGAAATGCGACCCGGAAAGCCTGGTGCTGCGCAGTCGGCCACCGCGCGCCATCCGCTTCCGGCGAGGCATCATCATCGGGATCGCCGCGCTGGGATCGGTCAGTCTTATCGGCATCACCTGGGCGGCGCTCAAGCCGCGCCTGCTGACGGCCGTGACCCGCGAGAGTGAGCTGTCGACGCCCAGTCGGCAGGCGTCAGCCGACACGCTGGCATCGCTGCCGGATAGCTATGGCGACGTGCCGAAGCTCGGCCCGCCGCTGCCTGGTGATTTGGGACGCCCGATCCTGCGGGCCGAGCGCCAGCAGGAGGACGGGACGGCCAATGCGCCGACACGAGACGGGCAGGATGCCGCCGACCGGCAAGGCCGGCTCGACGCCGTCGCCGCCGCGCGTCGATCACCGCTGCTGGTCCAGACGGATGTCCGGTCGGATGCCGTGCCCGGAGCGGCCATGCCGATTGGCGATAGCGCCGCGGTCGCAGCCGAGCCTGATCGCCGGGGGGAGAACATTCCCCACCGTATCGCGGCGGCGTCCTCGCCGTTCATCCTCAGCGCTGGCAGCGTCATCGCCGCGAGCCTGATCACAGGGCTGCAGTCCGATCTGGCGGGTATCGCGATCGCGCAGGTGACCGCGGACGTCTATGACAGCGCGACGGGCCGCATCCTGCTGGTGCCGCAAGGATCCCGGCTCATCGGGCGCTATGAGAGCGGATTGAGCTTTGGACAGAGCCGCCTTCAGATCGCCTGGCAGCGCCTGATCCTGCCCGATGCGAGCTCGCTCCGGCTCGACGATATGCCGGCGACCGATGCCGCGGGCCGCGCCGGCCTTACCGATCAGGTCGATCGACATATGGCCGCCCTTGTCGGCGCCGCGGGGATCGCAACGTTGCTCAGTGTCGGGAACGAAGCCGCCCTGGGCGGTGAGGGGCGTCTGCTCGACGCGCTCCGGCAGGGCTCCCAGCAGGGCGTCATGCGGGCGGGGGATCAGCTGGTAAGCAAGCAGATCGAGGTGCGGCCGACGCTCAGGATTCGTCCGGGCGCTCCCGTGCGCCTCCTGGTCGAGCGCGATCTCATCCTCGCGCCCTGGATAGCGGAAGGTGAGCGATGACCGATCTCAAACTGGCCAGGCTACCCGATCGCAATCCGGTCAAGCTGGCGGTCACGATCATGCCCGATCTGCATCAGTCGTTGATCGCTTATGCGGAGCTTTATGCCGAGACATATGGGCAGGCGGAGCCGATTACCGAGCTCATCCCCGCCATGCTCGCCTCGTTTCTCGAATCCGATCGCGAATTTGGTCGGCGAAGACGAGGCTAGGGCGCTTCATAGCGGCGTTCTAGGATGCCAGACGCGTTGGCTGAATGTTGGGCAAGGGCGTAATGACCGCATCGCCGGCGACGGCATCAGCTGCGGGAGCGTGCTGACCAGGGTTCGTCGCTGCGTTCGGCGAACATCTGCTCGGCGGGCCAGGCACGCCGGAAGGTGAGAAGCTGTTCGATGCGGCCATGCAGCCATATCTCCTGTTCGGCCGGCCCCAGCATGATCGGCATGTGACCGCCGATCCTTCCGACAGCGCGTTGGGTGTCGTGATCGCGCCGACGAAGCCCCATCCCTTGCCGCTCTCGCGTCGGCACAGGCCGGCCCAGGCAAAGAGCGGCTGATCCCAGAGGCCAAACCAGGTGCGCGTCCGTGCGCCCTTGTCGCCATCGGGAAAGGCAAAGGCTTCGACGACGATGAGGCACCGCTCAGTCGGCAGGGCGTGGCCGAACGCGGCAGGCGCCAGCAGGTCGCGGACCGTGGCGATCTCGGCGGCCTTGCTTGGCATGCCCGGTGGCGCGTTTCCGGGGGCGAGCCCCCAGCGCATCGTTTCGACCCGGCGGCTATCGCCATGCGCGCGGACCACGAGCCCTGGCGCGCCGGGCCAGCTCATCGGAGACCAGCTGAGGTCGGACGGCGTTTCCGCCTCGAATAGCTTGGCTATTTCGCTCGCGGACGCGCGGCAGCGGTAGAGGCCGGGCATGTGTTCATTGCTAATGGATTGATCCACAGGACAAGTCCGCACAACTGCGGAGGAGCGCTCGTGATCAGGTCATGTCGCGGGAGCGGGCATCGGCCCAGCGGTCGAGATCATCGACCGCATAGACAACACACCGTCCGAGCTTCCGGAAGATGGGACCGCCCCCTATCACGCGATATTTCTCGAGGGTGCGCGGCGAGAGACCGAGATATCGAGCGGCTTCCTCATTCCGGTAGAAGCGGCTCGGCGTGGGATCGGCGGGGGGCATGGCAGGTTCCTTCCACCCCTTGATAGCGTCGTGGCGCTTGACCCGACATGGCGTACCTGCGGTCAGCAAAGGCCTTGGGCGGTCACTCGACGCGGCGCAGGGGCGATGGACACTCAACGCGCCGTCGCGGCTTCCTTGACGAGGGGCAGGTTGCTGAGGCGCCCTAGAAGGGCGCCGGCGCGCTTTTCGCCGAGAAGGGGAGGCGCAGCCTCCGGCCAAAGGTCGACCGCGCGCTTGACGGTCGTGATCACCTCGCGTGTGATCGATTTCGGATCGATCTTCAGGAAGCTCGCAACGCGCTCGAAGCGGTGCATGTTGACCGTTGCGAACTGGTGTGTGCCGACGAAGCGCAGGGCGAGCGTGTCCTTGGGCAGGAACAATATGGTCGGGACGATGTCATAGGCTGGGGAAAGCCGTATCTCGCCGGACTGCGGGAAGCGGAACGACCAGTTTTTGAGATGATTGTCGCCATTGCCGAGCAGAATGTCGGCGACGATGCGGCGGACCGCCTCGAGAATGTCGGCGCGGTGGTCGGTGCTGAACCGTCTGATCATGTTGATGATCGTCTCGGTGGTCGCCATGGTATATTTGCGGTCACCGATCGCGCCGACGATCTGGCCGGCATCCTCGATGTGGATACGGTCGCCCTCGACAGTCCGGTCAAAGCGATCGACGACGAGGACCTTGTCGCCATGGGCAAGCAGATCGGTCGGGACGCCCTCCACGGCACTCGTCGGCACCAGGCGGCAGGGTGCGATATTGACGCCGATCGCCTCGGCCAGTTTCATCGCGCCATATTCCGCTTCGGGAAGCCCCGGATAGCGTTCACTTGGCAGCTTCAGGATGCAACGGCCACTCTCACCTCGCCCCGGCATGGTCAGTTTCTCGCCATCGACATTGGCGGTGAGTTTGAGCTGAATTCCGGCGAGCGAGAATTTGACCACGCCTTTGGGATCGGGCGCTCGGAATCCGGCGACAACATCGAGATCCAGCGGGCCGGCGGAGGGCGCCGGTTCGGTTTCCGGGACGATCAGCACGGCGCCGGGCAGATCGGCCCCTAGGCGCGTCAGGACGTCGAACTGGTCATGGTCGCCTGGGCCCATCTCGGAGAGTACGAGCTCACGCAGGGCTCCCTCGGGCAGCAGACCCGCGAACCAAGGCGGCACCGAACCGTGGAGGGCGATCTTGTCGTCGCGATCGGCCAGTCGGTCGCGTGTCCTGCCGTCATCGTTCGGCTCATGCCACGCAAGGCTTATGATGGGCCGGTCGTCGTTGCGCAGATAGGTCTCCGCGACGGTGAAACTGGTGCTGCCATCGGCCGCGCGCGTCAGTGCCCCAACGCGGATAGGGCCCCGTTCGGGGTCGAGAAGATGAACGCCCAGCATCCCGGGGATTTTGGCCATCAGTCGGCACCTCCAGGGTCGTCGGCGCCAAGGTCGACAAAGACTTCGTCGAACGTGGACCGCTGGGGTGTCTGGAACCGGCCATTACCAGTAGGCTGATCGAGAGCCTGCAAAACCGCGTCCGCACGAGCGCGTGGAACGAGGATGGGAACGAGATCGAGTGTGTCGCAAACTTCCACCAGCAACGTCAGCCGGTCGCGGCCCAGACGATTGCCACTCAGGTCTCGTTCCAACTCTGAGATGCGAGCCTGATTTCGACCGAGCCGTTGCGCAAGGCCGCTCTGGTTGATGCCTCTCCGGGCTCGGATCTGACGAAGTTGAAGGCCAAGCCATTCCATAACAGATGCTGCCATACGGAATTCCGGATAAAAGCCATAATTATACGGAATTCCGCTAGTTCAATTTTGTTCTGGGGTAAAGCGGAATTCCGCATAAAGTAAAAAATTATGCGGAAAGTCGCATAATTTCTTCCCCGGTGCATTATTGTAAGGGAATCGCCGATTTGGGCGCTGGCCGAGCAGGCAAAGGTCTGGAAAACGCTGGGTTTATCTCGCCTGCGATAGGCATCGCTGGAGCGCCCAGAAAAAACTTCCCCGGAAAAATGCACGTTTCGTCGCGCTGAGATGCCGTTCCGTTATCGGAGCGAAACTCTCTAAGCGGTTGATTTTGTTTGGAAAATTGGCGCGCCCGGAACGATTCGAACGTCCGACCCTCAGATTCGTAGTTGAAAATCGAGCGTGCGACAGGATTTGCTCGACTACGCTGAACTACGATCGGGTTCCATTTAAAGAACTGATTTTGCTTATTTAATAGAGCGTGGTACAATCTCCTCGTAGATCGACACTCAAACTCGCATGCTGACAATCACCGTATTAAGGTACGAGCACCGTTTTAAACGAGGGCATTCCCATTGGTCACAAACCGGATGGTTCTGAATGACAAATCGGTTGCGAAGTTGCCCGCGGCCGAGAAGGGGCAGTACATTGTGCGCGATGAGGAACTCAAAGGGTTCTTTGTCGTCGTTGGTCGGGCCAAGAAGACCTACACCGTCCAATACGATGCATGGACTGACCGGAAGCGGAAGACCGTGCGCGTTGCGCTCGGCGGATCGGACAAGATCAATGCGCGCGACGCCCGCAAGGAGGCCATGATCGTCCTCGGCGGGATTGCGAAGGGCGAGATCAAGTCTGCAGCCGCGAAGCGGGCGATCGAGGCCGGGATAGATCCGGATAGCGCCAAGGAGGTCGGCGTCACTCTTGGCGAGGCTTGGGATCGTTACCGTGTGGCCTTGGAACGCAAAGGCCGATCGGCTCGCACGATCGAGAGCTACCGGGACCATGTCGAGCGTCTGTTCAAGGGGTGGGCCAACAAGCCGCTGCGCGAACTTGGCGACGAACCCGACATCGTCGCCCAGAAGCACGACAGGCTCACAGAGAAAAACGGCCCATATATCGCCAACGGCGCCATGCGGACGTTACGGGCGATCTATAATCATGCTCGGCGCAAGGATCGCAGCCTGCCTGCAGGCAACCCGGTCGACGCGATCGACTGGAACGAGGAGACGAGACGCAACACTGGGATGGGGCCGCGCGACCTGCCCCGCTGGTTCGAAGAGTTGTATGCGCTCGAGAACCCTCTCCGGCGTGAGTTCCACCTCTTCAGCCTGCTGTCGGGCTGCCGGCCCGACGCGCTCAAGCGCGCTGAGGTCGCCCATCTCGATTTCAGACGGCGTGTATTGCATATCCCCGCGCCAAAAGGCGGGGCGAAGAAGGCCTTCGACATCCCGCTATCTGCGCCGATGGTACGATGCCTGATCCGGGCGATCCGATTGTCTCGTCGGATGCACCCCGAAAACGCCCGGTGGATTTTTGCCGCGGACAGCGCGTCGGGCCACATGGTCGAACACAAGGAGGATCGGGCGGTTCTGTCGAAATGGGCGAACGATCTGCGCCAAAGCTTCCGAACCTGTGGTCAGGCCGCGCTCGTGCCGTCGCTCGACGTCAAGATATTGATGAACCACGCGCTGCCGGGGGTGAACGAGGAATACATCACGATCATGGCGATCATGGAGGATCACCTCCGCAAGCAGCAGGAGAAGATTTCGACCGTCATCCTCGACGCGGTTCGCGCCGGCAAGGGCAAGCAGCGGGACGGCATCATCGAATGGCTTGAGCGCGGTCGGCTTTTGGAGAACCCCGCCCTACCAACGGTGATCGATTCATAGATGCACTGGAATATCATCGAAACGCGTTCTTAGTCCAAGGCGGGTCTCGGTGTCAGGACAGGACCATCCAGCGCCCACAAGCATCTGATTTCATTCGGTTGTTTTGACGAAAATTGTCGGATAATATCATATGGTTGTCTTGGATCCCTGGCGAGAGGCGGTCTTCCGCGGCCGTGTCGTTGCCGAAATGATCGTGGCAACGGTCCGTTCTGCGCCCCAACCCAATCATCGACATGCAGCCATATTGGGCACCATTCCCATCCAGATTGTCGACGGTCGCTCCGATCAGATCTGTCCGCCGACGCAGGCTTTGTGTCTTGTTGATGAGCTGCGCAAAGCGGGCGTCGAGCTCGAAACCTTCCTAGCACTACTTTGGCAGATTTTTGATTTTGAGGATTCCCTTTTCAGTGGATCGGTGATTCATGGGGAGCCAGCTTGTGGAGGCTGGCGATGGACGACGACTGGCGCAAAGACCTGGAGAAGTGGCTGACGCCCTTTGTGTCTGCTCTTGGGCACAAGACACGCGGACGGATATGTCCGAGCTACGTTGCGGGGCTGATCGGTCCTGGTGATCGCAAGAGCGTGCAGCCGATGGCCGCGCGCGACGGCGCGGTCAGCTACGACCAACTCCATCATTTTGTGGCGAGCGGGGTGTGGAACACCGAGCCGCTGGAGACGGTGCTGCTGGCGCAGGCCGACAGCCAGGTGGGCGGAGATGATGCCTGGCTCATCATTGACGACACGGCATTGCCGAAGAAGGGCCGCGGTTCGGTGGGCGTGGCGTCGCAATACGCCTCCGCGCTCGGCAAGAACGCCAACTGCCAGACGCTGGTATCGTTGACGCTGGCGTCGCGCGAAGTGCCTGTCATGGTCGGTTTGCGTCTGTTTCTGCCTGAGGGCTGGACCAGCGATCCCACCCGGCTTGATCGGGCCAAAGTACCCGAAGATCGGCGGGATTACCGGACCAAACCCGAGATTGCGCTGGCGGAGATCGACCGCGTGCGGTCGGGCGGCGTCCGCTTCGGCTGTGTGCTGGCGGATGCTGGTTATGGGCTGTCCGGACCATTCCGGAAGGGCCTCTCCGAGCGTGGCCTTCTCTGGGCGGTGGGCATCCCCTACAAGCAGAAGGTCTATCCGGTCGATGTCGCCATGATATTCCCTGTCGCCGCGCGCGGTCGTCCCCGCCAGCGCCATATCCCCGACACGAAGTCTGTAACGGCAAAGGCCATGCTGGAGGGCGCCAGGTGGCAGAAGCTCAGTTGGCGCAAAGGAACCAAGGGCAAGCTTGCGGCAAGGTTCGCCGCCGTTCGCGTGCGTGTCGCCGATGGACCACCCAAGCGCATCCACGATATGGGCGCCCAGCATCTGTCGGGCGAAGAGGCGTGGCTTGTCGGCGAACATCGCTCAAGCGGTGAGCGCAAATATTATCTGTCGAACCTGCCCGCCAATACGCCGGTCAAAGCACTCGCCGGCGCCATCAAGGCGCGTTGGGTCTGCGAGCAGGCGCATCAACAACTCAAAGAAGAACTCGGCCTCGATCACTTCGAAGGACGATCATAGCAGGGGCTGCACAGGCACTGCCTCATGTGCATGATCGCTCTCGCTTTCCTGCAAGCCCGGCGGCTCAAACAGGCCGAAGGGGGGAAAAAGAATCCCTGGACCTCCGCCACAACCAAGCCTGCCAGCCGTGCGGCAAGCAATTCTCGACACACTCACCAAGCCGCCGTCTGGCAAATGTCCGCATTGCCGCAAAATCATCCATCCTAAAAATCTGCCAAAGTAGTGCTAGGGCTCGGACTCATTCACAGCCAGAACGCAACGGCAGTCGCGAGCGCGACGGCCGACAGGAAGTTGTAGGCGAGCTTGTCGTAGCGGGTGGCGACGCGGCGGAAGTCTTTGAGGCGGCAGAAGGCGTTTTCGATGAGGTGTCGACCGCGGTATCGCTGCTTGTCGTAGCGGATAGCTCGCTTCCGATTTCGTCGTCCTGGGATGACCGGCGTGGTGCCTGCATCTCGTAGGCTACGACGTAAGCTGTCGGCGTCGTAGCCCTTGTCGCCGAGCAGGTATCGCATGGGGCCGGCCTGTTCGAGGAGAGCGGGCGCGGCCTTCACGTCACTGACGTTGCCCGGGGTCAGCATCAACGCATAGGGACGACCGATGACGTCGGTGAGCGCATGGATCTTCGTGGTCCAGCCGCCACGCGAACGCCCGATCGCTTGCGCCTGTCGCCCCCTTTTGCGCCGAACGCGGCCCGCTGGATTTTGATGTAGGTGCTGTCGATCGCGGTGCTTTTCGTCACCACGCCTACATCGACCAACGCGGCGAGCAGCTTCAACCAGAACCCCCGCCGCGACCAGCGGTTGAAGCGATTGTAGATGGTCGTCGAAGGGCCGTAATCCGCCGGGCAATCGCACCAGCGACAGCCCACCTTCAGCACGTGCAGAATGCCAGAGATCACCCGCCGGTCATCCACCCGTCGCGCACCAGGCTGGTTCTTCGGCAGATGTGGTTCGATCGCCGCCCCCGCCTCGTCGGATAACCAGAATAACGCCATCAACCACCCCCTCCATCACGCGCACCGTGAATCAAGAAGGCGGCATCGTTTCAAGAGGCTGATTGGGTTTGGGCCCTAGTCACCAATGCGGGTCTTGCACGTGGCTAAAAATCAAGGCCCGCACATCTGACCCGCTGGCCGCTCCGCAGAGGAAGGGCGGCCTCTTCTCGCGCCCTATATGGTGTTGGACGATGGCAGCAGCAGTAGTCCGCATTCAGGAGTCCCGACGATGTCGGTCCTCCTTGGGAGTGACTCCAAAGAAGCATCGATAGGCTTGCGAAAAGCTGCTCTGGTGCTCATAGCCGACTTGATAAGCGACCTCGCTGAAAGAGATCGAATGATCCCGGGTAAGGGACCGGGCATGATTCATGCGCAGCGAATGGCAATATTCCCCGATTGTCGTCCCAAACTCCTGTTTGAACGAGGTCGCGAATTTTGTGCGGCTCATTCCGACCATGCGCCCCAGTTCCTCGAGGCTCGGCGGCTTCCTGAACTCGGCATCGAGCACCTCCTTGGCGTCGCGGAGCCGGGAACGTTCTCGAAGCAACGGAGCATCTTGCCCCGGTGGACAGCCGCCGCCCGAGCCCGAACTTAGCTGCCGAAAAAAACAATAAAGCAGTTCGAGGACTTTCGATTCCAGCAGCATGCCGGAAAGCGGATCGTTCAGATCGGTACGCACGATCGTCGCAAGGCAATCGATCATCTGTCCATTCATGACGTGATTCTCGATATGAAGATCGGTCACCCGTCCGTCCGCGAACTCCCGCAAAATGCTCTGCGGGCCCGTCTGAAGAGCGGAGAGGGTCTCGGCGATGAAGCGGGGGGTGAAGATCAATGTGACACAGCGGTGCTCGGCATCGACATAGTTGCGCTGCCGTTTGATCAGCCCTTCCGGTTGCGCGATCAGTAGCGCGCGTCGATCAAGGCTGGTCGAAAGCGTGCGGGTGCCGAATTCGAGATCGAAGGCCCCCTTCTCGATGAAGGAAAGCTTCAGAAGATTGGGACCCCAGCTGTCGACGTGATAATCCGAGCCGTAGACTTGATCGGCAATCACCATGTCCACGGTGCTGGAACTGATGCTCCGCTGTAGCAAATGCCCCCGATCCGGCATGATATCCGGCCGGTCGAACCTGCTATCCTGAAAGATCATGCCCACCGGCAAGCGCAGGGTTCCAGATGTGCCTTCAGAAGAAGATGGGACGAGGTTCAAGGCCATGGACCTTTCAGTCAGCCGACGCAGCCTGTCCGGTAACCTGCTGCCGCCGATCCAATGCACATCGCGTGAAGGCGTTCTACACCGACCTGGCCGGCAACGATAGCCATCGGGACGGACGTGGGACGTTGGCCTAAGGTTTCTGAACGCGCGCCAAAAACAGCGAGGTAACAAATCGGTAAGAACATCTCGCGGAGCTGCCGCCAGGACATAGTCGATCGGCGGCGCTGCATTATAGATGAGAAGGGGGCATGCAGATGATTCGGTCGAAATTATTCTGGAGCGCGGCCATCATCGCGCTCTCCGTCGCGAGCGTCGCACGGGCGCAGGCGCCAGTGGCGGACTCCGAGGCGGCAATGGATGGCGAGATCGTCGTCACGGCGCAGAAGAGGGTGGAGAGCATCAAGGATGTTCCCATCAGCATCACAGCGAAATCAGGTGCCGAACTCGAGCAGACGCGGATCATGAACACACAGGATCTGTCGTTCGCGGTTCCTGGGCTGGCAGTCGCCGAGACCGGTCCGGGGCGTCAGATCGTGGTCATTCGCGGGCTCGGCAGCGAGCGCGGCTCTTCTTCGCTCACGGGCATCTATTTCGACGAGATGCCGGTGAGCGGTGCTCAGGACGGCTTCAATCAGTCCTATATCGATCTCAGGACCACTGATCTCGAACGAGTGGAGGTGCTCAAGGGGCCGCAAGGTACGCTTTTTGGTGAGGGCGCCGTGGGCGGGGCCATTCGCTACATCACCAAGGATCCCGACCTGTCCGGTGTCAGCGGCCGTTTGGCCGGCACCTTCTACGACACGGCTGATGGCGGATCGAGCCAGGAAGTCGTGGGCATCCTCAATGTGCCGCTCGTCGACGACATCGCCGGGCTCCGCATCGCCGGGACGTACGAGAACAAGGGGGGCTGGATCGACCGCCCGTCGACCGGCGCCAAGAACATCAACGACAACGAGGTGTTCAATATCCGAGCGAAACTGCTGCTGCGTCCGACCGAAAAGCTTGAGGTTAAGGCTATGGCCGTGGTGCATCGCAATGATGGCGGCGGATCCAACATCGTCAACATCGGCCCACGAAAGGAGAGCAACTTCCTCCAGGCGCAGTGGTTCGACGGAGTGAGCTGGAACCGGAACGGTCCAACGGATTTCACCGACAATTACGAGTTGTACAATCTGACGGCCAAATATGATCTCGGCGTCGCGGAACTGCTGAGCTCAACCTCCCGCGCCGATCTCGACAGCGTCCAGGCGTTCACGCAGGTTTTGGGCGCTCCCACGCCAAGCCTCGAAGTCTATTTCCGGGACTATGTCCAGAATGCGAAGATCACCTCGCAGGAGTTGCGGCTCACTTCCGCTGGGGCTGGCCCGTTCGCCTGGACAATCGGCGCCTTCTATAAGGAGGCATCGATCTCGCGCGAGTGGCGCTCGGGCTATGACTATGTCGGGCCTGACGGTACGATGTTGACCGGGATCACCGCCGGATCGGCGCCGACTTCGACATCGGACAGCCTCGCCTTCTATGGCGACGCCTCCTACGCGATCAGCCGCCGCCTGAAGATCGGCGCCGGTCTGCGCTACTTCCACGACAAGCGCGAGTCCTTCGATCGTGCCGCGAAGGCGGCGAGCTATCAGAAGGCCAGCTTCAACAATACGTCGTTCCGGGTCTACTCCTCCTATGAACCCGTCGATGACGTCCACCTCTATGTGAATATCGGCGACGGCGCCCGCAGCGGCGGCTTCAACTCGCCGGCCAATATTCCGCTCGGCGCTCCGCCGACCTACAAGCCGGAACGCGTGATGTCCTATGAGGCGGGTGCGAAGACCTATTTGTTGGATCGCGCGCTCAGCCTCGATGTCGCATTCTTCTACACCGACTATACCGACATGCAGGACGATTCGGTGGTCATCAGCCCGGTCGACGGCGTCACTCCGATCCAGTTCACCACCAATGATCAACGCGCCCGGCTTCAAGGCGTCGAATGGAACATCATATTGCGCCCGACGCGGGCGTGGACGTTCGGCTTCGCCGGCGACGTGACCGACACGAAGATCACCCGAACGAGTTCGGCTTCGCCGTACGACATAGGCGATCCGATCAACTTCGTGCCCAAATACAGCATTTCGGCGCACGCGACCTACGCGTTCGACCTCGCTGCCGATATGCCGGGATATCTGCGCGTCGAATATAATCGGAAGGGCAAGTCGATCCAGACGCTGCGACGCTCGGCGATCATAAACCCGCCGCAGGGTATCGCCCCGCCGGTCGATTTCATCAATGCCGTGGGCGGCTTCGATTATCGCGGCTGGGATTTCTCGATTTTCGGCCGGAACCTCACCGATGAGCGGGGGATCATCCGGGCTGGCGTCACTGGGCAGACCGCGCAGCCGCGCCCCCGGACCTTCGGCTTCTCGGTCGGCAGGGATTTCTGACGATAACGGTCCCGGCGGCGTCTTCGCCGGGGCCATCTCGCCTGTTTTCTTGGATTACGGACTACCCATGAGTCAGATTGAACCGTTGATCGATGGCCGCTCACAGCCTTCGTCGAGCATGAGCGCGCATCCCGTCATCAACCCTTCGACGGGCACGAACATCTTCGAGTTGGCCGAGGGAAGCGCCGAGGATATCGACGCCGCGGTCGCCGCCGCGCGTCGTGCGTATGACGACGAACGTTGGTGGGGGCTGGCGCTGCCGGCCCGCAAGGCCATCATGCTGCGCTGGGCCGAGCTCGTGCGTACGCATCAGCCCGAGCTGGATCGGCTCGATGCCGAAGAGATGGGCAAGCCCGTCAGCGTGCGGTTGTTCGGCGGCGCCTCGGCCGCGGACCTCCTGCAGTTCCACGCCGAAGCCATCGACAAGTTGCGGAGCGATGTCTTCAACAGCGATTCCGATAGCTTCGTGACAACGAGAATATCACCGCGGGGCGTGGTTGGAGCGATCGTTCCCTGGAATTTTCCGACCTTCAACGCCTTGTTGAAGATCGGCCCCGCGCTTGCGGCTGGGAACAGCGTCGTTCTCAAACCCTCTGAGCTCGCGTCGCGGTCCGCGCTCAGGGTGGCTGAACTGGCCCATGAGGCGGGGTTGCCCTCGGGCGTTCTCAACGTCGTAACCGGTCTCGGCGAAACGACGGGGAAGGCACTTGCACTCCACATGGACGTCGACATGATCGCGTTCACGGGATCGAGCGAAGTCGGCCGATTGATGCAGAGCTATGCCGGCCAGTCCAATATGAAGGTCGTGCTTGCCGAATGCGGCGGAAAGTCGCCACAGATCGTCTTCGAGGATGCTGACATCGAAGCCGCAGCGCAGGCGATCGCGGGCTTCATCCTCACGAATTCGGGGCAGACATGCAGCGTCGGATCGCGCGTTCTTGTCCAGCGCTCGATCGAGGACGCGTTCGTAGAGCGACTCCGCGCGCTGATTGCGAACTTCACGATGGGAGAGGCGACCCATCCCGAGACGACCTTCGGCCCGCTGGCGACAGCAAGGCAACGGGATCGCGTGCGCGAGTTTCTCGACGGAGCCCGCCGGGAGGGTGCGACCGTCCATTCCGGCGACCGGGCCTCGGGTTTCGAAAATGGCAGCTTCATCGATCCCGCGATCGTCCAAGGGGTATCGCCGTTCGATCCGATCGCCCAGGAGGAATTGTTCGGGCCCGTCCTGACGATCCTGCCGTTCGATGGCGAAGACGACGCCATCCGGATCGCCAATGCTACGATCTTCGGACTGATCGCCTATGTCTGGACCCGCGACATCGGGCGGGCTTTCCGTATCGGCAAGCGGGTTCGCTCCTCCGTCCAAATCAACGCAGCGGCCGCGACGGGCTTCGGGGCGGGGCACGCGGCCCCCTTCGAGCCGGCGAGGCAATCCGGAGTGGGCAAGGAAGGTGGAATCCCTGGTCTTGAAAGCTATATTCGCCATCAGCTTTTCTGGATCAACCACGGGTGAACCAGTCCGCTGTGCAGAAGCAGGCAGATCGCTCCATTCTCGGGCCGCTCGCCTATGCGGCTCCGGTGGTGGCGATGATCTTCCTGTGGAATCCCACGGTCAGCGTCCTGCCCGGGCTCTACGCCAAATATTTCGGGCTCTCGCTCGGCGCGATTGCGACCGTCCTGTTGATCGCCCGCATCGTCGACGCACTTGTCGATCCGCTGGTCGGATATCTTTCGGACCGGCACCGGGCGCGAGGCGGATCGCGCAAGAGCTGGGTCGTCGCTGGCGGCCTAGGCCTGGCCGCATCCGCCTGGTTCCTGTTCGTCCCTCCGTCCGGCGTCACGATCGGCTATTATCTGATCTGGTCGCTCACCTTCTATCTCGCCTGGACGCTGATGGACGTGCCGCATATCGCCTGGGGGGGCGAACTGTCGCGTCATCATGAGGTCAGGGCGCGGATCTACAGCTTTCGCGGCATGGCGATCTATGTCGGCATCGTCGCATTCGCCGCGCTGCCCTTCCTGACCGAAACATCGTCCGGCCAGTTTTCGCCAGCCGTCATGCGGCAGACCATCATGGTAGGCGCCGTCGCGATGGCTGTCGCTCTGCTCGTGACCGTTTTCGTCGCGCCTGCCGGGTCGGTGATCATCGCCGTCCGCCGGGACAGCCTGCGCAGCGTGCTGAACTCGGTCCTGGCCAACCGGCCGCTCCGCCACTTCCTGCTGACCTATTTCCTGTTCAGCCTCAGCCTCGGCATGTGGACGGGCCTCGTCTTCCTGTACATTGACAGCTATTTGAAGCTCCAGGCAGACACCGCACTCATCTTCCTCCTGTTCAGCGCCGCAGCCCTCCTGTCGGTGCCGATCTGGGGAGCGTTCGCGGTACGGGGGGAGAAGCGGACCATATTGGTCGCGGGGGTCGCGCTCTATACTTTGTGCCTCGTCGCGAGCCTGCCCTTCATGCGCGGCGTCTCACCCCTCCTTCCGATGCTGACCATGTCCGGCGTCTATATTGGTGCGGCCGCCTTTGCGCTGATCACGCCGGCGCTTCTCGCCGATATCGTCGATTATGGAGCGCTCAGGTTCGGGCAGAACCGAAGTTCGACCTATTTCGCGCTGCTTGTGTTAGCCTTTAAGGCGAGTTCGGGGGTGGGCGCTGGCTTGGCGCTCGGCATCGCCGCCTGGTTCGGGTTCGATCCGCAGGCCGCGTTTGTCGGAAAGCGGGCCGGCATGGGCATCCAAATCGCTTTCATCGTCCTGCCCACGCTCCTGTCGGCGTCGGCGCTAGTATTGGCGCTCAAGACGCCGATCACCCGACGACGGCATCATATCATCCTCGCGCGCCTGTCGCGCAGAATGGAAGCGGAGACGCTACCATGAACGCCGCCCACGTAACATGGGATTATATCATCATCGGGGCCGGCTCTGCAGGCTGCGCGGCTGCGCATGAGATCGCGACGCGGTCGCCCGGTGCGAAGATCCTGATCGTCGAGGCCGGCCCGGCCGACCGGTCGCCCTTCATCCGCGTGCCGGCCGGACAGATATATGCGGTCCGGCGGCATGATTGGGGCTATCGCACCGCGCCCGATGCCAGCCGTGACGGCGTCGAGGAACTATGGCCGCGGGGGAAGGTCCTCGGCGGAAGCAGCAGCATCAACGGCACGATGTATGTCCGCGGTGCCCCCGCCGATTTCGACCGCTGGGCGGATGGCCTGGGCACTGCCGGAGCGTCATGGCGAAGTGACCGCATCATGGCGATGTTCGACGACCTTGAGGCCGGCAAGGGCGCGGGAGGCAGGCTGCACGTCCGCCCGGTGCGCTATCCCCATCCCGTCACGCGCGCATTCGTCGAAGCGGCGCAGGCGATCGGTGCCCCTTTCAATTCCGATTATAACGACGGCGATCAGGAGGGAGCGGGTTATGCGCAGATGACGCAGCGCTGCGGGCTGCGCTGGAGCGCCGCGGACGCGTTTCTGCGGCCGTTGAGGTCGAATGGCAATGTCGAGATCATGACGTCGGCGACGGTCGATCGGATTCTGATCGAGGACGGCGCCGCGATCGGGATTCGCTATCGGCGCGGTGAGGGGCCACGGGAGGCGAGGGGGCGTAATATCGTCCTTTCCGCAGGCGCGATCGCTTCTCCCCAATTGCTGATGCTGTCGGGGATCGGCGATCCCGACCATTTGGGCGCTCATGGCATTCCGGTAGTCGTCTCGCGTAAGGAGGTGGGCCGCAACCTGCGCGAACATCCGCTGGTGCGGCTCACCTATCGCATGCGCACCCCCACCTATAGCCTGACCGAAGGCTGGCTCCACATGTTGGGAATTGGCCTGCGCTATCTGGCAGGGCGCGAGGGGCCGTTGTCGAACATCTTCGAGGCGACGGCCTTCCTCCGCTCATCCTCCGCGATGCCCGATCCCGATATACAGCTTCACCTTATGCCGATCGGCTATGTGAAGGGCCCCGACGGCCTATACGGCTTCGCCCCCTATCGCTCCGTGACGGTGCTGCTCAATATATCGCATCCGGCGAGCAGCGGGAGCGTACGCCTGGCGGCAGCCGATGTCGAAACACCGCCCGTTATCGAGTGTGCGCTGCTTTCGGAGCGACGCGATGTCGATACCCTCATCGATGGCGTCTCCGTCGTGAGGGACATCATGTCCACTCATCCGATCGCGGATCTCGTGGAGGAGGAAGCCGTGCCCGGCGCCCGCGTCCAGGGTCGAGCCGAGATCGAGGCATTCCTGCGAGGCCATACCGGGGTCGCCTTTCATCCAGCGGGCACCTGCAGGATGGGGATCGATGCGCATGCGGTTGTTGACCCTGCTCTGAACGTGCGCGGTGTGCGCAATTTGTGGATCGCCGACGCGTCGATCATGCCAGACCTCGTCAGCGGCAACACCAACGCCGTCTGCATGATGATCGGCGCGAAGCTGGGCCGCGAGTTGGCCACGCAGTCCCCTTGTTGAAGCCGCGGCGGAATAGCAGATGGATGACACAGATTTCATCGCGCGCAGCGCGTCGGTTCGGATGCATTGGGGCGTTCGCATCCCGATGCGTGACGGCATAACGCTCAATGCGACGCTCTATCTCCCTCCCGAACAGGCCCGGCCCGCGCCCGCGATCTTCACGCTGACGCCGTACGTCGGTCAGACCTATCACGACCAAGCGCTGTACTTCGCGTTGGCCGGCTACCCTTTCCTGACCGTTGATGTCCGCGGCCGGGGCAATTCCGAAGGTGATTTCGACCCCTTCATAAATGAGGGGCGTGATGGCCATGACGCCGTTCAATGGCTTGCGGCGCAGGATTATTGCGATGGCCGGGTCGCGATGTGGGGCGGCTCCTATGGAGGATATGACCAGTGGGCGACTGCGCGCGAGCGCCCGCGCGCGCTCGCGTCGATCGCGCCCGTGGCGTCGCCCTTCATGGGGATCGACTATCCGATGCGGAACAATGGCGCGATGCCTTACTGGATGCAGTGGCTGACCCTGATCTCGGGTCGAACCTCGCAAGACCGCATGTTCTGGAACAATGAGCGCTATTGGGGTGCCAAATTCTGCCAATGGGTCGAATCCGGCCTGCCGTTCCGGGAGCTTGACACATTCCTCGGCAATCCCTCGCCGACCTTCCGCAAATGGGTCGCCCATCCCGAGCCCGATGGCTTCTGGGACGACTATAATCTCAAGGCCGCCGACTATGCGAACATCGATATGCCGGTGCTCACGATCACCGGTGCGTTGGATGCCGACCAACTCGGCGCCATGGCTCATTATCGCGAGCATCTGACGCACGGCCCCGACGGCGCAGCTAGCCGTCATTATCTGGTGATAGGCCCTTGGGACCATGCCGGCACGAGAGTTCCCCAGCTGCGCTTCGCGGGCATCGATGCCGGCCCCAACAGCCTCGTCGATCTCAAGGCGCTGCATCGCCAATGGTATGATTGGACGCTCGGCTCAGGAGAGCGGCCCAGCTTCCTGAAGAAGAATGTGGCCTACTATGTGATGGGGGCGGACGAGTGGCGCTATGCCGATCGACTGGAAGGCATAACATCGCATTCGCTGCTCCTGGCGTTGCAATCCGACGGGACGGCGAACAGCCTGTATCGCTCGGGCAGGCTGGTCGGGGGTGCGCAGCCGAGCGGCGAACCGGACGCCTATATCTATGACCCGCGCCGTCGCGAGCTGGCGCGCCTGGAAGCCACCGTCGATCCTGAAGACCGCTCGGATGACCGAATGGTCCATGCTTCCGACGGGCGCCTGCTCATCTACCACAGTGACCCGCTCGAGGCCGATATCGAGATTAGCGGCTTCTTCCGCTTCGAAGCCTGGTTCGCGATCGATCAGCCCGATACCGACTTCCATGCAAGCGTGTATGAGGTGGATCTACGCGGGCGGGCGATCCGTCTCGGGGCCGACTGGGTTCGCGCGCGCTACAGCCGCGATTTGCGGCATGCCGAATTGGTCGAGGATAAGGAGCCGCGGCACTATATCTTCGATCGGTTTATGTTCCTGTCGACGATCGTGCGGAAAGGACATCGCCTCCGTCTGGTCGTCGGGCCGCACAGCTCGATCTATCATCAGCGCAATCTGAACAGCCCACTGCCCGTCTCCGATCAATCGATCGACGACGCGCGTGTCGTCACCGTGAACTTGTTCCACGATGCTGACCGGCCGTCCTTCCTGTCGGTGCCGATCGGCGTAACTGCGGCGGCTGGCTGCTGACATCATGCGCATATTTTGCGGCGGCATAGCGACCGAGACCAACAGCTTCTCTCCCCTTCCAACGGGCCTCGACGATTTCTCGGGATATGCGACGGAGGGGGAAGCCGGCCGAGCCCCGGCTCTCGATCTCGAACAGGTCTGGGGACATCGAATAACGGCGTGTGGCCATCACTATCTTGGCGGCTTCATGGCTTGGGCCGAGCCAGGCGGACGAACGACCGCCCATGCCTATGAGACCCTCAGACAGCATCTGCTGGACTCGCTGCGTGAGGCCGGCCCGGTCGATGTCGTGCTGCTGCTCCTGCACGGCGCGATGCTTGCCGATGGCTGCGACAATTGCGAGGCCGACATCATCGGAGCGGTCCGTGCCATCGTCGGCCCGCAGGTGATCATCGGGGTGGAGCTCGATTTGCATTGCCACTTGCGCGCTGCCACACTCGCCGAGGCCGATCTCGTCGTCACCTACAAACATTATCCGCATATCGACATGATCGACCGTGGGCGCGAACTCTTCGAGCTGGCGACGGCAACGCGCCGCGGCGAGGTCGCGCCCGTCATGGCGACCTTCGATTGCCACATGGTGGGCTTCTATCCGACGACTGGCTCCGCCCTCGCCAAGCTCCTCGTCGACATCCAGGCGGCCGAGGGGCGAGACGGGGTCCTTTCGATCTCGATCGCGCACGACTTCCCTTTTGCCGATCTCCCGGATTCGATGGCCCGGGTGCTGGTCGTGGCCGATCGCGACCGGGACCTCGCCGCACGGGTGGCTCGGGACTTCGGAGAGCGTTTCTATGCGCTTCGCCACGAGATCGGCTTCGACGCGATATCATTGCCTCTGCCGGAAGCGCTGAGCCGCGCTGCTGACCATTGCCTGAAGCCGGTGATCGTTGCGGACCAGTCGGACAATAGCGGAGCCGGTGCGCCGGGCGATTCCACCTATGCGCTGGCCTGGTTGACGCAGCGGCCGGAGGTGAGCGCGGCGGTCGCCACAGTCTACGATCCCGTGATGGTCCGCATCGCGCACAAGATCGGGATTGGCCGCGCCGGCTGGTTTCGGACCGGAGGAAAGCTGGGGCGCTTCTCTGGCGATCCGATCGACCTCGAATGTGTCGTGACCGCGCTGCATGACGACTATTTTCACGAGGCTCCGCAAAATGGCGGTGAAGCGCGCCGCTATCCATTGGGAGCCGTCGCAGCGTTGCGCTGGCGCGGGGTCGATATCATCCTCACCAGCGAGCGCTGCCAGTGCTTCAGCCCGTCGCTATTTACCGATTTCGGGATCGATATTGCCGCCAAGCAGCTGGTCCTGGTCAAGTCTTATCAGCACTTCCAGGCCGCCTTCGCACCGGTTGCCGCCGAGATCCTCTACATGTCGGGGCCGGGCGCCGTGCCGCCCGATCCGCGCCAGATATCCTATCGGCATCTCGACACGCTCCGGCTCTTTCCCTGGTGCGAGGATCCGCTGGGTCCAGGGGGGAAACCAGCCTCCCAAGGGATGGGCTGATCCTCTTGCTCAAGCCGCGAGATGCCAAATGAAGATCGTGTCGCCGGATGACTTTCGCCTGCTCGCGAAGAACCGCTTGCCCCCATTTCTGTTCGAATATCTCGACGGGGGAGCCAATGGCGAGGTCACCCTTGCCCGCAATCGAGACGATCTGGCCCAGGTAGTCCTCGATCAGCGTGTCTTGCGGACAGTGAAAGGACCCGACCCTTCGGTCAGGGTCGCAAGTATGCGTCTCCCCCTGCCGGTTATCCTGGGGCCTATCGGGCTTGCAGGGATGAACGCGCGCCGCGGTGAGTGCCAGGCCGCGCGTGCCGCCGCTCAACACGGTGTCCCCTTCTGCCTCAGTACGGTCTCAGCCTGTTCGCTGGGAGAGGTTGCATCGAGCACCCCGCATCCGATCTGGTTTCAGCTCTATATGATGCGGGACCGTGGCTTGATGGCGGCGTTGCTCGAGGAAGCACAAACGCGGGGATGCGCGGCGCTGATCTTCACTGTCGATATGCCGGTACCGGGCATCCGATACCGCGATTATCGCTCTGGCTTGGCCGGCCTCTCGCCGCTCGCGGGCGCTATTCGGCGCATCGGCCAAGCCGTGAAACATCCGCGCTGGGCCTGGGACGTGGGGGTGCGGGGGCGCCCCCATGTGCTGGGTAATGTCGCGCCGCTTCTGGCACGACGATCGGGGCTCGAGGACTTCATGGCGTGGATGCGGTCTAACTTCGATCCAGATGTTTCCTGGTCGGATCTGGAGTTCGTCCGACGGCACTGGCGGGGGCCGCTGATCATCAAGGGCATATTGAATCCGCACGATGCGCGCGAGGCCGCGGCGCTGGGCGCCGACGCCATCGTCGTCTCCAATCATGGCGGCCGACAGCTCGACGGCGCGATGTCGACCGCACGAGCGCTCCCGGAGATCGCGCAGTCGGTAGGCGACCGGATCGACGTGCTCGTCGACGGCGGCGTACGATCCGGAGTGGATGTCGTGCGCATGCTCGCGCTTGGCGCGAAGGCGGTTTTGCTCGGACGGGCCTGGGCATGTGCGCTTGCGGCGCAAGGAGAGCGTGGCGTCATCAGGCTGATCGATCTGATTGACGCGGAAATCCGTACGGCCATGGCGCTTAACGGCGCTTGTACGGTCGATGAGATAAGCGGCGGTTTCGATCTGCCCCGCGATGTTCGAGGTGCGGAGCGGCGATGAAGGTCCTCATCCTCGGCGCTGGGGTGATCGGCGTGACCTCGGCCTATTACCTCGCCAAGGCGGGTTTCGAAGTCGAGGTCGTCGATCGACAGCCCGGCCCCGGGCGGGAGACGAGCTTCGCCAATGCGGGCGAGATCTCACCGGGTTATGCCTCGCCCTGGGCCGCCCCGGCTATCCCGCTCAAGGCGCTGCGTTGGATGTTCTCGCGCGATGCCCCGCTCATCCTAACGCCCAGGCTCGGATGGGCGGGCGTGCGATGGCTGAGCGCGATGTTGCGTAATTGCACTTCAGCCCGCTACGCGGTGAATAAAGGCCATATGGTCCGGCTGGCTGAACATAGCCGGGATTGCCTCCGAGCGTTGCGCGATGAAATCCGGCTTGATTACGACGGGCGGGCCCTCGGAACATTGCAGGTGTTCCGCACGCAACGGCAGTTGGATTCGGTCGGCAAAGACATAGAGGTTTTGAAGGAAGCGGGCGTACGCCATCAACTGCTGAGCCCGGAGCAGTGCCGGATCGTCGAACCCGGCCTGGCAGCTGCTACGGCCTCGATTGCAGGCGGGTTGCACCTCGTCGATGACGAGACAGGGGATTGTTTCAAGTTCACGCAAGCGCTCGCTTCGCAAACCGCACGCATGGGTGCCGCCTATGATTATGGTGTCGATGTCACTGCGCTCCGGTTAGCGCGCGGCAGGATTTGTGGCGTGGAAACAAGCAAGGGCGTCCGCACCGCCGATCTCTATCTGGTAGCCCTCGGCTCTTATTCTCCGGCGCTGCTCAGGCCGTTGGATATCCTACTCCCCGTCTACCCCGTGAAGGGCTATTCGCTAACCGCGCCGCTGTTGCCCGAAGCGCTGGACCGGGCACCGCAATCGACGATCATGGACGAACATTACAAGGTGGCCACCACAAGATTGGGAAATCGTATACGCATCGGCGGCATGGCCGAGATCTGCGGCCATGACCCAGTCTTGCGTTTGTCGAGGCGCAGAACCCTCGAGTTGTCCGCCGCGAACCTGTTCCCGTCGGTCGCGAACCTTCGTGAGGCGCAATTTTGGGCAGGGTTTCGGCCGATGACGCCGGACGGACCGCCTATCATCGGCCCAACCATAATTCCCAATTTATTCCTGAATACCGGGCATGGAACATTGGGGTGGACGATGAGCTGTGGCTCTGCGCAAGTGATCGCCGACCTATTGGTTGGGCGGCGGCCGGCAATCGCGGTGGATGGACTTGAGCTGCATCGCTACGACTGAAGTTGTCCTTATTCAGTTGTGGAGGATGCCCGCGCGGTTCGCCCATCCGTCAGGCTTTCCACCGATGCAATGCGGGCACGCTATCGTCTTGATCGACGGAAGCCAGCGTTGATTGAGGACAGTGGGCCACAGCCTTATGTGTTCGACGGCTTCAATTTTGTCGCGTGGATGCTTCAAGCCGGGCACCGCATCGAACTTGTCATCGCACCCCGTGGGCAGGTGGTCGAAGCGAGCTTCACCGAGCGGAATTTCGGTGGCGGCGGGAACGTCGCCGAGGAGACGGCTGCGGCTGGTGGACCACTCTCAGTGATGCTCTACCACGATGAAGCTCATGACAGCCGCCTGCTGGTTCCAGTTGGTCGGCTGGTGGCGTGAACATTACAACCGGGCTCGCCCGCATAGCAGCCCCGATATCGACCACCAGCGCCAGAAACGATCCCGATGCCAGCCTGGCCGCTCGGCTTCGCTGCGCTGCGCCTCCCGCTCAGGCTGGCATCGAAAATGCGGATCAGCTAATCATGCAACCGGACCAATCATCGCGGGCAGTCCACTCTCGGAGTTCGGGCGCAAATTGGTCATACAAGCTCCCCCTTCTCAGGATTGGGAACCTCCGGCGGACCCGGGTTGGTTCAACTCCCCTTCGCAATCTTGAGGAGTAAAGCACCCTTACCCATTCTTACCCCTTTTATGGAAAGTTTCTGGGTTCAATAACGGAGGACTCCGCGTCAGCCTCTCAACCGATCGCCATTCGCCAAGGAGGGAAAACTTCGAAATTGGCCGATTGCGGTTCAGGGAAATCGCGGCTTGCCGCGCTAGAGAGGGGCTCCTAACGATGCAAAAAGTCAGAAGACGGATCTGCGGCGCCGCGGCGCTGGCCGCTATCTCCATGGGCTTGCACAGCGCGCCCGTAGCTGCCCAGGGCGCAGCCGAAGCCAATGAGGGCAACGAGATAGTCGTCACAGCGCAGCGGCGAGAGGAAAAGCTGATCAATGTGCCGATTTCGATCACGGCGCTGGACAGCCAACTGGTCAAGCAGACGGCCGTCGCCCGGATCGCCGATTTGCAGAAGGTCGTGCCGAACTTCGCTTTCGAGGGCGCTTTCGGTTCCGCCCAGGAGGCTCGGGTTACGATCCGCGGCATCACCGACAATGTCCGGAATGCCGGCTTCGAGTCCGGCGTCAGCATTTATGTCGACGGCGTCTATGCCGGCCGGCCCGAATCCCAGAACCTGCCGCTCGCGAACATCGAGCGCGTCGAGGTTCTTCGCGGGCCGCAGGGCACCTTCTTCGGGAAGAATGCCATCGTCGGCGCCATCAACATCACCACGCGCAAGCCGACCGACGAGGTGCGCGGCGAGATCACCGTCGACCTCGGCAACTACAACAAGCGGTTCATCAACGGCTATCTGTCGGGCCCGGTGACGGAAAATCTCTATGCCGCGGCGTCGATCTTCAGCAATCGCAGGGATGGCTACGTCACCAACCTCTTCGATGGCGGCAAGCTCGGAAATGACGGGATGAGCGGCGGCGATGTCCGGCTACGCTACGTTCCGAACGCCGATCTCGAAGTGAATATCCGCGCGAACTACCTCAATGACGATGTTGAATATTATTTCCCCGAAACCCTCGATGGCCGGGGACGCATCAATCAGAACATCGTTTACGCCCCCGGCCGCTTCACCACCAATCTGGATGGCATCCCGCGGGAATCGCGCCAGGTTTTCGGCCTTTCGGGCTCGCTCGACTACAAGCTGGGAGAGCATACGCTCACCAGCATCACAGCGTTCAACCGGACCCATTTCATCCACAGCGAAGACAATGACCTGACGCCGCTGGACTATCTGTTCGTCCAGGGCTGGAAGCAGACGTCGAAATTCCTATCGCAGGAATTCCGGCTCACCTCGCCCACCGGCAAGCCCTTCGACTATATCATCGGGGCCTATCTGTTCTGGCAGAACATCAAGAGCGCGGTCCCCTTCCGCACCGGCGTCGAATATCCTGGCGGCTACGGCCTCGCGACCATCTACGCCGACGTCACGACGCGTAGCCTCGCGGGGTTCGCCCACGCCAATTTCCATCTGTCCGACATGATCACGCTGACCGGCGGCCTTCGCTACACCATCGAGAACAAGCGCCTGAACGATTATCGGGGCGATACCTTTGGCCCCTTCGCGCCGTTCTACAATTTCCCGACGCTGAAGGACAAGCGGACCGACTCCTCCTTTTCGCCCATGGCGAGCGTCTCGTTCAAGCCGACCGACGACATCAACATCTACGCCAAGGCCGCCAAGGGCTTCAAAAGCGGCGGCTGGAACGTCGACTTCGTCACGTCCAACAATGGCGGACCTCCGCCGCTCTCCGAAATCGACTTCAACCCCGAGTTCGCGACGACCTACGAGGTGGGCTTCAAGAGCAATCTGTTCGACAAGCGGGTAAGCCTCAACGTCGCGGCGTTCCGGACCGACTATAAGGACCTCCAGGTTCAAAGCCGCGTCTATGTCCCGGCCACCGATCTGTTCGTCTACCAGTTCAACAACGCCGCGAGCTCGACGATCAAAGGCTTCGAGGCGGAGGCGATCGTCCGGCCGGTGGACAGCCTGACGTTTCGCGGGTCGGTCGGCTATGCCGACGCCAAATATGATCGCTTCGCCGGCGCCGAGGAGATCAACGGCCAGCCGATCGATTATGACGGCAATCGTATTCCGGACACGCCCAAATGGTCGTGGTCGCTGGTGGCGAGCTATGTGGCGCCGGTCTCCGAAAGCCTGTCCTTCTCGGGCTCGATCGACTATTCCTACAAGGGGACCTTCTTCACCGACGGCGCGAACACGCCCGCGCTGCGGGTTCCTCGTCGTTCGCTGGTCGGCGGTAGGCTCGGTGTACGCGCCGATCATTGGGAAGCTTTCATCTATGGCGAGAACCTGACCAACAAGAACTATCTGACCACACTCCAGGGCGGGTTCAACACCCGTGGCACCTGGGGCCGCCCCCGCAGCTACGGGGTGCAGCTGAGCTACAAGCTCTAGGCTCGATCCTGTTCAGATCGAACCGGAACAAGCCTAGTTTTCTTTGTTTGCCGTGATTTCCGAGTCGTCAGGTGATTCCACCTGACTTGAAATCCCTCTAGTCGAACGTCGAGCCCAGAGTAGCGCCAGGATGCACAACGACCCTTTGACGCCTCACCGGACGCCCGCCGTCCGCCGTGGACCCCTTCTGACTGTGATGGTCGTCATCCTGGCGTTCAACTATGTGGATCGGCTGACGCTGGGGATCGTACTTGAGCCCATCAAGCGCGATCTCCAGCTGACCGACACCCAACTCGGCCTTCTGACGGGTATCGCCTTCGCGATCTTCTATGCCGCGATGGGCATCCCGATCGCGCGCTGGGCCGATCGGGGCAATCGCGTCTCGATCATCGCGCTGACCTGCGGGCTGTGGAGCGCGGCCGTCATGGTCAGCGCCGCGGTGACCTCGTTCCTCCAGCTCATGCTGGTGCGGGTCTTCGTGGGCGTCGGCGAAGCGGGCTGCCAGCCCGCCGCGCTGTCGCTGATCTCGGATTATTATTCCCGCGCCGAGAGAACGCGCGCGATCGCCCGTTACAAGCTGGGGTGGCCGATCGCGCTGATCGCAGGCAATCTGGCGGCCGGCTGGCTCAACCAGTTCCTCGGCTGGCGCTGGACCTTCTTCCTGATCGGCTTGCCGAACCTGGCCATAGCGGTCGTCGCCTTCTGGGTGCTGAAGGAGCCCCGGCTGGGCGCGCAGGGCATCGCCAGGCCCATGATCGCGTCCGCGCCCGCCGAGCCGCTGCCGCGCGTGTTCGCGGTGCTGTGGCGGAACCGCACCTATCGCCATCTCGCGCTGTGCTTCCTCTTCTCCTCCTTCTTCACCGACGGGATCCTGCAGTGGCAGCCCGCCTTCTTCATCCGGAGCCACGGCATGGCGACGGGCGAACTGGGCACCTGGCTGGCGATCTTCTATGGCGGCGGCACCCTGCTCGGGACGTTTCTCGGCGGCGAGCTGACCGCCCGCTACGCCGCGACCAACGAGCGTCTCCAGCTGATCATCGTCGCGGTGCTCTATGCCCTGTTCGCCGTCCTGACCGCCGCCGTCTACCTCGCACCCAACTATCCGCTCGCCTTCGTCCTGCTGGGTCTGGCCGTGCTGGGCGGCGGCGCGACCAACGGGCCGCTTTACGCCGCGTCGCAGACATTGGTTTCGCCGCGCATGCGGGCGATGTCGATCGCCATCATTTTGTTCGGATCGAACCTGATCGGGATGGGCTTCGGACCGCTGTTGGTCGGCTGGCTCAGCGACGTCTTCGCCCCTTATGCCGGGAATGAGTCGTTGCGCTACGCGATCGTCGCCATGACGCCCGGCTATTTCTGGTGCACCTGGCATCTCTGGAAGGCCAGCCGAACGGTCACCGAAGATGTGGACGCGGCGATGCGGGAGGAAGCCGCGTGCGCGGCCTCGGCTTCGCTCGCTGGAGAGCCGCGCGTTTCGCCCGGGCAATTCCCCGCGGGCCCGACGCACGCCGCAAAGCCCTAGCCGGATTGGAACGCCAGATGCGCACCTCGCTGTTCGAAGTAGATCGGAGGATGCACCTGCATCCCATGGCCATCCCGGCCCGCGTCGCGGAGGAAGGCCCGTCCATCATCGCCCGGGCCGAGGGCGCAACCCTGTTCACCGCCACGGGCGAGAGGATCATCGATCTCTCTGCGGGCCTCTCCAACGTGAATATCGGCTATGCGAACGCCCAGGTCTGCGACGCGGCCCATGCCGCGATGAAGGCGCTGTCCTTCTGCCATACGCTGCATGGGCGGTCCCACCCCCAGATCATCGAGCTGATCGACAAGCTGTCGGCGATCATGCCCGCTAGCTTCCGCTGCTTCGCGTTCGGCGTGTCCGGCTCCGACGCCATCGAACTGGCCGTCAAGATGGCCCTCTGGCACTGGCGGATATTGGGCAAACCCGCGAAGCGTAAGATCATTTCGCGACGGAAATCCTACCACGGCAATACGATATTCGCATCGAGTCTGACCGGTATTCCGGTCTATCGGGAGATGTTCGGCCTGACCTTCGACGACCATGTCGTCGAGGCGGACTCGACCGACTGGTACAATGAGGGCCGCCCGCTGTCCCGTGCGGAGTTCGCGCAGCGCCTGGTCGATCGGCTCGACGCGCTCATAATGCGCGAAGGCGCGGAGAATATCGCCGCTTTCCTGGGCGATCCGATCCAGACCGGCGGCCTGGTCCAGCTTCCTCCCGATGATTATTGGCCCGAGGTGGAGCGGCTCTGCCGACAGCACGACATCCTCTTGATCGGCGACGAGGTGATCAGCGGCTTCGGCAAGACGGGCCGCATGTTCGGCTTCGAAAGCTTCGACTTCGCCCCGGACCTGGTCGTGATGGCGAAAGGCCTGTCCTCCGGCTATTTCCCCATCTCAGCCGTCGCGATCGGCGACAGGGTCGCTGCCGTCGCGCAGAAGGAGAACTCGCTCTTCGCGCATGTCCTCACCAATTGCGGGCACCCCGTGGGCGCCGCCGTCGCGCTGGCCAATATCGACGTCATCGAGAAGCATGGCCTGGTCGCCCGCGTCGCCGACGAGTTGGAGCCGCTGCTACGGCTGAAGCTGGCCATGCTCGGCCGAAACCCGGCCATCGGCGAAGTGCGGTGCTGCGGCGTGCTGGGGGCGATCGAGTTCGACCTCGGCCGGATCGACCCGGCCTTCGGCCCGTCGGCATCGGAGGCGGTTCGCGACCGATTCAGCCAGGTCGCGCTGGATATGGGGGTATATTTGCGCGCGGGCACGATCTGCCTGCCAATGACGATCACGCGCGAGGAGCTCGACGAGGCATTCGACATCCTCGGAAACGCCCTCGACGTCGCGGTGACGGAGGCGATCACGAACGGCGCGCGCCGAGGCTAGCCCCGGGGCATATCCGGCGAACCTTCGGCGCTTTTCGCGCGATCGCTGGCCTTGGCGATGCCATAGGCCTTCATCTTGTTGAACAGGGTCTTCCGCGAAATCCCCAGGAACTGAGCGGTTTCGGATCGCCGAAAACGATGCCGCTTCAGGGCCCCCAATATCCATTCGCGCTCGTCGCCCGCGCTGACCCTGCGCGGACGGAAGGGGGGCAGGTGATCGGGCTCCAGAGGATGCCCGTTCGCGCTGGCGACCGCCTGCTCGATGACTGATCGAAGCTCGCGGATATTGCCCGGCCAGCTGTAGGACATCAGCGGCTTGAACAGGCTTCGGCCGACCTTGATCGGCTCCCGGCCCCGCGAAAGCTGTTCGAGAAAGTGCCGGACGAGCAAGGGAAGGTCCTCCATCCGCTCGAGCAGGGCGGGCAGCGGGATCACCCGCGTCGCCAGATGCTGCAGAAGCGGCGGGTATAGCGAGGGGGGAGGCGTCTCCTCCGCCGGCCCGTCGAGCGCGAGGATGAGCCGCGCGGAGCAATCCCGATGCTGGCTGTCGCCGAATCGGAACATCTTCCCCGTCTCGATCGCCGAGAGCAGCCTCTGCTGAAGCGACGGCGGGACCTGCGCGAGATTCTCGATGTAGAGCGCGGTCGAACCGTCCTGTTCGAGAAGGCCCATGCGGGTCGACACGTGGCGATCGGTCGGTCCGGGGATGACGCCGAACAGGCTTTCCTCCATGCGACCGTCGTTCGGCACGCAGGTGAACGTCTTGCAGCCGGCCTCCATCGCCAGGGTGCGGGCCACCAGTTCCTTGCCGGCGCCCACCGGTCCCCGCAACAGCACCGGCCCCGGCGATCGCGCGAACCGCCGCAGCTTGGCGCGCGCCTCGACGATCGGCTTCGACCAGCCGATCAGGGCGGCATCGGTGCGGCGCAGCAGGAAGGCGCGCGACGGATCATGATCCGGGCCGCGAAGCGCGGAGAAGGTTTTGAAGGCGGCCACGGCATCCTCGACGGCGGCCTCGTGCGGGGCGCTGTCGACAGCCGATCCGCCGATATAGCCGTCTGAGCGCGATGCCTGACAAATCGCGAACATATCCGCGGGATTCACGATCGGGCCGCCTTCGACGAGGCAGACGATCGATGGCCGCTGCTTGCGGATTTCGCGAAAGGCCGCCCTCGCCAGTTCGGCGGCTTCCAGCGTATCCACCGCGGGCGCGAGATTGTGAAAGCCTCGCGTGTACCAGCCAAGGCTGAGGTTGATCATATCCACGCCGATTTCCGCCATCCGCATCGCCTCGGCGGGATTACCGGCATAGGCCAGCGTCTGCAGGCCGGCCTCCGCTGACCGGCGGAGCAATTCGACTTCGCGCTCGAAACCGACGCCGGCCGCCTGCAGCCGCGCGCCGACCGCCGGGGCATAGGATACGCTGGTGGGGAAATTGACGACGCCCTGAAAGCCCGCCTGCGCGATGTCGTCGACCAGTTTTTCGAGGGGCAGCCGCGGATCGAAGCAGCAGGCTCCGAAGAAGACGGGCTTGTCGCGGCGGGCGGGCAATATCTCCGAACAGCCGAAATCCATCACGAGGCGATTGCTGTCGCGCACCGGCAGGATCGACGCCGCCGAAGTGCCGCCCATGCTCCGCAGCTTAGCGACGTTCAGCGCCAGCAGAAAGTCGCACCCCCCGCGCACCGCCCCCCGAGCGGCCAATCCCGTGCCGACGGCGGCGCCGATCAGGAGTCGGGATGGATGACCTTCGATCAGACCCCGCATGCCGCGCCTTCTCCGTCGAGCTTCCCGGCCTCAACTATAGTTGGTCCGACATTCATACACCAGCGCCACGCCTCCGGGGGCATCGTCGCGCACGCCGGATGGGCGGCCCGATGAAGGAAGCGGCGGCTCAGCCGACGAGGCGATGGATCTGGCCGCACACCCTTTCGATGGCTTCCGCGATCTTCTCGATCTCCTCTGCCGCCAGGCCCAGATAGGGATGAATGAGCCAAAGCATGCGGGGCGAAACCCCATGCGCCACATCGCAGGGCGCGGGAATCCGGTAGAGCTCCCGAGGCAGATTGAACAGGATATAGTCGTACACCGGGCCCCAGGTCGGAAGGACGGTTACGCCTTCCGCCACCAGCGCCTCCTTGATGCGCGGCATCGATATCGCTCGATAGTCCGGATGGTCGAAGATCATCGCCCAGCCGAAATAACCTTGCCGATCGGTGTTCGCGGCACGCTTCTGGAAGCGGACAGCCGTCGTCCTCGATAGCCGCTCCTCGAGATATTCCACCGCCTGCCCATATCGAACCAGCCGATCGTTCAACGTCGTCAATTGGTCCTGAAGGATCAGGGCTTGGAAGGCGGTCGCGCGGAACGGGTAGCAGACCATGCCGGGGGGAGGCGCCTCGGTGGCGGCTCCCTGCTGCTGGTTCGGCCCGTAGCCGATGTGACTCAGCCTGAAGATGCGTTCGGCGATCGCATCGTCATTGGTGATGCATATCCCGCCTTCGGCGCTCGCCATCGTCTTCGAATGCTGGAAGCTGAACGAGCCGACATCGCCCATGCTGCCGGCGCTCCTTCCGTCGAGGAGACCGCCATGCATATGCGCGCAATCCTCCACGATGCGGAGATCATGCCGGCGGGCAATGGCGAGCAGGGCGGGCATGTCCGCCATCGCGCCGTAGAGATGGACGGGGATAATCGCTCTGGTCCTCGGCGTGATCGCCGCCTCTACCAGCGCCGGATCGAGGCACAGGCTTTCGGCATCGATGTCGACGAACACCGGCGTCGCCCCGAGATAATGGACCGCGGTGGCGGTCGCGCACCAGGTGAGCGCCGGCACAATTACCTCATCACCTGGGCCAACATCGAGAGCCTTCAGCGCGCATTGCAACGTCACCGTGCCGTTTGCCATGAAGACGCCATGCTTCGACTGGTGATGGCGGGCGAACTGCTCGGCGAAAACCCGTTCATGCGGGAAGAAGGCGGACCATTGCCGTGATCGATAGAGATCGAGCAGCGCCTTCTCGCCATTCTGCGTCACCGGCGGCCAGATGTCGAACCAGTTGAGAGGCTTATCGAAAATCGGCTTGCCGCCAAACACCGCAATATCCGTCATGTCTGCCCCTGTTTCCAATGGCGAGTGCGCACCATAAATGCCCGCTTGGAGAAAGGGCCAGACTAATGCGGGCTCTGCGGGCGAAGAAGCTCCAAGCTGTGATGGAATGGGTAATTTTGGGAAATCATCCGACGATTTCGACGAGCGACGATGCGCCGTGGCGACCCACGCGTACTACCCGATTTTACCCATCCCCGACGAGATCGTCAGATCACCAATGCCTGTTTTGCTATATGCTTCGCCGTCGAGCGCATCCGAGGATGGCCTGGTGGATATATTGAGATGATCAGATCGGTCCAGCATCTGGGAATGTGCGTCGGTGATCTCGACCGGTCGATCCAATTCTACGAAGGGCATCTCGGGTTCGTCCTGATCTTGCGAGTTTCTTTCGATCCGCCCGACTATGACGCCATATTGGGCCTCGACGGGGCTCGGGGGGAGGTGGCGCTGCTCGAGCTTCCCTCGTGCGGTTTCAAGCTCGAGCTGTTCGAGTTCGCCCATCCGCGGCCGCTTGCCGATCAGCAGCGTCCCACGCCCGCCCGCATCGGCCTCACCCATCTCTGCTTCGAGGTGGATGACGCCGATGCGCTCCATGCCCGGCTGGCCGCCCGCGGCATCGAGTTCCATTGCCGGCCCGCCCAGTCCAAATCCGGCAGAGCGACCTATGGCCGGGACCCCGACGGCAATATCTTCGAGATCGTCACGGCCGTTCCGAAGGGCAAGGCGCCAAGCGATTCATGAGCAAGCTGCGCATCTTCGGGAGCCTTGCCGCCTTCGCCGCGGCGAAAGGCGGCAAGGACGGCATCGACATCCTGTTTCCGGCTATCGCGGGCCTTCCGGCGGAGCATGCGCTCGATCTCGCGCTGCTGCCGATCCACGACGCCAACCAGCTGCTGCTCGACGAACTGGCCGCTGCCGCGGACTGGCCGCTCGCTCTCCATGCCTGCGTCCTCGCCAACGATCCATTCCGGACCCCGGATCACCTCGTGCGCTCGCTCGTCGTCCGTCGCGTCTCCCGTATCTGCTGTTTTCCCACTTCGCAGCTCAATGACGCCACGACCAACCAGATGCTCGATGCGGTGGCGCTGGGCAGCCAGGCCGAAGCGGAGATGGAGGATTGCGCCCGCGAGGCGGGGCTCGAGATCGTCCGGATCGGAGCCCTTCTGAACCGCGCATCGCTGTTTTGATCGGCTCCCCGAGCACCGCCCATCCGCCCGGCTAGCCGGACCGCCTGACGAAGCTCGTTCCGCGCCTTTCCGCCTTCGCCGCGCAATTTCCCATTTTTACCCAGAGCGGACGCCTTTTCTGCGTTCCGCTCGGCGCGCCATCCCGCAAAACCATCCATGCCGGCCGGGACGGGCGGCCGATACCGGGCGATGGAGGAATGTCTTGAACATGCGAGATGCCGGCGGCGGGTTGCTCGTCCGATGACGGTCGATGCGCCGGTCGGGCTCTTCATCGATGGCGTCCGCCTCGACAGCGTCACCCCTGCCGCTATTCCGGTAATCGACCCGTCGTTCGCGACCGAGGCCTATCGGCTGCCGGACAGTTCGAACGAGGAGATCGATCGCGCCGTACAATCGGCGCGCCGCGTCTTCGAGAAGGGCAGCTGGGCAAAGGCCCCGCCGAGCGAGCGTCGGCGCGTGCTCCACAAATTGGGCGATCTGCTGTCCGCCGAGGCGTCCGAGCTGGATCGGCTCGATGCGCGCGATATGGGCAAGCCCGTCGGCCTGCGCAGATCGAACGCCGCCAGCGCGGCCGCCGTCCTGCATTTCTACGCAGAAGCGATCGACAAGACCGGCGGAGAGGTGTTCGCGAGCGACGCGGAAAGCCTGGTGCTGCGGCAAGGCGTACCCGTTGGGGTCGTCGGTGCGATCACGCCATGGAATTTCCCCACGATGAATGCGGTCCGCAAGCTAGCGCCCGCCCTGGCCGCCGGAAATTGCGTCGTGCTGAAGCCTTCCGAACTTGCCAGCCGATCGGCGATGCGCATCGCCCTGCTCGCGCTGGAGGCGGGGCTCCCGCCGGGCGTGCTGAACCTCGTCCCAGGCTCGGGCGCGAAGGCTGGTGAGGCGCTCGCGCTTCACCAGGATGTCGACATGCTGACCTTCACCGGATCGACGGCGGTGGGCAAGCGGCTGATGCAATATGCCGGCCGATCCAACCTTAAGCCGGTCATGCTTGAGTGCGGCGGCAAATCGCCGCATGTCGTTTTCGACGATAGCGGCGACATCGAGGCCATGGCGACGGCGATCGCCGACGGTATTCTCACCAATCAGGGGCAGGTCTGCAGCGCCGGAACGCGGCTGATCGTCGCCCGCAGCATCGAAGCCGAGCTTTGCGGCCGGATCGCCGCGCGCATGCGCGACGTCGTGATCGGCGACGCCGGCGACCCGCGGACGAGCTTCGGTCCGCTCTCCTCCGCGAGGCAGTTCGAGCGGGTTCGAACCCTTGTAAGCGAGGCCAGCCAGCAGGGCGCGAAGTTGGTGACGGGTGGCCAGCCCCTCTCCAGCCGGCATGGCGGCTATTTCTTCGAACCGACGCTGTTCAGGCAGGTATCCGCTGATGCGGACATCGCCCGGCAGGAGATTTTCGGGCCAGTCTTGAGCGTCATGGCCTTCGATGGGGAGGATGAGGCTGTCCATCTCGCACGGTCGACGATCTACGGGCTGATGGCCTATGTCTGGTCGACCGACTTGTCGCGATCGCTTCGCGTCGCCAAGGCGATCAGATCCTCGGTCTTCGTGAACGCGCGGGCGCCGGCCGGCGAGGGGGCGGGGCATGCCGCAGCGTTCGAGCCGATGCGCCAGTCCGGCTTCGGCGCGGAAGGCGGCCTCGCGGGGCTGCAGAGCTACCAGCGACGCCAGACGATCTGGATCAACCACTGATGCCCCATGGCTGGGCCCAGACGGACATGCCCCGATCGACCGGAGCCGGCGCGAAGGGCGCGAGTGCCCCGAACCGTCCCGACACGACGCCGACCCACCGACATCGCGATCCGCCTCCAGGGGCGGTCCCTGTCGCCTTTCCCAAGGAGCGGACCTGAATGCAGATCGACAATGACGAACGTTCGCCATCGCCCGCAGCGACCAACGGATTGCCGCGGACCGAGGCCTATCGCCGGATGCTGCGGATCCGCCGCTTCGAGGAGGAGGGAACCCGTCTTTATATCGCCGGAAAGATCCCCGGATCCTTCCACGCCAGCATCGGACAGGAAGCGGCCATCGTCGGCGCCTGCATGGCGGTCGAGGATAATGACCCGATGACCGGTACCCATCGATCGCATGGGCATCCGATCGGCAAGGGGGCCCGGCTGCGCGCGCTGATGGCCGAACTGATGGGCAAGCGGACCGGCGTCTGCGGGGGGCGCGGCGGATCTATGCATCTTGCCGACGGAAGCGTCGGGATCGTCGGTGAATCCGCCATCGTAGGCGGCGGCATCCCGATCGCGACCGGCTGCGCATTGACGGCGAAGGTGATGCGGACGGGCCAGGTGGCGCTCTGCTTCTTTGGCGACGGCGCGGTGAACCAGGGCGTTTTCCACGAGTCCCTGAACATGGCGTCGCTCTGGCGCCTCCCGGTGATCTATCTGTGCGAGAACAACGGCTATGCGATCACCACGTCGCTGGCCGCCAGCCACGCCCAGACGAGCATCGCGCGGCGCGCAGATTCCTACGGCATGCCGGGCGTGGTCGTCGACGGCCAGGACGTGATCGCCGTTCATGCCGCCGCCCGCGAAGCGGCCGACCGGGCGCGGACCGGGCTGGGTCCGACGCTCATCGAAGCGCAGACTCATCGCTTCGACGAACATCAGGTCGGGCTGCTGCTGCGGATTCCCTACCGCTCGAAGGACGAGGTCGAGCAGCATCGCGCGACGCGCGATCCGATCATGCTCTTCCGGGATCGGATGCTCGCCGAGGGCGTCACCTCGAGCGAGGTTGCGGCCGTCGAGAGCGACGTCGAGGTGGAGGTCGCCGACGCCATCCAGTTCGGCTTCGACAGCCCCGAACCCGAACTGTCCAGCCTGTTCGACGACATGTTCAGCCAGCCGATCAACTATCCCTCCCGCCAGGACCTCGACCATCATGCAGAATGACGCCGACCGGATAACGACCGCATCCGCCGGGGCCACGACGAGGCTCTCCTATATGGACGCGATCGTCGAAGCCCAGATGGAGGAACTCACCCGCGATCCCAGGGTCATCATGATGGGCGAGGATCTGGCGGTCTATGGCGACGGCAAGATCGTCGAGAATTTCGACGGGATGCGCATCTGGAGCACGCCTATCTCCGAAACCGCATTCACCGGGGTCGGCGTGGGGGCCGCCATGACCGGCCTGCGCCCGATCATCGCCCTGAGCATTTCCAGCTTCATGTATCTTGCCGCCGATCCGATCATCAATCAGGCGGCGAAGCTGCGCTACATGACGGGCGGGCAGGCAACGGTCCCGATCGTCTTCCGGTGCAGCATGTATTACGGGCGCTCGATCGCGGCCCAGCATTCCGACCGGCCCTATCCGATGTTCATGAACGTGCCCGGGCTGAAAATCCTGTGTCCGTCCACGCCGGCGGACATGAAGGGTCTCCTGAAGTCGGCGATCCGCGACGACGATCCCGTGCTGATCTTCGAGGATGCGAAGCTCTGGCCGATGAAGGGCGACGTGCCCAGCGATCCCGATTGGCTCGTCCCGATCGGCAAGGCCGATATCAAGCGCGAGGGCGACGACATCACGATCGTCGCGATCTCGGGCGCGGTACGGCAGGCGCTCGATGCCGCGGAACGGCTGGCCGACATAGGGATCTCCGCGGAGGTCATAGACCCCCGAACCCTCAAGCCGCTCGATCTCGACACGATCGTGCGTTCTGTCCGGCGAACCGGCCGTCTCCTGCTGGCCGAACTCGCGCACCGCTGCGTCAACGTCAGTTCGGAGATCGCGGCGACCGTCGCCGAAGATCTGTTCGGCCAGATGCGGGCGCCGATCCGCCGGCTCGGCGTGCCGGATGTCCACATCCCCTTCAGTCCGGCGCTCGAAAGCGCGCTTTATCCCACGGCCGCCACGATCGCGGCAGCGGCCCAGGCGCTGTGCCGGCACCCGGCTGACGCCGCGCCGCGAACGTGAAATCGATCCGATCTCGTCATTCGAAAGGACACCTCATGCCAGTCATCGTGAATTTTCCCAAATCGGGGATGGGCATAGACGAGGGCACCGTGATCACCTGGCTGAAAGCGGTCGGCGACCGCGTCGAGCAGGGGGAAATCATCGTCGAAATCGAGACCGCCAAGGCGAACCAGGAGGTCGAGGCCCCGGCGAGCGGAGTCCTCTCGCTCATCCTCGTGCAGGCCGGCGAAACCGTGCCCGTGAACAGCGACCTTGCCGTGATTGAGGACAGCCTTCCATGAGCGCCACGGCGGTGCCCCTGACGCCGATGCGGCGCGCGATCGCGGCGAGGATGACCGAGGCGGTGCGGGCCATCCCCCATTTCCGCGTCGCCGCGACGATCGATATGGGCGCGCTGCTCGCGGCGAGGACTCGAGCCAATGGCGGCGCGCTCTGTACCCGGCTGTCGCTGAACGATTTCGTTGTGCGGGCGTGCGCGCTCGCGCTCGTCGACACGCCGGCCGTCAATGTTCAATGGGGCGAAGGCGCGATATTGCGGCAGGGAAGCGCCGATATCTCGATCGTCGTCGCGGTCGATGGGGGCCTGGCGACGCCGGTCCTGAGATCCGCCGACGCCAAGGATATCTGGCAGATCGCCGAGGAAGTCAGGGCCCTGGCGACGCGCGCCGCCGGCAATGCGCTCAAGATGAGCGACGTCATCGGCGGCACCTTCAGCATCTCCAATCTCGGCATGCATGGCGTCGACGAGTTCGATGCGATTATCAACCCACCCCAATGCGCGATCCTCGCCGTCGGACGGGTGATGCAGGGGCTGGTGGCGCGCGACGGCGCCCCTGCGGTCGCCGATGTGGCGAAGGTCACTTTGTCCGCCGATCACCGCGCCATCGACGGCGCCGATGCGGGCGCGTTCCTGACGGCGCTTCGCCGATATCTCGAAGACCCCGAGTCGCTGCTGGCACCCGTGGAGCACCGCCCATGAAGCCGTCAACGCAGGAGCCGCCCGTCGCGGCGCGCATCCGGGCTTTGTCCAATCTACGGCATTGGCTGTCCGAACTGGGCCTAGCGGGGTTCCTGATCCCATCGACCGATGCGTTCATCAGCGAATGGACGCCGCCCGGCCAAAGGCGGCTTCGCCATCTCACCGGCTTCAGCGGCTCGGTGGGCAGCGCACTGATCCTGTCGCGTGGCGGCGCGCTGTTCGTCGATGGCCGCTATCAGCTTCAGGCCCTATCGGAGCTTGTCGGCACCGACCTCGACACATGTCTCGACAATCCCGCTGCGCGGCTGAGCCTGCTGTCCCGCCTGCCGGCCGGCGCGAGGATCGGCTTTGACGCCTGGACTCTGTCGATGGCCGCACGAGACGGCTGGAAGAAGGTCGCCGGGGAAGCCGGGGCCGAACTGGTCGCGATCGACGATCCCGCGCTCATCGCACTCGTCGCCGAGCCGGGGGAGAAGCCTGCGCCCGTCTCCCTTGCCTATCCGGAGGATATGGCGGGCAAGACGTGGCAGGCCAAATGCTCGGAGATCGCCGAGGAGATGCGCGAGATGCGCCTTTCGGCCATGCTGGTGGCCGATGCCGAGGACGTGTCGTGGCTCCTCAACGTCCGCGCGCCCGATGCCGGAACAGGCACGGAGCCGGACGAGGCGAGCTTCGTCCCCGCATCACCCAGCCGCGCGCTGCTCTATGCAGACGGGACGGTGAAATGGTTCGTCGATGCTCACGAGCCCGCGCTGGCGACGCGCCCCGCATTCCGGATAATGGGCTCGTCCGCCCTCGCGGCGGAGCTCTCTGAGGCGGCGTCGCGCGGGCCGGTCGGCATCAATGCCGAGCGGACGCCCGCCCTGCTCGCCGACATCATCGCCGAGCGGCGAATGCCCGTGTTCACTGATATCGTCGCCCGTTTTCGGTGGCGCAAGCAGCCAGCCGAACAGCGATCCGCGCGAGAGGCGCATCTTCTGGATGCGGTCGCGCTGTGCCGTTTCATGGCCTGGCTCGATTCCGCGGCGCGGCCGGACGACCTGACCGAGGCAGCGGCGGCGCGAGCGCTCCATGCGATGCGGTCGGCGAACCCGGCCTATAGAGGGCCTTCGATGCCGATGATGTCGGCCTCGGGCCCCAATGGCGCCTTTCCGCACTATGTTCCCCCCGCCGAGGGCGGGAGGCGGCTGAACGATCATCCGATCTTCTTCCTCGATTCGGGCGGGCAATATCTGGGCGGCACGACCGACAACACCATCACCATGGCGCTGGCACCGCCGGAGCCGCGGCATGTCCGGGCCCACACCCGCATCGTCCAGGGGCTAATCGCGCTGGCCACCACGCATTTCCCGGCGGGCATCGCCGCCTATCGTCTCGATACGATCGCCCGCTTGCCGTTGTGGCGCGATGGCCTCGATTTCGATCATTCGACTGGGCACGGCGTGGGCAGCTATCTCAACATTCACGAGGGGCCGCGCATCGGCTTCCAAACCATGCCGAGGGGCATGGCGGGAATCGAGCGGGGCATGATCCTCACCAACGAGCCCGGCTATTATTCGAGCGACTTCGGCATGCGGCTCGAAACGCACATGATCGCGGTGGACACGGAGTTCGCGGGCTTTCTCAAGTTCGAAACAATTTCGCGATTGCCCTTCGATCCCCGGCTGATCGACTTCGCGCTGCTGGAGGCTGGGGAAATGCAATGGCTTCGCGACTATCACGCCCAACTGATCAACGATGTCTCGCCGCTGCTCGACGAGGATACCGACCGATGGCTCGAAGCCTTCGTCCGCCCGTTCCTGACGCCGGACAGGGCCGCCTGAGCGCCGACCCGATGACGACCGGCCCGCATATATCGGTGCGCGCGGGAAAGCTGCGCGTCTCGGACCTTCACCATCTTCATTTCGAGGTGAGCGGCAACCCGAAGGGCATGCCGCTGCTGCACCTCCATGGGGGCCCTGGAACAGGCCTGAACGGCGGCATTCGCAGGTTGATCGATCCCGCGCGGTTCCGGCTGGTCATGTTCGATCAGAGAGGATGCGGAAGGAGCACGCCCCGCGGCGAGACGCGTGACAATACGACTTGGCACCTCGTCGAGGACATCGAAACGTTGCGACGCCACCTGGGAGTGGAAAAATGGCTAGTGAGCGGTGGCTCGTGGGGATCAACGCTTGCGCTCACCTATGCGCAGACCCATCGCGCACATGTCGCCGGCCTCATCCTGCGCGGCATATTTCTTGCCAGCGAAAGAGAGCTCGATTGGATCTACCAGGACACTCCCGGGGCCCGCTCCATCTTTCCCGAAGCGTGGAACAGCTTTGTCGAGGGGGTACCCCCGGCAGAACGTGACGACATCTTGCAAGCTTATCAGAGGCGGCTCAACGGCATGAATACGGGCGATCTACCGATGCTTGCACAGCGCTGGGCTCAGTGGGAGGCGGCATTGAGCCACCTCACGCCATCCACAACCGCGGTGAGGCGCTTTTCCGCCCTCGACTTTGCAACGACGATGGCCAAAATCGAATGTCACTATTTCGTCAACCGTGCCTTCTTTCCGACCGATGATTATCTCATGGGCGGGATGTGGAAGCTCGCAGACCTGCCGGGCGAGATCGTCCATGGGCGCTATGACATGATTTGTCCCGCTCAGACAGCGCTGGCGCTGCATTTGGTATGGCCGTCTTCTAGGTTCACCATTGTCGAAGCAGCGGGGCATTCAATTGAGGAACCGGGAATAGGCGAAGCCTTTGCGGACGCGCTGGGGAGGTGCGAGTCACTTCTTTGACGCGACCCGATCTCATTGATTTATCTCGGCCGGGCCGACGACGGGTAGTGTAGATCAATTGACGGAAAATGCCCCTTGAGAACGCTCCTGTCCTTTATTCCCGCCACCGAACTACCAACCGTCGGCGAGTTTGCGCAGTTATCCAAGATTCCCGCCTGGCGTTGGGAGATGATCGTGAACGGTCGTCGTTCTCCCGATCTCGACATGGCTATGGCGCTCTCATTATATTGGAGCGAGCCGCTTGAGAAATTTCTCGATGGGCGAAATGTTCGACGACGGCTGAACGCTGATGAACGGCTCGCTTGCTCAGGTTGTGGATCTCGATTGCATCGCGGAAGGGGGGCTAGATGAGATCGTCGTTGCATCTTGTAGTTTCGAGAGTGATCCGGACTCTGCGTTTGGCGTGTCGATTCTCGCGGTCGGAAATGGGCCGGTAGTGATCTGCCCCCCGCTGAGTGGCCCAGAGACTATGATAGTCTGGACCACGATTGACCCTGTCCCGGCTTTGTATCCGGCCAGAATGAGAGATCTGGCCCTTCATCGGCCGGGGTTAACCCCGGCCGATGAAGCAAATTCGGCCGGCGTCATGAACCCCAGGGATGTGTGAGGTCGGCTCTCGTTGAAGTCCGTCCGCCACGCCTCGATCTTGGCCCTGGCATCGTCCAATGACAAGAACCAATGGGTGTTGAGGCACTCGTCGCGGAGCCGACCGTTGAAGGATTCCACGAAGGCATTGTCGGTCGGCTTGCCGGGCCTGCTGAAGTCCAGCGTCACCCTGTTGATGTAGGCCCAGTGGTCGAGCGCGCGCGAGATGAACTCGGGCCCGTTGTCCACCCTGATCTTTGCGGGTGGCATACCCCGTTCGAAGAGCAGGCGGTCCATCACATCGACCACCTGTTCGCCCTTGATTCCTTGGTCGACGCGGATCGCCAGGCACTCACGCGTATAGGCATCGACCACCGTCAGGGCCCGGAACCGTCGTCCGTTGAACAAGGCGTCCGACACGAAGTCCATTGCCCAGATCTCGTTCGGCCGCGATGCCAGCGGACGCTCGACCCGGCGGGCGGCCATGACATGCCGGCGAGGCCGTTTAGCCCGCAAATTAAGCCCTTCCATGCGATAGAGCCGCCGCACACGCTTCACGTTCACCGGCCATCCCTCGCGCCGAAGCAGGACATGGATGCGGCGGTAGCCATAGCGCACGCGCGTCTCGGCGATCTCTTTGATCCGTTTGCGCAAGGGCACCTGGTCGTCACGGATCGACTTGTAGCGGTGCGTCCGGCGGTCGAACCGAAGTGCCGAGCAGCCACGCCGCTCGCTCACCCGGAATCGGTCTTGAACCCAGTGGACGATCTCCCGCCGTCGGCCAGGCGCTAGACTTTTTTGCCAGAACCTCCTGGAGCATGGCCTTATCGAGTGACAGATCGGCGACGAGGCGCTTGAGCTTCTGGTTCTCCTCCTCGAGCTGGCGCATCTTGCGCAGTTCCGATGGACCCAGCCCCCCGTAGAGCTGCTTCCAACGGTAGTACGTCGCCTCCGATACGCCCATCTTCCGGCATACCTCGGCAACCGGCGTCCCAACCTCGGCCTGACGCAGCGCGAACGCGATCTGCTCGCCTGTGAACTTCGACTTCTTCATCAGCAAAATCTCCAGCTCGGTTAGCTTCGATCTTGCCAGAATCCTCTCATTCCAACCGGACACATTTTACGGGACAGGGTCAAGATCAGTAGCAATCCATCCTGTTCCAAGGAAAAAGGACGAAAAGCCCGCTTGGGGGCTGAACCAATGCCGCAATCCGTTGCGCCTTAACCTCAACCATTCCTGTCATAGGCTCATAAGCTCGCAACCACAGCCTTATTGAGACGAATTGCACCATGGTGAGGCAGTTGAGGGCAAGCGTGTCATAGCGGGCAGTCACGCGGTGGAAGTACTTCAGCTTGGGGAAGAACCGGGACGGCGCTCTCTCTGCGGCACGAGGCTATCTGTATGTCGCTCTGATCGTCCTGCTGCCGGGATGGTCGGGACGGTGGGACATATTTGAACCTGATAGAAAAATTTATGTTATCTACTGAACTGACCGCGGGTGATCTGCCGCGCACATCACCTTGCGGTAGCCTAATCTCTCTTAGCCCTGGATCGCGATACGGCGCGGATTGCTCTAGGCGTTTCTCGAAATTCATTTCGGAACGAACGCGAAAAGGAACTGCTTGAATTGAAGCCGCACGCCAGAGCGATTGATGTCAGAGGGGTGCTCGTTTTGCGGATCAGGATATTTGCCTGATTAAGCCGGATTCGGCGGTAGATGCCGTAGGCCGTCGCCCCCAACTGTTCGCCGAAGAGGCGTTCGAGCTGCCGCTGGGATATGGCGGTGGCTTCGGCCAACTTAGCTATGTCGAGTGGTGCCTCCACATTGGCCTCCATAAGTGCCAGGGCCTTTAATATCCGGTCGTCGGTGACGTGATAGCGCTCGCTCAGGCTCACTTTCTGTTGTTCGGTCGGTCGTCGCGGATTGGTGCGGACGAACCAGTCGCTCACCTTGACGGCCAAGGCGTGGCCGTGGTCACGCTCTATCACGTCAATCGCCAGATCGAGGCCCGCACTTCCCCCCGCGCAGGTGAGTCGCTTGCGGTCGACCACATAGAGGCTCTGTTCCAGCAGAAGCCGGGGAAACTGTTCTTGAAGACTGGGAATAAGCTCCCAGTGGATCGTGCATCGATATCCGTCGAGTAGCCCGGCCTTCGCAAGCAGGAACGGCCCTCCCGCCACGCCGGCAATAGGTGTGCCCGCCCGGGCGAGCAGGCGAAGCCAGCCGAACAGGGGCCTGTCCTCGAGCCCCGAAGGGTCGCCCCCCACGATCACGAACAGCATGTCCAGATCGAGCGCCGCATCGGCCTTTTTATCCGCCGCAATTATTGCACCCGTGGAAGCGCGGACCGGTTCGCCGTCGAGGGAGATGTGAACCCAGCGGTATAGCTGCTCCCCCGCCATGATATTGGCCGCCCGAAAGGGCTCGATAACCGACGCATAGGAAAGCAGCGCAAAGCCATCGATTAACAGGAACCCAATATTCTTCATGGCGGGGTCTTCTGGCGAGAAATGACAACAATATGTCGAATTGTGGAAAAAATCACCCCGCGAGGTGCGGTAGGAACAAGATTGGATAACGGCAGAAGGGGGATGTTCATGTCGCGGTTAGATTATAGGCTCCATAGGGTTTCTTATCTGGCTTGCTGCGCGGCTGCCCTGAGCGCTGGACCAGCCGCCGCGCAGGCGGTGGCCGGAGTCGAGGAGCCGTCGCTAGTTGAAATCGTGGTCACGGCTCAGCGGCGTGAAGAGCGGCTGCTCGACACGCCGATCTCGGTTGGCGTTCTCAACGGCCAGATGCTCGATGCCGAAAGCAGCCGCAGCGTGGCTGATGCGCTGGGGCAGGTCGGCGGCGTATCGCTGATCGAGCGT
>NZ_LDES01000005.1 GCF_001015195.1 Sphingomonas sp. Y57 | reverse complement strand
GGTCAATTCCTGGCTGATCGGACGATCCCGGCGCATCTCCAGCCCCAGTTCGGGCGCGCGCCGCCGCAGCACGGATTCGAGCTGCGGATCGCGATGCAGTCCTCCCGCCAAGCCATCCATCTTCTTGGCCGTGCGCTCCGCGCCGGCACGATCGCCGCTGCGCGCGAGCTCGGCCCGCTCGCGCGCCATACCTTGCCAGCGCTCCACGAAGCGGTCGGCACGCAGTTCGGGATTGGAACGGACCTGGGCTTCCTCGGCCATTGCCCGCGCCGCCCCGCCGGCTTTGCCTTCGGCCGCGTCGCGCACCAGTGCGGGGTTGCGTTCGAACGCGGAAGCCAAATCCCGAGCCGCCTGGGGGCGCAACCGATCGAGCGCGTCCCCGGCCTTCGCCAGCGCCTCTTTCTGGTGCGGGAGCACAGGCAAGCCCTTCTCGCGCATCCGGTCCATATCGGCCTGGACGCGCGCATAGCGTTCGATCGCCTTGGCCTGATTGGGCGCGGGCGATCCCCGCTCGGAGCCGGTGTTGATCGGCCCCCCTTTGCCGTCGCGCACCGGCTCGGGCGACGTCGGTTTCGGGCGGAAGCCGGCGAACATGCCCTTGGCCTTCGCCTGCACCTTGGCGACCATCTCCCGCGCGAGTTCCGGGAACCGGATCTCGCGCCGCTCGGCGAACGCACGCACCCGGTCCTGCTCGGCCGTAGCGCCCTCACGCCCATAGTCGCCGGCCATGTCCTTTGCGCGGTCACGCGACAGGACACGGGCGAGCTGACGCTGATCGGCAAAATCATCACGCCCATAGTGGAGCTGCGCCCCGTCACGGTGCCGCGACATGCCGACATAGGCCGAATGACGGTCCATCCCCGGCGTCGCCAGCACATGCGCCTGATCCACCGTCACGCCCTGCGACTTATGGATGGTCGCGGCATAGCCATGATCGACATGGGCATAGTCCTTGAGGTCGAACGCGATCCTCCGGCCATCGTCGAGCTGCACCGCCATGCTGTCGGGCGAAACGCGCTCGACCTTTCCCAGCGTGCCGTTCTTCACGCCAAGGCCGCGCTCGTTTTTCAGGAACATGATGCGGTCGCCGCTGGCGAAGTCGCGTGGCCCCCGCTCGGCCGACACGCGCACGTCCGCCCCCAGCTCGCTGGCGTCGCGCAGACGTTCGCGCGCGGCCTGGTTCAAATCGCGCACCTCAGCATTGGTGTGGGTGAGGATGATCCGCGTCTTGTCCGGATCGGCAAGCCGCTGCGCGTCCCAGCGGCCCACCAGCTCGCCCCGCGCAGCTTCGCGCGTGTCGGCCGCGTGGACCATGCCGTGCTGCTCATAGGCATGGATCGCCTCGCCGGTGCGGCCCGTCGCCAGCGCCTTCGTGGCGTCGCGCTGCCAGTCCTCATGCTGCCGGCGAACGTCGCTGATTTCGGCCGCGCCGTGGCGCTCGGCCAGCGCGCGGAACGCCGCGCCGGCCTCGATCGCCTGCAACTGCTCGGCGTCGCCGACAAGAACGACCTTAGCCCCTGCCCGCTCGGCCTCTGACAGCACGCGCTCCATCTGGCGCGTGCCGATCATGCCGGCCTCGTCGATCACCAGCACGTCACGCGGACCTAGCAGCTCGCGCCCCTGGCCCCACTGATATTCCATGCTGGCGATCGTGCGCGACTGGATGCCGGAGCCGCCTTCCAAGCCCTCGGCCGCGATCCCCGACAGGGCCGCGCCGCGCACCTGATAGCCGGCGCGCTCCCATTCGTCGCGCGCAACGCCCAACATGGTCGATTTGCCGGTGCCGGCGTAGCCGACCACAATTGAAAGATCGCCCTTGCCGGTGATATGTGCCAGCGCGGCCTGCTGTTCTGCCCCGAGTGTCAGGCCCCCACTTCCGGCGGCGGCGTCACGATTCCACGCTGCCGCCGGGAGACCATGCCCCTCCCGTCCAGCAAGCCGATCGCCGGCGCGTTCCAACCGCTGCTCGGTGTCGATCATATCGCGCGAGGTAAAGCGGTCCTCGCCGCGTCCGTCCTTGCCCAGCGCCACCAGCTCGGGGCTGGTCCGCACCGCGCTCATCACCTGGTCGAACTGGTCCTTGCCGTCGCTGTGCCGGAACGCGAACTGCGCCAGGTCGCGCCGCGTGAACGTCGCCTGTTGCCGCGTGATACCGTCGAGCGCGATTTCCGGATTGGCGATGATCTTCTCGCCATTCTCGCGCGCGATCCGCGCATGATCCTCGACCCGCTCCGCCTCAAGGCCCTGTTCGGGCATACGCGATGCCGCTGGCCCGATCTTGTGCTGCGGCTCCAGGTCGATCCCCTGTGCCTCCAAGGTGCGATGATCTATGCGGGCATCAATATCCAGCTCGGCAAGCCGCTCGTTGACATGGTTCGCCCATGCCTCGCGCCACCTCTCCAACAGCTCGGTTCGGTTCCACTCGCGGACCTTCTTCCCGAACCCTTCCCCGTCCACCTCGCGCATCGACAGCATGACATGCGCGTGGGGCTTGGGCATCCCATCCTTGCCCATGTCCCAATGGACATTGAGGTCCGCGACCATGCCGCGTTCGACAAACTGCTTTTCGACAAATTCGCGGGCGAGCGCGACGCCCTGCACCTGATTCATTTCGCGCGGAATCGAGAACTCTACCTCGCGGGCAAGCTGCGCGTCCTTCCTGACCTCCCCCGCCTCGACCTCGTTCCACAAGGTCGTGCGGTCGTTTAAACGCTCCGGCGCACCTTCGGGCAACAGGATTTCCGAATGAACGACGCCGGCCTTGTTCGAGAAATCATGGTCGCGCCCGAGCCGGTCGTCGTGCAGCCGTTCCGCCGCA
>NZ_LDES01000049.1 GCF_001015195.1 Sphingomonas sp. Y57 | reverse complement strand
CTACCCGCTGCGCGTTGCTGATCGCTGGCGGCTCGCCCTTGCGCCAGAAGGCGCGCATCTTTGCCTGATCGTCAAGATGAGCGTCGGCCACGATCGCGCGCGCGGCCTGGATGAACTGCCCATGCCCGAACACATAGACCAGCGAGGCGGGCGGCATGGCGGCGAGCCGCGCCAGCGCGGCCTCGCAGCGCCGGAGCAGGGTGGCGAAGCTCTCCGCCCCTTCCCCGTCGCAATAATCAGGATCGGCCGCGCTCCAATAGCGTTCGAGGTGCGGCATCCGCTCCGCGCTGCGCGTGCCGTTCCAGCGCGCCGGTTGCAGATAGGTGAACTCCTCTATCGGCCACACTTCCACCGGCACGCCGGGAAAGCGCGCGATCGTTGGCGCAGCCGTCTGCTGCGTGCGGGTATAGGGCGACGTGACGATGAGCGCGGGCGCTTCTATCCAGCTCGCCGCGACTTCGCGTGCCTGTTCCTGGCCCAGCTCCGTCAGCTCGATCGCGCCGAGATCGTGGCAGGGCACGCCGGCGTTGCCGGTAGATTCGCCGTGGCGAATGAAGATTACGCGCATGGCTATTCAAACAGTTCCGCATGAGTGCCGGCGCGCACGAAGTTCACCAGATTCCCCTCAATCGTATAGATCAGCAGGAAATCGCCGCCGATATGGCACTCGCGATGATCGCTCCAATCGCCTTTCAGCGGATGATCCAGCCATTCCGGGCCTAACGGCGCGTCGTTGGCGATGAGCATCATCATCGCCTCCTTGAGCTGTTTCATGTTGTAGCGCCCGCTGCGCGACAGCCGCTCCCAATCCTTGACGAACCTTTTTTCGTAGGACGCCTCTCTTGGGAACGCCGCCCGCTTACTGCTGGCGGGCTTCTTGGTCGAGGGCATCGAACATTTCCTGGGCATCGGTGAAACGGGCGCGGCGAGCCTTCATCGTCGCGCGGGACGCCTCGATCGCGGCGCGCGTCTCGGCGTTCGGCACCTTCAGCTCGAACGGCAGCGCATGATCCTTGGCAACCCGCGTAAGGGTCATGCGGACCACATCCGAGACGGTCAGCCCCAGCTCGGCCAGCACGGCGGCGGCTTCATCCTTCAATGTTTCGTCGATGCGCGCGCGCACGAAAGCGGTAGCGGCCATTGGAACCTCCTTAGTCAAGCCGATAATGTAGCTCAGTTGAGCAA
>NZ_LDES01000048.1 GCF_001015195.1 Sphingomonas sp. Y57 | reverse complement strand
CGGCATATAACATTTGGGTACACCCGAACGTGACGATCGGAAGTGACATATACGACATGTCACAAAAGGGTGGTTCCGTCACCAATGTTACTGTACGAGGGCAAAGCCACCCTAATGTGACGGATTTGCCCATGACCCGCGTCGGCTACGCCCGCGTCAGCACCATCGACCAGGATCTCGACATCCAGGTTGCCCGGTTGAAGGCAGCGGGCTGTGAAATCCTCCGCTCCGAAACAGGCTCGGGCGCATCGCGCACTGGACGCACGGAGCTTGAGACGATCATGCAGTTCCTGCGCGCCGATGACGAACTCGTCGTCCTGCGTCTCGATCGGCTCGGTCGCTCCACACGCGATGTTCTCAATCTGGTTCATGAACTCGACCAGAAGGGAGCCTCATTGCGGGTGCTTGAGCCGGAGGTGACGACGGCCGGAAGCATGGGGCGGATGGTGATCACCATTCTGGGCATGGTCGCGGACATGGAACTGACGTTCATCAAGGACCGGCAGCGCGCCGGGATCGAGGCGGCGCGCGCCGAAGGCGTCTACAAAGGCCGGAAGAAAAACATCGATGACGATGAAATCCGACGCCGGATCACCGCCGGCGCGAGCAAGGCCAGCGTCGCGCGCGACCTCAAGATCTCAAGAATGACCGTCTATCGGGCGCTTGACGTCATTCCTTCAAGGATCGGGCTGCCGGAAAAGCCGCCTTCTGTCACCATCGCCCTGCATCTGACCATCGAGAACTTCAACAAGCATGGTCGTGGCAGAAAGCCCGCTCGCGAGCGCATTGAGGCGATGCTGGAGCGGGATTACCAGATGCAAAAGACCGGGAACTGCGATTACACGCTGACCGTCGCCTATGATCAGGGTGCCGATGGCGTCAGCCTCGATGATGAGATCGCATCTCTCCAGACAGAGATGTTCAACATCGCAGAGAGCTACAGGTGCTCGATCGAGACCGATGTTTACGAGATTGGAGGACAAGAGCGAGCCTGGTAGATCGCCATGTTCAATCTTTGTTCTTCAACATGGCCAAAATCGCAGCTTCGGGCCGACTGGGCCCTATACCCAGCGCCTGTTCTGGGATCTGGGCGGGGATTCTTCGCCCTTCCGTAACATCGATTTCATGCCCGAACTTTTCTACCTGCTACCGGCCGTATCGAAGGGCACATTGGCGTTCGGCGGACAGGCGGGGCTGCGCCATGAGTCCAACGGCCGCGATGGGTTGGCGTCGCGCAGCCTCAACACCCTCTATGTCCAGCCTGTGGCGACGATACCGATCGGAGACTACAAGCTGTCGCTGGGCCCGCGCTACTCCTTCTATGTCGGTGACCTTGAAGACAATCCGGATGTGAAACGCTATCGCGGCCACACGTCCTTGTTCGCGGAGTTTGGCCGTGACGACGGGCTGCGACTGACTACCAACAGCCGCATTAATTTCTCGTCGGGCAAGGGCGCAATAGACGCTGAGCTTTCCTATCCGCTGGACAAGATCGTTGACACCAACCTCAACGTCTATGTCTTCGGCCAAGCCTTTGCTGGCTATGGCGAAAATCTGCTCGATTATGACCGCAAGGCGACACGACTGCGGCTTGGGGTCGCTATCGTCCGCTAATCCGGAACCGGGCAGAATCTATCGTAAGGTAGCGGGCCCGGCGTTGGACGTCCCCTTACCCTGATGCAAAAGTGATTTATGCATCATCGGAAGGCCAACGGCGTAAGAGTCTGTTTGAGAATTCATGAGATGATCGGGAGATTGCCATGTTACGTATTTTTATTGCTGCCACTACTATGGCAGTCTTGCTTTGGTCGCTGCCTGTATCCGCTGAAGAAATCCCTCGCTGCTCCTCCTCGTCTATTCCCGCAGCAGACAAGGCGCGCCTCACGGCGGAATACAAGCGGCGGTTTCTGGCTGAAGGGAAAACCAAGGCCGATGCCTGGGCCGGTGAGCAGGGAAGGCGCCATCGCGAAATCATGGAAAGGCAAGGTATCTGTCCCCCACGCGAACCGGCGAATAGCCAAGCCAATTCAGCGCCCCCGCCTCGAGAACAACCGACGAGCAAAAACCGTAAAAAGGGCAAGTGTACCCGTACCGTCTGGCAAACTCGTCATATAGCGAGCGCAGGTGGAGGCCCAATGAATACGATTAGGGTGCCTGTCTGCGTGAACTAAGCGAGCGACAGCAATGCTGGTGTGTTCGGTTATCCCGCCAAAGGGCACACAGGAAAAGCTCTGGTGCGAAGTCAAAAGTTTCGCATCAAACCAAAAGCCGCGCTTTTCCGTGCCCTTCCCTGATGCAAAAATCTGATGCAGAATCGCGCCATGATTTACGGCTATGCGCGCGTCTCCACCAACGGCCAAGATTTGGCCCAGCAGCTCGCCCAGCTTGAGGCGGCGGGCTGCGCGAAGATCTACCGCGAGAAGATCAGCGGCGCGTCGGCCGAGCGGCCCCAGCTCAAGCGCGCGATCGGCGCGCTCGATCCCGGCGACGTGCTGATGGTGACGGCGACCGATCGCCTCGCCCGCAACACGCGCGACCTCTTGAACATCCTCCATGCGGTAAAGGAGGCCGGGGCCGGCTTCCGCTCGATCGCCGAACCGATGGTGGACACGACCTCGCAGCTCGCCGAAGTTGTGATTGCCGTTCTAGGCGTCNGCTCGATCGCCGAGCCGATGCTGGACACAACTTCGCAGCTCGCCGAGGTGGTCATTGCCGTTTTGGGCGTTNGCTCGCCGAAGTTGTGATTGCCGTTCTAGGCGTCGCGGCCAGCTACGAGCGCCAGCGGATCGCCGAGCGCACCAGCGCTGGCCGCGCCCAGGCCAAGGCGCGCGGGGTCAAGTTCGGCCGCAAGAGCGCCCTCACCCCGCACCAGCAGGCCGAGGCGCAGCGCAAGCTCGACGCCGGCGACACCCAGCGCACCGTTGCGGCGCTGTTCAACGTCAGCCAGGCGACGATTTCGCGGCTACAGGGGCGGCCATGATGACGGGCGGCAATAGTTCGGTGCCGTGATCGCCGGCAGCTTTGGCTTGGCATTGGGTCTGGCGGGATGCAGCTCGGTGAACGAGGCTGCCTTGAAGGATGGGCCACCCCAACAAGCAAGCGCGTCGGAGTTGCCGCCATTCCCTCCCCCGCCGGTGCCCAGCCCGACAGAAGCGTGGCTATCCCCTTTTCGGGGGGGCACCAGCGGCCTCGACGAAGCGCAGGTCGACGCGATGTTCGACGAGGCGGTCGCGCGAGCGCGACTAGGAAAGCGTCAGAAACCTTTGCAATCAGAATGCATTATGTGTTTGACGTAATCGTGCTCTTCGCGAGAGGTGTGCCGATAGTGAAACATACTTTCGCGATTCTGATCGGTGGCGCGGCAATCTTGGCCAGTTGCACCCCTTCCTCACAGTCGGAAGCGCCCCCTCCTGAAGTTAAGAAGACATCATCCGCTGGCCTTGGACCATCAGCCGCACCAAAAAACCTGCCTGCGTTCGCAGTGAATGAGCTAGCCAACGGACTCATACCGGCTGCACCACAGATGGGCAGGCTCTCCGTCCGCAATGACTGCATCGTCTTCACGATGCGTGATAGCGACGCAACGCCACTCTGGCCCGCAGGATCGACGATCGAGCAGCACGATGACGCTCTGATCATCCGCGTGGAGGGGGGCGCCAGCTATCGGGTGCCGTCGGCCACCACGATCGCCGGAGCATTCGTGCCACTAAACAGCGTCAATATGACCAAGTTCAGCAAGCCACTTCCCGAGCGGTGCCCGAGTGCAATTTTCGCTGTCGCCCGGCAATAGGAGAGAGGAATGCGTACTAGACTCGTCATCGTTCTGCTCGCGGCAGCGGCCCATCCAGCATTAGCTCAGCAGGAAGTACCAGCACCAGCAGCTCCACCGGCTGCCCCTGCTGGCGCGGCCGGGTCATCACCGGCCGCCCAGTTCCTCGCGGACCAGTACGGGATTAGTTTGGCGGAAGCGACAGAACGCGCGCAGTTGCAAGATGCAATTGCAGAGCTGGTCGCGCAGGTAAAGCGAGACAACGACAGCGAACTCGGATCTATATGGGTTGAACACACACCAGTGTTCCGAATCAATATCTCATACGTTACGCCAGATGACCGTAAGCTCGTGAAGTATCGGATCGACCCAAAAATCCGGCGATATGTCAAACTTGTGAAGGCTAAGAAGTCTCGCGCCGAAGCCGAGGCGGGCGCCACCGAAATTTTCAAGACAATTGAGGGAAGCGGGATAAGGGACTTTGCCGGGTACGTTGAGGAAGATAGCGGCGATGTCGTTCTTGAGTTACCGTCTAACGACATGAAGCAGCGCGTGCTTAACCTCATCGGCAGCAAGCGCCAGAACATTCGAGTGGTCGTGAAGCCTATTGCCAAGCCAACGGCAGGACCGATCGGTGTTGTCAGCGGAGATTACATCGAAGGAGGGCACTATTTTTGGCAGCAGCGTGCATCCGACGAAGCCTCGAAGGGGTGTACGGTTGCATTTCAGGCGACATACCAAGGTCGCTTAGGGATTCTCACCGCTGGGCACTGCAACCCTGGCCCTGAAGGAACTGGCTATTGGCATGCGGTAAATGGCCATTGGGTAGAGATCCCGGCACCGGCAATCGCTCGCTGGGCCTACGGCACAAAGTACGACTTCCAATGGCACGATATCACAGGTTATTCGCGATCGAACGCGATCTACTATTTCAACCAAGCATCGGTGGTTGGTCTTCCTAAAAGTGGATGGGTCCGTGTTAACGGAACTGTTGGTTATTATGGGCAGACCAAGGGGATGGTGTCGTGCAAATCCGGGCGTGTAACTGGGATTACATGTGGAGCGATCACTAGCGGTAACTACTACTACAACGGCGCTAATGGCTGGATCAGAGTCTTTCGAGCTTCGGGTCAGCACCTTGGCAGGACCGGCGACAGTGGATCAGCCGTGTTTTCGGATGCTGCGCAGAGCACACAGGTGAAGGCGTACGGAATCTTGACCGCAGCGCAGGCATTCAGCGACGGATCAAGCGAAATGGTTTATTCGCCAATCGACTATATCGACCCGTGGGGTATCTCGCTCCTGACGCAGTAGAGCTGTCCAATTGCTTGGCGCGAGACCAGATTAACTTCCCTCTCTTGATTGAGAGACCGTGCCAGTGGCCCTGAGCGAGGGCTGTCGGGAGTCATGTATTACTCCGGCAGGAGAGGATCTTCCGATCAGCACGTGACCCATGGCGGACGGTATGCTGTAACAGTTTGAGATATCTCCTCGATCACCCAGGCACGGGGGGTGGCGAAGAGGGCGAGTCGGGCAGAATCAAACCGGAGCCAGGTCGCTCCGTGCGCAGAATGCGGACCCTCCGAAAGAATGTAAGTGCCTCATCGCAAGCCGGTTCGCTATCACACCTGGCAAACATGTTGAGCTTCAGACCATATCTCTCCGACACTGGTATGTGCACAAAATACCTAAATGGCTTTGGCTCATGTGCCCGCTCCTGTGGTCCGTGACGATATCGGCCGACGAGAGATGGCCTGCCCCCAATCATCTCCTTTGACAGGCTGCACGACGTGCTTGCTACATGGCATGTTGGGGGTCCGCTAAACTGCCCAAAGTCGGTACTAACGATCGTATCGGATGATTGCCATTCCTCTACTTTGCTGTCGATTCCTTGGACCCAATTCCGCTTGAACTTATCGGGAAGAACAAGCTGGTAGTCGTAAGCGATCTGCACCTCAGAAGGCATTGTGCGCTTCTCGGCTTTGTTGCAGGCAGTGATTGCAAGCAGCACGGCCATTGCGGATATCGAGCGTGCTGGCTGGACCGTCATGTAACAAACCACCTAATACAGTCGAGGATCGCGTTCCATCTGACTCAGCCCATGCACGGCAATCAGGTGATTCCCGCCATTATGCCGTGAACGCCGACGCACATTCCCAGCGCCCGCCTTGCCAGTGAAATTCTACCCGCTGCGCGTTGCTGATCGCGGGCGGCTCGCCCTTGCGCCAGAACACCCGCATCTTGGCCCGGTCATCCAGATGGGCGTCGGCGACGATCGCCCGCGCGGCCTGGATGAATTGCCCATGCCCGAACACATAGACCAGTGATCCAGCAGGCATGGCGGCGAGGCGGTCTAGGCCCGTCTTGCAGCGGCGTAGCAGGGTGGCGAAGCTCTCGGCCCCTTCCCCGTCGCAATAATCAGGATCGGCCGCGCTCCAATAGCGTTCGAGGTGCGGCATCCGCTCCGCGCTGCGCGTGCCGTTCCAGCGCGCCGGTTGCAGATAGGTGAACTCCTCTATCGGNTCTATCGGCCACACTTCCACCGGCACGCCGGGAAAGCGCGCGATCGTCGGCGCGGCCGTCTGCTGCGTGCGCGTATAGGGTGACGTGACGATGAGCGCGGGC
>NZ_LDES01000047.1 GCF_001015195.1 Sphingomonas sp. Y57 | reverse complement strand
AAATGTCCCGACGACGGACAGGCGATGCTGCCTTCGCGCAGGTAAGCCGCAGCCATGCGGGAAAGACGAAGGACGCTGGAACGTCGCGCGGTGGCGATCACGCTTTTGGTGCTTCTTCAGTCATTGGCGATGATTTTCTTCGTGGCCGATGTCGCGGGAGACATCGTTGTCGATGGCTGGAGTGCGCACCTGCTGGTCGAAACAGCCGCAACGATCGCACTTGTCGCCGGTGTCGTGTTCGGCGCTCTCCAGCTGCGCTGGCTGATACTCCGTGCCCGGCTTGACGAGACCGTTGTCGCAACCGCGCGGGGCGCCATGTCGGATCTCGTCCGCCAGCGATTTCTCGACTGGCAGTTGACCGAGGCCGAGGCGGATGTCGCGCTCTTCGCACTCAAGGGGTGCGATGCGGGGGAAATCGCGGTCCTTCGTGGCGCGGCGCCGGGAACAATCCGGGCTCAGCTGACACGCATTTACGCCAAGGCGGGCGTCCATTCGCAGGTCGGCTTGATGGCCTTGATGGTGGAGGATCTCATCGAGGCCGATGCGATCAAGAATAGCGGAAATCTCGGCTGAAATCAGGGACGGTGCGTGCGACCCACAGCTTCGACCGCTCCCGTCCAAAAGACCCGGCGCGACACTCCGCCGGTGCAACACCGCGCTATCTGACGCGCGCCGTTGGCTTCGCCGGGCACCTTCAAGGACCGGTGCCCCCCAGGGGCCATCGGAACCGGGCTGTCGGCGAAACGTAGACGGTCCGTCGACCGAACGCGAAGGCCCTGCAACAGCTGGCGGATTCCGGAAATCTTATGCCGATGGAAGCGCGGCTTGTCGGGGAGTTGCCCGAAGGACCCGGCTGGCAGTTCGAGCCGAAATGGGACGGCTTTCGCGCCCTCGCCGGAAGGAGGCGCGGGATAGTCGAGCTGTCGTCTAAGTCGGGAAAGTCGCTGGCACGCTTCTTTCCCGAGGTGGTCGAGGTGCTCGCGGCCACCGCTTCGGACGATTATCTTGTCGACGGCGAACTGGTCCTGTCGCTCGACGGGGTGCTGTCCTTCGATGCCCTGCAGCAGCGGCTTCACCCCGCCGAGAGCCGGATCGCCCGGCTGGCCCGCGAGACGCCGGCGCAATTGATGCTGTTCGACTGCCTGAGGTTCGACGGCCGTGATCTTCTCGCCGTACCGCTCGAGCGGCGCCGCGTGATGCTGGAGGCTTTCCACGCCCGGGAGGGCAACGGAACGCTATTGCTGTCACCAGCCAGTGGGAGCCGCAAGCAGGCGCTGGACTGGCTCGCGCGGAGCGGCGGGGCCCTCGACGGCATCGTCGCCAAGCGGCGCGACGCGCCCTATCGGCCGGGGGAACGCGCGATGTTCAAGCTCAAGCCGCAGCGCAGCGCCGACTGCGTGGTCGGGGGCTTCCGGCCGGTGGAAGGAGGGCAGGGTGTCGCCTCGCTGCTGCTCGGCCTCTACGACGAGGAGGGTTTGCTCGATCACGTCGGCTTCACCTCGGCCTTCGCGGCGGCGGACCGCCCGGCGCTGCTCGATCGGCTGCGGCCCTATATCGGCGGAACCGGGTTCAGCGGAAAGGCGCCGGGTGGTCCGAGCCGCTGGCGGAAGGCGGGGGAGTCCGAATGGGTCCGGCTCGCCCCGGAACTGGTGATCGAGGTCGGCTATGATCAGGTGACCGGACGACGATTCCGCCACGGTACGCGTTTCCTCCGGTGGCGACCGGACAAGGCGCCTCGCCAATGCACGATGGAACAACTGGCATCGCCGCTGGGACAGGTGGAACTCGAACAGCTTCTGTCCGAGGGCTGAAGGGTTCGACGGGCGATCCCTCACCCCATCTCGCCGGTCCGGAACCAGCGCCGCAGCACCGGCATCCGGGCGAGCTCGCAGCCGCAATGGCGGCAGCGGCCATGCTCGACCCCCTGGTCGTCGGTCCGTACCTCGGACGCGACGATGTGGCGGCCGGCACGACAGTTGCGCGAGATTTCCGCGATCATGCGTGGATGTCGCTTGCGACCGCGGACGGGCGGCAGGGTGGGGGGCGCTTCGATCGTCATCGATATCTCCTGGATCGGCATCATCCTGCCCCGCGCCGGTTGCGGCCGCGGTGGCGGGCGGATGAACTTTTGGTCATGCGGCGAGGCGGGGACGATCGGCGTCGGGCACAGGCAGCGCTGTGCGGTGCGGCGCAGCGCGTGGATGACCGATCAGCAGATTGAGGTCGCGCATCGCCCGGACGAGCCCCAGGCCGTGCGGCGCGGCGATGTAGCGCGGCTCCCAGACCGGGGCGAATTTCTCCTTATAGGCGCGCAGGCCACGGAAACCGTAGAAGCGTTCCCCGCGCTTGAAGATGGCGGCGGCGGCCTTTGCCCAGAGCGGCGAGAGCCTGTGCGCCTCGATCCCGGACAAGGGGGCCAGGCCCAGCGAGAAGCGGACATGGCCGTTCTCCCGGCCCCACAGCATCAGGCTGGCGAACAGATAGTCCATCACTCCCGGCGGCGATCCCGTCGCATGGCGCATCAGGTCGACCGACAACTCGCGGCCATTGGCCGTCCGCCAGATATTGGCGAAGGCGACGATCCGCCCGTCGACCCGGACCAGCGCGGCATCGAAGCGCGCGATATAGTCGGGATCGAAGCGGCCCAGGCTGAAGCCCTTCTCACGCTGGCCCTTGGCTTCCAGCCATTCGTCGGAGATCGCGGCGAGCTCCGGGATGATCGCGGGGACCTCGGCGGAGGGGACGACCGTGAAGGTGGCGCCTTCGCGCTCGGCGCGGCGGACCGTCTGACGGATCGACCGCATCCGCGGTCCGCCGAGCGAGAAGGAGGCCAGGTCGACCACGGCTTCTTCGCCATATTTGACGATCTGAAGGCCCATTGCGATTGCCAGTTCGAGCATGTCGCTGCTGATCTGGTAGAGCATCAACCGGCCCTGCGCCGCGTCCGCCATCGAGCGGATCGTCCACAGCAGGTCAGTCCAGGCCGCGCGCGGGCCGACCGGATCGCCCATCATGATCCAGCTCGATCCGCGGATCTGGTACATCAGAAGGGCGTCGCCGCCCGTCGAGAAGAGGAAGCGCTTGTCGCCGGTATAGGCCAGCATGGCGTCGGTGCGCTCGGCCCCTTCGATCACGTCCGCGACCTCGGCCGGGAGGGCGCTCCGGTCGCGGCGCGGCGCGGCCGGCGCGAACAGATGCCACAGCGCGACCCCGGCGAGCAGCACAGCGGTGCCGAGGCTGGCGCGCAGATAACGTGACGCGTCGCCGTGCAGCGCGAAATCCCACCACAGGGCGTTCTGATAGGCGACATGCTTGTAGGAGAAGAAGCCGACCCACAGGCTCAGACCTCCCACCGCCGCGACGCATACCAGCCAGGCTGGCGAGAAGGCGCGCGAGACGAAGGCGGTGGTCCGGTAAAAGGCCGGGCTGGTCCATTGCAGCAGCCCGGCGATCAGCAGGCAGACGATCGCCTCCTCATAGTCGATGCCCTTGGCGAGCGAGAAGATCGCCCCGGCGATCAGCAGGGCGCGGGCCGCTACGAAGGCGCCGTCGAGGCGGCGGTAGAGGCCGGGTGCGAGCAGCAGCAGCCCGGTGCCGGCCAGGCTGGCGGCGAGGTGCGACGCTTCGATGAACGGTAGGGGCACGATCGCGTGGAGCGCGTGCAGGCGGGCGGGGATCGCCGGGGTCGATCCCGACAGCAGCAGCACCGCTCCGCCCAGGAAGCTCGCCACGCCCATCAGCAGCGGCGCTAGCCCGTTGGCGACCAACCGGACCCCCGCGATCGCGCGGCCGAGGCGGCGCTGGCGCCCCTCATGCAGAACCAGCGCGATGATACCGAGCGCGAGCGGCAGAAGATAATAGATCAGTCGATAAGCGATCAGCGCGGCGGCGAGCGCTGGGCGGTCGGCCGGGACGGTCGCCAGCACCACGGCCTCGAACACGCCGATGCCACCGGGAACGTGGCTGACCAGCGCCGCGATGATGCCGAGCGCATAGGCAAGCAGGAAGGCCGGCAGCAGCGCCGGATCGGCGCCGGGGATCAGGACGAACAGCGCCGCGGAGGCGGCGACCAGATCGACACCGGCAATCGCGATCTGGCCCAGCGCCGCGCCCGCGCCCGGCAACGGCAGCCTCCAGCCGAACAGCCGGATCTCGCGCGGGCCGAAGGCACAGACGAGGACGAAACCCGCAGCGGCGACGAGGATCGCGCCGCCCGCGGCGCGCGCTGCGATTCCGCCCAGCGCGAAACCCGCCAGAGAAAGGCTGCCTTGATGGAAGGCGAGGGCGAGGCCGGTGATCGCCAGTACCCCCATCCAGAAAGTCGCCGAGGCGATCGCGACGATTCGCGCGACGTCGCCGCCCGACAGCCCGGCGGCGGTATAGATACGGTAGCGTGCCGACCCGCCGGTGATCAACGCGAGGCCAAGATTATGGCTGATCGTGTAGCTGGTGAACGAGGCGAGGGCGGCGGTCCGCCACGGCAGCGGCCGGCGGATGACGCGCAACGCAAGCAAGTCGTAGAAGGTGAGTGCGATATAGCTGACGATGGTGCAGCCGATCGCGATCACGACCTGCCGCGGACCGATCGCATCGAATGCCGACAGGACGTCCTGCAGCCGTACCGCCTCGGTCAGCTGATGGAGCGCGGCGAAGCCGAGCCCGACCAGCAGGACGACCAGGGCCACGGACAGGGGCCTGCGCCGTCGGCGCAGGCGGTCGATCAACCGGTGGGGGAAGGCATTATGCATTGGGAACCTTTTCGATGCGCTGCCATGTCTGCGACTTGCAGAAGAGGCCGCCGATGAAGCAGCCACGGATGCGCAGCTCGCCAGGCGCGGGACGGGTTATCGTCGACGAGAAGCTGCGCCCCATATCGGGGACGTAGACCGAGCCCGACCAATGTTCGGCCCCGTCGGCGCTGTAGTCCTCCAGCAGTTCGGTGCCGACCAGACGGTCGACGCCTCCATCCTTTGCGTCCTGGATGGCTTGCGGGCTCGCCCACGCCACCCAGCCGCACAGCCGACCGCCGCAGTCGCCGGTGCGGACGGCGACGGTGCCATGCGGGTTCATCCACAGCCCCTCGATGCCCGTAGGGGGCGCAGGGACGGGCACGGCGGGCGCGACGGCGGCACCGGGCGTCGCGACGGCCAGCAGCACGGCCGTCATCGTCAGGGTCGCAGGTTTCATGGCATTCCCCCATGCAGCTTTGACGGCACCGATAGGGGAACCCGCATGCCCATCGGGTGGGCGCCGCCTGAATTATTGGTAATGTTGCCCTGAGGGGTTGCCGCGTGCCGTCCCGTCAGCGTCTGGCATAAGGAACGAACTTGCCGAGGCCGACCCAGCCGCTCTCGAAATGTCCAGGCAGATCGACGAGGCGCACCGTGTCCACGCTGCAGAGCTGCGGCGTGTGCGTGTCGGTGACCAGGGTCAGGCCACTGCGGAGCTGCTCCGCACCGCTGGCGGGACGGTTGAGGTACAACATGCCGCCGTCGGTTTCGTAGAGGATTGCCGCGCGATCGATGATCCGGGACGAACGGATGCGGTTGAGGTCGAGACAGTCGACCGGCTTTCCGGGAATCCGGCCGGCCAGCGCCTTGCTGATCTCCGCCTCGGCGCCGCCCGCGCGCTTGGCCGCCTGCGAGGAGCCCGCGAGACCCATGGCGAGGAGCGATGCCGTGGCGATCGGGATGAACAGTGGATGACGCATGATAAGCCTCCTTTTCGGATGGATGCCGTTGTGCGCCGTTCGGTCTCTCCGGACGATGATCCCGACATTAAGCATCGGTAATCCCCAACATGACGAAATGGTCATGCGGCGCCCATGCTAGGGTATGATGACCCCGGCTAATCCGGCGACGAAGGAGGCGATATGGCGAGTGAACCGGTCCAGACCCTGGCTGTGCGGCTGCTAGGCAAGCAGCATCTCGATTCCGGCGAGGCCAACGTCCTCGCCAAGATACTGGCGCGCCGGCCGATCTCTCGCGACGCAGGCGATGTGGCCGACAGCAACGCGACCTTCGGCGACAGACTCGCCGACCGGGTTGCGGCGGTCGGGGGAAGCTGGGCCTTCATCATCGGCTTTGCGCTGGTTCTGCTGACCTGGATGCTCCTCAACAGCGACGTCCTGACGCGCTGGGGGCTGACGTTCGATCCCTACCCTTTCATCTTCCTCAACCTGATGCTGTCGACGCTCGCCGCGATCCAGGCGCCGGTGATCATGATGAGTCAGAACCGCCAGGCGGCGAAGGATCGGTTGGCGGCAAGCCTCGACTATGAGGTGAATCTGCGTGCCGAGCTTGAAATATTGCGGCTGCATGAAAAGCTCGACCAGGCGATAACCGAGCGGCTCGATCGTATCATCGCCACGGTCTGCGTCGAACGAGACGAGGCGTGACGTGACCAGGAGCTTCTCCTGGATCGGCTGGCTGGCTCTGCTCTGCGCGGGGCTCGCGACGCTGATCGTCACGCATGAATTCATACGTCCCTATCGCGAGCCGGTTGCCGCCGGTGAGTCGCTGCCCACCGGCGCGACGCTGGCGGTGGTCGAGAGTGCCGGGCGGTCCCGGCTGGTGGTGACGAGCCTGCAGACCGGCGGTCCGGGGGCGCTCGCAGGGCTCAGGGTCGGCGACGAGATCGAGGATGTGGACGGCCTGCCCGCGCCCAGCCTCGCGGCGTTCGATCGCGACGTCGCGAGCGGCTCTTACGAGGTGGTCGACCTGCGGATCTTGCGTCGTGGCGTGGCTTTCGACATCCACATGCGGCGCGACGGGGGAGGGCATGGCGGATGAGCCGGAAGATATTGCTGGTGGAGGACGATGCCGCCACCGCCGATTTCGTTGCGACCGGGCTTTCCGAACACGGATTCCTGGTCGATCGCGCGGATAACGGCCGCGACGGACTGTTTCACGCCACCGACGGCAGCTATGACTGCGTGATCCTCGATCGGATGCTGCCGGGGATGGACGGGATGGCGGTGCTCGGCGCGATCCGCGCGGCGGGGATCGAGACGCCGGTGATCATCCTGTCGGCGCTGGGCGCGGCCGAGGACCGGGTGAAGGGCCTCGAAGGCGGCTCGGACGACTATCTGACCAAGCCCTTCGCTTTCGCCGAGCTGCTGGCGCGCGTGCGCCTGCTGATCCGTCGCGGCCAGGGTCGGAGCGCGACCACGCCCGAGACGAGACTGGGCTGCGATGACCTGGAGATGGACCTGCTGTCGCGCAAGGTGCGGCGCGGCGGGCAGGCGATCGAGTTGCAGCCGCGCGAGTTCCGCCTGCTCGAATTCCTGCTGCGCCACGCCGACCAGGTGGTGACGCGGACGATGCTGCTCGAAGGCGTATGGGACTATCATTTCGATCCGGGCACCAACGTCATCGACGTCCATGTCAGCCGGTTGCGCAAGAAGATCGACGAAGGCCAGCCCCGGCCGTTGCTCCACACCGTGCGTGGATCGGGCTATCGGCTGGGCATCGACGGTTGAGGATGGGCCTTCCGCGCTCGACCTTCCTCCGCTTCGCGGCGCTCGTCTTCCTGTTGCAGCTCGTCGGCGCGGCATTGCTGCTGGGCACCGTGCATCAGCTGACGCGGGACCAGATCGGCGACGAGGCCGAGGCGCATGCCGAACGGCTGCGCGACCAGCTTCTCCACAGCTATCGGCAAGGCGGCTTCGCGGCGCTCGGCGCGGTGGTGGCATCGCGCGCCGAGCCGGGGCGTTCGCCCGGCGCGGCGCTGCTGCTGATCGACAGCGGCGGCCGGGCGGTGGCTGGAAACATCGCCGAATGGCCACCCTCGCTGCCACCCTCCGCGGCCGCAGCGACGCTCGACCTGTTCCGCGTCGGGCACGAGCAGTCCGAGCAGATCTATCTCGTCGCGACGCCGCTCGCGGGAGGCGGGCGGCTGCTGACCGGCCATGTCGTCGAAAGCGAGCTGCGCTTCACCGTCATCCTGGAGGAGGCGATGGTCAGCGCCTTCGCGGTGGCGATCGCGCTCGCCGCGTTCGCGGCTTGGAGCTCGACCCGGCTGATCCACGGGCGGCTGGCGGCCACTGTCGGCACGGCGCGCGCGGTCGCCGCCGGCCATCTCGACCGGCGCGTGCCGGTCGATGGCAGCGACGACGCCTTCGACGCGCTCGGCGCCGCGATCAATGCGATGCTCGATCGCATCGCCGCGCTGATGGCCGAACTCAAGATCGCCACCGACGGCCTCGCCCACGACCTGCGATCGCCGCTCACCCGGCTGCGATCGACGCTCGAACGCGCGCTCGACGCCAGCGAGGGCGAGGAGACGAGGGGCGCCGTCGCCCGCGCCATCGAAGAGGGCGATCGGCTGCTGACGATGCTCGACACCGCGCTGCGTATCAGCCGCGCCGAGGCCGGGCTGGGGCGCGAGAGCTTCGTTGACCTCGACCTGTCGGCAATGGTCGAGGACATGGTCGAGGTTTACGGGCCGCTCGCCGAGGATAATGGCTTCGAGATCGTCGCCGACGCATCCCCGGGAATCCGGGGCCATGTCCACCGCGAGCTGCTCGGCCAGGCGCTCGCCAACCTGATCGACAATGCGATGAAATATGGCGCCGGGCGGATCGTCGTCGCGGCGCGGCGGACGCCGGCCGGCGATGCGGTGATCAGCGTCGGCGACGACGGCCCCGGCATCCCCGAAAGCCAGCGGCCCGAGGCTCTGCGTCGTTTCGGCCGGCTGGACGCGGCGCGCAGCAAGGCTGGGGCCGGCCTCGGCCTCGCGCTCGCGGCGGCGGTCGCGCGACTGCACGACGGCGTGCTCGAGCTGCACGACAACGGGCCGGGGCTGCGGGTGGAGCTGCACCTGGGCATTGAGAAGGGCGGGTGACATTACCGATGTTTAACCTCGCCCCCACGCCGCCGTGGGGTGCGCCGGCCTAATCTCAGGGGCATGACGTCCTCCTGCGGGGGTGAAGATGCGCAGATTGTTCTCCACATTGGCGGTCGCCGCCGGCTCCGCCGCTATGATCCTGTCGACCCTCTCCTCCACGGCGACGCCCGTCGCGGCCCAGGTGCCCGTCGTCCGCCCGGCCGCGCCGGAGCGCGAGGGGGCCGTGACCCCAGGCGACTTCACCTTCGCCGGCTGGCAGGCCGTCGCCACCTATCGGGCCGCCGGCCCGGTGCGGGGCGTGGTCATATTCCTGTCGGGCGACGGCGGCTGGAATCTGGGCGTGGTGGACATGGCGAAGGCGCTCGCCGAACAAGGGGTCGCCGTCGCCGGCATCTCGACCCCGGCGCTCCAGAAGCGTCTCGACGACGATGCCGAGAAATGCGTCAATCCCAACTATGCGTTGCAGGCGCTGGCGCAGGACTATGAGCATCGCCTCGGCCTGCCGCGCTATATCAAGCCAATCCTTGCCGGCTATTCGTCGGGCGCGACGATCGCCTATGCGGCGCTGGCGCAGGCTCCGGCGGGGACGTGGCGCGGGGCGGTGTCGCTCGGTTTCGGGCCCGACATCGGAGGGACAAAACCCTGGTGCGCGATTCCGGGCGTGACGGTGTCTCGGATCGCCAAACCCGAGGGGGGCTGGCTGTTCTCGGCCGCGCCGCGCCTCCCGGCGCCGTGGCTGGTGCTGCAGGGGGCGATCGACCAGGTCGTCAGCCCGGCCGCGACCCGCGCCTTCACCCGGCAGGTGCCGCAGGCGCAACTCATCGAGCTGCCGAGGGTCGGCCACGGCTTCTCGGTCGAGGCCAATTGGATGCCGCAGTTCAAGGCGGCGTTCGCGCCGATGCTCGAACCGCAACCGAATCCGGTGTCCGCCGTTCCTCTGGCCAATGTCGCGGACCTGCCGTTGACGATCGTCGCCGATCCGGCGGCACGCCACACCGATCTGATGGCGGTGATGTATTCGGGGGACGGCGGCTGGGCCGGGATCGATCGCGATCTTGCCGCACGGCTGGCGGCAGCGGGCGTTCCGGTCGTCGGCGTCGACAGCCTCAGCTATTTCTGGAACGCCCGGACCCCGGCGGAGACGGGGCGGGACGCGGCCCGGATCGTCGAGCATTTCGCGCGCGAATGGCATCGGCCGAAGGTGATCTTCGTCGGCTATTCCTTCGGCGCCGATGATCTTCCCTATATCGTCGGTAACCTGCCCTCCGAGATCCGGCCGATGGTGACGCGGGTGAGCATGCTCGGCCTGAGCGGAACCGCCGATTTCCAGTTCCACCTCGCTTCCTGGCTCGACATCGGCGGCGCCAATGCCTTGCCGACCCTGCCCGCGATCGAGAAGCTACGGGGCATGCCGATGCAGTGCATCCGGGGCGAGGAGGAGAAACACAGCGCCTGTCCGACGATCCCGGCGGGGCTCGCCGAACAGGTCGCGCTGCCCGGCGGGCACCATTTCGGCGACAATGGCGGTGCGCTGGCCGCCGCGGTGCTCCGGGGGCTGCTGTGAGGCGCGTCTTGGTCGGTGCGGCGCTGGCGCTCGCCTTGGCCGGCGCGGGGCTGACCGCCTATTGGGGCTGGCTCGGCTATTTCGGCGGCGATCTCTACATCCCCGTAAGGGCAGAGCGCGCGGCTGTACCGGCACGGGCCGGGCTGGCCGCGGTGATCGTCTCCGGCGATATGGGTTTCAAGGTCGGAATGGGGCACCAGATCGCCGAGCGGCTGGCCGCGGACGGCATTCCGGTGCTGGGGGTCAATTCGCTTGTCTATTTCCGCGAGCGCAGATCGCCGGGGCAGGTCCGCGCGCTGATCGAGGACGCGGTGCGGCGCGGATTGGCTTTCGGCCATGCAAGGCGGCTGTTGCTGATCGGTCAGTCCTATGGAGCCGACATGGTCCATGTGGGGCTGGTCGGCCTGCCGCCCGCGCTGCGCGCGAAGCTCGCTCTGGTCGCGCTCATTGTCCCGACCGACACGGTGATCTACCGGGCGTCGCCCGCGGAGACGCTCGATCTCGTGCCGGCCGATGCGGCCGCGGTCGACACCGGGCGACAGCTCGACTGGGTACCGCTGCTCTGCGTGCAGGGCCGCGAGGAGGCCGACAGCCTCTGCCCGCTGCTTCGTCAGTCGAACATGCGGCGGATCGTGATGCCCGGCGGTCACGCTCTGGGTCGAGACGCCGACGGCCTCTATCGCCACCTGATCGCCGCCTTACCCCAGGGAGGTGCATGAAAAAGGGCCACCGAAGTGGCCCTTTGCTGACTATCGGATCGGTCGATCGCGGCGGTCAGCTCTTGGGATGAGCGGCCTTCGCAGCGGTCGGCTTATGCGTCCGATGATGCTTGGCGTGGCGGGCGGCATGATGCTTGGCCTTGTGGATGGCATGATGCGTGGCCGTGGCCGGTCGGTCCATGCACTTGTCGGTGATCGTCTTCGAACAGAAGGGTATATCGCCGGTCGGTGCGGCGGCCCCCGCCGCACTCATGGCGATCGTGGTGCCAAGCCCCGCGATCGCGGTCGTCAGGGCCAGGAAACGGAAAGCAGTCTTCAACATGGTCCCATCCTTTTCTGTCGGGGACGGGGTGCCTGCGCCCTGTCCCGATGCGTGGAATGTGGACCCGCCCTCGATCGAACGCACGTTAAGGCTCCGACAGGCGGTGATCAGAATTCCAGATCAACATATTGAAAAATAATAATTTAATATCTTCCTATGGGAGGTGGCTGGATTACAAATCGGTCATCATTTGCCGGGGCCGGAGTCGCGGCCGCGATCGAGGTGCTCGCAATCGTCCACGCATCTGATAGGATGGAGCGCGGGCGACATGCCGGCGCGAAGGCAGCACGGGAAGGGCCGGAAGCCGATCGGGGAGTGGAATGTGGCCAGCCATATGATCGAGGCCATATGATCGAGGAACGCAAGGTGTGGACGCCGGGCGACCTTCCGCTCGACCGTTGGAACCGCTTCGCCAGCACCGAGATCGATGCGGTCCACCAGCATATGGTTCATGCCTTCTGCCCCCACGACCTCTCGACCGAGGGCGGCGTGCCGCCGATAGCCTTCCGTCACAACCAGGCGACGTTGCGATCCAGTACTTTCAACGCGACCGACTATGGCCTGCCCTATGGACGCGTGGCGGTATCGATCCCGCCCGCCGAACATTGCTTCCTGGTCCAGTTCGTCCTCAGCGGCCAGGCGCAGTTCACGCACCAGGGGCGCTCGTTCGTGCTGCGTCCCGGCCAGATGTCGGTGCTGAGCCCGCACGAGCCGATCCGCCAGATCACCGACGCCGGTTGCCGCCACTTCACCGTGAAGCTCGATCGTCCGCATCTCGAAGGATTGCTCCACGAGGATTTCGGCCACCGCACCCGGCCATTGATCTTCGCGCCCGATCCGATCGCGATCGACGGACTGGCCGGCTCCTTCGCTCAGTTCGTGCGCGCGGTGGTGGAGGACATGGACGACGGCGATTCCGGCTTCGTCCATCCGCGGGCGATCGGCACGACCGAGGAGATGCTGGGGCGGCTGCTGCTCACATCGGTGCCGCACAATTATTCCCACGACTATGCGATGGAACCGCGCAACGTCGCGACGCCCTATTATGTGCGCCGAGCTGAGGAACTGATCCGCGAGCGCTACCATGAACAGCTCACTCTCTCGGACCTGATCGCAGCCTCGGGCGTCAGCGGCCGCTCGTTGCATTTCGGTTTCCGCCGCTTCCGCGACGACAGTCCGATGGGCTATCTCAAGCGCTACCGGCTGGAGCGCGCGCGCGCGATGCTCAAGGAAATGCGGGGCAGCGGCGTGACGGTGACCGAAGTGGCGTTGGCCAACGGGTTCCTCCATCCCAGCAAATTCTCGCAGGATTATGCCCGCCGCTTCGGTGAATTGCCGTCCTTCACGTTGAAGAAGGCCTCCGGCGCCTGAAGCTGACCCGCGTGCAGCGGCGAATATTGCCAATCGGGTAGGATAATTGCCAAGGCGGTATAGCCGCCCCCCGCCGGATGACACAGAGATGCGTCACGACGATGACGCGAACATACGCGCCACGCCGCGGGTAGGAAACGCACGTAGCGCTCCGGCGCCGCCAACCTCGGGGGCTTTCATGACCAGATCCTTTGTTTCGACCTCCTCCACCATCGCTCTGACCGTAGCCACCCTGTTGGCGAGCGCGCCGGTCGCTGCGCAGGAAGCAGCCAGCGCACCCGCCGCGGCCGAAGCCGACAATGGCGGCCTTGCCGAGATCGTGGTCACCGCGCAGAAGCGCGAGCAGAATCTCCAGAAGGTCGGCATCTCCGTCACCGCCGTCTCGGGCGACCAGATCCTCGAGCGCGGTATCTCCAACAGCATCGACCTGATCACCCGCACGCCGAGCGTCGACAATTATTCGCCCTATGGCCCGGGTTCGAGCGCCAATATCGTCATCCGCGGCATCGGCCTGAACGACTTCGGCGAGGGCCATGAGGCCCCCGTCACCGTCTATGTCGACGAGTTCTACGTCGTGAACGTGCCTGCGGTCGACTTTGCGCTGTTCGATCTCGATCGCGCGGAGATCCTGCGTGGACCGCAGGGCACCCTGTTCGGCCGCAACTCCACCGGCGGCCTCGTCCATTACGTCACGAAGAAGCCGACGCAGGAGGCGGGCGGCTTCGTCAAGGGCACCTATGCCCGCTTCAACGAGCTCAAGCTCGAAGGCGGCGTCACCGCGCCGCTCACCGACACTCTGTCGGCGCGCCTGTCGTTCCTGTCGCATCACAGCGACGGCTACATCAAGAACCTGAACCCGCAATTCGCGAAGGACAAGGGTGGCCAGGCGGGCACCGACGCGATCCGTGCCCAGCTCCGCTACGACGATGGCGAGTGGGACGTGCTGCTGAAGGGCGAATATGGCCGGACCGACAAGGTCCACACCTATTATGAGCAGACGCCCAGCCTGCGCGACCCGGTGACGGGTCTGGGCTCGGCCGACCCGACCGGGGTCGACGATGCCGGCTATAACGAAGCCCGTTTCGGCGCAGGCAAGCGCAACGTCGCCTATACCAGCAACCCGCAGCGGCTGAAGTCGGAGGGTTATACCGGCCTGCTGCGCGCCGAGCGCGACTTCGGCGATATCAGCTTCACCTCGCTGACCGGCTACATGCACTTCACCCGCAATCTCGACGAGGATTGCGACGCCAGCCCGAACACGATCTGCGTCGCGACCTTCCCGTACAAGAGCGATACCGCAACGCAGGAGTTCCGCGCGTTCGGCAAGGGCGACGGCTTCAACTGGACGGCCGGCGTCTATGGGCTCTATTCGAAGGCCCGCAACAATCCGAACGCCACCTTCAACGTGCCTGTGTCGGGCGACACGGCGGTCGATCCGGTGACGGGCCTGTACAACGGCGCCTTCTTCCCGATCAACCTGGCGGCGAACTGGAAGATGCGGACCACATCGGTGGCGGCTTTCGCGCAGGGGGAGGTTGAGCTGACCGACCGCGTGACCTTCACCCTCGGCGGCCGCGTGACGCGCGACAGCAAGCGCTTCAACGAACGCGACAATGCTTCGCTGCGGAGCTGCCCGGGCTTCCCCATCCCGACCAACTGCTTCCTGGCGCCGAACGGGCCTGGCATCGCCAATCCCTATCGCGACACCTACAAGAAGACGCTTATCTCGGGTAAGGCTGCGCTCGACTTCCAGGTGAACGCCGACCTGCTGCTGTTCGCCAGCGTGTCGCGCGGTACCAAGGCCGGGGGCTTCAACAACGGCTTCTATCCGGGTGGCGTCACCACCGCGCAGATCCCTTATCGCGACGAGAACGTCATCGCCTACGAGATCGGCGAGAAGGCGACGCTGTTCGATCGCAAGCTGCGCTTCAACACCTCCTTCTTCTACTATGACTACAACCGCTACCAGACCTTCAACTTCGAAGGAATCGGGGGGCTGCTGACCAACCAGAGCGCCCACGCCTACGGTGCCGAGGTTGAGATCCAGGCGGCGCCGGTCGACAATCTGGAGCTGCGCTTCGGCGGCTCCTGGCTGGAAACGAAGATCAAGGACGTCCGAAATGGCGTGCCGGGCGGCGGGGTCTATATCGCCGACCGCGAGATGTCGAATGCGCCCAAATGGACCGCGAACGGCGCGGTTGCCTACACCGTGCCGCTGGCGAACGATCGCTCGCTCGTGTTCAACTGGGACTGGAACTATCGCTCCAGCCGCTACTCGAACAACTTCAACGATCCGTCGGTTAAGATGCCGGGCTATTTCAAGCATAATGCCGACATCTCGTTCAACGTGAACGAGAACTGGCAGCTCCAGGCCTTCGTCCGTAACATCGGCAACAAGCTGGCGATCACCAAGGCGTTCCAGTTCAACGACCTGGGCTACGTCCAGTATATCTATTCGGAGCCGCGGGTGTTCGGCGCGAGCGCGCTGTACCGCTTCTGATCATCCGTGCGGGGCGCCGGGCGCCCCGCACCGTCAAGGGCGCAGCATGGCGAAGACCGGACAGAGACGATCGACCGATGGCGCGGCGGGTCAGGATGGCCTCGCCGCGCTGATCACGCTCGGTACGGCGGGGGTGATGACCTTCCTGGCGATGCCGGTGATCGCCGCAGCGCTGGTCAACGTGCTTGGCGCCAGCGAACGCGACGTCGGCCTCTTTTCGACCATCCAGCTCATCACCCTTTCGTGCGGCTGTCTGCTCAGCACCTTCCTGCCACGGGGGCAGTTCCGCCGTTTCGGCATCGCCGCGCTTGCGGTGATGCTGCTCTGCGACCTGCTCTGCCTGACCCAGCCGGGCTGGACGACCTTCCTGGTCCTGCGGGGGATCGGCGGCGCGGCTGGCGGCGTGGCGGTGTCGCAGGCGACCGCCGCGATGGCACGGACCCGCAACGCCGAACGCAGCTTCGGCCTGTTCCTCGCGCTCCAGACCGTGCTGTCGATCGTCTGCGTCTATGCCATGCCGCCGATCATCGGCGCCTTCGGTTTCGCCGCCGCCTACAGCGTGCTGCTGGCGTTCGATATCCTCGCGCTCGCGCTCGTTGCGACCCGGCTCAAGACGATCGGCGCGGCCGAGGAGCATGACGCCATGCCCGGCAACGATCTTGCCGGCTGGCTGCGCAGCGGCGGCATGCTGGTGTCGATCCTCTGCTTCTTCATCGGCGTCGGCGCGCTCTGGACCTTCCTCGCGCTGCTCGGTCAGGGAATCGGCCTCGACGAGGCGCAGGTTGCGATGGTCCTCAGCATCTCCAAACTGGTAGCCTTTGCGGCATCCTTCCTGCCCGGCATCATCGGGGCCCGGTTCGGGCGGATCGCACCGATCGTCGTTGCTGCGGCGGTGCTGGTCGCGGCGGTACAGGTCTATGCGGTAGCCGGAAGCTTTGGGGTGTTCGTCCTCGCCACGGCGATGTTCAGCTTCGGCTGGTACGTCATCTATCCGTTCCAGCTTGGCGCGCTGGGGCAGGTCGATCGCGACGGTCGGCCTATGCTCGCCGCCGCCGCGCTGACCGGCGCGGGGCTCGGCCTGGGGCCGGCGCTGACCGTGCTCGGCCCCGGCGGCCCGGCCGGCATCTACCTGATCGCGACGCTCGCCTTCCTCGGTGCCGGGCTGTTCGCGATTGCCGCGTTGCTGCGGCCGTCCTCCCCGGCTCCCATCCTCGCACAAGGTTCGTGATGACCCTCGCCAACGACTATAGCCTGCTGTCCGATGCCGCCCGTTCCTTCGCGAGCGGCACCCGGCAGCTGTTCATCGACGGCGAGTGGCGGGCGCCGCGCGCCGGCCGCTACCGTCCGGTGATCGACCCCAGCCATGGCGGGGCGATCGCCGAAGTGGCCGAGGCCGATGCCGCCGATGTCGACGACGCGGTCCGCGCCGCGCGGCGTGCTTTCGAGAGCGGCCCCTGGCCTGCGATGCGTCCGCACGAGCGCGAGGGGCTGATGCTCAAGCTCGCCGAGCTGATCGCCGCCGAGGCCGCGACGATCGCGCAGATCGAGACGGTCAACAGCGGCAAGCTGATCCAGAATACGCGGCTGTTCGACGCCGACTTCTCCGTCCACACGCTGCGCTACATGGCGGGCTGGGCGACCAAGCTCCATGGCAAGACCATGGAGTTGTCCGTGCCCTATCTGCCGGGCGCGCGCTTCTCGGGCTTCACCCGGCTCCAGCCGCTCGGCGTCGTCGCGGGCATCACGCCGTGGAACGTGCCCCTTTGCGAGGCCGTGTGGAAGCTCGCGCCGGTGCTTGCCACCGGCTGTACCATCGTCCTCAAGCCCGCCGAGCAGACCCCGCTCACCACGCTCCGCCTTGCCGAGCTGTGCGCGGAGGCGGGCATCCCGGCGGGCGTCGTCAACGTCATCACCGGCAGCGGCGCGGTCGCGGGTGCGGCGCTGGTCGAGCATCCCGGCGTCGACAAGATCAACTTCACCGGATCCACCGAGGTCGGCCGCATCATCGCAGCATCCGCCGGTCCGCGCCTGAAGAAATATAATCTGGAGCTCGGCGGCAAGTCGCCGGTGGTGATCGCCGCCGACGCCGACCTGGAAGCGGCGATTCCCGGCGCGGCCTGGGCGATCCTCGGCAATCACGGGCAGAATTGCTGCGCGGGATCGCGCCTTTACGTCCATCGCAGCATCTTCGACAAGGTCGTCGAGGGCGTCGCGGAGATCGCCGCGAGCCTGAAGATCGGCCCCGGCCTCGATCCCTCGACGGGCCTCGGCCCGATGGTCAGCCATGCGCATCGCGACCGGGTGCTCGGCTATGTCGAGCGGGGCATTGCCGACGGCGCCTCGCTGTTCTTCGGCGGCGAGGCGATCGACGATCCGGGCGCCTATCTGCGCCCCGCGATCATCGTCGGGGCCAGGCCGACCGATGCGGTGGTGCAGGAGGAGATTTTCGGGCCCGTCCTGGTGGCGACGCCGTTCGACGACATGGACGGCGTGATGCCGCAGCTCAACGGTACCAGCTTCGGGCTGGGAGCCAGCATCTGGTCGCGTGACTTCAACCTCATCGAGGATTTCATCGATCGGGTGCAGGCGGGCACCGTCTGGATCAACAACCACAACACGCTCGACCTGTCGCTGCCCTTCGGCGGGTGGAAACAGTCGGGCGTCGGCCATGAGCTGGGCGAGGAGGGGCTGATGTCGCACCTCGCGATCAAGGCCGGCGTGGTCAGGCGCTGAAGGGAAGGGCGATATGATCCTCGATAACCCCTCCATTGCGAAGCAGAAGCTCGATCGCCGCGCTTTCCTGGCCGGAACGGCAACGCTCGCCACCCTGTCGGCGGCGGGCCTGCTGCCGATGGCGGCGGCAGGCGCCGCGGTCGACGCCAGGGAGGTCGAGCGGCTCCAGTCCAAGGTGAAGGGCAAGGTCGTCGCCCGCGACACCGAGCTCTATGAGCCCTGGCGGCAGAGCATGATCTGGCAGACCCAGAAATTCCCGCGCAACCCGGAGATCATCGTCCAGGCCGAAAGCGTCGAGGATGTGGTCGCGGCGGTCAACCATGCGCGCGAGAACAAGCGGCGCATCACTACCCGCGCAGGTGGGCACAGCTTCTGCGGTTGCTTCATGCGCGACGATGGCATGCTCGTCGACGTGTCGCGGCTGTCGACGATCGAGATCGACGCGGCGAAGCGCGAGGCGATCGTCGGCCCCGGCGTGATCGGGCGGAGGCTCCAGGAGGAATTGGGCCGGCAGGGACTGGCCTTCCCGACCGCGCATTGCGGCATGGTGCCGATCAGCGGCTTCCTGCTCGGCGGCGGGCTTGGCTGGAACGGCAACGCCTGGGGCGGGATGAGCGTCTACAACATCCTGGAGGTCGAGATCGTCACCGCGGACGGCCAGGTGCGGACCGCGAGCGAGACCGAGAACCCGGACCTGTTCTGGGCGGTGCGCGGCGGCGGCCCGGGCCTGTTCGGCGTCGTCACCCGGTTCAGGCTTCGCGTCCATCCGGCGCCGAAGGCGATGCGATCACACACCTATATCTTCCCCTTCACCGCCAGCGCGGATGTCGCCGCCGCGATGGAGACGATCGGGCCGAAGCTGCCGCTCAACGTCGAGCTGATCGGCGTCATCACCGCCGCGCCGCCGGGGATGGAGAAGGCGTGCAGCGCCGCCGGCTGCGATCAGGTGTTCATCCTGCAGAGCGTCGCTTTCGTCGACAGCGAGGCGGCGGCGCTGGCGGGCATGGCCGCGCTGAAGGACCATCCGGTCACGAAGCGCGCAATCGCGAAGATCGAGAACGCCCAGGAGAGCTTCGAGAATCTCTATTACGGCAACGAGGTGCCGTTCCCGCAGCGCCGCTATTGCGTCGACAATATCTATGCGGACAGCCTGGAAAAACCGATCCAGGTGTTCATCGAGCATATGCCGAAATCGCCGTCGCGCGTCACGGCTCCGGTTCTGCTGTACAAGGGGCGGCCCGAGCTGCCCGACGGCGCCTGCGCGACCAAGGGCAATTTCTACGTCTCCTGCTACGCGCAGTGGGACGATCCGGCGGCCGACAAGGCCAACAAGGACTTCATGGTCGCGATGTACGAGGAGCTGCAGCCGCTCGGTACCGGCAGCTACATCAACGAGCTGAACCAGGAAGGCCGCATCCACCGCATCCGCGAATGCTATACCGCCGAAGGCTGGCGCAAGCTTGGCACGTTGCGGCGGAAATATGATCCCGGCCTCGTCTTCCATACCTTCTACGGGCTCGAGCCCGACCTTCCCCAAGCCTGAGAGGAAAGAACATGTCTGCTACCGGAACTGCCATTGTCGGCGCCTTCTTCGCGGCCTTCGGGGCGGGCGATGTCCCTGGCGCGATGGCGCTGCTCGCGCCCGATGTCCGTTGGACCCTGCACGCCCACGGGATTCCGTGGGGCGGTGCCTATAAGGGTCCCGAGGGCGTCGGCGACTTCTTTGCGAAGTTCGGCAATTTCGCCGAGCCGATCGAAATGACCCCGAAGTCGATGGTGGAGGCGGAGGGCCTCGTCTACGTCCGCGGCATCGAACGCAGCAAGGTCAAGGCTACCGGCAAGGAATATGCGGTCGAGTGGGTCCATGTGATCGGCACCGGTGACGGCAAGATCACCAGCTTCGACGAATATCTCGATAGCGCCGCGATCGCGGCTGCGATGCGCTGACGACGATGCGGGCGCCCGTCATCCTGATCGGCGCGGCGATGGTGGTCGTGGCGGCGGCGGGCTGCTCGACCGCCACGACCGCGCCGGAGGTCTCGTCGCCGGTCGCCCGCGGCCGGGCCTATTACACCACCTGCCAGGGGTGCCACGGCAATGCCGGCGAAGGCTTCGCCGGCATGAAGGCGCCGCGCCTGGCAGGGCTGCCGGCGGACTATGTCGCCGAGCAGCTCCTCCTCTACCGCAAGGATCTGCGCGGCGGCCCCGCCGATTTCCAGGGCGTGCAGATGAATGGTCGTGCCAAGGCGCTGCCTGACGAGCAGGCGGCCCACGATGTGGCCGCCTATATCGCCACCCTTCCGGCGCCTCCGCCAGTAAGCGACGCGGCGGCGAAGGGCGGGGCAGGGGCGGCGCTCTACGAAAGCTGCGCCGCCTGCCATGGCGGGCGCGGCGAGGGCAATGCCGAACTCGGCGCGCCGCCTTTGGCGGGCACCGATGCCGACTATCTCGCCCGGCAGCTCCGCAATTTCAAGAAGGGCATTCGCGGGCGCGAAGGCGATGAAAAGGGCCAGCAGATGGCGGCGGCCGCTGCCGTCCTGCCCGACGAGGCGGCGATCGACGCGGTCGCGGCTCATGCCAGCGCGCTGCGATAGCCATTCAACGGGGATTTCGAAATGCAGATGGAAGGTGCCGAGTTCGACTACATAGTGGTCGGGGCGGGCTCGGCTGGCAGCGTGATCGCGGCCCGGTTGAGCGAGCGCGCGGACGTCAGCGTCCTGCTGATCGAGGCGGGCGGCAGTGACAACCGCTTCTGGCTCAAGATACCGGTCGGCTACGGGCGCACCATCACCGATCCCACGGTGAACTGGAAGTATATGACCGAGCCCAATCCGGCGCTGGGCGGCCGCCGGATCTACTGGCCGCGTGGCAAGACGCTGGGCGGGTCGAGCAGCATCAACGGCCTGATCTACATCCGTGGCCAGGCGCAGGACTATGACCAGTGGCGCCAGCTCGGCAACGAGGGCTGGAGCTATGAAGACGTGCTGCCCTTCTTCCGCCGCGCCGAGGACCAGGAGAATGGCGAGGACCGCTACCATGGCGTCGGCGGCCCGCTGAGCGTTACCAACCTGGTCGAGCGCAATCCGCTGTGCGATGCGCTGATCGGCAGCGCCGAGGCCAACGGCATTCCGCACAATCCCGACTTCAACGGCGCCGTGCAGGAGGGCGTCGGCTATTATCAGGCGACGATCCGCAACGGTGCACGCTGCTCCACTTCGGTCGCCTATCTGAACCCGGTCAAACGCCGCCGCAACCTGACGATCCTTACCGAGACCCAGGCCGAGAAGGTCCTGTTCGACGGCACCCGCGCGAGCGGACTGCGCGTGCGCCGGGGTGGGGAGAGCTTCACGGTCAGGAGCCGGCGAGAGCTGATCCTGTCTGGCGGCTCGGTCAACTCGCCGCAGCTCCTGCTGCTGTCGGGGGTCGGCCCGGCGGCCGATCTGAAGGCGCTGGGCATCGATCCGGTCCAGGACCTGCCCGGCGTGGGCGAAAACCTCCAGGATCATTATGGCGGGCAGATCACCTGGCGTTGCAACCGCCCGATCACGATGAACGACATCATGCTCAGCAAGCGCAAGCAGCTCTTCGCCGGGCTGACCTGGCTGCTGTTCCGTGACGGACCGCTGTCGGTGCCGGCGGGGCAGGCGGGGCTGTTCGCTCGCGTCACGCCCGGCGTGGCGACACCCGACGTCCAGTTCCTGTTCCAGACCTTCAGCGGCGGCTATTATGAGGACGGGCTGTTCAAATTCTCGGGCTTCGCCAACTTCATCTGCCCGGTCCGGCCGCAAAGCCGCGGGAGGCTGAGCCTCGCCAGCGCCGACCCGTTCGAGGCGCCGCGCCTCGCACCCAACTATTTCGCGCATGAGGCCGATCGGCGGATCGCGGTCGAAGGCCTCAAGCTCGCGCGCCGCATCGCCGCGACCCCGCCGCTTGCGGACTTCGTCTCCGCCGAGCACCTGCCGGGTGTCGATGTGCGGTCCGATGACGAGATCGAAGCCTATTTCCGGGAGACCGGCGGCTGCGTGTCGCATCAGGTCGGCACCTGCAAGATGGGCAGGGACCCGATGGCGGTGGTCGACCACCGGCTGCGCGTCCACGGCGTTCAGGGCTTGCGCGTCGCGGACGCATCGATCATGCCCACGCTGATATCGGGCAACACCAACGCGGCGAGCATCATGATCGGTGAAAAAGCGGCGCAGATGATCGCGGACGACGCTTGAGCACGGCGTCCGAAGGCAACCAGCTGCGCCGGGCGATCCTTGCATCGCTGGCCGGCAACATGCTGGAATGGTACGACTTCTTCCTGTTCGGAACGGCCGCCGCGCTGGTGTTCAATCGGCTGTTCTTTCCCGCGGCAGATCCGACCGCATCGCTGCTGGCGGCCTTCTCGGTCTACGCCGTCGGCTTCGCCGCGCGCCCTGTCGGCGGGCTGATCTTCGGCCATGTCGGCGACCGCTACGGCCGCAAGGTCTCGCTGGTCTGGACCTTGTCGATCATGGGCGTGGCAACCTTCGCGATCGGGCTGCTGCCGAGCTACGAGCAGGCGGGCATGCTCGCCCCGGCCTTGCTTGTCGCGCTGCGTCTCCTCCAGGGGATCGCGGCCGGCGGGGAATGGGGCGGCGGCGTGCTGATGATCACCGAGAACGCCCCCGCTCGCCGACGCGGCTTCCTGGGCGCGTGGAGCCAGGTCGGGGTGGGGCTGGGATTCGTCCTCGCCTCGCTCGCCTTTTACCTGGCGCGGCGGATGCCGGAGGCGGATTTCCTCGCCTGGGGCTGGCGGCTTCCATTTCTCGCCAGCATCCTGATCTTCCTGGTAGGCGTTTTCATCCGCCTGCGGGTGAGCGAGACCGCTCGTCATCTCGAGCAGGGGCAGGGGCAGGGGAGCCATGCAGCGCCCATCCTGCGCCTGCTCCGCCGCTATCCACGCGCGATCGTGACCGGCGTCGGCATTCGTCTTGCCGAGAATGGCGGCTCGCACCTGCTGATCACCTTTTCCCTGGCTTATGGCGTGACCGTCGGCGCGCCGGCCGATGCGCTGCTGATCGGCGTGATGCTGGGAATGCTCGCGGACAGTGCGATGATGCCCGTGTTCGGCGCGTTGTCCGATCGAATCGGCCGCCGCGCCGTCTATCTCGGCGGGGTGATCGCGCTCGCGCTGTTCGGCTATCCCTTCCTAATGATGCTCGGCTCCGGATCTCCGGCGATGATCGTGGCCGCCTTCGTGATCGGGAACGGCTTGTGCCATGCCGCGATGATCGGCGTGCAGCCCGCGATGTTCAGCGAGATGTTCGACGGCGAGGTTCGCTATTCGGGGCTCGCCTTCGTCCATGAGGTGTCGTCGGTGATCGTCGGCTTTGCGCCGCTGATTGCCACCGCGCTCTATGCCAGCAGCAAATCGCCGATACCGGTCGCAGCCTATCTGGCGGTACTCTGCCTGGTGAGCGCCATCGCGTTGCTGAGCTGGCGGGAGCGTTCGCAAAATCCTTCGGATGGATTGACGATTTAAGGAAAAATTTGCCGGGATCGAAGTTAACCCGGAACCAAAACGGCAATTTTTTTGGCCTGATCGACGCTATGCTCCGGAGATGGAGGAGCATGAGATGGATGTTGATGGCGGAACCGTTTCACGGTTCGATATCGTCGCGCGGCCCGATCCCCAGACGCTCGCGCGTCTGATCAACTACTTCGCCCAGCGGGCCCTCATCCCAAGATTCGTCGAAGCTCGCGAGACTGATGGCATCGTGCGGGTCGCGATCGAACAGCCAGGGCTTTCGGCCCACGAAGCGGGGATCATCGCGGACAAGATGCGGAGCAACTGGCTGGTCGAGGAAGTCGGCCTGCGATGCGGCAACGTCTATCAGATGCCGCTCAGCGAGGCTGTCGTCGGCCGCGCTGCCTGATCGGGGCGATCACGTCCCGGGCGTGCCGGTCTGGAGATACCAGCGCTGCGAACCTTCCATGCCCAGCGCCGTCAGGCGACCGCTGGTGTAGGCACCGGTGTCTATGCCGATACGGTTGGGGCGCTCGTCGATCTCCGTGGTCACCGAATGGCCGTGTACCACCATCGCGCCATGGCCGGTACCATGTGACAGGAAGTCGCGCCGGATCCAGCGCATGTCGCTCGGCGCCTGATCATCGAGCGGGATGCCGGGGCGGATGCCGGCATGGGCGAAGAAATATCCGCCGGCCCGATAGGAACTGCGCAGCGCCGCGAGCCATTCGAGATGGTCGCGAGGGACGCTGGACCGGACGAGATCGACGATCCCAGGTGCATCGGCGTAATCATAGTCCTGCGCCGCGACGCCGTAGCTGAGCAGCGTCTCGCGCCCTCCCATCTTGTGGAACAGCGCGGCGGCACGGCGGTTGCCCTCGGCGGTGGCGAGGAGAACCTCCTCATGGTTGCCCATCAGGAACACGACCTTGTCATCGCCGAGGTCGAGCTTCATCATCAATTCGATCACGCCGCGCGAGTTCGGCCCCCGGTCGATATAGTCGCCGAGAAAGAGCAGCCGGGTATCGGCGGCGCCCCGCTGCTCGTCGTCGGCATCGATCTCGCGGATCAACGCATTGAGCAGGTCGTAGCAGCCGTGAATGTCGCCGATCGCATACCAGCGCTGCCCTTCCGGCGCAGCGTGCCGGGGGCGCTTCCAGCGTGAAGGCGACAGAAGGTCGCGAATGGCCATCGGCTACCTGCGGACAATCCCGTTGTTCGTTTGCGTCGCCCCTAGTCGACCAAGGCGCCTGAGGAAAGACGGCCCATGCCCCAAGGGGCTGTTCCAGCGTTCTTATTTCGCGCCGAAGCCGGTGATGGCGATCTTGACCGTCTTGATCGCAATCAGCACGTCGATCCAGACCGAGAAGTTGCGGATATAGTAAAAGTCATATTGCAGCTTACGGTGGATGGCGTCGAGGTCCGTGACGTGGCCCTGGTTGACCTGGGCCCAGCCGGTGATGCCGGGGCGGACGATATGCCGATAGAGATAAAAGGGTATCTCTGCGTCGTACCAGCGCGAGAGTGAGATCGCCTCGGGGCGGGGCCCGATCCAGCTCATCTGCCCGGCAAGGATGTTGAAGATCTGGGGCAGTTCGTCGAGCCGGGTGCGGCGCAGCCAACGGCCCGCGCGCGTGATACGGTCGTCCGCCACAAGCGTCATGGCGGCCGCCGCGTCGGCTTCTCCGCGGGCTTTCTCCTCGCGCATCGTCCTGAACTTGACGATCCGGAACGCGCGCCCGCCGGCGCCGACCCGCAACTGCCGGAAGAAGGCCGGTCCCGGGGAATCGATCCGGATCCAGCCTGCGATGATCAGGAACAGCGGGCACAGGAAGGGCAGCAGGATCAACGCCGAGAGAAAGTCGATCACCCGCTTGGCGTGGCGCCAGGCGCGGTTCGGCATCAGCGATCCGAAATTATTCTCCGAAAGATGCTCGATCGAGACCCGGCCGGTCAGCGACTCGAGAACCTGCTTGCTGTGCAGGACAGTCCGGCCCTGGACGGCAGCCTCCGCCAGCATCCGGTCCCACTTCGGGTCATGGTCCTGACGGAAGTCGGCAGTGATAAAGGCGGAGGGATCGTCGGGGACCGCGGGCGAGCGCATTCGAATCCATTCGACCTCGGACGGCAACGTCAGGCCCTGCAAGTCGAAACCCGGTACTACGTAGAAACGACGCCGGGTCCGCGGAAGCAGGTAGATGCTCAGCACGAAGAAGACGGCGATGCTCGCGAGGAAGGTCGAGGTGAGGTAGATCCGGCTATATTCAAGGCGCAGCGCCAGCAGACCGGCGATTGCGAAGCCGAATGAACCGATGAAGGACGGCAGGATATAGCCAAAGGTTCGCGTGCCGGGAAAGGCCGTGACCCGGCTGAGCATCATCATGCCCAGGATCAACGCGATCGTCGCGGCGACGAAGCTGTTGGCGAAGCCCGTCGTACCTAGCGCGGTCCGGAAATCCCCGTAGCGGACATAGGCCGGAAGGAGGATGGCGACGCAGAAACCGATCAGGAACTGGGCTGGCAAAGCGTTGAGCGCGCTGACGCGCGCTATACGGACTTGCGGCTCGCGCGCCATGAGCACGGTCCGTAACACTCCTCAGTAACGCGCCATGGGGAACATGCTGCGCTTATGGCCGTTACGCGGCATGGTTGCAGTGATCCAGCGCACAGCCAAGATGCGGCAGCCTGCTATGCAAGAGCCTTGCGTACGTGATCGGACTACTCCCCCTGGATGCCCAGCGGCGAATGAAAGTTACTGGCCCGGATTCCATTTATATAAGCTTTTATCTGAAGTTGGACAGTATATTAAAGTGCCGTACAGGTTTTTTCACGTTGCGCATGGGCTTTGAGGGGGGTATGGAAAGGTCGACCTTGTAAGGAGGCGGTTGTGAAGAGCTTTGGTAAGATTGCTTCGTCGCTTGCGATTGCTGCGTTTGTCGCGGCTCCTGTTGCTGCGGCTGTTCCCGAAGCCGGACCCACGCTGAGCCGTGCAGCCGCTAAGGCGATTGGCACGAAGATGCGGTCCGGCGTTGTCGTGCGCCTCAACAAGAAGGTCGCGCGCAAGAATGCTGTCGAGCTGGCGCAGCTCGAGGGCGCTGGCGACGCCGGTGGCGGTGCGGCTGGTGGCGGAGCTGCTGCTGGTGGCGGAGCTGCTGCTGGTGGCGGAGCTGCTGCTGGTGGTCTTGGTGTCGCGGGCGCGATTGCAGGCGTCGCGGCTGCTGCTGGCGTGGCCGTTGCGGCCTCGAGCGGTGGTGGCAGCAACAGCCCGTAAGGCTGACGCTACTACCTATAGGTCGAAAGGGCGGCGTCAGCCGCCCTTTTTGCGTCGAACGACTCTGCTCCTGCGATAGCCGGCTCTTGCGATCCGCTTCGGTTTGTCGCGGATATTCCTGGCGGATGTTCGATTCGTCGCAGGACGGCATCAAAGGATGCCGAGACATCTTTCTATTTTTTCTGCGTAGGTTATGCACTGACGCGGCTGTGCGGCGGGTCACAGCGCAGGGCTATTTATCCCGTACAAACAGGGCGGCGTAGGGCGCGATTCGGCCGCTCTCCGCGGGGGGTGCGTCGAAGGCAATGGCATCGACCGGTTTTAAACAGCTTCGGGACACCCGGACGGGCGCATGAGGGCTGCGGCTACAGGCGCCGGTCGGTCCGACATCGCCCTGTTTGCGCTGGGCGCGCTGCTCATCCTTGTCTTCCTGACCGGCGGTGGCTCGCGATCCGATATCGCCTCGCTGGTCGTGCTGCGTCCGGCCGCCGCGATATTGCTGGGAGTCGGGCTCTGGGGCCTGAGCCGCTCCACGCTCCGGCGATATCGCTTTGCTTACGGCATGGCTGCGGCGATTGTGGGGCTCGTCCTGGTCCAGCTCATACCGCTGCCGCCAGCCGTCTGGGCTTTGTTCCCGGGGCGGGGGCTGATCACCCAGATCGATGCGGCTGCGGGACTCGGGCCGGTATGGCGCCCGATCAGTCTGGTGCCCTCGGCGACCTGGAACGCGCTGTTCGCTCTCATTCCGCCGCTCGCAGCGTTGGTCCTCGCTTCGCAACTCGACGGGCAGGGGCGGTGGCGTATTGCCATGCTTCTCATCGCCATAGGATTGTCGAGCGCGGTCCTGGCCGTGCTCCAGCTCGGCGGAGACCCCAGCGGGCCTCTCTATTTCTATCGCGTAACCAACAGGGCGGTCGGGCTGTTCGCCAATCGCAACCATCAGGCGATCTTCCTCGCGTCGCTTTTTCCACTGCTGGCGGTTTTCGCATCGGCCGCGCGCTCCTCGGCGATCGATGCCCGCTTGCGTACCGCGGTCGCGTTGGCGATCGGCGCGGTCCTGTTGCCGCTCCTTCTCGTTACCGGGTCGCGCAACGGCATGGCGATGATGGTGATCGGCTTCGCCAGCGTTCCCTTCCTGTACACGATGCCGGGCGGCGGGGCACGACAGGACGGCGGGCGGCGGCACATTCTGCGCGCGGCCGTGGCTCTGGTCATCCTCGCGCTGGTCCTGCTTACGGTCCTGTTGGGCCGCGCGGTGGCGATCGACCGGATCGTCGAGACCTCGACGGCGGACGATGCCAGGTTCCGGGCCTGGGGGCCGATGCTGTCGACGGCAATGACCTATTTCCCGCTGGGTGGTGGCTTCGGGGCCTTTGCCGATCTGTTCAAGATCGACGAGCCGTCGAACCTGCTGGCCTCCAGCATGTTCTTCCATGCGCATAACGACTGGCTGGAGCTGCTGATCACGGGAGGACTGCCCGCGCTGCTGCTGGTGGGCGTGGCGGCCGTCGCCTTCTTCAGAATGGCGCTGCGATGGTGGCGATCGCGCGCGGACCGGGACGATGATGCGCTGCTCGCCGGGGCCGGTCTTTGGACAGTGCTGATCTTCGCCGCAGCGAGTATCAGCGACTATCCCTTGCGTGTGCCATCGCTGGCGTGCTTCTTTTGTGTCATGGTCCTATGGGTAGGTTCGTTCGGGCCCGATCGGGCGACGAAAGAAGGGGTTTGAGGGGCTTGCACTTGTTTCTTCAACGAAAATCCTCGTCCGTTGGTTCAGGCGCGTGGCAGAAGGGCTCGACGGCCCTGATGGTCATGCTGATGCTGGCGAGCTGCGCGGGCCCGCCCAAGATCGGCGGTGCGCCCAATCTGCAGGTTCTCGACGCGACCGAGCTGCCGCCACCGGACCGATCCGACATGGTGGAAACCGAACGACCCTATATCGTCGGGCCATTCGACAAGCTGGCGATCGACGTGTTCGGCATCGACGAGCTTTCCAACCGCAAGGCGCAGGTCGATGCGAGCGGTCGCATCTCCTTTCCGCTGGTCGGCGTGCTCAACGTGTCAGGCCTGACGCCGGGTGAGATCGAGATACTGCTGCAGCAGAAGCTCGCGACCAATTTCGTCCGCAACCCGCAGGTAACCGTCAATCTCGACCAGACCGTCAGCCAGGTGGTCACGGTGGAAGGGCAGGTCAAAAGGCCGGGCCTCTTCCCGGTGGTCGGCCGGATGACGCTGCTGCGTGCGGTGGCACTGGCGGGCGGCACCGACGAGTTCGCGAAACTCAACGAGGTCGTCGTCTTCCGTACGGTGAAGGGCGAGCAATATGCGGCGCTCTACAGCCTCAAGCAGATCCGCGTCGGTGCCTATGCCGACCCCGACATATACGCCAACGATGTTGTCGTGGTCGGCGAGTCGCGCGCACGCCGGACCTTCAAGGATCTCCTCCAGGTGGTTCCGCTGCTCACGACGCCGATCATCGTCGCCGTGGACCGGTTCAGATAGATCGCTCGGCGATCTGCGTTAGTGGAAAAAATTGATGCGTGAAGCGGCACAAGTTCAAGGTGGCGGATCATTGGACCCCAAGGCTTCCGGCCTGGGACAGGGCGGTCATGTCAACGACAGTTACGCCCTCCCGCCGATCCTCAAGCAATATTGGCATACGGCGCTCCGCTGGCGCTGGCTGATCGGCGCGATCATCGCCGGGGCGCTTGCGGTCGGCCTGATCGTCACGTTGCTGACGCCGGCACGCTACACGGCGAACTCGCAGATCGAGATCAGCCGCGAGCAGAAGAAGATCACCAATGTCGAGGGTCTGGATTCCGCCACCGCCGACAGCGACATGGAGTTCTACGAGACTCAATACGCCTTGCTCCGGTCCTATTCGTTGGGTGAGCGGGTGACCCGCAAGCTGGGGCTCGCCCGGCAGGACGACTTCTTCGCCGCGCACGGCATCTCGCTCGACACCGAACGCTTCGGCGCGGCGGACAAGTCGAACCTCACCGCCGCGCAGCTCGCCGCCCGCGAGAAGCTGGCGACCAAGCTGCTGCTGGACAGTATCGATATTTCCCCGGTCCGTCGGTCCCGCCTGGTCAACCTCTCCTATACCAGCCGATCCCCGACGCTTTCCGCGCAGGTGGTCAATGCCTGGGCGAGCCAGTTCATTGCCGCGAGCATGGACCGTCAGCTCGCATCCACCGCCGATGCCCGCCGCTTCCTCGAGGAACGGCTGGGTAATCTACGGGCCCGGCTCGAACAGTCGGAACGCGAAGCGGTGACCTATGCGTCGCGCAACGATATCGTCACGCTCGACGCGGTTCGCGGCACTGACGGAAAGACGCAGGTCCAGCGGACCATGATCCAGAGCGACCTCGAAGCGCTCAACACCGCGCTGAACGCGGCCCGGGCCGACCGGATCGCCGCGGAGAGCCGGCTGACGGGGAGGAGCGACGACGACAATGTCGACGCGCTCACCAATCCCACCATCACCCAGCTTCGCCAGAAGCGCGCTGACGTCGCGTCAGACTACGCCAAGATGATCGTCCGGTTTGAACCGAACTATCCCACCGCCAAGGCGCTGATGATGCAGATCAAGTCGCTCGACGAGGCGATCGCCCGCGAGACGGCACGCGTCGGCAACAGTCGCGCCCAGAGCTACCGCGAGGCGACGAAGCGCGAGCAGGAACTGACTGCCCAGGTCACGGCGTTGAAAGGCCGTCTTGACGCGCAGCAGCACGATGCAATCCAGTATAACATCTTCCAGCGCGAGGCGGATACCAACCGGCAACTCTATGATGCGCTCCTCCAGCGCTACAAGGAAATCGGCATCGCCGGCTCGGTCGGCGTCAGCAACATCGTCGTCGTCGACCCGGCCGGCGTGCCCTCGACGCCTTCGGCGCCGAGCCTTCCCAAGAACATGGCGCTCGCCTTCGCCATCGGCCTCGCCCTGGCGGTCCTGGCGACGCTTGCACTTGAGCAGATCGACGAGGGGATCAGCCAGCCCGGCCAGATTCAGCAGCTGTTTCAGCTTCCGCTGCTGGGCCATGTACCGCTGACCGACTCGTCGGTCACGGAAGGCATCGAGGATCCGAAATCCTATTTCTCCGAAGCCTATTTCACGATCCGTTCGAACCTGGCCTTCACCACCGATCACGGGCTGCCGCGATCCTTCATCGTCACCAGCACCCAGCCGGCCGAGGGCAAGTCGACGACGTCCTATGCATTGGCTCGGATCATCGGCCGCACCGGCAAGACTGTCCTGCTGGTGGACGGCGACATGCGTTCGCCGGACATCCACCACCTGCTCGGCGTCGACAACGGGGTGGGGCTCAGCAATGCCCTGGCCGGCGACGACAATGTCGCTGCGCTGATCCGGAGCACGCCGCACAAGGGGCTTTCGGTGCTGACCTCCGGGCCGAAGCCGCCGAGCGCCGCCGAACTGCTCAGCAGTGACCGCATCCGGCACATCGTCGCGGAACTGCAGGGCATGTTCGACCATATCGTCATCGACGCCCCGCCGATCCTCGGCCTGTCCGATGCCCCGCTGCTCGGTCGCGCAGTTGAGGGCGCCGTGCTCGTCATCCAGGCCGAGGGCGCAGCGGTGCGTGCCGTTCGGGCGGCGATCAGCCGTCTGCGGATGGTCAACACCCATATCTTCGGCACGGTGCTGACCAAGATCAAGGCGAGCGAACTCGCTTACGGCTACGGCTATGGTTATGGCTACGGCTATGGCGACGACATAGAGCACAAGGCCGCCTGACGGGCTCCCGCAGTGGATCGGCCGCTTGTCACGTCCTGGGGCAGGGCTCTTCTGGGTCTCGGAACTCTGGGCCTCGCGCTCGCGGCCGGCATCGACGCGACGGCCAGCCGCTGGCGGGCGATTGATCCGGACCGTGCGCTGCGGGTCCGGCCCGGCGATGCGGTCGCCCTGACCCTGCACCAGGATCAGCACCAGGCGGAAGGGGAAATGACCCCCGCGCGCGCCGCCGCCGTCGCGGTTGTCGCCCGACGGGCCTTGCGGTCCGAGCCGCTGACCGCTGCGGCCCTGCGGCAGATCGCGGTCGCGGAGGGGGCGGCGGGACGCCACGGCGCGGCCGATCGCCTGGTACAGCTATCCTACCGTCTCACACGTCGGGAACTCGGTACCTCCTGGCTGCTGATCGAGGGCGCTCTCGATCGTGGCGACGCGGCTGCCGTCGCGCGCCATTTCGACGAAGCGCTGACCGCCACACCGCTTGCCGGGGAGGTAATGTATCCAGCCCTGTCTGCGGCATTGTTCGATCCGGGGATGCAGGCGGCGCTGGCACCCTATGTCCGACAGTCGCGTCCCTGGATACCTTACCTGATGCGCTATGCCCTGGGGGAGGGCGACGCCGGCGAGCATGTCGGCTCGCTCGTGGTCGCCGCCGGCGGGCTGCCGCGGTCGCCGATCTATGATGATCTCGATAGGCGCATTCTGAACGGAGTCGCCGCAAAGGGGGAATTCGACGTCGCCCGTGCCTATTTGCGCACCATTCATGCCGCCGGTCTGGCAACCGACCCGCGCTTCTCGGCCGCGACGACCGACATGCGCTTTGGCCCGTTCGCTTGGTCACTGGCCGATCGGCAGACCGTGACCGGCCGGCGCGACGACACGGGACGGCTTCAGGTGCGGGTCTCGACCGCGCGGCCGGAGACGGTAGCGGCCCGGACCCTGGTGCTGCCGGCCGGGCGCTACCGCTTCAGCCAAAAGGTCGAGGCGCCGGACGAAGACGTCGTGGCCGCCGCGAAGTGGGAGATGCGATGCCTGCCCGGTGACCGGCGGGCCTGGTCGCTCGAACTCCCGGTACGCAGAACGTCTTCGCACTATGCCGGCCAGCTCGACATTCCGGCCGACTGCAAGGGACAGCAACTGGCGCTGATCGTCGCCGGCCGCGGTGACCAGGAGGATGCCGAGATCATCGTCGACAGCCTGGAACTCTCCCGCCAGTGACGGATGCCGCCGTCGGCGGCAGCGTCAGGCCGACGGGCGCGCGGTTTTGCGGACAGGCCTGGATGACGGGTCGGGCGCCTCCGGATAAGGCATGATCATCCTACCGTCGGGCGCCGCAGTGAAGGTCGTCTGAGTCGGGTAGGCGAACTCGATCCCTTCCTTCGCGAAGGTTTCAAGGATCGTGATGCAGATGTCGTGGCGAGCGTTGTTGAAGACCTCGCCGTCTTCATCGAGCACATCGAACAGCAGCTCATAATCGAGGCTGGACGGGGCGAAATTGACCATGCAGCAATGGAGGAACACCGCCTTTTCGTGAGCGGTGACGATTGCTTTCACCATCTCGGGGATACGGCGGCAGACCTCGGGTGGCGTCTGATAGGTGACGCTGAGCATCAGCGTCGCCCGCCGCCGCAGGGTGTGCGCCAGGTTGTGCAGTTCCTTGTTGAGCAGGTTGGTGTTCGAGATCACCACCTCCTCGCCCGCGGTGGAGCGAACCCGCGTCGTCTTCAGGCCGATCGATTCGACGGTGCCGGTTGTCTGGTCCCACTTCACGGTATCGCCGCGCCGGAAGGGCTTGTCGAAGATGATCGCGAGGCTCGCGAACAGGTCGGAGAAGATGCCCTGCGCGGCAAGGCCGATGGCGATGCCGCCGATGCCCAGGCTGGCGACGAGGCCAGTGATGTTGACCCCGATATTGTCGAGGATGAGCAGCGTTGCGACGATGAAGCAGACCGCGGTGACGAGCAGGCGGATGATGCCGATTGCCGAGCCGAGGGTAGAGGAGGACATGCCATCCTCGTCGCCTGCGCGGTGCTCGACAATTCCGATGATCAGTTCGCGTACCCACAGTGCCGCCTGGACGGCGGTAGCGACCGTGAACAGGAAGCCGATCGTCCCGGCGACGACTGCGGGCGGCGTCGCGTAGCCGCTGACCAGCCGCGCCGCGAGCATGACGATGAAGAAGATATTCGTACGTGCTATCGCCCGACCGATGATCCGCGACCAGTGGCCGAGATGCTCGCGCCGACACAGCCGGGTACCGAGCATCCTCAGGCCATAGAGCAGCGCAATGATGAGCGCGCCGCTCGCGCAGGCGATCGCGATGCTCAGATAATGATTGCCGATCCAGCCCTGTGTCTGCTGCCAAAACTGCTCGAGGTCGCCGAGCGACTGGATCGGCGTCGATATGTCGGCGCCGATCGCGGCATTGCTCGTCTTCGCCATTCAACCTTCCATCATTTGCCGTTCACATTGCCCCAACGAGGCTGGGCGCGCCGACGTTCCGCCGCGGCCGACAAGGGGCGTTCGGGTTCCGGTTCGGGTTCGGGAACCTCCTCGACCTCGTTCTTCTCCTCCGCCGCAGCGTCCCGCTTGCGCTTGCGAAAGGGGTTCCAGACCTTTCGTTTCACATGGATCTGGACATAGCGGTCGAAGCCGATCTCGACCGCGATGATGTAGTAGATATAAGGTTGGAAGGCGATGCCGACGAAGGACGAGCCCAGCATGAAGATAAGATGGGCATGCTGGAGCGCCGCGGCGAGCGGCGAGACCCATGCATTCGGGCCTTCCTCCTTTAGGTAACTTCGTCGGATGACCTCCATGCGGAAAATGCCGATCAGGTGAACCGCAAGGAACAGGGCCAGCCCGGGATAGCCTTGTTCACCCAGCATCTCGAAATAGGCGTTGTGGAAGGATCGGCCGGCATCATAGCCGACCACGCTGACGACCGTTCCGTCGGCTGTCTTGTAGCTCATGTCGATGGTGAGCTTGTTGCCGAGATAGGCTTCGAAGCCGCCGCCCAACGGATGCGATTTCGAATAGTCGAGCGTCCATTTCCACACGGCGAGCCGGGTGGATGCCGATGCATCGCCCTTATACCCCTGGATGGTATCCATGCGCTCGGTATAGCTCTTCGGCAGGAAGGGAATGCCAGCCGTGACGATCGCCGCGATGATACCGATGTAGAGGAAGCGCCGCTTCGTCGCGCGCAGTTCGAGCACGCCAGCCAACACGATGCACAGCAGGCCGGTGCGCGTCTGTGTGCCGATCGGGATAAGCAGGCAGGCGAAGGCGAGCGCATACCAGTAGATTCGCGAGAAGAGCGTCGGCCGCACGATCGTCGAATATTTCGCCATGTAGAGGATCAGCGGGATCGAACAGATCGCGAAGGCCGATATCGTGCTGCTCTCGTACATGCCGCTGTTGTTGGCGACCATCAGGTTGAGGGTACCGTAGCCGCCGCCGCCGGCCAGCGTCTTGGCGCCGCCCACCACGGCGATCGACGACAGGCAGAGCAGCATGAACAGCAGCACGCCTTCGATGCGGATGCGCGTGTAGAGCGTCATGGGCATGAAGATCGAGAAGACCAGCGCCTTCCACACCCAGTCCCACTTTTCGCGGGCCGCATCGGGATAGTCGGCGGTCAGGGTCGTATAGCCGCAATAGAGCAGCAGCAGGATCAGAAGGATCTGGCGTGGCGTCGGCTTGCTGAGCGTCTTGTCGTCGTTGATCGCCCAGCCCAGGAAGGCGGCGATGAATACGATCAGCGAAACCGGGATCGAACTGAGCAGATAATAGGACAGCCGTTGGGGCGAGACGATGTCGACATAGACATAGGCGCAGACAAAGAGAAACGGCCGTCGGAACCCCGCCACCAGGATCGCGACCAGGAAACCGATGAGAAAAAGGTCACGCACGGTTGGAGCCGGGCCTCGACTCGCCGGTCTCGACGCCAGCGCGGCGCGTGGGCGGCTTCTTCGGCAGTACCGGCTTGAAATGGCGGCCTGTCGGGGACGGTTCCTCGTTCAGGTCTGGGTGCAGCAGCAATTTCAGGGCGACGAAGCCGATCAGGAAATGGGCCAGGAGCAGCGAAAGCGTATCGATCATCGGCGGCTTCCCGATCCGTTTCCGGTTGACATCACAAGCCTCTTCATGCGCGTTCGCACGGCATGAAGATCCTCCATATCCTCGATCATAGCCTGCCGATCCATAGCGGCTATACATTTCGTACCCGGGCGATCCTCAAATCCCAGATTTCGATGGGGTGGCAGGTGATGGGCGTCACCGGTCCCCGCTACAATGCTCCGCAGCCCGATCCGGACGAAGAGGAGGGACTTGTCTTCCGCCGGACTCCCGCTGTCCGTTCCGCGCGGTCGCCGATCGGGGAATGGCGCGAAGTTCGTGCGCTCGCCCATCGCATCGGCGACGTCGCGGCCGCCTGGAAACCCGACATCATCCACGCCCATTCGCCGGCGCTGGTCGGGCTGGCCGGATTGCGCGCCGCCCGTCGTCTCGATCTGCCTTTCCTCTATGAGATTCGTGCCTTTTGGGAGGATGCGGCGGTCGGCAACGGGACGGGACGGGAGGGATCGCCGATCTATCATCTGACCCGACGGCTCGAGACGCACATCGTGCGCCGTGCGGACGCGGTAGCGGTGATCTGCGAAGGGCTGCGGTCCGATCTCGTCGCGCGCGGGATCGCCGCCGAAAAAATCATGGTCTCCCCCAACGGGGTCGACCTCGACCTTTTCGGCGATCCGCCGCCGCCGGACGGAGCGCTTGCGGCCGAACTCGGGCTGGATGGGGCCGAGGTGATCGGCTTTATCGGCTCCTTCTACGATTATGAGGGACTCGACGATCTCGTCGCGGCGATGCCGCTGCTGCTTGAACGCCGCCCGCGGGCAGCGCTGCTGCTGGTCGGCGGCGGCCCTGTGGAGGAGATGCTGCGGGCACAGGCGTCATCGTCGCCTGCCGCGACGCGCATCCGGTTCGTCGGTCGGGTCCCGCACCAGCAGGTCGAACGATATTACAGCCTGATCGACATACTCGCCTATCCGCGCAAGTCGATGCGACTGACCGACCTGGTGACTCCGCTCAAGCCGCTTGAGGCGATGGCGCAACGCCGGCTGGTCGCGGCGTCGAATGTCGGCGGTCATCGCGAACTGATCGAGGACGGAATCACCGGTACGCTCTTCGCACCCGATGATCCGGCGGCGCTGGCGTCAGCGCTGGCGGACCTGCTCGACGATCGGGGCGGGTGGGACAAGCGGCGCGAAACTGCCCGTGCCTTCGTGGAACGCGAGCGCAATTGGGGCGTCAATGTCGCACGCTACCGACCCGTTTATGAGCGATTGATTGCTTCGGCCCACGGTTAGAACTTGTCGTCAATATCGGCCGATAAGAATTGAAAAGTAACGGAATCCCAATTTTGCCTTATTATGGGGTGACAATAGAGACATATGGGCGTTCCGATGGTTCAAACGAAAGCGCGTCGCCGGTCGAGCTTGATCTTGGGCGTTCTGCTCGCGCTGTTGCTCGGCGTGGCGGCGGCATTCTTCGTGCTCGCCATGCCGATCCGCATGCTGGAGACGGTGACCACCTTCACCCGCCTGTCCAAGCTGATGGTGCAGGCGGAGCCGCCGATTTCGCCCAACGATCGAACCCTGCTCTCCGTGCTCGCCGCAATCCTCACCGCCGGAATCGGCTGGGTCCTGGTCGACTGGCTGGTGTTCGGCCGCGCCGGGATGAGCACCCTCATCCGTACCCGCGACGACGATTATGAGGAGGAGGACGAAGACCATTTTCGTCCGACCGATCCGCTCGATCTGGTGGTTCCGGCCGATGAGCCCGGCGCAGAATGGCCGATGCCGTCGACGGGGGACGCTCGCAAGCCGCTCTCCGCGCGAACCGACATCGGCGATCCGCCGCCCGCGCTCGATCCGTTCGGTACGCCGCTAACCGGACTCAACCAGGCGTTGCCCCCGATCAGCGAGATTCTGCCAGGTACCGGCGTGAGTGCGCCACCGCTGCCGTCCAATGCGATGCCGCCGCTGATCCAGCCCACGGCCTTTCCGCCCGCGGCACCCTTTCCGGACACCCGGCCGGCGTCCGCGGAGGAGGCGCCATCCAACGCCGTCGGCCTGCCCAACTGGATGCCGGCACCTGGCTTGCGTCCTGACGGCCAACCTGCCGACCCGCTGCCTCCCGCCTTTTACGAGGAGCCCGCGGAGCCGGCTTCGCCCGAGCCGGAAGACGGTCCTGCGCCGATCCTCGATCCTGTCGCCCCGCCGCCGCTGATCGGGATGCCGGCCGCACCCGCGTCGGATTCTCCGGTGCCGACGCCGCCGCTACCGCAGGCGGAGGCCTTCGCCCCCGTGCCGCCGGCTGACGATGTGCCTCCGCCGGCGACGCAGCCCTTCGTCGATCCTCCAGCCGCTGCGGCCGCCCCGCAACCGGTCGAACCGCCCGTGACCCGCCCGGTGCCCCCGCCTCGTCCCCTGCCGGAGCCCGGTTTCGATCGAGCCCGGCTCGAGGACTTGCTGGCCCGTCTCGAACGGGGGTTGGAACAGCGCAGAGCCGCCGCGGCGGCGCGCGCGCAGGCGGAGCAGCTCCAAGCTGCCCCGGTGCTGGCCGTTCCTCCGCAACAGCCGCCGCTTATCGAAGCCGAGCGGGCATCGCTCCGGGAAGATCCGATCCCGGCCCCAGCCCCCGCATCGATCCTGCCTGTCGCTCCGCCACGCGCCATCCCGGAACTGCGCAACGATGAGTTACTCGACCAGCCGTTGCATGTGACGCTGGATTTGCTGCGGAACATGGTCAAACGCTGACAGCCAGGCTGTCCGCGAGGGTCAGGGCCTCCAGGCGGAGAAGTGCCTCCTTGTCTCGTCGCTCCACCGAGACGAGCGTGATGTCGGCGATCAGGTGGCCCGCGATGGTGAAGTCGGCGGCGGCGATCCAGGCCGGCAGAGCATCGAGCGCCATGGCCACATCGTCACCGCGCAGCCGGACATCGAGGTGATGCCGCCCGCCGTCGAATAGCAGGCTGTGCCAATCCTCGCTGTCGGCGCGATCAACCACCAGTTCGGCGAACGGCGCGCAGCAATGGCGAAGGTGCCGCGCAATCGCCTTGACGGGATCGCTCATCGCGCACCCGCCATTTTTTCGCGCGCGCGGACGATATAGGCCTGCACCCGCCGCACGGTGTCGTCGCGCGGCTCGCGGCCGCGACGCAGCGTCGCGACGAAGCCGGGATCGCCCATTGCGTCGCGGCCGAAGCGAGAGGCGGGAATACCGCTCTCGCGCAGATAGCGTTCGATCAACGACAGCAAATGCATCCCATACTCCTCCGCGACTCAATCGTTCACTTTATGTTCCAATCCATTTCCTACTTGTCTAGGAAAAATCCTATCGATAAGGAGGGGCATGGTCGATGATGTCCGCGCCGCCCTCGATACCCTGATCCGGGAGCGGGGAGAGGATTACAGCGCGATCTCGCGGCTGCTCGGCCGCAATCCGGCTTATATCCAGCAATTCATCAAGCGCGGCAGCCCCCGGCGACTGGCGGAAGAGGACCGCATTCGGCTGGCTGCCTATTTCCGGGTTCCGGAAGCGCGGCTGGGCGGCAGGTCCAGCGATCGGTCGAACGGGGCGGCGGCTGCCGCTGCGCTGGTGACGATACCCAGGATCGCGATCGGCGCCTCAGCCGGGCCCGGGGGCGTTGCCGAGATCGAGGAGCGCGACCGCCCGATCGCTTTCGATGACGGGATGCTGCGCGATCTTGGCGCCGGGCGTCGGACGGCGCTGTCGATCATCCGGGTTGCGGGGGATTCGATGGAGCCGACCCTGCGCAACGGTGACGACATATTGGTCGATCGCGACGCAATCGAGATCCGTACCGGTGGTATCTACGTACTGCGGCTCGACGACCTGCTGATGGTCAAGCGGCTGCTCCGCGATCAACGCGGTCTCGTGGTCCACAGCGACAATCCCGCCCATCCGGAGGTCGTCGGCTTCGATCCGGGGACTTTGCAGGTGATCGGTCGCGTGTTGTGGTGCGGCCGGAAGCTTTAGTGATTTCCAGAGGGAGCGCCTCGCGAATCGGAAATCGCAGTGAAACAGAGACCCGGGACGGCGGGAAGCTCCGGCGTCTCAGCTCCGGCGGCGATCGATCAGATAGAGGACGATCGCGCACGCCACCCCGACGCCGGTGCCGATCAGCGTTCCCATCGAAGGCTCGCCGTAATGATTGCCGATGATCGCCCCGGCCATGACCGTAAGGGCGATGATCGCTCCGCCCGCGCGGGAGGCTCTGCCGCTATCCTGTTTCATGCAGCCCCCTTGCCACGTCGCCACGCCTTGCGCCAGCGTTCGTCCCGCCTGTCCCGTGGCGGGACGATGTGTCCCGCCACGGGATCTGGTCAACGCGCTGTTCACCAGCCATCGCCCTGGCGGTTCGGGATTTGCCGATCCTGGCATGGGTCTTGTGTAGAAGGCGGCGTGACACGGGAAAGGGTCCGGGGTTGGAAGAGATTTTCTACATCGCGGATCGCGACAGCATCGATCAGGCCGAGGCGCTGATCCGTGAGTTCGGCGTGATGGCCGTCGACGAGGCTGCGTCGCGTAGCCGCCATTATCGCGAGCTCGGCAATGCGATCCGGTTCTGCGAATGGCGCCAGATGGAGCGCTTCCTGTCGCTGCTGACCCTCGATATCGCGGTCGGCACCGTTCATTGACGCCGCGGTCCGGCGGCGGACGGACATCATCCGCCGCCCGGCCACTGCGATCATTGGGTTCGGACCTGGACCCTGATCGTTTCGGGGCGAATCAGCCTGAAACGGGAATCAAGGTCCAACCATTTGAATAGAGCCTGATTCACGTCATCGGCGGAAGCGCTTTGCGCTTCCACCTCAAACGATCAGGCTCTAGGGTCGTGCCATGCGTAACGCCCGTAGGCCGACCAGCGCCCGATCGATCGTCCTGGGTGCCATGTTATGCGTGACGGCCACGGCGCAGGCGCAGCCCGTGGCTCCGCCCTCGGCGGCCGAGGAACCGGCCGACCTTCCCGAACTCGATCCCTCGACCGAGATGGCACCCCTGCCGGGCATGGAGGTCGATTGGCCGGAGGCAGCCGATGCCGCGGGCGAGCCGCCGGCCGACATCGGAGCGGTGGCGGGTGCTACGGCGGAGACATCCTCCGCCGATGCCCAGGCCGATCGGCGCTACGCCGTCGACATCACCGGCCTGTCCGGCAAGGATGGCGTTCCGCCCGAGGCCGAGAGCGCGATCCGTACCCGCTTCCGCCAGCTATCCGCGCTGGAGGAAGGGAAGGGGGTCGGCAACACCGCCCAGATCGATCGCCGCGCCCGGCAGGACGAAGCCCTGCTCAACGAACTGCTACGCGCGGCAGGCTATTATGACGCGCGCGTCTCGACCCGGATCGAGGACGAAAAGACCGGCCGGCTGGGCGTGTCCCTCGTGGTCCGGCCCGGCGTGCTCTACACGTTGTCGGGGATCGATTTCGGCGGCATCGACGAAGCGGGCGACGTCGCCGGCCAGTTGCGCCGCGCCTTCGGGCTCGAAGTCGGTCAGCCCGCCGATTCCGATCGGATCGAGGCGGGGCTGGTCGCGCTCAAGGCCGAACTCGGCCACGAGGGCTTTGTGTTTGCCAAGGTCGGAGAGCCCAAGCTCACCGTCGATCATGACGAGCATGCGGTGCGGCTCGCGGTCGACGTCGAGCCCGGCTATGCCCAGCGTATCGGCAAGATCAGGATCGAGGGCGAGCGTCTGTTCAGCGCCAAGCATCTCGGCCGCATCGCGCGGTTCCGGACCGGCGACATGTATGATGCCGCGCGGATGGAGGATTTCCGGCGCGCGCTGATCCAGACCAGCCTGGTCTCGGCGGTGACGATCAAGCCGGTTGCGACCGCCGACCCGCAGGTCGTCGATATCTCCGTGAAGCTGGAGCCCGCCCCGGCACGCACCGTCGCCGGCGCGATCGGTTATGGCACGGGCGAAGGCTATCGGCTGGAGGCGAGCTGGCAGCATCGCAACCTGGTCCGGCCCGAAGGTGCAGTTACCTTCCGCGGCGTTCTCGGCACCCAGGAACAATCGCTGGGCGCAACGCTCCGCCGCAACAACTACAAGGCGCGCGACCGGGTCCTCACCGGCCAGGTCATCCTCAGCCACCTCGACCAGAACGCCTACGAGGCCCGCAGTCTCACCATCGGCGCCGGACTCGAACGGCAGACCAATATCATCTGGCAGAAGAAATGGACCTGGTCCTACGGCGTCGAGCTGGTGGCGTCGAAGGAACAGGACACCGTCAAGGCCACCGGCGCGCCGCGCAGTCGCCAATATCTCATCGGCGCGCTGCCTTCGAGCCTGTCCTATGACGGATCGGACGACCTGCTCAACCCGACCCGCGGCTATCGCCTCGCCGCGCGCGTCTCGCCCGAACTATCGCTGCAGGGCGGCGCGTTCGGCTATGTGAAGGCGCAGGTCGACGGCAGTTCCTATCTGCCGGTCGGCGGGCGGACGGTGATCGCCGGGCGGCTTCGTTTCGGATCGATCATCGGAGCGTCGGCCGAGCGGATCGCGCCGACCCGGCGCTTCTATGCGGGCGGCGGCGGATCGGTGCGCGGCTATGGCTATCAGAAGATCGGCCCGGTCGACATCAACGGCGATCCCGCCGGCGGCCGCAGCCTCGCCGAGTTCTCGATCGAGGCGCGCGTCCGCTTCGGCGATTTCGGCGTGGTGCCGTTCATCGATGGCGGCAATCTCTATTCGGCGCGGCTGCCGACCTTCAGCAACCTGCGCTACGGCGCCGGCATCGGCGTGCGCTACTATACCAGCTTCGGGCCGATCCGCGTCGACGTCGGCACGCCGCTCAACCGGCGGGCCGGCGACTCGCGGATCGCCGTCTACGTTTCGCTCGGGCAGGCCTTCTGATGACCGACGAGATCGCCATGGTCGAGGAGAAGGTCGAGGCCTGGCGGCGGCGCCACCCAATGCTGCGTTTCATCGCGATCGGCCTGCTGTCGGTGCTGCTGCTGCTTTCCGCGGCGATCTGGATGCTCGACAGTGCCCCCGGCCATCGGCTGATCATCGACCGGATCGGCGCGCTCAGGCCCTCCTCGGGGCTGCGCATCCGTATCGGCCGGATCGACGGTTCGATCTGGAACCGCGCCACTCTGCGGGACCTGCGCCTCTACGATAATCACGGCCTGTTCCTGGAAGCGCCTGAGGTCGCGCTCGACTGGCGGCCGGCCGCCTGGGTCGCGAACAAGCTGTGGATCAAGAGCGTCGATACCGACCTGCTGATACTGCATCGCAAGCCCAGGTTGCAGCCGTCGCCCAAGAAGGGGCCGTTGCTGCCGGGGTTCGATATCCATGTCGGGCGGCTGCGCGTGGCGAAGCTGCGGCTCGAGCCGCCGGTTGCCGGACGGCGCCACATCGTCCGCATTGCGGCGGAGGCGGACATCCACGACGGCCGGGTGCTGCTCAAGCTCGACGCCGCATCGAGCGCGCGGGACCGGCTGGCGCTCCAGCTGGATTCGGAACCCGACCGCGATCGCTTCGATCTCGACGCGCGTCTGGTCGGGCCCGCCGACGGCGTCGTCGCCGGCGCGACGGGATGGAAGAAGCCCGTCGACGGCGTCATCTCGGGGACCGGGCGCTGGTCCGCCTGGAAGGGCCGGGCGACGATGGACGTCGGTGACATCCGGCTGGTCGACCTGCGGCTGGCCGTCGATCGCGGCAAATATGCCCTCGACGGCTCGCTCGCACCCAGCCGTCTGCTGTCGGGCAAGCTGCAGCGTCTGTCTGATCCCGCAATCCAGGTAAGTGGTGCCGCAACGCTGGCCGATCGGAAGCTGGGCGGCAACCTGTCGATCGCGACGCCAGCTCTGGAGATCGATGCGGCCGGCACCCTCGACCTCGCCGCTTCGGCATTCGATGGGGTGGTCGTGGATGCGAAGCTGCTGCGTCCCCAGGCGATGTTCCCCAACATGACGGGGCGCGGCATCCGCTTGCATGCCAGCTTCGACGGGCCGTTCGGCACGGCCGACTATGGCTATACGCTGACCGCCGAGCATGTCGCCTTCGACGCCACCGGCTTCGATGTCGTCCGCGCCGAAGGCAAGGGCAAGCTGTCCGATCCGCCGGTCAAGCTGCCGGTCCGCCTGTCGGCACGGCGGGTAACCGGCATCGGAGACGTCGCCGGCGGCATCCTCGGCAATCTCAAGGTCGACGGTGTTCTGCAGGTGACCGCGCAGAAGGTCACCGGGGAGAAGCTGCGGCTCAGCTCGGACAAGCTGGCGGGGCAGCTCTCGCTCAGCCTCGATCTACGGACCGGTTCCTATGACGTTGCGCTGACCGGGAAATTGCTGCGCTACTTCATCCCCGGCATCGGCATCGTCGACGTCAATTCGGAGCTGAAGGTCGTTCCTGGCGCGGGCGGGCGGGGAACGGTCGTCGCCGGGCGCGGGCGCGCCTGGGTGCGCCGTTTCGACAACGCCTTCCTGCGATCGCTGGCCGGCGGCCTGCCGTCGATCGATACGCGGCTGCGGCGCGGGCCGGACGGCGTGCTCCATTTCGAGCGGCTGGTGCTGACCGGGCCCGGCATCCGCCTGACCGGCAACGGCTTCCGCCGCCGCGATGGCACCTTCTATTTCAAGGGCAGCGGCACCCAGGCGCAATATGGCCCGGTGCAGCTCACCCTGGACGGCGACATCAGCCGGCCGAAGATCGATCTGGTCCTCGCCAGTCCGGTACAGGCGCTGGGCCTCGTCAACGTGGCTGTGAAACTCGACCCGACCGCGCAGGGCTTCAGCTACAGCGCGACCGGCGGCTCCCATCTCGGCCCCTGGGGCAGCAGCGGCGCGATCCTTCTGCCGGCCAACCAGCCCGCCATCATCCAGGTCGCGAACTTTGCGGTCAGCGGCGCCAAGGGCAGCGGTAGCCTGCGCTCCGACCCGGGCGGCTTCACCGGCCGCATTGACCTGGCCGACGGCACCGTCACCGGCCCCCTGCTCTTCTCGGTCGAGCAGGGCCTTCAGAAGATCGAGGGCCATCTGCGCGCCCGCCGCGCCACCATTGGGGCGGCCGTACCGTTCACGGTCGGCCGCGGGCGGCTCGACGGCACCGTGCTGCTTGATCCCGCGGGCGTACAGGTCAACGCCACCGTCGCCCTGTTCGGCACGACGATGCGTGGTGTCACGCTGGGCCGCGGCCGCGCGACCATCGCCCTCAAGGGTAGCAACGGGACGGTCAGCGCCAACCTCGCCGGCTCACGCGGGCGTGGCTTCGAGCTGGCGACAGTCGCCCGCCTGACCCCCGATGGGATCAGCCTGACCGCCGACGGGACCATCGACAAGAAACCGGTTCGGCTGGAAGGGCCGGCGGTGCTCCGGCGCGAGGCTGACGCATGGCGGCTAGAACCGACCACGCTGAGTTTCAGCAACGGCAAGGCGACGCTGGCGGGGCGCTTCGGCAACACGGCCAACGAGCTCAGGGCGGGGGTCCAGGCGATGCCCTTGTCGGTGCTCGACATCTTCTATCCGGGGCTGGGACTGTCGGGCGTAGCGACCGGCGACGTTGACTACCGGCTCCAACGGGGTGCCCGCCTCCCGACCGGGCGAGCCAATCTGAAGATTCGTGGCCTGTCACGTTCGGGGCTGGTGCTGACCTCACGACCTGCCGATGTCGCACTGGCGGGGGTGTTGACCGAGAATGTGGCGGCTGCCCGGGCCGTGGTGTCCAGCGGTGGCCGCGCGATCGGACGGGCGCAGGCGCGGATCAGCAACCTGCCGGCGACCGGCGCCTTGCCCGACCGTCTCATGAGCGGCAATCTATTTGCGCAGCTCCGCTATGGTGGCCCGGCCGACACGCTGTGGCGGCTGATCGGGGTCGAGACGATCGACATATCGGGTCCGGTATCTATCGGCGCGGATATCAGCGGCACGGGTGCAAATCCGGTGATACGGGGATCGCTGCGCTCGACCCAGGCACGGCTAGAAAGCGCCGTGACCGGCACCGTGATCACCAACATCGCCGCCGCTGGCCGCTTCAACGGCTCGCGGCTGCTCGTCGACAAGCTGTCGGGGCAGACGCGGGGCAGCGGCGCGATCAGCGGTCGTGCCGCCTTCGATTTCGCTGCCGAAAAGGGCATCGGGATGGACGTTTCGCTCGATGCACAGAATGCCCAGCTCATCAATCGTGACGATATCGGTGCGACCGTGACCGGACCGCTCAGCATCCGGTCGGACGGCGGCAGCGGTACGATCGCCGGTGATGTCCGGCTGGTACGCGGCCGCTTCCAGCTCGGCCGCGCCGCGGCGGTCGCGACGATCCCGCAGTTCGACACGGTCGAGCTCAACCGCCCCGACGACGAGGACGACGTCCAGAAGCCCTTGTCGTGGAAGCTCGACATCGACGTGGATTCGCGCAACCAGCTCGCGGTCACCGGCCTTGGCCTCGACAGCGAATGGCGTGGCAAGCTCCATCTCGGCGGCACGATCGACAATCCGGCGATCAATGGCCGGGTCGATCTGGTGCGCGGCGGCTATGAGTTCGCCGGCCGCCGTTTCGACCTCGACCGCGGCGCGATCCGCTTCCTCGGCGAGACCCCGCCCGATCCGCTGCTCGACATCACCGCCAAGGCCAACCTCAACGGCGTCAGCGCTACGATCGCGGTCAGCGGAACCGGGCAGAAGCCGGAGATCCACTTCAGCAGCATCCCGGCCCTGCCCGAGGACGAGTTGCTGTCGCGACTGCTGTTCGGCACATCGATCACCAATCTCTCCGCGCCTGAAGCGCTTCAGCTTGCCGCAGCGGTCGGCTCTCTGCGCGGCGGGGGCGGGGGGCTCAACCCGATCAACGCGGTGCGCCGTGCCGCGGGGCTGGACCGGTTGCGTATCCTGCCGGCCGATCCCACGATCGGCATCGGCACCTCGATCGCCGCGGGCAAATATATCGGCCGGCGCACCTATGTGGAGGTGATCAGCGACGGGCAGGGCTATTCCGCGACGCGGATCGAGTTCCAGATCACCCGCTGGCTGTCGCTGCTGTCGAGTATCTCGACCATCGGGCGGCAGAGCGCGAGCGTGAAGGTGTCGAAGGACTATTGAGGCAGGCGGGGAGGCGCGGTTTGGCGGTACCTCGTCCTATGCTATGTTGGTCGCCCGTAACGAAACGGGGAGGAAGCCGATGAACAGCCTCGATCAGAACCGTCCGCTTATGTTGAGCGTCCTGCGCATCATGTCGGGACTGTTGTTCCTGGCCCATGGGACACAGAAATATCTTTCCTTTCCGGCCGGCGAACGCGCCGGATCGGGATGGGCACTGGACAATCCGGCCGCTTACGCCGGCATCGTCGAACTCGGTGCCGGCCTGCTCATCGCGCTCGGGCTGTTCACCCGGCCGGCGGCATTCGTCGCCTCTGGCACCATGGCGGTGGCTTATTTCATCGGCCATATGCCGACGAATTTCTGGCCCGTGAACAATATGGGCGACGCGGCGATCCTCTACTGCTTCGTCTTCCTCTATCTGGTCTTCGCGGGGCCGGGACCGCTCAGCCTGGATGCCCAGCGCGGACAGAAGCGCGCCTGACCGTCAGGTCGGGCTCGTCGGACGGCAATTATGTGCCCGGAACAGCCGTCCGCGTTCGGCGACCAGAACGATGAGCAGGGCCGCCGACGAGCCGAGCAGGAAGCCCAGCGCAAGAGGCAGGGTAGTGCCGCTGAACGTCTGGCCTATGGCGATGCCGATCAGCGTTCCGATGAGGCTCTGCATGAAGCCCTGGATCGACGAAGCGGTGCCGGCGATGTGACCGACCCGCTCCATGGCCATCGCGCTGAAATTCGACCCTGTCAGGCCGAACAGGAACATCGTCGAACCCTGAAACAGCGCGAAGACCAGGACGGTCTCCTGACCTGACAGGACCACGCCGAGGCGGACGAGGGAAAGCACGATCATCGCAATCAGCGCGCTGTGCGACACCAGGCGGGTGCCCAGCCGTTCGACGATGCGCGAATTGAGCAGCGCGGCGATGCCCATCATCACCGCGATCGCAGCGAAGCCGGGCGCAAACAGTTCCGGTGCGTGAAAGCTGTGCGCGAAGATCTGCTGCGAGCTGCTGAGAAAGCCGACCAGCCCGCCATAGATGACCGCTGACGCCAGGGCATAGCCGAGCGACAGGCGGTCGCGCAGCGTCGTCCGCGTCGCATCGAGGATCGACGCGATCGCGATCGAGCGACGACGTTCAGGGGCAAGCGTCTCTGGCAGGCGCAGGGCCGCCCACAGCGCGACGAACAGGCTGAAGGCGCCGAGCAGGTAGAATATCCAGTGCCAGGGAGCCACCAGCAGGATCAGCTCGCCCAGTGTCGGCGCGAAGACCGGTACGGCCAGGAACACCATGAAGCAGAGCGACGTCACCCGCGCCATGCGCCGACCGGCATAACAGTCGCGCACGATCGAGATCGACAATACGCGGGTCGATGCGGCAACGAAGCCTTGCAGCGCGCGGGCCACCAGCAGCAGTTCGAAGCTGCCGGCATGGGCGGCGATGAAGCTCATCAACGCATAGATGCCCATCGTGCCCAGCAGCAGCGGACGGCGGCCGAATCGGTCGGCCAGCGGGCCATGGACCAGCTGGCCCAAGCCGAACGCGCCGATATAGACCGAGACCACGAGCTGCTGGTGGTTCTCCACCGACAGGCCCAGCTCGGCCCCGATCCGGCCGAGCGCGGGCAGCATGATGTCGATGCCGAGGGCGTTGACCGCCATCAGCGAAGCCATCAGCGCCACGAACTCGCCGAAAGGCAGGCCGTGCGATGCGTTTTCGGACTGGACGGGCTCGGGGGCGTTCATACGGGAATCCTGCGCGGGGCAATAGGCGTGGGTCCACCGGCTGGCAACCAAAAGAGAAAGGGCCCCGGGGCGCTTGCCCCGGAGCCCTTTCTCGAAGCGCCTTTCGGCGGATCAGTTCGAGAAATACATGTCGAACTCGACCGGGCTCGGGGTCATCTCCCAGCGGGCGACTTCCGGCCACTTGAGCTCGAGATAGGCCTCGATCTGGTCTTCGGTGAAGACGCCGCCCTTGGTGAGGAAGCCGTGATCGGCCGCCAGCGCGTTGAGCGCCTCGCGGAGCGAACCGCACACGGTCGGAACCTCGGCCAGCTCTTCCGGCGGAAGATCGTAGAGGTTCTTGTCCATCGCCTCGCCCGGATGGATCTTGTTCTCGATGCCGTCGAGACCGGCCATCAGCAGCGCCGCATAGCAGAGATAGGGATTGGCCATCGCGTCCGGGAAACGGAACTCGACGCGCTTCGCCTTGGCGCCGGTGCCATAGGGGATACGGCAGGAGGCCGAGCGGTTGCGCGCCGAATAGGCGAGCAGGACCGGTGCCTCATAACCCGGCACCAGGCGCTTGTAGCTGTTGGTGGTCGGGTTGGTGAAGGCGTTGAGCGCCTTGGCATGCTTGATCACGCCGCCGATGAAATAGAGGCAGGTGTCCGACAGACCCGCATAGCCGTTGCCCGCGAACAGGGGCTGGCCCTTGTCCCAGATCGACATGTGGGTGTGCATGCCCGAGCCGTTATCTTCCTTGATCGGCTTCGGCATGAAGGTCACGGTCTTGCCGTAAGCCTGCGCGACCTGCCAGCAGACATACTTGTAGATCTGCATGCGATCGGCGGTGGTGACGAGCGTGCCGAAGGTCAGGCCCAGCTCGTGCTGCGCCGAGGCGACCTCATGGTGATGCTTGTCGCAGGGCAGGCCCATTTCGATCATGGTCGAGACCATCTCCGCCCGGATGTCGACGGCGCTATCGACCGGAGCAACCGGGAAATAGCCGCCCTTGGCACGGGGGCGGTGACCCAGATTGCCGCCTTCGAGCGCCTTGCCGCTGTTGGTCGGCAGCTCGATGTCGTCGAGGCGATAATAGCTGGTGCTGTAGCTCGTCTCGAACTGGACGTCGTCGAACATGAAGAACTCGGCTTCCGGTCCGACATAGACGGTGTCGCCGATACCGATCGACTTCACATAGGCCTCGGCGCGCTTCGCGGTGGAACGCGGGTCGCGGCCGTAGAGTTCGCCGGTCGACGGCTCGACGATGTCGCAGACGAGGATCAGCATCGGCGTCGCCGAGAAGGGATCGATCCAGACCGCATCAAGATCCGGCTTCAGGATCATGTCGGACTCGTTGATCGCCTTCCAGCCCTCGATCGACGAACCGTCGAACATGAAGCCGTCGGTCAGTTCATCCTCGCCGACGACGCTGGCGACCATGGTCAGGTGCTGCCACTTGCCCTTAGGGTCGGTGAAACGAAGATCGACCCACTCGATCTCCTTGTCCTCGATCAGTTTAAGAACGTCAGCGGGCTTGTTCGCCATGTGCCTTGCCTTCCCCGTGAGAAAATCGATTGAAATGGTTCGGGCGATCGTTGCGCCCGGTTACGTCGGCCTGACGCGATTCAGATCGCGTCGGCATCCCTCTCTCCAGTCCGGATACGGACCGCGCCTTCGACCGGCAGGATGAAGATCTTCCCGTCGCCGATGCGACCCGTCTGCGCCGCGGAAGCGATCGCCTCGACCACGCGGTCCGCCAGGCTGTCGTCGACGACGACCTCCAGCTTCACCTTCGGCAGGAAATCGACCACATATTCCGCGCCGCGATACAGCTCGGTATGGCCCTTCTGGCGGCCGAAGCCCTTGGCCTCGGTCACGGTGATGCCGGAGACGCCCACCTCGTGGAGGGCTTCCTTGACCTCATCCAGCTTGAACGGCTTGATGATAGCTTCGATTTTCTTCACCCGTGCCCTCCCCGGCCAGCGCTTGCGGGCCTTCCATGGCGTGCGATCCCGCGAGTCGCAAGGACGCTGGGGCGGAACGGGCCGATATTCTGCCGCATTGCCGCAAAAGGCGGCATCTATCAGCGACATGCCTGAAAAATGGGCAGATTGTGCCCATGGATTGATCTTTGAGGGGCGCCCTCGCCGTTCAGATATAGGGCGGCCGATGCAGTCCCTTCGGGCTGGCCGTGAAGATCTCGCAGCCGTCCTCGGTGATGCCGATCGAGTGCTCGAACTGGGCGGAGAGCGACCGGTCGCGCGTCACCGCGGTCCAGCCGTCGTCGAGCAGCTTCACGTCGGGGCGACCGATGTTGATCATCGGTTCGATCGTGAAGAACATGCCGGGGCGCAGTTCGGGACCGGCGCCGGGACGGCCGACATGGACGACCTCCGGCGCATCGTGGAACACCCGGCCCAGGCCATGGCCGCAGAAGTCGCGCACCACGCCATAGCGGTGCTTCTCGGCATGGCGCTGGATCGCATGACCAATGTCGCCGAGATGGTTACCGGGTTTCGCCTGCTCGATCCCGAGCATCAGGCATTCATAGGTGACGTCGACCAGCCGCCTTGCCTTGATGCCGACATCGCCAACCAGGTACATACGGCTGCTGTCGCCGTGCCAGCCATCGAGGAGCGGGGTGACATCGATGTTGACGATGTCCCCTTCCTTGAGCGTCCGTTCGCCGGGAATGCCGTGGCAGACGACATGGTTGACGCTTATGCAGCAGCTATGGGTATAGCCGCGATAGTTCATCGTCGCGGGCACCGCACCCGCGGCCACCGTCATATCGTAGACGATCCGGTCGAGCTCCTGCGTCTCGACGCCCGGGACGACGTGAGGTGCCAGCGCATCGAGGATCTCGGCGGCAAGCCGACCGGCGGCGCGCATGCCGGCAAACCCCGACGGACCATGGAGCTTGATCGCTCCCGTGCGGGGGTGGGAAGCGGCAGTATCGTCGGCGGTGATATAGGTGGTCATGCTCGCCATATAGGCGATCTCCGGCGCTTTTGCGAGCGTTCACCGGCCGCTGGCCCGGAACCGGCGAAAGGAACGGCGCAAAGCGCTTCCACCTCAAACGATCACGCTCTATGGGACGGCCATGATCGGCCCGGAATCAGAAGCGCGAATCTGGACGGCTGCCCTTCTCGTCATCGGTGACGAGATCCTGTCCGGGCGGACCCAGGACAAGAATGTCGGGCAGGTGGCGACATGGCTCAACCTGCAGGGGATCAGGCTCACGGAAGTCCGTGTCGTCGCCGACGACATGGACGCTATCGGTGAGGCGGTCCACCAGCTCAAGGCGCGCAACGACTATCTGTTCACGACAGGCGGCATCGGGCCTACCCATGACGATATCACCGTCGATGCGATCGCCCGGGCGCTGGGCGTCTCGGTGGTGATACACCCGAAGGCTCGCGCCGCGTTGGAGGGCTATTATGCGACCCGCGGCGGGCTGACCGACGCCCGGTTGCGCATGGCGCGCGTACCTGACGGGGCCGAACTGATCGAGAACGCGATGTCGGGCGCGCCCGGCATCCGGCTGGGCAATATCTTCATCCTGGCCGGCGTGCCGCACATCGCCGGACTGATGCTCGAAGCGCTGTCGAACCAGCTTGAGGGCGGTCTGCCGTTGCTGTCGCGGACGATCGGTTGCTGGGTTCCCGAGAGCGAGATAGCCGACCTGCTGCGTGAGACCGAGCGCGCCCATGCCGGCTCGCAGATTGGCAGCTATCCTTTTTTCCGCGACGGCAGGGTGGGGGCCAACTTCGTGGTCCGTTCGACCGACCCGTTGACCGTCGACCGCTGCATCGCCGCGATCGGCGAGGGGCTCGTCCTGCTCGGCTACGCGCCGGTCATCGACGGCATCTGATCGCCACGCTTCTAACCGATATCATCCTCTTTCCGGGTGGCGACGATCATCGCTGGCCTGTTGATCCCGGACATGCCATGATTTTCCCGAACGATGTTCGTCATGAACACAATGGGAGAGTTCCATGCCGAAGCTTCTTCCGACCTCGCTGGTCGGTTCCTATGCACAGCCCGACTGGCTGATAGACCGTGCCCGCCTGAAGGACCGTTTTCCGCCGAGGGTCCGGGCGAAGGAGCTGTGGCGGCCGTCGCCCGAATATCTCGAGGAGGCGCAGGATGACGCCACGGTCTGGGCGATCCACGAGCAGGAACGTGCCGGGCTCGACATCATCACCGATGGCGAGATGCGGCGGGAAAGCTATTCCAACCGGTTCGCGACCGCGCTCGACGGGGTCGACATGGACAATCCCGGCACCGCCCTGGACCGGTCCGGGCACCCCAACCCGGTGCCGCGCGTGACCGGCCCGATCCGGCGGCGGCATGCGGTGCAGGTCCGCGATGTCGAATTCCTGCGCCGCCACACCGATCGGCCGATCAAGATCACCGTGCCGGGCCCCTTCACGATGAGCCAGCAGGCGCAGGACGATTATTATGGCGACCCCGAGGCCCTCGCCATGGCCTATGCGGCGGCGGTCAACGAGGAGGTGAAGGACATGTTCGCGGCGGGCGCCGATCATGTCCAGCTCGACGAACCCTATCTCCAGGCCCGGCCGGAGGCGGCGCGGCGCTTTGGCCGGCAGGCGGTGGAGCGCGCGCTCGACGGTGTCGACGGCAGCACCGCGCTGCACATCTGCTTCGGATATGCCGCTATCATCCATCAGCGGCCGAGCGGATACGACTATTTGCCGGAGCTCTCGGAATGCCCGGTCCACGCCATCTCGATAGAGACCGCGCAGCAGAATCTGGACACCTCGATCCTGCGCCAACTGCCTGGCAAGACGATCATCCTCGGCGTGCTCGACCTTTCGACCGACAGCGCGGAATCGCCCGAGACGGTGGCGGCCCGCATCCGCAAGGGGTTGGAACATGTCGAACCCGACCGGATCGTGGTAGCGCCCGACTGCGGCCTCAAATATCTGCCGCGCGATCTGGCCTTCGCCAAGATGAAGGCGATGGTCGATGGCGCCGCGATCGTCCGCGCGGAGCTGGTGGCGAAAGCGGTGCCGGCATGAACTGAACCGCCGCCGCCTCGAAGGGGCGCTTCAGTTCACGGCCGCGTCGTCGCGTATCCGTCGGGTCATCGCCAGCGAGAGGAGTGCGGCGAAGGCGAAGGCCGAGGCGGTGACGAAGGCGGCTCCGGGAAAATGGAACGGCGCGTCGGGTCCGGTGAACCAGGCGAGGGCGGGGTTGAGCAGCAGCGGCGCGACGATCGCTCCGACCGCGTTGAGGCTACCGATGAAGCCCTGCATCTCGCCCTGGGCGTCGGCAGGCGCGCGCTGCGACATCAGCGCGGTGATGGACGGCTGGACGAGTGCTTGCAGCGCGGTCAGCACGATGACGATCATGCCGAACCAGGCGTAAGGGACCAGAGCGTAGCCAAGATAGCCGATCGCGGCCACGGTGACGCCGATCATCGCGGTACGCCGCTCGCGGAAGCGTTTGACCACCCGGCCGAGCACGGTGGCCTGGACCATCGCCATCGAGATTCCGGCCAGCGCCAGCGACAGGCCGATCATCCCGTTCGACCAGCCATATTGGGCGATGGCGAAGAACGACCATGTGGCCGGATAGACCATCGAGGCGATGTTCCACAGCAGCAATATGCCGGCCAGCCCCAGCACGCCGCGCATCTTGCGCGCCTGGAGCAGCGCGCCGACCGGGTTGGCGCGGGCCAGGTTGAACGGCCGGCGCTTCTCCGGCGGCAACGTCTCCGGGAAGAAGAAGAAGCCGAAGACGAAGTTGAGCGCGGAGCAGAGGGCCGCGGCATAGAAGGGCATGCGATGGCCGAATTCGCCGAGCAGCCCGCCCAGCGCCGGGCCGAGGATGAAGCCGATCCCGAAGGCGGCACCGACCAGCCCGAAGCGCTTGGCGCGATCCTCTGGCGCGGTGATGTCGGCGAGCGCCGCGGATGCCGGGCTGAACGACGCGCCGAACACCCCGGCGATCAGCCGTCCGAGGAACAGCAGCGCCAGCGTGTGCGCGAACCCCATCAGCACATAGTCCACCGCGAGGCCGGCGAGCGACAGCAACAGGACCGGGCGTCGGCCGAAGCGATCGCCGAGATTGCCGGCAAGCGGGCCGCACAGGAACTGCATCAGCGCATAGACGACCGACAGCCAGCCGCCCATTCGCGTCGCCGCGGGCAGGTCGAGCTGCCCGACCTCCATGACGAGGCGCGGCAGCACCGGGATGACGATGCCGAAACCGATCGCGTCGATCAGGATCGTGGCGACGATGAAGACGGTGGCGTTGCTCTTGCCACGCTCTGAAACCGGCATGCGTTCCCCGAATCTTGGCCGGGCCCACACCGGCGCCCGTTACATCGACGTTCACCGGCGAAAAGACAAGGACGGGTGATGACGGATCCCGCCGCTTCGTCCATGAAGGCACCGAAACAAGGGGAGGCTCGCATGGCCCGGATCATCATCGCCTATGTCGCCACGCTCATCGTCTTCGCCGTCGTCGACGCCATCTGGCTGACCCAGGTCGGCCCGCTGCTCTATCGGCCGATCATCGGCGCGCTCCTGGCGCCCGAGCCGCGCATGGCGCCCGCAATCATCTTCTACGCGCTTTATATCGCCGGGCTGATCGTCTTCGCGGTCCATCCGGCGCTTGTCGGCGGCGGCTGGCGGACCGCGCTGGTCAAGGGCGGGCTGTTCGGCTTCTTCGCCTATGCGACCTACGACCTGACCAACCAGGCGACGCTTGCGGTCTGGTCGACCCGGATCACCCTGGCCGATATGGCGTGGGGAACCTTCGTCTCCGCCGCCGCAGCCACCGGGGGCTTCCTGCTCACCCGGCTGGCGACGAGGGGCTGACGGCATGAAGGTCGAGGGCGGTTGCCATTGCGGGCTGGTCCGGTTCGAGGCGGAGGTCGGGGACGAACCCCTGGAGGTGCTCGACTGCAATTGTTCGATCTGCGCGATGACCGGCTATCTGCATCTGATCGTGCCCGACACCCGTTTCCGCCTGATCGAAGGCCAGCGCGAGACGACGACCTACCGCTTCGGATCGGGCAAGGCGCGCCACATCTTCTGCGCGCAGTGCGGGATAAAGAGCTTCTATCGCCCCCGGTCGCACCCCGAGGGCATCAGCATATCGTTGCGTTGCATCGACGGCTGGGAGGATCTGAAGGTCACCATCACGCCGTTCGAGGGCCGCGACTGGGGCAGGGGAGAGAATGTCCCCGGGGACTGAGCCTGTGGTCTAGCCGGCAGGCCGCAAGCGGTAATGGCTTACCGCCCAGGGGACTCCGTCCCTGTGGCCGAATAGACCCGCCGTCGCCAGGAAGAACAGCCGCCAGCGCCGTTCCCACAGCTTCGCGTCCTTGCCGTAGGTCTGACGGAATATCTCGGCGATCGCGGGCTGGTTCGCGTCGAAGCGGGCCAGCCAGTCGAACGCGGTGCGGGCATAATGCTTGCCGTTCCAGCGCCAATCCTCCTCGACTGTGAACAGGTCGGGGAAATGGCCGATCAGCCCGTGGCTGGGCATGATCCCGCCCGTGAAGAAGTGCTGGGCGATCCAGTCCGCCTTGTCGGCATGGTCGAAGCGGTAGCTCGCCCGGTCATGGGTGAAGATGTGGATGAACAGGCGGCCGTCGGGCTTTAGCCAGTCCTTCACCCGGGCGAGCAGCGCGCGCCAGTTCGACATATGCTCGAACATCTCGACGGATACGACCCGGTCGAAGCGGCCGTCCGCATGGAAGTCGTTCATGTCGCAGGTGACGACCGTCAGGTTGGCGGATCCCTGCGCCTTTGCCAGCTTCTCGATATGCTCGCGCTGGGAATGGGAATTGGAGACGGCGGTGATGCGCGCGTTGGGATAGCGTGCGGCCATGTACAGGCTGAGCGAGCCCCAGCCGCAGCCGAGTTCCAATATCTCCTGCCCATCCCTCAGATCGGCATGTTCCACGGTCTGGGCGAGGGCGGCTTCCTCAGCCTCGGCGATCGTCGTCTGCGGACCTTCATAATAGCAGCAGCTATATTTGCGGCGCGGGCCGAGACAGAGGTCGAAGAAGGCGGCCGGCACCTCGTAATGCTGGGCGTTGGCGTCATCGGTGTGGATGGCGATCGGGAAGTCGTCCATGGCGCGGGCGAAGGCGGCTTCGCTGTCCGGTTGCTTCGCCAGCTTGCGGCCGGTGCGGCCGACGAGAAACTCGACGCCCGCCAGGGTCAGGGCGTCGGGAAGCGGCAGCCGTTCGACGGCTGCGGTGGCGGCGGCGATGATGTCCATTATCTTTTCCTGGGTGGGAGAGGGAAGAAGGCGCTGGTTCGCGCCCTATAGGATCGGAAGGCGTCACCCCGGCTGCGCAGCATATGCGCCTCCAACGGCGGGATGCCCGAGACATGGACGAGCAGCCAGTACATCAATGCCGGGCCGATCAGCGCCAGCCAGCCGGGCCACCAGCCGCCGGTCAGGGAAAGGGCTATCACCGGATAGGCGAGCCAGCCGAGCCACTCGAAGAAATAATTGGGATGGCGCGACCAGCGCCACAGCCCGCGGTCGCAGACCTTGCCACGATTGGCCGGGTCGGCGGTGAAGGCGCGGAGCTGGCTGTCGGCGATGCCTTCGCCGATCACCGAGACGATCAGCAAGGCGAGGCCGATCCAGTCGGCGGCAGCGAAGGCCGGGCCCGGCCGGTGGGCGGCCGCATAGACGGTGACGACCAGCCCGATCCCGCACAGCGCCTGGATCTGGAGAAACAGGAACAGCCGGATCTGGAAGCGGTCGCCCCATTCGCGGCGCAGATCGGCGTAGCGCGGATCCTCCGCCGTCGCGGTCGCGGTGCGCGCGAGGATATGGAAGCCGAGGCGCATCGACCAGAAGACGACCATGCCCGCGACCAGCCAGCGTCGCTCGATCGGCCCGTCGCCGCTCGCCATCAGCGCCGTGACCAGCCCGCCGATGCCGATCGCGAAGGACCAGAAGACATCGGCCCAGCCCGACTGGCCGGTCGCGCGCTGCACCGCCCAGGCCGCCGCCATCATCGCCGACAGGACGATCGATGCGATGACGATGCTCTCCAGTCCGCTCATCAACCCCTGTCCCGTTGTCCCGTCCCCAAGGGGGCCTCGTAACCCTATACGGCGCATCCCGCCAAGGCGGTTGCGCAAGATTCGACTTTGCGCTTTTCGCAGCGCGGTTTAGCAGACGGACGAGGGGCCGCGCGCAACTCCCTGGCTTCGCCTGCCGTATCTGGGGGTGAGGGCAAGGAGCAGCGCGACATGACGGGGGCTATGGGTATGACGAACATCCGCATGGGCCGGCGGATCGCGGTGGTCGGCAGTGGCATCAGCGGGCTGTCGGCGGCATGGCTCCTCTCGAAACAGCACGACGTGGTCCTCTATGAGGCGGAGAATCGTCCCGGCGGGCACACCCGCACCGTCGACGTCGATACCGGTGACGGCGCCGTGCTGGGCGTCGACACCGGCTTCATCGTGTTCAACGACCGCACCTATCCGAACCTGATCGCGATGTTCGATCATTTCGGCGTGCCGACCCGCGCGACCGACATGAGCTTCGCGGTGTCGCTCGACGACGGCAAGCTCGAATATGCGGCGGGCGATCGCATCTGGCAGCTCTTCGCCCAGCCCTCCAACCTGTTCTCGCGCCGCTTCTGGTCGATGCTCCGCAACCTTGTCCGCTTCTATCGCGAGGCGGCGACGCAGATGGGCGGTTTCGGCGATATGACGCTGGGCCAGCTTCTGGAGCAGGGCCGATATGGTGACGCCTTCCGTGACGATCACCTGCTGCCGATGGCGGCGGCCATCTGGTCGGCGCCCGCGCAGCTGCTGCTCGACTATCCGGCCGAGGCGTTCGTCCGCTTCTGCAGCAACCACGGCTTGCTCGATCTCGGCCGCCGCCCGAAATGGCGCACGGTCGTTGGTGGCAGCCAGGTCTATGTCGACCGCATCCTCGCCGATTTCGACGGCGAGCTGCGGCTGGCCTCTCCTGTCGCGCGGATCGAACGCAAGGGCGGGCGGGTGACGATCACCGACCGGCGCGGCCATGCCGACCGGTTCGACGAGGTGGTGATCGCCGCGCACGGCAACCAGGCGCTCGCCATGCTCGCCGATCCTGGCCTGCAGGAGGCCGAACTGCTCGGCGCCTTCCGCTACAGCTCCAACCTCGTCGTGCTGCATCAGGACGCCGCGCTGCTGCCGAAGCGGCGGATGCTGTGGGGTGCGTGGAACTACTTCGGCCGCCGCCACGCCAATGACGCGACCGGCGACCTGTGCGTCAGCTATTGGATGAACCAGCTCCAGGGCTATCGCACCCGCGATCCGCTGGTCGTCACGCTGAACCCCCACCGGGCAATCGACCGCGCGAAGGAGATCAGCCGCACCAATTTCGACCATCCGATCTTCGACCATGCCGCGATGGACGCCCAGCGCCGCATCTGGGCGATCCAGGGGCAGCGCAACACCTTCTATTGCGGAGCGCATCTGGGCGCGGGCTTCCATGAGGACGGCCTGCAGTCGGGTCTCGCCGTGGCGGAGATGCTGGGCGCGCAGCGGCCATGGACGGTCGAGGAGCCCAACGGCCGGCTGGCGATCGATCCGGCGATGGGTGCGGCGAGGCGGGAAGCGGCAGCGTGAAATCGGCCATTTACGCGGGCACCGTCTTCCACCGCCGTTTCCGCCCGCGTGCGCACAATCTGCGTTACCGCATTTTCCAATGCCTCTTCGATATCGATGAGATCGATGTAATATCAACGCGTTGCAAGCTGTTCTCGCGCAACCGCTTCAACCTTTTCTCGTTCCACGATCGTGATTATGGCGATCGATCGGGCGCCCCCCTCAGGGGACAGGTCGAGGCGCTGATGCGTCGCGCAGGGCAGGAACCGGACGGGGGCCCGATCCGTTTGCTCACGATGCCGCGTATGCTGGGCCATGTCTTCAACCCGCTATCGGTCTGGTTCTGCCATCGCCGCGACGGGAGCCTCGCGACCATCGTCTATGAAGTGACGAACACCTTCAAGGAGCGGCACAGCTACGTCATCCCGGTGGCGGACAACCACGGAAGGGATACGCTGATCCGCCAGACATGCGACAAATGCTTCTATGTGTCGCCCTTCATGGATCTCGACATGCGTTACGATTTCACCGTCGAACCGCCGATGGAGAAGACCCGCGTGGTCGTCGCTGGCGCCGACGCCGAAGGGCCACTGATCATCGCAGCCTTCCAGGGCGTGCGGCGCGAGCTGGGCGACGGCGCGCTGCTAGGCGCCTTCCTGCGCCACCCGCTGCTGACGCTCAAGGTGGTCGCGGGCATCCATGTCGAGGCGCTGCGGCTGTTGCTCAAGCGGATCGGTGTTCGCCGCCACGTGCCCGCGGCCGGCGACGGCGTATCGATCGTGGCGGCGGCGTGAGCGTCGCCTTCCGCCGGGAAAGCGATGACGAGCATCTCGAACCCAAGTTCGAGCTGCCGATCCCGCCGGGCCCCAACCTCGTCACCGAACGCGGCGCGGCGCTGATCGCGGCCAAGGTCGCCGAACTCGAAGTCGCGATCGAGACGGCTGTTGCGGCGCAGGCGACCGAGGAGGTGTTGAAGTCCCTCAAGCGTGACCTGCGCTACTGGGCGACCCGCCACGCTACGATGGAGATCCAGCCGGCGGCGGCCGGCGACGAGGCGGCCTTCGGCACGCGCGTTCGCTATCGTCTCCACGGGCAGGAGAAGACCGTCGCGATCGTCGGCGACGATGAGGCCGACCCGGCGGCGGGTCTCGTCTCCTTTTCCTCGCCCCTTGCCCGCGCCCTGATCGGGGCGGGGGAGGGGGACTTCGCCGACTTCGCGGGCAAGACGGACGCGATCGAAGTGGTTGAGGTGCGGCCGGTCTGATCCCCGCCTGTCCGTCGCCCGGCCGGATCGGCTGAACTCCGTCCGATCGGGGGTGCGGGATCGATCGGCCTCAATCGGCCAGCAAGGCCATAGCACTGTCGACCAGACCCGCGATCTCGTCAGGAGCGAGGGACCGGTGCCGGAAGGTCGCGTGATAGAGGATGCCCCCGATCAGGGTGTCGCAGGCGAAGGCCAGCGTCGCTTCGCTCGCGTCGGGCCTGAGGCGGCGCAGCTCGCGCAGATAATATTCCCGCTCGTTTTTCCCGTAGTTTTCGGTGGCGGCTGCCAGCTCGGGTAGGCGGAAAGAGGCCGTGGTGAGGTTCAGCAGGGCCTGGCCCCGATAATCCGACATGTACAGGGCGGCCGCCGTGGCGTGGGCGATCAATATGTCGCGCGGCAAGGCTTCGGCCGGAACGGTGGGCTCGATCGATCGCGAGGTCTCGTAGAGGACCGACGACACCAGCTCGACCTTCGACGCATAGCGGCGGTACAGCGTCGCGCGGCTGCAATTCGCCATTTCGGCGACACTCTCGAAGGTCAGCCCGTCGAAGCCGCGTTCGGCCAGGATGCGCCATGCGGCTTCGCGGATCGCCTGGTCCTTCCCCGAGTCCCGGGGGCGTCCGCGTGCGCGCTGGACGAGGGGCGTGCCGGTCATTCGGATTCCTTTTTGCAGCGCAGCAATTCTGTCACAGAATATCGATACACGGCTGTCTCGTAAATAGTTCAGGAGGCGCGCCGTGCTGTATCGAATATTGCTCTGTTCCAGTCTTCTTTCGCTTTCGATCGCCCAGGCGCAGGCGGCCGAGGTGGCCGACATGGCCGCCGCCGATTCCGCCGATGGCGGCGCAGAGATCATCGTCACCGCGCAGAAGCGCGAGCAGCGGATCACCGACGTGCCGATGTCGATCAGCGCCTATGGCACGCAATTCCTTGAGCAGATCGGCGGGACCGAGTTGTCGGAGGTGTCGGCGATCACGCCGGGCTTCGTCATCCAGTTGCAGGACAAGTTCGCCCCCGGCTTCTCGGTGCGCGGCATCACCTCCAACGATTTCTCGCCGCAGAGCGAACTGCGCGTGGCGGTGTTCCAGGACGGCGTCCCCGCGTCGCAGGCGACCGCCTCCTATGGCGAGATGTTCGACATCGACCGGGTCGAGGTCGAGAAGGGCCCACAATCCACGCTGCACGGCCGCTCGGCGCTCAACGGCGGCGTCTTGATCTTCCAGAAGCGGCCGACCGACGATCTGAGCTTTGAGCTCAAGGGCGGGCTCGGCACCTATGACTACAAGCATGTCCAGGGGGTCGCGAACATTCCCCTGTCGGATACGGTGGGCGTGCGCTTCGGCGCGATGCTCCGCAAGCGGGACGGCTTCGTGAAGGACGTCTATGGGGCAGGGAGCTACAACGCGCTTGACGCCCAGGCCTATCGCTTCGCGGCGAAGTTCGAGCCGAACAGCGATTTCAAATTCAACCTGATAGCCACCTATGACGTCGACGACACCAAGGGCGGCGTCCCCTTCAAGTCGCGCACCTTCGTTCCGCTCGACCAGGCGACGGGGGCGGTCATCGGCGATCTCAACTTCTGGACGCCGACCCATCTCAACAGCTTCGGGACGATCCCAGCCGCCTATTTCCATCGCGAGATACTGGGGTTCAGCGGCACCGCCGACTGGACGATCAACGACCGCTTCTCGATCACCTCGATCACCGGCTATCGCTGGTTCGACGCCTGCCAGAGCGGCGACAATGACGGTACGCCAACCAACATCATCGCCTATGAGCAGTGCAACTACGGCAAGCAATATTCGGAGGAAGTCCGGCTCAATTTCCAGGATGTCGGGCCGTTCGAGGGCTTCATCGGCGGCAGCGCCTTCAAGGCGAAGAACGGGATGAACTTCGACCTGGGCTATGACGAACGCGCGATGGCGCTGATGTTCTCGGGCACCTTGCAGAAGTTCGCGCCGCGCGGGCTGACCAACAACGAGATCAACGCGTTGCTCGGGCCGGCCGCCGCCGGGCTGAAGCCGTTCACGCTCGACCGGCAGCTGACCAAGGCCGACATCACCACCTTCGATATCTTCGGCGACCTCACCGCGCATCTCGGCAGCCGTTTCGAGCTGTTCGCCGGCGGGCGCGTCACCTGGGACAAGAAGAAGGCGTCCCTCCAGGGGCTGACCCCGTTGGGGGCGTCGAACCTGACCGGCGCCGGCATCCTGCTCCAGCCCACCCCCGGCGGCGCGGTGCTGCGCGGCGAGAACAGCTCGACCATATGGACGGGTCGTGGCGGCGCGCGCTTCAAGCTGACGCCCGACATCAACCTGTTCGTCTCCTATGGCGTCGGCAAGCGGCCCGAGACGCTGCAGATCAACCCGACGCGGCCGGCCGACCTGATCCCCCAAGAGCGGCTCGATTCGGTCGAGGGCGGTGTCAAGTTCCGCCTGTTCGGCGGGCGCGTGGTCGGCGATGCCACGCTGTTCCACTATGAATATGAGAATTTCCAGACCCAGGGTCTCGTCAACGGCCGGCTGGCGACGATCAACGCCGGCAAAGCCGACGCGACGGGCTTCGAAACCCAGCTCAACGTCTCGTTGACGCGCGAGCTGTCGATCTTCGGCAGCTATGGCTACAACAAGGCGAGGCTGCGGTCGGGCGCGTTCAAGGGCAACCGCTTCCGCAACAGCCCCGATCACAAATTCGCGGTCGGCGCCGACGTCACCCTGCCGGTGGCGGGCGGATCGGTCAGCTTCGCGCCGCTCTACAGCTGGCAATCGAAGATGTATTTCTTCGACGACAACGACCGGCTCGACCTGCAGCAGCGCGTCCCGGTCGCGCTCTCCGACATGGTGGTGGACGAGTTCCAGGGCGGGTTCGGCCTGCTCGGCGCCCGCCTGACCTTCACGGGCGCCAACGATCGCTGGAGCTTCGCGCTGGTCGGCGACAACCTGACCGACAAGAAGTTCCTCGTCGATGCCGGAAACACCGGCGATTATTTCGGCATCCCCACCTTCATCGCCGGTTCGCGCCGCACCTATCGCGCCGAATTCAGCGTCAAATTCTGATCCCGCAAGGAGAATCCCCCATGGCTTTCTTCCGTTCGCTGGTCTGCAGGCTGGCCCTTGGCTCAGCCCTCGCCCTGTCCACCCTTGTCTCCCCCGCCTTCGCGGGCGACGACAGCTTCACCATCGCGGTCATTCCCGACACGCAGAACTATGTCGACTACACGGATCAGAGGGCGGAGGGCTTCGCCTTCGATGCAAACCGGATGTTTTTCGAACAGATGCAATATATCGCCGACAACGCCGAAAGCGCCGGTGGCGACATCGCCTTCGTCGCGGGCCTTGGCGACGTGTGGCAGCATCAGACGCTGAAGATCGACCCCGGCCATGCGGCGCGCGGTTTCAAGACCGCCCCGAACCCGGTGCTCGACGCGCATTTCGCGCCGACCCCGAAGGTGGCGTCGGTGGAGATGCCGGCGGCGCGCAAGGGCTATGAGCTGCTGATGGGCAAGGTGCCCTTCTCGGTCATCCCCGGCAACCACGACTATGACGCGATGTGGACCGATTCCAAATTCCCGCCGGCGGCGAAGTTCGATCCCAAGGACATGTCGACGCTCGGCATGCTGCATCCCGGCGGCCTCTCCAATTTCCGGTCGGTCTTCGGGGACCAGAGCGCTTTCTTCAAGGACAAGCCCTGGTATGTCGCCTCGCATGACGGCGGCGCCGACGCGGCGCAGGTTTTCACCGCGGGCGGCTATCGCTTTCTGCACATCGGCCTGCAGTTCGACGCGCCGGACGCTTCGCTGGAATGGGCGGCGTCGGTGATCCGCCGCTTCCCCGGCCTGCCGACGATCGTGTCGATGCACGACTATATGGACAAGGACGGCAAGCGAATTCCCAATCCGATCATTGATGGCCACGCCGCCGACCCGCAGGACAACAGCCCGCAGATGATCTGGGACAAGCTGATCAGTCAGCACGACCAGATCTTCATGGTGCTGTGCGGGCATGAGCATGGCCAGGCGATGCGGACCGACCCGAACCGCTTCGGCCACAAGGTCCACCAGGTGCTGGCGGATTATCAGGACCGCGGGCAGACCGCCAAGGACGCCGGCGTGAAGTCGGATTGGCCGATCGGCATCGGCGACGGCTGGATGCGGCTGATGACCTTCGACATGTCGGGCGAGGTTCCTGTCGTGAAGGTCCGCACCTATTCGACCCACTACAAGAAGCTGAGCGTCGACACCCCCGAATATGCCGCCTGGTACAAGGAACACGAGCAGCCGCACCTCAGCGATGCCGACTATCACCGCATGGACGACTTCTCGATCGAGCTGACCGATTTTCGCCAGCGCTTCGACGCGTCCGCCAAATAGGCATCGTCCATCGGCTTCTCACGGAAAAGGCCGCGTTCCGATGAGGAACGCGGCCTTGCATTTGCTCCCGGCAGCAAAATCGGGTGGCGGGATCAGGCGGCGACCTGGCCCTCCTCGGGATCGCGCAGCACATAGCCGCGGCCCCATACGGTCTCGATATAATTGTCGCCGCCGCAGGCGAGGCTGAGCTTCTTGCGCAGCTTGCAGATGAACACGTCGATGATCTTCAACTCGGGCTCGTCCATCCCGCCATAGAGATGGTTGAGGAACATCTCCTTGGTCAGCGTCGTGCCCTTGCGCAGCGACAGCAGCTCGAGCATCGCATATTCCTTGCCGGTCAGGTGGACGCGGGCACCGTCGACCTCGACGGTCTTGGCGTCCAGGTTCACCGCCAGCTTGCCGGTGCGGATCACCGACTGGCTGTGGCCCTTCGAACGGCGGACGATCGCGTGGATGCGGGCGACCAGTTCCTCGCGGTGGAAGGGCTTGGTGACGTAATCGTCGGCGCCGAAGCCGAGCGCGCGGACCTTCGAGTCCATCTCGCCGATGCCCGACAGGATCATCACCGGGGTCTGCACCTTGGCGCCGCGCAGCTTCTTGAGCACGTCATAGCCGTGCATATCGGGCAGGTTCAGGTCGAGCGCGATGATGTCGTAATCATAGAGCTTGCCGAGATCGAGGCCTTCCTCGCCGAGGTCGGTGGTATAGACGTTGAAGCCTTCGGCGCCGAGCATGAGCTCGATGCTCTTGGCGGTCGTGGGATCGTCCTCGATCAGCAATACGCGCATGGGATGTCTTCCTGCTCATCTGCCGGGAGAGGAGCCCGCTTGCTCCGCGCTTCCCGTCAACTTCTGTTAACCACGACGTTAATGAAGGTAAAAGGTTAACGCGTTCTTAAAAGCCATTCCCGATTTTTACCTAGGTAAACAAACCGTGTGAATTCGGGAACTTATCCACCATTTCTTGCTTTCCTTGAGCAGCGCCCGGCGGTCGTCGATCGCCCCGTGGAGTCGCTGGTTTCCGGCAGAGATGATCCCATCGGGCCCCTCGTTGCGGTCATGATCCCCAAAATAGTTACCGTCGCGATGGTAAATCCGCGGGGTCACCGACAGCGTGGAGCGGCTATCCGTCCGTCCGCTTCGACTCGAACCTGACCGGCGATTTCAACACCTGGTGGTTAACCCGCGCGCATGTGCGGACGCGAGCGAAGTCGAGCCCGATAAGGCGGCGTGCCGCCTCGCGCCTTCAGTGGCGAGTGGTTCGTTGATCGCGGTCGCCCCAGATGCGTTCTACCCTGATACCCTCTGCGGCGAGCATAGATTGGACCGACAACGGCCCCGCCAGGTGGCCCGCGCCGACCGCTACGAAGACCGTTCCCGGCGTTGCCAGCCGTTTCTTCAGCCATTCGGCCCAATTGGCATTGCGCTTGCGCAGCAATATCTCGCGCAGATGCGGGGTCAGATCCTTGTCGTCGGCGAAGGCCTTCGCGATCGCGCCCTCGTTGCCGCTCGCCCAGGCGGCGAGGAGTTTGGCATAGTCTTCCTTGGCATCGCCCTGTCCGTCGGCGAAGCTCGCCAGCATTTCGCGCTGGTCGGCCTCCGACAGGTTGGCGAACAGGGCAAGTTGCTCGGACGCGGTCTCGAGCGCCTCGACCTTCCGCGGGCTGCCGTCCTTCGCGCCGGGGGAGGGAGGGCCGAAGGCTGGCACCAGGCTGTCCTCCACCCCGGCGTCGCGCTGGATTCCCAGGTCCTTCATCATCGCGCCCATCAGCATGAAGCTTGCCTGCCAGGTCGGCATCCGGCTGAGCATGGCGGGGTCGAGGCCCGATTTCTTGAGCAGGGCGGTGAAGGCCGGGCGGCTTTTCTCGGGTACCCGGTCAAGGATCGGGGGCAGGCTGGGGTCGGGCGGTGGAAACAGGCTGGCGATCGCCTGCGGGTCCTTGTCGAGCAGCGTCTCGATCACCAGCGTGTCCGACGACGCCATCGCCTTCTCGATCCGCGCGTCCTGCCATTTATAGCCGGGCGGCAGCGCGTGGATCGTGCCGAACAGGTAGATGGTCGTGTCCGCGTCGCCGAACTTCCACAGGGCGGGCGAGGCGACGGCCGGGGCCGCGAGGATCAGGGCGAGGAGCGCGGCGAGCGCGCGGCGGAACAGCGACATGGTTCTGATCTAGAAACGGACGGCGCGAATTACGAGCCCTTCTCGCTTTCCTCGCCCTGGGGAGGGGGGCGGGACCCTCGCAATCCTTGACCCGCCGCGCCCCCTGACGCAAAGGGCCGTCACGTTCCCAACCGCCCCGAAGGACCCGACCTTGGCGACCAAGCCGCTATCGTTCCAGCGCCTGATCCTGACGCTCCACGACTATTGGAGCGACCAGGGCTGCCTGATCCTCCAGCCGTATGACATGGAGATGGGCGCGGGTACCTTCCATCCCTCGACCACGCTGCGCGCGCTCGGGCCGCAGCCGTGGAAAGCGGCCTATGTCCAGCCGTCGCGCCGCCCGACCGACGGTCGCTATGGCGAGAACCCGAACCGGCTCGGCCATTATTACCAGTATCAGGTCATCCTGAAGCCGTCGCCGCCCAATCTTCAGGAACTCTATCTCGGCAGCCTGGAACGGATCGGCATCGACCCGCTCGCGCACGACATCCGCTTCGTCGAGGACGATTGGGAAAGCCCGACGCTCGGCGCCTGGGGGCTTGGCTGGGAAGTGTGGTGCGACGGCATGGAGGTGAGCCAGTTCACCTATTTCCAGCAGGTCGGCGGCTTCGACTGCAAGCCGGTCGCGGGCGAGCTGACCTATGGGCTCGAGCGGCTGGCGATGTACATCCAGGGCGTCGACCGGGTCTATGACCTCGCCTTCAACGACGAGGGCGTCACCTATGGCGACGTCTTCCTGGAGAATGAACGCCAGTTCAGCGCCTATAATTTCGAGGCCGCGAACACCGACACGCTGTTCAGGCAGTTCACCCAGGCCGCCGACGAATGCCGCGCCTTGCTCGACCGCGACAAGCCGTTGCCGCTGCCCGCCTATGACCAGGCGATCAAGGCGAGCCATATCTTCAACACCCTCCAGGCGCGCGGCGTGATCTCGGTCGCCGAGCGCCAGGCCTATATCGGCCGCGTCCGCGACCTGGCGAAGGGCGCCTGCGCCGCCTGGATGGCGCATAACGGGTGGGAGGCGTGACCATGCTTTCCAATAGCGTCATCCCGGCGGAGGCCGGGATCTCAGGCGTCTCGAGCGCGCGCGTCTCTCCCGAGATCCCGGCCTCCGCCGGGATGACGGCTGTTGATGGGGTGGCCCGTGGCTGATTTCCTGCTCGAACTTCTCTCCGAGGAAATCCCCGCGCGGATGCAGGAGAAGGCGTCGGCCGACCTCGCCCGTCTGTTCACCGAGGAACTGGCCAAGGCCGGCCTCAAGCCGGAGCGGATCACGTCCTACGTCACCCCGCGTCGCCTGGCCCTGATCGCGCACGGCCTGCCGGTCGAGACGGCCACGGTGTCGGAGGAGGTGAAGGGGCCCAAGGTCTCCGCCCCGCCACAGGCGCTCGAAGGCTTCCTGCGCAAGACCGGCCTGACCCGCGAGCAACTCGTCGATCGCGACGGCACGCTGTTCGCGGTGATCGAGAAGCCGGGCCGTGCGACCGCCGCGGTGCTGGCCGAGGCGATCCCATCGATCGTCCACAACTTCCCCTGGCCCAAGTCGATGCGCTGGGGCACCGCCTCGCTGTCGACGGCCGCGCTGCGCTGGGTCCGTCCGCTCCAGGGCATCGTCGCGCTGCTCGGCGAGGAGATCGTGCCGTTCGAGATCGACGGCGTGACCAGCGGCGCGGCGACGGTCGGCCACCGCTTCCACCATCCCGGCATCATCACCATCGGTAGCGCCGCCGACTATGCCGAGAAGCTGCGCGCCTGCCACGTCATCGTCGACCATGCCGAGCGCCGCGACATCATCCGCGCCCGCGCCGCAGAACTGGCCGCCGAACAGGGCATGACGGTCATCCCCGACGAGGGGCTTGTCGCCGAGAATGCCGGCCTCACCGAATGGCCGGTGCCGCTGCTCGGTCATTTCGACCCGGCCTTCCTCGAAGTGCCGCGCGAGGTGATTCAGCTCACCCTGCGTACCAACCAGAAATATTTCGTGCTCAACGACTCCGAGGGAAATCTCGCCCCGGCGTTCATCTGCACTGCCAATATCAGCGCCAGGGACGGCGGTGCGGCGATCGTCGCCGGCAACGGCAAGGTGCTGGCGGCGCGGCTGTCGGACGCGAAATTCTTCTGGGAGCAGGACCTCAAGGTTCCGCTCGACGACTATCTGCCGAAGCTGGAGGCGATGCTCTTCTACGAGGGCATGGGCACGCTGCGCGAGAAGGCTGATCGCATCGCCGCGCTGGCCGCCTGGATCGCCAAGGCCTATTTCCCCGAGCGCGATCCGGAGACGGCGCGCCGCGCGGGGCTGCTCGCCAAGGCCGACCTCGCCACCGCGATGGTCGGCGAGTTCCCCGAGCTGCAGGGCGTGATGGGTGGCTATTATGCCGAGAGGCGGGGCGAGAAGCCTGGCACCGTCTCGGCGCTCAAGCAGCAATATTTCGCAGCCGTCGAAGGCTGCATACCGGCCTGCGTCGCGCTCGCCGACCGCATCGACACGCTTGTCGCCTTCTTCGCTCGCGGGATCAAGCCGACGGGATCGAAGGACCCCTTCGCGCTGCGTCGGGCCGCGCTGCAGACGATCCAGACGATCCTCGTCAACGGCACCCGCATGAACCTGCTCGCGACGATCGAGCAGGCCAAGCAGGGGCTCGGCGCCAGCGGGCTCGACAGCGCCGATCTGCTCGACTTCTTCGCCGATCGCCTCAAGGTCCAGCAGCGCGAGGCGGGGGTCCGTCACGATCTGATAGACGCGGTTTTCGCGCTGGGCGGGGAGGACGATCTCGTTCGCCTGCTGGCGCGGGTGAAGGCGTTGCAGGCGTTCGTCGAGACCGAGGACGGCGCGAATCTGCTCGCCGGCTACAAGCGCGCCGCCAACATCCTCAAGAAGGAGGGCGGGGTGCCCGCAGGCGCTTCGGCGACCCCGGATTACGAACCGGAAGTCGCGGAATCGGCACTGATCGCCGCGCTCGACGCCGCCGAGCCGAAGGCGGCGGCGGCGGTCGAGGCGGAGGATTTCGCGGGCGCGATGGCCGCTCTCGCGACGCTGCGCGGGCCGATCGATGCCTTTTTCGACCAGGTGATCGTCAACGATTCTTCGTCATCGAAAAGAAACACTCGACTCGCCCTGCTTGAAAAAATCCGTGTTGCGGTGCACAACGTTGCCGACTTCTCGAACATCGAGGGCTGATTCGATTGCCATGCTCCCTGCCGGGAGCGGGTCGTGATGGGGAGAGTGACGGGCGTATGACGACGCAATATGTCTATCGGTTCGGCGGCGGCGTTTCCGACGGCGGCAAGGGTGACAGGAACCTCCTCGGCGGAAAGGGTGCGAACCTCGCCGAAATGGCCTCGATCGGCCTCCCGGTCCCGCCCGGCTTCACCATCTCGACCGAGATGTGCCAGCGTTATTATGACGAGGGCCAGCAATTCCCGGACAGCCTGAAGGCGGAAGTCGCCAACGGCATCGCCCATATCGAGGCGATCACCAACAAGAAGTTCGGCGTCGCGGCCGATCCGCTGCTGGTGTCGGTCCGCTCGGGCGCGCGCGCCTCGATGCCGGGGATGATGGACACCGTCCTCAACCTCGGCCTCAACGACGAGACCGTGGTCGGTCTCGCCACCGTGTCGGGCGACGCCCGCTTCGCGTGGGACAGCTATCGCCGCTTCATCCAGATGTATTCGGATGTCGTCCTGGAGCTCGATCATAGCGCTTTCGAGGAAGCGCTGGAGATCGCCAAGGAGGACAAGGGCTACAATCTCGATACCGAGATGACCGCCGACGACTGGCAGGCGCTCGTGAAGCGCTACCAGGAACTGGTCACGGAGATGTGGGACAAGCCCTTCCCCCAGGACGTGCACGAGCAGCTCTGGGGCGCGATCGGCGCGGTGTTCGGCTCCTGGCAGTCGGAGCGCGCGAAGGTCTATCGCCGCCTCAACGACATTCCGGGCGACTGGGGCACCGCGGTCAACGTCCAGGCGATGGTGTTCGGCAACATGGGCGACACCTCGGCCACCGGCGTCGCCTTCACCCGCGATCCGTCGAAGGGCGACCGCGCTTATTATGGCGAGTTCCTGATCAACGCGCAGGGCGAGGACGTCGTCGCCGGCATCCGCACCCCGCAATATCTGACCAGGATCGCGCGCGAGACCGCCGGCGCCAAGCCCGCCTCGATGGAAGAGGCGCTGCCCGAGGTCTATGGCGAGCTGGCCAAGGTGTTCGATCTGCTCGAAACCCATTACCGGGACATGCAGGACATCGAGTTCACGGTGCAGCAGGGCAAGCTCTGGATGCTCCAGACCCGCTCGGGCAAGCGCACCGCCAAGGCCGCGCTCAAGATCGCGGTTGACATGGCGAACGAGGGCCTGATCACCCGCGAGGAGGCCGTCGCCCGCGTCGATCCGGCCGCGCTCGACCAGCTTCTCCACCCGACCCTGGACCCGCAGGCGCCGCGCGACGTGATCGCCAAGGGCCTGCCCGCCTCGCCGGGCGCCGCCTCCGGCCTCGTCGTGTTCGACGCCGAGACCGCCGAGAAGCGCGCCGAGCTGGGCGATGCGGTGATCCTGGTCCGCGTCGAGACCAGCCCCGAGGACATCCACGGCATGCACGCCGCCAAGGGCATCCTGACGGCGCGCGGCGGCATGACCAGCCACGCGGCGGTGGTCGCGCGCGGCATGGGCCGTCCCTGCGTGTCGGGTGTCGGCACGCTCGCCATCGATGCCAAGGCGAAGGTCTTCCGCGTTGCCGGCCGCGAGGTCCGCGAGGGCGACATCATCACCATCGACGGCGCGACCGGCGAGGTGATGATGGGCGCGGTTCCGACCGTGCAGCCCGAACTGGCCGGCGATTTCGGCACGCTGATGGGCTGGGCCGACGAGGTTCGCCGCCTCAAGGTCCGCGCCAATGCCGAGACCCCGCTCGACTGCAAGACCGCGCGCATCTTCGGCGCCGAGGGCGTCGGCCTGTGCCGCACCGAGCATATGTTCTTCGATTCGAACCGCATCACCGCGGTCCGCCAGATGATCCTGGCCGAGGACGAGAAGGGCCGCCGCGCCGCACTCGACAAGCTGCTGCCCGAGCAGCGCGCCGACTTCACCGAGATCTTCGAGATCATGGCGGGCCTGCCGGTCACGATCCGCCTGCTCGATCCGCCACTCCACGAATTCCTGCCGCATGAGGAGGAGGAGTTCGCCGAGGTGGCGACGGCGACCGGCATCGGCATCGAGGCCCTCAAGCGCCGCGCGGCCGAGCTGCACGAGTTCAACCCGATGCTCGGCCATCGCGGCTGCCGCCTCGGCGTGACCTATCCCGAGATCTACGAGATGCAGGCGCGCGCGATCTTCGAGGCGGCCTGCGACGTCGCGGAGAAGAGCGGAAACGCGCCGATCCCCGAGGTGATGGTGCCGCTGGTCGCGACCCGGCGTGAGCTGGAGCTGATGAAGGCGGTGATCGACAAGGCCGCCAAGGCCGTCTTCGCAGAGAAGGGCCGCACGCTCGACTATCTGGTCGGCACGATGATCGAGCTGCCGCGCGCCGCGCTCAAGGCGGGAGAGATTGCCGAGGTCGGCGAGTTCTTCTCGTTCGGCACCAACGACCTGACCCAGACGACGCTGGGCGTGTCGCGCGACGATGCGGGCCGCTTCCTGACCACCTATGTCGACAAGGGCATCTATCCCAAGGACCCGTTCGTCAGCCTCGACGTCGACGGCGTCGGCGAACTGATCGAGCTCGCGGCCGAGCGCGGCCGCAAGACCCGGGGCGACATCAAGCTCGGCATTTGCGGCGAGCATGGCGGCGACCCGGCCTCGATCGCCTTCTGTGAGACGATCGGGCTCGATTATGTCTCGGCCTCGCCCTACCGCGTCCCGATCGCCCGCCTCGCCGCAGCGCAGGCCGCGCTCAAGGCGAAGGGCTAAGTCCGCCTACCCGTACGTCATTCCAGCGAAAGCTGGAATCTCCCTGTCTTTCGGCTCTCGGGCACGAAAGGCCAGGAAAAGGGAGATCCCGACTTTCGCCCGGATGACGTCGGGGGATAATGACGGCATCGGCCGCTTCGGCTAAGCCGGGCCGATGTCCTCGTCGCTCCGGCCCGCCGATCCCGCCCAGCGGCTCCTGTCGATCGACGCGCTGCGCGGGCTCGCGCTGTGCGGCATATTGCTGATCAACATCGTCGACATGGGCGGCCCGGTCGCGATGGACCGGCCGATGGCCGAGCCGTCGTTGGCCTCGCCCGACTGGCAGCTGTGGGGCTTCGCGCAGCTGTTCATCACCGGCACGATGCGCGGCCTGTTCTCGATGCTGTTCGGGGTCGGGCTGCTGATCTTCCTTGGCGATAACGACAGCGCCGATCGCCCGCGCCTCTACCTGCGGCGGCTGGCCCTGCTGCTGCTGTTCGGGATCATCGACAGCAGCTTCCTGCTCTGGCCCGGCGACATCCTCCTGATCTACGCGCTGGCCGGCGTCTTCGCGCTGATCCTCCACATGCTGACCCCCGGACAGCTCTTGTCGGCGGCGGCCGTGATCCTGCTGATGCTGTCTGCCTGGGCGGGGTTGGAAGCGCCGTCCTTCCAGCCCGCCGACACCGTCTATTCGGCCGAGATGCTGGCCCGCGAGGGCGCGGCGCGGCTGGGCGGCTATTGGCAGACCTTCGACTATATGAGCTATGTGAGCTGGAACTGGACGGTCAACGCGCTCACCTACCGCTGGATCGGCGACGCGCTCGCCTTCATGCTGGTCGGCATGGCGTTCTTTCGGCTCGGACTGTTCGCCGATCGCTTCGAGGAACGCCGGCTGTGGCAGATGCTGCGGATCGGCTATTCGGTCGGCCTGGCGCTGCGCCTGCTCCACGCGGTGCTGGTCTTCCATAATGACGGGGCCCCGACCGTCATCAGCGGCATCGTCGACCAGCCCGGACGGCTGGCGATGACGATCGGCCATGCCGGTCTTTTCCTGCTGCTGTGGCGCCGGGGCGCCTGGCCGCGTCTCATGCGCGGTCTCGCAGGGATGGGGCGGATGGCGCTGACCCTCTATCTCGGTCAGAGCCTGATTGCGGCATGGATATTCTCGGGCTTCGGTCTCGGCCTGTGGAACCGGCTGTCCTGGCCGGCGATGTGGCTGGTCGCCTGCGCCATCCTCGCGGTCCAGGCGCTATTCGCGGTGCTCTGGTTTCGGGCGTTTCGCTACGGGCCCGTTGAGTTGCTCTGGCGCTGGGGAACCTACGGCCGGCGGCCTTAGGACGGTTTCAATAGGAAGTGTTCGTCCCGAGCGAAGTCGAGGGACGTTGGCTCTCGGAACGTCCCTCGCCTCCGCTCGGGACGAACAGGGTGGGGAGGAGGGACGGTCGAGCTTACGCGAACCGTCGCGCATGCTCGTCGATATCGCCCTTGCGCAGGATTTCGGCCTGCTCGCGCCAGCGCTCGTCGGCGATCGCGCCCGGGGCGAGGCCCATGCGGCCTTCGAGCTCGGCCTCCTCGGCCGGGCTCAGCGCGATGATATCGGCATAGCGATGGATGCCGAGCTCATTGAGCCTGATTTCCCCGCCGCGGCCGACGCCGAAGATGCGGGCGAGATCGTCGCGCCTGCCTGAGGCGGCCGCGGCGATGGCGCCTGCCGTGTCGGCGTCGATCGGCGCGCGGCGCTTCTCCAACTCGGCTATGCGTTCGCTGGCGGCAGCGGCACGGGCGACATGATGTTCGCGCTCCCGTTCGAGTTCGACCCGGCGGTCGCGCTCTCCCTCCAGTTCGGTCAGCTTCGCGGACAGGCGGTCATTCTGTTCCTCTGCCGTTATGCGCAGCGCCCGCTCCCGCTCGAAGTCGGGTTTCCAGCGGCGATTGCCGGAGAGGGTGAACAGGCCGAAGAGCCAGCCGAGGGCGAACACGAGCGCTACGATGACCCACTGGTTGGTCGTGAACGCGAACATGCAATGAAGCCTCCCTCTGGACTGGAGGCTAAACCGTTTCGCGGGGTTTACGTTCCGAGCAGGAGGATCGAAAATTGTGGTGTTCGACTGGGTTTAGCCAACCTCAATGGATCACATTGTCGCGGATCGAACAGGCGGCCGGGCCGAGGATGACGATGAAAAGCACCGGCAGGATGAACATGATCAGCGGCACCGTCATGATCGCCGGCAGCCGTGCCGCCTTCTCCTCGGCACGCATCATCCGTTCGTGGCGGAATTCGGCGGAAAGCACACGCAGCGCAGCCGCCAGGGGCGTGCCGTATTTCTCCGTCTGGATCATGGTGGTGACGACGCCACGGATCGAATCGAGGTTCACGCGCTGGGCGAGGTTCTCGAACGCCTGGCGCCGGTCGGTGAGGAAGCCCAGCTCGATCGCAGTCAACGCGAATTCGTCGCCCAGCTCGGGATAGGCCTTGGATAGTTCGCGCGCGACCCGGTTGAAGGCGAGGTCGACCGACAGGCCGGCCTCGGCACAGATCACCAGGAGGTCGAGCGCATCGGGCAACGCCTTGCGGATCGCCTGCTGTCGTTTGGTGATCAGGTTCTTCACATAGATGTCGGGCGCCTTGTAGCTGGCGATCAGCGAGCCCGCGACGATCATGTACTGCTTGAAGGCGCTCGCCTCCGGGAACCAATGGAGCACATAGACGCCGACCGCCGCGGTTCCGCCGATCATGATCGGCGACACGAGCCGGAAGAAGATCACCGTGATCGCCGCATCCTTGGTGCGGATGCCGGCGCGGGTCAGGCTTAGCGAGGCTGCCTTGAGTTGCGAATCCTGCAGCATCTTCATGCTGCCCAGAATCGCCCGCATCCGGTCGACCGAGATGCTGGCCTTCTTCTCCATCTTCTGGCGGCGGCGGGTTTTCGATGCGGCGACGCCGGCCTTGAGCTGTTCGCGACGATCATTCAGGGCGCGGACGCGCCGCGCCATCGGGTCGCGGGCGAGCGACTTCACCAGGTTGTGGCCGACCACCAGCATGACGATCGCCGTCGCCAATGCTATGCCGATCGACAGCAGCGTATCGAAGAATTGGGGTGTGACGGCGTGCTGCATCGCGGCCTCAGATCTCAAAATTGATCATCTGGCGCATGATGTAGGCGCCGATCGACATCCAGATCAGCCCGCCCACGCCCGCGATCATCAGCCGCTGGTCCGCGAAGAAGCCCGCCATGTAGGTCGGGCTGATGAAGCTGATCAGGCCGAACACGACGAAGGGCAGCACGCCGATGATATAGGCCGATGCCTTGGATTCGGACGACATGGCCGAAATCTTGAGCTTCATCTGCATGCGCTTGCGCAGGACATCGGCGAGGTTGCCGAGCGTCTCCGCAAGGTTTCCGCCGGTCTCGCGCTGGATCGCCAGGGTGATGACGAAGAACTGGAACTCCGCGGTGCCCAGCCGGTCGGCGGTCTCCTGCAACGCGCCTTCCAGCGTCCGTCCGATCCGCATGCGGTCGCTGACCGCCTGGAACTCCGTGCCGACCGGACCCTCGATCTCGGATGCGACCGCGCCCATCGTCTCGGCGATCGGCAGGCCCGCCCGCAAGCCGCGGACCAGTAGCTCGATCGCATCCGGAAAGCGGGTGACGAACTGTGCGATCCGCCGCTTGGCGAGAACGTTCAGCGCCAGGCGGGGAAGGCCGAGCCCAGCGGCGGCGGCGACGATCGCCGCCATCCACAGCGGCAGGCCGAGCGCCGCGAGCAGAAGCAGCGGAACGGCGAAGGCGATCCCGGATCCGGTGTAATATTGCCGGACCGTCCATTTCTTGCCGGCCGCCTCGATCTGGCGATGGACGTCGGCCGGATCCGGCAGGAAGCGGTTGAGCAGCGTCTTCTCGCGGCGAACCACGGTAGCGCGGCTGGCGAGCAGCTTACGGACCTGTTCGTTGACACCGGGCTCGCCGTTGACGTTGTAGCGCCCCCGCACCGTCGACAGTCGCCGTGCGAAGGCGCGCTGCGCCGGCGGACGCGCCAGCATGAAGATGAAGACGGGCATGACCGCGGCCATGGCCATCAGGAAGAACAACGTCAGCATGGGGGAGCCCATGTCGAAATGCGCGGAAGGGCGCATTTCGGGCCGGTGCCGCCATGCGCCAACAGGCGCATCGCCAAACGGCCGCTCATTTTTTGGCGATCTTGGGCTTCGGGGCGAAGATCGCCGCGAGTTCGTCGATCAGCGATCCCTTGCCCTTCTTCGCGTCGCGGTCGGGATCGTCGCTGGCGAGCGACAGAAGCTTGTCGGCGATCTGGGCCAAGCCTTGGCCCAGCTTGGAATTCTTGCCCGCCTCGGCGATCGGCTTGCCCAGCTTGGCGGCATTGACCGCCTGCTTGTGGTCGTAGGGCAGCATGAAGTCGATCTCGCGCTCGATCGAATTCTCGAAATCCTTGCGGCTGATCTCCGTCAGGCTCGGATGGACGCGGTTGGCGACGACCAGAACGCCGGCCTGGGGCGCGTTGTTCTTGAGCCAGGCGAGAATGCGAATCGTGTCGCGGGTCGCGGCGAGGGTCAGATCGACGACGAGCACCACCGACTGCACTTCGTGGAACAGATGGGGATGCTGGACCATCATCGTGCGCGGCACGTCGACGATGGTGCATTCGAACGCGCTCTTCATCTCCTCCTGGAGCTGGAAATAGGCGCCGCCGTCGGTGATGATCGGATGGTTGATCGGCGCCTCCGCGGAGAGCACCGACAGCTTCTCATTGGCCTTCACCAGCGCGCGTTCGAGAAACAGGCCGTCGATGCGCGCAGGATTGTCGATCGCATCGGTCAGTCCGCGCCCGGGCTCGAGATCGAGCGACAGCGCGCCCGTGCCGAAATGGACGTCGAGGTCGAGCAGCGCGGTCGAATGGCCGCCATTATCACCCATCAGCCAGGCGATCGAACTGGCCACCGTCGAGGCGCCGACTCCGCCGCGCGCGCCGACCACGGCGGTCATGATATGGATGCTGTCCTCGGCCGCGACGCCGTGGCGCGGCCCCATCAGCATCATCTGCGCCTGGGCCAGCGCGTCCCGGATCTGATCGGCGGTGAAGGGCTTGAGCAGATAATCCTGGATGCCGCTGTTGAGCAGTTCGCGATAGAGGCGGACGTCGTTCGCGGTTCCGGCGGAGATCACGATCGTCCCCGGCTCGCAAACTTCGGCGAGCGCATTGACGTCGCCGAGAGGATCGGTCGATTCGCTCAGGTCGACGAACAATATGGTGGGGCTGGCCGACACCGACAGCGACTGGATCGCCGCGCGCAGCCCGCCCTTGTTGACCGATTCCGGCGCCCAGCCCAGCTCGAACACCAGCGGCTTGAGCAGTTCGGAACTGACGTCGTCGGTGACGAAGGCGGCGAACGGATTGCGCGCCTGCTGGTGCTTCGCGTTGAAGGGGGCGTTCATCAATTGCCTCCCTTCGTGGATTCGATCTTCAATCCGCTGCTCGACGTCGGCTCGGTGTTGCGCCAGATGCGGATCGCCTTGGTCGCGGTATCCGCGTTAGGCCCGTGCGCCGCCTGGCCCTTCACCAGATCTTCGGGATTGGCGACCATCGCCGCGAGGGTCGAGTTGATTGCGCAGCCAAAATTGGACGAGGCGGCAGCGGTGAAGTTGGGTTGCGACCACTGGCTGTAGTCGGGGCATCCCGGCACGCTTGCACGTGACCGGCTGACGACGATGCGGGCGTGGCCGGGCGCTATCATGCCCTCGGTGACCGGCGCGCCACTGCCCACGAACAGGCCGTAGCGGCCGGCGATCTCTGCGATATCGCGATTCGATCCGGTTCCGCCTGCGCTCGTGTCGATGGCGATGCGGTCGCCATAGCCGAGGCCGATCGCGTCGAACCATTGGCCCACCTGCGCGCGCGCGGCGGGGTTCAGTCCGTCGGCTGGGACGTCGAGCACATAGTCGCTGCGCTGCACGACCGGCTGGTGCACCGATTCGACCCCGCGGTTGTAGCGGTCAGCCGAGGCTGGGGCCGCTGCGAGGCCGATCGCGGCGATTGCCGCCAGCGGGGAGAAGAGAGGGCGGTGCATCAGGCTCTCCACCTTGCGATCAATTGGGCGAGAAGCCGGCATCCGGAACAGGAGCGGCCTTGTCGGGGATGGTGCGTGGCGGCGCGGTGACCGGGGCGGGGCTCTTCTCGCCCGACTTGCCCATGAAGGTCTGGCCGGCGATCAGCCGCTCCCCATCGGTAGCGGCGCGGAGGCCCGCTGTCGGCAGGGCGATCTGCTGGGGCGAGACGGGCTTCACCAGATAGGGGGTGACGACGATCATCAGCTCGGTCTCGTTGCGCTTGAACCCGCTCGACCGGAACAGCGCGCCGAGGATCGGCAGGTCGCCAAGGAACGGCGCCTTGTCGACATTGCTGTTCTGTGCGTTCGACAGCAGGCCGCCGATCATGAAGGCCTGGCCCGAACCGAGCTCGACCGTGGTCTCCGCACGGCGTGTGGTGATACCGGGGATGGTGAAGCCGTTGAGCCGGACCGAGCCCGCGTCGGTGAGTTGCGACACCTCGGGCCGCACCCGGATCGAGATGCGCCCGTCGCCCAGCACGGTCGGGGTGAAGGAGAGGCTGACGCCATATTGCTTGAACTCGACCGACACGGCGCCGAGCCCCTGCGCAAGCGGGATCGGGATTTCGCCGCCGGCCAGGAAGCTCGCGGTCTCGCCGGAGATTGCCGTCAGGTTCGGCTGGGCGAGGGTGGTGACCAGCCCGTCGGCCTCCGCCAGATCGATCGCCGCCGCAAGGTCCACGCCCAGGAACTTGCCGGCAAGGCCGAGCGAGGTGCCCGAACCGGCCCCCTTGCCGAGCTTGTCGAAGGTGTAGGAAGTGCCGCCGGCGATGAACTGGCCGGTCGCCGGATTGAACGGCAGCGACAGCGATCCGGCGGGCAGCCCGTAAAGCGACGAGGCGTCGAGTTTCGGGAAGGCCGAGGTGTCGAGATTGCCGATCGAGCCGAAGTTGCGGCCCTGCGCCACGCCGAACAGGAAGCCGCCCGTAGTGTCGCGGTTGAGCAGATTGATGCCGATCGACTTGGCGAATTCGCGGCTGACCTCGGCGATCTTGACGTGCAGGCTGACCTGCAGGGGTACTGCCGATTTGAGCCGGTTGACGACCTGGATGTCCTTGCCGACGAATTGCTCCACCAGCTTCTGGGCTTCCTCGACATCGCTGGGCGAGGCGACGGTGCCGGTGAGCAGGACGATGCCATTCATCGTCGTGGCGGTGATTGCTGCCTCCGGCATGGCGAGCTTCAGCATCGTGTCGACGCTGGTGATGTTGCTGCCGACCCGGACGATCGACGACCAGACGACATTGCCAGCCCTGTCGGTCGCATAGACAGCGGTCTCGCCGGCGCCCTTGCCGAACAGGTAGAGCTGGGTCGTCGAGCGGACCTGGACGTCGGCGATCTTGTCGTCGGCGACGAACAGATCGCTGATCGGCGCCGACAGCGCGATCATCTGGCCGGACCCGATCGACAGGGTCGTTGTCTCGCTGGGTGTGCCGATCGTCGCGGTGCGGACGGTCGCCGCGCCGCGCGCGGGCCGGGTGGCGGCGCTCGCCGCGAGCGGGGCCAGCGCGATCGCGGCGATCAGCGCGCCGCCGCTCAGAGACTTGATGGAGACGCGCATCTACCGGGCTCCGACCGTGCTGACGGTGACGTTGTTGCCGCGGGCGACGCGGACGGCGGGGCCGACCGGTCCGACGGGCGGGCCCGATGGAGCGGGGGCGGCATCGCTGCCGACCTTTGCGGGAATGCTGGACCGCTGGTAGCGCGAGACGTCGGCACCGACCGTGTAGGTGGTGTTTGTGTCGATGGGCCGCGACGTGATTTCCAGCAGCATCTGGCGCTCGGCCCTGGGATCGGCCTGAGCGGGGAGCTTGATGTCGCCATTGGCGATCCGCTCCTCCAGCTCCGCCTTGTCGTCGGCGATCGAACGGAGGGCGAGCGAGAGCTGACCGATCGTCTGCGCGACGGCGATCTTCTCGGCGATCTTGGGCGTCGCCTCCAGCGTGACGTTCGAGGTGTTGGCGACGACCGTCTTGCCTTCTTCGTCGACCGTCTTGTCGGTACGCTGGTCGGCGGCGAGCACGCGGATGTTGCGGATGATCGTCTCGGCAGCCTTGAGCGGCGGACCGTCGCCTCCGCCTGGGACTTCCTGGGTCAGCATCAGATCGACCCGGTCGCCGGGAAAGACGAAGCCGGCGACGCCCGACTGGGCCGAGACCGAGATGGTGACGGCGCGCATACCGGGGCCGAGTGCGGCGGCCAGGAAGCCCCGGTCACCGGGTTTTACGAGCGCGCCCTGGGTGACCGGCGCACCGGCGGTGATCGCATAGCGGACGACCGACCCGTTGAGTGCCGCCAGGTCGCTCTCGCCCTTGACGAAATAGGTCTTGCTGACCAGCTCCGCCGGCCAGCGCTGATAACGGAAGCTTTCCGGGCCGATGATCGTGCCGACCGGCAGCGGGCGGACAGCAACGGCAACTTCGGGTCCGGCGGGCTGGGGCGCGGCGGCGGTGGGGGCCGCCTCGGCCTCGCTGTTGCCGCCGAACATGCTGCGCGCAACGACTGCCGAGATGCCCGCCATGACCAGCGCCATGATCAGCAGCAGCAACTTCCTCGCATCCATCTTTCAGACCCACCTTCGCCCGATCGGGGCGTGAAGAACATGCGTGGCCCGGAAGCGGACCCGGAAACGCTATGCAACGGGCGTGGTTAACAAGCCGTTTGCGATGACCCACAGCCCGCCGATCGCTATGGCGACACCATAGGGAACCTCGGGCCTGTCGGCGTTCGGCCGCCAGCGCTGCCGGATCAGCAGGCCGAGCGTGATGGCGCCGCCGGCCAGCGCCATGACGGTCAGCATCACGACCAGCGCGTGAAATGGCAGCCACAGTGCGAGCGCGCCGATCATCTTCACGTCGCCGCCGCCCATCATGCGGAGCATAAACAGGACCGCGAACAGCGCGAAGATGAGGAGCGCCATGCCGATCCGCAGCGCGACGTCGGGCCACAGCGCCTCACCGGCGACCCACCAGAAGGCGATCGCCAGCAATGCGATAGCGGCGTTCAGCTCGTTGGAGATCGTCCGGGTGCGGATGTCGGTCCACGCGGCCATCAACAGCAATACCGCCAGGAGGATACCGAACAGATCGGGAATTTGAATGGACATGGTTAAGCAGGCTAGACGGCCGCTCTTACCAAAACCTAAACGCTCCTGATGACCGCAACCCTCATCACCACCGATATCGCCATCGTCGGCGCAGGCATGGCGGGCGCCAGCCTCGCCGCCGAGATCGGTGGCGAGGCTGCGGTCGTGCTGATCGAGGGTGAGGCCCAGCCAGGCTATCACAGCACGGGCCGGTCGGCCGCCTTCTGGTCAGAAACCTATGGCGGGCCCGCGGTGCAGCCGCTCACCAGCGCGTCCTTCGCCTATCTCGACGGGAACGGCTTCCTCGGCGACCGGGCGGCGATCCATATCGCCCGGCCCGAGGATATGGGCGCGGTCGATCGCATGCTCGCGACCTTCGCCGGCAACGTCGCGCTGGAACGGGTGGCTGCCGGGGCGCTACCGGCCCGCATTCCGGGTCTCCGGCCGGGCTTCGCGGGCGGAATTGCCGAGCCGAGTTGCCGCGACATCGACGTCGCCGGGCTCCACGCCCATTATCTCGGTCGCGCACGCCGCGCGGGAACCCGGCTGATCGCCGACGCCCGGGTGCGGTCGATCGCGCGGGTCGCGGGCGGCTGGCGGATCGCCACCGACGCGGGCACGATCGAGGCCGCATTGCTGGTCGACGCGGCCGGTGCCTGGGCCGACGAGCTGGCTGCGCTCGCAGGAATCGCCCCGATCGGCATCCAGCCCTACCGGCGCACCGTCGTTCAGCTGAAGGTCGATCCGCCGGTCCGCGCGTCGCTGCCGCTCGTGCTCGATATCGCCGGCAGCTTCTACTTCAAGCCGGAGGCTGGCCGCCTGTGGCTGTCGCCGCACGATGAGACGCCGATGCCGCCCTGCGATGCGGGCCCCGACGAGCTCGACGTTGCGATTGCGATCGACCGGCTCGAACGCACCGTCGACTGGCGCGTCGTGCGGGTCGAGCGGGCCTGGGCGGGCCTGCGCAGCTTTGCTCCCGATCGTGCTCCGGTCTACGGTTTCGACGGTGCTGCGGACGGCTTCTTCTGGTTCGCGGGACAGGGCGGCTTCGGAATCCAGACCGCCCCCGCCGCCGCGATGATCGGCGCGGCACTGCTGCTGGGACGCAGCCTTCCCGATCCTGTCCGTGCCATAGATCCGTCCCGGTACCGGCCCGCGCGCTTCGGCGGCTGATCGGGCCAGCGGAATCCCTCCGGTCTCGCAACATTTCTGTAAAGACCTGAAAGGAACCGGATTTTTCGATTAGACTATCGGACTACGCAATATTCCCGTCATGGATTCCTCCTAGCCGCTGCCTAAGAAGGCCTGACGGATGGTCGGGTCGGTGAGGGTCGCGTGATGGGGATCTATATCAGGGGCCTTGATTTCTATCCGGCGGTGGTGAGCCGGGAGAATGGGCTGTTCCGGGCCGATTTCGTCGATATCCCCGGCTGCCGTGCCTATGGCGCCACCACGGTCGAGGTGGAGAGCAATGCCCGCCAGGCGCTCGGCGCCCATATGTCGACACTGGGCCGCTTCGGTCGCGCCCTGCCGACGCCTTCGGTGGTCAGCGATCGGAGCCGATCTGCCGATCGCTACCTGGTCTATATAGAAGGCCCCGAACGGGTCGACACTGCGCGACTCCCCCGTCGCAGGGCGGCCTGACCCTAGAAGACAAGCAGCCGATCGTCGTCGGCGGCAGCCAGCAGGCCGACCGGCCCCTGCGCTTCGATACGCGGATCGAGCATCGCCAGGTCGATTTCATAGAGCGCGAGCCCGCTCTGGCAGACGCTGATCGCGACGCCCAGCGCCAGCACCTCCTCCAGCAATTCGGCCAGCGTAGGAATTCCGGCCCGTGCCCGGTCTCCATCGGCGGGCGCCCGGATCGGCGCGCGCAGCAGGCCGACGGCCAGCTCGTGCAGGTGCAGCCGAACCCTGTCGCCCCGCGCAGCACCGGCCGCCGCGAAGCTCAGCGCGGCGTGGAAACGGTCGCCGTCGTCGGCAGCGACGAGGATCGTCAGCGCGCGCATCGGCACCCAGGGTCCTTGGGCACGGCGATCGTGCGGAAGCGGAAGGCGAGCGCGTCGACCAGCAGTAGCCGGCCCGCCGGATCGTCGCCGAAGCCGGTGATCGCCCGGATCGCTTCCATCGCGCCCAAGCTGCCCATCACCCCGGTCAGCGCGCCGAGCACGCCCTGGTCGGCGCAGCTGATGTCGGGCCGGTCGGGATCATCGCCGACCAGGCAGCGATAGCAGGGCTTGTCCGCTTCCCATCCGCGCCAGACGCCGAGCTGTCCGTCGAACTGGCCGACCGCCGCCGAGACGAGCGGGATGCCGAGCCGCGTCGTCGCGTCGGACACGGCGAGCCGGGTCGCGAAATTGTCGCAGCCGTCCAGAACCAGATCGGCCCCGCTCAGCAACCCCCCGGCCGTATCCGCGTCGATTCGCACTGTCACAGGCTCGATGATGACGTCCGGGTTCATCGCCGCGACACGCGCGGCGGCGACGTCGACCTTGGGACAGCCGATGTCCTCGGTACCGAACAGGGTCTGCCGCTGGAGGTTGGACAGGTCGACGACATCGTCGTCGATGATCCGCAGCCGGCCGACGCCGGCAGCCGCCAGATACTGGATCGCGGGCGATCCGATCCCGCCCGCGCCGATCACCGCCACCGTCGCCCGGAGCAGCGCCTGCTGCCCCGCGCCGCCGATCTCCTTGAGGATGATGTGGCGCGCGTAGCGATCGAGCTGCTGGTCGGTCAGGGACATGGTGCGCATCTACCTTAATGCGTCATGCCAGCGAAGGCTGGCATCCATGTCTGTCTTCTCCCCGATGGCCAACTGGCTGACGAGAGACATGGACCCCAGCCTTCGCCGGGGTGACGGTGAACTTATCGGCCGGTCGATCCGAAGCCGCCGGTGCCGCGTGCGGTTTCGTCGAGGTCGGCCACCTCGGCGAAGCTGGCCCGCTGCACTGCTGCGGGTACGAGCTGGGCGATGCGCTCGCCGCGCTTCACCTCGAACGGCTCGACCCCGAGATTGGCGAGGATGACCTTCACCTCGCCGCGATAGTCGGCGTCGATCGTGCCCGGCGTGTTGAGGCAGGTGACGCCATGTTTGAGCGCCAGGCCCGAGCGCGGGCGCACCTGCACCTCATAGCCTTCCGGGATCGCGATCGCGAAGCCGGTGGCGACGGCGTGGCGCGCGCCGGGCGCCAGCGTCACATCCTCGGCCGATACGACGTCGAGCCCGGCGGCATGGGCGGTGGCGTAGGCGGGCAGGGGCAGGCCCGTGCCATGGTCGAGGCGCTTCAGGTTGATCGAAATCTCAGGCGAACTCATCGGCGATCCTTGTGGCGAGGCGTTGGGCGACCTCGGCCTTGGGCATGGTCTCCCAGCTTTCGACCCCGGTGCGCGTGACGATGTGGATGCTGTTGCTGTCGCCACCCATGACGTCTCCCGAAACGTCGTTGGCGACGATCCAGTCGGCGTCCTTGCGCGCGCGCTTGGTGATCGCATGGTCGACGACCTTCTCGGTCTCGGCGGCGAAGCCGACCAGCAGGCGGGGGCGGCGCGGATTGCGCGCCAGGCCCGCCAATATGTCGGGATTCTCGGCGAGCGGCAGCACCGGCGGTGCGCCCGATCCGTCCTTCTTGATCTTCTGCCCGGCGGAAGTCTCGGCGCGCCAGTCGGCGACGGCGGCGACCATCACCGCGACGTCGGCGGGCAGCGCGGCCTCGACCGCTGCCGCCATGTCGCGCGCGCTTTCGACGTCGATCCGATGGACCCCTGCCGGGGTCGGCAGGCTGACCGGCCCCGACACCAGCGTCACCCGCGCGCCGAGCGCCGCCAGCGCCCCGGCGATCGCATAGCCCTGCTTCCCCGAGGAACGATTGGCGATGTAGCGGACCGGGTCGATCGGCTCGTGGGTCGGCCCCGCCGTCACCAGCACATGGCGCCCGGCGAGCGCGCCGCCCTTGATCCCCGGTGCAGGTGCTGCGCGGGGCCGGTCGAGCGCTTTTTCGATCTCGCCCCAGATGAAGGGCGGCTCGGGCAGCCGGCCTGGGCCGAACTCGCCGCAGGCCATCGCCCCCTCGTCGGGATCGAGCACCGTCACCCCGTCGTCGCGCAGCCGGGCGACGTTGCGCTGGGTCGCGGGGTGGAGCCACATCCGCACGTTCATCGCTGGCGCGACGAGCACCGGCTTGTCGGTCGCCAGCAGCAGGGTGGTGGCCAGGTCGTCGGCGATCCCGGCGGCCATCTTCGCCATCAGGTCGGCGGTGGCCGGGCAGACCACGACCAGGTCGGCCTCGCGGCTAAGCTGGATATGGCCCATCTCGGTCTCGTTCTTGAGATCCCACAGGCTGGTGTGGACCTCCTGCTCGCTGAGCGCGGCAAGGCTCATCGGCGTGACGAAATGATGGGCCGCCTCGGTCAGCACGCAGCGCACGCTGCCGCCGCCCTTGCGGATCAGCCGCACCAGCTCGCACGCCTTGTACGCCGCGATGCCGCCGCCGATGATGAGCAGGATGCGAGGGGCGATCATGGGGTCAGCCGGTCCAGTTCAGCCTGGCAAATCGAGGCCAATGTGGCGAGATCCTTGTCGATCACCTTCCACAGTAAACGGGGAAGGATGGCGCCATAGTCATGAGCGATCACATTGCGCATGCCATAGATGCTTCGCCAATCGATCTCCGGGTGCCTGTCCCGGATATCGGCGGAGAGTTTTCGACTCTGTTCCCCGATATGGGCCAGTCGGAACGCGGCCAGATCGCTTTCGTCTCGATCATTCTCGAACGTCTGCCGATCAAGGCCGGCCGCGCGGCGCTGCACGGCGGAAATAAGATCGATGATCTGTTCGAGATGATCGATATCCCGTTCGCTCTGATCCATCAAAAGACCCGGACCATCTCATGTTCGACGCGCTGGCGGATACGCGGACGCATGCCACGGCGTTCGATGAGGTCGATCGGACTGTCGAGGAGATCGGACAGGCGATCGCGGATGCGGATGAACTCGAGCAGCCCGATCTCGTCGGAATCCTCAAGATCACACATCAGATCGACATCCGATGCGCGGCCGGCTTCGTTTCGGGACGTCGACCCGAACAGGTAAAGCGAACTGACGCCGGCTTGCCGGAGTTCGCTTTCATGCGCCTTGATGCGCCGAAGGGCCTGATCCCTCGTCATGCTCCTATAATAGGACCATGGCCGCCGCCGCGCCAGCCACAGCGGCCAGCGCCGCGACCGCCGCGTAGCGCCAGCCCGATCCGATGCGGATCACCTGCACCTCGGGCAGCGGCGGGGGCGGGGGGGCGCCGCCGGGGGCGGGGAACTGCGCCTCGATCCGGCGGACGAGGTCGGGCAGGCCGGCCAGGGTGCGGAGGTCGCCGACGAGGCGGTCAGCCAGCCACGCCTCGGGACCCAGCTCGGAGCGGATCCATTCCTGCACGAACGGCCCCGACGTCTCCCACATGTTCAGATCGGGATCGAGGCCGGTCGCCACCCCTTCGACCATCACCATCGTCTTCTGGAGCAGCAGCAGGTGCGGTTGGGTCGGCATGTCGAAGTCGCGGGTGATCGCGAACAGGCCGTCGAGCATCTGGCCGATCGAGATGTCCTTGGCGGGCAACCCGCGAATCGGCTCGCCGACGGCGCGCAGCGCGGTGGTGAACTCGCCGAGGTTATGATGTGGCGGCACATAGCCCGCCTCGAAATGGATCTCCGCGACGCGCTTGTAGTTGCCGGTGATCAGCCCATGAAGGATTTCCGCCAGCCAGACCCGCGCGCGCCGGTCGATCCGTCCCATGATGCCGAAGTCGATCGCAGCGATCCGGCCGTCGGGCAGCGCGAACAGATTGCCGTGGTGGAGATCTGCGTGGAAGAAACCGTCGGCGATCGCCTGCCGCAGGAAGGCCTGGACCAGCAATGTGGCGAGCGCCTTCCCGTCGTGGCCGGCGGCGGCGATGGCCGAGCGGTCGGCCATCTTGATGCCCTCGATCCATTCCATGGTGAGGACGCGGCGCGAGGTCCGGGTCCAGTCGATCGCGGGCACGACGAAGCCCGGCACCGCGGCCATGTTCTCGGCCAGCTCGGATGCCGATGCGGCTTCCCGTCGCAGGTCCAGTTCGCGGGCGGTCCATTGGCGGAAGGTGGCGATGACGAGGCGTGGGCGCAGACGCGCGAATTCGCCGCCGATCAGTTCCGCGTGCGCGGCTGCCCATTCATAGGTCTCGATCGCGCGGGCCAGTTCCTCCTCGATGCCGGGCCGCAAAACCTTGACCGCGACGGTGCGGCCATCGGTCGTCACCGCGCGGTGGACCTGTGCGATCGAGGCGGCGCCGACGGGGTCCTCCTCGAACGAGGCGAACAACTGGTCGATCGGTTTGCCGAGGCCCTGTTCGATCGCGGCGCGGATCAACGGGAAGGGTGCGGGGGGCAGGGCGTCCTGCAGGCGCGACAGTTCGATCGCCGCTTGCTCGCCGACTAGGTCGGGCCGGGTGGCGAGTGCCTGGCCGAGCTTGATCGCGGCCGGACCCAGCGCCTCGAACGCGTCGGCATAGGCCGGCTGCTTCGGTATCCGCGCGCCGAAGCGAGCGAGACGGACCAGTCGGCGGACCTGCGGCGGGGTCAGCGGATCGCGTTCGATTCCGCGCAATGCGCCATGGCGCGCGAGCGTGCGACCCCAGCGGAGCAACCGCCAGATATGGACGAAGCTGGGGGTCAAATCTTCCAGCCGCTATGAATGGCGACGAGACCGCCGAGCAGCGGCTCGACCTTCGCCTGGACGAAGCCGGCCTCGGCGATCTCGGCCTTGAAGGCCTCCATCGTCGGGAAGCGGCGGATCGACTCGATCAGATAGCGATAACTCTCCTCGTCGCCGGCCAGCATCTTGCCGATCTTGGGGACCAGCCGGTGCGAGTACGCATCGTAGACCTCCTTGAAGCCCGGCCACAGCGTGGTCGAGAATTCGAGGCAGTAGAAGCGTCCGCCGCGTTTCAGCACGCGGTGCGCTTCCTTCAGCGCCTGCATGCGGTGCGTGACGTTCCTGATGCCGAAGGCGATCGTATAGGCGTCGAAGCGGTTTGATTCGAAGCTGAGCGTCTCCGCATTCTGTTCGGACCAGGACAGGCCTCCGATCCCCTTCTTTGCGGCTCGCTCCTTGCCGACCTCGAGCATCGCGGCGTTGATGTCGGAGACCGTGACCGCCGCGCCCGACCGGGCGATGCGGAACGCGATGTCACCGGTGCCACCGGCCATATCGAGGATGTCCTCGCCGGCGCGTGGCTTTACCCGGCGGACGAAACGGTCCTTCCACAGCCGGTGCATCCCACCCGACATGGCGTCGTTCATAAGGTCGTAGCGGCTCGCGACGCTGCGGAAGACCTCGCCCACCTTGGCGGTCTTCTCGTCGGGGGAGACGTCGGTATAGCCGAAGGAAACGGTGTCGCTCATGCGCGACGCTCTAGCGATAGGATGCCGCGCCCGCAAACTCTCGATCGTCATTCCTGCGGAAGCTGGAATCTCCCTGCCTTCCCGCGACGCGCAGGAGCGACATCCCGGCTTCCGCCGGGATGTCGGCTGGTCTAGGTCGGGGCCATGCCCGAGCTTCCCGAAGTAGAAACCACCGTCCGAGGCCTGCGTCCTCCGCTGGAGGGGCGGCGCCTGACCTGGGTCGAGCCCCGTCGGGGCGACCTGCGCCGGCCGTTTCCGGTCGATCTCCGCCAACGGATGACGGGGGCGACGGTCGTCGGCCTCGGCCGTCGGGCGAAATATGGCCTGGTCGAAACCGACCGGGGCGACGTGATGGTCTTCCACCTCGGCATGTCGGGGCGCTGGCGGATCGACCCTAGCGAGATTGGTGCGCATGATCATCTGGTGCTGGAGACCGATGAGGGGCGTATTCTTTCGCTGTGCGACCCGCGCCGTTTCGGTTCGGTCGATCTCGTCCGCCTGGACGAACTCCCCGGATTCGGTCCGTTCAAGACGCTGGGGCCGGAGCCGCTCGGCCCCGATCTGACCGGCGCCTATCTTGCGAAGGCGCTCGAAGGGCGGATCGCGCCGATCAAGGCTATGCTGCTGGACCAGCGCATCGTCGCCGGCCTGGGCAATATCTATGTGTGTGAGGCTCTGCATATGACAGGCATCGCGCCGACCACGATGGCCGGGCGGATCTCGAAGGGGCGGCTGGACCGGCTGGTCGATTCGATTCGCGACGTCCTGGCGGCGGCGATCGAGGCGGGCGGCTCGACACTGCGCGATTATGCCCGTCCCGACGGCGAGCTGGGTTATTTCGCCAAGCAGTGGCGCGTCTATGGCCGCGAAGGCGAGGCATGCCATTGTGGCACCGCGATCCGGCGCCGTGTCGACGGCGGCCGATCGACCTTCTACTGCCCCAAATGCCAGAAATAGGGCGAGTTGGAGGTTGACCATGGGGGCCGGTCTGTGTATTGGCGCGGCCTTCCGGCGGGGACCCGTTCCCTGCGGTTTCAGTCATTATAGCTAGGGTTTGAACGAGCATGGCGAATACGCCGCAGGCAAAGAAGCGCATCCGTCGCAACGACCGTCGCGCCGAGATCAACGGTGCCCGGGTCAGCCGGATTCGCACCTTCGTGAAGAAGGTCGAGGCTGCGCTCGCCGCCGGTGACAAGACCGCTGCCACCGCCGCGCTGGCTGCTGCCCAGCCGGAGCTGTTCCGCGGCGTCTCGAAGGGTGTGGTCCATAAGAACACCGCCTCGCGCAAATTCTCGCGCCTCACCAAGCGCATCGCCGCTCTCGGCTGATCGCAGGCTCGTATTACAAAAGGCCCGCCGGCAGGAGATGCCGGCGGGCCTTTTGTCATGCCGGCGTCACGGAACCGTAACTCTCGGATTTAATTTGATTCGTTGTCGCAACCTCGTCCAAACCTCGGAAAATAAACGATAAAATTTTTTTTCGAGATGGGAGGCCCGGCTTGTCGAGTGTCAAGCCCATATTGCGGTCTGATGACGAATAGATGCTCTTGATCCCCATCGCGGCTTCTTCCTAGAGTGCCTTCCACAGCCGAGCGCGATTCTGTCGCAACGGCATCATGGCGATTTAGCAAGGGGCATGCCGGAACATTGTTTCCGGACAGGGGAGGGCTTTGCCCTTTTAATGGATTTGGTCGGAAGGGCAGAAGGGGTCTGTCCGGGAAGGATGCGGGGTGTCTGACAAGGTTGGCGGCGTGGGCATGGACCAAGGTCCGGCCACGAATGCCGGTATCGATGCGGCGCTCGCACAGGCGTGGGAAACCATCCGCGCCAGTCTGCGCCGCAGCATCGGTGTCCGGACCTTCGACGGCTGGCTCAAGCCGCTGACGCTTGGCGATTGCGATCTCGCCTCCGGCACGCTCAAGCTGGTCGCGCCAAGCGAATTCATGGCCAACTGGGCAACCACCCATTTCGTTGACCATCTGCTCCAGGGCTGGCGCGCGCTGTTGCCCCAGGTTCGTCACGTCACGATCGTGCCGGCGTCGGCCGGGGAACGGCCCGCGCTGTTCTCTGCGCCTCCGGCCGCGGTGCCAGCGGCCGCGCCGGCCACGACAGAGGAGACGGTCGCGGCGCCCGGCGACGGCGTTCGCTGCGGCACGCCGCTCGAAGCGCGCTACACGTTCGACAGCTTCGTCGTCGGCAAGGCCAACGAGGTGGCCTATAACGCCGCGCGTACACTGGCGGAGGGCGGCAAGCTCGTCTTCAACCCGTTGTTCCTCCATGGCGGCACGGGTCTCGGCAAGACGCATCTCATGCATGCGATCGGCCATGAATATCTGGCGCGCCATCCCGGCGCGAAGGTCGTCTACATGTCGGCCGAGAAGTTCATGTTCGAGTTCGTCTCCGCGATGCGAGCCAAGGACACGTTCAGCTTCAAGCAGAGGCTGCGGGCGGCCGATGTGCTGATGATCGACGATGTCCAGTTCATCGCGGGCAAGGAATCGACCCAGGAAGAATTCTTCCACACGATGAACGAGCTGATCTCTGCGGGCCGCCGCCTGGTGATCAGCGCGGATCGTTCGCCGCAGGACCTCGACGGGATCGAGAGCCGCATCCTGTCGCGTCTGTCCTGGGGCCTCGTCGCCGACGTCAACCCGGCCGATTTCGAGCTGCGGCTCAACATCCTGATGCGCAAGCTGCAGGGGATGCCGCAGGCCCAGGTGCCGCAGGACGTGGTGATGTTCCTCGCCCGCCGGATCAGCGCCAATGTCCGCGAGCTGGAAGGCGCGCTCAACCGGGTCGTCGCTTATGCGGCGCTGTCGGGCAAGCCGGTCGACATCGATTTCACCCAGGCGACCCTCGCCGATATCCTGCGCGCCAACCAGCGCCGGGTGACGATCGACGAGATCCAGCGCAAGGTCTCCGACCACTACCGCATTCGCCAGGCGGAGATGTCGAGCGCCCGCCGCGCCCGCGAGGTTGCCCGGCCGCGTCAGGTGGCGATGTACCTCGCCAAGCAGCTCACACCGCGCTCGCTGCCCGAGATCGGCCGGCGCTTCGGTGGACGTGATCACACCACCGTTATCCATGCGGTCAAGCAGATCGAGAAACTCCGCCAGACCGACGCGGAGCTCGACGCCGACGTTCGTCTGCTGATCCGCCAGCTCGAGGGCTGATTCACCTCCGTTCGATAACGTCATGCCGGCGGAGGCCGGCATCTCGGGCGGCTCCTGCCTCAGCCCCTTCTCCCCTCTCCGGAGATGCCGGCCTCCGCCGGCATGACGTTGTGGGGCTGGCGTGTCGCAGGTGCCCGCGGTGCCCCACAGGGGGCTTACCCCCCGCAACGATCCGCCTTACATGGGGCGCATGTCGGCCTCGCTCTACAACGCCCGGATTCTTCGCCTCGCGACCAGCATTCCCCACCAGGCCCGCCTCGTCGATCCACAGGCGACCGTTTCGAAGCGTTCGCCGATCTGCGGCAGCCGGGTGACGGTGGACGTGGTGATGGACGGCGAGGGGCGGGTCGCCGCGCTGGGGCAGGAGGTACGCGCCTGCGCGCTGGGCCAGGCCTCGGCGGCGCTGATGGGCGAGCATGCGATCGGGCGTAGCCCGGCCGAACTGGCGGCCGCGCGGGATACGCTGGCCGCCTTCCTCGCGGGCGAGCGCGACGACCCCGGTGGTTGGCCGGGCCTCGACGTCTTCCTGCCGGCACGCCCGCACGCTGCGCGCCATCCCTCGATCCGGCTCGCCTTCGAAGCGGTCGCCGAGGCAGCCATCCAGGCACTGGCGGAGCCGGTTCGTTGAACGAGGCGGCGGACGCGCTATTGCTGCGCGACGGGGTCCTGCTGCTCGGCGCCGCGATCGTCTTTGTCCTGATCTTCCGTCGCCTCGGTCTCGGCGCCACGCTGGGCTATCTCGTCGCAGGCGCGCTGATCGGCCCGCAGGGCCTCGGCCTGATCGGCGACGCCGAATCGAAGCTCGGCATCGCCGAACTCGGCATCGTACTGCTGCTGTTCCTCGTCGGCCTGGAACTCCACCCCAACCGGCTGTGGCGGCTGCGGCGCGACATCTTCGGGCTCGGTTTTGTGCAGGTCGTGGCCTGCGGCGTCGCGCTCAGCGCGGTGATCTATTTCGGCACCGCCTTCACCGCAGCCGCGGCGATCGCTCTGGGCCTGCCGCTCGCTCTGTCCTCGACCGCGCAGGTGCTGCCGATGCTGCGCTCGGCCGGGCGCCTCAACACGCCGGCCGGCGAACGCGCCTTTTCGGTACTGCTGTTCCAGGATCTGTCGCTGATCCCGCTGATCACGATCATCGCCGCGCTCTCGCGCACGCCGCCCGCGGCCGATGCGCCGCCCGGATGGCTGCTAGGCGTCTATACCGTCGTCGCGGTGGTCGGGCTGGTGCTGGCGGGGCGGCTCATCCTGAACCCGCTGTTCCGCCTGGTCGGGCGGCTCGGAGAGCGCGAGCTGTTCGTTGCCGCGGGGCTGTTCACGGTGCTCGCCAGCGCCGCGGTGATGGAGGCGCTTCACCTGTCGACCGCGCTGGGCGCCTTCGTCGCGGGCGTGATGCTCGCCGACTCGCCCTATCGGCACGAGCTGGAGGCCGATGTCGAGCCGTTCCGAACCATCCTGCTCGGCTTGTTCTTCATTGCCGTCGGCATGTTGCTCGACCTGAATGTCATCGCCGAGCGGCCGTTGTTCGTGGCCGCCATGGCGGTCGCCGTGGTCGCGACGAAGACGGTCGTGATGTTCGGCGTCGCCAAGCTGTTCGGGGTGTCGAACCGTGGCGCGCTGGGCTTCGGCCTGTTGCTCAGCCAAGGCGGCGAGTTCGCTTTCGTGCTGTTCGCGCAGGCAAGCCAGGCATTGCTGATCCGGCCCGAGGCGGCGAGCCTGTTCGGCGCGGTCGTCACCCTGTCGATGGCGACGACGCCCTTCCTCATGATGTTCTCCAGTCGCTTTCTCACGCCACCGCCCAGCAGCGAGGAGCGTCCCGGCCCCGACGGGAGCATGAGCCCGGCCGCGATCGTCGTCGGCTATGGTCGCTTCGGCCAGACGGTCGCGCAGATGCTCATGGCCGCGGGTACCCGCGTCAGCCTGATCGATAACGCGATCGAGCAGATCGACGTCGCCGAGAAATTCGGCTCCAAGGTCTTTTACGGCGATGGCACCCGGGTCGAGCTGCTCCGCCATGCCGGCGCCGATCAGGCCCGCGCGATCATATTCTGCATCGATGGCGACGGGCTGGGCAAGGCGCAGCTGCAGCCGGTACTCAATGCCTTTCCGAATGCGGCGGTGCTGGTCCGTGCGTTCGACCGGCGTCATATGATGGTGCTGGCGCGGCTCGACATCGCGGGCGCCGTGCGCGAGCTGTTCGAATCGGCGGTGGTGCTGGGACGCGAGGCGCTTGGGGCTGTCGGGATCAGCGAGACCAATATCGACAAGATCGAGGCCGAATATCGCCGTCGCGACGGCTCGCGGCTGGAGGCGCAGATCGCGGCGAACGACCTGACCGCGCGCCGCGACATGGTGTTCAACCCGGATCGCAAGCTCGATCTGGAAACGGAAGAGGATGAGGATGGCGCGGGTTAGGACATCGGGCGATCCACTGGCGGCGCTGTTCGCATTGTCCGGCGCGGTGGCGGTGGTCGCGGGCGCCTATGGCGCGCACGGCGCCAGCGGCAAGGCGGCCGAATGGCTGGCGACCGGCGCGGAATATCAGATGATCCACGCTGTCGCGGGGCTGGTCGTCCTGGCCAGGGGGCGCGGCGCGGCGGCGCTGCTGCTGCTCGGTGCGCTGCTCTTCTCGGGCACGCTCTATGCAATGGCGCTCGGTGGCCCGCGCTGGCTCGGTGCGGTCACCCCGCTCGGCGGGCTCGCGATGATCCTCGGCTGGATCTGGATCGCGATCCTCTATCTGCGGGGCCGTTAGGAAAGTCAGGCCCTGCCGTCAGCGCGCTCAGCGTCGAGGAACCCCTCGATTGCGGCGAGGTCGACCTGCTTGTCGAGGAAGGTCTGGCCGATGCCGCGCGCCAGCAGGAAGGGCAGGCGGCCGCCCTCCATCTTCTTGTCGTGCTGCATGTGGCCGACCAGCGTCGCGCCGCTCGCCTCGACGCCGGCAGCTTGGAGCGTCGCGGGCAGGCCGGCTGCGGCGATGTGCGCGGTCACCCGCCGGGCGTCCTCGGCCGGGCACAGGCCCTGCGCTGCCGAGAAGCGGAAGGCGAGCGCCATGCCGGCAGCGACGGCCTCGCCGTGCAGCAGCCGATCGGAAAAGCCGGTCTCGGCTTCCAGCGCATGGCCGAAGGTGTGGCCGAGGTTGAGCAGCGCGCGGCGGCCGCTGGTCTCGCGCTCGTCCTCTCCGACGATGCGGGCCTTGGCGCCGACGCTCTTGGCGATCGCGACGGTGCGGGCTTCAGGATCGCCGGCCAGCAACTTCGCACCATTCGTCTCGCACCAGGCGAAGAAGTCGGCGTCGTCGATCAGGCCGTATTTGACGACCTCGGCATAGCCGGCGCGGGTCTCGCGCGGGGGAAGCGTGTCGAGCGTGGTCGGGTCGATCAGCACATGGGCAGGCTGGTAGAAGGCACCGATCAGGTTCTTTCCGGCCTTGCTGTTGATCGCCGTCTTGCCGCCCACCGAGGAATCGACCTGGGCAAGCAGCGTCGTCGGCACCTGCACGAAGCGGCAGCCGCGCTTGAGGATCGACGCCGCGAAGCCGACCAGGTCGCCGATCACGCCGCCGCCGAGCGCGAGGATCGTGTCGCCGCGTTCGACGCCGTAGCTGAGCAGCGCGTCGGTCAATTTCTCCAGCATCGCCCAGCTCTTGGTCGATTCGCCCGGCGGCAACACCTCGACCGCGCTGGCGATGCCGGCGGTGGTCAGCGATGTTTCCAGCCGGTAGAGCTGGTTGGGGACGATGTTTCGGTCGGTGACGACGATGAAGCGTCCCCGCGCCGCATAGCCGGCGAGCAACTCGCCCGCCCGGTCCAGCGCGCCATTCTCGATGGTGATGTCATAGCTGCGGTCGCCCAGCGAAACCCGTACCGTCATTGCGTCAGTGCCTTGAGGATCGCATCGACCGTGGCGTCGTGCGGCAGCGGCTGGCTGCGGATATGAATGGGGGCGAGCGCATAGACCGGATTGCGGACCGCGGCCAGCTCGGTCAGCACCTCGCGCGGGTCGCGATCCTTGAGCAGCGGGCGGGTGCCCTCGCGCCGGCCGACGCGGTCGGCCAGCACGTCGATGTCGGCATCCAGCCAGACCGCGGTGGCGCGGTCGAGGATCAGCGCGCGGGTCTCCTCCTGCATGAAGGCGCCGCCGCCCGTGGCGATCACCTTCGGCCGTCCGTCTATCAGTCGCGCGATCACCCGGCGTTCGCCGTCGCGGAATTCCTTCTCGCCGAATCGCGCGAAAATCTCGGAAATGGTGAGGCCGGCTGCCCGCTCGATCTCCTGGTCGGCATCGACGAAGGGGAGATGGAGGCGTGTCGCAAGCCGCTTCCCGACCGTCGACTTGCCCACGCCCATCAACCCGATGAGGACCAGGGGGCGGTCAAAATGGGGAAGATTGGGAGGCAGGCTTTGCGGCATGTCGTCGAGGGCTATACACATGGGCGCCCCCTCGGGCAAAAGCACGTCGATTGCAACCTGTCCGGCCCGGCCGGGGCCGTCGGAAACAAGGCCAGGATAGAAATTAAGGGAAGTCCATGTCGCGGTTCAGCTTCATCCTGTTGAGTGTCGTCATCATCATCGTCGTGGCGCTGGTGGCCCTGAGCTTCGTGAACACCGAAAAGCCGCCCGTCACGGTCGAGAAGGCGATGCTGAATGAAGCCGAAGCCAAGTAAGAAGATACTGCTCGCGCTGACGGCGGGCGCGGCTTCGCTCGCCGCGGTCGCGGCGCTGGCGCAGGAGTCTCTGCTGCCGCCCGGCTTCGGCAACCAGCCGGCGCCGGCCAACCGGCCGCAGCCGGCGTCCCCCGCGCCG
>NZ_LDES01000046.1 GCF_001015195.1 Sphingomonas sp. Y57 | reverse complement strand
CTACGGGCGGGCCGGGAGCAACCCGAAGATGAGAGGCGTCCCTCAGATGCTCAACGAGATATCCTCGAAGCGCGGCGGCGAACTGCTCGACAAGCGGCTGTCCTCGCCGGTGCGTTTTCCGTCCTGCCGCCTTCTATCGAGGGGGGGTTGCATCGTCGACCTCCAGGACGAAGGCGCCTCTCATGAAGGCGGCAGTGACGGTCCCGGCAACCGGCTGCATGTCGGCTCGATCATCTGCCTGGACCTGCCGACGATCGGCCTGCGCAATGCGCGGGTGCTGTGGATTCAGGCAGGACAGGCCTGCTGCCGGCTGCTCGTCCCGCTGACCCAGGGCGAGTTGCAGGCCTCCACCGGCGAATGCCGGCCAGCCTTGCCTCAGACCTTCCGGCCCCTCGGGGCCGTTGGGGGGGAGCCGATGGAGATCATGCGGATCCCTACCGGGCTTCCGGTCCAATCCGCGCCGGGCGCCACCGACGGGATCGACCGCATGGTGGTCCTAGGGCTGACCCTCCTCCTCGTCACCTGGGTCGTGCTTTACGTCCTGCCCTTCTGATCCCCCTTTCAGGGATTGCCCCAAGGAACGCTTCGGAGAAGCTTTGCTCCCGGCAAAATCTCCGGTCTGTCCGTCCACCCCAAGCGGATCTGGCGGCGTTCTTTGTTCAGCGGGGCAGGATTGTACCTGTAGCGTTGCTTATTCCAGCCGCCGCCGCTCCCCCCGAAAGCGGCGGTGGCCTTATATCGGGAGCCTGTCAGAAGACGGGCGCAAGCCGTCCCGCCAGCGGCAGGGCGCCGGCGATCGCGATGGCGACGCCGTAGGGAACACCCCGATCGGTCGCACGCCGGCCGAACGCCAGGATCAGCAGTGCGAGGACGGCCCCAGCGACCGCCATGATCGCGGCGGCCCGCAGAGCCTCGCCGCCGGGCAGCCACAACAACAGGGCGGCGCCGAGCTTGACGTCGCCGCCGCCCCATGCCCGGATCGCGAACAGCAGCAGAAGGAGGGGGGCCGCGATGGCGATGACCGTTGCCTGGCCAATGATGCGGCCAAGAAGGTCGGGCTCCGCGGCAAGCCAATAGGGTAAAGCCATCAGCGCGATCAGGACGACAAGACGGTTCGGAATGACGCGCGACCGGATGTCGATGACGGCACAGGCGAGCAATATCGCCAGGACGGCGAGAATCAGCGCAGCGGCCACCGCGGGCACCGGCGCGCTCATCGGCCCGAAGCTTTCTTCAGCGCCAGCGGGGCCCCTCGACCCAGGAGACGAGGCTGCGGCGCACGCCGCTGGTGACCGGCAGTACGCGATGCCGCATCCAGGACGGGAAGATCAGGAGGCTGCCGCGCGGTGCGAATAGAGCGCCCGGGTGCTGCAATCCGAAAAATTCGAAGGCGCCGCCTTCATAGTCCGACGGGTCCGATAATTGGACGACCAGGGACAGCTTGCGGTCGTAAGGGCGGGTCGATTCCAGCCACACGTCCTGATGCCAGTCATATTTGCCATGGCTGGTGCCATGATATTCGGTGAACTGCAGATCGAAGGGGGCGACGATGTCGACGCCGAAATTCGTACGGTTCGACGAGATGACGAAGCTCATCAGCCGGGAGACGATCGCCTGTTCGGCGCCGGTATCGAGCCAGCGCACCACCGAGGTGCGATAGCCGTCGTCCTGCCGTGCATCCTTGGCGAAACCGACCGTGGCGGTCTGCGGCGCGTAGTGCAGCCCCCGCTCGATCACGTGGTCGCACTCGTCGGACGACAGTGCCGACGTCCAAACCTCCCAGACGTTGTTCATCGTAGCGCCCCGCTATCGATTTTGCGTATCCGCAAAATGTCAGAACCCATATCCGAAGCTTCCGAACAGCCGGGCCTTGCGGCTGTACCCCGGGCCGGGGCGATCGATCGGAACCGCGACCTCGGCGCCGAGCCGCACCTTGCCCAGTTGCAGTCGAACGCCGCCGCCCGCCGACGCGAGTGAGAATTTCTCGGCGGGGATGCCATAGAAGGGGCGGGCTTCCGTGCGCCCGAGCCCGCCATCGACAAAGGCGAAGATCGAGGTGCCCTTGATACGGCTTTTCGGCAGGGGCAGCGTCCAGCTCAGTTCGGCCGTGCCGGTCGCGCCTCGATCGGCCGTCACCGTCCCGACGCGAAATGCGCGTCCGGCACCCGATCCGCCCAGCGCCAGTCGTTCGGTGACCGGCAGCTTGTCGCGGCTATATTGCGCGTTGGTGGTGAGCTTCGCGACCAGGTTCTTGGTGATCGCGTTGACGACCACGGTCTGGAGATTGACCTTTGTGAAGTCCTTCTCCGTGAATCCGACGAAGGCTTTCGCATCAAGAATGTCGAGGCCGCGGCTGACGACCGCGGTCATCGCATAGCCGCTTTTCTCGGTCGATCGCGAGAAGCTGGCGCCGAACCGGATCGCACGCGATCGATAGTCGCCGAAGCGCGTGTCGAGATAATAGTTGCTGCTGTCAATGCCGTCGAGCGAGGCGCTGACCGACAGGTTGGTCTTGTAGGAGCGGATCACCGGATAGCTCAGCGAAACCCCCGCCAGGGTCGCCCGGCCGTCGATGTCGCCGAGGGTGATGTTGCGCGACCTGGACTTCAGTCGAGCCGCCGTGACGGTCGCGGTCATGCCATTGCTGGCAATCGGCGTCGCATGGCTGACCGTGTAGAATTGGTAGCGATCGGGATGGAGCGGCAGATAGGCGCTGACCTTCGTCGTATCGCCTTCGCGAAGCAGGTTGTTGGCAGTCACCGTCGCCTGCGCCTGGAACGCGGTGGTCACGTTGCTCACGCCATTATTGTCGATCGCGATGCCGAGGTGGAAGGGGCGACGACGGAGCGTGAGGTCGAGCGCGAGCGAGCCGGCGGCGTCGAGCTGTCGCACCGATGCCTCCACCGTTTGGCCGGGCATGTCGCGCAGCAGCGACAGGCTTCGCTCCAGCACGCTCTTGCGCAGCGGCGTGCTGCGCATGATCCGTGCTATGTGCGCCTTGACGAGTTCGGTCGGCGCATCGTCGGGAAGTCCCTTGATGCTATATTGCCTGACCGCGCCCTCAACGACCTGGACCGTGAGCACGCCCTGTTCGAGCCGCTGCGCGGGAACCGCCACAGAATAGAAGGCGATATCGCTCTGTGCGTAGGCCTTGCCGACCGCCTCGACGATAGCCTTGAGGACCTCCTGGGTCAGAGCCTGACCACGATAGGTCGTGGTGATCGCCTCGACCGTCGCGAGTGGAAGCGAGCTTCCCGCGAAGCGAATGCTGCTCAGGTTCACTGCTGTGGCCGACGCTGCGACGTTGAAGGTGGGGCGGGGAATGGACACGCGCGGCACGCCCGGCAGGCTCGGGACGACGCGGTCGGTCCGATCGCGGTCGATGACCGGCGCCTGGGCGCGATCGGCCTGGATATCGGTGGCGGCCGGAGTCTGGGCCGCCAGCGGTGAGGCGAGACTCAGCCCGAGAAGGGCCAAGGCTATACGCGGCTTCATCGCTCAAGCACTCCACGGGTTACACATACAGGGCAGGCGAAGCTGCCGTCCCCGGAGCGCCCCTTGCCGCTGTTGGCGGTACCGCAATTGCCGTCGCTTTCACGCGCAACAACAACCAGAGCGGATGGAATTCGGCGTGCCGCCGACGGGGTATGGCCCTTGGTGTCCGGCGCTCCGGATCGGCCGGAAAAGCAAGGCGAAGGCGCCGCTCGCAATGACGGAGGTGCAGTCGGCGGTTTGTCCGCGGCAGGCGGCACAGTCGCGTCAGGATTTCTTGGGCATATTCTCTGTCGACCAAGAAAAGGGGCAAGAAAAATCAAGGTCTGTCAGTCAAGCCGCCTCCTTTCTCCGGCATCCATCCCACCATTCGCTGATAAGAACCGATTCGGACCCTGTTCTTCTGGTAAATAAATGGTTATTTTTTGAAGGCTATGGTTGACTGATCTTATCGGGCCGGGATGATTCCCGATTGGATCCGCATTTCATCATTCGTCGCCGATCAGGGCTGTCGGTGAATTGGGAAACCCAGAGCCGGGTCCGCGCTTTCCATGCGGGTTGCGGATACGCAAAGCCGTGCCCCATGCAACCGGATCGGATCGATCTCGGCATTCTCCCACCTCGACGCGCCATTATGCTGCGGAACGCATCGCGAATCTGCGTTCCGGAGGGGGTTATGGGCAGTTTCATGAGGGAGATCTTCGGGGATATCTCGGGCGGCGGCGGCGCGCGCAAGGTGCAGGGGCCGGCAGGGGAGGGCGGTGACCTGGCCCATCTCGATGCACGGCTCGCCGGGGCGGTGCGGAGCGGCAGCGACAACACTGGGGTCGTGATGCTCCAGCCCGCGGAATGCGCCGTCTGGGACGGTAATCCGCGCGATGTTCCACGGCTGACGCCCGAAGGTTGCCGAAGCCTGATCGAGTCCATCGCGACGGAAGGCGGCAACCGCATTCCCGTGCTGGTCCGGCGGGCCCGCGACGGCGCCGAGGTTCCCTATGAATTGTTGGTCGGAAGCCGGCGGCGTTTCGCCGTCGACTGGCTGAATCACAATGGACGCCCGGAGCTGCGGTTGAGTGCCCTGATCGTTGATGTCAGTGACGAGGAGGCTTTCCGGATCGCCGATCTGGAAAACCGCGAGCGTGCCGACATCTCCGAAATCGACCGAGCCCGCAGTTATCAGGCGGCGGTCGACCGCTTCTACGGCGGCGTCCAATCGAAGATGGCGCAGGCCCTGAGTCTGTCGAACAGCCAGCTCAGCCGCCTGCTGTCGCTGGCCCAGCTTCCCGAGGAAGTGGTCGACGCATTCCCCGCGCGCACCGAATTGCGCGTGCGGCATTCGGAAGTGCTGACGCCGCTGCTCCGCCGTCCCGAACTGCGCGCCGCGATCATCGAGGCCGCCATCGCGATCGCAGCGCAACAGCAGCAGCGCACCGCCAACAAGCAGCCGTTGATCGCCGCTGCAGCGGTGCTGTCGCGGTTGCGTCAGGCGGCAACGTCGGAGCCGTCGAAGCCTGAACCCGTAGCCCTGATGGCCGGTGGCGCAAAGGTTGGCGTCATGCGGCACGGCCGTGGCGGCGTGGTCGACGTCAGCCTGTCGATCGGTGGCGATGTCGATGTCGACAGTCTTCTCGCGGAGTTGCGGCGCCATCTCCACGACGCCCGGCGGGATGGGATGACGCGGGCGGCCTGACCGTCCAGGTTCGTCATTCCCGCGAAGCGGGAATCCACGGAAGCGAGAGGCTGTCGGACAGGAGCTGCCGCCGTCCATGGATTCCCGTTTTCGCGGGATGATGGTGGGCGTCGGCGATGTCCCGCGAGGCGTCCCTCTTTAAGGGTCAGTTCTTCCTGAGGTCGGCCAGATAGGCGAGCAGCGAGGCCTCGACATCGGGACTGAGCCGCAGGAAATCGCGCCGGCGGTCCTGCGCATCGGGCAGGCGTTCGAGGATATTCTCGCCGACCAGGCGGTTGATCAGCCGCAGAGCCGTCGTGGTGGGGGCGCCCGATGCGATGCACGCGCTGGAAACCGAGACCTCGCGCCCGTCCAGCTTGGCGGCGAGCAGGTCGAGCAGGACCGACCATGTGCAGTCGCCGAACAGACGGCCGTCGAGCAGTGCCCGGCGCTTGGCTTCCTTGCGAAGCAGGTCGCGGACGAACTCGGCGGTTACCGGTTCGCCGGACGCGGCCTCCGGGGCGGGAGCGCTCTTGCCGAAGGACGGAAGCGCTTCGTCCATCAGGTTCGAGAGGCGCTGGATTTCGAGACTCAGCGTGGTGAGCTGGGAGGCGAGCGCCTTGCGGGTCGAGCTTTCGGGCTTGATGCCACGGACGCGCAGCAAGGCGTTGCGGAGATCATCACGGGTGATCGGCTTCTGGAGGATGTCCACGACCGAGGCTCGCACCGCCGCGACCACGAGATCCAGCGTCGCATGCTCGGCCACCAGGATGAAGCGCAATTCGCGCCCGTCGTCGGCGGTTCGGGCGGCCAGGTCCTCGGCCAGGCCGACGCCGGCGAGGCCGGGCAGATTCTGATCGATGATCAGGGTCGAAATCGATCGATTGCCGATCTTGTCAAACGCTTCGGCAGGAGATTGCGCCGCGAAGGAAGGAAATCCGAACGAATGGAGCATGAACTGACATTCGTCTATCCAGTCTACATCATTCCCGATGACGAGGACGGCCTCAACAACCTCGTCCGCCTGTACGACGTCAAAGAGCGTCATGTTTCCCCTCTTCCTCGGATATGAACTCCGATTACCCCCTTATCCAAGAAGTCGCCCGTCAATGTCGTTGGAAACGTTGGGACTCCTTGGTCAGGTTAGACTGAGATTAGAAGTGGTTCGATCGCAACTACGGAATACTCCTTGTGGTTCCGCCCGGCGTTCCGTAGCGGAAGGCCACCCGGACCTGGCCGGTCGGCATGATAATCCATCGGCAGCCGATCACGAATAACTTCCGTTACCCACGATCACCGACGAGGTGATCGTCGCATTGGGCAGCGGCAGGATCGCGCCGTAGCGCATGATCGGGCTGCCGCTGATGTCGTAGCTGATCTTGACCTCGAAGCTGCCCGACGTGCCGACGCCGGCCCGGATGTCGGGCTGGGTGCCGGTCGAGAGCATCAGGCCATATTCGGCGAGGACCTGTTGTGCCCGGGCGGTTGCGAGGGTGGTCCGCTCGCTGGTGCTCAGGCCGGCAAGCGCCGCGCGAGCACCCTCGGCGGCGGCCTGCCGTACCCCGATATAGGTCGCGAAATAGGTCGAATAGACCAGGATCGCGAACATCAGCATGATGAGCGCCGGGGCGATCAATGCGAATTCGATCGCCGCGGCGCCCCTGTTTCCCAGACGAACCAAGTCGGTCACCTACCCTGATCAGGAATCGCCGGGGAAGGTGATGACGTTGAGCATGCCCGAAAGCTTGTTGGACAGGCCATTGCCGAAATTGGTCGCGCCGGCGGACAGCGCGATGCCGATGGCACCCACCAGGATCGCATATTCCACCGCCGAAGCTCCCTTCTCCTCGCGGCAGAGGCGCTTCATCATCGATCGAACGCAGTTCAACATATCCAGTCTCCTCTGTTCCCCTCCAAACTCCTACGCGACAGGTCCCGGCTGGAGGGGTGCCGGCTGCCATTCCTTGATCAGACCAGCACGGGCACCCCGCAGCGCACGCCGGTCACCCAGATGGTTGCGGTTCCCAGCTGGATGCCCAGCGTGGCGAGAAGGTTGGTGACCAGTGGATCGACGAGGGTGGTGAGAACACCGCCGACGGTTGGTCCAACGATCGCCAGTACCGGATTTAGAAGAGGGCCGAGGCTGTTGCGGAGCAATCCGACCTCGATTTTCGATCCAAGGGTCGTCAGGAGCGGCCCAAGTCGCGATCCGCTGACCACCGTAACCGGGGCCCCCGTGATGCCAGGCTTGGTGGCGGAAGCAGGTCTGCCGATAGTTCCGTTCTGGCGGCTGAATGTGATGGGCTGCGCCGCCGCGATGGGATCCTCCGCCGCCGCTTTCAGCGAGAGCACTCCCCCCAATATAGTGGCCTCGTCGAAATCGGCGCTGCTTAGCGGCTTGAACGGCAGCGCCAGGGGATCGCTGTGCGCCACGCCGATATAGGCCTTGAGCAGGCTGGCCTGCGAATTGACGGTGACGATGGAGTCCTGATCGGCTTCGGACGTGCAGCGGATGTTCGTGATGCTCGCGGAACCGGAGCCGATTTCGATGAGGACGGGAACCTTGGCCAGAGTTTGGAGGCCGAGAAAGTTAAGGACAAGTCCGAGCCCGCCGATGTTGAGGCTGACATCGACATCCAGAAGCAGCCGCGTCACGGCGGTGTAGGCGCTGGTCTCGTTGGCCGGGCCATAGCCGAAGCGCGGATTGGACAGGATGTCGGTCGCCATTCCGCTGAGCCGAACCGCGGAGGTGAGCGACAGCGACGGCGGCTGGCCACCCGCGAGCAGCGCATAGTTGAGCAACTGGAAGGCGTTGATCCCGGCGCGCAGCGAGGTCTGGGCCTGGGCGTTGCCGACCGGCATCTTCTCCCAGACGCCGAGGTCGGCCAGGCCGGTCAGCTTGACCTTGTAGCCGCTGCCGACCTGCGCCGACAGGTTGAGCAGCAGCGTGCCGACCGGGCCGGCGCCGGCGGTCGTGGCGGCATCGCCGGCTGCGCCGAGCACGTCGGAGAAGGCGATCGGGCTGGCCAGCAGTTCGGCATAGGTGCCGGTTCGGCCGGCACGGGCGGCGAGCTTGTCCAGGAACAGGCCCATGTCGATGTCGCTGCCCATCAGCGTGGTGATCTGGGCGCCGGTGAGCGCGATGTCGCGTCCGGTCAGCAGCTTGAGCAGCTGGTTGACCACGCCGTTGCTGAGCCCCAGCACGCCGGACGACACCTGGACCCCGGCCTCGTCGATCTTCGCCGCGGTGGCGGTCGCGGCGAGATCGGGAATGGGGGAGGAGTTGCCGAGCAGAGCCAGCATATATTGGGTGCTGGGCTGGCGGGTCTTCAACCGCACGGCATTGCTCTGGCCGTTGCCGGGGCAGGGACTGGCGGCGGCGCTCGCGAAGAAGCGGCCGGTCGGCGCGAGATCCTTGTCGGGGCAGTAGCGCCCCGCCTGGATCGATTGGATGACGCTGGACGGATAGCCGTTGCGCTGGAGATAGTCCTGCGCCCGCGACAGGGCGCTGGCCGGGTTGCCTGCGGCATAGAGCGCGGCGGCCTCGGTTGCCGCCTTCAGCCGCTTGCTGCCCGAATAGAAGGCGCCCACGTCGAGTGCGATCCCGGCCGTGCAGACGAGGCTCGCGCCGAGCATGGCGACGATCGGCGCCACGGCGGCCGACCGGTCGGACCAGAGGGATCCGAGCCACGCGATCATCGCGGGCGGTTCTCCCCGTCGGAAGCGAGCGGCTGGCCGATCGAGGCGATGTAGCGCTTGTAGACCGCATCAGCCTCGGCCGGATCGAGACCCGCCGGTGCGCCGGTGCGCGGCGGTATCGCGAGTTGGCTCTCGACCACGGTTCGCGCCGTGCCCCGGTGGAGGGCGGGTAGCGGCGGCGGCGTTTCCGCGACGGTCGCGGCCGTCACGAGCAGGATCGCCATCATTGTCCGTCTTCCTTTCCCGGTTGTGCCGTCTCGCTGGCGAGGCGCTTCGCCTCGGTGGTGATCGTGCGCAGCAGTTCGGCCTGTGCCTTGCGGGTTTCGATCTTCCGGATGCCGGCCGACAGTTCACGCTTCCGGCCGGCGACGGCATAGGCGAGCAGCAAGTTATTGCGGATCACCGTGTCACCGGGGGCGAGGTCGCAGGCGCCGCGAAGCTGTTCGATCGCGCTGTCCCCCCAGCCGGCGCGAAGCTGGGCGTAGCCGAGCGCATTGCGCAGCAGGGGGTCGGCGGGGCTGGCCTCGACGGCCGCCTGGTAGCGCTCGCTCGCGTCGCGCCAGCGGCCGCGTGCGGCCAGCGCATGGCCGCGCACCGCGTCCACCGCCGCGTTGCCCTGCACCTTGGCGAGCGCCGGGCCCGAAACGATCCGCTCGGCCTCGCCGACCTGTCCCAGGTCGAGCAGGCTGTTCACCCGCAGCACCTGTGCGCCGACATCGCCGGGAAAGCGTTTGTCGAAATCATCGAGATAGGCGAGCGCCGCGCGGGGGCGCCCGTCGGTGCGCGCCTGGCCGATCAGCTGGAGATAGAGGCCGCGCGTCTGCGGCGCAGCCGGCTTGGCGGCCGGAGCGGCAAGCGCGAAGGCCGGCGCGGCGGCGAGCAGGAGCAGGAGGAGGGGCCTGGCGTTCATCGCGCTTCCGATCGGATCATTTCGAACAGGCTCGCCACGGGCGGGCCGCCCACGACGATGAAGATGGCGGGCAGGAAGCAGGCGATCAGCACCAGCACCATCTGGACGGAGATGCGGCCGATGCTCTCGCGCGCATGGGCGATCCGGCGCTCGGTGAACTCACGGGTGAAGGTGCGGAGCGCCGGGGCCAGCTCGGTCCCCTGGAGCAGCGCCTGCTGGAACAGCGACGCCAGCTCCTTCGCGCCGCCGACCGCGGTGCGCTCCGCCCAGCGGCCGAGGGCGGCGTCGTAGCTCATCCCGCGGTCGAGATCGAACACCAGCCGGCGGACGGTGACGGCGAGCCTCGGCGTCGCCTCGCTCTCCTCGGTCGCGATCGAGCGGAAGCACTGGTCGAGGCTCAGCCCGCTTTCGAGCATCATCTGCATGAGATCGAGCAGGAACGGGAATTCCGCGGTGATCGCCCGCTGGCGCATGCCCTTGAGGAAGTGGAGCAACCGCTTCGACAGGAGATAGGTGGCCGCCCCGGCGAGGACGATCGCCACCGGCCGCGACAGCAACTCCCCGGTCGCGGCGAGATTGGCGATCGCCGCGACCGAACAGGCGGCGGCGGTCGCCCCGAGCCGCAGCCACAGGAAATATTCGATCGCGCGGGGATGGTGGATGCCGGCTTCGCGCAGCTCGCGGGCGATCTCGCTGCCGTCCCGCCCGCGTGGGGCGAGGAAATGAGGGAGCTTGAGGCCGCCCCATAGCGGCTGGGCGGCCAGCGGCGATACGGTCCGGGCGATGCGGGTCTCGACCCTCTGCAGCGCGGCGAGCAGCACCATGCCCCGCGCGGTCATCGCCACGGCGGCGATGGCGAGCAGGAACCAGAGGAAAGCCAGCGAGCCCATCAGAAGCTCAGCCGCTGGATGCGTGCCATCGCCGCCGCGCCGACGATCTGGAGCGCTACCGCGATCAGCGCGAGGTTGCGGCCGCGCTCCGGATCGAGAAAGAAATCGAGATAGGCGTGGTTGGACAGCAGGAAGAAGGCCGCCAGGATCAGCGGCATCACCGCGAGCAGTTTCGCGCTGACCCGCACCTCGGCGGTGGCGGCGGCGATTTCACGCGCGACGCGCCCGCGCTCGCGGATCAGGGCGGCGATGTTCGAAAGGATATGGGTGAGCGGCCCGCCATAGCGGGTGTTGACCCGGATCGCCGACGCCAGCATCGATATTTCGGTGAGGTGCAGCCGGGCGGCGACCTGATGCAGCGCCTCGCCGAGCGGCGCGCCGAGTTCGATCCTGCGGATCGTCGGGCCCAGATAGGCATGCACCGCCGGCGAGGCGGCGGGCAGCGCGCGGGCGAGCGCCTGGGGCAGCGAGTTGCCGACCGCGATCAGCTGCCGGACGGCGTCGATGAAGAAGGGAAGGTCCTCGATCAGCTGATCTGTGCGGCGGCGGGCGCGGTGACGCAGGTAGAAGAGCAGCGCCCCCGGCAGCACCGTCGCGGCGATCAGCGCGGCGAGCGTCCCGAACGCCAGCAGCGCGCCGATCACGGCGAGCGCGAGCGCGCCGCTGATCGAGAGCAGCAGGCGGCTGGTCAGCAGGATTTGCGCGCGCGCGAGCAGCGGCGCCAGAATGTCGGGCACGGGAATGGTGTGCTGCGGCGTGGGCAGCGGGCCGGGACCGACGCCGCGCAGGTGAGTGGCCAGGCGCTGGTCGAGATGGGCGAGCGCCTGGGAACGGGCGAGCATCACCTCATAGCCCGCCGTCAGCAGCAACACGGCCGCCAGCAGCAGGAAGGCGATCCCCGTTACCACAGCCGCTGATCCTGCCGCTCATCGCGATAGGCGCCGAGGCGATCGGCGAAATACGGGCGGAAGGACGAGGTGCGGAACTCGCCGAGCCCGGACATGGGCGGCTGCTCCTCGAAGGAGAAGAGCTCGTTGAGCGAGTAGGCGTCGCCCTCGATCCCCGTCACCTCGGTCACCGACATGATCCTGCGGCTGCCGTTGGTCAGCCGCTGGACATGGACGAGCAGGTGAACGCTGCTGGCGATGAAGCGACGGGTGGCGCGGATGTCGTTCTGCAGCCCGGCGAAGCCGAGCAGCATCTCGAGCCGGGAGAAGGCGTCGCGCGGCGAATTGCCGTGGATCGTCGCCATCGACCCGTCATGGCCGGTGCTCATCGCCTGGAGCATCTCGACCGCCTCGACGCCGCGGACCTCGCCCAGGATGATCCGGTCGGGCCGCATCCGCAGCGCGTTGCGCAGCAACTCGCGCGACCCGATCTCACGGCTGCCCTCGACATTGCCGGGGCGGGCTTCGAGCCGCACGACGTGGCTCTGCCGCAGCTGCAGCTCGGCGGCGTCCTCGATGGTGATCAGCCGCTGGCTCTCGTCGATGAAGCTCGACAGCATGTTGAGCAGCGTGGTCTTGCCCGCGCCGGTGCCGCCGCAGACGAGGATGTTGAGCCGGCCGCGCACGGCGGCGGCCAGGAAATCGGCCATGTCCGCGCTCATCGACTGGCGCTCGACGAAGTCGGCGATCGACATCGTCTGCATCCGGAACTTGCGGATCGACACCATCGGCCCGTCGATCGCCACCGGCGGGATGACGATGTTGACTCGCGAGCCGTCGGACAGCCGGGCGTCGACATAGGGGTTCGCCTCATCGACCCGCCGGCCGATCTGCCCGACGATCCGGTGGATGATGTTCATCAGGTGGACATCGTCCTGGAAGCGCGTCTCGATGCGGGTCAGCTTGCCGCCTCGTTCGACATAGATGCGATGCGGCCCGTTGACGATGATGTCGTCGACGGTGGGGTCGCGCAGCAGCGGCGCGAGCGGCCCGAAACCGCTCACCTCGTCCTCGATGTCCTCGATCAGCAGAAGCCGCTCGGCGCTGTTGAGCGCGAGCTGGCCGCGACGGCTGCGGCTGGTGATCGCGATCTCGATCTCCTCGCGCAGCGGCCGGCTGGCGACGCCATCGACCGCGTTGCCGCGCGCCTCGAGCTGCTCGATCACCTGGGCGTAGGTCTGGGCCTTGGCGAGCTGGTAGGCATCGCTCATCCGCTGGCTGACCGGGGACGCGACAACCGCCGCGCCCGGTTCGGACACCGCGGCCCGGCTGGGCTGCGCGAAATCCTCGACCAGCAGGCTCATCGCCCGATCCCGATCCGGCCGGCGAGCGCCTTGAGGCGATCGACCTGATGCTCGATCGGCGAGCGCTGGGCCGGCGGCAGGCCGGCGACGCGGCGAACCGCGTCGACATAGGGCGTGGCGCCGCTGGCCGACAGCGGCGTGCCGGCGTTGAGCGCGTTGCGCAGGCGGACATGATCGACCGGCACGGCCATCGACCGGGTGAGGCCGAGCGCATGGGCGACCCGCTGTCCATCGAGCAGGATGCGGGGGTCATGGTCCCAGACCAGCAGGCGAATCCGCTCGATCATGGCCGCGTCGAGCTCGAGCTTCTCGATCAACCGGCGGGCGAGGCCGAGTTCGCGGATCGATTGGGAGCAAAGCAGCTCGATCCGGTCGGCCGAGCGGATCAGCTCGCGCAGCAGCCCCTGGTGGCGCAGGCTACCGGCACACAGCGTGACTTCGTCGAAATTGGCGCGCAGCAGCCGGACCAGCCGGGTCACGTCGTTGGCGGCGATCCCGGCGGGTTCCTGGCCGGTGCCGCCGTCGAGCGTCAGCAGCATCAGCCCGGTCGCCTCGTGCCGGGCGAGCGAATTGGTGAGCAGCGTCCCGTCGAGCCGGTCGATGTCGGCGATCGCGGTGGCGATGCCGTAGCCGACCTGGACGTCGAGATAGGACTCGGCGATGCTTGTCGGCATCGTGCAGTCCACCAGCAGATGGTTGCCGCCCGCCTGCGATCGCTGGATGGCGAGATCGGTCGCGAGCACGGCGGTCGCCTCGACATCCGACCCCAGGAGGATAGTGAGCGGCGCGGCGCGGCCGCGTTCGATCAGCGCGCCGTTGAGCAGGCGTGACAGCGTCTCGGCCGCCTCGGCATCGTTGATCGAGCGGGCCAGAACGTCGCTCGCCCCGGCACGGATCGCCTGGAGGACGATCTCGGTACTCCGCTCCTCGCTGGCGAGGACGATCGGCCGCCCGCCGGCCTGGGCGGCGACGGTGGTGATCGCGCTGCCCAGCGAGCGTTCGGGCGGCAGTGCGGAACGGTCGAGCACGATCACCGTCGGGGTGGCGATGATCTCCGGCTCGAGCGCCTGGACCATGTTGACGGGCACGCGGCCGTCGAGCGCGGAGGAGAGCCGCTCGGCGAGGTCGCGATCGACCGAGAGAAGGGTGATCGTGCTCATCAGCGCCTCACCACGCCAAACGGCGTCTTGCTCTGTTCCAGACCGTCGGTGCCGACGATCATGTCCCCGATCGTCGGGTCGACATCATTGGTGGTGCCGGGCAGCGGCGGAATCTGGTCGGGGTTCATCGGGCCCACCAGCCGCGGCGTCGCGACGATGATCAGCTCCTGGCTCTCGCGCTGATTCTGCTGGCGCTTGAACAGAGCGCCGAGCACCGGGAGGTCGCCGAGGAAGGGCGTCTTCTCCTTGCTCACCACCGAATTGCTGTAGGTCAGGCCGGCGATCACGAAGCTCTGGCCGCTGCCGAGCTGCACGGTCGTCTCGGTGGAACGGCGGCGCAGGCCGGGCACCACATAGCCCTGGAGCCGTACCCCGTTGGTATAGTCGAGCTCGCTGACCTCGGGCGCGATCTTCAGGACGATGCGGTCCTTGCTGAGCACGAAGGGCGTCACCTTCAGCCGGACGCCGAACTCCTTGTACTCGATGCCGATCCCGTTGCCGTTGCCATTGTTCTGCGGAACTGGGATCGGAACCTCGCCGCCGGCCAGGAAGCTGGCCTGCTCGCCCGAGCGGACGAGCAGGGTCGGCTGGGCAAGGAGCTGCGACAGGCCGTTGCTCGACAATGCGCTCAGCACGGCGGTGATCCCGCGATTGGGCGCCGAGAGGAACAGGTTGAACGCGTTCTGCAGCGGCGCGGTCGTGTCGAGCGTCAGACCGGTCGAGGTGCTGGAGAAATTGCCCAGCGTCGCCGGCGAGACGATCGCGCCCTGAAGGTCGCCGCTGAGCTTCGAGAAGTTGAAGCCGAGCGCGCGCAGCGTCGATGAGGAGACCGCCGCGAACTGGACGTCGACGGCGACAACCTGCTCTCCGCTGACGGAGACGGCGTTGGCTGCGGTCCGGTCGGCGGAGGTCCGCTGGAGCGCGGAGTGCGCCGCCAGGCTGTCGACGGTGCCGGACAGCGATCCGTCATCCTCGTCGCTGCGCACATCGCCGGTCGCGCCGTCCGGCAGGCCGACCGCGATGGCCGTCCGGCCCATCAGCGAGCCGTCGGCGGCGAACACCGACAGGGTCGCCATCCCCGTCCCGATCGCGGTGACGCCGAGCGAGCGGCGGCTCGGCGCGCGCACCGCGATCACGCCTTCGCGATCGATCTGGATGCGTGCGATCGGCTTGGGATAGTCGAGGACGCGCTTCACCTTGAGCCGGAGAGACAGGCTGTCCTCGGCGGCGGTCGCGGAGACCGGCCCGAGAAGGGCGACGGCGGCGACGAGCGCGGTTGAAAGAAGCCGGGTCAATTGCTTGCGCTCCCGCCTGAATAGATGATCTGTCGCCGGTCGCCGACGACCAGCTCGATTTGCTGTCCCTCCGCCCGGGGCGCACGCGCGGGGCGGGGACGGGCGATGCGCTTCGACTGGGCCTGAGCCACCTGCGGAGCCTTCGCCGCGGGCGGGCCGACCAGTTCGCGGTCTGCCGGATTGCGGAGTGACAGATAGATCGCGCCTCGCGCCTTGGCGAGCGACAGGGTCGATACATCGGCCGGCGTCAACGCCAGCGTGACGTTACGGGCCTGGGCCGGCTGCGATTCGAGGACCGAAGCGCTCTTCTCCTCATTGGCCGGACCGCTGCCGATCACGACCTGACCGACGGCGAGCACCTCGACCATCTGCAACAGGGTCGCGGCCTGGCTGCTGCCCGATCCGCGCATCCCCGCGATCGTGTCCGAACCGGGATAGACGACCTGCACGTCAACGCGGTCGCCGGGGCGGACGAGCCCCGCCACCGCGATCTCGGAGGTGGTGTCGATGCTGATCGCGCGCATCCCGACCGGAACCCGCAACGCCAGCTTGTCCTCGGCGGCGATCGCGGCACGCGGGATCGCTGCTCCGGCGGCGATCGGCTGGGTCGCGACCTTGCCGACGACTTCGGCCGGCGAGGCGGTAGATGCCTGAAGCGCCTTGGGCGCGGGGCCGTTGCGGACGAGATCGGGCGAAAGCGTCTCGCCGGTCTCGATCCTGCGGGCGGCGATCGCGAAGGCGGCCGGGGGGCCGCTGTCCACGATCGCCGCCACCGGAAGCGGGCGTATGGGGGAGGGACGCCTGAGCTCCCGGAAGCCGAGGATGACGAACAACAGCGCGAACAGCAGTCCAGCCACCACGGTGATCTTGGCCCTGGTCCCAACCATCGGTACGCAACCCCCCATGTCCGATACGCAATTGCGACTCCGCAAAACGCGGTTTCCGGCCGCTTTCGTGCCGGTATCGGGTTTATAGGGACAATATCGCCTTCACCCTGCCTTGGGTGGCCGAGAAGAAACCGGTCCGGTTTTAATTTTCATCATGAACGCTTTGCGCACACGGGTGCGAAATACGAGGAAGCGCGCAGCCGGAACATGCTTAATGCGGTTTTGAACCAATCTGAATATAATTCCCGCCGAAAGGGATAGGACCGCAGCGGCTGTATTTGGGGCTTTAACTTGGATTTAACTCAGCGCAGCGCACTCCGAATCGCGTGCGCGCGCGTGCGCCGGGGAGCTCGTCGGCGGTAATTCCCCCAAGTCTTCACGTCATGACGAGTCGGATCGCGCTGGAAAAGGGGCGGGTTTGCGGATAGCGTTTCGATCGGGCAGTGTCGGCAGTCGCTCTCCCCAGGACGAAAGGTGGAGAGATTGCTTGCATCGACGGCCCGATCTCATCTTCTCCATCTCGTTCGGGCTCGCGGCGCTGGTCATCGCCGCCAAGGGTGATGGCTCCCTTCCGTCGCACCTGTTGGTCGCGGCCGCGGCCGGAGCTCTCATCGGGGTGGGCAGCCGGCTGTGGATGGTGGCGTTCGGCCTGGCGATGCTCGCCTGGCTGGCGACGCACCTTGCCGTGTCCGGCCCGGCCTTGTGGGTCGCATCTCTCGGGCTGATCCTGGCAGGGCTGTCCCCGTCGCTCCCGGTGTTGCGACGGTCGGTGCGGCCGATGGTGGCGGTACCCCTCCTGGTCGCACTGGCCCTGCTACCGGTCGCCCAGGGCGCGACCGGCTGGGTCGCGTCGCTTCTCGCCTTCGCCTGCGCCACGGTGATCCTCTACGGCGCTTATCTTGTCGCGGCGACAATCATGGAAGGCGATGCGGCTGCGGCGCTGCCCGTGCGATCGGACCGAGTCGGGTCCATCGCCCGCCATTTCCTGCTCGGCCGGATAACGCCGGGCCTGTCGCATGATCTCGGCCAGTCGCTGAACGTCATCATCATGGCGAACAGCAACATCGCCTATATCGTCGACCAGCTCGAGCTTTCGGCCGAGGAACGCTCGCAACTCACGGCGCGCATTGCCCGGATCGGTACCCATTCGGACATGGCGGCGGGAATACTTGGCCTTCTCCGCTGGTTCGGGCGAGACGATGCCCGCGACAAGGGGGCGATGACCGTGGGCAGCGCGCTCGAACGCGCCATCGCAGCGGTACGGCCGCAGGCGCGCGCCGCACGCATGTCGATCGAGTTGCGTGGCGATGCGCTCGATTTTCCCGCGGCAGCCCGGCAAGGCGCGATCGAGATGATCGGCGTCGCCGCGCTGCTCGATATTCTCGCGACGACCGGCGAGGAAGGCGCGGACGAGTCCGCCGGGCGCATCATCCTTGATGCCTCGCATGACGGTGGGGAAGTGGCGGTCCGCCTGCTGTGCGAGCGGATGCCGGCGGAAGCGATGCGTCGCTCGCCGGTCGACCAGATAACCCTCGATCTCGCCAGCGACTTCGCCGGGCAGTGCGGTGGCCAGGTCCGCCAGGTCCATCGCCGCAACGATCCGGTCCAGATGGTGATCCGCCTGAAGCTGGCCGCGATCTGACCGGTTCGCTCGGCGGGAAAATCGGCCGACGGTGCGCGAAGGGCTATCGCTTTACCCGGCTGCGGTGCTTTAATCGGATCGCCATGGGCAGGGACGTTCCTTCATGATGCAGCGCTTCTTCGTTTTCGTCCGGGCCGATCCCGGAAAGACGCACGATCTGGGGCTCGCCCTCGCGCGGAGCGGGATCGAGCATATCCGCGACATCAGTTCGATCAGCGGCAAGTGGGATTTGCTGTTGCGGGTCGAGATCGACAACCGTCGCGATATCTCCGAGGATGTAATCGCGAAGCTGTTCAAGCTGCCCCACATCCGCAAGACCAAGACGATCGTCGCCTACAAGGTCTATGATCCGGCAGATTACACGCTCGACGACGATTTTGGCTGACAACTGCTTCGTCGAAACGGAGCCGGGCGTCCGCATCAAGACCTAGTCGAAAGCGGGCAATCGGCTCATAGGATGGGCATGCAGCCCCATGCCGACATTCCGCCCGCCTTCGACTTGGCCCCGCTTCGCCGCGACGGCTTCGCGATCATCGAGGCGACCGAGATGCGCGCGCTGCTTCCGGCGGCGGCGGTCGAGCGCTTCGCGGGTTTCGCGCGGAGCTGGGAACGGCTCGGCGACGATCGCTTCATGGCCGATGGAGGCCGTTATCGGCGGCGGCGGCACGCGGTCTTCGCGGTCGGGCCGGATATCGTGCGCAAGCCCCACCAGCCGCATTATCAGAGCCGCGACTATAATATCCTTAACGGAGGGATCGAGCGCTGGTTCGAGCCGGTCGAGCCGGACATCGCCGGCGGCCCGACCCTGCCGGGCGTGATCGGCTTTGCGGAGGGCGTGTTCACTGGACTTTCATCCCGGCCGGAAACGGGATGGCATGTCGAGGTCCATCAGTTCCGGATCGAAGCGGCCGCCGATGCGGCGGGTCTGCCGACGCCCGAGGGGCTCCACCGCGACGGCGTCGACTGGGTGCTGGTGATGCTGGTCGCGCGCCACAATGTCGAGGAGGGCGTGACCAAGATCCACGGGCCCGACCGACGCGAGATCGGGTCGTTCTGCCTGGCGGAGCCCTTTGACGCGGTGCTGATCGACGATCATCGCATCTACCATGCGGTCACCCCGATCGTGCCGATCGATCCCGACCGGCCCGCCTACCGCGACGTGCTCGTCGTCACTTTCCGGGCGGCGTAGCGACCAGCTCCAGCACGCGGCCGGGGTCGGCGGCGTCGTTGCACAGCAGCAGGCAGAGTTGGGCGAGCGTGTCGGCCGCCGCGTCGCCGCCGTCCGGCAGGCTCGCGGCGATCGCCGCGTACATGTGTTCGAGCGGCGTGTCGTTGCGCACGACCGGCGGCGCGCCCGTCGTGTCGCGCGGCGTCCGCCCGGTCGCGACATCCATCGCCGCCGCGACGGCGGCGGGATCGGCCGAGGCGAGCCGCGCCGCGACATGCTCGTCGGGGCGGACGAGATAGACCGGATGGCGATCGGCGGTGAAGGCCTGCGCGAGGGCATCGTCGCCGCGGATCGTCACGACGGCGAGATCGTCGGTCGCGGCGGGGGCGGCGCCGGCGGGCAGACGGTCGGCGAACAGCAGCAGGGTGAACCGTGTCGGCGCGAGCGCGTCGTGGAGGTGGACCTCGCGGCCGTCGATCGTGACCGGCAGGTTGGGCACGACCGCGCCGGGACGCACGCCCGCGGGATCGTCGTCGGCCACGATCGCCGGCGAAGTGTCGTAGATGTGGGCGGTCGACTGGCGCGGGTTGAGCAACTCGCTCGCCCAGCGATGTTGGCCGGATAGCGTCAGCACCGCGTCGCGCATCCGCCGAAAGCCCTCGGTCGGAGGCGACATGAACCAGGTGCTCTTGGTCGCGGCAGCCAGATTCTCGCGGGTCGCGCGCACCCGCTCGGCCGAATAGCTGTCGAGCAATGCGGCCGGAGCCTTGCCCGCCGCGACCAGCGCCAGCTTCCAGGCGAGGTTGTGGGCGTCGTCGATCCCCGAATTGAGGCCGCGCACGCCGAAGATCGGGACCAGATGCGCGGCATCGCCGGCCAGCATCACCCGTCCGTGACGGTAGCTGTCGAGGGTCAGCGCATGGGCGCGGTAGATGCTCTTCCAGACCAGCGTCCAGCCGGCGGTCACCCCCATCATGTCGAGCTGCGCCTGCAGCAGCGGCAACAGGCGATCCTCCTCGAGCATCTCATCACCATCCTCGTCGCGGAGCTGGATGTCGATGCGCCAGATCCCGTCGGGCTGGACGTGGAGGATAACGGTCGATCCCGGATTGGACGGCGGATCGAACCAGACGTGCCGCTCGACCGGCCGCGCGACGCCGGCGACCTCGATATCGGCGATCAGGTAGCGGCCCTCGTAGGAATCGCCCTGCAACTTGAGGCCCAGCGCCTGGCGGACCACCGATCGCGCGCCGTCGGCGGCGACCACCCAGCCGGCCTTCACCCGCCGCATGCCCTCGGGCCCCTCGACCTCGACCATGACATGGTCGGGGCCGGGCTGGACCGCGCGGACAAGATGGTTCCAGCGTACGACGCCGGGGCCGGCGGCGCGCACGGCGGCGTCCAGCAGAAACTGCTCGCTATAATATTGCTGGAGATTGATGAACGGCGCGTGCCGGTCCTGGGACGCGAACGGCATCTCCAGCTCGAAGGCGAGGCGATCGCGGTAGAAGGTCTTGCCGCGCGACCAGGGCAGCCCCTTGGCGGCGAAGGCCGGGCCGGCGCCAATCCGGTCGAAGATTTCCTGGCTGCGGCGCGACAGGCAGATCGCCCGGCTGCTCCAGCTGATTTCGTCCTTGCCGTCGATCACCAGCGGTTGCCGTCCGTGCCGGGCCAGATCGGCCGCCAGCGCCAGGCCCACCGGGCCCGCGCCGACGATCAGGATGTCGGTCTCGTCACCGGTCTCTCGCAGGATATCGCTCATGTCGACGTCCCTACGACAGCCATGGCGCCAAGCCAATCCGCCGAACTCAACCCGCCGGGGTACGCTCCGCTTGCGACACGGCATCGGCGGCGCGCAGGGCGGCGATGATCTTCATCAGATGCTGGACGTCGTGAACCTCGATCGTCACGTCATAGGTGTGAAAGGCCGTGTCGCGGTGCGACAGCGACAGGTTGACGATATTGGCATGATGCGCGCCGAGGATGCCCGACATGATGCCGAGCGCGCCGGGCTCGTTCTTGACGATAACCGTCAACCGCGCGGTGCCGCCATCCGATCCGTCACCCCAGGCGAGATCGACCCAGTCGGCGTCCTGTTGTTCGGCCAGCTTGCTGCAGTCGATCGTGTGGACCTCGACCGGCTGATCGGGCCGGCGCACGCCGATGATGCGGTCGCCCGGCACCGGGTTGCAGCAATCCGCGAGCTGGAAGGCGACCCCGGGGGTCAGCCCCTTCATCGAGATCGCCTCGCGCTGGCCGGTCTCGCGCCGCTTGACGCCGGCCTTCTCGGCACTGCCCGGCATCAGCGCGTCCATCACCGTCGCGTCGTCGATGAGCTTGCGCGCGATCGATTCCATCAGCGCCTCCTCGTCGGGAAGCTTGAGCCGCTTGAGCGCCTCGGGCAGCGCTTCGGGACCCAGCGGGGCGGGGATGCGGCGGATGATTTCGTCGTAGAATTTACGGCCGAGCGCGATCGTCTCTTCGCGTTCCTTGTGGCGCACGAACCGGCGGATCGCGGCGCGGGCCTTGCCGGTGAAGGCGAAGGTCAGCCATTCGACCTGCGGCTCCTGCGCCTTGGAGCGGAGGATCTGCACCTGGTCGCCATTCTCGATCAGGGTACGCAGCGGCACCACCCGGCCGTTGATCTTGGCGCCGACCGTGGTGTCGCCGACATCGGTATGGACGGCATAGGCGAAGTCGATGGCGGTCGATCCCTTGGGAAGCTGGATCAGCTCGCCCGTCGGGCTGAACGCGAAGATCCGATCCTGGTACATCGCCATCCGGGTGTGTTCGAGCAGCTCCTCCGGATTGTCGGCATGTTCGAGGATGTCGACGAGATCGCGGATCCAGCTATGGTTGCGCTGCTCGCCGGCTGGCTTGCCCTGCTTGTAAGCCCAGTGCGCGGCCAGGCCATATTCGGCCTCGGCGTGCATCTCCTCGGTGCGGATCTGCACCTCGATGCGCATCTTCTCCGAATGGATGATCGACGTGTGGAGCGAGCGATAGCCGTTGCGCTTCGGCGTGGAGATATAGTCCTTGAAACGGCCCGGGACCATCGGCCACCGGCGATGGAGCACGCCCAGCGTCTTGTAGCATTCGTCGATGTCGGCGACGATCACGCGGAACGCCATGACGTCGGAGAGCTGCTCGAAGCTGATGTGGCGCTCGGCCATCTTCTTCCAGATCGAATAGGGGTGCTTCTCGCGCCCCTGGATCTCGGCCTGGATGCCGGCGCGGCCGAGCTGGAGCCGGAGGCCCGAGCTGATCCGCGAGATCAGGTCGCCGCCACCGTCGTTGAGCTGCTTCAGCCTTTTGGTGATCGATGCATAGGCGTCCGGCTCGAGCTGCTGGAAGGCGAGCGTCTGCATCTCGCGCATGAACTCGTACATGCCGATCCGCTCGGCGAGCGGGGCATAGATGTCCATCGTCTCGCGCGCGATGCGGCGGCGCTTCTGCTCCGACGGGATATGGTGGAGCGTGCGCATGTTGTGGAGCCGGTCGGCGAGCTTGACCAGCAGCACGCGGATATCGCTCGACATGGCGAGCAGGAATTTGCGCAGATTCTCGGCGGCGCGTTCATTCTCGGTCTGCGCTTCGATCTTCGACAGCTTGGTGACGCCGTCGACCAGCCGCGCGACCGAGGGGCCGAAGCTCTTCTCGATCTGCTCGGGCGTGGCGACCGTGTCCTCGATCGTGTCGTGAAGGATCGCGGTGGCGATCGTCTCATCGTCGAGCCGCAAATCGGTCAGGATGCCGGCCACCTCGATCGGGTGACTGAAATAGGGATCGCCGCTGGCGCGCTTCTGGCTGCCATGCGCCTGCATCGAAAACACATAGGCGCGGTTGAGCAGGGCCTCATCCGCGTCCGGATCGTAGCTCAATACCCGATCGACGAGTTCATATTGTCTTAGCACAAGGTTATGATGGGGTTTCGGCCCACGGCTATGCAACTGGCAAAAGCGGAAATTTGTGACCGTTCCGCCACAAGGCGCGGTCTAAATGCAGCAGATGCGAAACGACCCGCCGGACGGAGCCAGCGGGTCGTTGCAAAAAGGTCCGCCAATGGCGGACGAAGCGGCTTATTCGTAGTCGCCGCCGATATTCTGGTTGCGCGGCGGGGCTGCGGCGGTGAGGCGCAGCGCCTCGGCCGAGGCGGCCAGCGAGCCGATCTCATCCGGCGCATCGTCGTCATCCACGCGGACGCGCTGCAGGGTCGAGACGACCGCCTCGTGCAGTTCCTCCGGCGTGATCGTCTGTTCGGCGATCTCGCGTAGCGCGACGACCGGATTCTTGTCGCGGTCGCGATCGATCGTCAGTTCGGCCCCGCCGGAGATCTGGCGCGCCCGCTGGGCCGCCATCAGCACCAGATCGAACCGGTTGGAAATCTTGTCGACGCAATCCTCGACGGTGACGCGCGCCATGAAACGCTCCGCTGTAACTGGGAAATCGGAAAGAGGGGGCGGCTATCAGGCCCGGGCCCGAATGTAAAGGAAAATGGGCATGCAAGCCCGAAAGACGCCTATTCTTCGGCTGCCTTGCGAGCCCAGAACAGGCCGCAGGGCGGGATGTTCCACCATTCGAGGTCGCGTTCGATCGACTCGAACAGCGGCTCGATCAATGACAGCACATAGGGCGAATATTGGTAGATCAAGAAAGAGCCGCCCGGCGCCAGGACCCGGTGGGTCGCTTCGGCGATCGCAGCGCCCACTCCGGCGGGGAGGGTCGAGAAAGGAAGGCCAGACAGGACGTAGTCGGCCTTCTCGAAACCGTGCGCGGCGACGATCTCGTTGACGTCCGCGGCCGATCCATGGACCGCGACGAAGCGGCTGTCGGAGAATTTGCGGCGCAGATAATCGATGAAGACCGGGTTGGTGTCGATCACCAACAGCGTAGCGTCGGCGGGAAGCCGTTCAAGGATGGTGGCGCAGAAGGTGCCGACGCCGGGGCCATATTCGACGAACAGCCTCGTCCTGTTCCAATCGACCGGCGCCAGCATCGCGTCGATCGTTCGCCGCGACGACGGAATGATCGAGCCTATCATCACCGGATGGCGCAGGAATTCCCGGAAGAACAAGGCGAAGGGGTTGATCGAGGCGGAGGGCCTGTTGGCGTCAACGCTGCTGCCAAGCGCCCGATCGACCATTAAACTCACCTATTTGCTGGCCCGGACGGGCTGTGATCCTCTGCCATCCTCCGTTCGCAAATGCCGCGGCCAAAGGCAAGCGTCGGCCGTTACGGATACGACAGGACGATCCCTCAACCGCCCGAGCCGCCCCCGGTTGCGTGGCCGGCCAAAAAAAAGGCCGATCCCGAAGGACCGGCCGTAAAGTTTTTAGGAGAGGATGCCTGAAAGGCCCGTTCTTTTTGCGCTGCGGCATCGATTCTGGCAAATGCGCAGTCGGCCTGGACGATTGCAACATTTGCAATCTTGAAAACCCGATAATCCGTTGAGTATAAGGATAGATGGTTGGGCCCCGACAGGTCCGACGCTATTTTGCATTGCAACGTGAATCCGCCGGGATGGAGGCCTGCATGCGAAGATTGCCCCCGCTGACCGCCATCGAGGCGTTCGTCCAGGTGGCGCGTCTGGGTTCGGTCAAGGCTGCCGCCGAGGAGCTGGCGCTGTCCTCGCCGGCGCTCAGCCGCCGGGTGCAGGCGCTCGAACGCTTCATGGGCCGCAATCTTTTCGAACGCCGCCACCAGGCGATGATCCTGTCGACCGAAGGGGAGAAGCTGCTGTCGCGGATCGCGCCAGCGCTCGACCAGCTCACCCTGGCGATCGATGCGACCTCGGGCGAGAGCGAGCTGCTGCGGCTGCGGCTGGGGGTGATGCCGCTGTTCGCGTCGCAACGGCTGATGGGCCGGCTGCCCGAGCTGCGCGCGCGCCATCCCGAGCTGCATATCGACATCGATACCGCCAGCCATGCGCTGGCCCGGCTTGGCGAAGGGGTCGACGCGGCGATCGTGCTGGCGCGGGACATCGATTCCAGCCTCTATTCGCGCCGGATCGACCGGGACACGGCGGTCGCGATCGTCAACCGCTCGCTGTTGACGGGCCGCTATCCGGTCAGCAAGCTCGACGATATCGGCCGGTTGACGATTTTCCTCCACCGGGACATGCCCGAATTGTTCAACATGTGGCGGGAAGCGCTCGGCCGGCCCGATATCGAACCGGCGGCGGTCGATCTGTTCGACTCGGGGCAGCTCATGCTTGATGCGGCGGCCCAGGGGCTGGGCGTGGCGTTCATGCTCAAGAGCCATCTCGACGACGCGCATGACGACCGCCTCACCAGCCTGTTCGACGACAGTGTCGAAAGCCCCTACGGCTACTGGTTCGCCTGCCGCCGCCCGGCGCTGTCGACCCGCGCGGTGCGGCTGTTCCACGACTGGCTGTTCGCCGGGGCGTAGCGCTGACTCTCCCCTCCCTGTCAGGGGGGATTCCATCCGCCCAAAGAAAAAGGCGGGAGCAAGGCCCCCGCCTTTCCATCGTCCAGGCCCTTCGGGTTCAGGCGTCGGCGGCGATGCGCGCCTTGACGATCTTGCCCGGCGCACGGGGCGGCTCGCCCTTCGGCAGCGCATCGACATGTTCCATGCCCGATTCGACCACGCCCCAGACGGTGTACTGGCCGTCGAGGAAACGGGCGTCGTCGAAGCAGATGAAGAACTGGCTGTTGGCGCTGTTCGGGTTCGAGCTGCGCGCCATCGAGCAGACGCCGCGGACATGCGGCTCACGGCTGAACTCGGCCTTCAGGTTCGGCTTCTCGGAGCCGCCCATGCCGGTGCCGGTCGGGTCGCCGCCCTGCGCCATGAAGCCGTCGATCACGCGGTGGAACACCACGCCGTCGTAGAAGCCCTCGCGGGCGAGCGACTTGATCTGGTCTACATGGCCGGGGGCGAGGTCGGGACGCAGGTTGATGACGACGTCGCCGCCATCCAGCGTCAGGATCAGGGTGTTCTCGGGATCGGCGGCCATCATCTTCTCCTGTCGGCAAGCGAATCTCGGCCAGTCCCTATCGGTAACTGCCCGCCAAGGCGAGCGATGATTGCCGGAGTGGCCCGGCGGCGGGCCGCGCCGACTTCCGCGCGGCGGCGTCCGGCTATAAACGGGGCCGGTGACGGAGTCGGAAACCAACCAGCAACGCGACGTGGCGGTCGTTCCGATGGCCCCGATTCCGAAGATGATCGTGACCGCGGCGATCATGTCCGCGACCATCCTCGTCGTGCTCGATCAGACGATCGCGACCGTGGCGCTTCCGCATATGCAGGCCGCGCTGGGCGCGACGCCCGACACGGTCACCTGGGTGTTGACCTCCTACATCATGGCGACCGCGGTGGGGACGCCGCTCACCGCCTGGCTGACCGGCCGCTTCGGCCGCCGCGAGGTGTTCCTGGCGTGCGTCCTCGGCTTCACCGTCAGTTCGATGCTGTGCGGGGCCGCGACGTCGCTGCCGATGATGGTGACGTGCCGGCTGGCGCAGGGCTTCTTCGGCGCCTTCCTGATGCCGATGTCGCAGGCCTTCCTCTACGACATGAACCCGCCTTCGCTGCAGGTCCGCGCGATAACCATGTGGGGGATCGGTGCGATGGTCGGGCCGATCGTGGGGCCGGTACTGGGCGGTTATCTGACCGATGCCTTCGACTGGCGCTGGGTGTTCTTCGTCAACGTGCCGGTCGGCATCGTCGCACTGGCCGGCATCTATTTCGGCCTGCCCCAGTTTCCGTCGGAGCGGCGGTCTTTCGATCATGTCGGCTTCGTCATGATCGCGATCGCTCTCTGTTCGCTCCAGCTGGCCCTCGATCGCGGTACCCAGCAGGACTGGCTCGAATCGCCCGAGATCATCGCCGAGTTCGCCATCAGCATCGCCGCCTTCTGGATGCTGATCTTCCACCTCCGCCGTTCGCGGCATCCGATCATTTCGCCGGGGCTGTTCGCCAATCCCAGCTTCTCCGGCGCGATGGTGCTGGCGTTCGTGCTGATGCCGACGATCATAGCGAGCAACGCGCTGCTGCCCCAGCTCTTCGTCCAGTTGCTCGGCTATCCGGTCGCGACGGCAGGCGAGATGATGCTGCCGCGCGGGATCGCCATGACGCTGGGCATCTTCCTGGGTGGCCAGTTCACCCGCTGGATGGACGGCCGGATCCAGGTCGCCCTTGGCGTCTGCATCGTCATCGCGTCGCTCCATGTCCAGACCGGCTTCAACATGGAGATGGACCAGCACCTGATCATCTGGGCGGGGGTCCTGCAGGGCTTCGGCACGGGCCTGTCGATCACGGTGCTCAACTTCACGGCCATGTCGAGTGCGCCGCTTTCGCACCGGACGGAGGCGGCGGCGCTCTATTCCCTCTCGCGCAACACCGGCTCCTCGATCATGCTCGCGGTCTTCTCCGGGCTGCTGGCACGCGATATCCAGATCAACCATGCCGAGCTCGGCGCGCGGCTGTCCGAATCCGGCGGGATGCAGCTGCACCTGTCACGGATCTGGGCCGGCAACAGTCTCGACGCGCCGATCGCCGCGATGACCGAGGCCGAGGTGAATCGTCAGGCGATGATGATCGCCTATCTCAACAGTTTCTGGGTGATGATGTGGGTCGTGGTCGCGCTGCTGCCCCTGGTGCTGCTGTTGCGGCCCGGGCGGCCGCCGAAGGGCGGTGAGGGGCTTGCGGCGCTGGCCGACTGACCGCCGGTTCCGCATTGCTGTTTGCGTGCGCGGCGCCTAGAGCCTGATCGCCACCGGCGGTAGCGCAAGGCGTCCCCGCCGGTGGCGATCAGGCTCTATTCAATTGGTTGGGACCTTGATTCGGGTTTCGGGCTTATTCAGCCTGGAAGGAACAGGGTCCGGACGAGCGGCTGCGCGGCTCGAAAGGCGGAGGACGGCATGAGCGAAACCGAACCCGAAACCGTCGACGCCGCCCCGGTCCAGACCTTGCATGACGAGGACGACCGGCTGAAGTCGACCTTCGTCGATGCGGTCATCGCCTGCGTCGACGATGGCGATGTCGAGGGCGCCCGCGCGCTTGTCCGCCCGCTCCACCCCGCCGATATCGCGGACCTGTTCGAGCTGGCCCCGCAGGACATGCGGCGCCCGCTCGCCACCGCGCTTGCCGAGATGCTCGACGGCGACGTGCTGGCCGAGATGAACGAATGGGTGCGCGACGAGCTGATCGATGCGCTGGCCCCGCACGAGGTGGCGGAGATTGCCACCCAGCTCGACACCGACGACGCGGTTGCGATCATCGAGGAGCTCGAGGAGGAGGAGCAGCGCGCGGTACTGCGCGCGATGGAGCCGGACGATCGCGCGGCGATCGAGGAGGCGCTGTCCTATCCCGAGGAATCGGCCGGCCGCCTGATGCAGCGCGACCTGATCGCGGTGCCGGAGCATTGGACCGTCGGCGACGTCCTCGACTATCTGCGCAGCAACGAGGACCTGACCACCGATTTCTGGGAGGTGTTCGTCGTCGACACCGGGCATCACCCGATCGGCACCTGTAAGCTGAGCTGGCTGATGCGCACCCCGCGCCGGATCGCGATCGGCGACGTGATGCAGCGTGAACAGACGTTGATCCCGGTCGACATGGACCAGGAGGAGGTCGCCCTCCGCTTCCAGAAATATGCTCTGATCTCCGCCGCCGTGGTCGATCATGCGGGCCGGCTGGTCGGCATGATCACCGTCGACGACATCGTCCACATCATCCAGGAGGAGGCCGGCGAGGACATTCTCAAGCTGTCGGGCGCCGGCGACGGGGACATCAACGAACCGATCCTCAAGACGGTCAAGGTCCGGCTGTCCTGGCTGATCGTCAACCTCGGCACGGCGGTGATCGCGGCCTCGGTGGTCGGCCTGTTCCAGGGTACGATCGCCAAGCTCGTCGTGCTCGCGGTACTGATGCCGATCGTCTCGGGCATGGGCGGCAATGCCGGCACCCAGACGATGGCGGTCGCGGTCCGCGCGCTGGCGCTCAACCAGCTCACATCGTCCAATACGGCGCGCATGATCCTGCGGGAATTCCGCATCGCCATCACGAACGGCCTCTGTATCGGCGGCCTGCTCGGCATGTCGGTCTATCTGATCTACGGCAATCCCGACCTCGGCATCGTCATCTGCCTGGCGATGATCATCAACAACATCACCGCGGGGCTGGCCGGTATCCTGGTGCCGGTATGCCTCGACAAGGCCGGGGCCGACCCGGCCGTTTCCTCGGCCGTCTTCGTCACCACCGCGACCGATGTGATGGGTTTCTTCTCCTTCCTGGGGCTCGCCGCACTCTGGGGGCTGCACGGTTGATCGGGGCGCGGATCGTCCCGATATGGACGGCATGAGCGCGCTCAGCATCACCAAGATCGCCTATGGTTGCGACGGCTTCGACGACCTGCGCGCACGACTGGCGGCGCGGATCGAGCGCGGCGAGCAGATCGTCCTCACCACCCGCTACATGCCCAAGCGCGCCGACGAGATGGCCGGCGGCTCGCTCTACTGGATATCGCAGCATCGCTTCGGCCTGCGCCAGCCGCTGGTCGGCTTCACGGAGCTGGACGGCGGGCGCTGCGGCATCGTCCTGGCACCGGTGTTGATCCCGGTCGAGCCCCGCCCGCGCCGTGCCCATCAGGGCTGGCGCTACCTGAGCGCCGAGGACGCGCCGAAGGACCTGCCTGAAGGCGGCGAAGCCGGAGACCAGATCCCCGTCGCGCTGCACGCCGAGCTCGCGGCGATGGGGCTTATCTGAGGGCCGTTACCGGCTGACGAGGGTGAAGGGCGCCCAGGTCTCCGGCCGATCCGCCCCGGCCCTGCGCAGATCGTGTCGGACGCGCAGGATCGCCTGGCGCAGGCGTTCCTCTGCGGCCGCATCGCTATCGCGCGCCACCGCGACGGTGATGCGGGCAGCGATGTCGTCCTGAACCGGCCAGTGGCTGACGAGCAGTGATCGCGCACCGGCGTAGAAGAAGGCGCGCGCGAGTCCGGACAGCGCCGGCGCATCCCGCGAATCCCCAGCCGCCGTGTCGCAGGCGGACAGCACCACCAGGGCGGCGTCGGTGGTGAGCTGGGCGATCTCCGAACTGGTGAGCAGGCCGTCGTCGGCGGTGTCGCCCTGCGGTGCCGGGGTGAGCACCAGCGCGGGTTCGAGAAGACCGGTGACATCGCCCGCGACCAGACCGTGCGTCGCGAAGGCGAGGATCTTCACCCCGGTCAGACGGGTGTCACGCACCGCGGCCTCCGTCGCATCGGCGCCGGTCAGGACCACATTGTCCGGACCGCCTATCATCGCCTGCATCGCCGCGAGTTCGTGCGCGGCGCCGGGAAGCGGGGGGAGGGCGACGATGTCGCGTACCGTGCCCCCGGCGTCGCGATAGGTGCGGGCGCCGGCGGCGGTTCCCTTCAGCAGCGGTGCGCCGATACCGACGAACCGCCCCGGCCCGGACGCGGGGCGGTCGACCGGGCGGCTGCCTGCGGTCAGGAGGATCGCATGGTCGTCGATTACCCAGCGCCTGGCCTGCCCGTCCGCCGCACGTCGGGTGACCAGCGCGGCGAACGGCACGGCCAGCAGTGATCCGCCTGTCGCGATCCGCCAGCGCCGATTCCGTTCGGCGACTTGCCGGGTCGGTCCATGAAGCAGCAACTCGTAAAGTCGCGCTGCGGCGTCCCGGTCATAGGCTCGGGCCTCACCGCTGTCAGCTATCACGCCGCGGGCCTGCGGTTCGGTGACGGCCGGACCGCGCAGTCTGGTGACGAGGCCGTGGAACGCACGGTCGTCGATGACATTGTCGCCGAAGGCGAATTGGTCGCGGTCGATCACAAGCGACAGCAATCGATCGTGGAGCTGCACGAAGTAGAGCTGGGCCTGTCCGCGGTCGAGCGTTCGGCGCAGGCCGTCAATGTCGACGATCGCGTCCTGCGCCAGCGCGGCCGTGCCGGTCATGGCGGTGTCGATCTTCGCGATTTCGGCCAGCGCGGCCTCATAGCCGGCGGCATCACGGCCATAGCGTTCGAGGGCGACCCGGCTGAGCGCGGCGCGGCGGGCCGTGGCGTCCTGGCGGGCGCGGATCAGGCGGGCCTGCTCGCTATGCCCGCGGGCGAGCGCGGCGGTGATGGCGCGGCCGCTGTCGCCGATCACCAGCCGTTGCGCGACGTCGAGCGCCAGTGGCTCGTCCCGCGTCAGCCAGGCGAGCCGGGCCATCGTTTCGAAGGCGCTTCGGAAGACCAGGTCGCGGCTGATCTCGGTCTGGTTGGCGTTCGCTATCGCGGCGAGGCGGCGATAGGCCGGCAGTGCGCGGGCAAGACCCGCCGCACCGTCGCCCGCCCGCGCCAGAAGATAGCCTGCCGCGATCTCGCCGCCGAGCAGCGCGGGATGATCGGGCGCCAGCTTCGCGTGGCGGATCGTCTGCGCCTGTTCGATCTCGGATCGCGCGGCCGTGAGTTCGCCGAGCGCGGCGAGGTCGGCCGACAACCCTTCCTGCAGCGAGGCGAGACGGAAGTGCTGCGGGAAGTCGACCTTGAAGGCGGCGATCGCGGCGCGACGCAGGGCGACGGCTTCGGTCAGGCGGCCGAGGTCGCGATAATCGTCGGCAAGATTCTCGCGGAACTGGTTGAGCCGGGGATCGCTGGCGCCCAGCTTGCGTTCGGCGACGCGCACCGACTCCTCCAGCAGCGGCAGGGCTTCTTCCGGACGCCCCGAAAGGCGCAGCGCCCGACCAAAATTCGATTCGGTGATCGCGGTGCTGATCGCCTCCTTGCCGAGCTTGGCGATGCGCAGCGGCAGCAGGCGGCGGTAGAGCGGCTCGGATTCGCGCCAGCGGCCTTGGGTGTCGAGCACCGCGGCGTAGTTGGACAGGGTGATCATCGTCAGCGGATGATCCTGCGGCAGGCCGCGCGCGGCCATCGCCAGCGCATCGCGCGCGACGTCCTCCGCCTTCGCGAGCAGGCCCGCCTGGGTGTAGATCGACCCCAGGCTGGTGGCCGTGCCGACCGTGACCTCGGCGTCCGGCGGCGACAGGCGGCGATGCAGCGCCAGCGCTTCCTCCACCCGTTCGGCGGCGATGGAAAGGTGCCCCGCCTGCTGCTCGACCGATCCGATGTTGAACAATGTCTCGGCAAGGGCGGTGCTTCCGCCGGGCGCGGCGCCGCGTTGAACCGCGGCGACCGCCTCCAGCATGGCGATGGCCTCGGCGGTTCGGCCGGCGGAAGCGCGACCGAGTGCCAGCGCTATGGAACCGGCGAGCCGCGCCGGATCGTCCGGCGGCAGCGCGGCCAGCAGCGGAGCCGCTTCCTCCAGCAGCGGCAATGCGTCCTTGTCGCGTCCGACGCCGATCAGCGCCGAACCGTAGCCTACTAGCACCGTGCCCAGCTCCGCAGGCTTCGCGCGAAAGCGTGCGCGGGCCATGGGCAGCGCCGCCTGCCAGGCTTTCACCGCGCCGGCCGGGTCGGCCTCGATGTCGATCGCGCGCGCGGCGGCGATCGGATCCTGCGGCGGCGAGGCCACCCCCTGGCCGACGGGCGCCATCGACAGCACCGTCGCCAGAATCACTGTTCGCATCGCCATAATCCCCCCGACAACGCCTTTGCGACATTGCGCGACGGAGAGGAAGGGCCCGTATCGGTTCGTGTTACCGGTGGAGCGCGGTCAATCCCCGCACTTGATGCTGCCGGGCCCTGTCTTGTTGACCGTGCAGCTCGGCCGACCGGCGATGCGGATGTCGCCGGGGCCGGTCAGGGTGGCGCGGGCGACGCGGGTCGGGCCGATGCTCATCGTGCCGGGGCCGGTCAGCGTCGCGCTGAGCAGGTCGACCGCGAGACCGCTGGCGTGAATGTCGCCGGGGCCGCTCAAAGAGGCGTCGGCGCGGCCGGTCTTGCCGGTGATGGTCAGGTCGCCGGGACCGGTCAGCCTGGCGCTCAACCGGCTGGTGTCGAGCCGCCCCACGGTCAGGTCGCCCGGGCCGGATAGGACCGCCGAGAAGGCGGTCGTGCGAATGCGATCGATCGTCAGGTCGCCTGGCCCCGCCAGCTCGGCCGCCTCGAGCATCGGCACGGTGACGTCGACCACCACCTTGCCGCTGTTCCAGCGCAACGGGTTCCAGTTCCAGCCCTTCTCCGACGTCACGACCAGGACCTGTCCACGCGGCTCCACCACCAGCCGGTCGATCCCGTTCGCCGGTCCGCTGGCGCGAACCGACACCTTGGCACCAGTGCGGACACGGACCGTATAGGGGCCCTCGACCCTGATCTTGACGAAGCCCGGAACCGGGAAGGAACGAGTGGCGGCCCCGGCCGGCAGCGCGATGGCGGCGGCGAGGGGCAGGCCGAAAAGGGCCATGATCGATCTGCGCATCGGACATCTCCATGAGGCTGTATTATTGAAATAATACGGCTTCCCGATGCCTGTCGCAAGCCGGATGTACCAACCGGACGACCCTGCCCCGGCGGAGGGTGGTATCCGGAAAGACGCAAAGAAAAAGGGGCGGCCCCGAAGGACCGCCCCTTTCCGCCTCTTCCGGAGGAAGGACGCTTATTTGTTGTGGATCGCAGCCGCCTTGCGGAGGATGTCGAGAATCTTCTCCTGCGCGGTCGGCTCGTCGACGGCTTCCATCGCCGCGAGCTCGCGGGCCAGACGGCTGGTCGCCGCTTCGAAGATCTGGCGCTCGGAATAGCTCTGCTCGGGCTGGTCGTCGGCCCGGAACAGGTCGCGCACGACCTCCGAGATCGAGACGAGGTCGCCCGAGTTGATCTTCGCTTCATATTCCTGGGCGCGGCGCGACCACATGGTGCGCTTGATTTTCGGCTTGCCCTTCAGCGTGGTGAGGGCTTCGCCCATCGTCACGCTCGACGACAGCTTGCGCATGCCGACGGCTTCGGCCTTGTTGGTGGGGACGCGCAGCGTCATCCGCTCCTTCTCGAAACGGAGGACGTAGAGTTCGAGCTTGGCTCCCGCGATTTCCTGGCTTTGCAGTTCGACCACACGGCCGACACCATGCTTGGGATAAACGACATAATCGCCGACGACGAAGCTCAGCGCCTTGGCAGCCATTTAGCAGACCTTTCTTTGGGGTGCCGCACAGGTCCCGTCTGATCCGCCCTCCCCCAGCGGCCGACAGGCAATCCGATACGACGAGTCACAGGTTCCTTGTTGCAGGCGCGTTGGATCGCGCCCGGACACGAATCTTGTAACACATCGGTAAGCGAAAAGCCAGCATCTCGGGCTTTTCGCCGGGCCTGGCCCCGTTTTTCAGGCTATTTCGCAGGTGCGGAAGGGACTCAGTCCCCCTGGCCGGGCTCCGGCGAGAAATGCTTCTCGTACTTGCCCTCGACATTCTTCCACTCGTCGGCGTCGGCCGGGGCCTCCCGCTTGCGGGTAATGTTGGGCCATTGCGCGGCGAAGCTGTTGTTCAGCTCCAGCCATTGCTCGAGTCCCGACTCGGTATCGGGCAGGATCGCCTCGGCGGGACATTCGGGTTCGCACACGCCGCAATCGATGCATTCGCTCGGATTGATGACGAGCATGTTCTCGCCCTCGTAGAAGCAGTCGACCGGGCACACTTCGACACAATCCATATACTTGCAGCGAATGCAGGCATCGGTGACGACGTAGGTCATTGCAACTCCCTTGAGCCTTGCCGTTCCTGTGGGGCAGGCTCGCCCAAACCGCAGCCCGACCCCATCCGGACGGACAAGGTTCTGGCGAACGCGCCCCCGTTAGGTCGAGGCTCGTCCGTCGTCAACAGGCGGGGGCGACAGATCCGTATAGCAGGCCTGCGCCTCAGGGGCGGGACCGCGGCGCCGGGGCAAGCCCTCGATCCGGATCACGCGTACCCGGCCATGCAGCGGGAAGCTCAGCACGTTGCCGACCCGGACGGCGGCATGGGCCCGGTCGATCACCCGTCCGTCGATCCGCATGTGGCCCGCCTCGGCGATCTCCTGGGCGAGCGTCCGGGTTTTTGCCAGCCGCACGAACCAGAGGAATTTATCGAGCCGCATTGCGCGACGGCGTGCCCGGATAGAGGTCGGCGAGCGCGCCGAAGGCGTTGCCGGGGCGGACCGGGCGCTCCTTTCGCTCCGGGCGCTTGCCCTTCCATACCCAGGCTTCGGCAGCGACCTCTCCCTTGACAGGCGGAGCGGCGCGGAAGCCGAGCGCCAGCATGAGTTGCGCGAAGCTGGCATGACGCAGGCCGAGCGAGGTGGCGAGCCCGGGATCGGGGGTGAAGGGCGCGCGGCCGCTGCGCGAATCATGCGCGATCCGGGCCAGCCGCTCGACGAGGTCGACGCGCAGCATCTGGGCGCCGAGCGCGCGATAGCCGGCGCGCACCATTGCCTCGCAGGTCGCGGTATCGGCGGGTGTCGCCATCGAGACAGCCCCCGGTACGGGCAACTCGGGCATCATCTGTCCCTCAGCCGCCGCGAACAGCGCGATCCGCCAGCGAGTCGGCTCGGGCTTCAGCAGCGTCGGCGCATAGACATCGATCGTCCCGAGCTTGACGTCGAGCCGCTCGGCACGCGACCGACCCTCCCGGTCGAGATGCTCGATCGCCGAGGCGATGCCGATACGCGCGGTAATCCCGCCCGCTTCCGCGAGCGGCGCCAGCAGCGCGCGCAGCGACGGCGGGCAGGCGGGGTCGCGTGCGGCCTCGAAATAGCGGGCGAGCGGCTTCAGCTCGCGCTGGATGCGTCCTTCGAGCCACGCCGCCAGCCGCTGCTCGACGCCAGTGCGGTCTGCCGGGCTCAGCGGATCGAGCGCGCGATGGAGGCGGATGCGAGGGGTAAGCAGGGTGCGGCCCTTCTCCAGCCGCGCCACCACGTCGCCGCGCCAGAAGATCGCGACCGGCCGGCCTGCGTCGGTCGCCAGCGAGAAATGGCCATCCTCGTCGGCGGCGAGTTGCCGGGCGCGCGACGCCAGCTCGCTGCCCAGCCGCCGCTCGGCCGCCGCCATCAACCGCTTCATGTCGCCATGGCGGGCGAGATGATCGGGCTTGAAGCGGAAGCCGATCAGCCGGCCGATCGCTTCGCCGTCGACGGTAACGATGCCCTCCTCGTCGACCTTGACCGGCAGCGCGAGGTCGCCGCCCTTTGCGCCCAGGTCGCGCATCAGCACCGAGGTCCGCCGGTCGACGAAGCGCTGGGTCAGCCGCTGATGGAGTGCATCGGACAGCTTCTCCTCGAGCGTGCGGGTGCGTTCGGCCCAATGGTCGGCGTCGGCGAGCCAGTCGGCGCGATGGGCGATATAGGCCCAGGTCCGTACCCCGGCGATGCGGTCGGCCAGCGTCTCGACGTCGCCCTGGACGCTGTCGAGCCGGGCCAGTTCGTCGGCGAACCAGTTCTTCGGCAGATGGCCGCTGCCTTCGCTCAGGTGGCGGAAGATGCGGGATACGAGGCGGCTATGCGGCTCGGGACCGGTCTTGCGGAAATCGGGCAACCCGCAGGCGGCCCACAACCGGGCGATCATCGGCCTGCCGCGCGCCCGCTCACGCACCCAATCCTCCTCGGCGAGGCGCTTGAGCACCGCCAGGTCGATAGCCTGTGGCGCGGCGCGCAGCACCGGCCGGTCGGGCCGCCGCTCCAGATCGGTGATCAGCGCGTCGAGCGAGGCGAGCGACGGCGCGCCCTCGCGCCAGTAGAGATGGTCGATCGGCGGGAAGTGATGTCCCTCGATCGCATCGACCTCCTCATCCTCGAAGCGGGCGCCGTTGCCGCCTTCGAGCGCGAGCGTACCGAAGGTGCCGTCGCGCTGGTGTCGGCCGGCGCGGCCGGCAATCTGCGCCATTTCGGAAATGGTCAGGCGCCGTGCCCGGCGCCCGTCGAACTTGCGCAGCGAGGCGAAGGCGACATGCGCCACGTCCATGTTCAGGCCCATGCCGATCGCATCGGTGGCGACCAGATAGTCGACCTCTCCCGCCTGGAACATCGCGACCTGCGCGTTGCGGGTGCGCGGGCTGAGCGCTCCCATCACGACCGCGGCGCCGCCGCGCAGCCGGCGCAGCATTTCCGCGACGGCATAGACCTCCTCGGCCGAGAAGGCGACGATGGCGGACCGCGGCGGCAGGCGCGACAGCTTGGTGGAGCCGGCATAGGTCAGGGTCGAGAAGCGCGGCCGGCCGATGATCTCGGCGTCGGGCACCAGCGCGCGGATCATAGGGCGCAGCGCCTCCGAGCCGAGGATCATCGTCTCCTCGCGGCCCCGGGCGCGCAGCAGCCGGTCCGTGAAGACATGGCCGCGCTCGGGATCGGCGCCGAGCTGTGCCTCGTCGAGCGCGACGAAGGCATATTCCCTGCCACCTTGTTTGTCGCCACCGGCCAACAGGCCGGGGCTTATCGGCATCGATTCCGCGGTGGTCAGGAAATATTGCGCGTTGGGCGGGACCAGCTTCTCCTCGCCGGTGATCAGGGCGACCCGTTCCTTGCCCTTGATCGCGACGACCCGATCATAGACCTCGCGCGCCAGCAGACGCAGCGGGAAGCCAATCATCCCGCTCGAATGGCCGCACATCCGCTCGATCGCGAGATGCGTCTTGCCGGTGTTGGTCGGGCCCAGCACGGCGACGACCGGCTGGGCACTGAAGCTGGCCATGAAGACTAGATCGGTGCTCCTCGTGAGGAACGCAAGCGCGAAACAGGAGGGCGACTCGACTCACGGCCGAAATGACTCGACTCGTCGCATAAGGCGGCGGCACGCTGTGGGATTAGTTTGACTTTAACCATAGTCGGGCAGACTGATCCTGCCTGACCCAGAATTTGTCTCGTCAGGGCAAGCAGATAGGCGATTCTCAAAGGGGGCGTCGGACGTTGTTCCGCAGCGACGGTCAGGATCTTTCGGTACAGGGCTACGCGGGTGGCGGCAGCCGGGGCGCGCTCGTCGTCGCCCGGGCCAACCGTTTCCCGGCGATCGGCCGGCTGATCGACAGCCCGATCGGTGACGCGGTCGACCGGCTCGCCGGCGCCGACCTCGTCGTCGACCTGGGCGCGCGGATCGGCTCGCGCGAATGGTTCCGTGGCCTCTTCACCTGCCTCGGCCTGTGCACCGCTGCGGGGCTGATGGCGCCCGATTTCAAGCCGATCGGCTTCATCGCCGAACCGCCGATGAGCGCAGCGCACCAGGAACAGGTCCGCACGCTCGGTATAGCGCCGCTAGGCCTGGGCAGCGATACCGGGCAACGCATTGCGGCGACGGCTGCGGTCGAATCCCTGACCGATACTCCCGAGCGGCCGCGCGTCGAACTGTCGGCCACGATCGGCCAGGGCGACGGCTTCGCCCGCGTGCTCGAACGTGCCGGTGTCTCGCGCGAGGAGGCGGGGAAGATCGCCTCCATGGTCGCCGACGCGGTCCCGCTCGGCGACCTGCGGGCGGGCACCCGGATGGACCTGGTCCTCGGCCGCCGTGAGGTGAAGACCGATCCGCGACCGCTCGAGACACTCGACTTCCGCGCCCGCTTCGATCTCAAGCTCGCGATCGAGCGGGTCGACGGCGCGCTTCGCCTGAAGCGCATCCCGATAGCGGTCGACCATACGCCGCTGCGTATCCAGGGCAGGGTCGGCTCAAGCCTCTACCGCTCGGCGCGCGCCGCCGGGGTTCCCGCCGACGCGATCGAGGCCTTCATCAAGGCGATCTCGCAGAAGCTGTCGATGCGCAGCATCGGCTCCGACGCGCGCTTCGACGCGATCATCGAGCATGCCCGCGCCGAAACCGGCGAGGTCAAGGTCGGCAGCCTGCTGTTCGCGGGCATCACCGAGGGCCGCAAGAAGGTCCAGATGGTCAAATGGTCGAACGGCAATCGCGACCAGTGGTACGAGGCATCGGGCGTCGGCGAGACCAAGGGCGTGATGCGCAAGCCGGTGCTGGGCCATCTCACCTCCAGCTTCGGCATGCGTTTCCATCCGATCCTGGGCTTTTCGCGGATGCACCAGGGTGTCGACTTCGGCGCGCCGATGGGGTCTCCGATCGTCGCCGCGAGCGACGGCGTCGTCGCCTTCGCCGGGCGGCATGGTGGCCACGGCAATTATGTCCGCCTCAGCCATGCGGGCGGCATCGCCACCGGCTACGCGCATATGAGCCGGATCATCGCCAAGGCCGGCCAGCGTGTCCGCCAGGGCGAGCTGATCGGCTATGTCGGCTCGACCGGGCTCTCGACCGGCCCGCATCTTCATTATGAGATGTATCGCAACGGCAAGGCGATCAACCCGACCTCGATGAAGTTCACGACCGTCCAGCAACTCGCCGGTCGCGACCTCGCCAACTTCAAGGCGAAGCTCAACAACCTGCTTGCCGTGCGCGTCGCCAACGGTGCCGGCTCCGCGCCGAAGGCCGAAAAGAGCGCCGAGGCCGGTGACAAGGACGACGGCAAGGGCAAGACGAAGAAGGGCTGAGCGCCCCGACTTTACCGATCGTCATCCTGACGAAAGTCAGGATCTCCTTTTTCTTCGAGATGGTGCTCGTGATCGAGCGAAAAAGGGCAGGGAGATTCCGGCTTTCGCCGGAATGACGGCGGCGGGGCTCCGCACGTCGATGGATAGTTTACTTCCGCCTGCCTTCCGGCAGCGCTAATCTACGATCTCAACGGTGTAGTGGAGATCGTGTATGATCGATGAGCAGGGTATCTTCCTCGGTGCGAGCCCGAACCCGTCAGGGTTGCTGCCCCAGCATCTCAACCTCCGCCGCGCCAACCGCCACGGGCTGATCGCCGGCGCCACCGGCACCGGCAAGACCGTGACCCTGCAGGGCATCGCCGAGAATTTCTCGGCGGCCGGCGTTCCCGTGTTCCTGGCCGACGTGAAGGGCGACCTTTCGGGGATTTCGATGGCCGGGTCGCCGACCGCGAAGAATGCCGACAAGCTGGTCGCGCGCGCGGCCGAGATCGGCCTCCAGAACTATAGCTGGGGCGACAATCCGGCGATCTTCTGGGATCTCTACGGAGAGCAAGGCCACCCGATCCGCACCACCATATCGGAAATGGGGCCGCTGCTGCTCGCGCGGCTGATGAATCTCAACGATGTCCAGGAAGGCGTGCTCAACATCGCCTTCCGCTACGCCGACGAGCAGGGGCTGCTGCTGCTCGACCTCGGCGACCTGCAGGCGATGCTGGCCCATTGCGCCGAACATGCCGATGAGCTGTCGACCAAGTACGGCAACGTCACCAAGGCAAGTGTCGGATCGATCCAGCGCCAGCTCCTCCAGCTGGACAGCCAGGGCGGCGACCATTTTTTCGGGGAGCCCGCGCTCGACATCCACGACTTCCTCGGCGTCGACGACCAGGGGCGCGGCTATGTCAACGTGCTGGCCGCCGACAAGCTGATGCAGAGCCCGAAGCTCTACGCCACCTTCCTGCTGTGGCTGCTGAGCGAGCTGTTCGAGAATCTTCCCGAGGTCGGGGATCCCGACAAGCCCAAGCTGGTCTTCTTCTTCGACGAGGCGCACCTGCTTTTCGAGGACGCGCCCAAGGCGCTGACCGACAAGATCGAGCAGGTTGTCCGCCTGATCCGCTCGAAGGGCGTCGGCGTCTATTTCGTCACCCAGAACCCGATCGACGTGCCCGAGGACGTCGCCGCCCAGCTCGGCAACCGTGTCCAGCACGCGCTGCGGGCTTTTACCCCGCGCGACCAGAAGGCGATCTCGGCCGCCGCGGACACATTCCGGATCAATCCCGATCTCGACGTCGCCAAGGCGATCACCGAATTGAAGGTGGGCGAGGCGCTCGTCTCGGTGCTGCAGGACGACGGTTCGCCGAGCATCGTCCAGCGCACCCTGATCGCGCCACCGCGCTCGCGGCTGGGGCCGGTCGACGCGAAGGAGCGCGCCGTGATCCAGTCGATCTCTCCCGTCGCCGGCAAATATGACACGGTGATCGACCGCGAGTCGGCCGAGGAACTGCTCGCCGCCAAGGCCGATGCCGCCGCCGCGGCGGCGCAGGCGGCCAAGGCGCAGGCCGAGGCCGACAAGGCCGCTGCCGTCCAGGCGAAGATCGAGGCGAAGCAGCGCGAGGCGGCTCTCAAGGAACAGGCTCGGCAGGACGCGATCGCGGCGCGGGAGGCGGCGAAGCCGAGCGGCATCGACCGCGCCATCCAGTCGGCGACGCGCGCTGCCGCCTCGTCGGTGGGACGCCAGGTTGCCAACGAACTCGGCCGCGCGGTGTTCGGGGGAAGCAGCCGGCGCAGCTCAGGCGGCATCGCCGGCCAGCTGGTGCGCGGAATCCTCGGCGGCCTGTTCAAGTGAGCTCGCGCCGGGTGCCGGGCGTCCTGCCCGGTTCGGAGGCCACCCTGACGGTCGGACGGGGGCTGGCGGCCGATGCCGCCGCGCGCACCGCCGGTCGGGAGATGTAGGCGATGCTGGACAGCTATGCCGAAATCTTCGCGCGCCGGGCGGACAGCTATTGCCGTGCGATGGAGCGCCATCCGCATGCTCGTGATGCCGAGTTCGCCGCCGTGGTCGATCCGATCGGCCCGGCCGCCGGGACGGTGATCGACATGCCGGCCGGCGGCGGCTGGCTGCGGCGCTACCTGCGCGCGGGCATCCACTATGTCGCAGTCGAGCCGGCCGAGCTGTTCTTCGAACTGTGCCCGCATGACGCCGCCGCCGATCGTGTCCGCGCGCCAGTCGAGGCGGTGCCTCTAGCCGATGCGGCTGGGGACGCGATCGTCTCGCTGGCCGGCCTTCATCATGCGCCCGACCTCGGCGCGATCTTCACCGAGGTGCACAGGTTGCTGCGGCCCGGCGGCCAGTTCATCGTCGCCGATGTCGCGGCGGGGAGCCGGGAGGACCATTTCCTCAATCGCTACGTCCATGCCCACAACCCGATGGGGCATGAAGGCATCTTCCTCGACGATGGGACCGCCACCCAGCTGCGAAAGGCCGGCTTCGTCGCGATCGAGGAGGATCAGGCGGCTACACCCTGGCGGCTGGGCAGCGCCGAACAGGCAGGTACCTATTGCGCCGATCTGTTCGGGATCGAAGGACAGAGCCCGGCGCAGGTGGCGACGGCACTGCGAGACATCGTCGGTGCGACTGAAGGCGATGAAGGGTTCGTGCTCGGCTGGAGCCTGCGGCGGCTGATCTGCCGCAAGCCGTGAAGCAGGAGCGGCCTTAACGCCCCTGGTTGCGCCAGCGGTGGATGACCTGCTCGACGAGCGCATCCTCGTCGCCGTCGTGGCGCCACAGATCGGAGAAAATCGGATCGTTCGACGCCGGGCGCAATCCTTCGGCGAGGTCGTCGAAGGCGACTCGGATCGGGATCGGTACGCCCTCCCCGCAGATGATCGCCTCGCGGTTGCGAAGCGCCGGGATGGTGTCGAGGAACCCGCGCGCGCCTTCGGGCATCGCCGCCCGGACAAAGGCCTGGTCGCGTTCGTTGTTCAGCCGCATGGCGATGATCGTGCCGCATTGCGACAGCACGCCCTCCGCGAGATCCGACGGTCGCTGGGTAACGAGGCCCAGCGACACGCCATATTTGCGGCCTTCCTTGGCGATCCGCTCTAGAATGCGGCGGACCGGGCCGGCGTCGGCCTTATGGTCGGACGGGACATAGCGATGCGCTTCCTCGCAGACCAGGAGGACCGGGTGCTGCGCCTGGCCGCGTGCCCAGATCGCATAGTCGAACACGCAGCGCGCCAGCACAGACACCACGACCGAGGTGATTTCCGATGGAACGCCCGATACGTCGATCACCGAGATCGGCTTGCCCTCGCCCGGCAGGCGGAAGATGCGCTTGATGAAGCTCTTCATGCTGTCGCCGACCAGCATGCCCGAGAACATGAAATGATAGCGCGGGTCCGACCGTATCTCGTCGATCTTCTGCTTGAGACGCAGATAGGGCGCGCTGTTCGACGCCTTGTCGAGCTTGCCCATCTCGCCCTGAATGATCGTCGTCAGGTCCGACAGCACATAGGGAATCGGGCTGTCGACGGTGATCCGGGCGACGGTTTCCGCAGCACGGTTCCTCTGTCGTGCGGCGAGAAGGCATTTGGCGAGGATGTCGGCGTCCATCTGCCGCTCGGCACCCGTCGTGGTGAGCAGGACCTCGCAATGCTCCTCGAAGTTCATCAGCCAATAGGGCATGGCGAGGTTGGACACGCCATAGGCGGCGCCGACTTCGGCAAAGGCGGCTTCATATTCGCCGTGAGGATCGATCATCACGATATGCCCGGCCGGCGCCATCGCGCAGATGCGGTGCAGGATCAGCGCGGTCGCGGTCGACTTGCCGGTGCCGGTCGACCCGAGCAGCGCGAAATGCTTGCCGAGCATCGCATCGACCAGCAGCGCGGCGCGGGTCGAGGCTGTCGGATGCACCGTGCCGATCTCGATATGGGCCATGTCGCCGGCGCTGAAGATCGGGGCCATGTCGGCGGTCGAAACGGCGTGGACCGGGGTGCCGGGCAGCGGATAGCGGGTGACCCCGCGGCGAAATGCGGTCAGCCGTCCCTCGATGTCGGCAATGCCTTCGCCCAGGAAGGCGATCCGTGCGGCGATCATCTCCCCCGCGCTGCCCAGCTCGTGGATCGCGGCGACGACGCAGCGGCCCGCGACGGTCATCCGGACCATCGCGCCTATCTCGCCCGCCATGGCGAGGGCGCAATCCTCGTCGCCCGCCAGCAGGTCGATCATGGCGCGATCGAGCCGGATGTCGGCCCCGCCGCCGGCGACCGCCTCGACCTGCCCGATCGCCCCGGCCTCCAACTGCATGGCCGTTGCGAAGGCCTGTCCGCCGACGATGTCGTTCATCCTGTCCATCACTTTCCGTTGGGGTCGGCGATGGTCTAGCGGGGGAGCGGTTAATGCCGGGTTCCCGGTATCCGACTAGTCGCTCAGCCGCCGGAAGGCGGTGCTTGCCGCCCAGCCGAGCGCGAGCGACAGCATCACCGCGGTCAGGCCGTAGACGAAGCTGTGGCGATCGGCCGCGCGCGCGACGAATGCCTCCATGCCCGACTTGTGGATTTCGATGTCGCGGGTGGCGGCGGCGATCACGCGGCCCTTCTCGATCAGGAAGGTCTCGGCGGTGTAGTGCCCCACCGGTACGCGCGCCGGGATGGCGATACGCGCGCGATAGAGCACCCCCTCGCTGATCTCGACCCCGCTATCGGTCTCCGAATAATAGCCGCCGCGCCGCTTGAGGTCGATCAGTCCCTGCTCGAAATGCCGGTCGCCGGCCGGGTCGCCGCCGCTTGCGGGGGAGAGCTGGAGATTGTCGATCCCCAGCTCGTAGATCACCGCGGTGCGACCATCGACGATCTTGTCGATCGGCTTCGACGAGGCGAGCGCGTAGAAGGACGGCACCGATCTGAAATCGGCGCTGTCGGCATTGATCCACATGCCGGCGATCTTGCGCTTTTCGCGCACGAGCACCGGTTCGGACGGGCCCTTCACCACCACGGCGATCTGCGCGTCGTCGCTGGGCGCGCGGCCGCCGGGATAGAGGATCGCGCCGAACAGCAGCAGCTCGGCGCCGGTGAAGCTGTAGATGATCTCGATCTTGCGCTGGGAGACGTCGGGGACGAGCTTCGGGCTTTCCGCAGAGATCAGCAGCGGAGCGAGGAGAAGGAGGAAAAGCTTCCTCATAGCACCTGCACCGTGAAGATTTCGGGCGGACGCCAGGTGAGGCCGAGCAGCATCCGGATCGCCACCACCAGCACGATGAAGGCGAGCGCCAGCCGCAGATATTCGGGCTTCATCTTGAGCGCGAGCCGCGCGCCCAGTTGGGCGCCGGTGACGCTGCCGATCAGCAGCAGCGCGGTCAGCACCAGATCGACCGCGCGCGTCGTCATCGCGTGGACCATCGTTGTCGCCGCGGTGACGAACAGGATCTGGAACAGCGACGTGCCCACCACGACGCGCGCCGACATGCCGAGGATGTAGATCATCGCCGGCACCAGGATGAAGCCGCCGCCGACGCCCATCAGCACCGTCATCACGCCGGTCAGGAAGCCGAGCAGGAGTGGCGCCAGCGGGGAAATGTAGAGGCCCGAGCGGTAGAAGCGCCACCGGAACGGCAGCATCGCGATCAGCGGATGATGCCGCCGCCCGCTGCCGGGAGGGGACTCGCCGCGCCATTGCGCCAGGATCGAGCCGATCGCATCGCGCGCCATGACCGCGCCGATGCCGCCGAGCATGACGACGTACATCACCGTCACGACCGTATCGATCTGGCCCGCATCCTGGAGCAGGCGGAACAGGAAGCCACCGGCCAGCGAGCCGATCGCGCCGCCCGCGACCAGCACTGCACCCATATGATAGTCGACCCCGTCGCGACTGCCGTGCGCGAGCACGCCCGAGACGCTGGCCCCGGTGATCTGCGGCGCCGAGGAGGCGACCGCGACCGCGGGGGGGATGCCGTAGAAGATCATCAGCGGCGTCGTCAGGAAGCCGCCGCCGACGCCGAACATTCCCGACAGCACGCCGACCAGCCCGCCCAGGCCGATGATCACCAGCATGTTCACCGAAAGGCCGGCGATGGGCAGGTAGAGATCCATGGCGCAGGGCTAGAGCATTTTGGGGTGTGGGGGGAAGGGCGCAGGCCGAAATATCCCCGCTCGGGTGTGGCCGGGAAGGGCGGAGCGAAGGAGAATCCTTGCCCATCCCCCCTCAGTCGATATATCCGGGCATATGGTTCCCTTTTCGTTCTGTGCCGTGGACTTGTGCGCATTGCCGGAGGGCGGGCTGTTTCATCCCGCCACCGGCAGCCTGCTGCTCGCCGACCTGCATCTCGAAAAGGCGAGCAGCTACGCGGTGCGGGGCCAGATGCTCCCGCCCTATGATTCGATCGAGACGCTGCGCCGGGTCGCGGCACTGGCCGAGCGGACCGGGGCGCGGGCTCTCTACTGTCTGGGCGACAGCTTCCATGATCGCGGGGGCATCGCCCGGCTGGCGGAGGAGGCCCGCGCGCTGCTCGCCGGGCTGGCCGAACGGCTGCACTGGACCTGGATCGTCGGCAACCATGATCGCGCCTTTGACGATCCGCTCGGCGGCCACGTCGCGGCCGAGGTGGAACTGGCCGGGCTATGGCTGCGCCACGAGGCCGATCCGGCTGATCCGCGACCCGAGATATCCGGCCATTATCACCCGAAATACAAGGTCACGCTGCGGGGGCGCCGGGTGTCGCGGCCCTGCTTCGTCGCCGGACGAAGCAAGCTGATCCTGCCCTCGTTCGGGGTGCTGACCGGGGGGATGGACGCTGCCGATCCGGCTATCCTGCGTGCGGTCGGCCGCGACGCCCGCGCCCTTATCGCGATACGGGAGAAGCTGCTGGGTTTCCCGCTTGCGGCCTGATCCTGGCGGAGCCACATAGAGGTTGCTGCTGGCCGGCCCGGCTGCCTATCCTCGACGAAGCCGTAGGATGTCTTGCCAGCCATGCGTTATCAACTCAGCCCCGTGACGGCGACGTTCCGCGATGCGGGAACCGAACACGCATTCCGGGCCTCGATTCTTCCCAAGGTGCAGGAGGATAGCTGGCTGACGCTGATCGTCGCGGCGGCCGGCATGGGGATGTTCAGCATCTCCGATTACGGCTTCCTCGGGCTGTCGGCGGAATTCTATGTTCTGCTCGGAATTCGTGGAACGCTGATCGCGACCTGCCTGATCCTGGCGTTCGTGCTGCGCTCGTCGGACGCGCTGCTGACGCGGCCATGGCTGCTCAGCGTGGCGCCGGTGATGATCGCCACCGGCTCGCTAAGCCTCATTCTGCTCCGGCCACACACCCTGACGACGCAATTCATCGCCGTGGTGGTGATCGTCATGGTCTTCTATCTTTTCTCCCCGATCCTGCTGTGGGGAATGATCGGGGCAAGCCTCTATCTCGGGATCGGGTTCCTCGTCGGCGCCTGGTACTGGGGGGATCTGCCCTGGGCCACGGTGCGTGCCTATGGCCTGCTGCTGATCATGGCGAATGTCGTCGGCTATGTGGTTGCCCGGCGGCTGGCCCGCTTGCAGCGACAGCAGTTCGAAGCGCTGAACGAGGAGCGGCTTTCGAAGCAGCGTCTGATGGAGGAGGTCGCCCGCCGGGAGGGGCTGGAGAAGCGGCTGCGGATCATGGCCGATACCGATGAACTGACCGGCCTGGCCAACCGGCGTTGCTTCCTGGAGCGGGCCCGGACGGCGTTCGGCGGGGCGCGGAGCCGCGGACTCCCGTTCAGCCTCTGCATGATCGACGTCGACAATTTCAAGGGTATCAACGACGGTTGGGGCCATGATTGCGGGGACAGGGTGTTGCGCGAAGTCGCCGCGGCCTGCCTGCGGACCTTCCGGGAAAGCGATGCCGTCGGCCGTTTCGGTGGGGAGGAATTCGTCGCGGCCCTGCCCGGTGCGGACATGGCAGACGCCCGCCGGATCGCCGAACGATTGCGCGAGACCATCGCCGGCCTGCGATTCGACGCGCCGCTGGAGGAGATGCGCGTAACGGTGACGATCGGGCTCGCTGAGGTGGACCCGCGGGAAACCACGCTCGCGCCCGCCCTCAAGCGCGCCGACGCGGCGCTCTATCTGGGCAAGCGCAGCGGACGGAACGTCGTCCTGGACAGGGTTCCGGCAGGCGGCTGAACCGGGCGATCAGCCGACCGGATAGACCGTCACCGCCTGCTTGCGGAAATGGGAGGGGAAGGCGACCTTGAGGGCCTCGACCTTCGGCAGGTCGTTGTAGACGATATAGGGATAATCGGGCTTCCGCGTCAGGAAATCCTGATGATATTTTTCGGCCGGGAAGAAGCCGCGATACCGCTCCACCTTCGTAACGATCGGCGCCTTCCACAGCTTTGCCGCGCCGAGCTGGGCGAGATAGGCCTGCGCCACCGCCTGCTGCTGCTTCGTCGTCGGGAAGATGGCGGTGCGATATTGGGTGCCGCGATCCGGGCCCTGGCGGTTGAGCGTGGTCGGATCGGCCACCACCGCGAAATAGATACGCAGCAGCGTTCCGTAGCTGATCCGCCGGGGATCATAGGTTATCTTGACCGCCTCGGCATGGCCGGTGGTGCCGGTACCGACCGTTTCATAATCGGCCGTCTGTGCGACGCCGCCGGAATAGCCCGACACCGCCGCGGTCACGCCGTCGACATGCTGGAACACGCCCTGGACGCCCCAGAAGCAGCCGCCCGCCAGCACAGCCGTCGCGGTCGCGCCCTGTTCCGCCGGATCGACGGCGGGTGCCGGAACACGGATAATCGGGCCGGGATCCACCCGCGGGGCCGGCGCGACGGCCGGGCTTCGGGTGGCCATCGTCCCGGCGGCGACGAGCAGCAGCACACCAGCGGAAATCCCGGCGATCAGCGGCCGGTTAGGATTGTCCGTCAAAAGGGCATCCTTTTTTCCATTCTGTGTCCATTATGTCACACATATGGAGAGAGGCAAATATTTATCAACATTTGCTCTCTCAGGCGCCGGGCGCCGGGCCTCCGCCCGGCTTGGCTTTCCTCGCATAAGCTCGGGCGCGCATTCGCGCTTGCGGAGCCCTTTCGGGCTCCGGCTCCGCGGCATCAGATGCCCGTTTACTTCAGCTCCCCGCAAGCCGCCTGGATGCGCTGGCAGGCTTCGGTCAGGATCGCTTCGGACGTGGCGTAGCTCACCCGGAAGGCGGGCTCGAGGCCGAAGGCCGCGCCGTGGACGGCCGCAACCCGGTGGTCGTCGAGGAAATAGTCGATCAGGTCGGCATCGTTGGCGATGACCTTGCCCGACGGGGTCTTGAGGCCGATCAGTCCCGACACGTCGGGGTAGACGTAGAAGGCACCCTCGGGCCGCGGGCAATGGATGCCCTTCGCCTGGTTGAGCATCGAAACCACGAGGTCCCGGCGCTTCTGGAAGGCGGCTGCCCGCTCCTTGAGGAAGCTCTGGTCCCCCGAGAGGGCCGCAGTCGCCGCCGCCTGCGCGATTGAGCAGGGGTTGGACGTCGACTGCGACTGCAGCTTAGCCATCGCCTTGATGAGCTGGACGGGGCCGCCGGCGAAGCCGATCCGCCAACCCGTCATCGAATAGGCCTTCGAGCAGCCGTTGATCGTCAGCGTCCGCTCGTACAGGTCGGGGGCGACCTGCGCGATCGTGGCGAATTCGAAGCCGTCGTAGAGGATGTGCTCATACATGTCGTCGGTCATGATCCAGACATGCGGATGGCGGCGCAGCACCTCGGCGATCGCCTTGAGCTCGTCGGCCGAATAGGCCGCGCCCGACGGGTTGGACGGCGAGTTGAGCAGCACCCACTTGGTCTGCGGGGTGATCGCGGCGTCGATCTGTTCCGGCGTCACCTTGTAGTTCTTGTCGGCACCCGCCTTGATGAAGACCGGGGTGCCGCCCGCGAACTGGACGATGTCGGGATAGCTGACCCAATAGGGGGCGGGGATGATCACCTCGTCCCCGGCGGAGACGGTCGCGACCAGTGCGTTGAACAGGGTGTGCTTGCCACCGACGTTGACACTGATCTGCGACGCTTCGTAGGTCAGGCCGTTGTCGCGCTTGAACTTCGCGGCGATCGCAGCCTTCAGCTCGGCGGTGCCGTCGACGTTGGTGTATTTGGTCTGGCCCTTGCGGATCGCCTCGATCGCGGCTTCCTTGACGAAGTCGGGCGTGTCGAAGTCGGGCTCGCCCGCCGACAGGCCGATCACGTTGACCCCCTTCGCCTTCAGCTCGAGGACGCGGCTCGACATGGCGAGCGTGGGCGAGGGCGAGATGCGGTTGAGGGCAGGGGCAATGAGGCTCATGGCGCGGCGCTTTCCTGATTGCGACGGTTTGGAAACGGGCGCGCTATAGGGGAGCGGAACCGAAGCCTCAACCATGAGCTTGGAATCTCGTACGGGATGACGGTTCCGCGCGGCGGCGGCGGTATCAGCCGTGTGCTGCCACGGGCCGGGCGGCGATCAGCCCGCGCAGCGAATTGCCGATGAAGAACCCGCCTTCGAGGTCGCCTGGACGGAGATCGCCCTCGAAAGCCTCGCCCTCGTCGAGCAGGCGTTGGCGCAGGATACCGGGCATCAGCGAACCTGCGCGCGGCGTGACAAGGCGGCCGTCGCGGGGCACGAAGATGTTCGTGAAGCTGCCTTCGGTCAGCAGACCGTCGGGGGTCACGAAGACTATCTCGAAGGTTCCGGCCTGTCGGCGGGCGTCGTCGAGGAAGGTGCGGTCGGTGGTCTTGTGGAGCAGGCGCGGGTCGCCAGCGGCAACGGGGAGCGGAACGATCGCGACCCCGACCGGCTCGGGCGGCCGTTGCGGAAGTGCGCGGACCTCTATCGCCAGCGCGCCGCTCGGGGCCAGCATCAGCCGGACCCGGGCGTCACTGGTCAGGCGAAAGGTAGAAGCCTGAAGGTCATTGCGGCAGTCGTGGCGGTTGAAGGCAAAACCGAGCGCGTCGGCGCTGGCCTTCATCCGGGAGAGATGGCGTTCCAGCTCGATGAAACCGTCGAGCGCTTCGAACCGCATCGTCTCGATCAGATCGAACGATCCTGTCGTCATCGCGACCGCACGCCCCCGTTTACCATGCCACGCCCCAGATACGTTGCCGTTCACCCGCTGGTTTCGAGTCGGCAGCGGTCAGTCATATCGGCAAGGCACCGATTCGCCTCGGAAATTTTCGGCAGCTGCCGATCGCACGGTCGCCAGCGCGATGCGGCGCCTTGCAATGCCGCGCGCCAGCGATCATCTCGGGCGGCATGACCAGCCCTGCCATGCCGCCGCTCAAGGCCGCGATCATCCCCGTCACGGCCTTCCAGCAGAACTGCACCCTGCTCTGGTGCACAGCTACGATGAAGGGAGCCTTTGTTGACGCCGGCGGGGATCTCGAACGGCTCAAGGCCGCTGCGGCCGAGCATGGCGTGACGATCGAGAAGCTGCTCGTCACCCATGGCCATATCGACCATTGCGGCGGCACCGGCATCCTGGCCGAGCAGCTCGGCGTGCCGATCGAGGGGCCGCATCCGGACGATCGCTTCTGGATAGCGCGGCTCGGCGACGATGGGCGCAGCTATGGAATCGAGGGGCGGCCTTTCGAGCCCGACCGCTGGCTCGACGACGGCGACCAGGTGACGGTGGGCGAGCTCGTGCTGGATGTCATCCACTGCCCGGGCCACACGCCCGGCCATGTCATATTTCACCACGCGCCCTCCCATCTGGCGCTGGTAGGCGACGTGCTGTTCCAGGGATCGATCGGCCGCACTGATTTCCCGCGCGGCAACCATGGAGACCTGATCGCCTCCATCACGGAGAAGCTCTGGCCGCTGGGCGGCGAGACCGCCTTCGTGCCGGGGCATGGGCCGATGTCGACCTTCGCCCATGAACGCGCGACCAACCCGTTCGTGGGGGATAGGGTAGTGGGCGCTTAGGGCGTCTGTTCAGGCCTCGGGTTTGTTTAGCGCTCAGGCGCCGGCGTGCGCGGATACGCACGCCGGCGCCTGAGGCTTAATCGATCAATGTCCCGCGCTGAGGCTGTCGCTCGTCACCGTCGTGATGACACCGTTCTTCGTCGCGTAGGGGATGGTCAGCGCATAGATGGCGAGCCCCAGCAGCACGCCCCAGGTCGTCAGGATGCCGACGGCGCGGAGAGGGTTGGCGGTCTGCCGGTCCAGCCCGAACGGGTGCAGCACGCGACCTATGATATAGACGATGCCGGCGCCCCACAGCCAGTTGTTGGTGCCGCGCGCGAATTCGATCAGTCCCATCAGGATCAGCACCAGCGGGGTATATTCGATGAAGTTGGCCTGGGCGCGCATCCGCGCGGACAGCAGCGCATTGCCACCGTCACCGACCAGCACCTTGCCCTTGACCCGGATGGTGACGATCCGGATCGCCAGCCAGATATTCACGATCGCGGCGGCTCCTGCGATCGTCAGCGTGATGGGCAGGATCATCTTTCCCCTCCTTACAATGAGCTGCGTGCTTGGCAGGTCGCGGCGCTACTTGCAACGCGGAGCGAAATCGCTATAGGTCGCGCGCTCGCGGCGAGCCCGCCCCCCTGGGGGACCCGGGCGTTCGTCGCTTTATTTGTTTAGCTAGGAACAGGTGCCGACATGGCCGTCCCCAAGAGAAAAACCTCGCCCTCGCGGCGTAACATGCGTCGCAGCCACCACGCGCTGACCGCAGAGGCGTTCCAGGAATGCCCGAACTGCGGCGAGCTGAAGCGTCCGCACAATCTGTGCAACGCCTGCGGCCACTATAACGGTCGCGAAATCATCTCGGTCGAGGCCTGACAAAAGGCCAAACGGGGGCATGAGCGTGGACGAGGCACCGCGAATCGCCATTGATGCGATGGGCGGTGATGGCGGGCCGGCGACGATGATCGCCGGTGCCGCGCAGGCGCGTGATCGCGATTCGTCCCTTCTCTTCACCTTCACCGGTGAAGAGGCCCTGATTCGTGCCGAGACGGCGCGTTTCCCGCAGCTTGCCGATTCGATCATCGTCCATTGCGACGACGTGATCACCGGTGACGACAAGCCAAGCCAGGCGATCCGCCGCACCAAGAGCAGCTCGATGGGCGCCGCTATCCTGGCGGTAAAGGCGGGGGATGCGGCAGCGGCGCTGTCCGCGGGCAATACCGGCGCGCTGATGGCGATCGCCAAGCTGTCGCTGAGGACGATGCACGGCATCGACCGGCCGGCGCTGGCCGCGCTGATGCCGACGCTCGGCGACAACGACCTCGTGATGCTCGACCTGGGTGCCAACACCGACTGCGATGCGCGCAATCTGGTCGAGTTCGCGGTGATGGGTGCCGCCTATTCGCGGCTCGCGCTCGGCATCGACTCCCCACGCGTCCGCCTGCTCAACATCGGTACCGAGGAGCTGAAGGGCACCGGCGAGCTCAAGGAAGCGGCCGCGATGCTCCGGCAGCAGACTGGCTCCAGCTGGCGTTTCGACGGCTTCATCGAGGCCGACCGGCTGGGGCGCGGCGAGGCCGATGTGATCGTCAGCGACGGTTTTTCCGGCAATATCGCGCTCAAGTCGATCGAGGGCACCGCGCGCTTCATCACCGACCTGCTGCGCCGTGCCTTCTCCAGCTCGCTGCGCTCCAAGGCGGGTTTCATCCTTTCGCGCCCGGCCTTCGCGCTGTTGCGCCACCATCTGGATCCGAACAACCACAATGGTGCGGTCTTCCTTGGCCTCAACGGCCTGGTGGTGAAGAGCCATGGCGGTGCCGACGAGAAAGGCATCGCCAACGCCATCGCGGTTGCGGCAAAGATCGCCCGTGAGGATCTGACCCGTCGGATCACCGACGATCTCGAGGATTTCCGCAGTCATGCGGTGCAGACGGAAGGGGTAGCGTGAGCGGACAGGCAATGCGGCGTGCCGTGATGATCGGCACCGGGTCGGCACTCCCGCGCCGGCAGGTAAGCAATGCCGAACTCGCCCGGACCGTGGACACCTCGGACGAGTGGATCGTCGAACGAACCGGCATCCGCAACCGCTATGTCGCCGGCGAGGGGGAGACCACTTCGTCCCTCGCAACCGAGGCGGCGCGCAACGCGATCGAGGCCGCCGGGATCGCGCCGTCCGACATCGGGCTGATCATCCTGGCGACGGCGACGCCCGACCAGACCTTTCCTGCCACGGCCACGATCGTTCAGGCCGCGCTGGGGGTCGACGATTGCGTGGCCTTCGACGTGCAGGCGGTATGCTCGGGCTTCCTCTATGCGCTGTCGGTGGCCGACAGCATGATCCGGGGCGGCAGCGCGAGCCACGCGCTGGTGATCGGCGCGGAAACCTTCAGCCGCATCCTCGACTGGGAGGACCGGACGACCTGCGTGCTGTTCGGCGACGGGGCTGGTGCGGTCGTGCTGAAGGCCGAGGACGGCGGCGATCGCGGGGTGCTCGCAACCCGGCTTCACGCAGATGGCCGCCACAACCAGCTCCTCTATGTCGACGGTGGGCCATCGACGACGCAAACCGTCGGCAAGCTCCGGATGAAGGGGCAGGAGGTGTTCCGCCACGCCGTCACCAACCTGGCCCAGGTGCTGCGCGAGGTGATGCAGGACGCAGGGCTGACCGTCGACGACATCGACTGGGTCGTGCCGCACCAGGCCAATCGGCGCATCCTTGACGCTACGGCACGCAAGCTCGGGCTTCCTGCCGAGCGGGTGATCATCACCGTCGATCAGCACGCCAATACTTCGGCCGCGTCGGTGCCGCTGGCCCTCGACGTCGCGGTGCGTGACGGCCGGATCAAACCGGGTGATCTGCTGGTGCTCGAAGCGATGGGCGGCGGCTTCACCTGGGGTGCCGCGGCGATTCGCTACTGAACCCTTTGGAATCGGCTTTGATTCGCCCTCCGGTCGCCGTAAGGTGACCGATACTCAATGTGATTGGGGGGCTGTATGGCGTTGGATCGGGGGACTTTGACGCGAGCGGATTTGTCGGAGGAAGTGCATCGTGAGATTGGCCTGTCGCGTGCGGACTCCGCGGCGGTGGTCGAGCAGGTGCTGGAGCATATGTGTCTCGCGCTCGCGCGGGGCGAGAATGTGAAGATATCGGGCTTCGGGAGTTTCATCCTGCGGGAGAAGGGACAGCGAGTCGGCCGCAATCCCAAGACCGGTGTCGAGGTGCCGATCGCGCCGCGGCGCGTGTTGACCTTCCGTGCCAGCCAGATGCTCCGCGATCGGATCGTTTCGGGTAATTAAGGCGTATTTTCAATGACTTCTGGCGGAGAGAAGGCCGAAGACGCATTCCGTACCATCGGGGAGCTTTCGGCCGAACTCGGCATCCAGCAGCATATCCTGCGCTATTGGGAAACGCGTTTTCCGCAGCTTCGTCCGCTCCAGCGGGCCGGGAACCGCCGCTATTATCGCCCCGCCGATGCGGCGCTGGTGCGCCGCATCCATAGCCTGCTCAACGAGCAGGGCTATACGATTCGCGGCGTGCAGAAGCTGCTGGCGCAGAAAGCTCCGCCCGTCGAGAAGCCGGCTGAACCGGCGACCCCTGCGCCAATAGCGCCGCAGCCGGTGCTGGTGGTGAGCCAGTCGGCGATACCCTCGCCGGCCCGGGCCGAGTTGCAGGCGATTCGCGAATCGCTTGTCCAGGCGCTCGCGGCGGACATGGATTGAGCCGAATGCCCGGCCGTTCCGACACTTGTCGGAATCGCGGTCGGCAGATGTGTCAGTCCTGGTCCGGTCCCAGCCCCGGATCGAGGTCTCTCGGCCGGATGAACTTCGACAGCAGACCGCCATTGGGGCGGATGTCGTCCCAATGCTCGACGGGGAAGCTGATCTCGGCGATGCTCGCGGTCGGGAACTTCTCTTCGACCTGATCGCGCGCCGCGTCGTCAGGCCTGTCCGGCACCAGCATCAGCACCAGATCCTCAAGCCCCGGATTGTGGCCGACCAGCAGCAGGGTCTCGTGCTGGTCGTCGGCTTCCTGGATGACATCGAGCAGCGATACCGCGGAAGCCAGATAGACGCGCTTGTCCCAGGCGGGAGCGATCGTCTCGCCGGTGCCTTCGGCGAGATGCTCGATCGTCTCCACGCAGCGGACGGCGGGCGAGGAGACGACATGGTCGAAATGCATGTCGTGATCGCGCAGATACTGGCCGATCCGGTGTGCGGCGCGCTTGCCGCGTCCGTTCAGCGGACGATCGAAATCCCGCGCGACCGGATCGTCCCAGCCCGACTTGGCATGGCGCAACAGCGTCAGCTTCTTCACGATCCCCGCGCTCTCCTTCGGCATGATCCGGTGATGCCCGAAAGATGCGACGGAAGGAAGACCGCAGGACCTGCGATCACGATATGGGCGGGTGAGCGATATGGGCGACGGATGATCGCGCTAGGATTCGGTCAGGCCCGGCAGGATATCGTCTGACACCCCGGCATTGGTCGCCTGTCGGGTGCCGGCGGCCGCCGCGATCCGCGCCACCGCCTCGTCCAGGGTGACGCGCAGCACTGGCACCCCGCCCGGAAAGGCATCGAGCAACCGCGACGGAGTCGCCGCGCCGAGCAGGACGAAATGGCCCCGGTCGCTGGCGCTGCGGATCAGCCGGCCGAATGCCTGCCGCATCCGTGCGCGGACGATGCGGTCATCATGCACACTGCCGCCGCCCGCGGCCTTGCGCGCGGCGTGGAGTACGGTGGGGCGTGGCCAGGGTATCCCCTCCATCACCACCAGCCGCAGCGAATCGCCGGGCACGTCGACTCCGTCGCGCAGCGCGTCGGTGCCTAGCAGCGAGGCGTGGGGATCGTCGCGGAAGATGTCGACCAGCGTTCCGGTGTCGATCGGGTCGACATGCTGGGCGTAGAGCGGCAGCCCGTCGCGGGCGAGCCGGTCGGCGATGCGGGCATGGACGGCGCGCAGGCGCGAGATGGCGGTGAACAGGCCGAGCGTCCCGCCGCCCGCCGCGGCGATCAGCCGGTGATAGGCCTGGCCGAGCTGCGCCACGTCGCCGCGCTTGAGGTCGGTGACAACCAGCACCTCGGCATGGGCGGCATAGTCGAACGGGCTCGGCACCGCGATATGGCGCGGGGCGTGGTCGAGATGGACGGTGCCGGCGCGTGCCTCGGCGATCGCCCAGTCCTCCCCGTCGCGCAGCGTCGCCGAGGTGACGAGCACGCCATGCGCCGGCTTGAGAACCGTTTCCGCCAGCGGGCGCGAGGGATCGAGCCAGTGGCGGTGGAGGCCGATGTCGATCTCGCGCCCCTCGATCCGGTCGACGGCGAGCCAGTCGACGAAATCGGGATCGAGCGGACCGCCGAGCCGGGCGAGCATCGCGATCCAGGCGGCGACGAGCTGGCCGCGCTGGGTGAGCCCGGCGATCGCGCCCTCGATCCGCGCCCGCGCCTGGCCATCGAGCCAGTCGGGCGCGTCGTCCATCACCGCCGCCAGCCGCTGCCGCAGCCGCGCCATCGGCCGCATCAGGCTCTCCAGCGCCTCGATCGCGGGCTGGGCGGCGTCGATCAGTGCCGGATCGGGTTCGCCGACGTCGGTTTCCAGTCCATAGCCGGCGTCCTGGGCATTCGCCCGGGCATAGACCGTCGCGCGCGCCGCCGCGAGCAGCCGCTCGACCGGGCCGAGCGGCAGGTTCTCAGCCAGCCTCCCGAGCCAGCCGTCGGCCGGCAGCAGCGTCGCCGCCGCCGAGGCCGCCTCGATCGCGAGCGCGCCTTCCTCGTCATAGCTGGCGACGTCGGACAGGCGCGCGGACAAGCCGCGGCGTCGGCCCCGCGACTTGGCCTCGGGGCCGATGATCCAGCGCCGCAACTCGATCGCCTCCTGCCCGGTCAGCGCGGCGGCGAAGGTCGAATCGGCAGCGTCGAACAGGTGATGCCCCTCATCGAAGACGATCCGGCCGAGCGGGTGGCCCTCGTCGGCACGGCGCTGCGCGAGGATCATCACCAGCGCATGGTTGGCGATGACGATGTCGGCGCCTTCCGAGGCGCGCGCGGCGCGCTCGATGAAGCATTTCCGGTAATGCGGGCAGCCCGCATAGACACATTCCCCGCGCCGGTCGGTCAGCGCGGTCGAGCCGGCCCGGCGGAACAGCGTCGGCAGCCACCCCGGCAGGTCGCCGCCGACCATGTCGCCGTCGCGCGAATACATTGCCCAGCGCGCGACGAGCTGGGCGAGGATCGCCGCGCGGTTCTGGAAGCCGCCCTGGATCGCGTCCTCCAGGTTGAGCAGGCAGAGATAATTCTCCCGCCCCTTGCGGACGACCACCTTCTCGCGCCGCACCGCCGCGTCGGGGAAGATCCGGCGGGTCTCCTTGTCGAGCTGGCGCTGGAGCGCCTTGGTGTAGGTCGATATCCACACCGGCCCGTCGGCCTGCTCGGCCCAGAGCGAGGCGGGAGCAAGATAGCCGAGCGTCTTGCCGATCCCGGTCCCCGCCTCGGCAAGGACGATGTTCGGCCGCCCCTCGCCGAAGCGCGGATCGAAGGCGCGGGCGTTGGTGGCGGCGTAGAACTTCTGCCCGTCGCGCGCCTCGGCGCCTTCGCCGACGAGCCGCGCGAGCCTGTCGAGCGTCTCCGCCTCGCCGAGCTGGACGTTGCGCGGCTGCGGGCGGCCGCCTGCCTCGTCCCATTCGGGCAGGCGCGCGAACAGGCCGCGTTCGGGCCGGGCCGGCGCGGTCAGAACCCGGCCGATCGCCGCCGCCCAGGGCCAGCGCAGCCGGGCGAGCGACTGGGCGCTGTTCCAGGCGCCATAGGCCTCGGCCCAGCCCTCGGGCTCCGCCATCCGCGCGAGCAGCGCCTGCGTGGCCTCGATCAGGAAGGCGGGCGCGCGGGCGTCGTCGATCGGCGGGGCCAGCCCCAGCGCGCGGGCGAGCCCCGCCGGCGTCGGCACCGCGAAGCGCGCCGGATGGACGAAGGCGAACAGCTCGAGCAGGTCGAGGCCGGAGAAGTCGGCGATGCCCAGACGGGCGGCGGTCACCGCGGCGTTGAGCACGATCATCGGCGTCTCCGCCGCCCGCGCCGCAGCCTCGCCTCGCCCGATCCCGCGCACCTCGCCGTCCTGCCCGGCGATCCAGATTCCGCCATGGGTGGCGTAGAGCGCGGGATAGGGGAGGGGGAGCGGCGGCATTGTCCTTCCCATGTAGGGGCTCGGGAACGATGGGGGAACAGGAAAGCCGACCGCAAATCCCCCCTATGCGCAGCATGGGGAGGGGGAGGATATTGGGAGGCGATGGGCATGACGGTTTTTTTTCGGGCGGTCTGTCGCTACAGGGGCGCGATATGACCGACAGCATTCCTCCCGCCGCCCTGCGCGAAGCCGCGCTCGTCTCCAAGGCCTGGCCCTATGAGGAGGCGCGCAAGCTGCTCAAGCGCTACGAGAAGGGAGCGCCCGCCAAGGGGAATGTGCTGTTCGAGACCGGCTATGGTCCGTCGGGACTGCCGCACATCGGCACCTTCAATGAGGTGCTGCGCACGACGATGGTGCGCCGCGCCTATGAGGAGATGTCGGACATCCCGACCCGCCTGATCGCGTTCAGCGATGACATGGACGGACTGCGCAAGGTGCCGGACAACGTGCCGAACCAGGAGATGCTGCGCGAGCATCTCGGCAAGCCGCTGACGAAGATCCCCGATCCGTTCGGGAAATATGAGAGCTTTGCGCATCATAACAACGCCATGCTGCGCGAATTCCTCGACCGCTTCGGCTTCGACTACGACTTCCGTTCGTCGACCGAAGCCTATGAGGGCGGCCAGTTCGACGAGGCGTTGAAGGATATCCTGCGCCATTATGACGGCATCATGGGGATCATGCTGCCGACGCTGCGCAAGGAGCGGCAGGCGACCTATTCGCCGGTGCTGCCGATCAGCCCGAAGAGCGGCATCGTCCTGCAGGTTCCGGTCGAGGTGGTCGACGCCGACCAGGGCCTGATCCGCTTCGAGGACGAGGGAGAAACGATCGTCCAGTCCATTCTCGGCGGCAAGGCGAAGCTCCAGTGGAAGGTCGACTGGGCGATGCGCTGGGTCGCGCTGGGCGTCGATTACGAGATGTCCGGCAAGGACCTGATCGACTCGGTCATCCAGTCGTCGAAAATCGCGCGCGAGCTGGGCGCCCGCCCGCCCGAGGGCTTCAACTACGAGATGTTCCTCGACGAGAAGGGCGAGAAGATCTCCAAGTCGAAGGGCAATGGCCTCAGCCTCGAGCAATGGCTGACCTATGGGCCTGAGGAGAGCCTGGCCTTCTACGCCTATCGCGAGCCCAAGAAGGCGAAGCAGCTCCACATGGGCGTGATCCCCAGGGCGGTCGACGAATATTGGCAGTTCCGCGGCAATTATGCCGGCCAGCCGATCGAACAGAAGCTGGGCAATCCCGTCCACCATATCCATGGCGCGACGGGTGACGCGGTGCCCGACAGCGTGTTGCCGGTCACCTTCGGCCTTCTGCTCAACCTCGTCGGGGTGATGGGGGATGCGTCGAAGGAGCAGGTGTGGGGCTATCTGGCCAATTATGTGCCGGACGCTTCGGCCGAGAAATATCCCGAGCTCGACCGGCTGATCGGCCATGCGCTGGCCTATCACCGCGACTTCGTCGCGCCGACGCTCAAGCGCCGCAAGCCGACCGAGAGCGAGGCGGCGGCGCTGCGCGCGCTCGACGCGAAGCTGGCGGCGATGCCGGCCGACGCCTCGGCCGAGGACATCCAGAACGAGGTCTATGCGATCGGTAAGGAAGAGGCATTTGGTTTCGCCTCGCTGCGCGACTGGTTCAAGGCCCTCTACGAGACCTTGCTCGGCGCCGAGCAGGGCCCGCGCATGGGCAGCTTCATCGCGCTCTACGGTATCGCCAACAGCCGCCGCCTGATCGCCGAGGCTCTGGCTTGAGCCTATAATTTCGGCGGGCGGGAAACCCTTGTCCGCGATCGGCGTTACGCTGCCGGTCCATCCCCTTTCGGACTGGCATGGCGGCGACGCGCATGTCGGCCGCGCCGTTGCGTATCATGCGGCGCGGCCACGCGGGGCGGCTTCGTTCCCTTTCTCTCCGTCATTCCGGCGAAAGCCGGAATCTCCCTGCCTTTTCGAGGCTGTTGGAACGACACCCAAGGAAGGAAGATCCCGGCTTTCGCCGGGATGACGCGCTGGGACGATTGGCGGAACGCCTATTTCGACGCCTTGATCCAGGCGTCGATCTTCGCCTCGAGCACCGACATCGGCAGCGCGCCGGTATCGAGCACCTGGGCGTGGAAGGCCCGCGGGTCGAATTTCGCGCCCAGCTCCTTCTGCGCCTTTGCCTTGAGCTTGAGGATGGTCAGCGCGCCGATCTTGTAGGCGAGCGCCTGGCCCGGGATGGCGATATAGCGCTCGACCTCGGCGGTGGCGTCGGCCTTGCCGATATTCGAATGGGTCAGCATGTAATTCAGCGCCTGATCGCGGCTCCAGCCCTTGGCGTGGATGCCGGTGTCGACCACCAGCCGCATCGCGCGCAGCATCTCGTCCGACAGGCCGCCGAAGCGCTGGTAGGGATCGGTTTCCATGCCCAGATCCTTCCACAGCGTCTCGGCATAGAGCGCCCATCCTTCGACAAAGGCGGTGTTGCCGCCAAAGCGCATGAAGGCGGGCAGCTCCCTGTTCTCCTGTGCCAGGCTGATCTGGAAGTGATGGCCCGGCACCGCCTCGTGCAGGTAGAGCGTCTCCATGCCCGGCGTGGTCCGCGATTTCAGGTCATAGGTGTTGTAATAGAACACGCCCGGGCGCGACCCGTCCGGGGTGCCCTGCTGATAGCTGCCGCCCGCTTCGGTCTTCTCGCGATAGGGTTCGACCGCCTTGATCTCGAGCGGGCTCCTGGGGACCAGCGAGAATTGCTCCGGAATGCGCTGGTCGACGCGCTTGCCGATCCGGAAATATTCCTCGCGCAGCCATTCGGCGCTGGGCGGCTGGAATTTGGGATCGTCGCGCAGATAGACGAAGAACTCGGCCAGGCTGCCCTTGAAGCCGACCTGCGCCTTGATCTTCTCCATCTCGGCGGTGATCCGCGCCACCTCCTTCAGGCCCAGTTCGTGGACGTCCTCGGCCTTGAGCGGCAGGGTGGTGTTGACCTCGATCAGATGGGTGTAGAGCTTGTCGCCACCCTTCAGGCCCACCAGGCCGACGCTGTCGCGCGCGACCGGCAGATATTCGGTCTTCAGGAAGGTGCGGAAGCGCTGATAGGCGGGGAGGATGCCGTCGCGGATGGCGGCGACGGTCGCGGCGCGCAGGCGGGCCTGGTCGGCGGCCGGTATGTCGGCGGGGAACTCCTTGACCGGACCGTAGAAGGTCGAGCCCTCGACTCCCTGCGCGATCTGCAGGTCGAGCTGGTCGATCATGTTGTTGACGACCAATTTGGGCTCGACGACACCGGCCTTCATTCCCTGGCGGAAACGTTCGATCCAGCGATCGATCATCACCACATAGTCGCGGTGGCGTTGCAGGTTGTTCTCATAGTCCTGGACCGTGCGGAACGGCGCGGCACCGCCGCCCGAGGCAAAGGCCGGATAGAAGGTGTGGAAGCCGGAGAAGTGATCGACAGGCTGGACCTTGGTGACGTCCATCAGGTCGGGGGCGAATCCCTTCAGGGCAATCTCTGTCCGCCATTGGAACACGTCATAGGCGATCTGGTTGGTGGCGGTCAGTTTCGCCCTGTCGATCTTGCGAAGCGCGGCAAGATCCGCCTCCGCAGCGCCTCTTTCGCCGGCATAATAATCGTCGCTGAAATAGTCACCGAGCCGGCCAGCATAGCGCATGTCGCCGCGGAACACGCCCTCGATGGGATTGCGCTTCAGCGCGGCTTCGTCGCTGTCGTGGAACAGCTTGATCAGCGCGGTGTCCTCGGACGAGGCGGCCGGCGTTGCAGCAGGTTCCGCGGCCTGGACGGACGGGCCGTGCAGAGGGGACATAATTGCAAGGAATGTCGCGGCGAGCAGCATGGGGCGAAGGGTCATGGGAGGGGCATCCTGATGGGTTATGCCTCCGTGCTATTCCCCTAACACACTTCATGCAAGCGGCCCCGGCATCGCCGGGATGCCGGGGCCGACAGCTGTCGCTCCTTACCAGAAGAAGGAACGATGAACCTCGACGACGCGACCGGTACGCACGTTCACCAGAACCACGTCGTTACCATAGCGCACCCAGCGGTTCACGCCGGTAGTGGCGGGCAGGCGATAGCGCCACGGATCATTGATCACATAGCGGGAGTGGTAATAGGCCGGCGCGAAGCGGTGGCCTGCGGCAACCGGTCGATAGACATAACCGCGCGGGCCGACATAGGCGGGGCGGCGATAGACGTCGCGGTGCGACTTGCGATAGTCGCGCCAGTCCTCGCGGGCCTCACGCTGGGCGTGGCGCAGATCCTTGCGGGCCTCGCGTACGTCGTGGCGGTCGCCGTAGCGCTGGGCGTCACGCAGGTCGCGCCGCTCTTCGCGCACGTCGCGCTGGCTCTCACGAGCCTCGCGAAGCGACTGGGCCTGGGCGATCGACGGGACGGCAACTGCAGCCATCAGCGCCAGGATGATCGGTGTACGCATCGGATTTCTCCTTCTCACTCTCACTTCCGAATATCGGTCGTGGCGGCGTCAATGATCGGCGCCAGCACAGGTTCCTGATTCGCACAGCGCGACTGAATGCGCCGGGAACGGGACCGTCAGCGAAATGAAAGGAAAAGGAGGGTTGCCTGTCGAACTTCCTCCGGCGAAGCCGGATCAGGCGGGACGCTTGGCGAGATAAGCGTCGATCAGTGCGTCGCTTGCCGCGACCATCGTTGCACAGGGGCCCTGGCTCCCGAAGATGTGATGGGTCGCCATTCCACCTTCGATGATCAGCATCAGCCCGTCGGCGAGCTCCTCGGGGTCCTCGATACCCAGCTGCCGGGTCACGCTCGCGATCATGGCGCGCATGTCGGCCTTGCAATTCTCGAGGACGGTGCGGCCCGGGTGGCCAGGTTCGGGAATCTCGACCGCGGTGTTGCTCATCGGGCAGCCACGGAAATCGGGCGCGGCAACCTTGCGGGCGAAATAGCGCACCATCGCGCGGAGCTTGTCGCGCGGATGCTCCCCGCCTTCCTCCAGCACCAATTCGAGCGCGGCACGGCTTTCACGGCCGCTTTCTTCCAGGCAGGCTGCTATCAGATCGTCCTTGGAGGCGAAGGCGCGATAGAGGCTCGGCTTGGTCACACCCGCCTTGCAGACGATCTCGTCGACGCCGACGGCGCGGATGCCGCGGTGGTAGAAAAGATCGCGGGCCGCCTCGAACACGCGAGTCGCCGCAGTCTTTTTCAGACCCGTCATGTCGCCGCCACAACAATCGGCTTTCTTCGATGCAGCCACCGGCAGTCCATCCTTATCTACGACTACCATGTAACAGTTCGGTACGGCTGTTTCAATACGCCTGCAATATCGTGTCAAGAGGCTTCGTCAACGACGGTCGGCGAGGGCCATGGCGGATCGATCACTGGGTCGATCTTGGCGCGAAGCTCCGCATATTCAGCGTCCGGAATGCTGTCGGCGACGATGCCTCCACCCGCGCGCGCAACCAGCCGCGTCGGGGTGGCTGCGATCGAGCGGATGATGATCGAGCTGTCCATCGCACCGTCGGTCCCCAGCGCGAACACGATCCCGAAAAAGGGACCGCGCCCCGAAGCCTCGACCGCGTCGATGATCTCCACCGCGCGGCGCTTCGGCGCGCCTGTGATCGATCCTCCGGGAAATGTCGCGGCGATCAGGTCGATCGCGTCATGCCCCGGTCGCAGCCGGCCGTGGATTGCCGACACCAGGTGCCAGACCGAGGCGAAGCCCTCGAGCCGGGCGAGTTGCGACACGGTGACGCTGCCCTCCTCGGCGACGATCGACAGATCGTTGCGCAGCAGGTCGCAGATCATCAGATTCTCGGCCCGGTCCTTGGCCGAACGGGCGAGCCGTTCGCCGTTCCGCCGGTCCTCGTCGGGATCAGCGGCGCGGGGGGCGGTGCCCTTGATCGGCCGGGTCTCGATCACGCCGGCCGCGTCGCACCGGACGAAGCGTTCGGGCGACGCGCTCAGCAGCGCGGAGCCCCCGCCAAGGTCGAGATAGGCGGCAAAGGGAGCCGGAGTGCGGCGGCGCAACGCGCGATAGGTGCCGGCGAGCGAGAGACCGGGCGGACGGTCCGCGGTGAAGCGGGTGCTGATGTTCGCCTGATAGATGTCGCCCGCCGCGATATAGGCAAGCGTCGTGGCGAGCATTGCGGCGTGGCATTCGGCGCCGGTTTCCTCGATCCAGCGCAGCGGGAGCACTTCGGTCTCTGCGGCGGGCAAGGCGGCGGCGAGCAGGCGGTCGATCCGCTCGTCGGCGCCCGCCCCCGCGCGGGGGCGGGCGAAGGCCCAGCAGCGGCGCACGCGATGATCGAAACCGAGCACCAGATCGTAGCGGCGCACGACCAGCGCCGGCAGTTCCGGGTCATGCGGGTGCCGGCTGGCTACACCCAGCGCACTCGGGCCGAGGTCGTAGGACAGCAGGCCGATCAGCCCGCCCGTGAAGGGCAGCGGCCCCTGCGCGTCGTCGGGCCGGTGCAGCCGGCGCAGCGCCGCGATCGCGTCGTCCATCGATCCGTCGGCGAGCACGACCTCGTCGGCCGGGTCGATCGCGACATAGGAGGCGGCCGACCGCGGATCGCCCGCGGCGGCGCTGTCGAGAAAGGCGATGCCCGGCCGCTCGGCCAGTCGGACGAACCAGTCGGCGGGATCGGTCCAGGGGAGCTCGCGGATTGTCAGCGGCCCGCTCATTTCGCACGCGCCTTGATCCACAGGTGGCGCGCCAGCATCAATGGCGGCATCCGCATCCAGTGCGAGCGGATGTAGAAGCCGAGCCGGGTGCAGGGGCGCGTCGCGCGGCCCCAGCCGTCGCGCGCCAGCAGCCGCCGGACGAACGCTGCGTCTCGCAGCCGGTCGCGGCCGGCGAGCCGGGAATCGATGGGCGTCGCGAACAATCGGCGCGAGAGGCGCAGCGCGAGCGCCACCGGCTCGACCATCTGGTGGCGGCGGGCGCGCGCATCGAGCGCGGTCCAAAAGCCGGGCACCTCCGCGAAGGGGCGCAGCAGGCGGTCAATGTCCCACAGGTTGCGCAGGCCGCCGGCCAGGTCGCCATCGGCGAACAGATGGGTGGCGGCATGGACGATCATGTCGGCGGGGCAGAGGATGCGGAGCCCCGGCGCGATCTCGACGCTGTCTTCGATCAGCGCGGCGGCGTCGGGTCTGCGCCGGGCGGTCAGCGGCAGGATGCTGTGGTGGACATCGATCATGCTGCCGCGCTCGCGATGCACCAACGGCGGCAACTCGTGCATCCAGCGGCGATAATAGGCCTGGCTGTAATCGTCGTCCTTCGCCCATTCGAAGCCGGCGGCCAGCAACGCCGCCTCGGCTTCGTCGAGCCGCTCGCGCGGCAGCAATATATCGAGGTCGCCGATCACGCGGCCGACCGCGGCGGGCAGGCCGGCAACGGCGAACGCGCTGCCCTTGAGGAGGATCGGGACGATACCGAGCGGGGCGAGCGTGCGGCGCGCCATCTCGACCTCCCACAGCGCTTCGGTCCAGCCGAACGCGGCCTGGGCACGGGCATCCTCCAACGCGCGCGCGACCGGAGCGGGCAGCGGTGAGTCGGCGAGGCGGTGGGCGAGGCTGCCGTCGAGCCGCTCGGCGCGGGCGATCGAGAGCAGGCTCGTCCACTCGTCCGCGCCGAGGGTGGCCGTCGCAGCGGGATTGGCGAGCGCCGCCGCCAGGGCGCGTGCGTCCTTCATGGCCGGGTCCTCACAGACCGGCCTCGGCACAGAATTGCTCGACGATCGCGATGCCGCTGTCGGTGTCGGGATAGGCGAAGCGGGCCGCCGGGATCGTCTCGGCGATCCGCAGGACATGATCGAAGGCCGGCTCGCCGAGCGCGATATAGTTGGTCGACCCCTCGGTCAGCCGCATGAACAGCTCGGATCGGCTTACGCCGTCGCTCGCCGGCTCGAAACCGTAGGAGGGAAACAGGATCAGCGCCGGTTCGGCAGGCTCGTCCATCCGCGCGATCGCTTCCGCATTCGGGCGCAGGTGGCGCAATTCGCCCTTCGGCGTCGCACGCAGACGCGGTCCGAAGCGCGAGGGATCGGCTATCCGCGCCTCGACCTCGGCGATCGCGCTGTTCTTCAGGCTGATCGCGCGCGGAAAGGGCATCACCCGACCGTCGGCAAGGTTGATCATCACGAACTCGTCGGCCAGCAACCGCCAGCCTCGTTCGGCCAGCAACGCAGCGAGGGTCGATTTGCCCGAGCCGGAGTCGCCCGGCAAGATCAGCGCCTTTCCGCCGCGCTCGACGGCGGAGGCGTGGATCAGCAGATGGCGATATTCGCCGAGGGCGACCTGCATGTTCATCGCCATCTCGAGCGCCAGCAAGGCGTGGCCGTATGCCATCGGAACGGTGTCGGGCAGGCTGCGATCGCCTTCTATCGCGACCTGCGGGCGTATCCAGCGGCGCCAGGGGCGGGGCGGGGCAATCCGCGCGGTCACCGTGGCGATGCCCCCGGCGGGTCCCGGATAGCCGGCATAAAGGCGGCGCAATGCCGCGATCGGCGCGGCCCAGGGCGACCCGATCCGATAGGATATCGGACCTACTCTCACGTCGAAGCCGTGCATCAGTCGGCCTGGACCAGGCCGATACCGGCGAGATCGGCGAGCCGCGCCTCGACGACGGCGCCTGCCTCCGCATCCTCGGCCAGGCCGAGCGTCGCGCAGAGCGCTGTCGTCAACCGCGCCGCATCCATCGGTTCGTCGGATAGCAGCGCCAGCATCTCGGGGAGAGGGCTGTCGAGGAAATGGGTCGCGCCGGACGACCGGTGGAAGACAAGGGTCATCCCGTCGATCGGGTGCGTCCGGCAGTTGTTGGGAAAGTCGGTTCGATAGGTCGGCGTCGTCACCGGTCAGCCTTGCCGGCCACCTTACTGGCGGCCCGGACTCTGCAGCGAGGCATAACAGGTATAGCCCTGCTTCCCCATGGTCAGCTTCTTGATGTAATTATTATAGGCGCTGGTCTGCTGCGACGTGTAGCCTGGATAGTTGGTGCCATATTTCAGCGAGTTCTTCACGTCCTCGCCCTTCAGCGGCGACGACGGGGGCTGGTAGCTGTTGCCGGTGTTGGGATTCACCACATCGCCGTTATTCTTGATCCACTTGTTCGGCTGAGTGGATTGCGGCACCGGGATCTGGCAGGTCAGCGCCGAGACGGCGGCGTGGGCGATGCCGGGCCGCACCGTTACCACGGCGGCCGTACCGAGCGTGCCGATCCGCAGCATCGCGCGGCGGGTCTGCAGCGTCTCCGCTTGCTCGGGAGCGGCGGTGTCGGGCCGCTCCGCTTCGGGCTTGTCGTCCTCGTTACGCATAACTCATTCCCCACTCGTCCGATCGTCTTACCGCCAATCGCCGATCGAGGCGAGGTGGAATGTCGGGCTGGCTTTTATGTCCGATAGATTTCACAATTCGGTTATAATGGGGACGGATGAAGCATGAACCGCTGCCGGATGTCGGCGAGGACGGCGCCGTGAAGCAGCGCGGCAGGGGCATTCGCGCGGTCTCGGCCTTCGCGGCCGTTGCGATTGCGGCGTGGTTGCTGTCCACGCCGATGGCAGCGGCTCTGGTCGTCGGCGTGATCGCGGCCTTCTTCGCGTGGATGCCCGCCGCGGCGCCGCATGAGGCGCCGAGGCTGGTCCCCGCTCCGGTGCCGGACCTGCCCGATCGGACCCAGGAAGTGATCGACGCCGTCGACGACGCGCTGCTGATCATCGAGCGGCAGCGGATCGTGACCGCCAACGATGCCGCCCGTCGGCTTTTCGGGCCGGCAAGGGTCGAAGGCGATTTTCGGCTGGCGCTGCGCCACCCGGCCGCCGCCGACCTCATCACCTCCGATCGCGACGTCGATTCCCCGATCGAGATCGCCGGCATCGGCGACGCCGACCGGCGCTGGGCGATGAGCGTGCGGGCCATTGCCGGAGGAGCCAAGCTGGTCACGCTCCGCGACCGTACCGAAAGCTGGATCGCCGAGCGGATGCGCGTCGATTTCGTCGCCAACGCCAGCCATGAGCTGCGGACCCCGCTCGCGACGATCATCGGCTTCATCGAGACGCTGGGCGAAGGCGGCGGGGCCGAGGATCCAGCGATCAGGGAGCGTTTCCTGGGCATCATGATGGGCGAGGCGAAGCGCATGCAGCAGCTTGTCGACGACCTGATCTCGCTCTCGCGTATCGAAGCCGACCGCTTCTCGACGCCGCAGACCCCGCTCGCGCTTGGCCCCGTGGTCGAGGAGGTGGTGGGCGTGATCCGGTCCGGTATGCGCGACGACGGCGACCGGATACAATTGAGCATCGCCCGCGTTCCCGAGGTTCGTGCCGACCGCGTCCAGATCGCCCAGCTGCTCCACAACCTCATCGGCAACTCGATCAAATATGGCAGGGCAGGAACGCCCATCCGGGTGCTGCTGGATTCGATGGACGGCAAGGTGCGGCTCAGGGTAGCCGACGAAGGAGAGGGCGTGGCGGCTGAACATCTGCCGCGTCTCACGGAACGCTTCTACCGCGTCGATGCGGGACGCAGCCGCTCGATCGGCGGCACCGGCCTCGGCCTGGCGATCGTCAAGCACATCGCCGAACGGCACCGTGCGGTGCTCGACATCGCCTCGCGGATCGGAAAAGGCACTACCGTGACTGTCACATTTCCCGCCTTGTTGCCCGATGCGTTGTCATCATAGTGCAACAACTAGCTCACATAGGCCGCGCCAAGGCGGCGCCGGCTTCCGGAGCCGAAAGGAAGTGAAGCGATGGCATCGGGACATACCGTCAAGGCATTCGACGAGGATCTCGGCCAGCTCCGGGCGCTGATCTCCGAGATGGGCGGCCGGGCAGAGGCCGCCATCACCGGCGCGCTCGAGGCGCTGGTCAATCGTGATCTCGAATCCGCCGTCCATATCGTCGAGGGCGACCGCAAGATCGACGAGCTGGAGGCCGAGGTCGAGCGCCAGGTCGTCCGGCTGATCGCATTGCGGGCGCCGATGGCCGACGACCTGCGTGAAGTTCTCGCCGCGCTCAAGATCGCCGGCGTGGTCGAGCGCATGGGTGACTATGCCAAGAACATCGCCAAGCGAATCGCGCTGCTACAGGAAGCGCGCGGCATGGAGGCGATGGCGGTGCTGCCGGCGATGGGCAAGATCGCGGCCGAGATGGTCCGCAACGTGCTCGACGCCTTCGTGCTGCGCGATGCGGAGGCGGCGATAGCCGTGGCGGCGCGCGACAAGGCGGTGGATGATTTCTACAACAGCCTGTTCCGCACCCTGCTCACCTACATGATGGAAAATCCGCACAATATCACGGCGTCGACGCACCTGCTGTTCATCGCCAAGAATATCGAGCGGATCGGCGACCATGCGACCAATGTGGCGGAAATGGTCTATTTCGCGGCCACCGGCCATCAGATGGCGGAACGCGCGAAGGGCGAAGACCCGCTCAGCGGAGATATTTGATGGCACGTGCCCGGGTACTGCTTGTCGAGGACGACGCGGCGCTCGCCGAACTGGTCAGCTGGCACCTCGAGCGCGAGGATTTCGAAGTCGAGCGCACCGCCGACGGTGAGGAAGCGATCCTGCTGGCGCGCGAAACTCCCCCCGATCTCGTGCTGCTCGACTGGATGATCGAAGGCGTCTCCGGAATAGAGGTATGCCGTCGGCTGCGCCGCCTGCCCGACATAGCCAATGTGCCGATCATCATGCTCACCGCGCGCGGCGAGGAGGAGGATCGCGTCCGGGGCCTTGAAACCGGCGCCGACGACTATGTCACCAAGCCGTTCAGTCCGCGAGAACTCGTCGCCCGCGTCGGCGCGGTGCTGCGCCGCGTCCGCCCGGCGCTGGCCGGCGAACGGTTGACCTACGCCGACATCGAGATGGACACCGCCAGCCACCGTGTCCGCCGCGGCGGCGCGCCCATCAGCCTGGGCCCGACGGAGTTCCGCCTGTTGAAGCATTTCCTCGAGCATCCCGGTCGGGTGTTCTCGCGTGAGCGGCTTCTCGATTCGGTCTGGGGGCGCGACAGCGACATCGAGCCGCGCACCGTCGACGTCCATATCCGGCGCCTTCGCAAGGCGATCAACCTTGCCGATTCGCCCGACCTGATCCGCACCGTCCGTTCGGCGGGCTACGCCCTCGACAGCGAAGGCATCGCCTGACGGACAGGCGCTGTTCGCACGACTGTATTGCTCTTATAATACAGTTTTGCTAATCTCCCGGCACGGCATCGGGAGAGAGGCCTATGTACAGCGAGAGCGATATCGATTCGGCGGTGCAGGCCGGGGCGCTCAGCCCCGACGCGGCCACCGCCCTGCGCGCCCATGTCGCCGGTTTGCGAGCGGTGCCGGCCGTTGACGAGGAGAGCTTCCGTCTCCTGACGGGTTTCAACGACATCTTCGTTTCTATCGCGACCGTGCTGATGCTGGTGGCGATGGGCTGGATCGGCAACATGGTCCGGCTGCTGGCTCCCGACCACGGCCCGTCGCCCTTCATCGGCTTCGCCGTTGCCGGTGCGGCGTGGGGCCTCGCCGAATATTTCACGCGCGAGCGGCGCATGGCCCTGCCCAGTATCATCCTGCTGCTGACCTTTGCCGGCGGACTGTTCGCCGGCCTCTCGATGCTGCTGTTGTCGGCGCTCGGCGTGACGGAGACCGGACCGGGGGACGAACGGCTTCTCGCCCTCGCCCTGGCGGCGAGTGCCGCGCTGTCGGCGGGCGGCGTGTGGCTGCACTGGCGCCGTTTCCACGTGCCGATCACGGTCGCGGCCGGAGCGGCGACGCTTGCCGCCCTGCTGCTCGCGCTCGCCGTCGCCGCCGCTCCGATCCTGGCGGATCATCTGCTCAAGCTGCTCCTGCTCGCCGGGTTCGGCGTGTTCGCATTTGCGATGTGGTGGGACATGAGCGACCGGACCCGCACCACCCGCCGCGCCGACGTCGCCTTCTGGCTCCATCTGCTGGCGGCGCCGATGATCGTGCACCCGATCTTCGCCGGGCTCGGCATGCTCCATGGCGGCGCAGCCGCGGCACAGGCGGCGGTGGTGATCCTGATATATGTCGTTCTGGGACTGGTCGCGCTCGCAATCGACCGGCGCGCCCTGATGGTGTCGGCGCTTGCCTATGTCCTGTTCGCGCTGTCCAGCCTGATCAAGCAAAGCGGCGCGATCGACCTGTCGTTCGGGTTGACCGCCCTGATCATCGGATCTGCGCTGCTGCTGTTGTCGGCCTTCTGGACAACGGTGCGGCGACAGGTTGTCGCGTTGCTGCCGGTCGACCTGGCGGTGAAGCTGCCGGTTATCGATCGGCTCCAGCCGGCCTGAGCCGGCGCGCTCTCCCATAGGCGTTCGGCCCAAGCGGAGCTTTCGGGAAAGGAATATAATTTTTCCTGGATTTATTTCTATCTAAACGATAGAGAAATGGATGTGGGTTGAATTCTCAACATCGCAGGAAAGATCGATGAGCATAAAACAGGGGGGGCGGGCGCAGATACAGAGCGCGGAGTCCGCACCGTTCCCATTCGATGTCGCGCTCCCGCCCGCCATGATGCCGGCCAAGGCCAAGTGTCCGATGCGCGCCTGATCCGCGCGCCGAAACACGTCCCATAGGCCGGCCCCGCCGCAACCAGCGCGGACCCTGATCGCGATCAGCGAGCCGAAGACGCGGTGATCCACCGCTAACGTCGAGCCGGCCCCGTTCTTCCATCGCCTCTCATGGCGGCGACCTGTGCCCTCGTGCGCCGGCCGCTTCCGGCTGCGCGCGCCATGAATCTCAAAGAAAGATACGTCCGTGAACACCCAAGGATATTTGCCCGCCTATCTCCGCCGCGATCTGCGCGCTTCCGCATCGACGCGACGCCCGCTGAACAAGGCCCGTTTCTATCTGGGCCTGGCGTCGATCGGCCTGCTGGGCTGGCAGAACCCGGCACAGGCCGAGGACCAGGCGGACGAGCAGGACTCGATCGTCGTCGTCGGTTCGCGCAGCGGGAATGCCCGTGCCCTTGAAAGCTCCGCACCGATCCAGGTCGTGGGCGGGGATACCCTGCGCGACACGGGCTCCCGGACCCTGTCCGAAGCGCTGCAGCGGACCGTTCCCTCGTTCAACTTTCCGACCTCGGTACCGTCGTCGAACGCGGCCAGCTTCGTGAAGGGCGTGTCGCTGCGCGGCCTCGCCGCCGATCAGACGCTGGTGCTGATCAACGGTAAGCGCCGCCATGCGACGGCGCAGCTCAATGCCGGCGGCGGCACCACCAAGGGTGCCCAGACAGTCGATCTCAACAGCATCCCGCTGAGCGCTGTAGAGCGGGTCGAGGTGCTGCTCGACGGCGCGTCGGCGCAATATGGGTCGGACGCGGTCGCCGGCGTCGTCAACATCGTCCTGAAGCAGGGTAGCGATGGGGGCGATGTCGCGCTGCTCTACGGCATCAACGACAAGGGCGACGGCAAGACGAAGAGCGTCGAGGGATCGTTCGGACTGAAGCTCCCCGGGGACGGCTTCGTCAGGTTCGCGTTCGATGCCTGGGACATCGGCCGCACCCGCCTGTCGGTGCCAGACACCCGCCAGATGTATTTCGCCGGAGACCCGCGTGAGGCGAGCTATCCCAACCGTAACTGGTTCTACGGCAGCGGCGCGACGAAGCGGCAGAATATCTTCATCAACGGCGAAACCACGGTTGGCGAGGTCACCGTCTATGCGCAGGGCAGCTATGGCTGGCGCAAGGACGAAGGCTTCGGCAACCTCCGCCAGCCCAACTCCGACCAGACGGTCCGCGCGCTGTTCCCGGACGGATTCCAGCCCTTCCTCCACATCCGGTCGCGCGATGCCGCCGCCGCGGTAGGAGCGCGCTGGGGTTCGGCCCGGGCGGGCGATTTCGACCTGAGCGCCAATTACGGGCGCAACCGGGTCCGGAGCGTGGTGTCGAACACCAACAATGCCAGCCTCGGCACCGCCAGCCCGACATCGTTCGACACCGGCGATCTGCTGAACGAACAGACCAACCTCAACCTCGACTGGAAGCGCCCCTTCGCCGTGGCCTTCCTGCCGACGCCGCTGAACGTCGCCGCTGGCCTGACCTATCGGCACGAAGCCTATGAGGTGTTCGAAGGCGATTATGGTTCCTGGGCCAATGGCGGCGTGCCGATCCTCGACGGACCCAATGCCGGCAAGGTCGCGACGCCAGCGTCACAGGGCTTTGGCGGCTTCTCGCCCGCCGATGCCGGGCGCCTCTCCCGCAATGTCTATGGCGGCTATCTGGAGCTGGAGAACTCTCCCACGGAGAAGCTGAGGATCACGCTTTCCGGCCGGTTCGAGCATTATTCCGATTTCGGATCGACCACCAACGCACGGCTGGCCACCCGCTACGAACTGACGCCGAAGCTGGCGTGGCGGTTCAGCGCGGGAACCGGCTATCGTGCCCCTTCGCTGGGCCAGTCGGCCTATTCGCGTACCATCCCGAACATCACCAACGGCGTGCTGGCCACCAATCGCCTTGCCAGGGTCGATAGCGTCGAGGCCCGCGCACTGGGCGCCACCGCGCTGAAGCCCGAAAAGTCGGTCAACCTGTCGACAGGCTGGGTATGGACGCCCAGCCCGGCTTTCTCCGCGACGCTCGACATCTACCAGATCAGCATCGATGACCGCATTGTCCTGTCCGAAACACTGACCGGAGCGCTGGTCCGCCAGGTGCTGGCCAGTGCGGGCTTCCCGACCTATTCGGGACTGCAATATTTCACCAATGCGGTCGACACCCGTACCCGCGGCGTCGATGCGACGGCCCGCTACCGGTTCAACCTGGCGTCGGGGGGACGGCTCGACCTGAGCGCCGGCTTCAACTGGAACCAGACGAAGATCACCGGCGTCAAGGACACGCCCGCCGTCCTGAGCGGGAGCGGGCTCGTGCTGATCGGCCGGGAAGCCTCGTCGCTTATCGAGGAGGCGAATCCAGACACTTTCCTGCGGCTGGGCGCGGACTATAGCGCGGGGCCGTTCGACGCCCATCTCTCCGGCGTGCGCTACGGCGTCTACCGGACCCGCCATACGACCAACCCGGCCTTCGACCAGCGCTATGGCCCGCAGGTCGTGGTCAATATCGGCGCCGGCTATACGCTGTTCGACCGGGTGAAGCTGTCGGCCGGGATCAACAACCTGTTCGGCAGCCACCCCGACAAGGTCCTGACCGCGATCCGCAACCCGGTCGTCTCGGTCTATTCGGGGCTGTCCCCTGAGGGCGGCGCCGGCCGCACCTACTTCGCCCGCCTCGGTTATTCCTTCTGATCCTCTATCGCGGAGACCTTCCATGAAATCTGTCGTCCTCGGCGCCCTGCTCGCCCTCACCGTTCCTGCGATCCTTGCCCAACCGGCCCATGCCGCCGAGGGAGGGCCGGTGAAGGAGCATGGTACGCCACAGGTCCGCGAGCAGGTGGTCCAGGCGATCGACGCCTGGCGCGCCGCGGTGGTTGCGAAGGATCGCGCCGGTCTCGAGCGCGCCTATCATGACGACCTGACCTATGGTCATACCGACGGCGCGGTGCTGACCAAGGCCGAACAGATCGCCCGGACGATCGTTCCCGACCGCCACTTCACCGCCGTCGACGTCACCGGCCTGGCCGTCCGCTCCTATGGCAATGTCGCCTATGTAACCGCGACCTATGCCTTCCATCTCGTCGTGAAGGGCGAGACGACCGAGCGCGTCGCCACCCTTCCCGGTCTCGACGTCTGGACCAAGGGACCGAAGGGTTGGCAGCTGATCGCCCGCCAACTCACCCGCTCCGCGAAATAACCTTCCCCGGCTCACCAAGAGGTTGCCATGACCAAGCGTTCCATCCGTTCGACCCTGGCCCTGCTGCTGGCCGGCACGCTGTTGCCGCTTGCCGCCGCCCAGGCCGATCCCTTCACCCCCGCCCAGATCGAGGCCGCCAACGCGCTGCAGGACCGGCACGTCACGCTCGACAACCATCTCGACATCCCGTTCGAGTTCGGCAGCGGCGATCTCGATGCCGGCAGGGACGGCGCGTCGCAGTTCGACCTGATCAAGGCGGAGCGCGGGCATCTGAAGGGCGCGGTGATCGCGATCTTCGTCCCGCAGGGCGCACGCGACCCGGCCGGTTATGCCGCCGCCGCGGCGCAAGGGCGAAGGAAGCTGGCCGCGCTCCAGTCGGTCGTCGCCAAATATCCGCAGCGCGTGGCCTTCGCCAGATCGCCGGCGGAGTTGCAAGCGATCGAGGCGCCGGGCCGCTTCGCGATCGTCCTCAGCATCCTGAACGGCCATCTGATCGGCAAGGATCTATCGCAGCTCGACGCCTGGTACCGGGACGGCGTCCGCATCTTCGGCTTCACCCATGCGGGCAACAACGACCTCGCCGATTCCGCGCGGCCCAACCTGCTGCGCGGCGACAAGCTGGACGAGCATGGCGGCCTGTCGCCCCTCGGCCGCGCGGCTGTCGCCCGGCTCAACGACCTGGGCATCGTGATCGACGTGTCGCAGATCTCCGGGCAGGCGCTCGCGCAGGTGCTGTCGCTGAGCCGCGCGCCGGTCGTCGCCTCGCATTCGAACGCGCGCGCTATCATCGATCATCCGCGTAATCTCGACGACGAGCAACTGGCCGCGATCAGGAAGAATGGCGGCGTCGTCGCGATCAACGCCTACAGTTCCTGGGTCCGCCCATTGCCCCAGGAGGCGATCGACCAGGGCAATGCCGTCCGTCGCCGCTACGGCGTACCGGAGGAGAATAGCGTGGCCGGAATCCAGCCTTTGACCGAGGCGGGGGTCAAGATCCTGCCCGCCGAACAGTTCGAACAATACAGCAAGGAGTTTCACGCGATCACCGGCGATCCGCGCTACCGCGCGACGCTGGCCCAATATGTCGACCAGCTCGACTATGTGGTGAAGAAGATCGGAATAGACCATGTCGGCATCTCGTCGGACTTCAACCATGGCGGCGGCGTGATCGGCTGGAACGACGTCGGCGAGTCGGCGAACGTGACGGCGGAACTGCAACGGCGCGGCTATAGCGAGGAGGATATCGCCAAGCTCTGGGGCGGAAATTTCCTGCGTGTCTGGGCCAAGGTGCAGGCACTCGCCAAGACCCCGGCGGGACATTGACGATGGACCGGCGGCAAGCGCTCCAGCTTCTCGCGGCGTCGACCCTCGCGCTCGGGTCGGCGCGGTCCGCGCTTGCCGCGGTCGGCAGCTCGCGCAAGGTGGTGGTGATCGGCGCCGGCATCATCGGCGCGGCGATCGGCTATGAACTGGCCAAGCGCGGAGCGGATGTGACGATCCTCGATCGTACCGGTCCTGCCGCCGGCGCTACCGGCGACAGCTTCGCCTACCTCAACGCCTCGACCAAGGCGTCCTCCCGTCCCTATTTCGGCCTGAACTGGCTGGGCATGGCGGGCTGGCGCGCCTGGCAGCAGGAGCCGGGCGCGGCCTTGCCGCTGCGTTGGGGCGGGGCGGTCTATTGGCGCGAGGGCGCAGCGGCGACGCAGCTGCTCGCCGCGTCGCTCGGCACCGTGCGCGGCTGGGGCTACGCCGGCCGGGCCGTGGACGGCGCCGCGATCCGCCGGCTGCTGCCGTCGGTCACGGCAACGGGAGATCCGCAAGGGGCCTTCTTCCCCGAGGAAGGCAGCGTCGATCCGGCAGAGGCGGTGGCGGCGCTGCTCGCGCGGGCCCGCCAGCTCGGCGCGCGGACCGTCTTTCCGGCGGAGGTGATCGGGCTGGTCGTCGCGAGCGGGCAGGTCCGCGGCGTCCGCACCCGCGACGGGGAACTGACCGCCGATGCCGTCGTCATCGCGGCAGGGCTGGGCAGCGGCGCGTTGGCGCAGAGCCTGGGCGTACCGCTGCCGCTGACCTCCTCGCCCGGCATCCTCGTCCACACCAGGCCGCAGCCGCCCTTGCTCGACAGGCTCGTCTTCGCGCCGCACAGCACCATACGGCAGACGGTCGACGGCCGCATCGTCAGCAGCAGCAGCGGTCATGAGGGCGGCGGCGGCAGCGGCGATCCCGCCGCGATCGGGCGGGCCATATTGGCCGGCGCGGCGGACTATCTGCCGCAGCTTCGCGATTCGGCGATCGACCGGGTCACGATCGGCCAGCGGGTCCTACCTGGCGACGGCTTCCCGATCGTCGGTTTCGCGTCCAAGGTCGACGGGCTCTACGTCGCAGTCACGCACAGCGGTGTCACGCTGGCGCCGGTCCTGGGCCGGTGGGCCGCGACCGAGATTCTCGACGGTATCCGGGTCGACCTGCTCGACGGCTTTCGCCCGACGCGGTTCAGCTGAACCTCCGCCGGGCCCTCAGTCGACCAGCTTCATCAGGCGGCGTTCGACCGGGGCGAGCACCGGCCCCAGTTCCTGACCTCGTTTGAGAATCGTGCCGCCTTCGCCGATCAGCGCCCACATGCCCTGTCGGGAACGCAGGGCGGGACGCTTCTCGATGCGATATTCGGGGCGCTCGGCCGATCGACGAAAGGCGGCGAAGGAAGCGGCCTCCCGGCCCAGGTCGATCGCATAGTCGCGCCACAGACCGGCGGCGACCATTCGGCCGTAGAGATCGAGGATGCGGGTCAGTTCGAGCCGGTCGAACCCCACTTGCAGGGGCTTGGCCGGGAAGGGGGCTATCGTCCCCATCAGGCGCTTTCGCGGTCCTCATCGATCTTGGCGCGTGCCGCGTCGCGCTCGTCGATCAGCTGACCGATGCGGCCGCGCAGCACCTCCAGTTCACAGCGCAATATCTCCAGCTGCTGGGTCTGGGGATCGAAGCGCTCGCTGCATGGCGTGCCATAGGGCACGAAGCCCTTCTGATATTCCCTGGCATCGACCAGCATCGGCTTGGCGGGGATGCCCACCACGACCTGACCCTCGGCGACGTCGCGGGTGACGACCGCATTGGCGCCGACCCGCGCCCTCGGGCCGACAGTGATCGGACCGAGGATTGCCGCGCCGAGGCTGATGATCGCGCCGTCGCCGATCGTCGGATGGCGCTTGCCGCCTTCGCCGTTGGTCGGGTTGGTGCCGCCCAGCGTCGCGCCTTGATAGATGGTGACGTCGTTGCCGATCACCGCCGTCTCGCCGATCACGACGAAGCCATGGTCGATGAAGAAATTGCGGCCGATCTGCGCGCCCGGATGGATATCGATCGCGGTGATCATCCGCGAGAAATGGTTCACGAAGCGAGCGAGGAAATAAAGCTCGGCCTGGAACAGCCAGTGCGCCACGCGGTGAAGACCGAGCGCCAATACGCCGGGATAGAGCAGCACTTCCCATCGGGAACGGGGAGCGGGGTCGCGCGCCTTGATCGAATCGAGGTAGGAAATCAGTCCGTCGAACATCCGAAATCCTTCAGGGCCCACTCCATCGGGAACGGGCAATATAGGCCGCCCGTTCCGCCCTGCAAAGATGTTCCTGAACGGTACGTGATAAGCGCAGCTTGTCAGCCGTTCGGTTTCCTCCCCGAAGCGGGGAGGAAACCGCGGTTTTCACACCGCCGTTGCGTGGACGGTCGCGGCGGCCTTGATCACGGCGCCGACGCGTGCGGCGGTCTGGATCACGTCGGAGGCGACGCCGTGCTGACGCAGCACCTTCTCATGGCTGTCGATGCACATGCCGCAGCCGTTCATCGCGGACACGGCGAGGCTGAACAGCTCGAAATCGTCCTTCTCGATGCCTGGCGAACCGATCACGTTCATCCGCAGCTTGGCCGGCATCTGCCCATATTCCTTGTTCGAGGCGAGGTGGACGAACCGGTAATAGACGTTGTTCATGGCCATTACCGCGGCCGCGGCACGGGCGGCGTTGGCAGCCTCGGGGCTCAGCTTGCCGGCGGCTTCGGCCTCGGCGGCGTCGACGATCGGCTTATAGCCCGAGCCATGGGCGCAGGCGAGCAGCAGGCCATATTTGCGCTGCTCGGTCAGCGTCTGGTCGCCAAGCAGCGAACCGACGTTGAGCCGGATGTCCTTGGCATAGTCGGGCAGCGCGTCGGCGAATTCCTTGAGCGACATCGAATCTTCCTCTCGACAATCAAACAAAGGGAACGGGGGACAAAAAGAGAGCGCGGAGGGCGGCCATCGTCCTCCGCGCCCCGTTTGTCGCGCGCGTGGGGGGACGCGCGCGACGGGCTACCTGAAAAGGGGATCAGGCAGCGGGCTTGAGAACCTCGTCGCCGGCCTTCCAGTTGCACGGGCAGAGCTCGTCGGTCTGGAGGGCGTCAAGGACGCGGATGGCTTCCTGCGGGTTACGGCCCTGGTTGAGGCCGTTGACCGTGACATGCTGGATCACGTTGTGCGGATCGACGATGTAGGTGGCGCGATAGGCGACACCCGCCTCCGGATCGACGATGCCGAGCGCGTCGGCCAGCTTCTTCTGGTTGTCGGCGATCCAGGGGAAGTCGCAATTCGCCAGACGCTCGTCCGACTTGCGCCACGCGAAGTGGACGAAATCGGTGTCGGTCGACGCGCCGATCAGAACGGCGTCACGATCGGCAAAATCCTTCTGGAGCTCGCCATAGCCGATGATCTCGGTCGGGCAGATGAAGGTGAAGTCCTTCGGCCAGAAGAAGACGACCTTCCACTTGCCGCCGGTATCGCCGGTGTCGATGGTCTCGCCGGCGGGAAGCGCGGAGATGCCCTGCTGCACGGGCAGGACGAACGAGGGGAATTTGTCACCAACGGTAAGCGCCACGGGGGTTCTCCTTTTAGGCGATGGATGATCTGGTGATGGTGTCTTGGCAGGCTGGACGTGATTGTTCAAATTGATTATTTCGCCACTAATGATCGAAGGAGGCGATGAATGGCCACCTATCTGCCCACGCTGAAGCAGCTCCAATATCTGGTGGCACTAAAGGATCACGGCCATTTCGGCCGCGCGGCGGACGCTTGTTTCGTCACGCAGTCGACCTTGTCCGCAGGGTTGCGGGAGCTCGAGTCGCTGATCGGCATCACCCTGGTCGAGCGGACTCGCCGGGTGGTGCGCTTTACCCCGCTCGGGCTGCGCATAGCGGAGAAGGCGCAACGCGTGCTGCGCGAGGCCGAGGAACTGGGCGACCTCGCCCGCGCGGCGGGCAAGCCCTTGTCGGGCGACCTGCGGATGGGGGTGATCCCGACGATCGCACCCTTCCTGCTGCCCCGCATCCTGCCGAAGTTGCGATCGGCCTGGCCCGACCTCAAGCTTTACCTGCGCGAGGAGACGACAGGAGCGGCCTGCGACTCGCTTCATCGCGGCCATCTCGACTGCGTATTGCTGGCGCTGCCCTATCATTGCGGCGATATCGAATCGGTGGACCTGTTCCTCGACCGGCTGTTCGTCGCCTTTCCCGAGGGGGAGATGGACGCGCCCGCGCGCGGCATCGTCGCCGACGACATCGACGAGAGCCGGCTGCTCCTGCTCGAGGACGGCCATTGCCTGAAGGACCATGCGCTGGCCGCCTGCAACCGGCCCGAGCTTCGCGCCGAGGCGGCGATGCTGGGCACATCCCTCCACACGCTGGTGCAGATGGTCGACAACGGGCTGGGCGTCACCTTGCTGCCGAAGATGGCGCTCGATGCCGGCATCCTCGAAAACACCCATGTCGTCGCCAAGCCGCTCGACGCGGATCATCCGGCCCGCCGGATCGCTCTTGCCTGGCGCCGCGGCTCCCCGCGGGAGAAGGAGTTCAAGCTGCTCGCAGACGCCCTGCGCGAGGCGGAGTAGCCGTCTTCTCCTACGGGGCCACTCGTCCCGTGCGGAGGGCGATCGCCCATTCGGGCCGCTCCCGCGCTTGGGCGGTGCGGGCGGCGGTCTCCCAATCATAGTCGACCGCGATCAGCGCGGCGGTCCAGTCGCCGTCGGCCTGCCGTTCGACGATCGCATAGCGCGCCTGCGGCGTTCCGCTTTCCATGACGTGCGGAAAGGGCCGGTCGTCGGCATAGGCGGGCAGGCCGACCGAGCCGGGATTGACGATCAACTGCCCGTTCGGGCGGCGATGGGCGCGGGGCAAATGGGTGTGGCCGCACAGGATCAGAGCGGCGGCTTCCGGCCCGGTACGGACGGCGATCTCCTCCGCCGTCGCGGCGCGCGTGCCCGCCGCATCGACATGATCGAGATAATAATCGAGGTCGCTGTCCGGCGTGCCGTGGCAGAGCAATATGTCGGGCGCGAGGCGCATCGTCGCGGGCAGGGCCGCCAGCCAGGCGCGGTGCGCGTCGGTGAGCAGCGGGGCGGCATGGGCGTCCGACGCCCCCATTTCCGCCGGAGCGAGGGTCAGGAGCTGGCGCTCATGATTGCCCCGGATCGTCGGCAGGTCGAGGCTGATCAACCGATCGGCGGTGGCCGTGGGCTCGAGCGGGCCGGACAGGATGTCACCGAGGTTGACGATCCGGTCGACGCTGCGGCGAGCGATGTCGGCCAGCACCGCATCGAGCGCGGCGAGATTGCCGTGGATGTCGGAAATGGCGGCGATCCTCATCGCCGGATCCTATCAGCTGGTCGGCAGCGAGACCATCCGGCCCGAATAGATCACCGGCCCGGTCGGCAGGCCGGTCGGCGATCCGCCCTTTGGTTCGACCGACACCGCGATCGTCATCTCCTGCTGCAGGTCGAGCGCCATGCGATCGAGCGCGGTGGCCCGATCCTCGTGCATCAGGCCGATCGACTTGGGCGCGGACTTGCCCGCGATCACCCAGAGCTCGAGACTGTGGCCGGGGCGCGGCGCGACGTTCACCGGCATCACCCGCATCTCCTTGCGGTCGCGGTCATAGGTGACCAGCAGCGCGGGCGCGCCGCCCTGTTCGCTGAGCGCGGCGACCGACTGGAACAGCGGCGAGGGGGCCTGCTGCGCGACCTGTGGCGCGGGTGGCGCGGCGCGGGGCCGGAGCGCGACGCCGGTGCTAACCAGCGCGACGAGCGCGGCGGCGACGGTCGCGGCCTGCCAGCGGCGCAGGCCGCGATTGTCGTTGGCCGGGCCGGAGCCCTGGGCGATTCGCGCCCAGAGCCCAGCGGGCGGCGTATCTTCGGGAACGGTGAGAAGGAGTGGGGAGAGCCGCTCCTGCCAGGTCGCCACCGCCGTGACGGCGGCGGGTTCGGTCAACAGTCGTCGCTGGAAGGCGCGCCGTTCGGCTTCGTCGAGCGTGCCGAGCACATATTCCCCGGCGAGCATGTCGATGTCGTCAGCCATCGAGGCAGCCTTTCAGCCGGGCGAGGCTGCGGTGCAGCCAGCTCTTGATGGTTCCCGTCGGATGGCCGAGCCGTTCGGCCAGCTCCTCGCGACTCTCGCCGTTCAGATAGGCGGCGAGCACCAGCGCGCGCTGCTCGGCGTCGAGCCGGTCGAGGCAGACGCGCAGCGCGGCGAGTTGCTCGGCCGACACGTCCTGCGGATCACGGAGTGCGTCGAAGTCGAAATCCTCGTCGCGGGTCCGGCCGGCGGGCCGCTCACGCCGGCGCAGGTCGATCGCCACGTTGCGCGCGATCGTCGCCGCCCAGGTGATCGGGCTGCCGCGCCGGGCATCGAACCCCGCGGCGTTGCGCCAGATCTTCGCATAGGCTTCCTGCATCGCGTCTTCCGCCATGGCTCTCTCCGGCAAGATACGCAGAACCACGCCGAAAAGTTTTGCCGAGGTCCGCTCGTAGAAGCGGGCGAAGGCTGCGCGGTCGCCGTCAGCGACGGCCAGCAGCAGGTCGGGAAGCTCCTCGGCGCTCATCGTTCGACGGCCTCCCCTGTCATCGCGTCCCTCGTCATGTCCGCTTCGCATCCCACCGCGCCGCGGCGGCATCGTCCTCGGCCCGCGCCTCGACCCAGCGGCTGGCACCGTCGGCGAAATGTTCCTTCTTCCAGAAGGGCGCGCGCGTCTTGAGCCAGTCGATCAGGAAGCTGGTCGCCTCCAGCGCCGCCGCGCGGTGCGGCGCGGCTGCCGCCGCCAGCACGATGCGCTGGCCAGGCACCAGCCGGCCGTGGCGGTGGATGGCCGTCACCCCGAGCAGCGGCCAGCGTGCCGCCGCCTCCTGCGCGATCCGCGTCATCATGGCCTCGGTCAGGGCGGGATGATGCTCGAGCTCGAGCGCCTCGAGTCCGTCGCCGCCCCGCACCACGCCGGTGAAACTTGCCACCGCGCCGCCACCGAGCGCCTCGAGCCGCTCCAGCTCGGCGCCGACGTCGAAGTCGGCGGTCTGGACGCGGACGAGGATCGTGGCGTTCATCCGCCGGTCACCGGCGGGAAAAGGGCAACCTCCCGCGCGCCGGCGATCGGGGCGTCGGGGGCGACGAAGCCGTCCCCGATCGCGGCGCGCACCCGGCTCCGGTCGGCAAATGCCTCGGCATAGCCGCCGCCGCGCGCGGCGAGCCAATCGACGAGTGCAGCCACGGTCGCCACCTCCGCCGGAGGCGACACCGTCTCAGCGCTTCGGCCGATCGCTTCCCGGATCCTGGCGAAATAGAGCAGTTCGATAGCCATGGTTCGGTCGCGCCCCGCTCAATCCATGTGTCGGATGCCGACGCGGAGATAGTCCCAGCCGGTGATCAGCGTCAGCACCGCGGCGGCCCACAGGCTGAACAGGCCGACCTGTTCGATCCATTGCCATTCGGGCAGCGCGCCGCCGAGAATGATCGCTCCGAGCGAGACGAGCTGGAAGGTCGTCTTCCACTTGGCGAGCTGGCTGACCGGTACCGAGACGCGCACGCCCGCCAGGAATTCACGCAGGCCCGATACCGCGATCTCACGCAACAGGATGATCAGCGCTGCGATCGTGGCGAAGCCCGAGACGTCGTCGGTCAGCACCAGCATCAGGATAACCGCCGCGACCATGATCTTGTCGGCGATCGGATCAAGGAAGACGCCCAGCCTGGAAACCGTGCCCTGCGCGCGGGCAAGATAGCCGTCGAAATAGTCGGTTATCGCCATCAGCGCGTAGAGCCCGAAGGCGATGGCATAGTCGATCCTGCCCGGCTGAGGCCACAACAGGAAAACGAGGATCGGCACCGCGAGGATGCGCGAAAGGGTGAGAATGTTCGGCAAGGTAAGCATTCCGGCCATTCTCTAGCGCGGATGGAGAAAAGAGATAAGCCCCCTGCTGCATGACCCGGAATATGCGAACGCCTGAGCTCGTAGAGGCGGGAACCGGTCATCGAACCGACATGCCCCGTCGTTATCGGCTTGGACCTCTCAACGGCTATCGGCTATGGGGACACCCGACCGATGCTTAGGGTCCAGGCCCTCGACACATCCGATAAGGCGCAGAATTCCCGCATGACACCTTCTTTCCGGCTTCTCGCCAAGCGCCGGTTCCTGCCGTTGTTCACCACCCAGTTTCTGGGCGCCTTCAACGACAATCTGTTCCGCACCGCGATGATCATGCTGGTGATCTATCGCATCTATAACGATCCGGCCCAAGAGGCGGCCTTTTCGGCGGTGGCGGGGGGCCTCTTCATCCTGCCCTTCTTCCTGTTCTCGGCTCTGTCGGGGCAACTCGCGGATTGTCACGACAAGGCGAGGATCATCCGCATGGTGAAGACCGCGGAAATCCTTATCATGATTGCGGGCGCGGCCGGCCTGCTGCTCGGCAATATCCCGCTGATGCTGCTGGCGCTGCTCTGCATGGGCGCGCACTCGACCTTCTTCGGGCCGATCAAATATGCGATCCTGCCACAGCATCTCGAAGACGATCAGGTGTTGCCCGGCACGGGCCTGGTCGAGGCGGGCACCTATATCGCCATCCTGGCGGGCACCATCGTCGGCGGCATGATCGCCGCCGAACATGCCGCGATCGGCGTGCTGCTGGTCGCGGCCATCGGCTGGCTCGCCGGCCGGCAGGTGCCGCCGGCCCCGCCGCTGACCCAGGATGCGGGCGTCGATTTCCACATCATCCGGTCTTCGATCAAGCTGGTGTCGGACACGATGCATGTGCGGCGGCTGTTCCTTGCCATCCTCGCGATCAGCTTCTTCTGGGCGCAGGGCACGATCCTGGCGGCGCAGTTCCCGCCGCTGGTCAAGAATGTGCTCGGCGCGAACCAGGACGTCGCGACGCTGTTCCTCGCTATTTTCTCCGTGGGCGTGGCGATCGGTTCGATCGCCATCAACCGGATCCTCGGCGGCACCGTGTCGGCGCGCTGTTCGCCAGTCGCGGCGCTGGTGATGGGCGCCTTCGTCTGCGACATGTGGTGGACCGCGCACAACTGGCCTGCGCCCGACGGCACGCTGCGCCATTTCGCCGCCTTCATGGAGATGCCCGGGTCCGAGCGGGTGATGATCGACCTGCTCGGCATCGCGGTGGCCGGCGGCATGTTCGTCGTGCCACTCTATGCTTTCCTGACCACCACCGTGGCGAAGGCACAGACAGCGCGCACCGTCGCTGCCAACAACATCGTCAATTCCGGGGCGATGGTCGGCGCCACGCTGATCCTCGCTTCGATGGTGCATATGGGCGTGTCGGTGGCGGAGACGCTGCTGATCGTTGCCGTGGCCAGCCTCGGCGCCTCCTTTCTCGCATGGAAACTGCACCAGGCCTGCGACTGAGATCGCGCGCTTCGATCGCGCACTTTGTTCAGGGCAGCAGCGCGCTGAAGACGATGATGCCCAATATGTAAGCGAGGACGAACAGGCGCAGGTCGTAGCGCCACCGCTCGCTGTTGGGATCGAATCGCATCATCCGTTCATGAAGGATGGCGGCGCGGCGTAAAAGCCGCACCGCCATCCATCCTCGCCCGCCCCGTCCCGCGAAGGGACGGGCAAGCCCTCATCCGTTGACCGCGACGCCCGGGGTTTCGCCCGGAGTTTCGGCGCCGTCCTGGCCGCGACCGCGGAAGCGCGTGATATTATCGCGCGCCTGATCGATGCGGTCATGGGCCATGGTCGACAGGTCGTCGGCGGCCTTCCGCAACCGCTCGCCACCGCTGTTGGCGGCCGCCTTCAGCCGATCGCGGTTCATGAAGATCGCCACACCGGCGGCAACGATGCCGGCGATGACGCCGGCTGCAATCGACAGGCTGGTGGAGTCTGTGGGCACTTTCCGGGCGGCGCGGCTCGCACGGGTACGAACGGAGCGGATTGCCGTCTTGGCCTCGTCGGTCAGCGCCTGGGCGCGAGGCGCCCGCTTGGTCGCAGCGGTCTTGGTGCCATTGTTGGTGCCGGTCCGGCGGCGCGACGTCGAACGCGTCCCGCCCGACCGGGAACGGGTGGTCGTGCTTTTCGTGGCCATGGTTTCTCTCCGTTGAAAACAGCGTAAAAATACTTTGGGAAAACGCCATGCTTCCGGGCGGGTTCCGCGTCATTAGGCCTCCGCTGCGACGAATCATCCGCTGGCAAGGGCCGGCGGGTTGCTGTATCTGCTTTGTTCCATGAGCCGGCCCGATCAGCCAATGGATGGGGACGAAAATGCGGAGGGTGGTCGCAAGATCATCCATATCGACATGGACGCCTTCTACGCCTCGGTGGAGCAGCGCGACGACCCGGCCCTGAGAGGGAGGCCCGTCGCGGTCGGCGGCACGCGCGAACGCGGCGTCGTCGCCGCGGCGAGCTACGAGGCGCGGAAATACGGGGTCCGGTCCGCAATGGCGTCGGCGCTGGCCCGTCGGCTATGCCCGGACCTGGTCTTCGTCCGCCCGCGCTTCGACGTCTACCGGGAGGTATCGCGCCAGATTCATCTCATCTTCGCCGACTATACCGACCTGATCGAGCCGCTGTCGCTCGACGAAGCCTATCTCGACGTCACCAACAACCATCAGGGCATCGCTACCGCGACCGAGGTCGCCCGCCAGATCCGCGACCGCATCCGCGAAGAGACCGGGCTGACCGCCTCGGCGGGCGTCTCCTACAACAAGTTCATCGCCAAGCTCGCCTCGGACCACAACAAGCCCGACGGGCTTTGCATCGTCCGGCCCGACCAGGGGCTCGCCTTCATCGCCCGGCAGCCGGTCGGCCGCTTCCACGGTGTCGGGCCTGTGACGGCGGCACGGATGGAAAAGCTGGGCATTCATACCGGTGCCGATCTGCGCCGGTGCAGTCGCGAGTTCCTGGGCCAGCAGTTCGGCAAGTCAGGCGACTATTTCTACCTCGCGGCGCGTGCGATCGATCACCGCGCGGTACGGCCCGATCGGGTACGCAAGTCGATCGGTTCGGAAAACACCTTCTTCCATGACCTTTACTCGCATGACGACCTGGCAGCGGCACTGCTCGAATCGAGCGAGACGGTAGCGCGCCATGCCGAGCGGACCGGCAAGGCGGGCCGGACGGTGTCGATCAAGCTGCGCTATTCCGACTTTCGCACCCTCACCCGTGCCCGAACGCTACCAACGCCGATTGCCGATGCCGCGCGCATCCAGGAGGTTGCGCTGGCGCTGCTGGCGCCGCTCGAACCAGTAGCGCTCGGCGTCCGTCTGCTGGGCGTCACCCTGTCGAGCCTGGGCGAGGGCGACGACGAGATGGTCGTGACGGCCGAGCAATTGGCGCTCGCCTTCGAATGACTATATAAGGTCGATCCAGCGAGAGGATGCGGCCATGGCCACCCCGATCAAGATCGACTTCGTTTCCGACATCTCCTGCCCGTGGTGCGTCATCGGACTGCGCGGGCTTGAGCAGGCCATCGAGCGCACCCATGGGGAGTTGTCGGCGGAGATTCATTTCCAGCCGTTCGAGCTCAATCCGGCAATGGCCAGGGAAGGCGAGAATCTCGCCGAGCACGTCGCCCACAAATATGGCTCGACGGCCGAGCAGTCGGCGGCGACGCGCGAGATGATCCGCGACCGCGCCGCGCAGGTCGGCTTCGCGATCAACCATGGGCCCGACAGCCGCATCTACAACACCTTCGACGCGCATCGCCTGCTGCATTGGGCCGGCACGCTCGGCGGCGAGCGGCAGCGGGCGCTGAAGCATGCGCTGTTCGAAGCCTATTTCACCGAGCAGCGGGACCCTTCCGATCGCGCGGTGCTGGTCGATGCGGCGGCGGAAGCGGGGCTCGACCGCGACGAGGCAGCCACGGTGCTCGCTTCGGACCGCTACGCCGCCGAGGTGCGCGAGGCCGAGCATCTGTGGCAGCGGCGCGGCGTTCACTCGGTGCCCGCGATCATCGTCGACGACCGCTACCTCATCTCCGGCGGTCAGCCCGCCGATGTGTTCGAGCAGGCGTTGCGCTCGATCGCGGCGGAAAAGGCTCCGGCCTGATTCGACTCAGGCGACGGCTTGCGCCGCGCCCTCGCGCGACAGGAAGCCCGCAAGCCGATCGGCGATGATCGTCTCGGCCTCGGCCATGATCCGGTCGATCAACTGCTTGCAGGTGGGAATGTCGTGGATCAACCCCTGGACCTGGCCCGCCCAGACCAGGCCCGCGTCCAGATCGCCGGTGCGCAATGCCTCGCGCCCCTTGATGCCCGAGACATAGGGACGGATATCCTCGAACACCGCGTCGGGACGTGCCGAAATCTCGACCACCTTGTCCGACACCGCGCTCTTCGCGACCCGGCCCGTATTGTGGAACTTGCGGAAGATCAGGTTGGTCGCCCGTTCGTCGTTGGCGACGATGAACCGCTTGATATTGTCGTGGATCGGTGCCTCGACCGTGGCACAGAAGCGGGTGCCCATGTTGATCCCCTCGGCCCCCAGCGCCAGCGCGGCGACGAGGCCGCGACCGTCGCCGAAACCGCCGCTGGCGATCATCGGGATCTTGACCTTGTCGGCGGCCGCCGGGATCAGGATCAGCCCGGGAATGTCGTCCTCGCCCGGGTGGCCGGCACATTCGAAGCCGTCGATCGAGATCGCATCCACGCCCATCCGCTCGGCGGACAGGGCGTGGCGGACGGCGGTGCATTTGTGGATCACCTTGATCCCCTGAGCCTTGAATTCCTCGACATGCTCCTGGGGCTTGTGGCCGGCGGTCTCGACGATCCGGATGCCGCTGTCGATGATCGCGCGGCGATATTCAGCATAGGGCGGCGGATTGACCGAGGGCAGGATCGTCAGGTTCACCGCGAAGGGCTTGTCGGTCATCGAGCGGCAGCGGTCGATCTCGCGCCGCAGATCGTCGGGGGTCGGCTGGGTCAGTGCGGTGAGGATGCCGAGCCCGCCCGCGTTGGAGACCGCCGCCGCCAGCTCGGCATAGCCCACCCACATCATTCCGCCCTGGACGATCGGGTGTTCGATGCCGAGCAGGTCGGTGAAGCGGGTGCGCAGGGTCATCGGCTACCTGTGAAATCGGGTTTACGCTTGGAGAGAAAGGCGGCGACACCCTCCCGTCCGTCGCGGCCGGAGATCGCGGCGGCGATACCGCGCGCTTCCAGTTCGAGATGCGTTTCCCAGCTATTGGCGTATGAATCGAGAAGCAAGGCGCGGACCGTACCGATCGCATATGTAGCGGACGCCGCCAGCTTCGCGGCAAGCGCGGCACCCTCCGCCGCGAGGGCGTCATCGTCCACGGCGCGGGTGATCAGCCCCATCGCCTCGGCTTGATCGGCGCCGACCTTGCGGTTGGTGAGGATGATTTCCTGGGCACGGCGCAGGCCGACGAGGCGCGGCAGCAGCCAGGTCAGTCCGCCGTCGGGCGAGACGCCGAGCATGCCATAGGCCGCCGTGAAGCTGGCCGATCGCGCCGCCAGCACCACGTCGCCGCTCAGCGCCATGCCATAGCCCGCGCCAGCTGCCGGACCGTTGATCAGGGTGACGAGCGGCTTGTGCATCCGCGCGAGGTGCGACATCGCCAGGTGCAGCGTGCTCGCCAGCTCGGCGGTCACCGCCGCCGTCTTGTCGCCGGCGCCGCCCATATAGGCAACGTCGCCTCCCGCGCAGAACAGCCGCCCGTTGCCGGTCAGCACCACGCAGCGGATCGAGGGATCATTCTCGCAGTCTAGGGCCGCGGCGAGCAGCGCGCGGGCGAGGTCGATGTCGATGGCATTCGCTGCCTCGGGACGGTTGAGGGTGAGCTTCGCGACCGCCCCGTCGCGCTCGACGAGCAGGTTTGCGGCGCTCATCGCGGCGCCATCCGGATCGCGCCGTCGAGGCGGATCGTCTCGCCGTTGAGCATCGGGTTCCTGAGGATGCTCTCCACCAGCATCGCATATTCGGAGGGATCGCCGAGCCGGCTGGGATGTGGCACCTGCTGGCCGAGCGAATCCTGTGCCGCTTGCGGCAGGCCCTTCATCATCGGTGTCATGAAGATGCCGGGGGCAATCGTCATCACCCGGATCTTGTGCTGGGCGAGGTCGCGCGCGGCGCAGAGGGTAAGGCCCGCGACGCCGGCCTTGGACGAAGCATAGGCGGCCTGCCCGACCTGTCCGTCGAAGGCGGCGACCGAGGCGGTGTTGACGATCACGCCGCGTTCCTCGCCGACCGGGTCGGCGGTGACCAACCGGGCGGCGAACTTCGACAGCGTGTTGAAGGTACCGATCAGGTTGATCTCGATCACCTTGCGGTAAAGGTCGAGCGCATGAGGGCTGCCGTCCTTCGCGACGATCCGCGCGGGCGGAGCGATCCCGGCGCAATTGACGAGAATGCGGGCGATGCCGTGCTTCGCCTCGGCCTCGGCGATGCCGGCGGCGACGCTGGCATCGTCGGCGACGTTGACCGCGACGAAATGGCCGCCGATCTCGGCGGCTGTCCGCGCGCCGTCATCTGCGTTGAGATCGAAGATGGCGACCCTGGCCCCATTGGCGGCCAGCATCCGGGCGGTTTCGCCGCCCAGACCGGACGCGCCGCCGGTGACGATCGCGGATATTCCCTTCACTTCCATTCAGTCATTTCCCTTCCTGCGCCGCATCGGCGTCCGCATCAGACCAGTTCGACCGCCATCGCCGTCGCTTCGCCTCCGCCGATGCAGAGGCTGGCGACGCCGCGCTTGAGTCCGCGATTCTGCAGTGCCGCCAGCAGGGTCGCAAGCACGCGCGCGCCGCTGGCACCGATCGGGTGGCCCAACGCGCAGGCACCGCCGTTGACGTTCAGCTTCTCAGCCGGGATGTTCAAGTCCTTGGCGGCGATCATCGCGACCACGGCAAAGGCCTCGTTGACCTCGAACAGGTCGACCTCCTCGACCGTCCAGCCGGCCTTCTTCAGCGCCTTCTGAATCGCCGGCACCGGCGCGGTGGTGAAGAGGGCCGGTTCATGCGCATGGGCGGCGTGACTGGCGACACGGGCGACGACCGGCAGTCCGAGCTTCTCGGCGACACTCTGCCGTGTCATCACCAGCGCGGCGGCGCCGTCGGATATCGACGAGGCGTTGGCGGCGGTGATCGTGCCGTCCTTGGCGAAGGCGGGCTTCAGCGTCGGGATCTTGTCGGGCCGGGCCTTTCCGGGCTGCTCGTCGCGCTCGACCACGGTGGAGCCGCCGCGCGTCTCCAGCGTGACCGGGACGATCTCGCGGTCGAAGGCGCCGCTCTCGATCGCCGCACTGGCGCGGCTCAGCGATCGGATCGCATAATCGTCCTGCGCCTCGCGCGTGAGCTGGTAGTCGCGCGCCGAATCCTCGGCGAAGGCACCCATCAGCTTGCCCGGCGTATAGGCATCCTCCAGCCCGTCGAGATACATCGAGTCCTTGACGACGTCATGGCCGATGCGCGCGCCGGAACGGTGCTTCGTCAGCAGATAGGGCGCGTTGGACATGCTCTCCATGCCGCCGGCGACAATGATGTCGGCCGTTCCGGCGGCGAGCGCGTCGTGCGCCATGATCGCGGCCTGCATACCCGATCCGCACATCTTGTTGACCGTGGTGGCTTCGACCGAGCGGGGCAGGCCGGCACCGAGCGCCGCCTGGCGTGCCGGAGCCTGGCCGAGCCCGCCCGGCAGCACGCAGCCCATGAAGATCTGCTCGACCTTGTCGGCGTCGACGCCGGCGCGCTCGACAGCTGCCTTCACTGCGGTGGCGCCCAGCTGGGTCGCGGAAGCCGCGGCGAGGGCGCCCTGGAAGCCGCCCATCGGCGTACGGGCATAGGAAGCGATGACGACGGGATCGGTGCTCATGCTGATATCCTTCGTTTAAAGCGCGCGGGCGATCACCATCCGCTGGATGTCGGACGTGCCCTCGTAGATCTGGCAGACGCGGACGTCGCGGTAGATTTTCGCGAGTCCGAACTCTTCGAGATAACCATAGCCCCCCAGCGTCTGGATCGCGCCGGAGACGATCGCCTCGGCCGCCTCGGACGCGAACAGTTTCGCCATCGATGCCTCCTTCAGGCAAGGAAGCCCTGCATCCTTTATGCTGGCCGCATGCAGGACGAGCTGGCGTGCCGCTTCCAGCCGGGTCGCAAGATCGGCGAGGCGGAAACCTACAGCCTGATGTTCGATGATCGGCTTGCCCATGCTGCGGCGGTCGCGGGCATAGGCGACTGCGATCTCCAGCGCGGCCTGTGCCATGCCGATGCATTGCGCGGCGATGCCGATGCGACCCTGCTCCAGATTGGCGAGCGCGATATTGTAGCCCCGGCCTTCCGCCCCGAACAGCAGTCCGTCCTCGACGAACAGATCATCGAAGCGGATCGCGCAGGTGTCGGAAGCCGCCTGGCCCAGCTTGTGCTCGACCTTGTCTACCGAATAGCCGGGGCTGTCGGTAGGGACCAGGAAGGCCGAAATGCCCTTCTTGCCCGCGGCCGGGTCGGTCACCGCGAACACCATCGCCACTCCCGCGATCTTGCCGGAGGTGATGAACTGCTTGGCGCCGTTGAGGATCCAGCCGCCATCGGTGCGTGTGGCGCGGGTGCGCAACGCGGCGGCGTCGGAACCGGCGTCGGCCTCGGTCAGCGCGAAGGCGCCGATCATCCGCCCACCGATCAGGTCCGGCAGGAAGCGTGCCTTTTGCGCTTCGCTGCCCTCCTTCAGCAGGCCGCCGACCAGCAGGCTGTTCTGGATCGAGATGATGGTCGACAGCGCGCCGTCGGCGGCCGCAATCTCGATCAGCGAGAGCGCGTAGGAGACATAGTCGGCCCCGGCGCCGCCCGCTGTCTCAGGCGCGACCATGCCTAGCAGCCCGAGGCCTGCGAGTTCCTCGAACAGGCCGGGCGGATAGCCGCCCGCCGCCTCGAACGACTGGCTACGCGGGCGAATCTGCTCCTGCGAGAAGGCACGCACCGCCTCCTGGATCGCGGACTGGGTCTCGGACAGAATCATGGAGCCTCAGGCGAGTTGGTTACTCACCGGTATATTGATTGCTGATCGGTTTTATGTCAACGCTCGCTTATGGAGATCGACGTCCAGGTATCCCCGTTCCGGACCCGCGAACAAAAGGCGGAGGAGCGTCTGGCCAAGCGCCGGGCATTGCTGATCGCTGCGGTGAGGATGTTCAACGAGCGTGGTTATCATGCGACCCTGCTCGAGGACGTGGCGGCCAGCCTCGGGGTGTCGAAGCCGACAATCTACCATTATCTCGGCAACAAGGAGCAGGTGCTGCTCGAGTGCATCGCTCTCGGCATCGAGCATTACCATCGCGCAATCGACGAGGCGAAGGCGGCGCTCGGCAGCGGCCTCGATCGGTTGCGCCATTTCCTGCGCGCCTATGCCCGCGCGAACATGGACGATTTCGGCCGTTGCGTGATCCGCACCGGGCCCGAACCATTGTCCGCCGAAGGCCGGCAGATCCTGCGCGAGCGAAAGCGCCGGATCGATGCCGCGATGCGCGCCTTCATCGAGGAGGGCATCGCCGACGGCTCGATCGCGCCGACCGATCCCAAGCTGCTGGCCTTCACTCTTGCCGGGGCGCTCAACTGGCCTGCGCGCTGGCATGTGCCCGGCGGCGAGCTGAGCGCCGAGGAACTGGCGAGCCGGATGGTCGACATGCTGACCGCCGGTCTCGCGCCGCGCTGACCGCATTCATCGATCGCCTGCGTACGTCGTTCCCGCCGTCGCGGGGATGGCGGCAGTGGGCTAGAACAACCCCGCCAGCAGGTAGAAGCCCGCACCGAACGCGGCGGCGGCGGGGAGGGTGACCACCCAGGCGACGACGATGCTGCTGGCGACGTTCCAGCGCACCGCCGACAGGCGCCGCGATGAGCCCACGCCCACGATCGCGCCGGTGATGGTGTGGGTGGTCGACACCGGTACGCCCAGCCAGGTCGCGGTGAACAGCGTGATCGCGCCGCCCGTTTCCGCGCAGAAGCCCTGCGCGGGAGTCAGCCGGGTGATCTTCGATCCCATGGTGTGGACGATCTTCCACCCGCCCGCGAGCGTGCCCAGGCCCATCGCCGCCTGGCAGCTGATCACCACCCAGAAAGGCACGTGGAAGGAGCCCCCGAGCAGGCCCTGCGAATAGAGCAGGACCGCGATGATCCCCATCGTCTTCTGCGCGTCGTTGCCGCCATGGCCGAGCGAGTAGAGCGAGGCCGAGATGATCTGCAGCCGGCGGTAGCGCTTGTCGGCGGCGCCGGGCGAGCTGCGCACGAACACCCAGCTCGTGATCAGGACGAGCAGCAGCGCGAGGACGAGGCCGATCGTGGGCGACAGCACGATCGCGAAGCTGGTCTTGAGAACGCCCGACCAGACGATCGAGCCTAGGCCGGCCTTGGCGGTGCCTGCTCCGAGCAGGCCGCCGATCAGGGCGTGGCTCGAGGAGGAGGGGATGCCCAGCAGCCAGGTGATCAGGTTCCAGCTGATCGCCCCCATCAGCGCACCGAAGATCACATGCGCGTCGATGATGTCGGCATGGACGATGCCCTTGCCCACCGTCTCGGCGACGTGGAGGCCGAAGAAGAGGAAGGCGATGAAGTTGAAGAAGGCGGCCATCGCCACCGCCTGGTGCGGCTTGAGCACGCGAGTCGACACCACCGTCGCGATCGAGTTCGCCGCGTCGTGCAGGCCGTTCAGGAAATCGAACGCCAGCGCGATGGCGATCAGCCCGACCAGCAGCGGGAAGGATATGAGTTCCATGATCAGGCGTGGTCGAGCACGAGGCCCTGGATCTCGTTGGCGACGTCCTCGAAGGCGTCGGTGATCTTTTCGAGATGGCTGTAGATCTCGCGGCCGATGATGAAGGCCATCGGCGACTTGTCGCCTTTCGCCTTGAACAGCGTCTTGAGGCCGGCGGCATGGATCTCGTCGGCGTGGCCTTCCAGCCGGACGATCCGCTCGGTCAGGCTGTGGAGCCGGCCGGCGTTGCGGCCGAGGTCGCGCAGCAGCGGCATCGCGTCGGCGGTGATCCGTGCGGCTTCGACGATCAGCCCGGCCATGTCGCGCATCTGCGGCTCGAACTCCTGGACTTCGTAGAGCGTGATCGCCTTGGCGGTCTGGTTCATCTGATCGATCGCGTCATCCATCGACCCGATCAGGCTGGTGATCGCGGTGCGGTCGAACGGCGTGATCAGCGTCTTGCGGACGTCGACCAGCACGTCGCGGATGATGTCGTCCGCCTCGTTCTCCCGATCGAAGATCTCCTGGCTGTGGAGCGGCATGTCCGGCCCGCCCTGCAGCAGCCGCCCGAGGGCATCGGCGGCGGCGACGTTCAGCGCCGCATGCGCCTCGAACTGTTCGAAGAAGCTGCCCTGCTTGGGCAGCAATGCCTGGAACCAGCGCACGATGGTGAACCTTTCTGCTGTATGGCGGCGGGTGGCCGTGACCACCCGTTCGGCAAGGCCGGGATTCCAGACCGGCGGGGTGAACCCGGCCAGGATGTCGCGAAGCTCCTCCTCGTCGACCGCGGCGGCGGCGGCCTGGGGGGTGAACCAGCGCAGCTCGCGCTCGTCCTTCTCTGGCCAGCTGTCGAGCTGCGTGGTCACGGAGAAGGGGAAGATGTCGACCGTCGCGGGACGCGACGTGCCGTTGCGGCGTTGCTTGCGATATTGATAGGTGCCGATCGCATAGGGGCAGGCGATGCCGACCAGGCCGGCTTCCTCATAGGCCTCGTGGCTTGCCGCCTCGTGGCTTTTCAGTCCCTTGATCCGGTTGCCCTTGGGCAGCACCCATCGCTTTGTCTCGCGCGAGGTTATCAGCAGGACCTCGGTCTGGCCTGCTTCGGTGGTGCGATAGGGCAGGACGGCGATCTGGCGAATGGTGCGAATCCCCCGGGTGTACCGGGGCTCCCTACAAATGTGACAATTTCGTTGCAATGCGCTGTTGCGATTCGGCCTCTGTCGGCGACCGAGCGCCTATCCTGCCTTTCCCGCTTCTTCCTGTCGTTCGTCGACCGTCAGGGGACGTTCGTCGGCCGAAATAGACCTTTGTGGAGGCGGCGGAGCGGTCGGTCGAAGCGTCGATGCGGGCAAACGGCCCTTGGCTTAGGTGGTTCCTCAACGGCGGCCCGAAAGCAAATCCGGGGCGCCGCGGAACAGGGATTTCACCGGACGAAGGTCGCCACCCCCGTCCGGCGCACAACAGGAGACACGACATGACCCGCTCGACCAAGATCATCGCTGCCCTCACTGCCGTCCTCGCCGCCAGCGGCACCGTCACCTTCCCCGCCTATGCGGCCGAAGCGGGCAAGGTCTCGGCAGTCAGCTATGCCGACCTTGACCTCTCCAGCGCCAACGGCGCGGCTTCGCTGAAGAAGCGGGTGGAGCGCGCGGCCCGCAACGTCTGCACCTTCGAAGGTGATCGTTCGCTCGATGGCGCGATGGAAGCCAAGGCCTGCGCCAAGGTCGCCGCCGCCCGGGCGATGCCCCAGGTCGAGCTGGCGCTCGCCAAGGCCGGCACCCAGCTCGCCGACAACGGCCGGATCACCGTGGCTGCCCACTGATCCGACCTTGCCTCTCCGACACGGCCGGAGCCAGCCCGGTCCCCCCTAGCCTCCCGGGAATCCCCCAAGCCACCTGACCCCCGGGAGGCACCGCCTTACACGCGGCCGGACTGGCAATTTCCACCGCGTGGGACGCACCCTCGGGTTCCCTTGCCCGAGGGTGCTTTCCGTTGCGGACACCCTCCCTTCGCTTTTCCGGCGCATCCGCGCCATGAATTCGCGTCCGGAACGGAACCGAGGCCCGTTGCCGCGCGTCCTAGCCGCAGTTCACCCCGGCCGATGACCGGTCCGTCCAAGGCCGGTTGATTCCACGGCTGTTATTGCGGCGAGGAAATGAAATGCTGTCCCGGTCCCATCAGCCGGTGCTCGCGCCCCCGCCGGCGATCGATCCAGCGAGCCATAGTCTTTTCGTCGATTTCGACGGAACGCTGGTGCCGCTCGTCGATCATCCGGAACTGGTGCGCGCCGACGCCGAACTGGTCGAACTGCTGACGACGCTGCACCGGCGCTTCGCCGGGCGGGTCGCACTGGTCAGCGGCCGCTCGATCGCCCAGCTCGACCAGATGGTCGGGCCGATCGCCGCGGAGGTCGCGCTGGCCGGAAGCCACGGCGCGGAGGTGCGCCGCGGCGGCCGCCTGATCGAGCCGCCGCGGCCCGAAGGGCTCGATGGCGCGATCGCCGACGTCCGCCTGTATGGTGCCGGCCATCCCGAGATGATCATAGAGGAGAAGAGTCACGGCGTGGCGATGCACTATCGCGTTGCTCCGATCCTGGAGGAACCGGTCAGGCGTCGCGCGCAGGCGATCGCCGAGCGCCATGGCCTGATCGTCCAGCCCGGCAAGATGATGGTCGAGCTGCGGGGCGCCGGCTGGCACAAGGGCGAGGCCGTTGAGGCGCTGATGGCCGAGCCGCCGATGGCGGGCAGCCGGCCCGTCGTGATCGGCGACGATCTGACGGATGAGCCCGCACTCGCGGTGGCGGGTGCGATGGGCGGCTTCGGTGTCCTGGTGGGTGCCCGTCGCGAAAGTGCGGCGCTCTACGGTCTCGCCGACGTCGGGTCGGTGCGCCGCTGGTTGTGGGAGGTCGCTGCGTGACCGCCACACTCGACCTCTGGCCGATCGGCAATTGCCAGGCGTCGGCTCTCGTCGACCGCGCCGGGCGCTTCGTCTGGGCCTGCGTGCCGCGGGTGGACGGCGATCCGGTGTTCTGCTCGCTGCTCGATGACAATCCGCCGGCGGCGCCGGGCGCGCGGGGCTTCTGGGAGATCGACCTGGAGGACTGCGCCGAGACCCGGCAGGACTATATCCGCAACACTCCGATCCTCGTCACCCACCATATCGATTCGGCCGGCAACGCGATCGAGGTGGTCGATTTCTGCCCGCGCTTCTTCCGCCATGGCCGGATGTACCGCCCGGTCGCCTTCTGCCGCATCGTCCGCCCCACCGCAGGCAGCCCTCGCATCCGCGTGCGGCTGCGCCCCGCGCATGACTGGGGCGGCGGCGATCCCGAACGGACGCGCGGATCGAACCATATCCGCTACATATTGAGCGAGACCACCCTGCGGCTGTCGACCTCGGCGCCGGTCGGCTGGCTGGAAAGCGAAAGGCTGTTCCGGGTCGAACGGCCGCTACACTTCTTCCTCGGCCCCGACGAAAGCTTCGTCGGCGACATCGGCGACACGCTCGACACGATGCTGGAGCATACCGCGCATGAATGGCGCCGCTGGGTGCGGGCGCTGGCCACACCGGTCGAATGGCAGGACGCGGTGATCCGCTCGGCGATCACGCTGAAGCTCTGCCAGCACGAGGAAACCGGCGCAATCGTCGCGGCGCTCACCACCTCGATCCCCGAACATGCCGATTCCCAGCGCAACTGGGACTATCGCTACTGCTGGATCCGCGATGCCTATTATACGGTGCAGGCGCTCAACCGGCTCGGCGCGCTCGACGTGCTGGAAAGCTACCTCGAATATCTGCGCAACATCGTCGACAACGCAAAGGGCGGCCATATCCAGCCGCTCTACGGGGTGGGGGGGGAGGCGATCCTCGTCGAAGGCGTGGCGCCGGCCCTGAACGGCTATCGCGGCATGGGACCTGTCCGGATCGGCAACCAGGCCTATGCCCAGGTCCAGCACGACGCCTATGGCCAGATCATCCTTTCCAACGCGCAGGCCTTTTTCGACCAGCGACTCTACCGGATGGCAGGCGAGGAGGATTTCCGCGCACTGGAGAAGATCGGCGAACGCGCCTGGCAGGTGCACGACCAGCCTGACGCTGGCCTGTGGGAGCTGCGCACGAAGAGCCAGGTCCACACCTATTCGGTGGCGATGTGCTGGGCGGCCTGCGATCGGCTGACCAATGCCGCCGACGCGCTGGGACTGGAGGAGCGGGTCGATTTCTGGCGCGCCCGCGCCAACGCCATCCGCGAGCGAATCGAGACCGACGCCTGGCGGGAGGAGACGCAGCGTATCTCCGCGACGTTCGGCGGCGACGATCTCGACGCCAGCCTGATCCAGCTCCTCGACCTGCGTTTCGTCAAGCCGGGCGACGAGCGGTTCCAGGGCACGTTGCGCGCGGTCGAGGATGGGCTGCGCCGCGGATCGCACATGCTGCGCTACGCGACCGAGGACGATTTCGGTCTGCCACACACCGCATTCAACGTCTGCACCTTCTGGCTGATCGAGGCGTTGTGGCTCACCGGGCGGACCGATGATGCAAGGGAATTGTTCGAAGAGATGTTGTCGCGTCGTACCCGAGCCGGGCTGCTGTCCGAGGATATCGATCCGGCGACGGGGGAGCTGTGGGGCAACTATCCGCAGACCTATTCGCTGGTCGGCATGATCAACTGCGCCGCGCTGCTCAGCAAGCCGTGGAGCTCGGTGAGATGAGCCGGCTCGTCATCGTCTCCAACCGGGTGCAGCCGCCGATCGGCGAAGGCGGCAGTGGCGGGCAGGGCGGCCTTGCGGTCGCGCTGTCGGCGGCGCTGCGCGAATCGAGCGGCATCTGGTTCGGATGGTCGGGCGAGACCACCGAACAGTTCACCGGCCATATCAACCTGCAGCGTAATTTCGGTGTCACCACCGCGACGATCGACCTGGAGGAGCAGGACGTCGACGAATATTATAACGGCTATGCCAACCGGACGCTGTGGCCGCTGTTCCACTACCGGATGGACCTGGCCGAGTTCGAGAGCGGCTTTGCCGAGGGCTATGAGAGGGTCAACCAGCGCTTCGCCGAGACGCTCGAACCGCTGATCGAGGCCGACGACCTCGTCTGGATCCACGACTATCACATGTTCCCGCTCGGCCAGTATCTCCGCGACCGGGGGATTTCGAACCGGATCGGCTTCTTCCTCCACATCCCTTGGCCGCCTTATCGTCTGCTGCTGTCGCTGCCCAACCATCGCCAGCTCGTCGAGACCCTGTTCGCCTATGACGTGGTCGGCTTCCAGACGCGCGATTCGCTCGACAGCTTCCGCGACTATGTCGTGCAGGAGATGGGCGGCACGATCGCGGAGGACGGGCGGGTCACGGTCGGCGGCCGCTCGATGGTAGCGATCCACTGCCCGATCGGCATCGACACCGACAATTTCAAGGATGCGAGCCAGTCGACGGCCGCGCGCTACGCCCATTACCGGATGCGGCAGAGCGCCAACGGCCGCGACATGATCATCGGCGTCGACCGGCTCGATTATTCGAAGGGGCTGCAAGAACGTTTCCTCGGCTATGAACGGCTGCTCCAGCAGAACGACAATCTCCATGGCGAGGTGTTCCTGCTGCAGATCGCGCCGCCGTCGCGCAGCGACGTCCAGAGCTATCAGGAGATCCGTGCCTCGCTGGACGCGCTGTCGGGGCGGATCAACGGTGCCTATGCCGATGTCGAATGGGTGCCGATCCGGTACGTCAACCGCGGCTATCCGCGCGACCGGCTGGCCGGCATCTACCGCGCCGCCAAGGTCGGTCTCGTCACTCCCTTGCGCGACGGGATGAACCTGGTCGCCAAGGAATATGTCGCCGCGCAGGACCCGGAGGACCCCGGCGTCCTGATCCTTTCCCGCTTCGCCGGCGCGGCCGAACAGCTTACCGAGGCGCTGCTGATCAACCCCTACAGCGCGGAGGAGATCGCCGACGCGATCGAGCAGGCGCTGACGATGCCGCTGGAGGAGCGCCGGGCGCGATGGCGCGCCTGCATGGACATCATCGAGCAGGAGGATGTCATGTGGTGGCGGCGCCGTTTCACTGCCGCGCTCGAAGGGGTGACACAGTCGGCGGCGTGAGCCGTTATGGGCCTGGCCTCCCTTGACCCTTCGCACCGCCCTCCCTAGCTGGGCGGTGAGGCCACGTCCTCCCCCGCGCCGCGGGTCTTCAAGTCCGGGACGGCCCGGCAGCCCTTTTGAAAAGGAGGCTGCCATGGCCTGGGTGTTTCTGATCGTCGCCGGTGGACTGGAGGTCGTCTGGGCCTTCTTCATGAAGCAGTCGGAAGGCTTCACGCGTCCGTTGCCGGCTGCCATCACCATCGTCGCGATGATCGCCAGCTTCGCCCTGCTGTCCTGGTCGATGCGCACGCTGCCGCTCGGCACCGCCTATACGATCTGGACCGGCATCGGCGCGGTCGGCGCCTTTGTGGTTGGGATTCTGGTGCTGGGTGAACAGGCGAGTGCGATGCGGATCGCGGCCGCCTTGCTGATCGTCGGCGGCCTGGTGCTGATGAAGCTGTCGTCGCAGGGGTGAGGGGCGCCCGAACGGGCGCCCTCAATTTCGCGACGGCCACTGGCGGCGCGGATGGAGCACGCGGAGGATCCGCATCCGGTCCGCACTGACGTCATAGACCAGGATATAATTGGGATGGACGGTCAACTCGCGCTTGCCGCTTACCCGCCCGGGACGGCCCAGCGCCGGATGCCTCGTCAAAGGTGCTGATTTCGCTTCGAAGAGCTCGTCGAGCGCCAACGCGGCGGCCGGGTTGTTCGGCTCTATGCCGTCATAGATGTCATCGCGGTCCTGAATCGCTTCAGGGGTCCAGTAGATGGCCTTCATTCAGAACCGGCGATCCGTCGTCGTGTCGCGGCGCGGCGGGCCGCGAACGTCGCCTCGACGTCCGTCGCCGGTATCAAGCGTCCGGCATCGGCCGAATCCAGGCCGGTCTGAACCTGCTGCCGGAACCAGTCGTCATATTCGGCCGCCTCGCGTTGGCTGGCGACATAATCGCGCATGAAATCCCGGATGAGCTGAGCACCCGTGCGGTCATGTGACTTGGCGGCATCGGCAAAGGCGCTCTTCAGCGCTTCGTCGACCCGGAAAGTGAAGGTGGCCTCGCCCATGCTGCCCATCTCCTGTGTTACATGATAAGTGCATGGTAACATAAACGTTCCGACATTCAATTCGTCGGCGCGCGTCGGCGATAGCTCAGCGCCTCGGCGATATGGACGCGCTGGACCGTTTCCGATCCCGCGAGGTCGGCCACCGTCCGGCTGACCCGGAGCACCCGATGATAGCCGCGGGCCGACAGACGCATCGCCTCGGCGGCCTGGGCGAGCAGCTTTCGGCCGGCGTCGTCGGGCGTGGCGACCGCATCGAGCAGCTCGCCGTCGGCTTCGGCATTGGTGCGGGCGCCGTGGGTCGCATAGCGATCGGTCTGGATCGACCGGGCGGCGGCGACGCGCGCGGCGACCTCGGCCGATCCCTCGGCCGGCGGCGGCAGGACGAGGTCGGCGGCACTGACCGCGGCGACCTCGACATGGAGATCGATGCGGTCGAGCAGCGGGCCCGACAGCTTGGCCTGGTAATCGGCCGCGCATTTCGGCGCGCGCGAGCAGGCGAGGGCGGGGTCGTCCATGTGGCCGCAGCGGCACGGGTTCATCGCCGCCACGAGCTGGACCCGCGCCGGGAAGGTGACGTGCGCGTTGGCGCGCGCGACCGAGACCTTGCCGGTTTCGAGCGGCTGGCGCAGCGAATCGAGCACGGCGCGCTGGAACTCGGGCAGCTCGTCGAGGAACAGCACGCCGAGATGGGCGAGGCTGACCTCGCCCGGCCGCACCTTGATCCCGCTGTGAACGCGCAAAAGATGATGTCCCTCCGGGGCTCTTCGGCGCTCGAAATAGGCAAAAGAAGATGACCCCGTACCCACAGAAGACGTCCCCAGTTCGCAATCGGCGACAGTTGACGTCCCTGGTTTCTGAAGTGGCGTCCAGGTGGACCGACGAGCAGCTCGCGCCTCGACCCCTGAGCGCCGTCCGCGGCTCAATCTCAGTTCCACCTCGAGGCCCGCTAGTACCCTTCGAGTCGTCGATCGAGCGCGACTTCCTGATGTTTTGCAGGACGAGCCATCGCGTCACCGCCGTTCACGCCCAACGCCTGGTGATTGATTTCCAGGATGTGAAGCGCGGAGCCGCTCGTCGATACACGCCTGATTTCGTGGTGGAGGTCGCAGCCGATGCTGGGCTCTCCTGGCGAAGGGCGGTCGTTGAGGTGAAGACCCATCGCGATCTTTGGCGCTCCCGCAGGCTGATGCGCGCGCCCTATGCCGCCGCGCGAACGTGGGCGGCGGGGCAAGAAGGCACGATCTTCCGAGTGGTGACCGACCGGATGATGAGCGGCGAATGGTTGTCCAGCACCCGGTTGTTGTCAGGCCACCTCGACAAGCCTTTCGATGTGCAATTCGAGCAGGATTGCGTCGCGTTCCTGCAACAACGTGACAGCTACCGCATCAGCGAGATTCTCGCGCTGGCGCAACAACGAGGTCTTAATCCTCAAGCTCTACTGCCCGTGCTCTACCGTATGGTCGCGCGAGGCCAACTCTCCCTCGACCGCGGTCAGCCGATTGGACCTCAGACGTGGGTTGCCGTTGTTGGATCGCAGAAGCGACTATGAGGCGAAGCGCGCACTACCCGGGCCAGGGGCGCCGCTCGACATTTCGACGATGGATGAGGCGCAGGTCGCCGAAGCCGAGCGCCGGCGCGACATCATCGCGCGCCTGGAAGCCGGCGGTCGTTTCGACAGCGCGACCGTGGAGGCTGCCGCCGCCGAGTTCGGAGCCAGCAAGCGGCAATTTAACCGCTACCGCAAAAGCCTCCGAAATACCGGCGCGCTGACCTGCCTGTTGCCGCGCGGGCGGAGCGGCGGGCGGGGGCGGCTGCGGCTCGACCTCCGCGTCGAGGAAGTCATCACCGAGGTGCGGCTGGAGTTCAGCCGTCATCGCAAGGAGGCCAAGAACCATCACGCATTCGCCGAGATTCGAAACCGCTGCGTGCGGCGGGGCTTGATACCGCCCTCGCACAACACGTTGCGAAGCCGCTTCGCCGGCGTTCCGGCGCGTGAGCGCGTCGGCCTGAAGTACGGAAAGAAGGTGGCTCGTGAGCGATACGAGCATATCCGAGGCAAGACGCCCGAAACGACGTTTCCACTTGAGCGTATCCAGATCGACCACACGCTCGTCGACGTGGTCTGCGCGAGCGCTTTCGACCGTGAGCATGTCGGCCGTCCCTGGATCACTATCGCGCTCGACGAATGCACCCGAGCCGTCCTCGCGTTCGTGCTGACCTGGGAATATCCAAACGCCTCGACCGTCGCTCAGTGCATGACGCGGGTGATGACGCCCAAGGATGAGTGGCTGGAGCGCGTCGGCGTTCCACTCCCATGGCCGATGTATGGCACGCCCAATAGCGTCTATCTCGACAACGCAGCTGAGTTTTGGTCACGCGCCCTGTTCTATGGGTGCAGGGAATACGGCATCGCGCCGCCCGAGCATCGCCCGCCAGGGCTGGTCCATTTCGGCGGCATCATTGAACGCTTCATGGGCACGGCGATGGACCAGATGCGGCTGCTCCCCGCAGCAACCGCCCGTGATCGCGGCTTCGACAAGGTCAAGACCCGCAATCCGAACGAGGCGGCCGAGATGACCCTCGATGAGCTAGAGGTCTGGATGCTCGAGTTCATCTGCGGCCAGTATCACGTCCGGCCGCACAGCACGACCAAGCAGCGCCCGGATCTGGCCTGGGAGCGCGGCATCTATGGCACCGAGAAGCGTGCAGGCGCCGGCCTCCCGCCGATCATCGCTGACAAGCAGAAGCTCTATCTCGACTTCGCCGACATCGAAGACCGGACGATCGAGCGCTACGGCATGCGCTGGGACAATATCGAATACTGGGACGAGGTGTTGCGGCCGTTCCTGGACGCTGGAGAGCAACGCAAGTTCGTCGTCCGCCGAAACCCCTACGACGCCTCACGCATCTACTTCCTCCACCCAATCGAGGGGACCTATTGCGAGCTGCGCTGCGAGCAGATTACCCTTCCCAACGTGTCGGTGTGGGAGTTCAACGAGACCCGCAAGCGGTTGGTCGCCCAAATCGGCGACAAGCCGGACATGGCGACCATCATGGCGTCAATGGAGCGCCAACGCCTGCTGGAGCAGGACGCACAGAACGCGAAGAAGCGACACAGGAGTCGCTTGAAGCAGGAGCGTCGGCGGGTCGGCGAACAAGTCACCGCCGAACTCACGCCGCATGCGCCCATCTCCGAAGACGCACCGCCAGCGCCGCAGGCTCCGGTTCGTCGCGACATCTTTTATGAGATCGACGAATGATCCTCATCTCGCAGGACCGCCGCCTCACCAAGGCCGCCCGCGAGGCGCTTGAGGCGGACAACACCGCCCAGCGGCTCAACCTGATCCGGCAGAAAGTCTTCATCCGCTACGCCGCCGCCGATGCGATCACCGAGCGGCTTCAGGAGGCGCTGGAGGATTATCCGACCGAAGGCGACAGCCACATCCTGATCTGGGGGCCGTCGGGCATCGGCAAAAGCCAAATCGTCAAGCGCTTCGCCAAGTTGCAGAACCTCCCGGACGATCCGAGGGCGTCCAAGGCCAACGTCCCGGTGCTGGTCGTGAGCATGGGGCCGACCGGTTCTGCCCGAGGGCTGCTGGTGCGGATCCTTGGGCAACTCAACGCGCCCTACGGCAAGAGCGCGAGCACCGACACCCTTTATCCTGACGTCCTCAGACTGCTCCGAACCAGCGGGGTCAAGATCCTGGTCATCGACGAATTGCATCACATCGAGAAGGGCAATCGCAAACAACGCGAAGAGGCGCTGGCGACAATCAAGCTGCTCGGCAATGACCTCGGCATCACCATCGTCGGGTGCGGCACGATCGCCGCGCTGCGCACGCTTCGGTGGGACCCGCAGATCGAGCGCCGGTTCGAGCCGCATCGACTCGAGGTCTGGGGTCATAACGAACAGACCTATGGCCTGCTCAACAGCCTGGAGACCTGTCTGCCGCTTCGCCACGCTTCCGGGCTTTCCGATGACAAGATCGCGACCTGGATTATCAACGAGTCGGAGGGGACCACGCGCGAGATCGCCTATCTGGTGCGCCGCGCCGCCCTGATGGCCATCCGCTCAGAGAAAGAGCGCATTGATCTTCCGCTGCTGCGCTCGCTGAACCATGTGAGGCCATCGGTTCGGCGGCAGCGGGAGGACGTCCTCCTCAGAGCCGCCTCGCTGCCGCCGCTCTGAGATGTCGGACCTGCGTCTGTGGCCTTGGCGTCCCCGCCCGCAGGCCGACGAACTGCTCTCTAGTTGGCTGCGGCGGATCGCGCTCGGCAACTCCGCCAAGCTGCATAGCTTTTGTCACGCCGTCTGGCCCGGGCTGCAGATCTGGAATCGCGACATCGACGGGCTGGCGCCGCCTCGGCTCATGGAGGGGCTGGTCGCGCATACCGGGGTCGATGCGCAGGTCGCGGAGTTGACGACCTTCCGGCCCTGGGTCGGCACGTTGTTCGAAGAGGTCCGGGTCACGGGGGCGACCCAGTGGCTGCTGCCCGTGGGCATTCATCACCGCACCCGCCGGCGGCCGGGCCAGCAGTGGTGCCCCCTCTGCCTGACCGAGGACGCCGAGCCCTACTATCGGCGTCGCTGGCGCCTGGCGATCGCCAGCACCTGTCCTCGCCACGGCTTGGTGCTGGCCGACAGCTGCCATGACTGCGGCGCGCCCGCGGTCCCTCATCGGGGCGCCGATCCCTGGTGCCACATCTGCACCGCCGATCGGCGCGACCACCCGGTGATGGCGGCCGAGAGCCAGGCGCTACAGTTCGAGTTTCGGCTCAGCGAAATGCTCGCGCCCGACGTCGTCCCGCGGACCGACTTGGAGGCCATTCACCCGCTGGCCTATTTCGGCCTGGTTCGTCAGGTGATGACCGTGCTCAGCGGCGGCGAGCGGTCGCAGGGTCTGCGCGACGAGGTCGCGCGCAGTTGGGGCGGTGATCCCGCGCCCTACGCCGCCAAGCAGATCGAGACCGCTTCGGCCGCTGATCGACATCGACTATCAGGCCTCACCGCCCGGGCGATGCGCGGGTGGCCGTGGCTGTTTGTGGGCCACTGCGCCGACGCCCGGGTCTGGAAGTCCTGGGCGTTTGCGGACCGGCGCTATGGCCGATCACCGTTCGCCTATGCCGATCCAGTGATCCGTTACCTGACGCCCTGACGGCGGTCGCCTGTTCGTCGCTGGGTGTTGGATGCGTTGCCGCTGCGCCACGGTGAGTCTTCATTAACGCGACGCCTTTCATCATGAATCTCAAACAGTTGCGACGCTACTCTCGCGCGGGCTTTTTGCTACCAAATTGGCGTTTATGTTTGCCATAGTCGGCCGTTCATGCGACATTTCTTCATATAAGGTTGCCCGGAAGCCATTATCGGTTGCCGGGCTTTTCGACTCGAAGGACCGCATCATGACCAAGCCCATGCTCCAGCCGAGTCAGCTCGGTGAAACTTCCACGTGGAAGTCGCCAATGTGCCACGGCGTCATTGCTGCCTTTTTGCTCGCCCGATCCCCATCGTGGAAGTCGCTGCGGAGGCCGACGCCATGGTGACGGTGTTCGGCATTCTGAATCTCACCGAGGACTCCTTCTTCGATGAGAGCCGGCGGCTAGACCCCGCCGGCGCTGTCACCGCGGCGATCGAAATGCTGCGAGTCGGATCAGACGTCGTGGATGTCGGACCGGCCGCCAGCCATCCGGACGCGAGGCCTGTATCGCCGGCCGATGAGATCAGACGTATTGCGCCGCTCTTAGACGCCCTGTCCGATCAGATGCACCGTGTTTCAATCGACAGCTTCCAACCGGAAACCCAGCGCTATGCGCTCAAGCGCGGCGTGGGCTACCTGAACGATATCCAAGGATTTCCTGACCCTGCGCTCTATCCCGATATTGCTGAGGCGGACTGCAGGCTGGTGGTTATGCACTCAGCGCAGCGGGATGGCATCGCCACCCGCACCGGTCACCTTCGACCCGAAGACGCGCTCGACGAGATTGTGCGGTTCTTCGAGGCGCGGGTTTCCGCCTTGCGACGGAGCGGGGTCGCTGCCGACCGGCTCATCCTCGATCCGGGGATGGGATTTTTCTTGAGCCCCGCACCGGAAACATCGCTGCACGTGCTGTCGAACCTTCAAAAGCTGAAGTCGGCGTTGGGGCTTCCGCTATTGGTCTCGGTGTCGCGGAAATCCTTCTTGGGCGCCACCGTTGGCCTTCCTGTAAAGGATCTGGGTCCAGCGAGCCTTGCGGCGGAACTTCACGCGATCGGCAATGGCGCTGACTACGTCCGCACCCACGCGCCTGGAGATCTGCGAAGCGCAATCACCTTCTCGGAAACCCTCGCGAAATTTCGCAGTCGCGACGCCAGAGACCGAGGGTTAGATCATGCCTAGCATTCACCTTCCGGCCGCCCGCTAGCGGACCTGGTCAGGTTCCGCGAAGGTGGGCGCAGACATGCTGGGCTCGTCAGGATCAAACTGCACTATGAGGCGGCGGTTCATACCGCGCCAGGGGAGCGAATGGACAGCGAGGAGCCTCCGAACGTTCGGGTCGCCTGCTCGGGTGATATCGACGAGGTTGTGCGGCTGATGCACGACGCTGCGGCGTGGATGTCCGCCAAGGGAACGCCCGCCTGGGACGTCGCGCGGATCGACCGGACATTCGCGGAGACCTTCGTCCTGAGATCCGAGCTCCTAGTCGCGAGTTGCAGCGACGGCATCCATGTCTCGACGATGCCAGCGGAGTGCTTAAGCTACTCCTAGCGCATTGGGCGCTGGGACGGGGCGGGGGTGCATAGCCATGCACCGGCGGATAAGCGTGCGCGCGGCTCGCTCCACCGATTTGGCTAGGGGAGCGCGGTGCTGCGCCAGCTTTCTAGAATGTCGCTTACTTCGCGGCTGACAATTAACCGCGCCTCGGCGCGAGCCATACCGGAGATCGCCAAAAGTCGATCGTAGTCGGTAAGTTGGTGGCGGGCGAAGGTTGAGGCCACAATGCCGACGACCTTGCCTAGCGAGGCTTCTGTCCACCGTTTGGCCAGAATCCGTTCGATGAGGATCTCGCGGTATTCCGGCGGGCAGCGAGCTTGATGTTTGCGAAAATGTCGCTCGACCGTCCGCCGGGTGAATAATGTGCCTTGCTGCATGCGATGCCTCCAAGGAGACGCTCGCATCGGCCTACGCCAAAAGGGGTCGCATGAGGTGCTTGGGGGCCGCCAAAAGGGTAGCTCAGCGACATGCCTTCCGATGTTGCCGTCAGCTAATCGCCAACCTTGGGGGGCGGCAGTTCGTTCGGCGTTCCCCACGACAATAGCCAGGCTTTCACAGCCTCGTGGCTGATAGTCCGGCCTGCCTCAATGTCGGCAATGCCCTCGGCGGTCGCTTCCTGGTCGTCGTCAAAGTTGTCGGCTTGGGAGTTCACGCAGTCCAACTACCACAACACCCGACCGCCCGGCCACACCGGTCCGACGCCTACGCCTTTACGGCCACACGGTGTAATGGAGGAGAGAGAGCCAACACATGCGCCAGCGCGAATGGCTTGGCGGCGGTCCGCAGGATTTCAGTCGCCGCCTCGTAGGCTTCAGACGGGACCACTCGGTCCGGAGGCGTTGCGGCGGGACCCCTAGTGTGCGCCCTTCACAGACCCTGAGGAGCGCACCGCTCGCCTTCTTGCTGCCCATCGCGATAGCGGGGACATCACAACTGAGCAAACTCAGGGACGCCCAGTGTTGCGGCGGGACATCCACTTCTGCGTTTTTACACCCGCCGCCGACCAGCGCCGCCATCGACGCCGAATGGTGCGGCGCGCGGAACGGGCGGGCGCGGATCAGCCGGCCGTCCTGCAACTCGCCCGCGACGGAGGCGACCATCGATACTTCGAGCGCTTCCGCGGGCGTCAGATCGGGCAGGATGCCGGGGAGGCAGGCGGCCATCAGCGACTTGCCGGCGCCCGGCGGGCCGCTCATCAGCAGGTTGTGGCCGCCGGCCGCGGCGATTTCCAGCGCGCGCTTGGCGGTTTCCTGACCCTTCACCTGCTTCAGGTCGGCCAGCGGCGCGGCGGCATCGGCGCTGCCGGGCAACGGCGGAGTCAGCGGGGCGCCGCCCTTGAAATGGCCGATCAGCGAGAGAAGATCGGGCGCGCCGATCACCTCGATCGTACCGGCCCAGGCGGCTTCGGGGCCTTGCGCGGCCGGGCAGACCAGCCCGAGATCGCGTTCGGAGGCGTGGAGCGCGGCGAGCAGAACGCCGGGCGCGGGCGCGACGCGGCCGTCGAGCCCCAGTTCGCCGACCACGACATAGGCGGCCAGCGTCTCCGCATCGATCACCCCCATCGCGCCGAGCAGGCCAAGCGCGATCGGCAGATCGTAATGCGATCCCTCCTTGGGCAGGTCGGCCGGCGACAGGTTTACCGTGATTCGCTTGGGCGGCAGCGCGAGGCCGATCGCCGACAGCGCGGCGCGAACCCGCTCCCGGCTTTCGGCAACCGCCTTGTCGGGAAGGCCGACGACCACAAAGGCGGGCACGCCTGGGGCGACCTGCACCTGCACCTCGACCGCGCGGGCCTCCAGCCCCAGGAACGCGACCGTCGCGACATGCGATACCATCCACCAGCCCCCGATGTTCGCGGACTGTTCTAGTGTCGTTACGCCGTCATCGCAACGGCCGGCGCGCGCTTCACTGGCTCAACAGGTCGACGGTGCCGTTGTCAAAGCTCGAGACGCGCACCCAGCCCAGCTGGGTCGGCGGCACGCCGGCGAGATCGACCGTATATTGCTTCCAGCTGCCGGGTGGCAGCGGCTCCGGCGCGGTGAACGTCATCGACTGGGTGTTGGTTGCTGCCATTGGCAGGCCCTTGGCATCGTTGGAGCCCCATTCGATCTTCGCCTTGAGCCCGCTCAGCCGCGCCGCGGTAGGATTGCCGAAATCGAGAACGACCCTCGATCCGCTGGCATAGGGTTCGATATTGGCGATTGCGACGGCGATCCGCCCCATGTCGCCTTCGATCATGCTGTAGCCGGTGGCGCCGGGTTTCAGCGTGATCGCCTTGCGCGCGTCGGCGGCCTGCTCGATCTTGGCAAGCCGTGCCTCCATCGTCTTCAGGCGCTCCTCGGTCTTCGATCCGCAGGCGGTCAGCGCTGGCAGCAGCATCAATATGCAGAGGGTGGTAGGGCGCATTGCATACTCTCCCGGATGTCATCGCCGTTCCGAACGCCCATGAAACGAAAAGGAGCCATCAGCCGTAACGAAATCCGCTTGCCTGTCTTGTGTCGGGGAAAAGGGGCATGAAACCGCGGCGGCGCGCGACCGGTGATTGACTCACCCGGCCCTTTTGCCTAAGCGCGCTCCCGATATGTGGCTGCCGCATCGTTCGGCGGCCCCTTTTGTTTTGGATTTGAGGCAGAGACGATGAAGCGCACTTTCCAGCCGAGCAACCTGGTCCGCAAGCGGCGCCACGGCTTCCGTTCGCGCAGCGCCACCCCCGGTGGCCGCAAGGTGCTGGCGGCCCGCCGCGCGCGCGGCCGCAAGAAGCTGTCGGCCTGACCGGGACTCCCTACGCGGTGCTCCAGCGCCGCGCGGATTTTCTCGCGGCCAATGGCGGCAGGCGGGCGCCGATGCCCGGCTTCGTCCTGCTTGTCCGGCCACGAGGCGATGACGATCCGGTCATGCGCCTCGGTATCACCGTCACCAAGAAGATCGGCAATGCGGTTGTGCGCAACCGCATGAAGCGGCGCTTTCGCGCGCTCGCGCGCGAGCTGCTGCCGGTTGCGGGCATCGCGGGCGCAGACCATGTGCTGATCGGCCGCGCCGGTGGGGTCGAGCGCGATTTTACGCAGTTGCGCGCCGAGTTGCTCAAGGCGCTCGGCAAGACCGCGCGATGATCGCCCGGCTGATCATCCTGCTCGCCAGGGCCTGGCAGATGGGTCCCTCGCTGGTCCTTCCCCCCACCTGTCGCTATGTACCGAGCTGTTCGGCCTATACGATCGAGGCCGTCTCGCGCTATGGCGCGCTCAAAGGCGGGTGGCTAGGGTTCCGCCGGATCTGCCGATGCCACCCCTGGGGTGGCTCGGGTTTTGATCCGGTGCCCTGATCGCCAATCTGATCATCCAAGGAATTCCGGGAGTTATTGGTGGAAAACCAGCGCAACATGATCCTCGCGATCGTCCTGTCGGCGCTCGTCCTGTTCGGATGGCAGTTCCTCGGTGACCGCTTCTTCCCTCCGGCCAAGCCGCCGGTGACGAAGATCGAGGGAGGCCAGGAGAAGGTTCTTCCCCAGCCCGGCGCCGATCCTGCCGCGGATGCCCCCAAGGCGATTCGGGCCCGTGAGACGGTGCTGCGCGAATCCCCGCGCGTCGCGATCGACACTCCCAAGCTTGCGGGCTCGATCAACCTGAAGGGAGCGCGGATCGACGATCTGGTGCTCAAGGCCTATCGCGAGACCGTCGAGAAGAACGCGCCGCCGATCCGCCTGCTCTCGCCGCTTGGATCGCCTGAGTCCTATTATGCGGGCTTCGGCTGGACGGGCGACGGTATTGATGCGCCGGGTCCCAACACGGTCTGGACCGCCAATGGCACGAAGCTGACTCCGGAGACGCCGGTGACGCTTAGCTGGACCAATATGCGCGGCCAGCGGTTCGAGACCGTCGTCGCTGTCGATCGCGATTACATGTTCACTGTCACCCAGAAGCTGATCAATGGCGGTGCGGGCGCCGTCGCGGCACGACCCTATGGCCTGATCTCGAAGGACGGCGTGTCGAAGGACCCGTCGAGCTGGACGCTCCACACCGGCCCGATCGGCGTGTTCAACGATGCCGCCAATTACGACCTCAGCTTCAAGAAGCTCGACGAGGCCGGCCAGCCCGGAATCCGTTTCGCAAGCACCGGCGGCTGGCTGGGCTTCGGCGACAAATATTGGCTGACCGCGCTCGTCCCTGATCCAAAGGCGCAGGTCGATGCAGGCTTCCTGTCCACGGCCCCGCAAGTTTATCAGGCGGTTGAGAGCGGCCGGGCGCTGGTGATCGCGCCGGGCAAGGCCGCGTCCGTCTCCCAGCGCTTCTTCGCGGGCGCAAAGGAAGTCGCGCTGCTGGACCGCTACGAGAATGACCAGGGCGTGCCGCTGTTCAGCCGCGCGATCGACTGGGGCTGGTTCCGTGTCCTCGAAAAGCCGATCTTCTGGGTGCTCGATCAGGTGTTCAAGCTGGTCGGCAATTTCGGCGTGGCGATCATCATCCTCACCTTCCTGGTGCGTGGCCTGATGTTCCCGATCGCGCAGAAGCAGTTCCGTTCGATGGCCGGCATGCGCCGCGTCCAGCCGAAGATGAAGGAACTGCAGGAGCGGTTGAAGGACGACAAGCCGCGCCTCCAGCAGGAGCTGCTCAAGCTTTACCAGGAGGAGAAGGTCAATCCGCTGGCGGGCTGTCTGCCGATCCTCGTCCAGATCCCGGTCTTCTACGCGCTCTACAAGGTGCTGATGGTGACGATCGAGATGCGGCACCAGCCTTTCGTGCTGTGGATCCGCGACCTGTCGGCACCCGATCCGCTGCACATCCTCAACCTGTTCGGGCTGCTCGATTTCACCCCGCCCGCCTTCCTCGGCATCGGCGTGCTGGCGCTGCTGCTGGGCGTGTCGATGTGGTTGCAGTTCAAGCTCAACCCGCAGCCGATGGACGATGCGCAGAAGCAGGTGTTCGCGCTGATGCCGTGGATCATGATGTTCATCATGGCGCCGTTCGCGGCCGGCCTGCTGATCTACTGGGTCACCTCCAACTTCCTGACGATCGCGCAGCAGGCGTGGCTCTATCGCCAGCATCCGGTCGAGCCGGTGCCGGCCTCCGCCACCACCATCGTCGCGAAGAAGAAGTGAGCGAGCCCGACGACTTCGAGACGCTGATCGAGCCCGCGCGCAAGCTGTTCGCGGGCCCGGTCTCGTTCCTGAAGTCGGCCCCCGACCTGCGCTACCTGCCCGATCCGGTCGCGCCGGAGGTTGCCTTCGCGGGACGGTCCAACGTCGGCAAGTCGTCGCTGCTCAACCGGCTGACCAACCGGGTCGGTCTCGCGCGCACGTCGAACACGCCGGGCCGCACGCAGGAGCTCAACTTCTTCGACGTCGGCGCAGACGAGGAGGGCGGCGTCCCGACCCTGCGCCTCGTCGACATGCCGGGCTATGGCTTCGCCAAGGCGCCCAAGGACATCGTCCGCAAATGGCGCCATGTCGTGAACGACTATCTGCGCGGCCGGGTCGTGCTGCGCCGTGCGCTGGTGCTGATCGACAGCCGCCACGGCATCAAGGACGTCGACCGCGAGATCATGGTGATGCTCGACAAGGCGGCGGTGACCTATCACCTGGTCCTGACCAAGGCCGACAAGATCAAGGCCAGCGAGCTCGCCGCCGTCACCGAGCGGACGGCCGCCGAGGCGCGTACCCATGTCGCGGCCCATCCGCGGCTGCTCGTCACGTCGAGCGAGAAGGACATGGGGATGGCGGAGCTCCGCGCGGCGATCCTCGACGCCATACAATCCTGATCCGGCGGGTTCCGATTCCGTGGAAGTGAGGCGGTCGATCGGCTAAAGGCGCGCCATTCATGCATGGAGGCCCCGATGACGCTCAGCATCTATATCGGCAACAAGGTCTATTCGAGCTGGTCGCTGCGCGGCTGGCTGGCGGTGCGGCAGTCGGGGCTGCCCTTCAAGGAGGTGGTCGCACCTCTATACGACGACAGCTGGGCCGAGCGGCAGTTGATGCCGGAATTCGAGCCATCGAACGGCAAGGTGCCGATCCTGTGGGACGGGGACAAGCCCGTCTGGGAAAGCCTGGCGATCATCGATTATCTCGCCGACAAGGTCGGTCGCGACCGCTTCTGGCCCGCAGATGATGCCGCCCGCGCTCTTGCGCGCTCCATGGCGTCGGAGATGCACGCCGGTTATCAGGCGCTGCGGTTGCAATGCGGCATGAACCTGCGCCACGTCTATCCGCCCGAGCCGCTCGCGCCCGAGGTGGAAGCCGATGTCCAGCGCATCACATCGCTCTGGGACCAGGCGAAGCGGCGTTTCGGTCAGGGGGGCGATTATCTGTTCGGCGGGTTCGGCGCGGTCGATATCATGTTCGCCCCGGTCGTCACCCGTTTTCGGACCTATTCGATTCCGCTCCCCTCGCTCGCTTCCGACTATTGCGCGGCGATCTGGGATCAACCCTTCATGGTCGATTGGAGCCGGGAGGCTGCGGGCGAGAGCTGGGTGATCGAGAAGTTCGAGCGGGCGGCGGAGAAGGCTTAGCCGCTGCATTCGCCATTGGACGAAAGCCGCGAGCCCTTTGCATATCGGCGCGGGGAGGCTAGGCGGGCGGCGTGGTGAACGCAATCGACCCCCTCGACCTGACCCGGCGCCTGATCGCCTGCCCCAGCGTGACCCCGGCCGACGCCGGGGCGATGGCCGTGATCGCGGCAGCGCTGGAATCGACAGGCTTCACCGTCCATCGCTTCGCCGTCGGCGAAGTACCCGATGGGCCGGTCGAGAACCTGTTCGCGATCCGTGGCGAGGGCGGGCCGCATTTCGCCTTTGCCGGGCATAGCGACGTGGTGCCGGCCGGCGACGGCTGGAGCAGCGATCCGTTCGTGCCGAAGGTTCGCGGCGAACTGCTTTACGGGCGCGGTGCGGTCGACATGAAGGGAGCCATCGCCGCGTTCATAGCCGCCGCGGCGCGGCTGGACGGCCATCCCGGTACGATCAGCCTGATCATCACCGGAGACGAGGAGGGGCCCGCCACTTTCGGCACGGTCGCGCTGATCGACTGGATGAAGGCGCGGGGCCTGTGCCCTGACCTCTGCCTGGTTGGCGAACCCACATCGGCCCACCGGCTTGGCGACATGGTGAAGATCGGCCGGCGCGGATCGGTCAACATGTGGATCGAGAATGCGGGGACGCAGGGCCATGTCGCCTACCCGCATCTTGCCGCCAATCCGATCCCGGCGCTGGTTAGGGCGCTCGACGCCCTGGCGGCGCTCCATCTCGACGACGGCAACCAGTGGTTCCAGCCGTCGAACCTGGAGATCACGACGGTCGATGTCGGCAATGCCGCGACCAACCTCATTCCCGCCGTTGCGCGGGCGCGGCTCAATATCCGCTTCAACGACGAGCATCGCGGGGCCGACCTGGTCGAACTGGTGCGCCGGACCGTCACGAAGCACGCGCCCGCCGCTACGGTACGCGCCGTGATTTCGGGGGAAAGTTTCGTCACCCCGCCCGGCGACTTCTCCACGCTGATCTCGGCCGCGATCCACAAGGTGACGGGGCTGACGCCCGAACTGTCGACGACCGGCGGCACGTCGGATGCGCGCTTCCTCTCCAGGCTTTGCCCGGTGGTCGAGTTCGGGCTGTGCAACGCGACGATGCACAAGCTCGACGAAGCGGTCGCGATCCCCGACCTCTATGCCCTTGCCGACATCTACGAGGAAATTGCCCGCGCCGCATTGGCCCGCTGACGTTCGGCGGTGGGGTGCGTCCCACCCCCGCGGGTGGGACCGATTGTGGTTTATTCCCGGTGCGCGTGGCCGCATCCCGTCCGAAAGCGGATGAGGATCAGGCCATGGCAGTTGCGGTCGTCAAGCAGGCTGGGGACGGGATGGAGGCTCCGGCCGCGCAGAAGTCCGAGCAGGACTTCCGTTTCTACGACAATCGCCAGAAATATCTGATGTTCGTGAACACCTGCTCGGAAAAGTGGGTGGTCGCGGAACGGGTCGCGCGCGAGATCGGGAAGCTTCGGCCGGAGCCGCCGGCGGTGCGCTTCTTCGACGCAGGCATGGGCGACGGCACGGTGCTGGCGCGGGTGATGCGGTCGATGCACGAAGCGTTTCCGCGCTTCCCCTTCTACGTCGCGGGCAAGGAGATCAGCCTCGAGGACGTCCGCCTGACCCTGGACAAGATGCCCGACCGCTTCTTCGAGCATCCCGAGACGGTGCTGGCCGTCACCAACATCTCCTATGCCGAGGCGCCCTGGCTGGTGCCGAGAAAGCCCGAGGCGATCGAGCGCATGGTGTGGAAGGCGGTCCCGCTGAAGGGCGATACCACGGCGGAGTTCGAGCGCCAGATCCTTGCGCTCCAACCCTTCCTCGCCCGGAACTGGCGCACGCGGGTATCGGAAAAGACCGGCAGCCTGGTTCCCGAGACGCCCACCACCCTGATCCTCTATCGCGAGGATTGCGGGTTCCTGCTCGATGGCATCCTCCCCGAGAAGGATCGTCCGAGGGCCGATTTCGACCTGGTCATCGCCAGCCAGCCGTTCCGCCTCAGCGCCCCGACCGCCTTCAAGGCGCAGCGCGTGCTTGCGCCGCTTGCCCGCGCACTACGCAGCAACGGCCGGCTGCTCGGCATCCATTCGGCCGGGAATGACCCCGGGCTGGAGATCATCCAGAATGTCTGGCCGTCGGAGGATCCCTTCACCACCTCGCGCTATGCGTTGCTCGACGCGACCCGAAAGGCGCTGGGCGAGGAGGCGGGGCGGTTCCGCTTCGATCCGCTCACCAGTTCGGAGGCGCTGTTCCGCTACGAAATGCACACGCTGCCCGACGAGATCGACAGCGAGACCGCTTCGATCGGTACCTCGACATTGCTCGCGGCCTGGAACGCCGCGACCTATGTCGCGCAGATCGACGACGAGCGGCTGGCGCGGGCGATGAGCGGACCCGGCTATCTGGATGCGACGCGCAAGGTTCTGCGCAAGAATGGCGAGCTGTGGTTCAACGACGAGAGCTATGTCATCGTCCGCAAGCCCGACGCCTGCTGACCTGTCATGGCGCGGCGAGCCCCGATGATGGTCCCGGATGGCGATGACGTTTCGCCGGTCCGGGCGCGAATCCTTGCCCTGGCCCGCAGCGCATCCTTCGAGCTGTCGGCGCGTGACGATGCAGCGATCGAGGCGTCGTCATCGCTGCCGCCCGGCAGCCGCGTATCGATCACCTGGCTTCCGCGTGATACGGACCATGACCGGATCGCCGCCGCGCGGGCGCTGCGTGATCGCGGGCTGGAGCCGGTGCCGCACATTGCGGCCCGGATGATCGAGGACGAGGCGCATCTCGCCCGGCTGATCGGGCGGCTGAGCGATGAAGCGGGCGTGTCCCAGCTGCTGGTGATCGGCGGCGACGCGCAGCTGCCGCGTGGGCCGTTCGCGGCCAGCGCGGATTTGCTCGTCAGCCCTGCGCTGCGACATCCGCTGCTGCGCCGGATCGCGGTGGGCGGTTACCCCGAGGGGCATCCATGGGCCGGGGAGGCAGTTCTTGACGCCAAGATCGCGGCGATCGCTTTGCTGGGCGTCACGCCCGAGGTCATCACCCAGCTCTGTTTCGATTCCGGGCCGATCCTGTCCTGGACGCGGGCTTTCCGCGCCCGTCACCCCCAGGTGCCGGTGCGGTTAGGCATCGCCGGGCCCGCCAGCATCCGGACATTGCTGCGCTACGCAAGGATCTGCGGCGTTGGCAGCTCGGCCAAGGCGCTCGTGTCGCGCGGCGCGTCGATCGCGCGGTTGCTCGTCGAGGCTGCGCCCGACCCGCTGTTGCGCGATCTGGCGGAGACTTCCGGCATCGGCGCGCTGGCGCCGATGGGCATCCATCTTTTCCCCTTCGGCGGTTTCGAGCGAACGCTGCGCTGGATTGACGCCGTTGCCGAGGGGCGCTTCCATTTCCGCGGATCGCATTCCGGCTTCCAGGTCGATCCCCCGATATAAAGGGCGGTCTACCTGTTGGCGACGATGCTGTCCCAATCCTGGTTGGCGCGGCGGACGAGCCAGGCGTGGATCGCCCTGGCATCGTCCGGACTGATCATGTCGGCGAAACTGACCATGCCCTTTTCGCGGCGCTTGCCGCCGATGACGATGTCCATGAACTCCTCATGGGTGGCGGGCGACATCAGGCGCAGATCCTTCACCCCGCCGCGCGCCTGCTCGCCATGGCAGGTCGCGCAATTGTCGGCGTAGAGCTTTTCGCCCCGCGCGATCGTGGCGGCATCGGCCTGGGTCTCGGCGGGGCGAACCAGGCTCGGCCCTTGCGCGGCAAGGGCCGGCAATTGCGCCGTTCCACCGAGGCGGAACACCAGCAGACGCGGTGCCGAGAGCGGAAAGCCGAGCGACTTGGCCGTGGTCGAATGGGCGAGGCCGCCGCCCCAGCCGGCGTTGACCGCGACATACTGGATGCCATCGACCATGTAGCTGATCGGCGCCGCGATCGGCACCTGCTGGACCGGCATCTCCCACAGCTTGTCGCCGGTGTCGGCGCGGTAGGCGGCGAAGGTGCCGTTGACCGTCCCCTGGAAGACGAGGTTGCCTGCCGTCGCCAGCAGGCCGCCGCTGCCGCGCTGCGGATAGGGGACGCGCCAGCGTTCCTTCTGCGCCACCGGATCCCAGGCGGTCAGCCAGGTCTTGTTGTGCTGGGCGGCATATTCCGCAGCCGCCTTGCGGGTGAGTTCATAGCCTGTCGTCGACAGGCCGAGCTGGCTCATATTCCCCGGCGTCTGCTTGAAACCGGGATTGACCGAATAGGCCATGTACATCTCGGTCACCGGGAAATAGGCGAGCCCCGTTTTCGGACTATAGGCCATGGGGTTCCAGTTGTGCCCGCCCCCCGCGCCCGGAGTCAGCAGGACCGGCACCTCGCCATAGCGCGCCTCGGGATTGACGTTGGGTCGACCGGTCTTCGGGTCGATGCCGCTGGCCCAGTTCATTGCCACATATGGCTCGGCCGAGATCAGCTCGCCGGTAGCCCGGTCGAGCACGTAGAAGAATCCGTTCTTCGGTGCCTGCATCAGCACCTGGCGGACCCGGCCGCCAATCCTGAGATCCGCCAGGATCATCGACTGGGTGGCGGTGAAATCCCATTCGTCGCCGGGGGTCGTCTGGTAATGCCAGACATAATCGCCGGTCTTCGCCTTCAGCGCGACGATCGAGGAGAGGAACAGGTTGTCGCCGCCGCCGGGGCTGCGATAGCGCTGCGCCCAGGGGCCGCCATTGCCCACGCCGATATAGACGAGGTCGAGCCTGGGATCGTAGACGATGGAATCCCACACGGTGCCGCCGCCGCCGCTTTTCCACCATTCGCCCTTCCAGGTCTTGGCGGCCATCTCCAGCGCCTTGTTCTCCTGGCCCTTCGCCGGGTCGCCGGGCACCGTGTGGAACCGCCAGAGCTGCTTGCCGCTTTCCGCGTCATAGGCGGTGACATAGCCCCGCGCCGCGCCTTCGGCGCCGGCATTGCCGATCAGCACCTTGCCATCGAACACGCGCGGGGCGCCGGTGATCGTGTAGGGCCAGACGGGTTCGAGCGTGTTCACGCTCCACACCGGCTTGCCGGTCCTTGCGTCGATCGCGATCAGCCGGCCGTCGAGCGTCGCGATCAGGATCTTGCCCTTCCACGCGGCGAGCCCGCGGGTGACGATGTCGCAACAGGCGAGCCGGCCCTTGTCGCGATCGACCTTGGGATCGAAGCGCCACAGCTCCCGACCGGTCCGCGCGTCATAGGCGACGGTAACGTTCCACGGCTCGATATTGTAGAGCACGCCATCGATCACGATCGGCGACGCTTCGACGCCGCGATCGACCGGCAGGTCCGCGTACCAGGCGAGGCCGAGGCGCGCGACATTGGCGGCGTCGATCTGGCCGAGCGGGCTGTAGCGCTGCTCGTCATAGGTGCGGCCTGGGCCCATCCACTCGCCGGGCGAGCGGTCGGCGGCGACCATCCGCGCCTGGTCGACCCTTGCGGGCGAAAGCGGAGCGGTCGCGGCGACGCAGGCGGCGGCGACCAGCATGCCGCCCGGCAACAAGATATTCCTCACGCGCGTCGTCATCCTCGATCCTCTCCCCTCGGCGCGTCCGCCGGCTCCGTCGCACCCGGCGGCAGGCCCGCCATCAGCCGGCGGTGCAGCCGCAGCAGTGCTCGCCGGTTGTCGATCCCCAGCTTGCCATAGGCCCGTCGGCGATAGGTGACGACGCTGCCGTGCGATAGCTGCTTGCGGCTGGCGATCTCCTCCTGGGTCTCGCCCAGCATCATCGCCGCCGAAATCTCCGCCTCCCGATTGCTCAGTCCGCATTGCAGCGCGAGAAGCGACTGTGCGAGCCCGGCCTCGTCGAGCATCGGGCCGCCCGCCGTGGTGGCATGGGCATGCCGCTCCACTGCGGCCATCAGCAGCGCCGAATGCGTTTCTATCCGTTCGAGATCGACCGCCGAAAAGCCGCCTGAGCCGCCCAGCCGATAGCCGTTGGCCACGAAGGCGGGGTGGCCGGCCCGGACGATCGAGACCCGTTCCGCGACGCCGCCGCGTTCGTAGCAGGCAGCGCGCCAGGCGGGGTCGGCGATCTCGGCGGCCGAGGTGCGCACCACGACCGGGGCGTTGCCGGCCGAACGGGTCAGCGCCTCGATCCGCCGGTCGGATTTCCAGAAGGTGCGGATATAGTCGAGCGAGGCGCGCATCGGGAAACCGGCGTTGGTCGGTTGGCGGCCCTCGGCCAGCAACAGCCGCAGCGGTTGGCGCCGGCCACGCACGAACACAGAGCAAAGGTCGACGTCGGCCAGCGCGTTCAGCGCGTCGAGCAGGTGCGGCGCGAAGCCGTCGGTGCCGATGGCGCCGACCAGCTCGGCCAGGGCCCGCATGATCGCCCGGTCGGTCGCCATGTCACGCCCTGGTCATGCCTCGAGCAGCCCCTTGCGGCGGCTCCAGTCGATGACGGTGTCGATGCAGCGCGCCAGCAGTTCGGGCTGGCCGAGATAATAATGGGTCGCGCCCTTGAGGCTGACATATTCCTTGTCGGGCGTGGCCAGCGCGTCGCGGATCGCCGGATTGTGAGTCGACGGCACAGCCTCGTCGGCGGTGTTCTCGATCTGCAGCACGGGCGTCCGGCGCACCTTGGCGGCGTTCATCGGGCCCCGGGCGTTCGACAGGTCGTAGCTCCATTGGCTCAGCCAGGAGCGGAGCGTGGTGTAGCGCGCCAACCCGACGGGCCCCACGTTCACGGCACGCGGATCGCCCATATAGGTCCAGCCCGGCCGCCGATCCGACGGGTCGATCGCCGGATCCAGCCAGCGCACGTCGCACATCGTGCGGTGGACGACGAAGGCGCGCTCCTGCTCCGGAGAGTCGATCGTTCGCAGTCGCGCGAGCGTTTCCTGCGCCCAGGCAGTGATCCGGCGGTTGCGCGCGATCTGTGCCGCACGGAAGCGGGCGACGAAGGCGGCGTCATAGGGCGGCTGGTGCGGACAGTCGGCCGAATAGATGTCCAGTTCGGGATCGCGGCGATCGGGGTCGAGTTCGTCAATCACCGAAGGATCGATCCATTCGGTCATCGTCTCGGCGCGCGACAGGTGCGCGGCGATGAAGATCACCCCGTCCGCCGGCCGCAGCCCGGCGGTGGTGAGGTCGACCGGGTCGCCAGCGGGCGTGTGGGTGATGTCGGGGCTCTCGGCCTGCGCCTGGTAGAAGAGCGACAGCGATCCGCCGCCCGACCAGCCGACGAGGACGACCTTCTCATAGCCGAGGGCATCGCGCGCATGGGCGATCCACTTGCCGAGGTCGATCGCCACCTTCTCGAAGATCAGGGCGGTGTCGTTGCGGGGATAGCGGCTGGCGGCGCACAGCACGTCCAGCCCGGCATCGGCGAGCGCCGTCGGCATCGGCAGCAGATGCAGCACCGATGTGGGGTGCATGAACACATAGACCGTGCGGGCGGTCGATGCCGGATCGCGCAGCAGCTGCCCCTCGAGGTTCACATGGCCCGAATTGCCGGCGAAGCCATAGGTCTCGTTGAAGCGGGGATTGTCCGCGAAGGAGACGATCAGCGGGGTACGGGTCCAGGCGGTCCTGGTGCGGCCGTCGGCCATGGTCTGCCTCCGGATCAGGCCGCGGCGACCGCGTCGCCGTCGAGCGGCACGCTGGTCGCGTCGTAGCGGAACAGCCATTCATAGCGTTCCACCACCTTGTCGGCCGCCCATTGCGAGTCGACATAGGCTTGTGCGCCCGCCGGGTCGGCCAGCGCCGGATTGTGGAAGCGCTCGGTATTGGCATAGGCCCCGTTCACCGCACGGGTGGTGCGCGGGATGCGCATCCGCTGATAGCGGTCGAGCGCCTGTTCCACCGTGTCGAATTCCTCGAAGGCGCGGCCCAGTATGCACGCGTCCTCCAGCGCCATCACCGCGCCCTGCGCCAGGAAGGGCAGCGACGGATGGCAGGCGTCACCGAGCAGCGCGATGCGCCCCGCTACCCAGTTCTGCATCGGCGGCCGCGCGATCAGCGCCCATTTGAACGGCTGCGGGATCGCTTCGATATAGGCGTGCACATCCGGGTGCCAGCCGGGATAGTCGGCGTGATATTCAGCATTGCTGCCCGGTGTGGACCAGGACTCGATCGTCCAGTCCTGCCGCTCGATCACGCTGGTGAAGTTCATCAGCTCGCCGCGGCGGATCGGATAGTGGATCACATGGCCGCCCGGCCCGACCCAGTTGACTCCGACCGGCTTGACCAGCTCGGGCGGCAGCAGCTCCATGGGGATGACACCGCGCCAGGCGACGATGCCGGTGAACTGCACCGGTCCCGATCCGAACAGCAGTTCACGCATCCGTGAATGGACGCCGTCGGCCCCGATTACCACGTCGAAGCTGGCGGAAGGCTTGTCCGCGAAGGTGATCGTCACCAGGCTGTCGTTGCGCTCGACCGCGACGAAACGATGGTCGAGATGGACCGCATCAGGCTTGATCCGCTGCACCGCCTGCACAAGCAGCTGGTGCAGGTCGTTGCGGTGGACGGTGATGTAGGGGAAGCCGTAGCGCTCGACGGATTCGACGCCCAGGTCGAACAGCTTCCAGGTGTCGCCGGTGTTCCACAGGCGGATGTCCTTGCCCTGCGGTTCGAAGCTGATCGCCATCAGCTCCTTTTCCAGCCCCAGCGAGACCAGCACCCTTACGCCGTTGGGGCTGATCTGCAGCCCGGCCCCGACTTCCTGCAGCTCGGGCGCCTGTTCGTAGACGGAAACGTCGAACCCCCGGCGCAGCAGCGCCAGGGCGGCGGTCATCCCCCCGATCCCGCCGCCGACGATCCCGATCCCCAGATTTTTCATGAACGCGAGCACCCTTCCTATTTGTCTCGGCTATAATCATGACGAATGATGTTCGTCAATATCATACATCCGGAAAGCGTGTCGCGGGTGTCCGGACCTGTCCGGGGTGGACAGACGGCGGGGCGGGAGGCAGGAAGGCTTGGCAACGGCAAATGGGGCAGATGGTGCAGGCAGCGGCGGGCGAAACCGAGCAATCCCGGAGACGCGTCCAGTCGATCGAGGTCGGCTTCCGCGTGTTGCGCGTGTTGCGCATGGCCGAAGGGGCGCTGCCGCTGCGTGAGATTGCGAGCCGGGCCGGCATGCCGCCCAGCAAGGTGCATCTCTATCTGGTCAGCTTCGTGCGTGAGGCGATGGCCTATCAGGACCCGAAGACCGGCCATTATGGCCTCGGCAGTTTCGCGATCCAGCTCGGGCTGGCGGCGATTCGCCAGCTCGACGTGGTCGAGCTCGCATCCGACGTGATCGCCGACCTGCGCGATCGCACCGACTGCGCGATCTACCTCTCGCTGTGGGGCGATCGCGGCCCCTGCATCGTCGCCAAGGCGGACGGATCGCTGCAGGGCGCCTTCTCGGTCCGGCTCGGCTACATCCTGCCGCTGACGACGACGGCGACCGGCCTCGTCTTCCTCGCCCATCTGCCGCCGGCCGAGGCGGAGAAGGCACTGGTGATGCAGGCTGCGCTCGAAGGTGGCAGCAAGCAGGCCCGTAAGCTCGGCAAGGCCGACCTCGCCGCCGCCATCGCCAAGGTCCGGCAAGACGGCTTCGCCTCAACGGTGGGCATGCTCCACCGCAATTTCGCCGGTATCTCCGCACCGATCTTCGATTATAGCCACAGCATCGCGGCGACGATGACGCTGCTCGGCCCGGCCGAATATATGCGCGACGAGAAGCAGCAGGAGCTGCGCACCCTGCTGCTCGAAGCGGCCGAGGGCGTATCGCTCCGCCTCGGCGCGCCGGGGACGGCTGCCTAGCCCTGGACGACCGGGTTGGCGAGCAGGCCGACCCCCTCGATCTCGACCTCCACCTCGGCGCCGGGCTGGAGAAAGACCTGCGGATCGCGGCGGACACCGACGCCGCCGGGGGTTCCGGTCAGGATCACGTCGCCGGGTGAGAGCGGGGTGAAGGTCGAGATATATTCGATCAGGCGGGGCACGTCGAAGATCATGTCGCCCAGCCGGGCATCCTGCATCACCTGGCCATTGAGCCGGCACTGGATGCGCAGCGGTGCGAGGTCGGCGATCTCATCGCGGGTCACCAGCCAGGGGCCGAAGGGGCCGGTCGTCGGGAAGTTCTTGCCCGGCGTCATCTGGGTCGTGTGCTTCTGCCAGTCGCGGACGCTGACATCGTTGTAGCAGGCATAGCCCGCGACATGCTCCAGCGCCGCGTCGCGCGCGATGCGCCGGCCGGGGCGGCCGATCACCACCGCCAGTTCGGCTTCATAATCGAGCATCCGTGTCTCGGGCGGGCGTTCGATAGCCGCCTTGTGGCCGATCTGCGCATCGGCGAAGCGAACGAACAGGGTCGGGTGGGCGACCTCCGGATTGTGCGTCTCGATGCGATGTTCGTGATAGTTGAGACCGCAGCAGAGGATCTTGGCCGGGTCGGGAATCACCGGCAGCGGCCGTAACAGGGCGGCTTCGACCAGCGGCGCGGAGGCGGCCGCGGCGTGCGCGGCGTCCAGTGCATCGCGTTCCAGCAGCGCCTTGATCGAGCCGATGCCCGGCAGGATATCGGTCATGTCGCGGACGGCGTCCTTCTCGACGATACCCCAGCCCTGCCGGCCGCCACGTTCGAAACTCTGAAGTCTCATCGATCGCTGTCCTCCATCTCAGTCGTCGCCTCGCACGAAATCCGGCGCGCGCCTTCCGGCGGCGGCGGCGGCGAGCCTCAGGCGCAGCGCCTCGGCTCGTTTGTCCAGCGGGAGCCAGGCCCGCTCATGGCCCCAGAAGCTTGGCCCGAAATCGCATTCGAACGGCCGCCAGCTTTCCGGGTCTATCGACCGGCCGCCCCAGCCATATTCGATCATGAAGCCCGATGGCGAGCGTGCATAGAAGGACGTCATATGGTCGTTGCTGTGGCGCCCGAGCGTGACGCCGACCCTGCCGTCGTCGAGCTGCGCGAGGTCGTAGGCCTGGCCGACGTCGTCAAGCGAGTCGAGCTCGACCATCAGGTGGTGGAAGCCGTCGGCCCCGGTGCCGATCAGCGCGAAGCTGTGATGGCGGCTATTGAGATGGAAGAACCAGGCACGAAAGGGGCGCAGCGCATAGTCACTGAGCCGGAAGCCGAGCAGTTCGGTATAGAAGGGGATGACCGCCTCGGGCGAGCGGGCGGTCAGCACGACATGACCGAGGCCGAGCGATCCGGTGCGAAAGCCGCTGATCGCGCGGCCGGGGACGAAGGGCTTCGGCGCGTCGGCCGCACCGTGGAAGAATTCGAGCCGGTTGCCTAACGGATCCCGTGCGACCAGCAGGCCGGCGACGCGGCGCCGCTCGGCCAGGTCGCGGTCGCCCGGCGCGACCGCATGTCCGGCATCGGACAGCCGCGCGGCGAGGGCGGCGAGCGCCTCGGCATCGGCCACCTCCCAGCCCATCACGGCAACCCGCTCGCTGGTGCCGTCCTCGACCAGGACGCGCGCCGCACGCTCGTCGGTGCGCAGCACGAAGCCTCGGTCGCGGCGATCGACCAGCTGCATACCGAGCAGTCCGGAGGCGAAATCTGCCCAGTCATCGAGCCGGCGGGTCTCGACCCCGATATAGCCCAGCGACCGCAACCCGCCTTCCGTCCTTCCCCGATCCGGCAGCTGGCGATAAGGATCATTCGCCATGATAGGATATCGTTCGACAAGAGGAGATGTGATGACCGATCCGTTGAAGCCGCCGATCGGCCTTCCCGCCAGCCTGGCGGGGGCGACTGCCGAGCAGCGGCGGGTGGCCGAGCTGATCGCTTCGGGACCGCGTGGATCGGTGCCGAGCCCGTTCCTCGCGATGCTCGACGCACCGTCGCTGGCCGAAGCCATCCAGGCGGTCGGCGCGGTGCTGCGTTTCTCCTCGATCCTGCCCGATGCGGAGCGCGAGATAGCGATCTTGGCGACGGCGGGGGCGGTCCGCTGCGGCTATGAATGGAATTACCACGCGCCGATCGCGCGGGCGGCAGGTGTCCCGGAGGCAGTGGTCGCGGCGACGCTGCCGGAAGGCGCCGGGGTGGACGAACAGCCTGCCGCGACCCTGATCGCGCTCTGCCGCGACATCGCCGGCCGGGGCGAGGGCGACCCGGACCTGCTCGCCGTCGCGGCCGAACGGTTCGGCCGCGCCGGCGCGACAGAGGTCGTCGCTATCGCCGGCTACTACCGGCTGCTCGCCGGCTTTATCAAGGCGGGCGGGTTCGACCAGCCCTTCGCTCCTTCCCCCTGACGGATCAGGCCGATCGGCGCTCGGGATCGCCGGCGACAGGCGCCATCGGATCCTCGGCGACCACGGCAACGCCGCCACCACGATCGGAACGCACGTTGACGAAGCTGCCTTCGTCCTTGCGCCGCAGACCGAAGCTGCGAACCTCCTCGATCTCTTCCACGGTCAATTCGGCCATGCGTGGCTTGCGGGCCAGGGCGCGCTCGATGTGGGGCGCCAGCTCCGCCTGTTTCTTCGCGAGCCGCTCCTCCTCACCCTGCTTCAGGCGCGGCATTGCGGTGGTTGCGAACAGTTCCAGCGATTCGCAGATATGCTCGTGGTTGGCCGGCCCTGTCTGCTGGACGAAGATGATCTGGTCGACGCCGACATCGGCATAGGCCTGGCAATGACGATAGACCTGTTCGGGCGTGCCGATGCCGCCATTGCCGTGATTGTCTTCTATGGATGCCTCGGCCTTCAGGAAATTTTCCCAGACCGTCGAATGTCCGGGCTTGCCCTTGCCGAAGGCGGCGTAGAAGCCGAGCGAATAGCCGAAATATTTGAAGCCCTGCGATCCCCGGCGAATCGCCTCCAGCTCATTTTCATGGACCGACAGCGCGGTAACGATCGCGAAATTGGCGTTCACCGAATGGCCGATCGGCACGCATTCGTCCGACCGGATGATGTCGTAATATTCCTGCACCCATTTGCCGGCCTGCTCCGGCGCGGCAAAGCCGAACACCAACGCACCCATGCCGTTGCGGGCCGCGTGGAGAATGGTGTCGCGGCGCGAGCAGGCAACCCAGAGCGGTGGGTGCGGCGTCTGCAGCGGCTTGGGAACGATGTTGCGGGTCGGCATCGAGAAATGCTCGCCCTCATAGCCCGGATAGGGGTTCATCGTCAGCATGTTGGCGCATTGTTCGGTCGCTTCGCGCCACATGTCCTTCTTCAGGTCGGGATCTACGCCGAAGCCTTCCAGCTCCATCGCCGTGCCGCTTTCACCGGTGCCCCATTCGATGCGCCCGTTGGACAACAGGTCGAGCGTCGCGATCCGCTCGGCGACGCGCGCGGGATGGTTGATCTTCGGCGGCATCACCGCGATGCCATGGCCCAGCCGCATCCGCTTGGTCCGCTGGGTCAATGCGCCGAGGAACACCTCCGGCGCCGAGCTGTGCGAATATTCCTCGAGGAAATGATGCTCGACGAGCCAAGCATAGTCATAGCCCAGCCGGTCGGCGAGTTCGAGCTCGGCCAGCGCATTGTGGAAGGTCTGGCGATCCTTCTCGGCGCTGAACGGGGCCGGCGACTGATGCTCGTAGAAAAGGCCGAACTGCATGGTCTGTCCTCTCAGGAATTCGGGAGGGCGCCGCGCGGGACCGGGATGCCGGTCGCGGAGAGCCGGATGCGGTGGAGGCTGCGGGCGCCGGTGAAGTAGAGCGTGCGCCAGTCGGCATCGCCCCAGTTGAGATTGGAGGTGCGGCCCTCGATCAGGATCGTGCCGAGTTGCTCGCCCTGGGGGTTCAGGATCCAGATGCCGCCGGGGCCGGTGCAGTAGACATTGCCTTCGACGTCGACCTTCATCCCATCGGGGCCACCGGGCCGATCGTCGCCGCGCATGTCGCAGAACAGGCGTGCGCTGCCGAGGTCGAGCATGCCATCGGCCTCGACGTCATAGGCCATGATCAGCATGCGGTGGCGATTGCTGTCGTTGACGTAGAGGATCGTCTCGTCTGGCGAGAAGCACAGCCCGTTGGGGTTTATCAGGTCGCGGACGACCATGTTGATCCGCTGCAGGTCGGGTGACACGCGGTACACCCCCGCCACGTCCAGTTCGGGGGGATGGTCCACCGGCGTGAACGGCACCTTGGGCGGCGGATCGGTGAAGTAGATCGCGCCGTCAGATTTCACGACGACGTCGTTGGGGCGGTTGAGCTTCAGCCCGCGATAATTGTCGGCGATGACGGTGACGCTGCCATCCTTCTCCTCGCGATCGACGCGGCGGCTGAAATGGTGGCAGACCACCAGCCGTCCTTCACGGTCGAGGGTCTGGCCGTTGCCGTTCTGGGTGTCCTCCTTGTCGACGCTGATCCCCTGTTCGGGGTGCCAGCGCATGCGAAGGCTGTTGTGGATGTCGCTGAACAGAAGGTGGCCCTGATCGGCGATCCACACGGGTCCTTCGGCCGGCCCGGTAGGCCCGCCAAAGCCGCGGCCCAGTTCTTCCGAATCGGTTCCGGGCGGAATGATGGCGTCGAGCGCCGGGCTGAGCCGTTCGATCGGCATGGTCGGTGACTATCCCTCTCCGCTGGGCAAAATGACAGCTTAGCTGATAACAGTCTTGCTGCCATGTTGAACGGCGTTTGTAAAGGAATATTCGCCTGGCTGATAATGTCGCCGATCAGCCGGCCGATGGCATCCAGTCCAGAAGCCGCATCACGGTGCCGCCGAAGATCGCCGCCTTGGCGGCTTCGTCGATCTCGTCGCTGTGCAGCAGCATGTCGCGGCACTCGCTGTAGAGGCAGCCGCGGTTGCGCAAGGGGCTTCGCGCGTCGGCCATGCGCAGCCGGGTATAGTCGCTCGCCCAGAGCAGCCGGTCGGCGCCGAATGCGGCGATCACCCGGTGCAGGTTCGGCCAGGTGTCCGCGAAGGGATAGGCCTGCGCCGACAGTAACGGAATGCCGCATAGCTTGACGTGGACGTTGGGGAGGTCGGCCAGCGCCAGCAGTCCGTCAAGCCGATCCCAGGGATCGTCGCGCGGCGGCGAAACGGGATGCTGGCTGACGCCGAGATGGTCGATGATCACGGTCAGGTCGCCGTGCTTCTCGATCAGCGGGCGCATCGCCGCCGGCTGGCCGTGGGTCGACAGGAACAGCGGCAACCCGACCCGCTCGGCCGCCTCGAACCCCGCATCCATCCCGCCCGAGGTGAAGCCGGGCGACAGCTCGGTGGTGCGGAAATCGGTGACAAGCAGGCGGCCCGCAGCCAGCCGGGAATCGCCGCGCGCCCGCTCCACGGCGGTGGCGAGGTCTGCGCCGGTCGCTGCGAAGGTCTCGACCCCGATGAAGCGGCCGGGATAGCGCGCGACGCATGCGTCGACATAGGGCAGCGCCGCCACCACAAGCGCCGCGTCCACCCCCACGCTGTCCATCGCCTCTCGCGCGATCTCGACATTGATCAGCAGCCTGGCCGCCTCCGTCAGGTCGCCATCGGTCGGCAGCGGTGGACTCGGCTGGTGGATCTGGCCGTCGACGATCGGGAAGGGGGCGGTCTTCATGGAGGCCTTTCGCAAAAGATCAGTGCGCTGGCATGGCGCGATAGATGGCGCGGCCGCAGGCCGTGCAGCTTATGTCCTCGGGCTGTTCGTGCTGCAGGACGGGGATGGGGGCGGCATGCGTCTCGCCGGCGCAGCAGGAGCAGCTCGAGGCGATGGTGAAGCGGTCATATTGCGCCAGCATCGCCGCGCTCCACGGCGCCCCGCAGAAGGGGCAGGCGGGGCCGTTCGGGTCGGGCTCGGTCATTGTTGCATCCTCCACGATTCCGCGATCTGAAGCGTGGTCAATGCAGCCGCGCTCGCCGGGAGATCATATAGACTTCGTCGTTGAACCAAAGGCCGCCGCGGCGTTGCAGCACGTCGCGCGTCGCCTCCAGATAATGGTCGTTGGACAGGGCGCCCGCGAGCCGCTCGTCGGTGATCTGGGCGACATAACTCGCCGCGTTCCATGCCGCGAACAGGGTTGAGCTGCCGATCGGCATGCCCTCGCTGATCTCCGTCGGCAGGGTGCGGACATCGTAGCGGAATAAGGTGCTTTCCGGCGCCATATCGTGGAAGTGATAGTCGCGCGCCGCTGGGCCGAGCTCTTCCGCCACCTGCCGCAGGATCGCTTCGCCATCGTCGCGGAACGGGGCTTCGTCGGGCCAGATGCCGTTGATGATCTCCATCCCCGGGTCGCGGCCATGGCTGTGGACACCCATCAGCTTGCCGTTCGGGCGAAGCGCGCGGACCAGCGGCGTGATCACCCGCGATGTCTTGAATTCGAGCGGCGCGCTCGCGCGGTAGGGCTGCGAGGCCAGCACGAAATCGAAATCGGCCTTGGCATAGCCGCGCCGCGGCACGATGGGATCGAGCATGAACCCGTGATCCTTGCGATAGAGGATCAGCACCGTCGGCGTCCGGTACAGCGGGTTGCCGCTGGACCCGATCGTCGTCTGCCAGTTCTTCTGAAGAAAGGGTTCGAGCGCGGCGATCTGCTCCTCGAACTCACCGGCCGAGGTGCCGTCGAGCGCGACCTCGTGCCACACCATCCGGCTCGCCGCCGCAGCGCTGTCGGGCTGGAGCAATGGCGTCTCGGCATATTTGAGGTTGGTGAGGACGAGAACCGTCGCTGAATGTTCGCGCAGCCGGTCGGGCATCTTCTCCAGGGTCAGCCGGATATTCTCCATGCTGATCTCCTTGGCGACGACGTAGAAGGGCACCCAGGGGTGGCGCCGATGCAGCCCGCGCAGCATGCGCGCGAGCGCCGTTCCGTCGCCCGCTCCGCCGTCCAGCAGGCGGATCGCAGGCGGGCTCGGCTGCGTCTCGCACAGTTCCTGCACCGCGCGGTCGGCGATGATCTGCTTTTCGGTCGTCGTGTTGACGAACATCAGGTATTTCTGGCGGTTGTCGTAGAAACGGAACGCATGCTCGGGCCTCAGGCCCGCGCGCAGCCCCTTGATCCCCGATCGCAGCGCTTCCGCCGACGTGCCGCCCTGTTCCTCGATGAAGCGGTGGACGCGCTCCACCGTCTGCACCGTCACCCGGCCTCCCTGCTGCAGCCGGGCGACGAGCTTGCCGTCGTTGACCGCCAGCCGGCCGAAGGTCGATTGCGCCATCTTCATCCGTCGGCAGGCATGCTCGATCTGTTCGAGCAGCGCTTCGGTATCGTCCATCGCCTACCGCCCCTTCGCCGCCGGTGCATCTGCGGCGGGGTGCGCGTAGTGGCCGTCGACATAGATCAGCGGGTCGATCTCGTCCGTCCCGATATGCACCTCGGTCACCGTGCCGACGACGATGGTATGGGTGCCGTGGTCCATATGCGTCGCATATTCACAGACGAAGCTCGCCTCGCAGCCGCGGAGATAGGGCGTGCCGCAGGCGGCGGAATCCCACCGGCCCTCGCGGAACCGCCCCTCGCCGCGTTCCGCGCCGCCGCATTGCTCCGATATGGCGCGCTGGTCGGCATGAAGGATGTTGACGCAGAAATTGGCGCCGCGCGTAATCGGGCCATGGACCCCGGCCTGCCGGTCGATGCAGACCAGCAGCGAGGGTGGGTCCATGCTGAGTTCCGTCACGGCGGTGGCGGTCTTCGCCCAGCGCCGTTCTCCGTCCCAGCAGGTGATCACCGACACCGGCCGGCCCAGCCGGCGCAGGCCGATCTCCATCTGCTCCCGGAGGCTCCGGGCCGCCAGCGCGATCGTGCAGGCCTCTCCCATTTTCCCGTCCTCTCCAGGGTTAATATGCGCCGGCGTCCTGCAACGCCTCGCGAACATGGCGCCAGGCGTCGGAGACCGATGGCAGGCCGACATAGAGCGAGGCATGGACGAGCAACTCGCGCAACTCCTCCTTGGTCGCGCCGTTCGACACTGCGCCCTTCACATGGTTCCGGAGCTGGTCGGGCCGTGCCTGGCCCACCAGCATCGCGATCGTCAGCAGGCTGCGGGTCCGCCGGTCGAGGCCGGGGCGGCTCCATATGTCGCCGAAGCAATGGCGGGTGACGAGGTCCTGGAGCGGCTCCTGGAAATCGTCGGCGGCGTCGATGCTGCGGACTCCGGGCTCACCGAACATCTCCAGCCGCATCGCCCTGCCGCGATCGTAAAGCTCGTCCTGTTCCATATCCTCTCCTTCGATCACGGTCAGTGGTCTCGCGGCGACAGCAATGGTCCGATCGCCGCCACCGCCCGATTCAGTTCGTCGCGCGCGGCGGCCGAGACACCGGCCGCGCGCAGGAAGCCATGGATCATGCCGGGGGCGATCCGATGCGTGACATCGACGCCGGCTGCCGCCATCCGTTCCGCCAGTTCGCCGGCTTCGCCGCAGAGCGGGTCGAGCCCGGCGGCGACGATGTGCGTGCGGGGCAGGCCGGCCAGGTCGGCGCGGTCCACGGGGGCGGGTGCATCCGCCAGCCCCCCGCTTCCGGCGAACAGGCGGATATAGGCTTCGATCCGCTCCCGGTTCAGCAGCGGATCGGCCGCCCCGTGATAAGAGGGTCGGTCCGCGTCCATAGCGAAGGTACCGTAGAACAGCAGCAGCGCGGCAGGGATCGCCCCGCCGGCATCGCGCGCGTTGGCGGCGCAGGCCAGCGCCATCAATGCGCCGGCGCTGTCGCCGGCGACGAGGATGCGGCCCGGATCGATGGCGAGGGTCGAGGCCTGGCGGATCAGCCAGCCATAGCCAGCGTCGCAATCGGCTTGCGCTTCGCGATAGGGGGCATCCGGCAGGCGGCGATAATGGACGCTGGCGAGGACAGCGCCACTCGCCTCGGCCAGCGCGGCGGTGGCGATGTCGAAGCTCGCGATACTGCCCAGCGCGAAGCCTCCGCCGTGAAAATAGCAGATCGCGGGACGGAGGCCGCCGCCGCCGGGATCATGGATGCGGAGCCCGATCTCCCGTCCGGGCGCGGCGATGGCCGTGTCGAAGCTGCGGACTGCCGGTCGATAGCCATCGGCGAAGCGGTCGGCGAGAAGGTCGCCCGACAGTCGCATCGCCGGCAATCCCGCGGCCGGTGGGGAGGCGCGGAACAGCTCCACATAGCGGGCGATCCCCTCGGCGAGCGGGGGCGTCTCGTCCATCGCTGCCGCCGGTCGTCTCATCAGCCGACCGCTTCGTAGCGCACGTCCAGCGGGATCTCGGTCAGTTCGGCGAGGCGCGGTGCCACCTCGCGCGCGACAAGGGACAGGTTGTCGACCGTGTCCGCATGGTCGAGGTCGCCGGCCTGTCCCATCATCAGCAGGTTGCCGAAACCGCCCGTCTCCGCGTTGAACCGGACGAGCTGCTCATGGACGTCGTCGGGGGTGCCGACGAACATCAGCCCCGCATCCATATATTCCTCGATCGACCCGTCTACCGGCACCGGCTTGCCGTTGCGCATCCGCGGCCGCATCGCCGTCGGGCCGGCCTGGAGCATGCGGACATTGGCCTCCACCGGGTTGAAGCCCCAAGGGTTGCGGAACTGCGGATCGAGGCGGGCGGCGGTGGTGAAATAGCTCTTCATCGCTTCGGCGCGGCGGAAGGCGGTCGCGCGGTCGCCGGCGCAGGCGACGACCGCCAGATAGGCGAGCCGGTCCAGCCCGGGCTGGCATCCGTGCGTCTCCGCATAGGCTTCGCGGTATCCGGCGAAGACCGAGCGGGCGACCGCGCCAGACAGGAAGGTGGCGCAGGTATAGCCGAGCTTGCCATAGCCCCGCGCGCTGCCCGCACTCGACGCGGTCATCCAGATCGGCGGGTGCGGCTGCTGGATCGGGCGTGGCCAGAGGCTGGCGGTGCGATAGTGGAAATGCTCTCCTTCCCAGGAGAAGTTGTCGCCCTGGTTGGTGAGCGCGGCGAGGATCAGGTCATGCGCTTCCCAGAAGCGGGCCATGAAGCCGGTCGGCTGGCGGTTGGACATGAACAACTCATAGGCCGCGCCCTTGACCAGCCCGACTTCGAGCCGGCCGCCCGACAGCGCGTCGACCATCGCGATCTCCTCCGCCACCCTCAGCGGATTCGCCCGGTTGGCGAGCGGGATGCCGAGCGCCAGCAGCCGCGCTTGGCTGGTCTGCCGCGCGAGGATCGCCAGCGTGGTCATGCAGGAGGTCGACATGCAGGTCGCCGCGGCGTGGTGCTCGTTGACCATGATGTTCAGGCCCAGCTCGTCGGCCAGCATATATTCGTCGAGATAGCGATTGAGCAGCCGCCCCGCCTCGTTCGGGTCGCAATGATGCTGGGGCAGGGTGACGCGCATCGCGCCGGGGAGCTGGAAGGCCGGATGATAGGCCTGTTCGGAGAATTGCCAGATGATCATGCCGTATCCGATCCTTGAGCTTCAGCGGCCGGCGAAGGCGGCGATATGGGCGGACAGCGCTTCGGGCCTGTCGGCGTGGAGCCTGTGGCCGGCGGATTCGATGACGGCGACGTCGGCGTCGGGCAGCGCCGCGGCATAGGCTTGCCGATAGGCGGGACCGATGATCGCATCCTCCTCGCCCCAGGCGATAAGCGTCGGGCAGGTGATGCGGTGGAGCCGGTCGGCCAGCTTGGGATTGTGCATATAGGGCGTCCAGCCGTAGAGGCTCAGCGCCTCGTCGTTGCGCATCACGCGGCGCAGTTGGTCTTCCGACAGGCTCGACAAGGCTGGCTCCTGCCGGTTCAGCCGGATGTTCAGCTCCTGCCGCGACAGCATGAAGATGTCGGCGACATGCTGTTCGCGCCGGTTGGCGGTGCGAAGCCCGAAGGGGGAGGCGAGGACCAGCGCCGCAACCCGCTCGGGTGCCTTGGTGGCTATCTCGGCCGCGACCCAGCCGCCGAAGCTGCTGCCGACGATCACCGGCCGGGCGAGGCCCAGCACGTCCATCAGATCGAGGTAGAAATAGCCGAGATCGTCGACCCGGTTGAGGTTGCGGGGCTGGTCCGACGTGCCGAAGCCGGGATGCGAGGGCGCATGGACGGTGAAGGTGACCGCCAGTTCCCGCAGCAGCGGCGCCGATCCCTCGATCCCGTCGATCCCATGCAGGAACAACAGCGGCGGTCCCTTGCCGGCGGTGAACAGCTCGATCCGCGTGCCCAGCACGTCGAGCATCGACAGCGTGCCGAAATCCAGTTCGTCGAGGGCGTTGGTCGCCATCGCATCGTCCCCAAAATCTGTTGTCATGGGCAATGGTGTTGCAGACAGACTGATAATTCCAATTCTTTGTTATTGAGGTTTCAATACCTGTTGGTTATCCGTTGGGCATGGACCTCAGGCATCTTCGCTATTTCCGTGCGATTGGCCGCGAGGAGCATTTCGGCCGCGCGGCGCTTCAGCTGCGGGTCGCGCAGCCTGCGCTTACGCGTCAGATCAAGGATCTAGAGGCGGAACTCGGTGTCGAGTTGTTCGAACGACTGCCGCGGGGCGTGCGGCTATCCGCCGCGGGCCAGGTCTTCCTGCGCGACGTTGAGGACATCCTCGCCCAGGTCGACCGCGCGGTCGATCGCGCGCGGCGCCTGGCGAGCGGCCATCTCGGGACGATCCGGGTTGGCCTCAGCGAGATCATCTCGGGTCATGGCTTCATTTCCTACGGCCTGCTCAAATTCCGCGAGGGCGAGCCCGGCGTCGTGCTCGACCTCAAGTCGATGGGCTCGATGCAGCAGATCATGGCGCTGAAGGACGGCACCATCGATGCCGGGATCGTCTATGACGCGCATGTCGACGATCGGGATGCTCCGCTGATCGCGCGCGCGCGGATCGGCATCGGGCAGACCATGCTCGCGGTCCATGAGGGGCACCGGTTGGCTGGTCGAGATGCGGTAACGATGGCCGAGCTCGCCGACGAGCCGGCGCTATGGCCGACCCGCCGGACGGCGCCCGGCTATTACGACCGGCTTATGGCCGCCTGCATCGCGGCGGGCGGCGCCCCCCGCATCGTCCAGGAATGCACGACCAATTCGATCCTGCTCAGTCTCGTCGCGGTCGGGATGGGGATCGGCTTCGTCACCGTCTCGCCGCCGCTCGCCTCCTTCCACAATATCCGGCTGGTGCCGATCACCGGCCTGGATCTGGGGTTCGACGTGTTGCTGGTCTGGCGCCAGAGCGATCGGTCGGCGGCGTTGCATCGTTTCATCGAGATGATGGTCCCGGCGGGGGATCGCCCGGCTGCCTGAACATGCTCGTGCGATGTCCTCCCTTGCGGGTGACGGGAGGGGCAATCCGTCCTGCTATCGTTGGGGCAGAGGAGAGCATGATGACCGACGCACGACCGCTGAAGGGGCTGTACCACTTCGCCTATCCCTGCCGCGATGCCGAGGAAACGCGCCATTTCTACGAGGACATATTGGGGCTGCCGCTGGTCAACTGCATGTTGTCCGAGCGGGTGCCGAGTACCGGCGAGGAACAGCCCTATGTCCATTTCTTCTTCGAGATGGGCGACGGTTCCTACATCGCCTTCTTCGACCTGGGCGGGGAAGAGTTGCCCGCGCCATCGCCGAACACGCCGGATTGGGTACAGCATTTCGCGATCGAGACGGACTCGGTGGCGGATGTTGAGGCGATGGGCCGGCGGCTCGCCGAGCATGGCGTGAAGACGACCCCGCTGGTCGATCACGGCTTCGTCCGCTCGATCTATTTCTTCGATCCCAACGGCCTGCGCCTGGAGATCGCCGCACGTACCGAGGCCCCCGGTTTTCTTGCCGCGGCAGCGGACGAGGCGCATGCGACGCTGGCGGTCTGGAACCGGCGCAAGCATGGCGAAGCCGCCACCGCCTGATGCGTCGACCGCCGCGGCGGGTGGACAGACGGGCGGCGCCCCGGCAGGAATGAGGGATCGAGAGGGAGGGGCGTAATTCCGATGGCCGATGCGGAGCAGTCGCGCAGACGGGTCCAGTCAATCGAGGTAGGGTTCCGGGTATTGCGCGTGCTGCGCATGGCCGAAGGACCCCTGCCGCTGCGCGAGGTAGCGGCGCGGGCCGCGATGCCGCCCAGCAAGGTCCATCTCTACCTGGTCAGCTTCGTGCGGGAGAACATGGCCTATCAGGACCCGCGTACCGGCTTCTACGGACTCGGGAGTTTCGCGATCCAGCTCGGTCTCGCCGCGGTGCGCCAGCTCGACATTGTTGGCGCGGCGGGCGACGTGCTGCTCAACCTGCGCGATCGCACCGACTGCGCGGTCTATCTGACGCTCTGGGGCGACCAGGGGCCCTGTGTCGTCGCCAAGGCGGATGGCAACCTCCAGGGCGCGTTCACCCTGCGCCTCGGCTATATCCTGCCGGCCGCGACCACCGCGACGGGCCAGGTGTTCGTGGCCCATCTGCCGCGCGAGGAGATCGAGCGCGTCCTGGCGGCGCAGCGCGAGACGAGCATGCCGCATATGGTCCGCGCGCGTGACCGCGCGGTCGATCTCGACCAGATCGCGACCGAGGTGCGCGCGCGGGGCTATGGATCGACGGCGGGGCGCCTCAATCAGAATTTCGCCGGCCTCGCCGCCCCGATCTTCGCCGCCGACGGCCGGCTGGGCGCGGTGCTGACGCTGCTCGGGCCAACCGACTATGTCTCCGACGACCGGCAGGAGAGCTTCGCCGCGATACTGATGGAGGCGGCGGCAGGGGTGAGCGCCGGCATCCGCGCCGGGCGTTGAAGGCGCTGGTTCAGGGCCGCCCGGAGGCGGCCTCGATCTCGGTGGCCAAATCCTCGATTCGATAGGGCTTCAGCAGCAGCCGCACTCCCTCGGCGGCGGCCGACGCCGCCGCTGCGCTGTATCCGGTCATCAGCACGACGGGCATTCTTGGCCATCGCCGGCCGATCGCGCGGACGAGATCGAGGCCGCTCATCGCACCGGGCATGACCATGTCCGACAGGACAAGCTCCACCTGGGAGCCGCCTTCGAGACGTTCGAGCGCCTTGTCGGCCGAAACGACATGATCATGATCGAAACCGAGTTCGTCGAGCATGCCGCCCACCATCGTCGCGACCGCCTCGTCGTCCTCGACCAGCAATGCCCGGCGCCGGCCTTCGCTGCGTCTTGCGGCCGGTGCCGCCGTGACGGCCGGTGGGGGCTTGGTGGTCCGGGGCAGCAGGATGCACATCACCGTTCCCTGTCCGGGCTGGCTGGTAACCTCGATCTCGCCGCCTGACGACTGGACGAAGCCGTACACCTGGCTGAGGCCGAGACCGGTGCCCTGGCCGACGCCCTTGGTCGTGAAGAAGGGTTCGAAGATTTTAGCGATCTTGTCCTCTGCGATGCCGATCCCGGTGTCGGCGATCGCCAGCAGCACCCGCTCGCCGCCATCGGCCCGCGTCTCGTTACGCGCGGTGATGGTGATGGTGCCGCCTTCGGGCATCGCATCGCGCGCATTCAGTGCCATGTTGAGCACGGCGACCTCAAGCTGCGACGCATCGACCTCGACCGGCCACAGGTCGGGGGCGAGATCGAACCGGATCGTAACATTCTCGCGCAACGAACGGTCGAGCAGTGTGTCCATGCCGTGAAGCCGCTCGGCCAGAGCGATCACCTCCGGATTGAGCGGGGACCTGCGGGCGAAGGTGAGAAGCTGCTGGGTCAGCTTCGCGCCGCGGTCGACGGCCTGGCGGATACCTGTCTTGAGTCGCTCGCGCTTCGCCGGGTCGGTGGTGCGTTCAAGCAGCTCGAGACCGCTGGATGCGACCATCAGCAGATTGTTGAAGTCGTGGGCGACGCCACCGGTCAGCTGGCCCATCGCCTCCATCTTCTGGGCCTGCCGCAGCGCGGCCTCGGCCTTCTGCCGGCTTTCGATCTCATTCTTGAGCTGGGCATGCGAATGGCTGAGCGACGCATAGGCGGCGCCGAGCAGCGCGACCAGCAGCGAGGCAAGGATGACGATCAGGGCAATGCCCAGGTAGCGCAGCGCCCGGCGCAGGCCAGTCTCGATCGAAAAGCGCAGATAGACCGATCCGATCCGCGTATCGTTCTGAGCGACCGGTGCCGTTACGATCAGGTCGGGCCCCTGGAGGGTGGGAGCGGTCAGCCGGCCGACCGTCGGCAGCGTGGTTCCGGGCTGGGCGAAGCCTGCGACCAGTTGGCCTTGCGGATCATAGGCCGCCGCGGCCTGGATCGTCGCGTCGTTGCGGAAGGCGTTGAGATATTCGCGGGTGGCGCCGTCATCGTTAAAGGCCAGCGGCGCGGCCAGGCTGCTCGCGAGGATCTGCGCCTGGACGCTCGCCTGGCGCAGCCTGTCGGCCTTTCCATAGCGGTCGTTCTGAATTGCCAGCGCAAGCGCGCCCGCCATCAGCGCAAGGGCGATGAACAGCGCGACGATCGGGCTCGCGGTAAGGCGGCGCGCGAGGCGCATGAGGGATTCGGGCATCGCCATCACGGGTTCACCGTCACTGCCAGCCCGAGCAGTTTCGAGCTGATTGTCAGACGCGCCGCGCGCGCGGCGCCATTGTCGATCTCGAAACGGATGCGGCCGCCCTGGCGGACAAACCTTATCATGCCGCCATCGATCCCGGCCGATTTGTCGCTGATGGTCAGCATCGATCGGCCGGCGCCCTCGATCAGCGTGCCATCGGTGCCCGCCCCGATGACGAGGATCTGGCAGTCGCCCACCGAAGCGGTATCGGTGACGCGTCGGATCTGGACCGGCCTCCCCCGAACCCTTTGCCCGCGTGCCAGGTCGTCGATCACCGGTCCGAAGGAATCGCGCCCCGCCAGACAGATCACGAACGGGCTGGCGGGACCGGCGAAGGCGGTCGCCGGCCATTCGATGAATGGCGCGAACTTTGTCACGTAGCTGGCCTTGATCGCCTGTTCGAGCGGTGCTGCCAGCCCCGAACCGGCATAGACGGCCATCATCGCCCCGACAATCGGGCGGAGGCAACGCCGCATGGGCACGGGAATGTTCAAAGATGCCATTTCAGGGCAACGAACAGGCTGCGCGGCACGGCATTGGCTTGCGTAGCGGGCAGCTCGTAATGGCGCTTGTGCAGCAGGTTGAACCCCGACAAGGACAGCTCGGCCTGCTGGTTGAGCATATAGCCGATCCGTGCGCCCAGTTCGACATAACCGGACACATGCGGGTTCGGCAGCGCGCTCACATAGCGCAGATCCGCATCGAGATTGATCCGGGTGCCGATGTCCATCGACGATCGCAGGGTGACGCGATGCTTGGGGTCGTTGCCGACCTGCGTGACCCCCAGCAGGCGATCGGCATCGGGCTTGAACCGGAATCGCTGGATCAGCAGGCTGTAGCCCGGCTTGAGCCGCCACCAGTCGGTCAGCCGCAGGTCGGCCCAGCTGTCGAAGCCATAGCTGTGGCCCCTTATGCCGTTGCCCCATTGCAGCGGAAAGACGCCGACCGGCGCGAGCTCGACGGTCCGCAGGTCGTCGTAGACATTGTAGAAGGCCGATATCGAGAAGGACGCGGCGGCGGTGATCAGGCGGCCTCCGGCCTCATAGGCGGTCAGCTTCTCCGAACGGAAGGTGGAAGGGCCGATGAGCAAGGTCTGACCGTCGATCTTCTCCACCACGTCTCGGTCGAACGGCGTCGGGGAGCGGATCGCGCGGGAAACCGAGCTCCAGAGCAGCAGGTTGTCGTCGGCCTTCCACGACAGCCGCGCACTGGGTAGCAGCGCGATTCCCGAATAGGGGTCCTCTTCCAGCTTCAATCCCGCGATGACGGTGAGCCGCGAACTCAGCTTCACGCTGTCCTGCGCGAAGATATTGGCGAGCAGCAGCGTACGCCCGTCGGGCTTGAAGGTGATGTTCGGGGTACCGTCTATGTCGTAGCGGTTTACCCGGACCCCGCCGCCCCATACGACACGGTGGGCGGAGCCGGCGGCGAGGCTGTGCTGGATGTCGAGGTCGAATGTGTCGACCGAGAAACGGCCACCCCCCGCGCGCGTTTTGCGGCCGTTATGGTCGTAATAGGCCTGTATCTGCAGTGAGGATGTCGCGCCGTCCCGGTTCCACCGGGCAAGGATGTCACGGCCGACGATGTCCTCGCGGCGCGAGCCCTGCTGGGCCCGCGACCCGTTATAGGCGTCGCCCTGCACCATCACGCGATCGACATCGGTGGGGGCCCAATCGACCTGGAAGCCCCCCTGCACCCGCCAGCTGTCGTCGTCGACCCCGCTACTGGTATCGAGGTTACGGTGCGCCTTGGCATAGAGCCGGTAGTTGAGCGTGTCCCCGATCCGGCCACCGTAGCGGATACCCGCGTCGCGGGTACGGTTGCCGGCAACGGCTGTCGCATAGGCGCCCTGGGTCGCGCCCGCCGGGCGGGTGATGATGTTGATGACGCCGTTGACCGCATTGGCGCCCCACAACGTGGCGCCGGGGCCGCTGATGACCTCGATGCGGTCGATGTCCTCGGGCAGCAGGTCCTGCATGTCCCAATAGACGCCGGAATAAAGCGGCGTGTAGACGCTGCGTCCGTCGATCAGCACCAACAGCTTGTTGGAGAAATTCTGCGCATCCGCATTGCCGCTCAGCCCGCGCGCGGTGACGACCAGTCCGCCCCTTCCGCCGCGCATGACCTGAAGGTTGGGGGCGAGGCGCAGCATGCCGGGCAGGGTGATGTTGCCCGAACGGATGATGTCGTCATGCGTGATCACATAGATCGCGCCTGGTGCCTGGCCCAGCGCCTCGGCCGACTTGGTGACCGACGACACGTCGAAGTTGGCGAGATCCTTGATCGACATGTCGCGCAGTTCTTCGACACTTTGCGCGTGAGTGGCCGTGGGCCACAGCATAGCCGTCGCCCATGCGCTCGCGATCAATGCGGCCCGTCTGCTCGTCGCCGTCATATTCCCCCTTGGTCGGCACGAACCGACCTGCGCGCTACGCACCGCCCGGGATTTTGTTCCGGCTATGTTGCTTATCGGTCCGTGCGCCCGGCGAATATATCGGCCGTATTCCAGCGGGAAGAGCCTTCAGATGGCAGCGGCGGCCGCTCAACCTGCCGCGCCGCAGCGCGTCACAGTGCCATGGCGATGGCCTTGGTCTCCGTATAGGCCTCGATCCCCTCGCGGCCGTTCTCGCGTCCCCAGCCCGACTGCTTGAAGCCGCCAAAGGGCAGCGCAGGGTCCAGGCCGCCGCCGTTCACCCGGACGGTACCCGCCTTGAGCTTCCGCGCGAGCCGGTGCGCGGCCGAAAGGTCGTTGGTCCACAGCACGGCCCCCAGCCCATAGTCGCTCGCATTTGCTTCGGCCGCGATGCGGTCGAGCGAGGCGTCGTCGAAGCGCATCGCGCACAGCACGGGACCGAAAATCTCCTCGCGGCGCACCGCCATGTGGGCCTCGGTGCCGGTCAGTACGGTCGGAGAGACGAACCAGCCGTCGCCGTCGATCGGCCGACCGCCGCTGCGCAGGGTCGCACCTTCCGCGACCCCCTGGCGGACATAGCCCTGCACCCGGTCGCGCTGGGCGGCGGAGATGACCGGGCCCATCGTCGTGTCTGAGGCGAGACCGGAGCCGATCCGGATCGCCTCGGCGATCCTCGCCACGCCGTCGACCACCTCGTCGAAATGGCGCTGGTGAACGAACAGGCGTGAGCCGGCGTTGCAGACCTGGCCGGCATTGGTGAAGATCGACCGCGCGGCGCCCTCGATCGCGCGGGACACGTCGGCGTCGGGCAGGACGATGACCGGCGTCTTGCCGCCCAGTTCCAGCGTCACCCGCTTGAAATTGCCGGCAGCGGCGCGGAGGATCAGGCGGCCGACCTCGGTCGACCCGGTGAAGGTCACCTTGTCGACGCCGGGATGCGCGGTCAGCGCGGCACCCGCCGATTCGCCGAAGCCGGTAAGCAGGTTGAACACGCCCGCCGGGAAACCGACATCGGCGATCAGATGGGCGAGACGCAGCGCGGTGAGCGGTGTCTCCTCGGCCGGCTTCAGGATGACTGCGCAGCCGGCGGCGAGCGCGGGCGCGACCTTGGCGACGGCCATGGCGAGCGGAGCGTTCCACGGCACGATCTGCGCGACCACGCCTACCGGTTCACGAACGGTATAGGCGTGCCAGGTCCCGGGTCCCGACAATGAGATGGACTCACCGTTGAGCTTGGTCGCCCAGCCGGCATTGTAGCGCAGCGTCTCGATTGCGTGCGGCAGGTCGAAGAAGCGCGCATCCTTTAGCGGCTTGCCGTTGTCGAGCGTCTCCAGCGCGGCGAATTCGTCTGCATTTTCCTCCAGGGCGTCGGCAAGGCGGTTGAGCAGCCGCGCGCGCATCGCCGGCTTCATCTCGGTCCAGGCCGGGTCCTCCATGGCCGAGCGGGCGGCGGCGACGGCGCGATCGACGTCGGGTTCGAGCGCCTTCGCGACGTCGGCAAGATGCGCGCCCGTCGCTGGGTCGTGCGTCGCAAAGTTCTGCCCGTCGAGCGGGTCCACCCACGCGCCGCCGATGAACAGCCGGTGCCGGCTGGACGCGAAGGCACGCGCCTTGTCCAGCGAAGGCACCTCAGCCGTCTGGACCGTGGCCGAACCCGTCATCGCATATCTCCCGTCGTCATCATTTCATTCGTCCATAGCTGATGACATTAGTTGTTGTCGAACGCAATTTGTCATGACACAAGGCCCGCGAGGATGCACGACATGACCGACGCCTTCGACCATATCATCATCGGCGCCGGATCGGCGGGCTGCGTGCTTGCCAACCGGCTGAGCGAGGACCCGGGATCGCGGGTCCTGCTGATCGAGGCCGGCGGCGACGACCGGAGCTGGCTGTTTCGTATGCCGCTCGGCTTCATGATGACCGCCGCCAATCCCGCCTATGACTGGGGTTATTCCAGCGAGCCCGACCCCAAGCTCGGCGGCCGATCGCTGCCGCTGCCGCGCGGCCGGGTGCTGGGCGGCTGCTCCTCGGTCAACGGCATGATCTACATGCGCGGCCACGCCAGCGATTATGACGGCTGGCGGCAAATAGGCTGCCGTGGCTGGGGGCATGACGACGTGCTGCCCTATTTCCGGCGGATGGAATCGAGCTGGCGCGGTGCCGGCCCCTATCATGGTGGCGATGGTCCGCTGGCGGTGTCGAAGGTCGAGGGCCGCCATCTGCTGGCGGACAGGGTGCGCGCCTCGGTTCGCGCGGCGGGCTTCGCGGAGAGCGATGACCTGAGTGGCGAACGGCAAGAGGGCTTCTCGGCCTGCGAGGTCACGGTCGACCGCCGCGGGCGACGGGCCAGCACGGCGCGTGCCTATCTCCGCCCGGCGCTCGGCCGGCCCAACCTCGCGCTGTGGACGCGCACCCAGGCGACCCGCCTGCTGATCGAAGAAGGTCGAGCGGTCGGCGTCGAGCTTCGAGGCCCCGAAGGCCTGCGGCAGGTTCGCGCGCGCAAGGAGGTGATTCTGAGCGGTGGCGCCTATAATTCCCCGCAGCTGCTGATGCTGTCGGGCATCGGCCCCGCTGAACATCTGCGCGAGCATTTCATCGAGCCGGTGGTCGACGCGCCGGGGGTCGGGTGCAATCTGTCCGAACATCCGCTGGTCTATATGAGCTTTGCGGCGCGCGAGCCCGCTACCTTCCTCTCGGCGCTGCGGATCGACCGTGCGGCGCGTTCGGTGCTGCGCTGGGCGCTGACGGGTGGCGGCCCCTTCGCCAGCCAGATCACCAGCGGCGTCTTGATGCTGCGCACGAGGCCAGAGCTCGACCGGCCCGATATCCAGCTCGTGTTCCTGCCGGTGCGGCTCGATGCAAAGCTGTGGCATCCGCTGTCGCGCAACCGACAGGAGCATGTCATGTCGGTGATGGTGATGCAGCTCCATCCGGAAAGCCGCGGCACCGTGCGGCTTGCCTCGGCCGATCCCTTCGCGAAGCCGGTCGTCGACCTCAACCTGCTGTCGACGCCAGGCGATTTCGCCGACATCCGGGGAGGGATCGCCGCCGTGCGCCGCATCTTCGAGCAGTCCCCGCTTGCCGATCTCGTCCGAGCCGAACTGGCGCCCGGTGTGGACCGGAAGGAGAATGCCGCGCTCGACGCCTTCATCCGCGACAATCTCAAGATCACCCAGCATCCGGTCGGGACCTGCCGGATGGGCGAAGACCCGGAGGCGGTGGTCGACAGCGAGCTGAGGGTACGCGGGATCAAGGGGCTGCGCGTGGTCGACGCTTCGATCATGCCGACCGTGCCCGGCGCCAACATCAACGCCGCGGTCATCATGGTGGCCGAGAAGGCCGCCGACATGATCCGCGGCCGATAGGGACGGTCGATGGAGCTGGGTTTCACGGAAGACGAAAGGCGCTTCCGCGCCGAGGTGCGTCGCGCGCTGATCAAGCAGGTGCCCGACCGGATCCGCCAGGCGGTTCGCGAGGAGAAACCGCTGCCACGCGCATGGATGGTGGAAGCGCAGCGTATCCTCAACCGCAACGGCTACGCGGTGCCGCACTGGCCCGTCGCCTGGGGCGGGCGAGACTGGTCGGCCGTGAAGCGCGCTATTCTCGCGGAGGAGATCGACCGGGCGGGCGTTCCCAAGCCGCTCGCCTTCAACGTCGCGCTGGTCGGCCCGGTCATCGCCGCCTTCGGGTCGGAGGCGCAGAAGCGCCGTTTCCTTCCGTCGATCGCCAATCTCGACCTCTGGTTCTGCCAGGGTTTCTCCGAACCGGGGGCCGGTTCCGACCTCGCCGCGCTGCGGATGACAGCGGTGTGCGACGGCGATCATTACCGGCTTGACGGGCAAAAGACCTGGACCACCTACGCGCATGAGGCGGACTGGATCTTCTGCCTCGTCCGCACCGGCCAGGGCGCGCGGAAGCATGACGGCATATCCTTCCTGCTGGTCGACCTCCGCAGGCGCGGGATCGAGGTGCGCCCGATCCGCACGATCGACGGCTATCACCATCTCAACGAGGTCTTCTTCGACGATGTCTCTGTCCCTGCGGAGAATCTGGTCGGAGAGGAGGGGAAGGGCTGGGACTATGCGCGCTACCTGCTGGGGCAGGAACGCAGCTCGATGGGGAATGTCGGCTTCTCGCGCCGGAGGCTCGATCGCGTGCACGAGCTGGCCGGGCCGCTGCTGGACGATCCCGGCTTCCGACGCCGCCTGACCTGGGCCGAGATCGAGCTGAAGGCGCTCGAGATCACCCAGATGCGGGTTGTTGCCGACGAACGCCCGCCTTCCGCCGGGCCCGATCCCAAGACCTCGATCCTCAAGGTGAAGGGCGGAGAACTGCTGCAGGTCGCGGCCGAACTGCTGCTCGATTCGCTCGGTCCCGAAGCGTTGACCGCCGGCTTCCCGGCCGTGGCGGAGCAGGGGGCCTTCCAGGGGCTCGATGCCCGTTCGGCGCTCGTCTCGGCCTATTTCAGCTCGCGCAAATATTCGATCTTTGGCGGCGCCAACGAAATCCAGCGCAATATCCTGGCGAAGGCGGTGCTCGGCCTGGGGAAGGCGGCATGAATTTCGAGCTGGACGAGGGCCAGCAAATGCTGGCCGCCAGCGTGGCGCGGTTGTTCGAGGATCATGCCGTCCGTCCGCCCGCCGGGTCGGCGCGGGATTGGCAGGACTATCGCGACATGGGCCTGCTCGGACTGCCCTTCGCGGAGGCGGACGGCGGCCTTGGCGGGCGGCATGAAGACGTCATGCTGGTGATGGAAGCCTATGGCCGCGCGCTGGGAAAGGTGCCCTATCCGTCAGTCGTGCTGCTTGCCGGAAGGTTGCTCGCGGCAGCGGGCGGACCGGCCGGCCAACGCCTGCTCGCCGAACTGATCGACGGCGGGAAGCGCGTCGCGCTGGCGCTGTATGAACCCGGGCGCCGCTATCACTGGGACAACCCCATGACCAGGGCCGAGCGTGATGGCGACGGCTGGACGCTGACGGGCGCCAAGGCCGCCGTGCTCGGCGCCGACCGGGAAACCGTGCTGCTCTGTCCGGCGACGACCGCTGAGGGCCTGCGCCTTTTCGCGCTGCCCGCGGAAACGGCAGGTCTCGAGATGGAGATGCTGCCGACGCCCGATGGCCGTCGGGGGGCGAATGTCCGTTTCGAGGGGGCGAGCATTCCCGCCACCGCAGAATTAGGCGATCCGGTCCGCAACCCTGCGTTGATCGCCGCCGCGCTCGATGGCGCGATCGCCGCGACCTGTGCGGAGATGGTGGGCGCGATGGAGCGGCTGCTCGGCCTGACCGTCGATTATCTCAACATCCGGCGGCAGTTCGGTGTCGCGATAGGATCGTTCCAGGCAGTCCAGCACCGTGCCGCCGACATGTTGATGGCGATCGAGCAGGCGCGCTCGATGACGATCCATGCGGTGGCGATGCTCGACGCTCCGGCGGACGAGCGCGGCGCTGATGTCGCGGCGGCGAAGGCGCTCGTCAACCGCTCGTCGCGCTTCGTCGGCCAGCAGGCGATCCAGCTCCATGGCGGCCTGGGCCTGACCGCCGAATATCCGGCCGGTCGCTATTTCCAGCGGCTGACCGTGCTGGAGAATCTGTTCGGCGACACCGAGCATCATCTCGGCATCGTCGAGCGCGCGGGAGGCCGGGTCTAGTTGCAGTAGCGCGCGATCGTCTGGCGCAGGCCCAGGGCGAGGCGGCGGGTCTGGGCCGGATCGCGCAGGTTGAGATCATGCCCGATCAGGCCGACCGCGACCGGCACGTTGCTGCCCGACGGCAGCGGACAAGCGATCGACTCGACCGCGACCGTGTCGTTGCGTCGGCACAGCGCATAACCCTGGGCGCGAATGCGGCCGACCCGTTCGATTAGCTTGCCCATGGTCGGCGCGCCGCGTGCGGCGATGCCGATCCTCTGGCTGCGTCCGGCGACGTCCATCACGTCGACGTTGGACTGGCTGGCCAGCAATATCCCGGCGAAGTTGGTCGCGGGCCGCCAGCCGCCATCGTCATAATGGACCAGGGTGCGGCGATAATCGATCGTCTCGCCATCGAAATGCCACGAGCCCTCGACCGCGCCGACCGTCTCCAGCCAGCAGTCGTTCTGGACGGTCATGTAGACGGTGGCGCCTGTCTCGTCGCGCAACTCGCGCATCAGCGCCGCCGTCCGTCCGTCGCCGAAATAGGATCGCTCGATCGCCCGCGCGGTGCCGACAATCTTGTACGATGGCTGGTAGGTCTTCGACAGCCGGTTGAAGGTCAGGTAGCCGCGCGCCGCGAAGGTCCGCAAAATGTCGTCGATGCTGCTGTTGGGCAGGCCCAGCGCCGCGCTCACCTCGCTGGTGCGCACCGGCCCCTGCACCGACGCGAAATATTCGAGGACGTCGATCGTCCTGTCGCACGACTTCACCGTCCCGCGTTCGGACGGATTCTTCCCGCGGCCTGGGACCACCTTGGCCATGCCTCTCTCCCGCCGTCATCGCCGGCTGCGCGGCGTTCCTGCTGTGGGTGAGGGTCGGTGCGGGGGCGTTTCCGCACAATCCCCATTTGGGGAGGAATGCGATCGACGTCTCCCCTCCCTCCAGGGGAGGGGCAACTTTGTTACCCCAGCACCGCTACGCTCCGCAGGATCAGCCGAACGAGGTCGGCCTGCCGCCCCACTCCGACCTTGCCGAGGATCGCCTTGCAATAGGTGCGGACGGTGCTCTCCTTCAGGTCCAGCCGGTCGGCCGCCTGCGCCAGGCTGTAGCCCATGGCGAGGAGCGTCGCGAGTTGCGCCTCCGCGGGCGTCAGATCGAAGATCTTGGTGACGAGCCGCTCGATCGGGCGCTCGCTGGTGTCGCCGGCGAAATGAAGGATGACCGCGGGACTCACATCGCTGACATAGGGCGTCGGCGAGTCGATGCCGCGCACGAGCAGGCCGAGATGCTCGTCCGCGACCGAACGGATCTTCATACCCTCGGCATAGCGGCCGGCCTCTCCCGCACGCCAGGCCTCGATCGCCTGCCCGACCAGGGCCTGGAAGGTGGCGTTCTCGCCGCGATCGGGAATCACCACCTTGCGGTCGGAGACGATCAGGTCACCGCGCTCGGCGAGCCGCTGCGCCGCGCCATTCATCCGTACGATCCGTCCGGTACCCGACAGGATGACTGTCGAGATGGTCAGCCGGTCGAGCGTGTCGGCCAGTGCGTGCAGCTCCGATCCGTCACGCTGGATGCGCGAATAGAGGGTCAGCGCCTGTTCGAGATGAGGGCGCAACCGCGCCAGCATGGACTTATCGTGCTCGTTGAAGTCGCCGCGGCTCTCGTCGTTGACCAGGCCGACATTGCATTCCCAGCCGCCAGGCTCGGAGATGTACATGCCCAACGCATATTCGACCCCATAGGGCTTGAGCACGCGGCGGTAGAATTCATTCGCATGCAACGCATCGCGCGGCATGATCTCGTCGAGCGTGTGGATGTCGCCCGGCTTGGTCAGCGCGTTGCGCAGCGGATCGAGATGGCCGAGCCTGGCATGGGCCAGCCGGGCCTCGTCGGCATCGCCCATGGCGAGCGCGGGGCGGTGTCCCCAGACCAGCAGCGGCGGCCGGCCACGCCCGCTCAGGCGCAGCACCATTCCCGCGCTGAGGCAGCCCATCCGTTGCTCCAGCCGGCCCAGGAACTGTTGCCAGGGCGTGGCCTCCAGCGGACCCCGGTAGATGAGCCCGATCAGTTCGTCGGCCTCGGCTATGCTGTACTCGGTCGCCATTTCGTCCTTCAAGCCGGCCCCATCATGCGCATGGGCGGCAGGCTTGGCAATCGCGGGTTCGGCGCGGCGATGCGCGCTTGCGTGCGTCAGGGGGCGGCAGCGAGATCGAGGAAGATGGGGCGCTCGCCGCCGCCGTGGATGGCGATCCGTGCGCCGCTCAGATAGGCGGCGGCGGGCGAGGCGAGGAACAGCACGGCCGCGCCGACGTCGGAGCCCTTCGCCATCCGTTTCATCGGCAGCGACGCATTGATCCGCGCGATCCCCTCCGGCCCGCCATAATGGTCGGCGTCGGCCGCGCCGGTGTCGAGCAGACCGACGACGAGCGCATTGACCCGGATCGTCGGCCCCCATTCCATTGCCAGCGAGTCGGTGAGGTTGAGCAGTCCCGCCTTGGCCGCGCCATAGGCCGCGGTGCCGGGGGAGGGACGCGTGCCCGAGATGCTGGCGATGTTGACGATCACCCCGCCATCGGGCTGGCGCGCCATCACCGGATGGCAGGCGCGCGCCAGGTGGAGCGGACCCAGCAGGTTGAGCGCTATGATCGCCTCGCTGAACCGGGGTGACGCTTCGGCCGCGGGGACCGGCGGCGATCCGCCGGCATTGTTGACGAGCAGGTCGATCCTGCCGGTGCGGGCAGTGATCCGATCGATCAACGCCGCGATTTCGTCGGGCTTGCGGACGTCGCACGGCTCGAAGAAGGCGGTGCGGCCGCCTGCCTCGGGTAGCGTCTCGGGCTCGCTGCGGCCGCAGATGGCGACCGTCCATCCCTCCGCCAGCAACGCCTCGCTGATCGCGCGGCCCAGCCCCTTGCCGCCGCCCGTGACCAATGCCGTCCTGCCTTCGTCCACCACGCCTTCACTCTCCCTTTCGATCGCACAGTAGGCGTGAGGGGCGGGATCGGAACCCCCAAATGGGGAGCGGGCGTTCATGGGTTTCGTCCTCCCGGCGGAGGCCGGGATCTCGGGAGAGAGGAGAAGAGGTCGAAGCAGATGCCGGCCGGGAGGCCGGCCTCCGCCGGCATGACGAGGAGATGGAAACGAAAGAGTCCTCCCCCTCCAAATGGTGATGGGCGGCGATTGTGGCCCTGCATAGGCTTTAGCCGATCGAGGATGCTGGGAGAGGGCGTTTGGACAAGCAGGGCATGGTTCCCGTCGTGGACGGCCTGTTCGCGATGGGGGATGACGGGCTGGCCCTGCTGGGCTCGCGCTGTACCGCGTGCGGCACCTATTATTTTCCGAAGCTGGAGACTTTCTGCCGCAATCCCGATTGCGCGAGCGATGGCTTCGAATCGGTCCGGCTGTCGCGCACTGGCAAGCTCTGGTCGTTCACGGACGCCTGCTACACGCCGCCAGCGCCCTATGTCGCGGCCGACCCCTTCCTTCCCTACGCGATCGCGGCGGTCGAACTCGAGCGCGAAAAGATGATCGTGCTCGGGCAGGTCGTGGACGGCGTCGGCGTCAAGGACCTGCGCGCGGGCATGGAAATGGAACTGGTGCCCGGCACCCTGCTCGACAGCGGCGAGGCGGGAGTGAAGGCGACCTGGAAATGGCGCCCGGTCGGGGGAGGCGTGCAATGAGCGGCGAGATCGCGATCCTCGGCGTCGGCATGCACCCCTGGGGCAAATGGGGCCGCAACTTCGTCGAATATGGCGTCGCGGCCGCGCGCGAGGCGCTGGCCGACTCTGGCGTTCCCTGGCGCGACATAGGCTTCGTGTCGGGTGGTGCGACGATGCGCTGCGGCTATCCGGGCTATGTCGCGGGCGCGACCTTCGCCCAGGCGCTGGGCTGGCAGGGTGCCGAGGTCAACACCAGCTACGCCGCCTGCGCCTCCGGCTCGCAGGCGCTTGCCGCCGCGCGTGCCAAGATTCTCGCGGGACAGGCGGACGTCGCGCTGGTCGTCGGCGCGGATACCACGCCCAAGGGCTTCCTTGCCCCCGCCAAGGGCGAGCGGCCCGATGATCCCGACTGGCTGCGCTTCCGCATCGGCATCACCAACCCGACCTATTTCGCGCTCTACGCGCGGCGCCGGATGGAGGTCTATGGCGACACGCCGGAGGATTTCGCCCGGGTGAAGGTGAAGAATGCCGAGCATGGCTTCACCAATCCGCGCGCGCGCTATCGCAAGAAGTTCACGATGGAGGACGTCGCGGCCTCCGCGATGGTCGCCGATCCGCTACGCCTGATGGATGTCTGCGCAACGTCGGACGGCGGGGCGGCCCTGATCGTATCGAGCCTCGATTATGCGAAACGGATGGGCAAGGGCGATGCGCCTCGTATCGCCGCGATCTCGACGGTGACGCCGACCTTCGCTTCGGCGATCATCGAGATGCCCGATCTCGCCACCGACAGCGCGGTTGCGGTGCCCGCCAAGAGCTTTCGCGCCGCGCTGCCCGCCAAGGCTTATGAAGAGGCGGGGGTCGGGCCCGAGGATATCGACGTCGCGGAGGTTTACGACCTGTCGACCGCGCTCGAACTCGACTGGATCGAGGACCTGCGGCTGTGCGGCCGCGGCGAGGCGGCCGGGCTGCTGCGCGACGGCGCGACCCGGATCGGCGGGCGCATCCCCATCAACCCTTCGGGCGGCCTCGCCTGCTTCGGAGAGGCGGTCCCCGCCCAGGCGTTGGCGCAGGTTTGCGAGCTTGCCTGGCAGCTGCGCGGCCAGAGTGGCGACCGCCAGGTCGAGGGCGCGAAGGTCGGCATCACGGCCAATCAGGGGCTGTTCGGCCATGGATCTTCGGTGATCGTGAAGCGCTGAGATGGGCGATCCGCTCCAGACCGCGCTGACCGGGAAGCTCGGCTGCCGCCTGCCCGTCGTCCAGACGGCGATGGGCTGGGTGGCCGAGCCGCCGCTGGTCGCGGCCTCGTGCGAAGCGGGGGCGTTCGGTTTCCTCGGCGCGGCGGTGATGACCCCCGAAGAGGCGGCGGCGCAGATCGCCGACGTGCGGCGGCGCACGTCCCGGCCGTTCGGCGTCAACTTCCACATGTTCCAGCCGGGCGCGGCGGCGATCGTCGAGACGATCATCGCCCATGCCGATCAGGTCCGCGCCGTCAGCTTCGGACGCGGGCCCGATGCGAAGATGATCGCCCGCTTCCGGGATGCCGGCATCGTCTGCATGCCGACGGTCGGCGCAGTGAAGCATGCGCAGAAGATGGTCCAGCTCGGCTGCGACATGATCACGGTGCAGGGCGGCGAGGGCGGCGGCCATACCGGATCGGTCGCGACGACGGTGCTGCTGCCGCAGGTGCTTGATGCCGTGCAGGTACCCGTGGTCGCGGCGGGTGGCTTCGGCGACGGACGCGGCCTTGCGGCGGCGCTCGCCTATGGCGCGGCCGGGATCGCGATGGGCACCCGTTTCCTGCTGACCCGTGAAAGCCCCGTGCCCGACGCCGCCAAGGCGATCTACCTGAAGGCCGGCACCGACGACATCGTCGTCAGCCGCAAGGTCGACGGCATGCCGCAGCGGATGGTGCGCACGCCGCTGCTCGACCGCATCGAGCGGTCGGGACGGATCGGCCTGTGGATGCGCGCGATCGAGGGCGGGCTGGCGATGAAGCGCCGCACCGGTGCGTCGATCGGCGAGCTGCTGTCCGCTGCGCGCGGCATGGCGTCGCATGGCGACGGCGGGCTGGTCGGGGCGATGATGGCCGCCGCCGCGCCGACGCTGATCCAGAAGGCGGTGGTCGACGGCGATGTCGACCATGGATTGCTTGCGACCGGCCTCGTCGCCGGCCGCATCGACGCATTGCCGAGCTGTGCCGAATTGCTCGACCGGATCGAGGCCGAGGCGCGCGCGCGCCTCAAGGCGCTCGCCGGCGGCTGAGGAGAAGAGGATGCCGATCCGTACAGAAATCCGCGACCGCATCGGGGAGATCATCTTCGATCACCCGCCGGTCAACGCCTTCGACAGCGCGACCTGGAACGAGATTCCGGGGATCGTCCAGAAGGTCGGCAGCGACCCGTCGGTCCATGTCGTGCTGATCCGCGCCGAGGGGCGCGGCTTCTGCGGCGGCGTCGACATCAAGGAGATGCAGGCGCACCCCGAGCGGATCGCGCTGCTCAACCGCGGCAACTACCTGACCTTCAAGGCGATCCGCGACTGCGAGGTGCCGGTTGTCACCGCGGTCCACAATTTCGTGATCGGCGGCGGCATCGGCGTGTGCGGCGCGTCCGACACGATCTTCGCCGCCGACAATGCCTATTTCTCGCTGCCGGAGATCGATCGCGGCGCGATGGGCGGTGCCAGCCACCTGTCGCGGATGCTGCCGCTCCACAAGGTGCGCGCGGCCTTCTTCACCGGCGGCCGCATCCCGGCGGCCGAGGCGCACCGGCTGGGCGGGGTCGAGGCGGTGGTGCCCGCCGACCGGCTGGTCGAGGAGGCGCGCGCCTTCTGCGCCGTGGTCGCCGCCAAGAGCCGCAAGGCGCTGACCATCGCCAAGCAGGCGCTGAACGGCATCGAGCCGCGCGACGTCGACCGCGACTATCGCTTCGAACAGGGCTTCACCTTCGAGATGTACATGCACGAGGACAGCCAGACGTCGCGCGACGCCTTCGTCCAGACCGGCGAGGCGGCGAAATTCTGATGGAGCTCGCCTACACTGCCGAACAACAGGCTTTCCGGGCCGAAGTGCGCCACTGGATGGCGGCGAACGTCCCCGCCCGCCCGCTCGTCACGCTCGAGCGCGAGGAGGGCTATCACCAGCACGTCGCCTGGGAGCGCCGGCTGGCCGAGGGCAATTGGGGCATGGTCACCTGGCCGGAAGCCTATGGCGGGCGCGGGCTCGACCTGATCCAGTGGCTGATCTTCGAGGAGGAATATTATCGCGCGCAGGCGCCGCTCCGGGTCAACCAGAACGGCATCTTCCTGCTCGGCCCGACGATCATGGAATATGGCACCGACGAACAGAAGGCCCGCTTCCTGACGCCGATGGCGAAGGGCGAGGTGATCTGGGCGCAGGCCTGGTCGGAGCCCAATGCCGGGTCGGACATGGCCGCGATCAAGACCCGCGCCGTGCGCGACGGCGACCATTATGTGATCAGCGGACAGAAGACCTGGTCCTCGCGCGCCAGCTTCGCCGACTGGGGCTTCGGCCTGTTCCGCACCGATCCGGAATCGAAGCGCCACAAGGGGCTTAGCTTCATCCTGTTCGACCTGAACACGCCCGGCATCACCCGCCGTCCTATCCGCCAGTTCCACGGCGATCCCGGCTTCGCCGAGCTGTTCTTCGACGAGGTGCGCGTGCCGGTCGAGAACCGCATAGCGGCCGAGGGCGAGGGCTGGAACGTGGCGATGGCCACCGCCGGCTTCGAGCGCGGGCTGATGTTGCGCAGCCCGGCGCGTTTCCAGGCGGCGGCGGCGCGGCTGGTCGCGCTGTTCCGCGAGCATCAGGACCGCGCCTCGCCCGCTGCGCGTGAGCAGGTGCTCACCGCCTGGATGGGTGCGCAGGCCTATGCCTACAACACTTATGCCGTTGCCTCGAAAATCATGGCGGGCGGCCATATCGGCGCCGAGGCGAGCCTCAACAAGATTTTCTGGTCCGAGCTCGACCGGGCGATGCACCGCACCGCTATGCAATTGCTCGGCGCCACCGCCGAGCTTCGCCAGCTCGCGGGCGACCGCGCCAATGACTGGCTCGAAGGCTATATCTTCTCGCTCGCCGGGCCGATCTATGCCGGATCGAACGAGATCCAGCGAAACATCATCGCCGAGCGGCTGCTCGGCCTGCCGAGATAATCGCATGGATTTCCGCATTACCGAGGACCGTGCCGCGCTGGTCGGCAGCGTCCGCGACTATCTGGCCGGCGTCCACTGCGTCGAGCGGCTGCGCGCGCTGGACGCCGACGGCTCGGCGCGCTCCGACGAGCTGCGCCAGGGCCTGACGGAGATGGGCCTGCGCGGCCTGCTGGTGCCCGAGGCGCAGGGCGGGCTCGGCCTTTCGCTGGTCGACGCGGCGCTGATCGCGGTCGAACTGGGCCGGGCGGCGGTGGCCGAGCCTCTGGTTGACGGCGCCTTCGTCGCGGTCCCGCTGCTGGTCGCGGCGGGTGGGCAGGAGGCACTGCTCGGCGCGATCGCCACTGGCGACGCGCAGGTCGCGCTCCAGCATCCGGTCAACGGCTGGGTCGCCGATCTCGACGGCGCCACCCACCTGGTCGCCGACCGCGACGGCCGCCTGCTGCTCGATGACGCTCCGGCGCGGGGCGAGGCGCTCGACAGCGTCGACCCGCTCCGCCGCCTTCAGGCGCCGGTCGCCGCGAAGGGCAGCGATATCGGCGCCTCCGGCATGCTGCTCGACCATGCCGCGCTGTTCGCCGCCGCGCAGGGCGTCGGCCTCGCCGAGGCGATGCTCGCCCAGGCGACCGACTATGCCAAGGTGCGGACCCAGTTCGGCCAGCCGATCGGCTCCTTCCAGGCGGTCAAGCACCACCTTGCCAGCGCGGCGGTGGCGATCGAGTTCGCGCGCCCGGTGCTGCTGCGCGCCGCGCTCGCACTCGAACAGGGGCTGGCGAGCGCGTCGGTCCATGTCAGCCACGCCAAGCTCGCCGCCGCCGACCTCGCCTGGTCGGTCGGGGAGACGGCGATCCAGGTCCATGGCGCGATGGGCTACACCTATGAGGTCGATCTCCACTTCTGGATGAAGCGCGCCTGGGCGCTTGCCGGCGCCTGGGGCGATCGGGCCTTCCACCTTGCCCGCATCGACGCGGCCGTGATCGGCGGGGCGCTGCCGATCGGCCCCGCGCACAGCTTTGCTTGAGGAAACCATCATGGCCGAAGCCTATATCATCGACGCCGTCCGCACCCCGGTGGGGCGCAAGAAGGGCGGCCTGGCCGGCGTCCACTCCGCCGACCTCGGCGCCCATGTCATGGCTGAACTGATGCGCCGCACCGGCGTCGATCCAGGCGCGGTCGACGACGTCGTGTTCGGCTGCTGCGATACGATCGGCAGCCAGGCGGGCGACATCGCGCGGAGCTGCTGGGTGGTCGCGGGCCTGCCCGAGCATGTCCCCGGCGTGACGATCGACAGGCAATGCGGGTCGGCGCAGCAGGCGGTCCATTTCGCCGCGCAGGGGGTGATGAGCGGCACCCAGGACCTCGTCGTCGCGGGCGGCGTGCAGAACATGAACGCCATCCCGATCTCGGCGGCGATGTGGGCGGGGCAGAGCTACGGCTTCCCCGATCCCTTCTCGACCTCGCCCGGCTGGAAGGCGCGCTATGGCGACCAGGAGGTCAGCCAGTTCCGCTCGGCCGAGATGATCGCCGAAAAATGGTCGATCAGCCGCGAGGATATGGAGGGCTTCGCGCTCGCCAGCCACCAACGCGCGATCGACGCGCGGGCGCAGGGCCGGTTCGACCGGGAGATCGTTGCGGTGGGCGACGTCGTCCATGACGAGACCCCGCGCGAGACCTCGCTGGAGAAGATGGCGGCGCTCGCCCCGCTCATCGAGGGCGGGCGGCTGACCGCGGCGGTGTCGAGCCAGACGGCGGACGGCGCTGCGGCGCTGCTCGTCGCGTCGGAACGGGCGGTCAAGGACCATGGGCTGAAGCCGCGTGCGCGCATCCACCATCTGTCGGTGCGCGCCGACGATCCGGTGTGGATGCTGACCGCGCCGATCCCCGCGACCCGCCATGCGCTGGCGAAGGCGGGGATGCGGATCGAGGACATCGACCTGTTCGAATGCAACGAGGCGTTCGCCAGCGTCGTGCTCGCCTGGATGAAGGAGCTGGGCATCCCGCACGACCGGGTCAACGTCAACGGCGGCGCGATCGCGCTCGGCCATCCGCTCGGCGCGACCGGCGCCCGGATCATGACGACGATGCTGGCCGAGCTCGAACGGCGCGGCGGGCGCTACGCGCTGCAGACGATGTGCGAGGGCGGCGGCCAGGCCAACGTCACCATCCTCGAACGGCTCTGAGCGACGCGGAAACATCCACAGGAGAATTTCGACCATGGCCGGCATCTGTCAGGACCGCACCGTCATCATCACCGGCGCCGCGCGCGGGCTGGGCAAATCCTATGCGCTCGCCTTCGCGCGCGAAGGAGCGAACGTCGTCGTCAACGACATCGGCACCAGCCTGCACGGCGAGGGACGGGACACCTCCGCTGCCGATGCGGTGGTCGAGGAGATCCGCGCCGCCGGCGGCCAGGCGGTCGCCAGCTATGACGACATCACCGATTGGGATGCGGCGGGCCGGATCGTCCGCACCGCGATCGACAGCTTCGGCGGGCTCGACGTGGTCGTGAACAATGCCGGCATCGTCCGCGACCGCATGTTCGTCTCGGCGACGCTGGAGGAATGGGACGCGACGATGCATGTCCATCTGCGCGGCCATTTCTGCGTCAGCCGCCACGCGGTCGACTATTGGCGCGCGCAGCAGAAGGCTGGCAACCCCGTCGACGCACGGATCATCAACACCACCAGCAATGCCGGCCTCCAGGGATCGATGGCGCAGGCGGCCTATTCGACCGCGAAGGGCGGCATCGCCGCGCTGACGCTGGTGCAGGCGGCCGAGCTGGGCCGCTACGGCATCACCGCCAACGCGCTCGCCCCTGCCGCGCGCACCCGCATGACCGAGGGCGCCTTCGCCGAGAAGATGGCCAAGGTCGAGAGCGGCTTCGACGTACAGGATCCGGATAATATCGCGCCCACCGTGGTGTGGCTGGGCTCCGCCCAATCCCGCGACGTCACCGGTTGCGTCTTCGAACTGGAAGGCGGGCGCATCTCGATCGAGGATGGCTGGGACCTCGGCCCGACGATCGAGCAGCAGGCGCGCTGGAACCCGGCTGAGCTCGGCCCTGTCGTCGCGGGCCTGCTGGCACAGCGCAAGGCCCCGCGCAAGGTTTGGGGAAGCTGACCGGCCATGCGGTTCAGCTTCTCCGACGAGCAGGCGATGATCGCCGAGACCGTTCGATCCTTCTTCGCCGGGCAGGCGACGAGCGAGCGGACGCGCGCGGCTATGGAAGGCGCGCAGGGCCATGACGCCGAGCTGTGGCATTCGGCCGCGCAGGAACTGGGTCTCGTCGGCCTGGCCCTGCCGGAGGAATATGGCGGCAGCGGGCTCGGCCAGGTCGAGTCCGCGATCGTCGCGGAAGCGTCCGGCTACCGGGTCGCGGCACTTCCCTTGCTTTCGACCGCCCTCGCGGCGCGAGCGCTGGTCGCGGGCGGGACCGCCGACCAGCGCTCGCGCTGGCTGCCGAAGCTCGCCTCGGGCGAGGCTGTCGGCAGCTTTGGCGAGGGCGGTCGGATCGACGGCGGCAGGCTTCGCGGACGGATCGACCATCTTCCCCACGGCGCGGTCGCCGACCTGTTCGTGATCGCGGCGGAGGGCGGCGTGGTGCTGCTGACGCGCGATGCCGCTGTCGTGACCCCTTGCACCTCGATGGACCAGACCCGGCCCTATGCCCGCATCGACGCGGACGGCGCCGCGGTCGAGCTGCTCGCCGACGGCCCGGCCGCGATCGACGCGGCGATGCGGGTGGGTTGGATCGCGCTGGCGGCCGATGCGCTGGGTGGCGCGCAGGCCTGCCTCGACCGCACCGTCGCCTATGCCAGGGAGCGCGTCCAGTTCGGCCGCGCGATCGGCAGCTTCCAGGCGATCAAGCATCGCCTCGCCGACATGATGGTCGAGATCGAGCAGACCCGCTCGGCGGTCTATTGGGCGGCCTGCGCCGCCGACGAAGGGGCGCCCGACGCGCTGCTCGCCGCGCACGCGGCCAAGGCACTGGCCGCCGACACCTATCGCTTCTGCGCGGGCAACATGATCCAGCTCCATGGCGGCATCGGCTTCACCTGGGAGCATGACGCCCATCTCTTCTTCAAGCGGGCCCAGTCCGACGCGACCCTGCTCGGCACGCCCGAATGGCACCGCGAGCGCATCGCCGCGCTCGTCGGCCTGGATGAGGCGGCCTGATGAAACTTGGTTTCTCTCCCGAGGAGGAGGCATTCCGCGCCGAGGCGGCGGCCTGGTTGCAGGGCGAGCTGTCGGGTCCGTTCGCCGACCTGCGCGGCATCACCAGCCTCACCGCCGCGCCCGATCGGCGGCGCGAATGGGAACGGCGGCTGGGTGCAGCGCGCTGGGGCTGCATCGGCTGGCCCGAAGCCTATGGCGGCCGCAATGCGACCCTCGCCGAGCAGGTGATCTTCGCAGAGGAATATGCCCGCGCGGGCGCGCCGTCCCGGCTCAACCATATCGGCGTCGAGCTCGCCGGGCCGACCATCCTCGCTTTCGGCAGCGACGAGCAGAAGGCCCGCCTGCTGCCGCCGATCGCGCGCGGCGAGCAGCTCTGGTGCCAGGGCTATTCGGAGACCAATGCCGGCTCCGACCTCGCCAATGTCCGCACCCGCGCCTGGCGCGAGGGCGAGGATTGGGTGATCGAGGGGCAGAAGGTCTGGACCAGCCTCGCGCAGTTTTCCGACTGGATCTTCGTCGTCGCCCGCACCGAGCCGGGGTCGAAGGGCCCGAAGGGGCTGAGCTTCCTGCTCGTGAAGATCGACCAGCCCGGCGTCACCGTGCGGCCGATCCGGCAGATCACCGGAGACGCCGAGTTCAACGAGACCTTCTTCGACGGCGCGCGTACCGATGCCGCCAACATCCTGGGCGAACCCGGCCAGGGCTGGCAGGTGGCGATGGCGCTGCTCGGCTTCGAGCGGGGCGTGTCGACGCTCGCCCAGCAGATGGGCTTCCGCAACGAGCTCGACGCGGTGATCCGCGCCGCGAAGGCGAACGGCGCGGCGCGCGACCCGCTGATCCGGCAGCGCATCGCCAAGGCCGAGATCGGCCTGCGGCTGATGCGCTACGGCGCGCTGCGCATGCTGAGCGGGGGAGGCGGCGGGGCCGTCGAGGCCGCCGCGCTCACCTACAAGATCCAGTGGGCGAGCTGGCGCCGCAGCCTCGGTGAACTGGCGATCGACGTGCTCGGTATCGCCGGCGAGATCGGCGAAGGCCCCGGCTATGGCTTCGGCGAGTTGTCGACCCTGTTCCTCTACAGCCGCGCGGACACGATCTACGGCGGCACCAACCAGATCCAGCGCAACATCATTGCCGAGCGCGCGCTCGGCCTGCCGCGAGAGCCGCGCGGCGACATCGGATAGGAGAGAGAATTGGCGCGTCCGGCACCCGAATATCCGCGTCCGTCGGCCATGATGGCGGGCAAGACGATGCTGATCACCGCCGCCGCCGGCAGCGGCATCGGCGGCGCATTGGCGCAGCGCGCGGCGGAGGAGGGGGCGACCCTGATGCTGTCCGACATGCACGAGCGGCGGCTGGGCGAGACCGCCGACCGCATCGCCGCGCTCGGTCTGCCGCGCCCCGAGACCTTCGCCTGCGACGTGACGCAGGAGGAACAGGTCCAGGCGCTCGTCGCCGCCGCGATCGACCGGCTGGGCCATGTCGACGTGCTGGTCAACAACGCCGGCCTCGGCGGGAACGCGCCGGTCGTCGAGATGACCGACGACCAGTGGTTCCGGGTGATCGACGTGACGCTCAACAGCGTCTTCCGGATGACCCGCGCGATGCTGCCGCACATGTACGGACGGCAGCGCGGGGCGATCGTCAACAACGCTTCGGTGCTCGGATGGCGGGCGCAGAAGCTGCAATCGCATTACGCCGCGGCCAAGGCTGGGGTGATGGCCTTCACCCGCTGTTCGGCGCTTGAGGCGGCGGAGCAGGGCGTCCGTATCAACGCGGTCGCGCCGAGCTTCGCGATGCATCCTGCGCTCAGCAAGGTGACGCCGCCCGGCCTGCTCGAGGAGCTGGTCGGCAAGGAGGCGTTCGGCCGCGCGGCCGAGCCTTGGGAGGTGGCGAACGTCATGCTGTTCCTGGCCTCCGACCTGTCGTCCTACATGACCGGCGAGGTCCTCTCCGTGTCGAGCCAGCAGGCATGAGCGCGCTCGTCATCGAGACGCCGGCCGCGCTGCTCGGCCGCGAGGGCACCGCGCTCGGCCCGACCGACTGGCTCACCATCGATCAGGCCCGCGTCGACCGCTTCGCCGATGCGACGGGCGATCACCAGTGGATCCATGTCGATCCGGTCCGTGCGGCCGACGGGCCGTTCGGCGGGACGATCGCGCATGGCTATCTGACGATGAGCCTGGTCAACTATTTCCTGCCGCAGATGATCGACGTCCGCGGGGTTGCGATGGGCGTCAATGTCGGCGCCGACCGGCTCCGTTTCCTCAACCCCGTGCGTACCGGCAGCCGCGTGCGCGGAATCGGCGAGATTGTCGGGGTCGAGGAGATCAAGGGCGCCATCCAGAGCACCGTTCGCATCACCATCGAGATCGAAGGCGAAACCAAGCCCGCCTGCGTCATCGATACGATCAGCCGCTATTATCCGGAGGCCACCCCCCATGCGTGAAGCCGTCATCGTTTCCACCGCGCGCACCCCGATCGGCAAGGCCTTTCGCGGCGCGTTCAACGACACTGAGGCGCCGGTGCTGGGCGGCCATGTGGTCCGCGAGGTCGTCGCCCGCGCCGGGATCGATCCGGGGCTGGTCGAGGACGTGATCATGGGCTGCGCGGCCCAGCAGGGCACCCAGGGGTATAATCTCGGCCGGTTGTCGGCGGCGGTCGCCGGGCTTCCCGACAGTGTCGCGGGAATGACGGTCGACCGGCAATGCTCGTCGGGGCTGATGGCGATCGCGATCGCCGCGCGGCAGATCATGTTCGACGGCATGGACGTCGCGGTCGGCGCCGGCACCGAGTCGATCAGCCTGACCCAGAACAAGCATAAGAATGCCTATCGCGCCCGGTCGCAGGCCGCGATCGCCGCATCGCCGCACATGTACATGCCGATGATCGAGACCGCCGAGATCGTCGCCGAGCGCTACGGGGTCAGCCGCGCGGCGCAGGACGAATATTCGCTGTCGAGCCAGCAGCGCACCGCCGCCGCCCACGCCGCCGGCCGCTTCGCTGAGGAGATCGCGCCGTTCGCCACCGACATGCTGGTTACCGACAAGGCGACCGGCGAGACGAGCACTCGCCGCGTCACCCTCGACCGCGACGAGGGCGCGCGTGGTGACACCACGCTCGAAGGACTGGCGTCGCTGAAGCCGGTCTTCTCGGGCGGCGAGGTGATCGCCGAGGGCAAGCACATCACCGCCGGCAATTCGAGCCAGCTGTCGGACGGCGCCGCCGCCTGCCTGCTGATGGAGGCAAGCGTCGCGGCGAAGCTCGGCCTGACGCCGCTCGGCGCGCTGCGCGGGCTCGCCGTCGCCGGCTGCGCGCCCGAGGAGATGGGCATCGGACCCGTCTTCGCGGTGCCGAAGCTGCTCGAGCGCAACGGGCTGACGGTCGACGACATCGACCTGTGGGAGCTCAACGAGGCCTTCGCCTGCCAGGTGCTCTACTGCCGCGATCGGCTCGGCATTCCGCAGGAACGGCTCAATGTCGACGGCGGCGCGATCGCCATGGGCCATCCCTTCGGCATGTCGGGCGCGCGCATGGCCGGCCATGCGCTGCTCGAAGGGCGGCGGCGCGGCGCCAAGCGCGCGGTCGTCACCATGTGCATCGGCGGCGGCATGGGCGCGGCGGGATTGTTCGAAATCTACTGAACCAGGCGAGTCCCAACGACAATAGGAGAGGCGGGCGATGACGGTGCAGCAAACGGCCGACCGGCCCGGGGAGGAGTTCCGGCCGGGCCCGGCCGCGGTCGTCGCGATGATGTCGGGTGCCTGCGCGATCGGGCTGGTGTTCGTCGTGCTGCCGCCGATCCTGCACCAGCTTGCCGATCATCTGGGCGGCGATGCCGACGCGGAGTTCGGCGTGCAGATGATGGCGGCGATGCCGGGCATCGGGCTCGTGCTCGGTGGCCTCGTCGCGAGCTGGACGATCGACCGGCTCGGTGCGCGGGCGCTGCTCAACTATGCGTTGATCGCCTATATGATCCTGGGGTCCGCCGGCCTCTATGTCGACAACCTGGCCGGGCTTTGCGTTACGCGCCTGTTGCTCGGCCTCGCGACCGCCGGGATTGCGACCGCATCCAACACCCTGATCGCCCATTTCTACGGCGGCGCCGCGCGGGGACGGATGATCTCGGCCGCCACGGTGGTCGGCAGCATGCTCTGCGTCGTCGCGATGCTGGCGAGCGGCGAGATCGCCGAGATCGCCGGCTGGCGCGCGCCCTTCGCGATCTACATCGCCGCGCCGATGGTGTTGTGGCTGGCAGCGATCATCGGCATCCCGCGCATCTCGATCCGGGGCGAGGCGCCGGCCGAGGGCGAGCAGGGCAGCACGAGGATCGTGATCGCCAAGCTCTGGCCTTATTATCTGCTGATCACCAGCCTCTACATCGTCCTGATGATGACGAGCACGCAGGTCTCCTTCCTTCTGGCGGAAAACGGCATCATCCGGCCCGTCATCCAGGCGCGCGTGCTGGGCACGGCCAGCTTCTTCCTGATCCTGGGCGCGCTGCTCTACGGTTGGGTGCAAGGCCGCTACGGCGCGCCCGCGGCGTTCCGGCTCGGGCTGCTGACGCTGGGTGTCGGTATCGTCGGTTTCGGCTTTGCCCACGACGCTGTCACCGCATCGATCGCTGCCGCGTCGAAGGGGCTGGCCAGCGGGCTGCTCAACTCCGGTTTCATCCATATGATCATGAACCGGTCCGAACCGCATCTCCGCGGTCGGGCGCTCGGGATCATGACCAGCGCCATGTTCCTGGGCGACTTCCTTAACCCGCTGATCGTCCACCCGATCAAGGAGATGCTCAGCCTTCACGCGGCATTTCATCTGCTCGGCGCGCTGGTGCTCGCGGGGCTGTTCTGGTCGCTGCTCCGCCGGCCGAGCCCGCTCGCGCCGGCGGCGGCGGGATAGGAAGGCGCTCGTCCCTGCCCCCTGGCCATTCCCTCGAAGGCGGGAATCCACGGAAACGGGACGCTGTTTGACGCGAGGTGCCGCCGTCCATGGATTCCCGCTTTCCGAGGGAGTGACGGAAGAGGCCGGAAGAAAGGAGAGGATATGGACAGGCTGCAGGACAAGGCGATCCTGATCGCCGGGGCGTCGGCCAACATCGGCGCGGCGACGGCGATCCGGCTGGCCGACGAGGGCGCCCGGGTAATGCTCGGCGCGCGTGGGCCCGATCGGATCGGTGAGGTCGCCGAGCAGATCAGGGCCAGGGGCGGCCACGCCGAGACGGTCTGCTTCGACGCCACCGACGACGCCTCGATCGCGGCGATGGTTGCGCAGGCAGCCGATCGCTTCGGCGGACTCGACGGCATGTTCGTCAACATGGCCGAGTTGACCCTGCACAAGGTCGACACCGACGCCGTCTCGGTCCCGCTCGAGGTGTTCGACCGGGCGGTGGCGGTGAACCTGCGCGGGCACCTGCTCTGCGCGCGCCACGCCGTCCCGCTGCTGGTCGAGCGCGGCGGCGGGTCTATCGTCTTCACCTCGTCGAGTGCGGCCTTCATGGGGCGCGACCGGGGCATTTCCTACACCGTCACGAAACACGCGCTGACCGCACTGATGCGCCATGTCGCGACGACCTGGGGCAAACAGGGGGTCCGCGCCAACATCGTCTCGCCGGGCCTCGTCCTGTCGGAGAAGAACCGCAACCATCCCGAGATGGACAAGGTGCTGGCGAACACCCCCAGCCCGCGCCTCGGCGAGCCGGAGGACCTGGCGGCCGCGGTGGCGATGCTGATGTCGTCCGACGGCGAATGGATCAACGGACAGATACTCTGCGTCGACGGTGGCGTGGTGATGCGCTGAACGGGGGAGGGGACGGGACGATGCTGCTCAAGGACAAGGTCGTGATCATCACCGGCGTCGGCCCGGGGATGGGGTGCAAGATGGCGATGATCGCCGCCGCCGAAGGCGCAAGCGTGGTGATGAGCGCGCGGTCCGCCGCCTTCATCGACGGCGTCGCGGCGGAGATCATGGTGGCGGGCGGACAGGCGATCGCCGTCCCCAGCGACGTCACCAATGTCGAGGATTGCGACCGGGTCGCGCAGGCGGCGATCGACGCCTATGGCCGGATCGACGGGTTGGTGAACAGCGCCTTCCGCTTCGTCGGCGGGCTGCCCTTCGGGCGCGAGGCGCTGCCCGAGTGGCAGGCATCGCTCGACGTCGCGCTGTTCGGCACGCTCAAGATGATCGATGCGGTGATCCCGCATATGAAGGCGCGGCGCGAGGGTTCGATCGTCAACATCAGCACCCGATCGACGATGCAGCCGCTCGCGGGCGAAGGCCCCTATGTTGCCGCCAAGACCGCGCTGCTCGGCGTCAGCCGCCAGCTCGCCATGGAGTTCGGCCCCTACAACATCCGGGTCAATTCGCCGCGCATGGGCTGGCTGTGGGGCGATCCGGTCCGCAACTACCTGACCGCCAAGGCGGAAAAGCGGGGCGTTCCGCTTGACGAAATCATCGCCGACATCGTCCGCGATATCCCGCTGGGCGTAATCCCGCCTGACGAGGAATGTGCCAGGTCGGTGCTGTTCTTCCTGTCCGATTACGCCCGGATGGTGACGGGCACCTCGCTCGACATCAATGGCGGCCAGTTCATGATGTAGAGGCGGCCATTCGTTCCTCCGCCACCGAACGGATCATCGCGCGCAGCCAGTCGACCGCCGGCTGATCGCCGTGCCAGCGGTGCCACACGGTCGAGATCTGGAACAGCGCCGAGGGATGGGGCGGCTTCCACAGGGCCAGCCTGTACCGCTCGGCAAAGGCCTCGGCCAGGTTGCGTGGCATCATCGCCGCGAGGTCGCATTCGGCGACGATCGCCATTGCGACGATCGGGTTGGGGGCGGTCATCGCTACCGTCCGGCGCAGCCCGCGCGCTTCGAAATATTGGTCGAGGGTGCGAGGATCGTCACGCACCACGCGCCGTTCGAGACCTGCGTCGGAGACGATGCCGCTGACGGCTCGGTCATTGTCGGGGCTGGCAATCACAAGGTGCGGCAGCGCGGCGAGTCCTTCGAGCGTCGGTTCGCGTTTCGCGAAGGGGCTGTCGGCCCGCATGACCCAGACCATATCGTCGGCGAACAGCGGTTCGGAAGCAAGCCGCTCGGGAATCCGCTCGAACCCGCCCATCGCGAGATCGATGCGGCCTGCGTCGAGTTCCTTCATCACCGCGCCGACCGGCTGGATGCGCAGCTCGGCGAGCGGCGCCGCCTTGCGAAAACGGGCGATCACCTCTGGCATCAGCACCGCGGTCACATAGTCGCCGCAGGCGATCGAGAAGCGGCGATCGGTTTTCTCGGGCACGAAGCTGTCGCCGTTCAGCGCCTGCTGGATATCGACGAGCGCGCGGCGGATCGGCACCGCGAGCGCCAGCGCCTTGGGCGTAGGGTTCATCCCCTTGGAGCCGCGCAGGAACAGGTCGTCCTTCAGGATGTGACGCAGCCGGTTGAGCGAGTGGCTGACGGCCGACGGGGTCAGGCCGAGCAACCCTGCGGCCCCCGTCACGCTGCCTTCCTCGGTCAGCGCGTCGAACACCCGGAGCAGGTTCAGATCGAGTGATCTAAAATGAATCTGGGTCAATTCAGTCCTGACAACATCTCATTCGAATCAATTTGATTCACAGATAAGATGTTGGGGAAGTCGGAAAGGCGCAACAACAAAGCATCGCCTTCCGCCCGCATGAACGCGCGGCCTCCGGTCCGCGCACGGACCAGGAGACGGATGATGGCGACGCAACTTTCCCCCGAATCGCATGAGGAACGGGTCTATAACGGACAGGCCTGGGAGGATTTCTGCGACGGCCTGAAGGCGGCGGGGCAGGTGATCTTTCGTCCGGAAGCGCCCGACACGATGCTCGACCGGGCCGAGGGCTGGCGCTGGCTGACCCGACTGACCCGTGCCGCGCTCGACATGGCTGTCGAATATGGCGATCCGGCCTTTCCGGGCTTCTATCAGCTGTCGAACCACACGATCCGGATCGGCGCCGACAATCCGGACAACACCTATTTCAACGCCACCATCTCGGCGGAATACGACTATAAGATCAGCGGCTATCGCGGCACCGCGCCGATCCTGACCTTCGGGTCGAAGGCCAATCGCTACGCGGTCGACGGGACGATGGCGACCACCGGCGAGATCGACCAGCGCACCCTGGAGGTCGACGAGAACGGCTATTTCGAGATCATCGTCAGCCAGAAGGAGCATCCCGGCAACTGGCTGCGGCTCGAAGCGGACTCGACGATGGTAATCGGGCGCGAGACCTTCCTCGACCGCAGCACCGAAAAGCCGTGCGCGATCAAGATCGAGCGGATCGGCCGGGTCGGCGGCCCGCCGCCGCTCTCTGCCAAGCAGATCGACGAGGCGCTGCAGGAGACGGCGCGCTGGGTACAGGGCACCGCCAAGACCTTCGCCGACTGGGCGCAGCTTTTCGCCAAGGACCCGAACGACCTGCCGCCGGTCCACCAGGCCATGTCGATCAAGGGCGGCGGCGATCCGACGATCCGCTATTATCACGGTTATTGGGAGCTCAAGCCCGACGAGGCTCTGGTCATCGAGAGCGAGGTCCCGGACTGCGTGTTCTGGAATTTCCAGCTCAACAACTATTGGATGGAATCGCTCGAATATCGCTACCTTCCCGTCCATGTGAACAAGCACAGCGCGCGCTACCAGCCCGACGGCAGCGTGATGATCGTGGTCGCTGCCGAGGACCCGGGCGTGGGCCATTACCTGACCACGGACGGCCATGCGACCGGAACGATGCTGTTGCGCTGGGTATTCGCCGACAGCGACCCGCAGCCGCGCTGCCGCGTCGCGAAGATCGCCGACCTGCGGGCCGGAAAATAGTCGATGACCGAGGCTGTTCCGCTCGAATATGACGCGCTGATCGCAACCGCGCGGCAGCGGTCGGGGTTGGAGGATTTCGGGCCCGACTGGATATTCACGCCTTTCCGCGTCTATCTGGACGCGATCGCGCAGGAGGCCGAGCTCAGCGAGATCGGCCGCCTCATCCAGGCGGAGAGCATCATCAAGGGCCTCGTCGCGCGGTTGCGCCGCACCGACGATATTCGCCGCCATCCGGAAATCCTCGACGAGCAGGTCACGGTCGCCGCGACGATCGTAAGCCTGCACCGGACCGGCAGCACGCTGATGCACCGCATGCTCGGCAGCGCGCCCTCGCTCACCGCTATGCACTGGTGGGAGACGCAGTTCCCCGCCCCGCTGGCGGACGAGGTCCGCGGCGATCCGAGCGGACGGCGGGCGGCCGCGCAGACATTGCTCGACCAGTGGCTCGCGGCGATGCCCGAACTGCTGTCGATCCACCCGATGTCGCTGGACCAGCCCGACGAGGAGGTGTCGCTCCAGGAGCAGATGTTCATGGGGCTGTCGCCGGAGGCCTTCCTCCATATCCCGTCCTACGCGGCTTGGAGCGCGTCCGCGGACCACCGCCCGGTCTATGAGGATCTGCGGCTCTGGCTCCAATATCTGCAATGGCAGGACCGGAGCCGCGCCGGCCGCGCGTGGGTGCTCAAGACCCCGGCGCACCTGACAGCGCCCGAGGAACTGGCCGCGGTCTTCCCGGAAACGGTGATCGTGATGACGCATCGCGACCCCATCAAGACGATCCCGTCTTTTGCCAGCATGTCCTTCACCCTGCGGCGGATGCTGTCCGACCGTGCCGACAAGGCGCGGACCGGGCAACACTGGCTCGATCGTCTGAGCACCTTGATGGACCGGCTGATGCGGCTGCGCCCGTCGATCGGCGAGCATCGCTTCGTCGACATCGATTATGAGGAGCTGGTCAAGGACCCGATCGTGCAGGCCCGCCGCGTCTTCGCAGCGATGGGCCGTGAGCTGGGCGGCGCCGACGAGGCGGCGATGCGCGCCTGGTTCGAACGCAATCCGCGCGACGGGCGCCCGTCGCACCAGTATGGTCTGGAGGAATATGGCCTGACCGCCGATGCGATCGACGAACGCTTCGCCGATTACAAGGCCCGTTTCCTGGGCCAGCGCGCGGTGGAGACGGCATGAAGCCGTTCCGCATCGGCGACGTCGAGATCGGCCGTGTGGTCGAGCTCGACGGCGTGCCCTTTCCGGCCGACCTGATCTTTCCGGGGATCGACCCGGCGGCGATCGCGCGCAGCCGCGCATGGCTCGACGAGCGCTTCGTGGTGCGCGACGCCGACCAGCTCATGTGGAGCTTCCACAGCTATGTGATCCGTGCCGGCGGGCGGAACATCCTGATCGACACCTGCCATGGCAACGACAAGCATCGGCCTGCGCCGGTCGACTACTGCCACATGTGGCAGACCGACTATCTCGGCAATCTGGCGCGCGCCGGGCTGCGGCCCGAGGATATCGACATCGTCATGTGCACCCATCTGCACATCGATCATGTCGGCTGGAACACCCGGCTCGACAATGGCCGCTGGGTACCGACCTTCCCCAATGCCCGCTACCTGATGACCCGGCTCGACTATGAGCGGTTCGAGCATATGTCGCCCGATGACCAGGAAGGCGCGATCAGCCATTATTCCTTCCAGGACAGCGTGCTGCCGGTGATGGAGGCGGGGCAGGCCGACCTGATCGAGACCGACCATGTCGTCGAGCGCGACCTGGCCGGCGGCATCTGGCTGGAGGCGGCGCCGGGGCATACCGCCGGGTCGGCGCTGATCCATGTGCAGAACACCCATGGCCACGCCATCTTTTGCGGCGACGCGCTCCACCATCCGGTGCAGGCCGAGGATCTCTCGATCCATGTCGCCGGCGAATATGACAGCGCGCTGGGCGAACGAACGCGTCGCGAGCTGCTGGCGCGCTGCTGCGACACCGACACGCTGCTGCTGCCCGCCCACTTCGCCTCGCCCTCGGCGGCGCGGGTGATCGCGCCGGGCGGCGGCTTCCGCTTCCGCTTCGACGGAGAATGACGATGATCGGCTTCGATCCCGCCTTCGTCCAGCTCGGCTATGTCACCGCCGACATCGATGCCGCGATCGACCATTTCACGCGCAGCGCGGGAGTGTCGCAGTGGCTGCGCTGGTCGGACGTCGCGGTCGAGAAGGAGGTTGACGGGGCGATTGCGCGGTCGGTGCTCGACCTGGCCTTCGCCTGGCGGGGATCGACGATGCTGGAGCTGATCCGGCCTGTGTCCGGCGCCATCGACATCTACAGCCTGCGCGGTAGCGAGGATGCGCCGGTGACGCTGCACCATATTGGTCATGGCGTGCCGGGTGCGGAAACGGAATTCGAGGCGCGGCTGGCGGCCATGGCGGCGGCCGGTCACCCGCTTGCGCTCGTGACGCGCGGGGAGATGGGCAATTATGCGCTGCTCGACACCCGCGCGACGACCGGTCTCTACACCGAATATCTGTGGGGAGGCCCCCAGGGGGATGCGCTGTTCGACAGCGTTCCCCGCAACGAGATTTTTTACCAAGCTATCGCTTGAATTTTCTGGACTGACCTGGTCGTCGGTGGCAATAAATGGCCGGACGACTGCCAGTCCAGATCGGCGATACGAACCGAGCAGAATGTCAGTCAGGAGGTTGCAATGGCTACGATCGCAGAAGACCGGAAGGTGGAATCCGCCGTCAGGGACATGATCATATCGGCGGACAGCCACATCAACGAGCCGCCCACCGTGTTCGACCGGTTGCCCGCCAAGTTCAAGGATCGCAAGCCCGTGATGATGCGCGGGATCGACGGCGGTGACGGATGGAGCTTCGACGGAAGCCCGCCGAAGCGGACCTTCGGCATCGAAGCGATGGCCGGCTTCGAAAAGAAGGACTTCAAGCTCAGCGGCATGCGTTTCGATGAGCTGCGCCCCGGCAATTGGGACGGTCGCGCGCATCTCGACGACATGGATATCGACGGGATCTATGGGTCGGTGCTCCATCCCGCCAACGCGATCCAGGTCTATTCACTCGCCGACCGCGAGCTCGGCGTCGCCTGCATGCGGTCCTATAACGACTGGCTGCTGCTCGACTTCCAGGCGGTCGATCCGAAGCGGATCGTTGGCCTGCCGATGTTGCCGGTCGACGACGGCATGGACGTCACCCTCGCCGAGTTCGAGCGGGTGCTGAAGAACGGCGCCAAGGCCTGCTTCATTCCCGGCATGCCGGAGCGGCCCTATAACGATCCTTATTATGAACCGCTCTGGGCGGCGGCGAGCGCGGCGGACATCTCGCTCAACCTTCACCGCACCTTCGGGGGCAAGCCCGACAAATCCGACTGGGACGAACTGGTCGACCAGCGGGTCAGCGTCGGCGGCATCGTCTTCCGCTATTTCTCCTCGGTGCGGCCGCTGACCTACATGATCTTCGCGGGCATCTTCGACCGGCACCCAAATCTGAAGATCGTCGCTGCCGAGGTCGATTGCGGCTGGGTGCCCTTCTGGGGGCAGACGATGGACGCGCATTGGGAGGCGCAACAGGCCTGGTTCCCGCAGAAGCTGGAGCACAAGCCGACCGACTTCCTCGGCCGCAACTGCTTCGTCACGACGATCGACGACTATGTCGGTTACGACCTGATCAAGACCGGCCGCTATCCCTATCTGGCGGCGATGACGATGTTCTCGACCGATTACCCGCATTCGGCCACTATCTGGCCGAACTCGCGGGCGGTCGCCGACAAGCTGACCGAAGGCATGACGGAGCATGATCGCTCGCTCGTTCTGCGGGACAATGCGATCCGCATCTTCCACTTCGGCGAATGACCAACCCGCGGCACGGCCATAGCCGGCCGCGATCGATGCCTGATGGTTGGAGGCGGAGGCGCTTGGAGCTTCCGCCGACGACCTGAATCAGGCCCTTTGAACGGCGAGGAGAGGCCATGAGCGCGACCGAAGGCACCGGAACCATGGAGCGCCCGCACGGCGCGCGATGGGTGGCCGCGATACCCGCGATGATGGCGGGCGCCTGCTCGATCGGCCTGATCTTCACCGCGCTGACGCCGGTTCTGCCAAGCCTGTCCGCGCAGTTCGGCGGCGGCAAGGTCGGTGCGGAGATCGCGGGCCAGATGGTGATGTCGGTCCCGGCGATCGGGCTGATCCTGGGCGGTATCGGATCGGGCTGGCTGATCGAGCGGATCGGCGCGCGCCGGTTGCTGCTCGTTTCGCTTTTTCTCTACGCGCTGTTCGGATCGGCCGGTCTGTGGGTAGACGATCTCTGGGCGCTGTTCGTATCGCGCACGCTGCTCGGTTTCTTCACCGCCTGCATCTCGACCTCCGCGAACAGTTTCATCGGCGAATTCTTCGAAGAGAAGGGGCGCGGGCGGATGCTGTCCGCCATGACGGTGGTCGGTAGCCTGCTCGCGACCTGCGCGGTGCTGCTGTCGGGCTGGTTCGGCGAGCATGTCGGCTGGCGCGCGCCTTTTGCCATCTATCTGATCGTCCCGGCTATCCTGTTCACCTTCGCGGCGATCGGCCTGCCCGCCATTCCGATCCGCAGGTCGGCCCATGGAGAGGGCGGGCAGGGCGTGTTCCTGCGCAACTGGCCGATCTACCTGATGATCGGCGCGCTCTACGTCGTACTGATGATGACGAGCACGCAGATATCCTATCTGCTCACGGAGAGGGGGATCACCAGCCCGATCGTCCAGTCGCGCGTGATCAGCATGGCCTTCGCCTGGCTGATCGCGGGCGCGATCTTCTACGGGACGATGCAGGGCCGGATCGGCTGGGCGCCGACCTACTATATCGGGCTGTTGTCGCTGGGGCTCGGTATCGCGGGTCTCGGCTTTGCACCCGACGCCTGGCTGGCGGGCGCCGCGACTGCACTCAAGGGTTTCGGCGCGGGCGTCCTCGCTCCCGCTTTCATCCATCTCGTTCTCAACCGCTCGACCCCTGAGACGCGTGGTCGTGCACTCGGCCTGATGACGACGTCCATGTTCGCGGGTGACCTCGCCAATCCGATCGTGGTGGCTCCCTTCCGCGCGGTCTTCGGAATGCATGGCGCCTTCATCTCGCTCGGTTCGCTGGTCGTGATCGGCGCGGTCATGGCCTTCTTCCTGGGCCTGGGACGCACGGAGAAACCATCGAACGACCAGCGCCGGGCCGCCGCATGAGCATCGATCTGGGCCGGCCGGCGATATTGAGCATGGAGATGCAGCGCGGCGTGGTCGGCGATCGCAGCCGCATCCGCCCACTGATCGAGGCGGTCGACGCGGTCGGGCTTGTCCCCAACCTGGCCGGCATGATGCGCCGCGCACGAGCGGCGGGCATCACGGTGATTCACTGCAATGCCGAGTTCCGCGCCGATCTCAAGGGCTCGGGCGCCAACTGTCCGTTGCTTGCGGCAATGACGCGGAAGCCCGACCATATCCTCGAAGGATCGGAAGGGGCCGAGGTCGACCAGCGGCTCGAACCCTCGCCGGAGGACATCGTCCTGCGCCGGTTCCACGGTGTCTCGCCCTTCACCGGCAGCACGCTCGACATGACGCTGCGCAACCTGGGGGTCGATACGGTGATCGCCACCGGCGTTTCGGTAAACATGGGCGTGCTCGGCCTGTGCATCGAGGCGGCGAACCTCGGCTATCGGGTGCTGCTGCCGCGCGACGCCGTGGCCGGCTTCCCCGCCGACTATGCCGCAGCGGTGATCGACAACAGCCTGGCGCTGGTCGCCACCATCACCGACAGCGCCACCGTTTCCGCCGCGATCGAGGCGATGGCGCCGGCGCGGGAGCTCGCCGATGGTTGATCGTACCGACGATCCGGTCCTCGTCGAAGTTGTCCGCAACGCGCTGGCCATGGTCGCCGAGGAGGCCGGGATCGCCGCCGCGCGCAGTGCCAGCTCGCCCTTCGTCAGCCAGGCCTCTGCTATTGCCTGCGCGATCTTCGACGCCGAAGGTCGATTGGTGGTGCAGACGGCAGGCGGCATGTTGCACGTCTCCGCGTTGCAGGTGATGCTGCCCGAAATCTGGAAGTGCCATCCGCCCGCAAGCTTGCGCGAGGGCGATGCGATCATTCTCAACGATCCGTTCCGGGGCGGCATTCACCCCACCGACGTCGGCGCTTTCCGGCCGATCTTCCACGATGGGAAGCCCGTCTTTTATTGCGGCGCCATGATGATCGTCTCGGATCTGGGCGGCCTGTCGGCCGGCGGTCTGCCCGCCAACGCGACCGAGACCTTCCACGAGGGCATCGTCCTGCCGCCTCTCAAATTCTTCGCCGAGGGAGCACGGGTGGCCGAGGTCGAGACGCTGCTCCAGGCCAACAGCCGCACGCCGCAACGCATCGTCGGCGACATCGAGGCGCTGGTGATCGGCGGCAACATCGCCGCAGCGCGGATGGCGGCGCTGATCGAGCGCTACGGCATGGCGCAGCTCGGTGCGATCATCGACGACCTGTTCGACCATGCCGAGCGGATGACCCGTCACGGCATCCAGGCTATTCCCGACGGCACCTATCGAGGCGCTTATGCGATCGAGGAGGACGGCGTCGAGTCGGGTCGCGACTTCCGGGTCGAGGTGACGGTCACCGTCGACGGCGACCGCTGCCGGTTCGACTTCACCGGCACGTCGCCGCAGGCGCGCGGGGCAATCAACTCCTCCTATTCGCAGTCGCTGTCGGGCGCGGTGTTCGCGCTGCGCTGCTATCTCGATCCGGAGATTCCGCTCAACGAGGGCTTCTACCGCTGCCTCGACATCGAGCTGCCGACAGGCACGCTGGTCAATCCGCGCCATCCGGCGGCCTGCAACCTGCGCATGGCGACGGTACAGGCGATGATCGATGCGATCAGCCGGGCGCTGTCGGGCGCCTATCCCGATCATGCCGCCGCCGCCGCCGGCCTGGTCTCGACCGTCACCGCGCACGGCAAGCAACTCGACGGCGCGACGAGTTGGAGCTTCCTCGACGTATTCTTCGGGATCGGCGGGGCTCGGGCGGGCGCCGACGGCGCCGACGGATCGCCGTTCATCATCTATGGCGCGTCCAACTATGATCGCAACATCGAGTCCTACGAGCTCGAATTCCCGATGGTGTACCAGGAATATCGGCTGTTGCAGGACTCGGGCGGTCCCGGCCGCTGGCGTGGCGGCTGCGGGCTGGTCAAGACGGTCACCTTCGAGGTCGACGCCGAAATCACCGTGCGCGGCACCGATCGCTACATTGTGCCGCCGCAGGGCGCCGACGGCGGCATGGCGGGCCAGCCGGGCGCCTGGGTGCTCAACCGGGGGCGACCCGATGAGACGCAGCTTCCGCCCAAGAAGACCAACCATCGCATCCGGGCCGGCGACACGCTGACCATGGTCGTCGCGGGCGGCGGGGGGCTCGGCGATCCGCGCGATCGCGATCGCGACCGTGTCCGCCGCGATGTCGAGGAGGGTTATGTTTCGGCCCGCTCGGCGCGCGACGATTATGGACTCGATATCGAGGTGACGGCATGAGCGCGCGGCGCATCTTCATCGGCGTCGATATCGGCGGTACCTTCACCGATCTGGTGCTGGCCGACAACCGCGGCGCGATCCACAACATCAAGACGCTGACGACCGCCGACGATCCGGTGCGCGGGGTGATGACCGCCGTCGCTCAGGGCCTCGACGAGGCGGGTGCCGCGGCGGGCGAGGTGACCCGCTTCGTCCACGCCACGACGCTGCCGACCAACCTGGTCCTCGAACGCAAGGGCGCGAAGCTCGGGTTGATCGCGACGGCCGGGTTCGGCGACCTGTTCCACATCGGCAAGCAGCACGCGATCGGGCCTGACCGCTTCAACCTGTCCTACACGCCGCCGGCGCCGCTGCTGCCGCGATCGATGGTTGCCGAGGTGGCCGAGCGGGTCAGCGCGGCGGGCGCGGTGCTGCGTCCGATCGACCGCGTCGATGTCGAGAGCGCGGTGCGCGGGCTGGTCGATCGCGGCGCGGAGGCGATCGCGGTATGCCTGCTCAACAGCTATGCGAACCCGGCGCATGAGGCTGTGGTCGGTGAGGTCGCCCGCACCGTAGCGCCTGACGCCTATGTCTGCCTGTCGTCCGAGGTGTGGCCCGAATTCCAGGAATATGAGCGGGCGGCGACGACTCTTATCTCGGCCTATATCGGCCCGACCCTCGCCAATTATGTCGGGCGGCTCGAAGATGCGCTGCGCGGCATCGGGATCGATGCGGAACTGCAGATCATGCAGTCGAGCGGCGCGGTGATGGGCGCAGCGATGGCCGCGCGCAAGGCCGCCTATGCGATCGAATCCGGCCCTGCCGCCGGCGTCATGGCCGCTGCCCATCTGGCGCGCGAGGCGGACCGTCCCGGGCTCGTCTCGTTCGACATGGGCGGCACCACCGCCAAGGCCGGCCTCGTTGTCGACGGTGAGCCGCGCATCACCCACCAGTTCCGCGCCGGCGGCGGCACGAGCGCGGCGGGCCGTGCCGATGCGGGGGAGCCGATCAAGGTGCCCGTGATCGACCTGGCCGAGGTCGGCGCCGGCGGCGGCAGCATCGCGCGGGTCGACACCGGCGGGTTCCTGCGCGTCGGGCCGCACAGTGCGTCCTCCTATCCGGGGCCCGCCTGCTATGGGCTCGGGGGAACGCAGCCGACCGTCACCGACGCCAATGTCGTGCTCGGCTACATCAACCCCGGTTATTTCGCGGGCGGCAGCATGACGCTCGACATCGAGGCGAGCCGCCGCGCGATCGAGGAGCATGTCGCCCGCCCCCTGGGGATCGACGTGGTCGCGGCGGCGCGCGGTATCCACGCCCTCGCCAACACCGCGATGGCGGCGGCGATCCGGGTCGTGACCCTGCAACGCGGCATCGATCCGCGCGACCATGCGCTGGTCGCCTCGGGCGGCGCCGGGCCGATTCACGCGGTCAAGCTGGCCGAGCTGTTCGGCATCGAGACGGTGATCATCCCGCCCTCGCCGGGGGTACGATCGGCTTGGGGTCTGCTGATTTCCGACCTTGCCCACGATTTCGTGACGACCGCGATCATGCGCGCGACCGACGCCGACCCGGCCCGGATCGCGGCGATCCTGGAGGGGCTGGAGGAGAAGGGCCGGCAAGCGCTGGCGCGCGCCGCATCGGCCGGGACGCGGATCATCGTCCAGCGCCGCATCGACATCCGCCTGGCCCACCAGCATCAGGAGATCACCGTGCCGCTGGGTGAGGGGCCGGTCGACGCCGCGTTGCTGGAACGGGCCGAGGCCGATTTCCGCACCATCTATGCCCGCACCTTCGGCATCCGGCCGAAGGAGGCGTGCCAGTTCGTCAACTTCCGGCTGCGCATCTCGGCGGTGGTCGAAAAGCCGGCGCCGATCGGCCGCGCCTGGGGCGATGGGATCGCCGACCGCGCGCGCAAGGACATCCGCCAGGCCTGGTTCGACGGACGCGCGCTGGCCACGCCGGTCTACGACCGCGCCCGGCTCGAACCAGGCGACCGGATCATGGGACCGGCCATCGTCGAGGAGCCGGATTCCTCGACCATCTGTCCCGACGGCTATGCCGCGAGCGTCGACCTGCACGGCAACCTGCTGATCTCGCCTGTCGCTGCCGACGATCGAACAGACCCGAAAGAGAGTGACGCGACCCCGGTCGCGCGGACCCTGCACGATGCGCTCTGCTGACCAGCTCGATACGCCCGAGGCGGTGCTGGAGGTGATCTTCGCGCCGGACCGCCCGGGTGATATCTATCCCTGGTATCATCGGCTGCGGACGCTCGCCCCTCTCCACCATGTCGCGGGTTTCCATGGCCAGCCTGCCTGGATCGCTAGTTCATGGAACGCCGTGCACCGCATCGCGCGAGACCCGCGGATGCGGTCCGATCCGAAGACGCTCGATATCTACAGTGCCGGCGAGGCGGGCCGGGGTTTCGACGCGATGATGCGGCGGCTGATGCTGTTCCTGCCCCGCGCCGACCATGACCGGGTTCGCGCGACGGTAAGTGCCAGCTTCACGCCGCGCGCGGTCGAGAACCATCGGCACCTGGCGAGGCAGGTGATTGACCGGCTGATCGATGACCTGCCGGACGGCCAGTTCGATCTGGTGCGCGACTTTGCCTATCCGCTGCCGGTTTTCATCATTTGCAGGATGATGGGGATTCCGCATGAGGAGGTTCCGCTGTTCATCGGCTGGGCGCACGACTTCGCAGCGCGCGGCGATGTCGGGCCGCGGCTGAGCAGCGAGGCAATCCGTGCCGGCGAGGCGGCGACGGCCGGCTTCCAGGACTATTTCACCCGTCTCATCGCGCGGCGGCGGCGTGATCCCGGCGACGACCTGATGAGCGCGATGATCGCAGGCCGGGCGGGGGGCGTCGCGCTGACCGACGATGAGATCGTCGCGGCGGCGGTGCTGCTGCTGCAGGCCGGGCATTCCACCACGGCCGACCTGATCGGCATGGGCACGCGGCATCTGCTGCTCTATCCGGATCAATGGCGGCTGCTGATCGAGCGACCCGATATCGTCGCGGGAGCGGTGATGGAGCTGCTGCGCTACGACAGCTCCGTGCAGATGTCGCATCGGGTCGCGGTGGAGGAGTTCGAGGTCGAGGGTCGGACTATCCGGAAGGATGAGCTGTGCCTGCTCCTCAACGGCGCTGCGAACCGCGATCCCGCGGTGGTGCCCGATCCCGACAGGCTGGACCTGCTGCGCACCGGCATCAATACCGCGCCTTTCGGCGGCGGTCCCTATATGTGCCTCGGGCAATATCTGGCGCGCGTGGAGCTGCAGGAGGCGTTTCTGGGCCTGACCCGGCGGATGCCAGATCTGGAGCTGTGCGACGATGAGCCCGTCCATGCGGGCGGCGTTACGCTGCGCGGGCTCGCCGCCCTGCCGGTGCGCAGCGACCGCGCGCACCGGCGTTCGGCATAGATCAGGCGATCACCCCCGCCGCGCGATAGCGATCGATCTGCCCGGAATCGAGCCCGAGCGCGCTGAAGATCTCGTCGCTGTGCTCGCCGCAATTGGGGGCCGGTTCGTCGGCCCGCGCTGCGCGGCCGTCGACGGTCAGCGGCGCGGAGACCAGCTTCACCGGATATCCGTCCTTGGTGCCGATCTCGAAGATCATCTCATTGGCGACGGTCTGGGGATCGGCGTAGAGATCGTGCAGGTTCTGGACCAGCTCCCAGGGGGCGTCGAACGCCTCGAAGCGGGGCTGCCATTCCGCCCAGTCGCGGGCGCCGAACGCCTGCTCGAAGATGCCGATCAGTTCGCGGCCGTTGGCCATGCGCGCCGCCGCATCGTGGAAGCGCGGATCGTCGATCAGCTCGTCGAGCTCCAGCGTCGCGCACAAGCCTGGCCAGAAACGGCTCGAATCGAGGAAGACGAGCTGGATCCAGCGGCCGTCACGGGTGCGATAGGTGCCGACCAGCGGGTTCTGTTCGACCGCGCGCTGGAGGATGTTGGGCGGATAGCCGGGGTCCTGCGATGCGACCAGGTCGTTCGACAGCATCCACGTCGCCATCGACAGCAGTGAGGTTTCGACCACCGAAGCCTCGCCGGTCTGCGCCCGCTTGAACAGCGCGCCAGCCACCCCGAAGGCGAGCGCGACAGCGCTCGCATGGTCGCCCACCGCGCGCGGCTGGCGCGCATAACGGCCCTCTTGCGACAAGATGTGGCCGAAGCCGCCGCGCGCCCAGAAGGAGCTGGCGTCGAAGCCGGCCTTGCCCGCCTCGGGTCCGGCGAAGCCCAGGCCGTTGGCGCGGGCGTATATCAGCTTCGGATTGTGCGCGCGCAGTTCCTCGACCGTCAGGCCGAGCTTGCGGATCGCCGCCGGGCGCAGGCTGGTCATGAACACGTCGGCGCTCTCGATCAGGCTGCACAGCAACTTGTGGCCGTCGGCGCTCTTGAGATCGATGCAGACGCTCTTCTTGCCGCGATTGTTCTGCTCGAGGCTGAAATTGGGACCGGCGGTCGAGCGACGGTCGACGACGAGGCTGCGATAGGGATCGCCGACGCCCGGCGTTTCCACCTTGATCACTTCCGCGCCGAGGTCGGCGAGCATGGTGCTCGCGGCGGGCACCATGACATATTGTGCCAGTTCGACCACGCGGACGCCCTTGAAAAGTTGCATCCGATCCCTCCAACCGCGGTCCGTTCGATCGGCCGCATCTCGTCACAAATATGACCAAGCGCTTTGTTGGTCAATCGACCGCAGGCCCCTATCAAGTTGAATATTGTGCAACTTCATTTTTACCAAACAAGCGCTTGGATTGTGCCGCATGTCTCGTTAGGTTGAGCGGCACGAGATAAGGGAGGGGATGGCGACATGGCGTCTGGCCTGTCGGGAAAGGCGGCGATAGCCGGCGTCGGCTATACCGAATTTTCGCGCGATTCCGGCGTTAGCACGTTGACGCTCGCTTTGCGCGCAATCATGGCCGCGCTCGACGATGCGGGTCTCGACCCTGAGAAGGTCGACGGGATCGCCACCCACCGTGTCGGTGATTCTATCCCCGCGCCGATGGTCGCGGTATCGCTCGGATTGACCGATCCTCATTATTATGTCGATCATTTCGGCGGCGGCGGCAGCTCGCACGGGCTGGTAGGGCAGGCGGCACTCGCGGTCGCCGGCGGGGTCGCCGACTATGTGGTCTGCTACCGTGCGATCAACGCGCGGTCCGAGTTCCGGATGGGCGGCACGGGGCGGCCGCTGGTCGACCATATCGAAACCCAATATCAGGCTCCCTACGGCTACATGGCCCCTCCGCAATATTATGCGATGATGGCTCGCGCCTATATGGACGCTTACGGCGTCGATGAGCGGCATCTCGGCGCGGTCGCGATCTCGCAGCGCGCCAATGCTGCCCACAATCCGCGCGCGATGATGCGCGATCCGATCAGCTTCGATGATTATCGCGCCTCGCGGATGATCGCCGAGCCCTTCCGCCTGCTCGACTGCTGTCTGGAAACCGACGTTGGCGTCGCCCTGGTCGTCACCACGCCGGAGCGGGCACGCGATCTGCGCAAGCCGGCGGTGATTGTCGACGCGGCTGCTTGGGGTGGCGGGACGACGCTGCAAAGCGCCGACGCGCCCGACATTACCACCTCCTATGCCGCGCGGATGGCGCCGCGCCTGTTCGACATGGCCGGGATCGGCCCGGCCGACGTCGATTTCGCCAATCTCTACGATTGCTTCACCTTCTCGGTGCTGCTTCAGCTCGAGGATTACGGCTTTTGCGGCAAGGGTGAAGCGGGCGGCTTCGTTCTCGACGGTCAGCACCGGATGGGCGGGCGGCTACCGGTCAACCCGCATGGCGGCTTCCTGTCCGAAGGCTATGCACACGGCATGAACCACATCGCCGAGGCCGTGCAGCAGCTTCGCGGCGAGGCCGGCGGCCGTCAGGTCCGCGATGCCCGGATCGGTCTCAGCACCGGAGCTCCCGGCTATGTCGGCGGAGTCACCAGCGCGCTCCTGCTCCGGAGGGATGGATGATCGCCAGGCCGTTTCCCGTGCCCGACAAGGATTCGGCCCCCTATTGGGAAGGCCTGGAGGCGGGCGAGCTACGGGTGCAGCGCTGCGCGGGCTGCGGCACGCTGCGCTGGCCGGCGCGGGCGATCTGCAACCGTTGCCATAGCTTCGACGCCGACTGGGTGGCGATGAGCGGACGCGGCACGATCAAGAGCTGGATCCGCACCCATCAACGCTTCCATCCGGCTTTCGCCGGGGAGATCCCCTATGTGACGCTGCTCGTCGCGCTCGCCGAGCAGGCCGACATCCAGATCATCGGCGCCTTCGCCGATCCGGCAGCTGAACCGAAGATCGGGGAGGCGGTGCATGCTGTCTTCAGGGGCAATCGAGAGGACGGCCCGATCCTGTTCTGGGAACTCGGCGCCTCCTGACACGGCGGAAGCCGTCGAACGTGAAGCAATCACTTGGTGAAAAGAGGTGCGGACAAAGGTCCGCATGAGGAGGGGATGAGCATGACGGACAAGATGAAGGTGACTCCGCTGCTTCTGGGCATTTCTACGATCGCGCTGGGCGTCGCCGCGCCGGGGGCCGCGCAGGGCGTGCCTGAGGAGGCGGTGGCAACCACGGGCGGGGGACTGGAGGAGATCATCGTCACCGCCCGCCGGCGTGAGGAAGCGCTGCAGGATACGCCGATCTCGGTGAGCGCGCTGTCGAGCGCCGCTCTCGAGCGCTCGAACGTCCAGGCGCTCGACGACATCACCCGCCTGATGCCGAACGTGGCGATCCAGGCGCAGTCGGGGTTCCTGGCGGGCAATACCGCTTTCATCCGTGGTATCGGCTCGCAGGAGCCGCTGCTGTCTGTCGACTCTCCGGTCGGCATCTACATCGACGGCGTCTATATCGGCCGCAACAATGCGTCGAACCTGGAACTGGTCGACCTCGAGCGGATCGAGGTGCTGCGTGGCCCGCAGGGAACGCTGTTCGGCCGCAACACCACCGGCGGCGCGATCAGCATGGTCACGAAAAAGCCCGCCAGCGAATTCGGCATCGAACAGAAGGTCACCGTCGCCCAATATGACGAATATGCTGCGCGTACCCGGATCGACACCGGCCAGCTTGGCGATTCGGGGGTCAGCGCGACGCTGTCCTATATGCATCGCCAGCGCGACGGTTGGCTGAACAACAAATATGCCAAGGGGTCGCATACCCAGGGCGCGCTCAACACCGATGCGATCTGGGCCAAGGTCCATGGCGAATGGGGCGCCTTCCAAGCCGACTACACTTTCGACTGGACGGACATGCGCGGAGTGCCCGGCGGTTTCCAGACCCGCTTCCTGGCACCGACCGTGCGGGCCTATTATGCGAACACCACCGGCAACTCGCTGCTCGACGAGGTGCGGGAGGACTATAACAAGAATTTCAGCGTTCGCTCGAAGGCGCTGCAGCGGGTCAAGATCATCGGCCACGCGCTGACCATGCAATATGACGTCAGCGACGACATCACGCTGAAGTCGATCACCGGCCGCCGGACCTACAAGGCTGCGCTCGGCACCGCCTATGCACCGCCCGGTATCTTCGGCAATACCACCGCCGGCATCCAGGAAGTGCAGATATACTCGGCCGATGCCAAGGACGAGGACGTCAAGCAGTTCTCGCAGGAGTTCCAGCTGCTCGGCAAGCTCGGCGACTTCAGCTATGTCGGCGGCCTCTATTATTTCGAGGAGGACAGCAAATATTTCAATCCGACGAGCTATACGTTCGTCATCTCGCCGACGCTGGCGTCCAACCTGACTTCGGCGACAATCTTCGATTATCAGGCCAAGTCCTACGCCGCCTTCGGCCAGGCGAGCTGGAAGCCGCAATCCCTCGACGAACGGCTCGAACTCACCTTCGGCGTCCGCTATACCAAGGACAAGAAGGCGGTGCAGCAGACCGCGAGCACCGTGCGCAACGGCAAGGCCAGCTTCGACGACACGTCGATCAACGCGATCATCAGCTACAAGCCGGTCGACGACGTGATGGTCTATGCGCGCTACGGAACCGGCTATCGTTCGGGCGGCTTCAACACCCGCGCCAATGCCACCCAGTCCTTCGTGTTCGAACCGGAGAAGGCGAAGACATACGAAGCCGGAGTCAAGAGCGAGTTCCTCGACCGTCACGTCCGGCTCAATGCCTCAGTCTTCCAGACCGACTACAAGGACCTCCAGGTCACCCAGTATATCGCCAACGCGGCAGGTGGCGGCGGCTTCACCAACAATGCCTCTGCGAGGTTCCGTGGCTTTGAGGTTGAGTTGCAGGCCGTGCCGGTCGACGGGCTGACGCTCGACGGCAGCGTCGGCTATGTCGATCCCAAATATAACGAGATCTTCTTCATCGTCCCCGCGGCCCCCGTGCCCGGCCACACGCCGCAACCGGGCGAGGTTCCCGGCGGTCTCGGCAACTATGCCGATATCAGCAAATTCCCCTATGTGCCGAAATGGACGGTTCATCTGGGCGGGCAATATCTGAGCGAGGATCTGGGCTTCGGAAAGCTGCTGCTCAAGCTCGACTATTCGCACACCAGCAAGCGCTATTTCATGACCAATATCCTCAATGGGCTGAACTTCGCCGATGCGATCGCCGACCCGGGCCAGCACCAGTTCGATGCCCGCATCGGCCTGGTCGAAGTGCCGGTCGCCGGCAAGTCGATGGACATCAGCCTCTTCGTGGAGAACCTGACCAACGAGCACAATATCAGCTCGGGCATCGACTTCGGCGCGCTCGGCTTCGCCGGCAATATCTACAATCCGCCGCGCCGGATCGGCGTGGACGCGAAAATCAGCTTCTAGGAGGACCCGGCGCCGGGCGATCCATCGTCCGGCGCCGCCAAGATCATCGGAACTCGGACCCCACGAGGAGCGGGAAGGAGAGGCGGATGCAGGACCTGCTCGAACGGCTTCCCGTCATCGACGTCGACGCGCATGAAATGGCACCCGCCCATGTCTGGGGCGACATGTTCGGGCCGCACAGCGCTCGCTTCGCAGAGGTCGCGGCCGACTTCATCCGTTCCTTCGGCGCCAACAGCTTCTGGCGCCCGGGCCTGTCCGACGACGCGGCAATCACGCCGGTCAGCGTCTGGAACGAGAAGGGTCCTTCCGCACCGGGTGCCTTCGATTTCGATCGCCGCCGCCAGGTGCTCGATGCGATGGGCATAGCCCGCCAGCTCATCTTTCCGTCCGCCGCGCTGCTGGCCTTCGGGCCGCTGACTGGCAGCAGCCTCGCCAGCCTTGGCCTGCCGATTCCGGCCGGCGAGGAAGGGGAGCGTATGCTGCGCGGCGTCGTCGACGAATATAATGACTGGGTGGTGCGGGTGACGACCGCGCCCGGCAGCCGCTTCCGCCCGGCAGCGCTGCTGTCCGGCGCGACGGCCGGGGAACTGATGGAGCAGGCGGGCGATCTGGTGGCGCGCGGCGCACGGGCGGTCTGGCTGCCGACGGGCCGTCCGCCCGGAGGCTGTTCGCCCGCCGCGCCCGCGCTCGATCCTTTCTGGGCGCTGATGGCGGCCAACCGCGTCGCGGTGACGCTGCACCTCGGCACCGATTCCGGTTTCCGGTCGAGCGACGCGTGGAGCCAGGCGCCGGCCTTCGCGGTCGGCAAGGTCGACAGCGTCGAGATCGCGCTCGAACCCTTCGGCACCACCACCGTCCATATGGGGGCAAGCAACTTCCTGTCGGCCATGGTGCTGGGCGGCGTCTTCGAACGCCATCCGATGCTGCGTTTCGGCATCATCGAGCTGGGCGCGACGTGGTTCGGCCCCCTTGCCGAGCATCTCGACCTGTGGGTGGAGCATATCTACGCGAAGCGAATGGCTGGGGTGCTGTCGATGCCGCCATCGGCCTATATGGATCGCAACGTCCGGGTTACGCCCTTCTATTTCGAGCCGGTCGATCTTTATTTCCGTCGCTATCCGCAGCTCAGCCACGCCTGGTGCTACTCAAGCGACTATCCGCATGTGGAAGGAGGGGTCGACAGCAAGCTAGGCTTCCTGTCGCGACTGAAACCCCTCGGCACCGAGGCAATAGAGAAATTCTTCGTCGGCAACGGCGCCTGGCTGCTGCCCGAATGATCGCCCCGGCCATGCTATCTCCAGCGAAAGGGCGGACATGATTCTCTCCGGCAAAGCGGTGATGATTTCCGGCGTCGGGCCGGGCATGGGCCGCAAGCTCGCGCTGCTCGCTGCGGCGGAAGGAGCGAAGGTGGCGATCGGATCCCTGCCGTCCGAACAGGTGTTCATCGACAACGTAGCGGATGAGGTGAGGGCTGCGGGCGGCACATGCATCGCCATCGGCTGCGACGTGACCGACCAGGCACAGTGCCACGCCTTCGCCGCCGCGACGATCGAGGCCTTCGGCACGATCGATGGCCTGGTCAACAGCGCCTATGTCCACGGCGGCTGGGACCTGTTCGAGGATGCCGACCTAGACGTCTGGCGCCGCGCCTTCGAGGTAACCTTCTGGGGCGCGCTGCACATGACCAAGGCGGTGCTGCCCGAGATGAAGCGCCGCCGTGGCGGTGCTGTCGTCAACATATCGACCCAGGGCACGGTCCGTGCTTTGCCGCGCCAGGGTGACTATGCCTGCGCCAAGGCGGCCCTCAACGCCGCGACCAGGACCTGCGCACGCGAACTGGGCGAATATGGCATCCGTTTCGTCACCACGCGCATGGGCCGCCTCTGGGGCGTCCCCTATCAGGTCGCGATGGCCGAGCGGGCGAAGGACCAGGGCATCACCCTTGACCAGCTTCTGGACGGCGTGCGTGCGGGCATCGCGCTGGGCGTGATCCCGCCCGACGAGGAATGCGCCAAGGGCATTGTCATGTTCCTGTCCGACTATGCGTCGATGATCACCGGCGCCGGCATCGATATCAACGGCGGCGAGTATATGTCGCCGTGACGGAGGTCGTTGCCACCGCGGCCGGGGAGACGCCGCGCGGCCGCCATGGCGGGCTGATCGGGATGCTGGCCTTCGTCGTGATGTTCGAGGGTTTCGACCTCAACCTGACGAGCATCATCCTGCCCTATGCTGCGACGGCATTCGGGGTGGGGCCCGCCGACCTCGGCGCCGCGCTGTCGTTCATCGCGCTGGGCGCGATCTGCGCCTATCTCACGCTGCGTCTTGCCGACCGCTTCGGGCGCAAGCCGGTGCTGATCCTGTCATCCGTCGGCTTCTCGGTCGGCACTCTGCTGACCGCGCTGGCACCAGGTCTTGCGAGCTTCACCGCGATCCAGTTCGTCACCCGCCTGCTGCTCGTCACGCAGGTGGCGAGCGCCTATACGATTGTCAGCGAGACGCTGCCGGCATCGGTTCGCGGCAAGGCGAACGGCGTGCTCGGCGCCTGCGCCAGCGTCGGCGCGGCGCTGCCCGCGATGCTGCTCGCGCCGCTTCTCGAAACGGCGCTCGGCTGGCGGGGCCTGTTCCTGGTCGGGGCGATGCCCCTGCTTGTCGTGCCGCTGCTGATCCGCTTCGTCCGCGAACCGCAGGTCTTCGTCGCCGACCAGGCCTGCGAAGGGCCACGTGGTCCCGTGGCCGAGCTGCGCCGGCTGCTGCAGCCCGACCTGCGGACACGGTTCGTCGGGATGAGCCTGTTGTGGTTCGCGCTCAACTTCTTCGCGGGGGCGGCGACCTATTTCTTCACCTATCATGTCATCGACGAACGCGGCTGGGCAGCGCGCGACATCGCGGTGATCGCGCCCTTCGGCCTCGCCGCGGCGGCCGGCGGCTATCTGCTCGCCGGCTTCTGCATGGATCGGATCGGTCGCCGGACGACCGCACTCGGTTTCGTCACCTTGTGCGCGCTGTCAGCGGCGCTGATCTACGGTGTGGCCGGCTGGTGGCCGGTCGCGGCCGGCTGGGTGCTGATGCAGGGGGCAATGGGGCTGTGGATCGTCGGCTTCACGATCAACGCCGAGCTTTTTCCAACCAATATCCGCGCCACCGCCAATGGCTGGTGCCACAACCTGATCGGACGCTGGGGCCTGGTCGTGGCGCCGCTGCTTGTGGGGCAGGTTGCCCGGCTCGCCGGGTCCACAGGCGCCGCCTGCCTGCTGCTGTCGATGGTCGTTCTGGTCGCGATTCCGGCGGTGCTGATCCTGCCCGAGACGCGCGGCCGATCGCTGGCGGACGCCTGATCGCCGCGGCATCGGCCCGGCCGGGTCAAGTCATCCACAATTTTCTGTCGCTTCGTGCTTGCCCCCGGCCACCCCCATCCGCCACTAACCCGCCGTGACCGCACGAATCGACATGGGCACCAGCGGGCCCGGCCAGTCCGTCCATTTCGACGTCGAGGAGCTTCTCGCCACCCGTCTGCTCGTCCAGGGCAATTCGGGTTCGGGCAAGTCGCATCTGCTCCGCCGGCTGCTCGAGGGATCGGCCGGCGTCGTCCAGCAGGTGGTGATCGATCCTGAGGGCGATTTCGTCACCCTGGCCGATCGCTTCGGTCATGTCGTCATCCAGGCCTTCGACCATAGCGAGGCGGAGATCACCCGGCTGGCTACCCGCATCCGCGAGCATCGCGTTTCGGTGGTGCTGGCGCTCGATGAGCTCGAGATCGAACAGCAGATGCGCTGTGCGGCGACCTTCCTGTCGGCCTTGTTCGATGCACCCCGCGACCATTGGTATCCGGCGCTGGTCGTCGTCGACGAGGCACAGCTCTTCGCTCCCGCCGTCGCCGGTGAAGTGTCGGACGAGGCGCGCCGCGCGTCGCTGGGCGCGATGACCAACCTGATGTGCCGCGGCCGCAAGCGTGGCCTCGCCGGGGTGATCGCCACCCAGCGACTGGCCAAGCTCGCCAAGAACGTCGCGGCCGAGGCGTCTAACTTCATGATGGGCCGGACCTTCCTCGACATCGACATGGCGCGCGCCGCGGACCTGCTGGGCATGGAGCGCCGCCAGGCGGAGCAGATCCGCGACCTGCCGCGCGGCCAGTTCCTGGCGCTCGGCCCTGCCGTGTCGCGCCGCCCGATTTCCGTTACCATCGGCTCGGTCGAAACCTCGGCGCGTAGCGGCAGTCCCAAGCTGATGCCGCTTCCCTCGGCCGCGCCCGAGGATCTTCAGGGTCTGCTGTTCGCGCCCGGCGACGACCTGCCGCCGCCGCCCCCTCCACCGCGTGCGCCGGTGCCGACCAGCGACGACCTGCTCCGTGCGATCAGCAAGTCTGGTCCGGTCCTGACCCCGGCCGCGCCCAGCAATGAGCCCGCCATGCCCGACGAGGAGCGGGACGCGGTGATCAACCAGGTGCTGCGCGAGATGTGCGAGGATCCGGAGGCGACCTATCGCCAGCCGGCGGTACTGTTCCAGGATTTTGGCGTGCGCTGCCGCATGGCGCGGCTATCTCAGCATGGTCTCGACCTCACCGCCTTCCGCCGACGCCTGTCGATGGCGCGTGCAGGGCTGCCCGACGATCTGGACGAGGGCTGGCTGGACGCGATGGCAATCGGCGCGACCCTGCCGGAAGACATGCTGGCGCCCTTCCTGTTGGTCGCCAATGCCGCCCGCGATGGACGCGAAGCGCCATCGGACGGTCTGCTGGCGCAGGTTTATGGTACCCATTCGCAGGGGCGCGTCCGTCGGCTGATCGCCTATATGGAGGAGCAGGGCATTTTCGTCCTGCGCACCGACCTGTCCGGCAAACGGTCGATCAACATCCCGCGCCTCGGCTGGACGACGGCCGCGACTCTCCCCGAAGCGGCGGAATAGCGGCCTTCAGGCGGAAGGGGACAGCAGCGGCGGATCGCCCGGCTGCCACGGGTCGGGCCGGACCATCGCCGCCGCGAACAGCGCCGATGCCAGTTGTCGTGCCAGCCAGTCATGAACATGCGGCAAAGGCTGCGCGTCGAACCAGGCACGGTCGGTTTCCGCGAACTGGCGGACGAAGGGGAAGATCGCCGCGTCGGTCAGGCCGCGCGCCGACCCGTCCAGATGCGAAGCCCGGTCGAGACGTTCTTCCAGCACCGTTAGCACGTCCAGCCCTGCCGCCCGGTGCTCGGCGCGGTCGGAACCATGGCGATCGGGATATTTGTAGCGGTCGAGATGATGTTTGAACGGCCCGTCATTGGCGGCGATCAGCGCCATATCGGCCCGGTCGAGCCAGCCCTCGGGATCGGCCTGCGCGAGCGCCCAGAGCATGATCTCGAGACTCTGGTCGATCACCTGGCCGTCGGGGAGCTGCAGCACCGGCACGGTGGCCTTCGGCGATGCCGCGATCAGCGCCGCGGGCTTGGCCGACAACTTGACCTCGCGCAGCTCGCAGACCGTGCCGCTGACCAGCAGCGCCAGCCGCGCCCGCATCGCATAGGGGCAGCGCCGAAAGCTGGAGAGGATCGGTCTAGCCGGCATCGCGCGGTGCGATCGTGGCGCCGACATGCGCGACCCCACGTGCGGCGGCCAGCGCCTCCTGTCGATGTCGCTCCGCATAGCCCGCGCGCTGCTCGTCGCTGCGCGCGGCGGCGCAGGCGGGGCAGCTGACCCCCTCCTCATAGAGCGGCGAGGCGCGATCCTCGGCACCGACCGGCATGCGGCAGCCATGGCAGAGCGAGTGGGTGCCGGGTGCCAGGCCATGGCCGACCGCGACTCGCTGGTCGAAGACGAAGCATTCACCTTGCCACAGGCTCTCGTCCGGCGGCACGGTCTCCAGATATTTGAGAATGCCGCCCTTCAGGTGATAGACCTGCTCGACTCCTTCCGCCTTGAGGAAGGCGGTCGATTTCTCGCAGCGTATCCCGCCGGTGCAGAACATCGCGACCCTGGGCTCCCGGTCGCCATTGCCGAGCAGCCGTTCACGCTCCGCCCGAAACCAGGTCGGGAAGTCGCGGAAGCTGGCGGTGCCCGGGTCGATCGCGCGGGCGAAGCTGCCGATCGCGACCTCATAACCATTGCGCGTGTCGATCACGATCGTCGCCGGGTCGGAAATCAGCGCGTTCCAGTCCTCAGCCGCGACATAATGGCCGGTCCCCTCGAGCGGATCGATGCCCGGCTCGCCCATCGTCACGATCTCGCGCTTGCGGCGGACCTTCAGCCGGTGGAACGGCAGGCTCGCGGCGCGCGACAGCTTGACGTCGACGTCGGCGCAGCCGGGCAGGGTCCGTACATGGTCGACCACCTGCGCGATCGCTGCGTCGTCGCCTGCGATCGTGCCGTTGATCCCTTCCTCCGCAACCAGCAGCGTGCCCTTCACGCCGAGGCTGCAACATAGTCGGGCGAGCGGCGCACGGACCGCCTCGACATCGGTGAAGCGCGCGAAGCGATAGAGCGCGGCGACGCAGATGGGCATGGTGTCGGCGGGAGGTGCTTCCATGGCGGCCCTATGGCGCATCTCTGCCGCCCGAGGCAAATCGCGGTCCGGTCAGGCTGGTCCTTCGGACAGCGGCTTGGCGCCGCGCGCGCGGAGATCCTTGAGCAGGGTTTCGACCGCCCAGCGGCAGGCAGTGGCCATCTGCGCGCCGTCCATGTCCCATTGGTCGCGCATCTCCAGCCAGGGTGTCGTGTGCAGGACCTGCAGCATCGCTGTTGCCAGCAGCCGGTCTTCCGGCGGCAGGTCCTTCACCGCGTCTGCCGTTGCGGAGACATAGGCCGCTCGCCGCCGCGCCTTCTGGGCGAGTCGGACGGCGCGGCCCTGCGGTGTCGCCCGGACCACGGTGGCGAGGCCGGCGATTCGATCGAACCCCTCGTAGATCGAAAGCATCGACGAGGTCAGTTCTTCCTCGCTATCCGGGAAGCGGACCGCGGCTCCGCCGGCTAGGCCGACCACTTGGTCCCAAAGAGGCTGCATCAGCGCCTCATGGTCTGGAAAATAGCGATACACGGTGCGCCGGCCGAGGCCCGTCCGTTCGGCGACGCGGTCATGGTTGATATCCACGCCTTCGCTGAGCAACGCGGTCAGGCTGTCCAGAATACGCGTGCGGACATCCTCCTTGTGGCGCTCGCGCGCGGAAGTAGGCGGGGAGACTGCGGTCATGCACCGCCGCTAATATGTGGCACGGAAAGTGTCAAACATGTATTGACACAATTTGTGCCATATTCCATGAGCGGCGGATCAGGGAGACACTCAATGCTGTTCCATATGTCGATCGCCGCCGCCGACCCCCGCCACGTCGCCACCGTTCTCGCCGAACTGATCGGTGGGGAGGCAATGCCTTTTCCGCCCGTGTCGCAGGATGGCTGGATCGCACTTGCCGACGATGGCCACGGCACTTCGATCGAGGTCTATCCGGCAGGAACGGTGCTGATTGAGGCAGAGGGCGATGCCGATGCCTATGGCGAGCCGACCGGGCTCGATCGCTTCACCGCCACGCATGGCGCGCTTGGCACGGCGCTGGAGATGGACGAAGTCATGGCGATCGCCCGCCGCGAAGGCTGGCCGGCCAAATATCGCAAGCGCGGCGACATGTTCGGTGTGGTCGAACTGTGGATCGAGGGTCGTCAGATGATGGAGATCCTCACGCCGTCGATGCAGGCGGAATATCTGGCGGCGATGACGCCGGCGCATTGGAACGCCCGGCTCGTCGCCGGCGCGCCTCTCTGACCCGCGGCGGGAAAGACCTGATTGCATCGGATCGGCTGCTTCCGATTGACGTTCCGCGATTTCCGGGGCGGCGGATATCCCGCCCGCCTGGAGATTGCTCCTGGTTCAGCGCAGCGCGCCCCCGTCGGCGCGCCAGCGCAGCTCGTAGGTGACGAGGAAGCCGTCATGGTCCGACAATTGGGGCAGCGTGCCGCCGTCGAACATCGCCTCGACCCGGATCGGCCGGATCGCCATTGTCGGGCTGGACCGGAAAAGCTGGAGGTCCTGGGTGTCCATCCAGGGCTCGTCGCCGTCCCACGACATCCGCACGTCGCAGCCATGGTCCGGCACGACGCACCAGCGGTGGACGATCTCCAGCGGGACATAGCGTGAGAAGTCGGCGAAGCGCTCCTCCGACCAGCGCATGTTGAAGTCGCCGCCGAAGATCAGCGGATAGGCCGGTTCATTGATCCCGGCGATGAAGCCGGACGCCTCGCGCGACTGGCGCATGTGGGCCTCAAGGGCACGGGGCTTCGGCGCGCGCGACGCCCCCTGCGAGTTCATGTGGGTGTCGTAGAGTTCGACTGGGACCGGCACGCCCGGCATGTGCAGCAGGGCGCGAACGATGCCCTTGTTGGCGAGGCAGTCGAGCCCGGCGCAGGAGCGCAGGCCATAGGGGTGGAGCTCGACTCCGTCGAGCGGATAGCGTGACGCGATAGCCAGCCCGCTGCCGAGCAGCTTCAGACCCAGCTCGCCACGCCGGAAGCGCGACTTGCCCGGCAACGGCTCGTCGGTGGTGCGGCCTGCAAATGTCAGTCGCTGCGGGCCCGCGACGATCGCAGGATAGCCGCTCGCCGCCACCGCCCGCTTGGCCCGGCCGCTGAACATCTCCTGGAACATCACGACGTCGGGAGCTTCCCCACGCTCGCGCAGCTCGGCGAGCCGCCGGCCTATCTCGCGAAGCTGCGTGGCCCGTCCCGTGCGCGCCGGCCAGCCGAGGCCCTCGATATTGTAGGTCAGCACCGACAGGGTGGTGCGCATCTCGCCGGGTGTCGTGGCCGCCTCGATGTCCGGCGCGGGTGCCTTCGGGATCGGCAGCACGCGGATCGGCGGGGGCGGCGCGCAACCGGCGAGGGCCGTGAGCAACAGCAAGCCGGACAGCCGCCCGAGCCACGATGTCATGGTCGGGATCGTCCTAGCTGAGGAAGCGTCCCAGGTCGGCCATATCGACCTGCACCTCGCGCCGGCCGACATGGTCGGGTTGCGAGACGATGCCGTCCTTCTCCAGCCGCTCGATCAGCCGTGCGGCGGAATTGTAGCCGATGCGGAGCTGCCGTTGCAGCCAGCTGGTCGAAGCCTTGCGGTTCTCGACGACGAGCTGGATCGCGCGGCGATAGGTCTGCGTCTCGGGGTCGTCGGGACCGGACGGGCCGCCCTCCATCGCAAAGCCGCCGTCCTCGGGCTCTTCGGTCACGGCCTGGATATAATCGGGGGTGCCTTGCTCGCGCCAATGATCCGCGACCGCCCGGACCTCGTCGTCCGACACGAACGGGCCGTGGACGCGGATGATCTGCTTGCCGCCGGCCATGTAGAGCATGTCGCCCTTGCCCAGCAGCTGCTCGGCTCCCTGCTCGCCCAGGATGGTGCGGCTGTCGATCTTGCTGGTGACCTGGAAACTGATGCGGGTCGGCAGGTTGGCCTTGATCACGCCGGTGATGACGTCGACCGAGGGGCGCTGTGTCGCCATGATCAGGTGGATGCCCGCCGCACGCGCCTTCTGCGCGAGCCGCTGGATCAGGAACTCGACCTCCTTGCCGGCGGTCATCATCAGGTCGGCAAGCTCGTCGACGATGACGACGATCTGCGGCAGCGGCTCGAACTCGAGCTTCTCCTCCTCGTAGATCGGCTGGCCGGTCTCGGCGTCGTAGCCGGTCTGGACGCGGCGGCCGAGCGGCTGGCCCTTGGCTTTCGCCGTGCGCACCCGCTCGTTGAAGCTGGCCAGGCCGCGCACACCGACCGACGACATCATCCGGTAGCGGTCCTCCATCTGTTCGACCGCCCATTTGAGCGCGCGCACCGCCTTTTGCGGCTCGGTCACGACCGGGGAGAGCAGGTGGGGGATGTCGTCGTAGATGCTGAGTTCGAGCATCTTCGGATCGATCATGATCATCCGGCACTGGTCGGGCGTCAGCCGGTAGAGCAGCGACAGGATCATCGAGTTGATGCCGACCGACTTGCCCGATCCGGTGGTGCCGGCGACGAGCAGGTGGGGCATCGGCGCGAGATCGGCGATCACCGGGTCGCCGCCGATATTCTTGCCCAGGACCAGAGCGAGGCCGCTCGACAGCTCCTCGAATGCGTCGCTGGCGATCAGTTCGGATAGCGACACCGTCTCGCGCTTGGCGTTGGGCAGCTCGATGCCGATCACGGTGCGGCCCGGGATCACCGCGATGCGCGCCGACATCGCCGACATGTTGCGGGCGATGTCGTCGGCCAGCGCGATCACGCGGCTCGCCTTGATGCCGGCGGCGGGCTCCAGTTCGTACATGGTGACGACCGGGCCGGGGCGGATCTCGACGATCCGGCCCTTGACGTTGAAGTCGTCGAGCACCGTCTCCAGCAGCCGGGCGTTGCGCTCCAGCGCCGCCTTGTCGATCGTTTTGCCTGAGGAAGGCGGCGCCGGCGACAGTAGCGACAGGCTGGGCAGCTTGTAGGTGTCGCCGAGCGGCAGCGAGCTCTGCCGCTCGCGCGCGACGGCCTTGGCCGAGGGGGCGGCGGCCTTCTTGCGATCGGCGATGACAGGCGGGGGCGCCGGTTCCTCATCCTCGTCGATCGGTGCGTGACGCGGCGGGCGGACGGGCAGGGGGGCCTTGTCGATCGCCTCGATGTCGTCGACATCGAACGGCACATCGTCATCGTCATAGGGTTCGGACGGGCGGCGGGCATAGGCACCTCGCCGGAGCAGCCAGTCGCGCTCGTCAGCCATCAGCCCGAGACCCCAGACCCATAGCGACAGGCCGAGGATGGCGAGCAAAGCCGCGCTGCCGAGGCGGGCCCCGTTGGCCAGCACGGGATCGGCGATCTGGTCGAGGGCAAACCGGGCGAGGGCGGCGCCGGCCAGACCGAAGCTGCCGCCGAATCCGGCGGGCAGGCCGGCGACCGATCCACCGCGGAACAGCCCGAGGCCGATGCCGATAACCGCGACCGCGCACAATGCAATGACGAGCGAGCGGCCCCAGCGACCTACCGGATGCCCACGCCACAGCCGCAACCCCCAGATCAGCCCGAGCGGCAGGACCAAGGCAATCGCCGGGCCGAAGACGCTGAGCGCCAGATCGGCGATCCAGGCGCCGACCGGCCCGAAGACGTTCTGCGCAGGCCCGCCGGCCGCCGTGTTCATCGAGGGATCGGTGACGTGATAGCTGGCCAGTACGAAGCCGAGCGCGATCGTCCCGCCGATCAACGCGAGCGCGGCGCAGATCGACCCGGCCCGGCGCCCGAGCCCGGCCAGCGACGCCCGCCAGCCGCCCGGCCCAACCGAGGCCGACGATACGACCTCTTCCCCCGCGATCCTGATGCTGCGACTTGCCATGCTCCAAGAATCCCATAGCGCGGAGTCGCGGTCAAGCGACGGCCCGATCGGCCCGTCTCATCGCCCCCAAAGCCGTCACCCCGGCGGAGGCCGGGGTCTCAGAAGGGTCGCGCGACCTCCCATCCGTCCCAGCCTCCCGAGACCCCAGCCTCCGCCGGGGTGCCGCTTGCGGTTAGGTGGTGGCATGTGCGCCGCCGACGCCCTAAAGCGGTTTCCATGGAACGGCAGGACGTCATCATTCTGGGCGGGGGCCTGGTCGGGCTCACCCTTGGCATCGCACTCGCGCGGCACGGCATCAGGGCGGCGGTGATCGATCCCGCCGACCCCGACAAGGTGCTGGCGAGCGGATTCGACGGCCGCGCCTCGGCGGTGGCGAGCGCGCCGTGGCGGATGCTCGATGCGATCGGCGTCGGCGCGCATCTCGAAGGCCGGGGATGCCCGATTGACGCGATCCGGGTTCAGGACGGCCTCAGTCCCGAAAGCCTGATGTTCGAGCCGTCCGCCGACGATGGCGCACTTGGCCATATGTTCGAGAATCGCGACCTGCGCATCGCGCTCGACACGACGGCGCGCGCGGCCGACGGACTGACGCTGCTGCGACCCGCCCGGCCGGTCGACGTCCGCCGCGATCTCGACGGGGTGCGCGTCACGCTGGCCGACGGGCGGATCGTCGAGGGATCGCTGCTTATCGGTGCCGAGGGCCGCCAGTCGCCGACCCGCGAGGCCGCTGGGATCACCTGCGCCCGGTGGAGCTACGACCATGTCGCGATGATCGCGTCGATCGCGCATGAGAAGCCACACGGCAACGTCGCCTATGAGATATTCTACACCGCAGGCCCCTTCGCGATCCTGCCGCTGGTCGACGACGCCGAGGGCCGGCACCGCTCGGCATTGGTCTGGACGGTCGACGAGAAGCATGCCCCGGCGATGCTGGGCTTGCCCGACCGCGCCTATCAGGCGGAGGCCGAGAAGCGGATGGGCGGGATGCTCGGGGCGGTGTCGCTGATCTCGCCGCGCTCCTCCTATCCGCTCGGCTTCCACCACGCGGCGCGGATCACCGACACGCGCCTAGCCCTGGTTGGGGACGCCGCGCATGGCATCCATCCGATCGCGGGCCAGGGCGTCAATCTTGGCTATCGCGATGTCGCTGCGTTGACCGAGGTGCTGGTCGAAGGCATGCGCCTCGGCCTCGATCCGGGCGATGCGCAGCTTCTTGATCGCTATCAGCGCTGGCGGAGCCTCGACAGCTTCATGGTCGCCGCCTCAACGGATGGCCTGACACGCCTGTTCGGCATCCCCGGCCGTACCGCCCGCACCGTGCGCCGCATCGGCCTCGGCGCGGTCCAGCGGCTCGGCCCGCTCAAAGGCCGCTTCATGGCCGAGGCGCGCGGCGAGACGGGGAAATTGCCGAGGCTGTTGCAGGGCATGGCGATCTAAGCGTCGTCTCTGCGAAATCGCGATCGTCAAATCCAAGACCGTCATCCCGGCGAAGGCCGGGATCTCCCTTTTCTTGCCGGGCTCGCCATGTTCGGACGTCAAAGGCAGGGAGATTCCGGCTTTCGCCGGAATGACGTCTATATCTCCAGCCGCCGCGCTTCCTCGACCAGCATGACCGGAACGCCGTCGTGGATCGGGTAGGCGAGGCCGGCGGCCTCCGAGACCAGCTCCCCGGCCGCCTCATCATAACGCAGCGGCGTGCGCGTCACCGGGCAGACCAGGATCGCGAGCAGATCGGGGTCGAGGCCTGGCCCGGCCGTCATTGCAGCGTCGCCGGCTCGTCGTCGCCGCGCCGGAAGAAGCCAAGGAACTGGGCGAGCAGGTCGGCGCGGTCGGCCAGCGTCCGGGCTTCGAGCAGCGCCTGCTTGGCGGCGGTGTCGAAGGGCGCGATCGCCGAGATGGCGTTGACCAGCGTCTCGTCGTCGAGCCGGCTGACCCCGGTCCAGTCCACCGCGACGCCGCGGCTGTCGGCGAAGCGGCGCGCCTCGCGTTCGATCTCGGCGCGGACGATGCTGGGCAGCGCGTCGGGCGCCACGGCGTCGTCGAATGCATCCAGATCGGCTTCGATCTGCCGGAACGGTGTCGCTACGTCGAGTTCGCGCAGCAGGCGGAAGCGGGTGAGGCCTTCGAGGACGATGTTGAACCGACCGTCGTCCAGCCGCTCGACCTCGCGGATATGGCCGACACAGCCGATGTCGAACAGCGTCGGCGGCCGGCGGTCGTCGCGCGGCTGGATCATCGAGACGCGGCGATCACGCGCCAGCGCATCGGTGACGAGGGCACGGTAGCGCGGCTCGAAGATATGCAGCGGCAGGTGGCCGCGCGGAAACAGCAGTGCGCCCGCCAGGGGAAAGATAGACAGGCGCTCGGCCATGGTGGCACCCGTCAGGTGAACAGCAGCGCCGACAGGCGGCGGCGCTGTTCGCGCACCCAGGGATCCTCGAGCCCGACAACCTCCAGCAGCTTGAGCAGCCGCTGCCGCGCCGCGCCATCGTTCCACTCGCGATCGCGGGCGATGATCTCGAGCAGATTGTCGGCAGCGCCGTCGCGGTCACCGGCCGCCATGAGGCCGCCGGCCAGCTCGAAGCGGGCTTCATGGTCGTCGGCATTGGCAGCGACCTTGGCGCGCAGCGGGCCGAGATCGTCGACCGGCGCCGCCTCGCGGGCGAGCGCGATCGCAGCCTGTGCCCGGGCTACCGGCGTCTCCTTGGCCTTCTCGGGCGGGAGCTGGCTGAGCAGCGCTTCGGCCTCGTCGACCCGGCCTGCCTTGACCATCGCGCGGGCGAGCCCGCCGACAACGTCGGCATCCTCTGGCGCCATCTCGACGAGCTGGCCGAAGATCGACAGGGCGCGCTCCACATCGCCGGCTTCCAGCACCTCCTCGCCCATCGCGATCAGCGGGGCGATGTCCTCGTGCATCTTGTCGGCGGCGCCCTGGATCGGCAGCTGGCGCAGGATCTGGTCGAGCATCTGCTTGAGCTGGCTCTCGCTGCGCGCCTGGGTCAGGTCGGCGACGAGCTGGCCCTGGAACAGCGCATAGACGGTAGGAATCGACTGGACGCGGAACTGCGCCGCGATCATCTTCTGCTCGTCGACGTTGACCTTGGCGAGGACGACGCCCTTGTCCGCATAGTCGGCGGCGACCTTTTCGAGCACCGGCGCCAGCGCTTTGCAGGGACCGCACCATTCGGCCCAGAAGTCGAGGATGACGAGCGACGTCATCGACGGTTCGACGACATCGCGCTTGAACGCCTCGATCGCTTCCCGATCCGCCGCGCTCATCCCCAAGGTTGCCACCGATGATTCTCCCACATGCCCTTTTCGTGCCCCCTTATGTGGGACGCCGGGCGCTTATGCCAAGGCCTGGAAACTTTTTCGAGAATCAGGCTTGCGGACGGAGAACCCCCACGCTAATAGCCGCGCCTCGACGGCAGGCATGGCCCGCCGGAGACGCCAGAGCGGGCGTAGCTCAGGGGTAGAGCACAACCTTGCCAAGGTTGGGGTCGAGGGTTCGAATCCCTTCGCCCGCTCCAGTTTTCTCAGGAAAACCAGCATATTAGAGAGCCTCCTTCGGGAGGCTCTTTGCTTACACGCCTAGACGCCTCTCGCCGTGTAAGCACTGTGTAAGCAGTTCAACGCGCAATTCGGGATAGCGTAGCGGCCGTTTGGCGCCTCCAAATGACCCCGCATAGCCAGCTGGCAGCAAATGCGCGATTGTGCGGAGGCGCTCACCATAGTTTCGGTGCCTTAACAGACAGCAGATCGGAAGCCGCCTCCCGCCAGATGCCAGATCGAACCTATTGGGCTGGCTGGTCGATTTATGATTCGAATGTGAGGAGGGGGAAAGCCTTCCCCTGCGGTCGAGCCTTGGGTCTCGCCCGACCCCTTCTGCGGGGAGATCCCCGCAACGCCCCCCATAGAGTGAGAGTGCGGACGGGTTTCCCGTGACGGGTTGAGGGCTGGAGAAGAGGTCTCCGGCGCCCGTCGCGGAGAACCGCGATGTTCAGGAAAAACCACGGCGCCCGCGCCAGTTCAGGCCGGGCGAGCCTCTATGACGACATCACCGGCAAGATCATCGCCGAGCTTGAGGCGGGCCGCGCGCCCTGGGTCCAGCCATGGGGATCGGCCGCGGCCAAGGCACCGCTCGCCATGCCCCGCAACGCTGCGACCGGACGGCACTATTCCGGCATCAACGTGCTCATCCTCTGGGGGGCGGTGATCCAGCACGGCTTCCCCGGCCAGAGTTGGCTCACCTTCCGCCAGGCACTGTCGCTGGGCGGCAATGTCCGCAAAGGCGAGCATGGCACAACCGTCGTCTATGCCGACCGCTTCACGCCGGAGGACGAGAAGCGCCGAGCCCGCGAGACCGGCGAGGACGCCGCCGCGATTCCGTTCCTCAAGCGCTTCACCGTCTTCAACGCCGCGCAATGCAACGGCCTACCGGACAACATCGCCGCCATCGCTCCACCGCCGCCACCCGGCCTCATCGAGCCGCGCGTCGAGGCTCTGATCGAAGCGACGGGCATCGATTTCCGCATCGGCGGCGATCGCGCCTTCTATGTGCCGGCGCACGACTATGTGCAGGTGCCGCCGCCGCAGGCCTATTTCGAGCCGATCAACTGGCACCGCACGGCCCTGCACGAACTCGGGCACGCCAGCGGCCATGCCTCCCGGCTCGGCCGCGATCTGACCGGCGGTTTCGGCACGAAGAAATACGCCTTCGAGGAGCTGGTAGCCGAGATCAACGCTGCCTTCTGCTGCGCGTCCCTCGGCATCGTGCCGACCGTCCGTCACGCCGACTATATCGGCGCCTGGCTGGAGGTCCTGCGCGAGGACAATCGCGCCATCGTCCGCGCCGCCTCTCAGGCCAGCAAGGCGGCCGATTGGCTGCTCGGCTTCCTGCCCAACGCCGATCTCGGCCCGGACGACACCATGGCCGGCGACGAACGGCATGCGGCATAATCGACCTGAAAACCGGAAAGGCGGGAAAGCGGGTCTCCGGCTTCACGCCTTTCCTCTTCTGCGGCGCTGCCCTTCTTAGAGTGAGAGGGCGGCGCTTCGCTTCGTGACGGGTTGGAGGTCGAGAGAGAGTCTCCCGGCCGCCCGTCGCGGAGTAACGAACATGGCGAGTGCCATCCAGAAGATCACCCTGTCGTCGGCGCGCGACATCCCCTTCAACAAGCTGGTGCTGAGCCAGTCCAACGTCCGCCGCGTCAAGGCCGGCGTCTCGATCGAGGAAATGGCCGAGTCCATCGCCCGACGCGGCCTCATTCAGAGCCTCCATGTCCGTCCCGTCCTCGACGCCGATGGCGCGGAGACCGGCATGTTCGAGGTGCCGGCCGGCGGTCGCCGCTATCGCGCACTCGAACTGCTCGTGAAGCAGAAGCGTTTGGCCAAGACGGCGACGGTGCCCTGCGTCATCGGCGACGCCAACAGCGACATCCTCGTCGACGAAGTATCGCTGGTCGAGAACATGGAACGCGCACCGCTCCATCCGCTCGACCAGTTCCGCGCCTTTCAGGCCATGCGCGACAAGGGCATGACCGAGGAGGCCATCGCCGCTGCCTTCTTCGTCAACGTTACCGTGGTAAAGCAGCGCCTGCGCCTCACCTCCGTCTCGCCGACCCTGCTCGAAATCTATGCCGATGACGGCATGACGCTCGAACAGCTCATGGCCTTCACCGTCAGCCCCGACCATGCCCGTCAGGAGCAGGTCTGGGACGCGATCAAGGATAGCTGGCAGAAGGAGCCCTACCAGATCCGGCGGATGCTGACCGAGACCGCGGTTCGCGCCTCCGACAAGCGGGCCGTCTTCATCGGCATCGAGGCTTATGAGGCCGCGGGCGGCGTCGTGCTGCGCGATCTCTTCCAGTCCGACGACGGCGGTTGGCTCCAAGACCCCGTCCTGCTCGACCGTATGGTGGCGGAGAAGCTGAAAGCCACCGCCGATCAGATCGCCGAGGAAGGCTGGAAGTGGATCGAGGTCGCGGTGAGCTTCCCCTATGGCCACGACCACGGCCTGCGTGAACTCGCCGGCGTTGCGGTCGATCTGACCGACGAGGAGCGTGCGACCCGCGAAGCGCTGCGCGAGGAATATGACCGGATCGAAGCGGAATATTCCGAGGCCGACGAGCTGCCCGACGTGATCGATCAACGTCTCGGCGAGATCGAGCAGGCCCTGGAGGCCTTCGAGAACCGCCCCGTCAGCTACGATCAGGCCGACATCGCAATCGCCGGCGCCTTCGTCAGCCTCGACGCCGACGGCTCGCTGTCGATCGACCGCGGTTATGTCCGCGCCGAGGATGAGCCCCAAGCCGAGCCCGATGGCGAGGCGTCCGGGGGCGACCAGCCCGATACGCCGACCGTCCAACGCGCGGTCATCACCATCGGTGGCAAGCCCGCCGAGCCCGAGGACGATGAGGAAGACGGCATCAAGCCCTTGCCCGAGCGTCTCGTGATCGAGCTGACCGCCCATCGCACGCTCGCGCTGCGCAACGCGCTGGCGGAACATCCGCACGTCGCCATGACCATGTTGCTGCACAAGCTTCTGAGCGACACCTTCATCCACACCAACCCGTCCGGTTGCCTCGAGGCCAATGTCCGCCACACCTTCTTCTCGGCGCAGTCCGAGGAATTGAAGGACAGCCCATCGGCGCAGGCAGTCAACGATCGCCACGAACGCTGGGGGGATCACATCCCCGCTGACGATCAGGCGCTCTGGGCATGGCTGACCGATCTCGATGACGGCACGCGCCTGGAGCTTCTGGCGCTTTGCGTCAGCTACGGCGTCAATGCGCTATTCGAGCGTCCGAACCCCTATTCCGGCTCGGGCGTCAGCCAGCATGGCCTCGATGTGCGTCTGGCGCAGGCCGACCGGCTCGCACGGGCTACGGGCATGGACATGGTGGCCGCAGGCTGGAAACCCACGGTCGGCAACTATCTCGGCCGCGTGACCAAGCCCCGCATTCTCGAGGCCGTCCGCGAAGGCGCCGGCGAGCGGGCCGCGCAGCTCATCGACCACATGAAGAAGGGTGACATGGCCAAGGAAGCCGAACGCCTTCTGACCGACAGCGGCTGGCTGCCCGAACCGCTGCGCCTGGCGTCCATCGATGGCGATCAGCTTGAGTCCAGCGATCAGGCCGATACCGGCGAAGACACCGCCTTGCCGGACTTCCTCACCGAGGACGGCGAGGAGGAAGAAACCGACGAGGATGAGGTCCAGCACGCCGTCGCCGCCGAATAGCGCGGATCGCGCGGGGCGGCGCCGTTCGTCCCGCGCATCTCACCCCGATCTTCCACACCGCCCGGTCCCACGCTCGATAGCCTGAACGGCTGTGCCGCGCGGGCCGGGCATTCTGGTTTCAGGAGCCTGTCATGGCCGACTATTTCACCCATTTCTCGTGCCTGCTCGATGTCGGCACGCCCGAGAACGCCGCCCGCGCGCTCGACCTCTACAACCGCCTCTCCGAGACCGGCGCATCGGAAGAACCGCCTTCCGAGGGCTTCCTCCTCTCGATCCAGCCCGAGCATGGCGGCACGCAGCTCTGGATGCACGACGACGTCACCGGCGATCCCGAGCGCCTGATCCAGTTCGTGAAGCGCTGCGCCGCAGAGTTCGGTCTGACCGGTCGCTGGGGTTTCCAATATGCCAACACCTGCTCGAAGTCCCGGCTCGACGGCTTCGGCGGCGGCGCGCATGTTCTCGATCTCGCCACCGGAGAGACCGTGGACTGGATCTACACCGATGGCTGGCTCGACCAGACCCTCTCCAACGAGGGAGGCCCGCTATGAGCATTCCGTCCCATGCCCAGAGCAATTTTCAGACGCTGCTGCGCGCTGCCGGTGACGGCAACCTTGCGCTCATGGAATGCCTCGATGCCGTGACCGGCGCCCCGCGTTACGTCATCTGCGCGGTGGGACGAGACGATGGTGATTTCGTCTTCACGCCCTTCGGCCACCTCGCCGATGGCAATCCCTATGACGCCTACCTGCCGCCCGACCCCGGCGATCCTGGCGGCTTCATCCATCCGGGCACGCCCGGAGAAGCGCCATGATGGACATCGACGCCATCTTCGCCGCCGATTCCGAGCGTCCGCCCGCAGAGCGCTCGTTTCCCTGGCTGGAAACCAGAGACGGCATCACCGTCGTCGTGGAACCCAAGCCCCATTGGGCCAGCGACATGCGGGCCTTCCGTGCCGAGGCTCGCGAATATTGCGCCTATGCCGATTGGACCGCGAACGGCGCGCGCGCCCGGTTCTTCGGGCACATCGACACCAGCGGCGAAGACCTGATCCGCAAGGCGCGCAGGCTCGTCGCCCGCGAGATCACCGACGGGCACTGGGCCTGACCCCTCAAAGCGCCTCTGCCGCTCGGCCGAGGCGCTTTTTTCATGTCGGCAGCGACGTGTTCGAGAGTGAGAGGGCAGCCGGGACGGGTTTGAGTCCGCGCGGTCGAGAGAGAGAGCGCCGTCCGGGCTTCCCGTTCCCGCTCTCCCGAGGTTCCGATCCATGAACATCATGTCGCCCGTAGCCGGTCCGGCTGCGCCCGTTGCCCGCGCGTCCGCCATCATCGCCGCCGCCCATCAGCTTCTCACCCTGCTCGAACGCGGCCAGCGGATCGACAACGCCAATCTCCGCATCGCCATGCAAACGGCCTTCGAGGCTTCCGACACGAGCGGTGCCTGGGACTGGAAGACGGCCTACGAAGCCTGTGAAGGCGTGACCGTCCTGTTCCTGCGCAAATACGGACGGGCGCTTTTCCGTAAAGCCGGCACTCCGGCTGCACGGCTTTCCGCCCTGTCGAAAATCACCGGCCTTCTGCCGACGCACACCCGTCGCTCCGAGGAAGCCCAGGCGCTTCAGCAATTCTCGACGCCGGTCCCGCTCGGCCTCGCCGCTATCGCGGCCGCCGCGATCACACCGCACGACATCGTGCTGGAGCCGTCGGCAGGCACGGGTCTTCTCGCCATCCTCGCCGAGATCAGCGGCGGCTCGCTGCTCCTCAACGAACTGGCGGAAACCCGCGCCGATCTACTTGGCCAGCTCTTTCCAGCCCTTGCCGTCACACGATGCGACGCCGCCCAGATCGACGACCACCTTCCGGCGTGCGCCGTCCCTTCCGTCATCGTGATGAACCCGCCCTTCTCGGTGATGGCGAACGTCTCCGGTCGGGGCGCCGACGCCGCTGCGCGTCATGTTGCTTCAGCCCTGGCGCGGCTTGCCGATGGCGGGCGTCTGGTGACGATCACCGGAGCGAACTTCGGCCCCGAGCAACCGGCCTGGCGCGACACCTTCGTCCGGCTTCAGGAGCGTGGCCGCGTCGTCTTCACCGCGGCGATCCACGGCTCGGTCTATGCCAAGCATGGCACGAGCATCGAAACGCGGCTCACCGTCATCGACAAGCTGCCGGCCGCAGACCCGGCCGCGTTCCCTGTGTCCGCCGGCCTTGCGCCCGACGTCGCTACGCTGCTCGCATGGATCGAAGCGCAGATTCCACCGCGCCTGCCGGTCACGCTGCCCGACATCGCGCCGGCCGTGTCGGGCTCGGCGCCCCGCACCGTGCGGGGTTATCTCGCGCGCACCGCCACGGAGCATCCGGCCGCACGCTCCACCATGGACCCGCAGGGCGTTGAACTCGCCTACGACACGATGGACTGGACGCCGCCGGAAGGCGCCCACCTCACGGATGCGATCTATGAAGAATACGGATTGCAGTCGATCCGTATTGCCAGTTCTCAGGCGCACCCCACCAAGCTCGTGCAGTCGGCGGCCATGGCGAGCGTTGCACCGCCCAAGCCCGCCTATCGGCCGATGCTGCCCGCGAACATCACCGATCTCCTGTCGGACGCCCAGCTCGAAACCGTCATCTATGCCGGCGAAGCCCATTCGGACTTCCTCGCCGGCTCCTGGACCGTCGATGCGACCTGCGATCTCGTGCAGGCGGCCAAGCCCGATGCCGAAAACGCCGTGCGCTTCCGACGCGGCTTCATGCTCGGCGACGGCACCGGGGCCGGCAAAGGTCGTCAATCTGCCGGCATCATCCTCGACAACTGGCTGCGCGGTCGCCGCAAGGCGGTCTGGATCTCCAAATCCGACAAGCTGATCGAGGACGCGCAGCGCGATTGGTCCGCGCTCGGCATGGAGCGCCTGCTGGTCACGCCGCTGTCGCGCTTCCCGCAAGGGCGGCCGATCACGCTGTTGGAAGGCGTCCTGTTTGCAACCTATGCCACGCTACGGTCCGACGACCGTGGTGAGAAGGTTTCCCGCGTCCGGCAGATCGTCGAATGGTTGGGCTCCGATTTCGATGGAGTGATCATTTTCGACGAGAGCCACGCCATGGCCAATGCCGCAGGCGGCAAGGGAGAACGCGGCGACGTTGCCGCCTCGCAGCAGGGACGCGCGGGCCTTCGGCTTCAGCACGCCCTGGCCAACGCGCGCGTCGTCTATGTGTCGGCTACCGGCGCAACCACCGTCCACAATCTCGCCTATGCCCAGCGGCTCGGCCTGTGGGGCGGTGAGGATTTCCCCTTCGCCACCCGCGCCGAATTTGTCGAGGCGATCGAGGACGGCGGTGTCGCGGCCATGGAAGTGCTCGCCCGCGATCTGCGTGCGCTGGGCCTCTATACCGCCCGCTCGCTCTCCTACGATGGCGTCGAATATGAGCTGATCGAGCACGCCCTGACCGACGAGCAGCGGCGTATCTACGATGCCTACGCCAGCGCCTTCGCCGTCATCCACAATCATCTCGACGCCGCGATGCAGGCGGCCAACATCACCGGCAGCCCAGACAGCGGGGGAGCCACACTGAACCGCCAGGCCAAGTCCGCTGCCCGCTCGGCCTTCGAGTCCGCCAAGCAGCGTTTCTTCGGCCATCTGCTCACGTCGATGAAAACACCCACGCTGATCCGGTCCATCGAACGTGACCTGGATGATGGCCACGCCGCTGTCGTCCAGATCGTCTCGACCGGCGAAGCGCTGATGGAGCGCCGGCTGGCGGAAGTCCCAACCGAGGAATGGAACGATATTCGCGTCGACATCACGCCGCGCGAATATGTTCTGGACTATCTGGCCCATTCCTTTCCGGTCCAGCTCTACGAGCCGTTCACAGATGGCGAGGGCAATCTGTCCTCGCGCCCGGTCTATCGCGACGGCCACCCCGTCGAGAGCCGCGAAGCTGCCCTGCGCCGTGACGAGCTGATCGAACGTCTTGCGTCTTTGCCGCCCGTTCCGGGGGCGCTCGACCAGATCGTGCAGCGCTTCGGCACAGATATGGTCTCCGAGGTGACGGGCCGCTCCCGGCGCATCGTCCGCAAGGGGGAACGCTTCGCCGTCGAAAACCGCGCGCCATCCGCCAACCTTGCCGAGACGGCTGCGTTCATGGACGACCTGAAGCGCATTCTCGTGTTCAGCGACGCCGGCGGCACCGGCCGCAGCTATCACGCCGAACTGTCAGCGAAGAATCAGCGTCTGCGCGTGCATTATCTGCTCGAGCCGGGGTGGAAGGCCGACGCCGCCATCCAGGGTCTGGGTCGCACCAACCGCACCAACCAGGCGCAACCGCCGTTGTTCCGCCCGATCGCCACGAACGTCAAAGCCGAGAAACGCTTCCTGTCCACGATCGCACGCCGGCTCGATACCCTGGGCGCGATCACGCGCGGTCAGCGCCAGACCGGCGGCCAGGGTCTGTTCCGGCCCGAGGACAATCTGGAATCGAGCTACGCCCGCGATGCGCTGCGGCAGCTCTATCTCCTGATCGTGCGCGGCAAGGTCGAGGGTTGCTCGCTGGGTCGCTTCGAGTCCGCGACCGGCCTGAAATTGACCGACGAGGGCGGCATCAAGGACGAGTTGCCGCCGATCACCACGTTCCTCAACCGCCTGCTGGCGCTGACCATCGAGCTTCAGGGCATCCTCTTCACCGCCTTCGAGCAATTGCTCGACGCCAAGGTGGCCGGAGCCGTCGCCAGCGGCGTTTATGATGTCGGGCTGGAAACGCTGACGGCGGAGAGTTTCGTCGTCGCTGAGCGCACGACCATCTACACCCATCCGGCAACGGGCGCGCAGACGCGGCTGCTCACCATCACCGAGCGCCGCCGGAACCAGCCAACCACGCTCGATACGGCGCTCGGCTGGCTCGACGATCCGCATGCCCGGCTGCTCATCAACGCGCGGTCGGGACGCGCTGCTGTCCAGGTGCCGGCGCCGTCCATCATGCTCGACGACGGCGAGATCGAACGTCGCGTCCGCCTGATCCGGCCGATGGAGCAGCACCACGCAAGCCTCGCCATGATGGAAGACAGCCATTGGCAGGAAGCCGCTCGCGACAGCTTTGCAGCGGTCTGGCAACGTGAAGTCGCCGAAGTGCCAGCCTATACCGATGGCGCCATCCACATGGTCAGCGGTTTGCTCCTGCCGGTGTGGAAGCGCCTGCCGAACGAGTCGACGCGCGTCTATCGGCTCCAGACCGATGATGGCGAACGCATCATCGGACGGCGGGTTTCGCCCGCCTGGGCCATGAATGCCGTCTCGACGGGCGCGGCCAATCTCAGCAGCGATGATGCCTACGCCGCTCTGGTGGATGGTCGCACCATCCTCGACCTGGTCAGCGGGCTCCAGCTTCGCCGCGCGCGCGTCATGGGCGCGAACCGGATCGAACTGTCAGGCTTCACCGACACCATGCGGGATCGCCTGCGCGCCTATGGCCTCTTCAGCGAGATCATCTCGTGGAAGCTGCGCTTCTTCGTTCCGGTCGATGCCTCTGGTCCCGCCATCATCGGCAAGCTGCTCGCCACCTATCCGGTCGAGCGGATCAGCGAGCGTGAGGCAGCGTGATGGCTCGGCAAGACGCTTCTGAACTGGCACACAGTCTCGGCCGACAGGCCGAGGCGGTCTGCCGCCACTATCTCTCCAACGGCCACCGGCAGGGCAACTACTGGCAGGTTGGCGATGCTCGCAATGCCGCAGGCCGCTCCATGTTCGTGCGCCTGCGCGACACCCCGAAGGGACGAGCGGGTAAATGGACCGACGCCGCCACCGGCGAACATGGCGATCTTCTCGACATCATCCGGGAAGCGCTCGGCCTCATCGACTTCGCAGACGTTGCTCAAGAGGCGCGCACCTTCCTCAGCCTGCCGCACCCCGAACCGGAGCCGGCATCACGCCGCGGACTGGCGCCAGCGCCATCGGGGTCGCCCGAGGCGGCACGCCGTCTCATCGCCATGACGCAACCGATCACCGGGACCATTGTGCAGACCTATCTGCGCAAACGCGGCATTGTGCTTTTGCACGGAACCGGAAACCTGCGCTTCCACCCCCGCTGCTACTACAAGCCCGACGATGGCCCGACCGAGACCTGGCCGGCCATGATCGCCGCCGTCACCGACCTCGCTGGCAAGATCACCGGCGCGCACCGCACCTGGCTTGCGCCTGACGGCTCCGACAAAGCCCCCATCGACACACCGCGCAAGGCGATGGGCGATCTCCTCGGCAATGCCGTCCGCATCGGTGCGCCCGGCAGCGTGATGGCGGCAGGCGAAGGTATCGAGACCATGCTGTCGCTCCGGCAGGTCCTGCCCGATATGGCGATGGCGCCGGCGCTTTCGGCAGCACATCTGGCCGCCATCCTGTTCCCGGCGACTTTGCGGCGGCTCTATATCGTTCGCGACGACGATCCGGCCGGTGACGGCGCGCGGGACATGCTGATCGAACGGGCGAACGCCGAGGGAATCGAGGCCATCCCATTGTCGCCGGCATTCGGGGACTTCAACGAGGATCTGCGGCGGCTCGGTATCGATGCGCTTCGGGCAGGCGTTCGAGTGCAGCTCGCTCCAGACGACGTCGCACGCTTCATGGACCTGGCCGCTTAGCCGGAAGGGGCTGACAGGTGGCGCGCAACCCCCATGCCGCAACGATGCGCCAGTGACGGCAAGAGGACAGCGCCTCGGCCTTCGAGAGGGCGATCGGCCATCAGCCGGGCCGGACAAGGCAATGGCTGCGGCCGACGATTTTCCGGCGGCGCACGTCCACCCCACGCGGCAGGCCGCGTGGGGACCCCGAACCCGCGCCTTTCCATCGCGAAACAAAATCGGCGGCCTTCGCCATCCTCCGCTGGCGCTTCGGCCCTACGCTTCGCTCCGGGTGCAGGTCCGTCCCGCCCGACGGCTTCGTCGCCATGAAGGCCGCGACGGTCGCGGTCCTTGCCGACGGAGCATCCCATGAGCGAGCACGACGACTACGAACCACACCACGAGTCATCCCCGACCGACCATCTGATCCAGGACTTGCAGCTCCACGGCTATCGCCCCTCCGAAGACGAGTTGGACCAGCGCCCGCCACCGGAAGACCGCATCATCGAAGGCGCCGTCGCCGACATCTTCGACGCCCTGGTCGCCACGATAACCGACACCAGCCTCGACTTCGATCTCCCCGATCTCCTCTGGTCGACCGTCAATATGTTCCACCGCGCCGTGGACCGCATCGAACAGAAGCTCGACGACAACGAGCAGGCGCAAAAGCAGCTTCAGCGCGAACAGGATGGCTCCGAGGTGAAGTCCCTCCAGCTCGAGCGCCTCATCGACATCGGCATGAACCTGATCGACCGCCGCGACGGCATGGAAACCTTCCGCGAAGCCGCCGCTGGACACTACCTCGTCGCCACCGGCTCACCCTGGTCGCAACGCACCGGATCACGGGTCAACCATCGCCACCTCACCGCGTCGCTGATCGACAGCCGGGATTTCCTCGCCGCAAGGAGGCGTGCGGATACCGAGGTACTCGTGCCCGCCGGCCCGAAGATCGCCTTCTCGGGCGGCGACACCGCCGACCACAAGCAAATCTGGGCCAAGCTCGATCAGATCCATACCAAGCACCCCGACATGGTGCTGCTGCATGGCGGCTCGCCGAAAGGCGCCGAAAAGATCGCTTCCCGCTGGGCCGACAGCCGCAAGGTGCCGCAAGTCGCCTTCAAGCCGGACTGGACGAAGCACGCCAAGGCCGCACCGTTCAAACGCAATGACCAGATGCTCGGCATCGTGCCGATCGGGGTCGTGATCTTCCCCGGCACGGGCATTCAGGACAACCTGGCCGACAAGGCCCGCAAGATGGGCATCCCGGTCTATCGCTTCGGCTCGGGCGGCGCGTAAGCGCCGCCGGGACCGGCTACCTTGAAAAATTGATGGCAATTCTGATATTATGCCATCACTGCTATCAAACTTGCAGGAGGCGCTATCATGCCCGCAGTTACGATCAGGAATTTGTCCGACGCGACGCACCGCGCCCTCAAGGTGCGGGCGGCGCAGCACGGCCGCAGCGCCGAAGCGGAAATGCGCGACATCCTCGAAATGGCTGTCCGCCCCGATACGCGCCTCCGGCTCGGCACGGCGCTCGCGGAACGCAGCCGCCGCCTCGGCTTGACCAATGAGGATGTCGAGGCCCTCGACCAAGCTCGTGACAAGACGCCCGCCAAACCGATGAGCTTCGAATGATCCTCCTCGACACCAATGTCGTATCGGAGGCGATGAAGCCCGCTCCCGACGAGGCCGTGCGCGCATGGCTCGACGAGCAGGCAGCGGAAACGCTCTTTCTCTCCAGCGTCACCATCGCCGAGCTGATGTTCGGCATCGGCGCGCTCCCCGATGGCAAGCGCAAGGAGCGTCTCACCGAAGCCCTGGATGGGGTGATGGAACTGTTCGCAGACCGCGTCCTCCCGTTCGATGTCGATGCTGCGCGCCGCTATGCGGATCTCGCCGTCAAAGCCCGAGCGGCCGGGAAAGGCTTCCCTACTCCCGACGGCTACATCGCGGCGATCGCAGCCGCCAAGGGTTTTGCCGTCGCCACGCGCGACAACAGCGCATTCGAGGCCGCGAATGTCACGGTCATCGATCCCTGGAAGGCCTGGCGCTGACATCCGGCCACCGGCAGCGCAGGAGAGGTCAGCCGAGCCGGCAGCAACAGTCCTCGCGGCATACAGACAACCCGGTCTCCTGATCGGACGACCACCCCCGCTTCAAGACGCTGATCCTTGGGTTCAGCCGATGGCCTGACGCCATCAACCCGTAAAGGGTCGGACTACGCATAGCGTGCCGCCGCTCCGGCTTCGCCTGCACGGTGATTGCGGCCACCGGCCGAACTCTTCGGGCGCCTGTCAGCGGGGGATGGACCTCCGCTCAAACAGGAGCCAGGTCGATGTCCTTCCAAACCGCTCACGCCTTCGCCTTCAGCCTCGCTACCACCCTGATGGCGGCCATCGTCATCTATCGCGCCGGAGACGGCACGCTCTCCGTCACCCCGGCGTCGGAATATGATGGCGATGAAAACGCCATCGTCGGCGAAATCGACCCCTTCGCCTCATGAGGCGAACCGGGTCGCGCAGTCGGCGGACGCTTCACGCTTCTGCTCCCCCTGCGGCTCGAATTCTGCTAATCTCGCATGTGCGCCGTGGTGGTGGTGGAGGCGCATCCGTCTGACATTTGACGAAAGACACCACCATGATCTTCATCGGCATTCTCCTCAGCATCGCCGCCATCGGCTTCCTCTGCTGGCTCCTCTTCACGCTTGCGGTGTTCGCTCTTCCGTTCTTCGCGGGCGTGACTGCCGGCACATGGGCCTATGGCACCGGCGCGGGCTGGCTCGGCGCGATTGTCGTCGGCTTTGTCGCCGCCGGCCTCACCTTCGGCATCGGCCAATTCCTGCTCGCCACCGTCCGTCCGACCTGGGCACGCCTGCTCATCGCCGCAGCCTTCGTCGCCCCGGCCGTCGTCGCCGGATTCCATGCCACCCATGGCATCGTGAAACACACCATGCCATCGGAGACATGGCAGACCGTGTTCTCCGTCATCGGAGCGATCGCGGTCGGCATCGTCGCCTTCGTGCGCATCACTGGAATGGCGGCCTTCGACCCATCTGCCGGGCATGTGTCCCACGCCTAAACCCGCAGCGCCCATCGCGGCGGGATCCAGCGGCATATACCTTTGCCCTCCACGCCATCTGGTCGCCCGATGGGGAAGCGGCATCGCGAAACATCGGCTGCGCCCACCTGTCACGGAACGAAGGAGCGCGTCGGGGCGGCAACGACATCGTGGCCGGCAGCCCCTCAGCGTCGAGGCGTTTCGTCAGAGCTGGCGGAATGGCGAAATGCGCAGCGCAGGCCTGTTCGAGGGAGGTCTACGCCTGCGATCGCCGGTCGGACTTCCCGGGCCAATGCGAAGGTCGCCGCCGTCTCCGCCGTCGGTCCGTCCGGCACCCGCGCCAAAACGGCCTCTTCAATGGCCTGATCTGGCCGAAGGACGGCGTTGCCTCGAGCGCCTAAGCCACAACGGCTGGTCCCGACTTTCTTCCCCTGCCGGCTGCGCCGTCATTCCTCGCGAAACAACAAAGTCGGGCCTGCGCCATCCTCCGCTTTGCTGCGGTCGCAAGCGATGTGTCGTCGCTCGCCTCCGTCCGGTCGATCGCCATCGAGGCCGCAATGGTGCGGGCTCGAAACGGAAAACGGAGACTTACAATGGCGACCATCGGCACCTTCAAGAAGACCGGCTCGAACGAATTCGGCGGTGAAATCGTTACCCTCAGCGTCCAGGCCAAGGGCGTGCGCATCGTCCCCGACCTGCGCGCCAGCGGCGAGAACGCCCCCAGCCACCGGGTCCTGGTCGGCCGCGCCGAGATCGGCGCCGCCTGGTCCAAGCGCTCCAACGAGGGCCGCGACTATCTGGGCCTCAAGCTCGACGATCCGAGCTTCAACGCTCCGATCTACGCCAACCTCTTCGATGACGAGGACGGTGAAGGTTACTCGCTGATCTGGTCCCGCCCCAACGGCCGCCGCGCAGACTGAGGCGGCGTCACGAGGCCCCGGCCGAAAGGTCGGGGCCGCCTTCCTGCTCAAATCGCACCCGATCGCAGATGCGTGCCCCAAATAGTTGGGTCACACCGAAGGCGCACTCTTCCAGCTTTACTGCAAAAGCCAGCCCGCAGAACCTACGCTTCACTGACGACAACGCCTCGATTGCCCGAATCAGCAAATCGGCGCCAGCACGACACGGCCCTTCGGCAACCTCTTTGAGCTGGCAGAAACGGGCCAATACGACTAAAATAGCCGTAGTTCTGGAGCGCGCGCCGGTTGCGATGGGAGGTGATCATGCATGATCACCGCCCGACAATCACGGGCCGCACGCGCGTTGCTGGGTTGGACACAGGAGACGCTCGCTGACAAGGCTCGCCTATCGCTGACCGCGCTCAAGCGCCTCGAATCCGAAAGCGGGCTCGATGTGTACGAGACGACGCGCGATCAGGCACGCAGGGCCTTGGAAGCTGCCGGCATCGTCTTCCTGTCGACCGACCGAGGGCAAGGAGTGCTGCTGGTCGATGATCGCGGAAACAAGCCGAACCGATCTACAGGCTTACGCTGACCTGTGGGCAGCCAGGTGCCTCATCATTCGCACTGCCTCCATTTCGGATCAAACATGGATAATAGACAGGCACCGCATATTCGCCGAGTCTGCACCATGACCGCACCATTCCAGGACCTCGCGCCATCGGGGCAAGATCTCACCGATTACGACAAGTCGCACGCCAAACTATACATGCGCTTGTTGGATGCGGCCGCTGACGGCGCGCATTGGGAGGAAGCCGTGCGGGTGCTGTTCGATCTCGATCCCGCCCGTGAACCCGAACGCTGCCGCCGCATCCATGACAGCCACCTCGAACGCGCCCGCTGGATGACACACACCGGCTATCGGCACCTCCTGCGACCGGCTCACCGCTGAGAGGTTTGCGAACCGGCGTGATGCCCTTTCGACATCACGCAATGCCCTCCTCCAGGCTTCCAACACCCTCGTCGCGCCCCGAAAAATCACACGCTCGACTTACGCGCACCACGCGGGAGAGTTGATGCGATGAGGCCCGATACATCGAACTGGCGAGACGACCGCAGCTACGATTTCTTCGATACACTGCCGATCGAAGGTCTCGCCTGGGAGTGCCTTCGCAGATACCGCCCTTATCAGGACGACTACGCCAGTCTGGTCGATGCTGGCGCCGAGACTCAGCCGCTGCCTGACGACAGACAGCAGCGCTGGGGGTTGCGATTTCCCCGCAAGACCAGGTCGTTCTGCCCTACAGCAACAGGTGGTGTGGTCGCCGCGGAGCGATCCTGCCGTCCTCTTTCTGACAGCGCGGCCGAACTTTCTGCCCTCCAGCTCAAACAGCCTCGCCGACAGGTTCGCTGCGGGACGTGATGGCCCTGAAGGAGCCTATGCCGGTCTTCCCGAGCACGACCTCCAGCTACTCTTCCTACCCGGCATATCCGCACACGACCAGCTTGCGGCGGTCGTCCCCATCGACGACGACATCCTCGATCGCATTGATGCGCTGACACGCCTCGCGCGCGCCTGGCTCCAACGTCCGCCATTGCGCGACACGCGCATGACCGTCGAGCAGCGCCGCCGCTTTCGCCTCAAACTTCGTGCTGCTGACGGCCGCATGAACGGCGCGACCTATCGCGACATCGCCATCGCAATCTACGGCGCGGCGCGCATCGATACCGACCCTTGGAAGACCTCGCCGCTGCGGGATGCCGTGATCGCCTTCGCCGAAGCCGGATTGGCCCTCATCGATGGCGGCTATCTGCACCTGCTTCGGCATCGTCGGCGCACCTAGCCTGCACCAACAACAGGGGTGGGGAATTTAGCCATCCCAAGTCCCCCATCCATCCCGCCGGAGGTTCTCCGCCACCGTTGTCGCTGTCAGCCGCTGATCGCCAGCGGCCCCCAGCAACCCCACAGAGGCCCGCCCAATGCGACCCGATACCGCCGCGCTCCCGCCACGCTACCTGCGGACCAAGGAAGCCGCTGAATTTCTCAGCCTGTCCGCGCGCACCCTCGAAAAACACCGCACCTACGGCACTGGTCCGGCCTATCACAAACTCGGCGGGCGCGTCGTCTATTCTGTCGACGATCTGGAGACCTGGGCCGAGCGCGGCGCCGTGACCTCGACGTCCGATCCGCGCGGCTCCGTGCTTCCCGCAAAGCGCCAGACGCTACCGACCGGCCAGATCGCCGGCCGATACGCACGCTGATCGTGGCTGGTCCCTTTCATGGTGGTGCGTCGTCGTGACCCTTCGGAGCGTGGGCAGCTCGACCTGTTTCGCGCACTTCCCGGCGACTTCGCGCCACGAGACGCGCAGGATCTCATGGCCTATCCCTTCTTCTCCCTCTCGAAATCACACCGCATAGCGCCGATCAACTTTTCGGCGGGCGGCGTCTCCATCCGGGTAGAGGCCGTTCCCGATCATGGCATGGCCACGATCTGGGACGCCGACATCCTGATCTGGGCCGCCAGCCAGATCGTCGAGGCCCGCGACGCGGGCCTGCGCACCTCGCGTCTGATGGCGGCGACACCCTATGAGATCCTCACCTATGTCGGGCGCGGCACATCCATGCGCGACTATCAGCGGCTCAAGGCCGCGCTCGACCGGCTGCAATCGACCACCATCTCGACGTCGATCCGCCAGCCCGCCGAAGGCCGCCGTCACCGCTTCTCGTGGATAAACGAGTGGCAGGAGCGCACGGATCGCCAAGGACGACCGGATGGCATCGAGCTGATCGTCCCCGACTGGTTCTACAAGGCCGTCCTCGATGACGCGCTCATCCTCACCATCGATCCGGCCTATTTCGATCTCACCGGCGGCCTCGATCGCTGGCTCTACCGCATCGTGCGCAAACACGGCGGCCGTCAGCGCGGCGGCTGGCGTTTCGACCTACGCCACCTCTACCTCAAATCCGGCAGCCTGTCGCCGTTCAAGCGCTTCGCCTTCGAACTGCGCGACATCGTGCGGCGCCAACCACTGCCCGGCTACGTCCTGTCGCTCGAAGTGGAAATCGGCGGGCGCACGCTGCTGGCTTTCGAGCCACTGGCCGCCTGTGGAAAACCTGTGGACGGCCTCGTGCTATCGGGAACCCGACCTATCGTGCCATCGGGAACCCGAGGCTCGTGCCATCAGGAACCCAGTCCGGCCTTAACGTCTGGAAATCGTGGGCGGATTCGTGCCCTTAACTTAGAGTCTAACCAAGAATCTAACTTTGAAGAGCGCGCGCGCGATGTGGAAAACCTCATCCGCACCGCCGCAGCGAGCCTCCGCGCCGCCGGCAAATCACCGCTCAAGGGTGCTCCAGCAGCTCAGACGAGCCGGAAAGAGAGCGAACCGGCTTCCTCCGATCAGCTTCCGCTCCTCGATCCGCTTGGACGTGCGCGATGATCGTCGCGTTCCTCAACCAGAAAGGCGGTGTCGGCAAGACGACGCTGGCGCTCAACCTTGCCGGCGAACTCGCCGGGCGCGGTCAGCGCGTCACGCTGATCGACGCGGACCCACAGGGCTCGGCCCTCGACTGGTCTGAGCAGCGCAGCCATGAGGGCCTGCCGCGCCGGTTCGGCGTCGTCGGCCTGGCGCGCGACACGCTCCACCGCGAAGCGCCGGAGCTGGCCCGCGATGTCGACCATGTCGTCATCGACGGCCCGCCGCGTGTCGCAGCCCTCATGCGCTCGGCGCTGCTCGCCGCCGACCTCGTGCTGATCCCGGCGCAGCCGTCGCCACTCGACGGCTGGGCATCGGCCGAGATGCTGGCGCTGCTCCGCGAAGCCCGCGTCTATCGCCCGGAACTGGTCGCCCGCTTCGTACTCAATCGCTGCGGTGCGCGCACCATCCTGGCCCGCGAGACGGCCGAGACCCTGGCCGATCACGATCCACCATTGCTCGCTACCACCATCGGCCAACGTATCGCCTTCGCCGCCGCCGCGCAGACCGGCCGCCTGGTCGCCGAACTCGCCGATGCGACATCGGCCACACGCGAGATCGCGGCCTTCGCCGACGAACTCTTGCGTCTGCGGATCGACGGGGGCGCACAATGAATGAACGATCCCCGCGTCGTGGCTTCGCCTCGCGCCCCGCTGATCCCGACCAATGGATCAAGGCTGCGGACAACGCACCACGCGCCGCTGACGTCGCTGCGTTCACCGCCAGGCTCACCATCGATGTGACGCCCGAACTGCGCGGACGGATCAAGATCGCCGCGTTCGGGCGCGGCGTCACCGTCGCCGACATGCTGCGCGAGCTGCTCGCGCGTGCATTCCCCTCGACACCAGGAGACCCCACATGACCGGCACTGCGGCTCCCCGCATGCGGCGCGGCCCGCTGCCGTCAGCGCTCCCCCATGACAGCATGACTCACGTCGAACTGACGTGGGGCGAGAAGAAGATCGAATACTGGATCAGGTTCGGCCGTGAGGCGCATGAACAGATCCTCGACCGCCGCCGGCGTGTCGTCTCCTTCCGTCCGAACACCGTATTCGCGTTCGTGCGATGGGCGGCCAACGACTTCGGCACGATCATCTCGCGCATCGACATCGTGCGCGCGGTCGAGCCCGGAGAGCCCTACCAGACGCTGCCTTTCGTCCGGCCGGGCGGTGAAATCCTGCTCAGGATCGACGGATGGCCAAAGGTCGAAGACGTGCTGCGCCACGTCGATTCCATTGAAGCGATCGGCATCGAGGCGGACGCGGTTTCGCCGGAACACTGGCGTCACGTCCACAACCGGATGGCGGCTGGACATCAGCCGCGCCCCTATACGCTCGACCAGCATCGCGCCTTCCTCCTGCGCCGGAGGACGCGGTCGTGACGCGCGCCGGTCTCTTCCTCGTCATGGCTCTCGCGACCACGGGCATCAGCTATCCGGCGCTCACGCCGATGCCGATCCAGCTCCTGTGGAACGCATCGGCAAGCGCCCCCATCGGCTTCTACACGATCGACGTCGATGGCCCGTTCGACGTCACCGATCTCGTTGCCGTCGATGCGCCCGAGCCGCTCGCGACCTTCATGGCCGAACGCGGCTATCTTCCCAAAGGCGTCCCGCTGCTGAAGCGCATCCTCGGCGTTTCCGGGCAGACCGTTTGCCGCTCGAACCTCTCCGTTACGATCAACGGCCTCGAGATGGGCGATGCGCTGCCGCGTGATCGCGCCGGGCGTGACCTCCCGGTCTGGCAGGGCTGCCGCCGTATCCCGACCGGCGAAGTCTTCCTCATGAACTGGCAGGTCCGCGACAGCCTGGACGGTCGCTATTTCGGCCTGACCTCCACTGACCGGATCATCGGCCGCGCCGTCCCCCTGTGGACCGACGAGGACGGAACGGGCCGCTTCGAATGGCGCGCGCCGACGCGGTGAACACCTCGCCATCGGCGGGGGCGGCGCCCACCGATGGCTTTCCCAACGCCGCCGCAAAGGAAGTCATCATGCCTCAGATTGGTCAATTCACGCGCCAGGACACGGGCTTCGCCGGCAAGCTGGAGACATTCACGCTCTTCCGCGATGTCGTCATCGTGCCGGCAGAGCCCTCCGATGCCGAGAACGCGCCGGATTACCGCGTTCATGCCAGCGACGATGGCAAAGCCGAAGCCGGCCCCGAAATCGGCGCGGGCTGGAAACGCACCGGCGAGCGCGCGGGCGAATACGTTGCCGTACTGATCGACGACCCTGCGCTGCCGCACCCGATCCGCGCCAATCTGTTCCGCGACGATGACGCCGGGAACGCCTGGTCGCTGCACTGGTCGCGCCCGCGCGACCGCGCCGGGAAGGACTGACCGATGTCCGCTCCCCGTCCAACGATGAGCCATCGGGATGCGCGCGGGCGGCGTTACGCCGTCCGGCGCATGGCCTTCCTTCTCCTTTCCGGCCTGGCCCTCGCAGCGGGCGCAACGGACGCCGCGCTTGCCCAGTCCGTGTCGGCAGCGCGCACGGTCGCTGGCGATCCGCACGCTCCCTTCGTTACCGAAGCCTCGCAGCGGTTCGGCATTCCCGAACACTGGATCGTCGCCGTCAAACGCGCCGAAAGCGCCGGCGATGTGCGCGCGGTATCGTCGGCCGGTGCGCTGGGGTTGATGCAGGTCATGCCCGATACCTGGGCCGCGCTTCGCGTTCGCTATGGGCTCGGGCGTGATCCCTACGACCCGCGCGACAACATCCTCGCAGGCGCTGCCTACCTGCGTGAAATGTTCGACCGCTATCGCACGATCCCCGCAATGCTCGCCGCCTACAATGCGGGGCCTGGCCGCTACGACGAATACGTCCAGACCGGTCGCGCCCTGCCCGCCGAAACGCGCGCCTACATCGCGCTGCTGGCTCCGCAGCTAGGCGCGACATCGCCGGCGAGCGCGCCATCGGTTGCGCCGCCACCGCCGCCGGATTGGCGGGAAGCGCCGCTCTTCGTCGTGCGTTCCGCCGACGATCGTTCGGCAACATCGCCATCGGAAAACGTGCGGTCGAACGACAGCCGCTCCTCCGTCGCGGCGCGCACTCCCGATACCGCCGAAGACTCGAACGCCCCGATCGTGGTCGCTCGCTCTGACGGGGGGACGCCCCGATGAGCTGCGGAAGTATCCTTCGCACTCTGTCGCATTCCGGCGTGACATGGAGGGCACAAGGGGGAGAGGCAGGCACAACAACCGCACGATGGCAGGATAAAAGGCCGCACATTGCGCGGCGGTCGGGCGGTTGTTTTTGCAAGAGGTTTTGGCGTGCTCCGCACATTGCCGTGCTCATCGGCAATGTGCGCCTGACACCCAATTGCCTGTATCAGCGTGATTTTTCGCACATTGCGGCCTTGCGTCATGGCCGATGACCACGAGTTTCGTGTTCGGCCTGGGCGCATCCGGTCAACCCGCGCGCAGTCGGCTCGGCCCTTCATCGCGCAGGCGCTGGCTGCCGCGAAGAAGGCGGGCGGCGGCGTCTCGCGCTCCGGGCGCGTCGCTCCCGCCAATCGCTCGCGCTTCGGCCGAGGCCAGCGCGCCAGCATCCAGGCGAACCGCCTCATCACAGCGCGCACGCGCGGCGCAGTCATCAAGGCCCGCGTCGTGCGGCACTCCGGCCGTACCGCGCCGCTCGGCACGCATCTCGATTATCTCCGCCGCGATGGCGTGACCCGTGACGGAGAAAAGGCCCGGCTGTTCGGGCCGGGAACGGAGGAAGCTGATGGCCGCGCCTTCGCCGGGCGATGCGAGGATGATCGCCATCATTTCCGCTTCATCGTTTCACCGGACGACGCCGTGGAGATGTCGGACCTCAAATCCTTCACCCGCGATCTTGTCGGCCAGATGGAAAGGGATCTGGACACGCAGCTCGATTGGGTCGCGGTCGATCACTGGAACACCGAGCATCCTCACGTCCATCTAATCGTGCGCGGCGTCCGCGACGACGGCCAGGACCTCGTGATCTCGCGCGACTACATCAAGGAGGGCATGCGCGATCGCGCGCGTGACCTCATCACACAGGAGCTTGGCCCGCGCACGGATCTCGATATTCGCCGCACGCTCGAACGCCAGATCGAGGCGGAGCGCTGGACACAGCTTGATCGGCAGCTTGTCCGCGACGCTGGAAAGACCGGCGTCATCGATGTCGCCCCGGAGGTCGGCCGCCAGCCCGACGCCTACGCCGTCGAGAAGGTGGGCCGCTTGCGCAAACTCGCAGCCCTCGGCCTCGCCAGTGAAGTCGGACCTGGCCAGTGGATGATCGACGATCAGGCTGAGGTGACGCTGCGCCAGCTCGGCGAACGCGGCGACATCATCAAGCGCATGCACCGCGCACTCACCGAACGCGGTATCGACCGCGGCTCGGGCAACTACGTCCTGGCAGGGGAAAGCCTCGATGTGCCGGTCATCGGCCGTCTGGTCGAGCGCGGCCTCGATGATGAGCTGAAGGGAACGGCCTACGCCGTGGTCGACGGCGTCGATGGCCGGACCCACCACATCCGCTTGCCGCATCTCGATGCGGCGGGGGACAGCGCGCCGGGGTCGATCGTCGAGCTGCGCACGTTCGAAGATGCTCGCGGCGAACGCCGCGTCGCACTTGCCGTCCGCTCCGATCTCGATCTCCAGCATCAGGTGAACGCCTCGGGCGCGACCTGGCTCGACCGGCAGTCCATCGCCCGCGAACCCGTCGCCATGTCGGAGGGCGGCTTCGGCGCCGAGGTGCGGCACGCGATGCGACAACGGGCGGAGCATCTGGTCCACGAAGGTCTCGCCGAGCAGCAAGGCCGCAGCGTCATCTTCAGCCGCAACCTGATCGAGACGCTTCGGCGCCGTGAGGTCGACGCCGTTGCCGACCGGCTGGCGAAGGAGACAGGCCAGCCGTTCAAAGCGGCCGGCAATGGCGAATATGTCGCCGGCACCTATCGCCAGCGCATGACGCTCGCATCCGGCCGCTTCGCGATGATCGATGACGGCCTCGGCTTCCAGCTCGTGCCCTGGTCGCCGTCCCTCGAAAACCAGCTCGGCAAGCACGTCTCCGGGGTCGCCCGCGGCGATGGCGGTGTCGACTGGCGCTTCGGCCGCAAGCGGGGGCTCGGCCTCTAATCACCTAAGAAGAAAGGACCGCAGCAATGTCCGCGACCAAAATCCTGTGGGGCCAGATCGCCGTCGTCTTCCTCATCGTGCTGCTCACCACCTGGGCGGCGACGCAATATGTCGCATGGAGCCTCGGCTTTCAGGCGCAGCTCGGAGCGCCCTGGTTTTCCCTGTTCGGCCTACCGATCTACTATCCGCCGGCGTTCTTCTGGTGGTGGTATTTCTACGACGCCTACGCGCCGGAGGTCTTCGCCAAGGGCGGGATGATCTCGGCGTCGGGCGGCTTCATCGCCATAGCCGTCGCCATCGGCATGTCGCTCTGGCGCGCCCGTGAAGCGAAAAGCGCTGCGACCTACGGCTCCGCCCGCTGGGCCGGAAGGGACGAGGTGAAAGCCGCGGGCCTGCTCAGTCCCGACGGTGTGGTGCTCGGCCGCTATGACCGCGACTATCTCCGTCATGACGGCCCCGAGCATGTGCTTTGCTTCGCCCCGACGCGATCGGGCAAGGGCGTCGGCCTGGTCGTGCCCTCCCTGTTGACCTGGCCGGGCTCGGCCATCGTCCACGACATCAAAGGGGAAAACTGGCAGCTCACCGCCGGCTTTCGCGCCCGGCATGGCCGCGTTCTGCTGTTCGACCCGACCAACCCCAAATCGTCGGCCTACAATCCGCTGCTCGAGGTGCGCCGCGGCGAATGGGAAGTCCGCGACGTCCAGAACATCGCCGACATCCTGGTCGATCCCGAAGGCTCGCTCGAAAAGCGGAACCATTGGGAGAAGACCAGTCATGCCCTGCTGGTCGGCGCCATCCTGCATGTCCTCTACGCCGAGGACGACAAGACATTGGCCGGCGTCGCCGCTTTCCTGTCCGATCCAAAGCGCCCGATCGAGTCGACGCTTGCCGCGATGATGAAGACCAGCCACCTCGGCGAGGCAGGGCCGCACCCCGTCATCGCCAGCGCCGCGCGCGAACTACTCAACAAATCGGACAACGAACGCTCGGGCGTGCTCTCCACCGCCATGTCGTTTCTCGGCCTCTACCGCGATCCTGTCGTCGCCGAGGTGACGCGGCGCTGCGACTGGCGGATCAGCGACATGGTGGGCGGCAAGCGCCCGACCACGCTCTACCTTGTCGTGCCGCCGTCCGACATCAACCGCACCAAGCCGCTGATCCGCCTGATCCTCAATCAGGTCGGTCGACGTCTCACCGAGGATCTTCACGCAAAGGCCGGACGGCATCGCCTGCTGCTCATGCTCGACGAGTTTCCCGCCCTCGGCCGCCTCGATTTCTTCGAGTCCGCGCTGGCCTTCATGGCTGGCTACGGCCTCAAGAGCTTTCTGATCGCTCAGTCCCTGAACCAGATCGAGAAGGCTTACGGCCCGAACAATTCGATCCTCGACAACTGCCATGTGCGCGTTTCCTTTGCGACGAACGACGAAAGGACCGCGAAGCGGGTCAGCGACGCGCTCGGAACCGCGACCGAGATGAAGGCGATGAAGAACTATGCCGGGCATCGGCTCTCGCCCTGGCTCGGCCATTTGATGGTGTCGCGCTCGGAGACCGCGCGACAGCTCCTGACACCAGGCGAAATCATGCAGCTCCCGCCGACCGACGAGATCGTCATGGTCGCCGGGACGCCGCCGATCCGGGCGAAGAAGGCGCGCTACTATGAAGATGCCCGCTTCAAGGAACGCATCATGTCACCGCCGGGGCTGGCGCGGCCTGCTGAAGGTCGGCCCGACGATTGGAGCAAGCTGCCAATCCCCGCGCGCCCGGACATAGCCGAAAACGCCGCGCCAACGACGAGCGGTGACAACGAAGAGGATTCCACCGAGTCCGAACGTCGCCATCAGCCCGAACTCAACCGGGTGAACCCCATCGAAAAGAAGGCGCCGATCGACAATGAGTTTGAGATCGATTTGCCTGACGACACAGAGGACGACGCCGCGCGCAACCAGCGGCTGACCCGTGTCATGCGCGGCGTTGCCCGCCAGGTCTCGCTCGATCCCAATGACGGCATGGAGCTGTAGCACCATGCCCGGACGCAAGAAGAAGGTGCCGATTTCCGTCTATCTCGACCCCGACATCATGGCGACACTATCGGACTATGCAGGCCGACGCGAACAACCGCTCTCCCTGATCGCCGAGGCCGCCATCGCGTCCTTCCTGTCGCCGGACGATGCGGAGCGGCGTGAAGCCGTGGTCGCCAAACGCCTCGACCAGATCGATCGCCGTCTCAACCGCATGGAGCGCGACATCGGGATCTCCGTCGAGACCATGGCCGTATTCATCCGGTTCTGGCTCAACACGACGCCGGCGCTGCCCGAGCCCGCAGCCCAGGCAGCGCGCGCCATGGTCGGGAAGCGCTACGAGGCATTCATCGCGGCCCTTGGACGGCGCTTGGCCCAGGGACCGAAACTTCGGCAGGAGATCGTTGAAGATGTCGGCGAGTCGCTGTCCAGCCCGACAGAGAGCGATCCATAGGCTTCAGCGCGCGTGAATCAATAGCATCGCCCAACCGCCGTTCTCCTGTATTTGCACGCCACGCTACTACGACGATCGATACTTGTTGAATCAGCCTGATTCACGGCTCTTTTAATCACCCCGATCCGGGGACCGTCTTTTTCAGCCCCGTCAGAAAGCGGGGCCGAAATGACCACAACCAGCCAGAAGCCGGAGGCGTTCGCGCGCGGTGCGCGCATGCTTCGCACCGCGCTCGGCTCGACCATCACCCATTTTCTCGAAGACCCGGCCGTCGTCGAAATCATGCTGAACCCGGACGGCCGTCTCTGGGTAGATCGCCTCTCTGAAGGGCTGGCCGATACGGGTGAGACGCTGTCGCCCGCCGATGGCGAACGCATCGTGCGGCTGGTCGCTCACCATGTCGGCGTCGAGGTGCATCCGCGCAGCCCGCGAGTCTCCGCCGAACTTCCTGAGACGGGAGAGCGGTTCGAGGGCTTGCTGCCGCCCGTCGTCGCCGCACCGGCCTTCGCCATCCGCAAGCCCGCCGTCGCGATCTTCACGCTCGACGATTATGTGGCCGCCGGAATCATGTTCGCCGACCAGGCGGCGACGCTGCGCAATGCCGTGATGGCGCGCGCCAATATCCTTGTCGCGGGCGGCACCTCCACCGGCAAAACCACGCTGACCAATGCGCTTCTGGCCGAGATCGCCAAGACGGCAGATCGAGTCGTCATCATCGAGGATACCCGCGAGCTTCAGTGCGCCGCGCCCAATCTTGTCGCCATGCGGACCAAGGATGGAGTGGCCACGCTCTCGGAGCTGGTTCGCTCTTCGCTACGCCTGCGCCCCGATCGCATTCCCATCGGCGAGGTGCGCGGCTCCGAAGCTCTCGATCTCCTGAAAGCATGGGGAACCGGCCACCCCGGCGGCATCGGCACGATCCACGCCGGGAGCGGCATCGGCGCGCTGCGCCGCCTTGAACAACTCATCCAGGAGGCCGTCGTCACGGTCCCGCGCGCCCTGATCGCCGAGACCATCGATCTCGTTGCCGTCCTCTCCGGCCGCGGCTCCGCGCGCCGGCTCGCCGAACTCGCCCGTGTCGAAGGGCTCGGCCCGGACGGCGACTACGCCATCACCCCCGCAACCCTTGACCGCACAGGAGCGCCAACATGATCCGCACCACGATGCGCGTTCGCCGCTATGCCGCGACGGCCGCCGCCTTCACCTACATCAACCTCGTCCTCGTTCCCGCCGCCCATGCCTCCGGCTCGTCCATGCCGTGGGAAGCACCGCTCCAGAAAATTCTCGAATCCATCGAAGGGCCGGTCGCCAAGATCGTCGCCGTCATCATCATTATCGCCACTGGCCTGGCGCTGGCGTTCGGTGACACGTCGGGCGGCTTCCGGAAGCTGATCCAGATCGTCTTCGGTCTCAGCATCGCGTTTGCGGCGTCGAGCTTCTTCCTGTCGTTCTTCTCATTCGGCGGCGGGGCGCTCGTCTGATGGCCGCGACGCTCGAACAACTCGACGCGGTGCCGGGTTTCACCGTCCCGGTTCACCGGGCGCTGACCGAGCATATTCTGCTCGGCGGCGCACCGCGCGCACTCGCCATCCTGAACGGCACGCTGGCCGGAGCCGTGGGCCTCGGCCTGCGCCTCTGGCTCGTCGGTCTGCTGATCTGGGCCGTCGGCCATATCGCTGCCGTGTGGGCTGCAAAGCGCGATCCGCTCTTCGTCGAGGTCGGCCGCCGCCACCTGCGCATCCCCGCTCATCTGTCCGTCTGAGGAGGCGCATCGCCATGATGAATCTTGCCGAATATCGCCGCACCGCAACCCGCCTCGCTGACTATCTGCCCTGGGTCGCGCTCGTCGCCGAGGGCGTCGTGCTTAACAAGGATGGCAGCTTTCAGCGCACGGCCCGTTTCCGCGGCCCTGATCTGGACTCCGCGGTCGCTGCCGAACTGGTCGCCGTCGCTGGGCGGCTCAACAACGCTTTCCGCCGTCTCGGATCGGGTTGGGCCATCTTCGTCGAGGCGCAGCGGCACGAGGCGTCGATCTATCCGGCAGACCTGTTTCCCGACGCAGCCGCAGCGCTCCTCGATGCCGAGCGCAAAGCCGATTTCGAGGAGGCCGGCGCGCATTACGTCTCCGGCTACTATCTCACCATCACCTATCTGCCGCCGGCCGAGGACGCCGCGCGCACCGAAGCCTGGCTCTATGAGGGCCGCGAACGCGCTGGCATCGATCCGAAGGAAATCCTGAACACCTTTGTCGACCGCACCGATCGCGTGCTGGCGCTGCTCGACGGCTTTATGCCGGAATGCCAGTGGCTCGATAGCAGCGAGACGCTGACCTATCTCCATTCGACCGTCTCGACCAAACGGCACCGCGTCCGCGTGCCCGAAACGCCGGTCTATCTCGACGCGCTGCTCGCCGACCAACCGCTCACCGGCGGCCTGGAGCCGCGTCTCGGAACGGCGCATCTGCGCGTTCTCACCATTGTCGGTTTCCCAACCGCGACCACACCCGGCATCCTCGACGATCTCAATCGGCTCGCCTTCCCCTATCGCTGGTCGACGCGCGCCATCCTGCTCGACAAGACCGACGCGACCAAGCTGCTGACCAAAATCCGCCGCCAATGGTTCGCCAAGCGCAAAAGCATCGCCGCGATCCTGAAAGAGGTGCTGACCAACGAGGCGTCCGCGCTGGTCGATACCGACGCCTCGAACAAGGCGGCAGACGCCGATCTCGCCCTTCAGGAACTCGGCGCTGACTACGCCGGCCAATCCTATGTCACCGCGACGATCGCGGTATGGGACAACGATCCCCGAATTGCCGACGAGAAGCTTCGCCTCGCCGAGAAAGTCATCCAGGGCCGCGACTTCACGGCCATGACTGAAACGATCAATGCCGTCGATGCCTGGCTGGGCTCATTGCCGGGACATGTTTACGCCAACGTGCGCCAGCCCCCGATCTCGACGCTGAATCTCGCCCACTTGATCCCGCTCTCGGCGGTGTGGGCGGGGCCGGAACGGGACGAGCATTTCGGAGCGCCCCCCTTGCTGTTCGGCAAGACCGAGGGCTCGACCCCGTTCCGGTTTTCTCTCCATGTCGGCGATGTCGGTCACACGCTCGTCGTCGGCCCAACCGGCGCCGGCAAATCGGTGCTCCTCGCCGTCATGGCCTTGCAGTTCCGGCGCTACGCCGGTGCCCAGGTCTTCGCCTTCGACTTCGGCGGTTCGATCCGCGCCGCCGCGCTCGCCATGGGCGGTGATTGGCACGATCTCGGCGGCGATCTCACCGAGGGCGTGGACTCCTCGGTCGCGCTGCAACCGCTCGCGCGCATTCACGACACGCCCGAACGCGCCTGGGCGGCCGACTGGATCGTCGCCATCCTGATCCGCGAAGGCATCGCGATCACCCCCGAGGTGAAGGAGCACCTTTGGTCGGCGCTGACCTCACTGGCATCGGCGCCGGTCGAGGAGCGCACGATCACCGGCCTCACGGTGTTGCTCCAAGCGAACGACCTGAAGCAGGCGCTGCGGCCGTATTGCGTGGGCGGCCCCTATGGGCGGCTACTCGACGCCGAGGTCGAACATCTCGGCTCGGCATCGGTGCAGGCGTTCGAGATCGAGGGACTGGTCGGGACTGGCGCGGCACCCGCCGTCCTCGCCTATCTCTTCCATCGCATCGGCGACCGTCTCGACGGCTCGCCGACGCTGCTCATCATCGACGAGGGCTGGCTCGCACTCGACGACGATGCCTTCTCCGGGCAATTGCGCGAGTGGCTGAAGACGCTGCGCAAGAAAAACGCCAGCGTCATCTTCGCCACGCAGTCGCTGTCCGACATCGACAACAGCAACATCGCCCCGGCCATCATCGAGAGCTGCCCGACAAGGCTCCTCCTGCCGAACGAACGCGCGATCGAGCCGCAGATCACGGAGATCTATCGGCGCTTCGGTCTCAACGACCGCCAGATCGAAATCCTCGCGCGGGCCACGCCCAAGCGCGACTATTACTGCCAGTCGCGGCGCGGCAATCGCCTGTTCGAGCTGGGGCTCTCCGAAGTCGGCCTCGCGCTCGCCGCCACCTCCTCCAAGACCGACCAGTCCGAGATCGCGCGCACCGTCGCCGAGCATGGCCGCGAGGGCTTTCTCGCCGCCTGGCTGCGCCTGCGCGGCGCCGAGTGGGCCGCAGACCTCATCCCTGACCTCACGAACCTCACCCCTCAGCAGTCCGAGAAGGAGTAATGATCATGAATACGCTTCGTTCACGCCCGCGCGCGCTGTCGCTCGCAGCCTTCATCCTGGCGATACCGCTCGCCGCATCGCCGGTGCTGACCGCGCCAGCGCACGCGCAATTCGGTTTCGGCGGTATCGTCTATGACCCTACCAACTACGCCCAGAACGTCCTGACGGCGGCGCGCTCCCTCGAGCAGATCAACAACCAGATCCGCTCGCTTCAGAACGAGGCGCAGAGCCTCATCAACCAGGCCAAGAATCTGGCGAACCTGCCGTACTCGGCGCTCCAGCAGATTCAGCAGAACGTCCAGCGCACCCAGCAGCTCCTCGGCCAGGCGCAGAACATCGCCTTCGACGTCCAGAACGTCGATCGGATGTTCCAGCAGCAATATGGCAGCGTCTCACTGTCGTCATCGGACGCCAAGCTCATCACCGACGCTCGCTCGCGCTGGCAGAACACCGTCGGCGGTTTGCAGGACGCCATGCGCATTCAGGCCGGCGTCGTCGGCAATATCGACAGCAATCGCACGCAGATGTCGAACCTCGTCAGCCAGAGCCAGGGCGCACAGGGTGCGTTGCAGGCGACACAGGCCGGCAATCAGCTTCTCGCGCTGCAATCGCAGCAGCTCTCCGACCTGATCGCGCTGATCTCCGCCAACGGCCGGGCCACGGCGCTGACTGACGCGGAGCGCGCGGCGGCGGCCGATCAAGGCCGGGAGCAGCGCCGCCGCTTCCTCACGCCGGGCGCGGGCTATCAGCCCGGCAACGCGCAGATGTTCGGTAACGGCAACTGAGGTCGCGGCCATGGACGGCAAGATGCTGGCCCGGCTGGGCGCCATCGTTTTCGTATCGTTCGCCATCACGGCGACGGCGATCGAGATGACCCGGAAGGACGCGGCCCCTGAAACGAAGCGCGTCCACGCTGTCGAACCCAAGCGCGATGCGCTCCGCGAAGGGCAGCGCCGGTGCCAGCAGCTTGGCCAGGCAGCGGCGAGCGATACCGGCTGCATGCGCGTCTGGGCCGAGAGCCGTGATCGCTTCCTCGGCCGCCCCCCGGCGCCTGCCATCTCAACAACTGAAGGACGGTGAACCATGGGCGGCGCAGGTGTCATCGACAATTTCCTCGGGGTCTTCACCTCCTACATCAACAGCGGGTTCGGACTGCTCGGCGGCGAGGTCGCGTTCATCGCCACAACGCTGATCGTCATCGATGTGACGCTTGCCGCCCTGTTCTGGAGCTGGGGCGCGGAAGACGACATCATCGCCCGGCTGGTGAAAAAGACGCTCTTCGTCGGCGTCTTCGCCTATCTCATCGGCAACTGGAACAACCTCGCCAAGATCGTCTTCGACTCGTTCGCGGGCCTCGGCCTCAAGGCTTCCGGCACCAACTTCACCGCGCAGGATTTGATGCGACCCGGCAAGGTCGCGCAGACCGGGCTCGACGCCGCGCGCCCCTTGCTCGAATCCATCTCCGACCTGATGGGCTGGATCGCGTTCTTCGAGAACTTCATCCAGATCGCCTGCCTGCTGTTCGCCTGGGCGCTGGTGCTGCTCGCCTTCTTCATCCTCGCGATCCAGCTCTTCGTTACCCTGATCGAATTCAAGCTGACGACGTTGGCGGGCTTCGTCCTCATCCCGTTCGGCCTGTTCGGCAAAACCGCCTTCATGGCCGAGCGCGTGCTGGGCAATGTCGTCTCATCCGGCATCAAGGTGCTGGTGCTCGCCGTCATCATCGGCATCGGCTCAACGCTGTTCAACCAGTTTACGGCCGGCTTCGGCGGCGCAACGCCCACCATCGACGACGCCATGGCGATTGTCCTTGCCGCGCTATCGCTGCTCGGGCTCGGCATCTTTGGCCCCGGCATTGCTGCCGGTCTTGTCAGCGGCGGACCACAACTCGGCGCCGGTGCGGCGGTTGGCACCGGGCTTGCCGTCGGTGGCGCGGCGCTCGCAGCTGGTGGCGCGGCAGGCCTTGCCCTGAAGGGAGGAGCGGCTGCGGTGTCGGGCGGCGCTGCCGCCGTGCGAGGCGGAGCGGCTGCGGCAGGCGGAGCCGCCGCGGCCTACAGCGTCGGCTCGCTCGGCCAGTCCGGCGCAGCCGGTGTCGCCTCTGGTCTCGGCGGTGTCGCCCGCGCGGCCGGAGCAGCCACCGTATCACCCCTGAAACGCGCGACGGCGCGCGCCGCCGAAGGCGTCAAGTCCAGCTTCGCCAAAGGTGCGAAGGCAGGCTTCGGGGCGACGGGCGGCTCCTCGACCATGAGCACGATACCCAGCTCAGGCTCCGCAGGCGAAGACGCCGCCGCAGCGCCCCGCGACGGTCCGCCCGACTGGGCCAAGCGCATGAAGCGCCATCAGTCCCTCAGCCACGGAGCCACCCTCGCAGCGCACGCCGTCAAATCCGGCGACAGCCATGGCGGCGGCTCTTCCGTCAATCTCTCCGAAAGTAACCGCTCATGAGCCTCTTCAAACGACCCGCCGCCCACTATGGGAAATCGCCCGAACCCGAAACACCCTATCAGCGCGCCGCGCAGGTCTGGGACGATCGCATCGGTTCGGCCCGCGTCCAGGCCAGGAACTGGCGCATCATGGCCTTCGGCTCACTGTTCCTGTCGGCCGGCTTCGCCGCCGCGCTGGTCTGGCAGTCGGCGCGCGGCACCGTCGTTCCCTGGGTGGTGCAGGTCGATCGGCTCGGCCAGGCGCAGTCCGTAGCACCGGCGTCGGCCGACTACAGGCCGACCGATCCGCAGGTGGCCTGGCATCTTGCCCGCTTCATCGAGCAGGTCAGAAGCATCCCGGCCGATCCGATCATCGTGCGCCAGAACTGGCTGCGCGCCTATGACTGGACCACGGATCGCGGCGCCGGCGCGCTCAACGACTATGCCCGCACCAACGATCCCTTCACCAAGGTCGGCAAACAGCAGATCGCCGTCGAGGTTTCGAGCGTCATCCGCGCATCGGCGGATTCCTTCCGCGTGGCCTGGACCGAGAAGCGCTACGAGAATGGCCAGCTCGCGGGCACGGAGCGATGGACCGCCATCCTCACCATCGTCATCCAGACGCCGCGCGACGCCGACCGGCTGCGCGCCAATCCGCTCGGCATCTACATCAACGCCATCAACTGGTCGCGGGAGATGTCCCAATGAGCACGTCTCTGCGCATGTCCGGCTCTCCGGCTTTCCGTAAATCCGCTTTGGCGATGATGCTGCTCTCGGCAACGATGCTAGCGGGCTGCGCGACCTTCAAACCACCCACCATCAGCTACGACAGTGACGTGCCGCCGCTCCCAGCCGTGCCGGCGCCAGTCACGGAACCGCCGCCGCGTCCGCTGCACACGCCTCCTGCCTGGACGGTCGCGCATGGTGGAACCGCCGCGAATACGCCGAGCGGCCGCGTGGAAAACGCCAATGCTGCGGCGCGTGTCGAACCGCGACGCGAGGGCTATTACAACGCCATCCAGATCTATCCCTGGAGCGAAGGCGCGCTTTACCAAGTCTATGCCGCGCCCGGCCAGATCACCAACATCGCGCTCGAGCCGGGCGAAAGCCTGACCGGCGCAGGTCCAATCGCCGCCGGTGACACCGCCCGCTGGATCATCGGTGATACCGAAAGCGGTTCCGGCCTCTCGCGCCGCGTCCACATCCTCGTCAAACCGACGCGCCCCGACATCACCACGAACCTGGTCATCACGACCGACCGCCGCATCTACATGCTTGAGCTGAGGGCGGAGGCGAAACCCTATATGCCGGCCGTTGCATGGGCTTATCCCGCGCTACCGGCATCGCAGCGCGGAACGATCCCTGCGACGCCTATCATTCCCGCTGCCGCCGCGCGTCACTACCGCTACGGCCTTACCGGCGACACGCCGCCCTGGCGGCCGGTCGCCGTCTATGACGACGGCAGGCGTGTGTATGTCGAATTTCCACGCGGCATCGCTCAAGGCGAGATGCCGCCGATCTTCGTCCTCGGCACCGACGGCGAGCCGCAGCTCGTCAACAGCCGCATCTACCAAAACATCCTGATCGTTGACCGCATCTTCGGAGCCGCCGAACTGCGCCTCGGCAGCGGCAAGCAGCAGCAGACCGTCAGGATCGTGCGAACCGATGGGAAACCTGCATCATGAGCGACACCGACCACGACAATGCCGAACCGCTGGATCAATCGACGCCCGCCGTCGATACGTCATCATCCATGCGTCTGCGGGCGGAACCTCCGCGTGTCACCCGGCTGTCGCGCAAAGTGCTCGCCGGCGTCGCCGCGGTTGCCCTCGTCGGTATCGGCGGCTCTCTGATCTACGCGCTCCAGACCCGCGATCCCGGCAAGAGCGCCGACGAACTCTATTCGACCGACAACCGCACCACGGCCGACGGCCTGGCCGGCCTGCCACGCGATTACACCGGCCCGGTCCTCGGCCCGGCACTGCCTGGAGACCTCGGCCGCCCGATCGTCAGCGCGCAAAATCAGGGGCATCCTGTCGTGCCGCCCGCCATGGCGGCGCCGGGGCCTGATCCCGAGGAACAACGTCGCCTCGCCGAATTGGAGGCCGCCCGCACCAGCCGCGTGTTTTTCCAGGCCGGTCCGGCCGCAACGTCGGCGGCCGCTGGCCCGAATGTCCCGGGATTTGCCGGCGTGGGAGCTGGCACACAACCTGGTGCCGAGACGGCTCAAGATCGACAACTCGCGTTCCTCAATGCTCCCGTCGACCGCCGTACCATTGCGGCCGACCGCATCATGGCGCCAGCATCGCCCTATGTTCTCCAGGCGGGCGCGGTCATCTCGGCCGCCCTCATCACCGGAATCCGCTCCGATCTGCCTGGACAAATCACCGCGCAGGTGACGGAGAACATCTACGATAGCCCGACCGGGCGCATCCTCGTCATCCCACAGGGCGCCCGGATCATCGGCCAGTACGACAATAGCGTCCAATACGGGCAGAGCCGCGTGCTTCTCGTCTGGAACAGGCTCATTCTCCCGAACGGCCGGTCCATTGTACTCGAACGTCAGCCCGGAGCCGATACCCAGGGCTATGCCGGTCTGGAGGACGGCGTCGATTACCATTGGTGGGATCTCGCCAAAGCGGCGGGGCTCTCGACGCTTCTGTCAGTCGGGTCCGAGCTTGCCATCGATGACCAGGACCGGCTCCTGCGCGCCATCCGCAATGGCGGCCAGGACACGATCAATGATGCCGGGCAGCAGATCGTGCGGCGCCAGCTCAATGTCGCGCCGACGCTGACGATCCGGCCAGGCTTCCCTGTCCGCGTGATCGTCACCCGCGATCTCGTCCTCGAACCTTACGGAGGCTGACATGACGAAATTGAAGCTCGGCCCGATCACCGAGGAAAAGCCGGTGAAGGCCACGCTGGAACTGCCCGCTTCGCTTCACCGGGATCTCGCGGCATATGCCGAGCTGCTGGGAAGGCAGACCGGCCAGCCTGTGCGCGATCCCGTCCAGTTGATTGTACCGATGCTGGAGCGCTTCATCGCCACCGATCGCGGCTTCGCCAAGGCCCGCCGCGCGAAGCCTGCGGGCGATGCCAGTTCATAAATCCACGCCCTGACGACGCGCCATCGTCTTCGCCATGCTGACAAAGCGCCTGAGCGCCGGATTGTCGTTCTTTGGCGACCACACGCCGTTGAAGGGAAGGACCTCGCCGATAATCGGCCGATAGCAGATGCCCGGCACATGGGCGGCCGTCGCCGCCTCGCTCATAACTGTAAGCCCGCTGCCGATCGCTACGAGCGTCAACAGATTGTCGCGCCCGACGAACTGCGCCTGAATCTTCGGGTGATGGCCGAGATCGGCGACCCGCTGGACCAGATAGTCATGGACTTCCTGGCCCGGCGGTACATCGCTGACGATGAAGGTCTCGTGCGCCAGATCATGCCACCTCACCTCCTCCTTCCGGGCAAGGGCGTGTGCTTCCGGCAGCACCACGAAAACACGTTCCGACCAGAGGTAGGTGGTCTCGCATCGGGGCCACTCCAACGTCCCCGTCAGAAAGGCGATGTCCAACCGGAACTGCCGGATCGCGGCGACATGCTCCGCAGGATTGCCGTCAGCAACCTCGACATGCACGCCAGGGTGCTCTGCGGCGAAGGTCCGGAGAAGATCTTGCAGGAACCCCGAGGCCAGGGACGAGAAGATGCCCACGCGCAATTGACCTTCCGTGCCGCGCCCCACCGCGTCCACGATCTCCGCGCCTTCATTGATGTATCGAAGAACCTTTTGGGCTTTCGACAACAGCCGCTGTCCGGCAACGGTCAGGCATACACCGCCGCTGTGACGGTGAAACAGTGCCGAGCCGAGCCCGTCTTCCAGGTCGCGTACCCGGCGGCTGATCGTGGACTCCTGTACGCCCAACGCTACGCTCGCCTTGCGGAAACTCCCATGCTCGGAAGCCGCCACGAAATACCGCAGATGTCGAAAATTCATACTCACACCTGGAAATCGTCCGGGGAGCCCCCTTATCCCGAATGCCTGACAAAGACGCTGCGAGGCTTGTCAAAGCGATTTCCCAGCGTGGCGACAAAGTTCGTCGGCGCTCCCCGGCCATACCAGAGAGCGCCGACCGGCTATCACTCTACGGATTTCTCTATGAATCCAAGTGTATTGGCATTCTCGACCAGCGTCCGAACCTTGGCGCGATCGAGACCGTCCGGCACTTCGGCGTCAATCTCGAGCCGGATCTTCACCTGGCTGCCCGGCAACGTGGTGAGTTGCTCGACGATTGCTTCGACGATTTGATGGATGTCTCGGGCCGGACGCTCCGGTGAAATCATCACGGCGCCGGAGAAGCGCGTCGGCTTCCTTTCCGGTTGCGGAGCCGAGGGCACGTCATCCGCAGGCCGCCCATCAGGCGTCGGCGTGCTGCCGCCGGTTCCTGGTGTAGCGTCGCCGGACCCAGGCTGCACGGGAGCTGGACGATGTGCCTCGGCCACCTCTGGCCTCACGATGACGCTATCGCCGTCGATCACGACCACGGCGCTTACCGCGCGCTCGATCGCCAGCCCCAGATAGGTGTCCGACTTCTCGTCCCATCGCTCTGCATAGGCGAAGGGGCCAGGCAACATGCCGTTCACGGCAGCCTGTACAGCCTTGATCAGGACGCCCTGATCCTTGATGCGCGGCAGATAGATGTAGCGGTTGAGATATTCCCGCAGATCTTTCAGCGACAACCACGGCTTTTCGTTCCAGATATATTTCTGGAGGTCACGGTCGAGGCGCGCCGGCCCCAATTCCGTGAGCAGGCCTTCCTCGGCCACGAGCTTCTTGCTCGCTCGCGCCAACAACCCTTCCTGAGCCGGGATCTTGCCCGAGACCCATTCCACGTCGGTCTGAGCGCTCTCCTGCGCCGGATAGTGCAGATAGCACCACGCCTCCTTGAGGCGCGTCTTCATCGTTTCTGTCGCCTCGGTCAGCTTGGCCTCCGCGAGTTTCTGATCACTCGGCCGAAGCTCCAGACGCTCCTTGTCGCGAACGATCTCGCCCCAGGCCAGGGCCGCGCGCATAGCGTCCTTCAGGTTATCGAGCTGGCGCGAGTCCGCAGCGATGAAAACCAGCATATTACGATATACTCGCGGCGTGGCACCACGCTGCGTCAGGATATCCTTTGCCTCGGTTAGAGCCTCCGACGTGTCGCGCCCGCTGTGTGGATGTGAAATTCCTAATACGACGGCTCGCACACCTCCGGCTTCATCGGGCACTTCGGCCGATGAAGCCGGTGCGACCTGCACGGCATCGAAATGCCCGCGGTCCGCAAGGCCATTCACGTATTTGCCGAGTTCCGCATCAATCCTAACGTCGACCAACGCCGCCTCGATCTGCGCCGCTCTGTCCGCCGCGATGCGGTTGAGGCTAGCCGACATGGAGTACCAGTAGCGGCCAAGATCGGCGTGCATGAACTTGGCCTGGTTGGTCAGCCGCCGGAGCGCGTCACCAAAGATCGCGGGCCGCTCGCCCGGCTGTACGACGCCGAGGTTAATCTGTTTGTCGTCAAGGCCTGTGTTTTGCTGCTGATGCGTCGGTGCCGTTCCCATGAAGATCGCGCGCGCGACGCGCCGGGTCGCCGAATATCGGTTCAAGTTGGGCGCGGACTGGTCAATCTTGTAGGGTGTGGACGTCGCGCCATCGACATCGCCGGCGATGATCGACTGCCAGCTCACCTCGAGATAGTGTAACAATTCCGGCTCCACGCGCGGCGAACTCACCGCCACGCTCCCGGGCATGATCATCACCGACGGATCGGCATTCATCCACAGCTCGTGAATAGCCTGCGCCATGAGACGCAGAACGCCGCGCGTGCGCTGGAATTTTTCCAGCGAACCCCAGCTCGTATAGAGCTGGTCGAACAGCTCGGGGTGGATCGGATACGCCTTCTCCAGCTTGCGCCTGTAGTCCTCGTCCGCGCAGCCTTGCGGGAAATCGTTGGCGTTCTCGCGGTAGAGCTTGGCGAACTGCTTCAGCGTGTTGTCACGGTGATGGAACTTGTCGCCGGGGATGTCCTTGAACAGCCGCCGCCTGACGATCTCATAGCTCTCCTCCTGGCTCGCCGGACGCCACGAGGACTCCACGCGGCTGAAGGTCTGCTTGAGACGCGCCAGCGCTTCCTGACCGCCTTCGCCGCCAACCTCGATCTGCGAGGCCGGCAGTGATGCGACCAGCAGCGTACCGGGGCTGGCCTTGACCGCCTCGGTCAGCGACTGGACGAAGGACAGGTTCGCATCGAACGACCCCGAGGGCAGCCCCTCGACCTTATAGATCTGACGCAGGTAAGCGACCCATTCGTCGATCAGGATCAGGCAAGGCGCATATTTCTTGAAGAGCGCCTCCAGCAGATTCGAGCCTGGCGCGATGCCGCTGGCGTCATTTTCCGCCACCATTGCATAGGCATCGGCGCCGCCGAGTTGCCAGGCGAGTTCGCCCCATGTCGTGCGAATCTTGCGGTCGCCCTCGGCGTGGAGCACGTCCTGCGGTCCGCGTGATGTGCCGACCAGCACGGCGCGGTTGATGGCATTCGGCACGCTGAGCCCCTGCTTCTCTAGCAGTTGATCGAGGCCGGAGAGGTCCTGGACCGGGGTCGGCCCCGCCATGTGGTAGAGCGCCAGCATTGAGTGCGTCTTGCCGCCGCCGAAATTGGTTTGCAGCTCAACCACAGGATCGCCGCCGCTGCCGGACAGCCGCTTCGCAGCACCGACCAGCAGAGTGCTCAAGCCCTCCGTCAAATAGGTACGGCTGTAAAACTGACGCGGATCGCGGTATTCCGGCGGCGCGCTCCCCGAATGCACCTTGGCGAGGTCGGCCGCAAACTCCGCCTGCTGGAACTCACCGGTGGCGACATCCTGGTGTGGCTCGACGATTTCACGCCACGGCAGCAGTCCCGCCACGGTCTCGACAGAAATCTCAAGACGCTGGGTTTTCCGCCGCTCCTCGTTGCGCTGAAGCTCGGTAAACTTCGTGCGCAGGATGGTGTCGCGCATCTTGCCGAGCTGCTCGGCTGTCTCGCCGGCGCTGATTGCCTCCATCAGACGCCGCATTGAATCGAGCGCGCGTTCGGCGTCGTCGTAGGTGAAGGTCTCGTTGTGCGAGAGCTTGTTGCGGACATCGCCCAGTTCATTGACCAACGAGCGTTCGGCGCGGCCAAGCACCGCCTTGAACGCCTCACTCCAGAAGCGATCCATCGCGTTGAACAACGCCGCTTGATCCCAGCCGACTTCGCCGCTGCTGTTGGGACGCAGGCTCGGCAGCTTCTCTAGAACCTGGACCTGCCAATGCCCCTTGAGCGAGGTTTCGAGCCTTTTTTCGACGAAGGGTATCAGCGCCGCCGGGAGCAACTCCATTCCTTCAAACACATATTGGCGTGTGCTTTTTGCCACGTTCCGTCCCCCTCAGATATTCAGCTTGATCTGGCGGTCGCCGACGGTGTCGTGGATCGCCGCGGCCTGCCGCGTCAGTTCGGTCCAGTCGGTGACGAGCGCGTTGTAGGTAGTGGCCTCTTGACGATCCTGTCGCCGTTTGTCGCTGATTTCATACAGAACGTAGGCCAGATCCTTCACCGCCTCAGCCTTGTCACTCCCGAACTTCCTCAAGAGCAAAGCCGTGTCATACGACAAGCCGTCCAGTTGATGCTGACGCACGAGATACTGGCAGCATTCCCAAACGGTGAGATGGCGGTCGGCTTCGGGATCCCAATCCCCCTCCAACTCCTCTCGCTTGTAGATGCGAACCCGCCCGGCCGATGATTCCACGATGCCCGCATGGCGCACATCGTCCACCGAAATGCCACGAGCACGTGCGAGGTTATCGGCGTCGCCGAACACGCCTTTTTCGTACCCATTCTGGGTGAACCAAGTCACAGCAAAGCGCGTTTCGGGATCAAAATCGCCTTCCTGGGAAGAGAGATATTGATCCAGTTCCTCGTTGATGATTTGCAACGCGGTCTTCACCGACATCGGGCTGTCATCACGCTCAATCACTGAGGCATATCGGCTAAAAATCGCGATGCCAGGACCGATGGATGCTTGAGGAATGTCCACCGGGGCGATGCTTGCACGGTGCATCTCCTTGAGGGCGGCAGGCAGTTCGCGGCGCAGCGCCCGTATAAATTCGACGCGAGAGATAGTCTCGGCATCCGCCGCGCGAGGTCGACACGCCATCACGACAGACGTGGCGAGCGCGTTCTTGTTTTTCTTGAGGTTGCCGACAAGCTCAGTCCGCACTGGCCATGTCGCACCGATCGAATAGCCGGCGTCAACAATCGCCTGAAGGAAAGTCGCCCACCCCTTAACCGAGAATCCGCTTTCATCGACCTCGCCTTGCCGGAAGGCGTAGTAGATTGCGGCGGGCACGTCGGCCCGGCCCTGGGTCGCCATGTTGCGCATGACGGTGGTCATGCCTTCAAGGAAGAAGCTGTCCGCCTCATCCTTGCCACCGTGGCGCTTGTAGTCGGCCACCAGTTCCTCCTGCTTGGGAACCAGCATGGTTGAAAACAGGTCCGGATAGGTGGAGGCCAACCCCCTCCTCAGCCAGACATAGAAGAAATCGGACAAGTCCGCGTAAGGGACGTTGTCGTAGTAGGGGGGATCGGTCGAAACGACAAAACCTGAGAGTCCGTCCCGGAACTCAT